>CAVUFA010000017.1:0-199251 GCA_963740565.1 uncultured Gemmatimonadaceae bacterium | reverse complement strand
CCGCCTGACCTTCTCCCTCGCGATACGCGCCGCGGTGTCGCCGTCGCTGGCCAGGGATCTGCTCCGCGTCGCCTGGCGGTTCCGGGCCCGGCGTTGGGGACTCCGGCCGCCGTTCCTCCCACTCCCCGCGCGCGAGTACATGCGCTGGCGGATGTACACCGCGTACGGCGACGAGCACGCAGTGCCGCCGGTGGACGACGTGGTGCGCTACGCCCGCTGGGCGGCGCGCCAGCGGTGAGCGCCCCCGCCCCCGCCCCCGCCGTGCCGGGGCCCGAACGCATCAAGGCGCAGGCCTACGCCCTGGGGTTCGACCTGGCCGGCATCGCGGCACTGGGCCCGGCGGAGACCGCCCCGTCATTCGACGCCTGGCTGGACCGCGGCTTTGCCGGCGCCATGCACTACCTCGAGCGCGGCGCCGCCGCGCGGCGCGATCCGCGAGCCGTGGTACCGGGCGCCGTGTCGGCCATCGTGACCGCGCTGGACTACGGAGGCGGCGAGCCGTCGGGTCCCGTCGCTCGTTATGCGCGCGGCCGCGATTATCACGACGTGATGCGCGACCGACTCGACGCCCTGCACCGGTGGCTGGAGCAGGAGTGCGGCCGCGCGGTGGGCGGCCGCTCGTACGTGGACACCGGACCGATTCTCGAGCGGGACCTGGCGCGGCGGGCGGGACTCGGCTGGTTCGGCAAGAACACGATGCTGATCAACCCGGAGCTCGGGTCCTTCTTCTTCCTGGGTGCGTTGCTGGTAAACGTCGCCCTCGAGCCCGACGCGCCGTTCGCTGCCGACCGCTGCGGCACGTGCCGGCGCTGCCTCGACGCCTGCCCCACCGAAGCGATCGTCGAACCGCGGGTGCTCGATGCCCGGCGCTGCATCTCCTACCTCACGATCGAACTGCGCGACGCGATTCCGGTCGAATGGCGCGTGCCAATGGGTTCGCTGGTCTTCGGGTGCGACATCTGCCAGGACGTCTGTCCGTGGAACGTGAAGTTCGCGCGGCACCTGCCTGACGAGTCTCCGTTCGCGCCCGGTACGCACGTGGCGGGCCCGGATGCCCGCGCGCTCGCGCGGTCCATTCTGGCCATGGATGACGGGACCTATCGTGCGGCCTTCCGCGACTCGGCGATGACGCGCGCGAAGCTGCGAGGACTGAAGCGGAATGCGGCCGTGGTGCTGGGAAACGTGGGTACCGCCGACGACGCGGCGGTGCTCGCAACGGCTGCCCACGACGACGATCCACTCGTGCGCGACCATGCGGCATGGGCCATGGCGCGCCTCGGCGACCGCACATCCCCCCCGACGTCTCACTCCGGTCGCGGGCCGGACCCGTAGGTCTCCTCGATGCGGCGCGGAATCTGCTCGCCTTGCGTAGCCGAAAGGTCGGGCGCTATCCGGAATGAACCGCCTGCACGCGATCGCGGAGTTCGGTCGGTCCGAGTTGCTCGAGCGGCAACGCAAGCAGCGCACCCACCCGCGCGGCCAGCGCGTCGTACGTCTCGTGGAACGCACGGCGCGCCACCTCGGGCTGTGTCTCGATGGCCGGATCAGGCAGGCCCCAGTGGGCCTGCGCACCCGCGCCGGGAAAGAACGGGCAGGCTTCGCGGGCGTCGTCGCAAACGGTGATCACGAGATCGAAGTGCTGACCGGTAACCTGATCGACGCTCTTCGGCGTGCGTCCCTCCCAGGCGATGCCGTGTGCGCGCAGCACGTCGATGGCCCAGGGATTCACTCGTGAGGCAGGATGGGTCCCCGCGCTCGTCGCTTCGATGCGCCCCACCCCACGCGCCGTCAGCAGCGCCTCGGCAATCTGGCTCCGCGCCGAGTTGCCCGTGCACAGTACCAGCACCCGGAACGGGTGGGTGGAACGGCCCGCGGTCACGGCGCGACCTCCGCGGCGGCCGAGCCGAGCGGCGCTTCGCCGGCGAAGAAGCGGCGACGCGCCCAGAGTGAGACGTACACCAGGCCGATCAACGCCGGCACCTCGACCAGTGGACCGACCACCGCTGCCAGCGCCTCGCCCGACCCGATGCCGAAAGTCGCGACCGCGACCGCGATCGCGAGCTCGAAGTTGTTCCCCGCCGCGGTGAACGACAGCGACGCCGTCTCCTCGTAGCCGAAGCCGAGCTTCGCCGAGACCACGAAGGCGAGCCCGAACATCACGCCGAAGTACACGACGAGCGGCACCGCAATGCGGAGTACGTCCACCGGGAGCTGCAGGATGCGGTCGCCCTGCATCGCGAACATCAGGACGATCGTGTAGAGCAGGCCGACCAGCGCAGTCGGTCCGAATCGCGGCATGAACGTGCCCGAGTACCACGCCTCGCCCCGGCGCGCCACGAGCGTGCGGCGCGTGAGATAGCCCGCGAGCAACGGGATGCCGAGGAAGATCAGTACGCTCTTCGCGATCGCCCACATGGATACGTGCACCACGGCCGTCTGGCCGCCGAACCATCCCGGGATCACCGTCAGGAAGAGCCACCCCAGGACGCTGTAGGTGAGGATCTGGAAGATCGAGTTGAGGGCCACCAGCACCGCAGCCAGCTCGCCCGAACCGCAGGCCAGTGAATTCCAGATCAGCACCATCGCGATGCAGCGCGCGAGTCCGATCAGCACCAGCCCGTTCCGGTACGCCGGCAGGTCGGGAAGGAACAGCCAGGCGAGCGCGAACATCACCAGTGGACCAAGCAACCAGTTGAAGAAGAGCGACGTGCCCAGGAGCTTCCCGTTCGCCACGTGCCGGCCGATGGTCTCGTAGCGCACCTTGGCGAGTACCGGGTACATCATCCACAGCAGGCCGATGCCGATCGGCACCGACACGCCGGCGATCTGTACCCGGTCGAGGGCCGCCCCGAGACCCGGGAAGACTCGGCCGAGGGCGAGTCCAAGCCCCATCGCCGCGAAGATCCAGAACGGCAGAAAGCGATCGAGCGCCGGGAGGCGGCGCACGACCGACACCGGCATCCCGGCGGTCCCGGTGGCGTCGGACGCGCGAGCCGCCGCAGGAGCACTCACGAGCGTGCGACTCCGAATGTGGGTCAGCGACAGCAGCCGTCGTCGCAGCCGCAGTCCCGCTTCGCGTCAGGCGCCCCGAGCGAGGCAAGCGCGCGGTGCGGCTTCGGACGCGCCGCCGATCCGCCGGGCCTGGTGGCGCGCACGAAGGCGCTCATGATCCTGCCTTCCACCTGGTCAGCGAGCGCGATGTCGAGGCCCGATCCCTGGAGGAGGGCGGCCGCGTCATCGCGCGTATAGATCCGGGTCGGCTCGATGGTCGGATTCTCGAAGCCGGCCTCGCCGAGGAGATCCAGAAACTCGCGCTCCGCGAGCGCGCCGGCCACGCACCCCGTCCACAGCGGCATGCTCTCCCGCACCGCCTCCGGAAGCCCCTCGCGCACGATCACATCGCTCACCGCGAAGCGGCCGCCGGGCCTGAGGACGCGGAAAGCCTCCTTCAGGACCTGTCGCTTGTCGCCCGAGAGGTTGATCACGCAGTTCGAGATGATCACGTCCACCGTGTTCGACGGCAGCGGGATCGACTCGATGTGCCCCTTGAGGAACTCCACGTTCGTCGCTCCAGCCTTCGCCTTGTTCTCGAGCGCGAGCGCCAGCATTTCGTCGGTCATGTCGAGGCCGTATGCCTTCCCCGTGGGCCCGACGCGCCGGGCTGAGAGCAGCACGTCGATCCCGCCACCCGAACCGAGGTCGAGCACCGTCTCGCCCTCACCGAGCTCGGCGAGCGCGGTGGGGTTACCGCAACCCAGTGAGGCGAGGAGCGCGTCGGCGGGAAGCCCCGCGGTCTCTCCCTCCTCGTAAAGATCGGCGGTGATCGGATCCCACGACTCGCTCGTCGCACCGCAGCAGCCGCTGGATCCGTCGGCGGGCCCGCAGCAGCCGGCGCCGGCGGTTGCGCCCTCAGCGACGCGCTGCGCGGCGGCGCCGTATCGCGCCTGCACCGTCGCGCGGATTTCTTCGAGCGTCGTGGGCGCCTGCGTCGAAAGGTGTTCTGCTTTGGCGGTCATGGTTCTCCTCACAGCTATCAAGAAAAGTTGATGTATCGGAGAAAAAAAAGTTCAGCGGCAGCACGATCCCGCGCGGAGCAGAGGGAGGGCGCCCTTCTTCGGCTGCATCGCGACGGCAGCGTCGTGCACCTCGGCCAGCGCCTCGGGTGCGATGCTGTAGTACGCCCAGCGCCCCTCGCGGCGATCGATGACCAGGCCGGACTCCTTGAGCACGCGGAGATGGAAGGACAGACGCGACTGCGCGGCCTCCAGTTCATCCTGCAACTCGCACACGCATCGCTCGCCGCCTCGCAGCATCTCGAGGATCGAGAGGCGGGTGGAGTCGGACAGCGCGTGAAACAGGATCACGGCACGGTCGAGATCGGGGGCAGGAGTGGGACGGGTGGCGGTGGTCACGGGCGGAATTATAAATCAAGATTCGTTGATGTGTCAATAGGCAGCCGGTGCGCTGGATTTCCGTGCCAGCTTCCTGAACCACAGAGGTCGCGAAGGGCACGGAGACGTGGGCCGAACTTTCGCCGCGCACCCTCTGTGATCTCTGCGGCGACCCATCCCGTGCCGATTGCGAGTAGTGCGGGACGGCACCGCTTCCCGCGTCCTCCGTGGCGGCTGCTCCAACGCTACGGCGGCGTGATCTCCACCAGCTGGCTCGTCACCCTCCCGCCTTTCGGCTGCACCTCGAGCACCAGCCCCACTCCCGGCACGTAGTACTTGTGCTCGCGGACGCCCGGTTCGAGCGGCGACCACTCCATGGTCTCGAGGGCACCGGTGAACGCGCCATACGGCACATCGACCGTGGCGTCGAGTCGCTGCACCTTGGCAAGGTCCTCCGCGACGTCGGGATACAACTCCTGCCGGTACGTCTCACCCTTGTGCGCCCCGGGGTTGGCCCACATCAGGACGCCCGCCTGGGCGCCGTCGACCCCGGCCTCCCACGATCCCTCCGTGGACACGCACACCCCGTGGTCGATCTCACAGGAGTCCTCACCCAGATACCAGACGTTTCCCCACCGGTCCTGCGCGTACCAGTCGAACGTGACCTCGGTCAGGTCTCCCTCGAGATAGACCTGATCATGCACCACGGTGGCCGTGATGCCCTCGATCGTCCTGCTGTCGCTCGTCACCTCCACCGTGTTCGTCTCGACGCCATCTTCGGTCTCGCTCCGGTACTCGAAGGTCGTCCCGGGAATGAGCGGAAAGAACGGGTTGTCGACAGTCGCGACGAAATCGCCCGGTGCCGGGAGTTGCGGTGTCAGCACGGCGCTGGTGACCTGCACGGACGGCGAACCGGGGCCGGACACCACGAAATGCAGCGCGATCTTCCGACCGGCACGCGCCGCTGGATTCTCCCGGACGGACATGGTACCGCAACGCACCGACTCGTCGACGCCGGGAACCCGGCAGCTCGCGAAGTGCGGGGCGGAGTCCGAGGCTTCCTGGGCGCCCAGCGGGCGCAGGACCAAACCGAAAGCGGCGAATGCCGCGAGATGATGGATGCGGATTCTGATCAACGGAAATCGGTCGCGGCGCATGGTGTGAGGGCCGGAATGCGGTAGCCAGAGGAATTCGCGCGCCACGTCAACGGACGGCATACTCCATGGCCTGTTGCCCCTGGCCCTTGAGCGATGGCCTTTCTCTCGCCCCTTCTCGCCTTTCGACGCCAGCAGCCACGCGCCCCCCGCCTCACGCGGCGCGTGGTGACCGTCGGCGACGCGCCACTCGCCGTCTTCAGCACGCCGGCCGTCCCTGATGCCATCCCGCTCGTCTGCGTGAACGGCGGGCTCCTGTACGGACACGAGATCATCTGGCCCGCGCTCGCGCCGCTGGCCGATCAACGTCAGATCATCCTTTTCGATCAGCGCGGCCGGGGTGAGAGTCCGGCTCCGACCGATCCGGCGGCATGGCGCATCGAACGCGACGCCGACGACGTGGCGGCGCTGCGCCTTGCCCTCGGCGTGCGCCAATGGGATCTGCTCGGGCATTCGTGGGGTGCGGGGATCGCCTTGCTCGCCGCAGAACGGGACCGACGCGGGACGCGGCGACTGGTGCTGGTCGACTCCGTTGGACCGACCTCCGGTTGGCTCGCCGATCTCCACGAACGCGCGCTCCAGCGCCTGGAGCGGGACCCCACCCAGCGATCTCTGCTGCAGCGAATGGACCCCGATGCACTGACCGAGCCCGACCCGGCAAGGCACTCCGCGTATTCCCGGGCGCTTTACCCGGCGTGGTTTGCCGATCCCGAATTCGCACGGGCGTTTGTGCCCCCTCGCAGCACCAGCCACACAGGCGCTGTGGCGCTCGCACGACTGCGTCGCGATGGCTACGACTGGACCCGAAGCGCGCGTGCCGTCGAGGCGCAGACGCTCGTCGTTCATGGAGATAGCGACTTGATTTTGTGCGCTACATCACACGAACTTACCGCACTCATCCCTGAGGCCCGTTTCGTGCTCATGCCCAGCTGCGGAAACATGCCGTTCTGGGAGGCGCCGGGGCTCTTTTTCGCCTCAGTCCGAGCCTTCCTCACCGAGCCCTCGACGTAAGCCGCAGCGACAACATGAACCGTCTGAATCTTTTCCTCGCCGTCTCCCTGCTCTCGTTGGCGGCCTTTGTAGGTCATCAGGCCCTCGACACCCATCGTCAAGTCGTGGCGCGCTCACAGCACACGGCGAGCTACGGGGCGACGCCGGTGGAAACCTCCACGGCCATCGCCGAGCCTGCGCGCGATTCGAAGGGGAGACCGAGTTCCGAGGTCGCCGACGTCAGGCGCCGCCTGGAGCTCTCGGCGCCGGGCACCTACATCGGGGAGATCCTGGCAGAGCGCGATTCGGCGATCGTCCGGTGGCCCGACCGGCGCACCAGTCCCCTGCGCGTGTGGGTGCAGCCGATGTCGAATGTGAAGGATTTCAGTCCGCGCTTCGTCCCCCTCGTCCGGAGCGCGTTCGTGACCTGGAGTGAAACGGGAGTCCCGATCTCGTTCAGTTTCGTCGTCGATTCATCCCTGGCCGACGTCCGCGTCACGTGGCTCGACCACTTCTCTGAGAAGATCAGCGGCAAGACCCTGTGGGCCCACGATGATCACTGGTGGATCGTCGACGCGAGCATTCAGATCGCGGTGCACCACAAGTCGGGGGAGACTCTTGATACGTCCGCGGTGCGCGCGATCGCGCTGCACGAAGTCGGACACCTGATCGGTCTCGATCACACCACCGACAGTTCGTCAATCATGGCGGCGAAGGTGCGGGTGCAGGATCTGTCGGCGTCCGATCGAGCCACCGCGCTGCTGCTGTACGCGTTGCCGCCGGGCCGGGTGGGGAGCGTGTCGAGCGTCGCGGCGGGGACGAGATAGGTCAGCGGTCGGCGGTCACCAGTTCGCAGTTCGCTGATAGCTGCTAGCTGCCAGCTCACAGCTCCTCACCATTTCAGCGTCACGTTGCGCCGCGCTTTCTTCCGGACGATCGTGACCTTGACCTGACGGTCTGACGACATCGCCATGGCGCGTTGCAGGACGAGGGGCGACGTCAATTCCTGATCGTCCGCGGTGAGGAGCACATCGCCCTCGTGGAAGCCCGACTTTTCCGCGGGCGCGCCCGCAAGGACCTTGAGCACGAGCAACCCGTGGTCGACGCCGAAGGTCTCTCCAAGTCCGCGATTCATCTGCACCAGCTGCGCACCAGCCACCGTGTTGGTCCCGAAGGCGAACTGCGCCACGAAGGGACCCAGGTAGGTCGGGGTGGCGGCCGCGGAGGCACGAAGCGCCGATCCTGACGGCGCGGGCGCCGGAAATACGTAGCGCCGCACCGGCGCGTCCGACGACGAGTCGGCGGTCGCGATCTGCAGGTAGAGCTCGTTAGGCACTGGCGCCATCGCGGTGGCAATGGTCGCGTCCATCCACGGACACATCATCCCGTATCCGTCAGGACGGCGTTCAACCAGCACCGTGACGTTGCGCGTGGCGCCGTCGCGCTCATACTGCACGGGCAGTCTCGCCCCGGGCCGCAGGAGCTCTGCCGCACTGACATCTCCCGCGCGCAGCTCCAGGCCGCCCATGGCGATGATGACGTCGCCGGTGCGGAGGCCGGACTTCGACGCCGGGGACCCCGGTTCGACCGATTCCACGACCTGATTGCCGTGGTACATGAACACGTCGGGCCCGTCGCCCTCGCGCGTGACCGTGACCTTTCCGTTCAGGACGACGCCAAGGTACCCCTGGGGCTTCTGGTCCGAGTTACAGAGCGTCTGCAACTCACGCTTCAGCCGCGACACCTCGGAGGCTGTCGCGGTGAGGCGCTCGAAGATGGCCCGCGCGGCGCCCTCGTTTCCCGCCCGCTGCGAGACGCCCGAGTCCCGCGCACTCGCCACCAGCTGCGCGTAGGTCCGCATCATCTCGCTCTGCAGCCGGCGCTGCATTTCGAGCTCGCGCGCGAGCCGCTCCACCTGCGCCTCGAGCGTCGACACCGCGCGCACGCGCACCGGCTCCTGCGGCGCGGCGGCGGTGGCGGCGAACAGCGCCAGCACGGCGAATACCAACGAATTCCTGCCGAATTGCTTCACGATTCTCATATGCCTCAATACGTCACTCCGCTATCAGCCATCAGCGTTGAGCTATCAGCGCTCAGCTATCAGCGTTCAGCGTTCAGCGTTCAGCTCCCGTCCCTTCCCTGCGCCGCCACGACTGCCGCGGTATCCGCCCACCGATGCCCTGCACCGTCCCGATCAGAACTTGGTGAGCCGCGCTCCCACGGGCAGCACCGTTCCCAGCTTGTTGAGCGTCATGTCCCGGGCGCCTAACGTGCTGAGGTACAGCTGATTGATCACGGGATCCTGCGGTGCTTCGCGGAGCGCCCGCAGCGAGTAGTCCGCGATGTGATCGACCACCGCCAGTCGCGCCCGGTACTGGTCCGGCGCCGCGTCGCTCGACGATGTGTCGTGCGTGGTGAGGTACTGGACGGCCCGATCGTATTCCCGTTGCGTCCGCTCGAGGGTCGCGAGGGCAGCCGACGCCGACGCGAAGTCCTGACCACCGAGCACCGAGGTGGAATCGGGCGACTGGCGTCCGTCCGCAAACCGGAGGTCGCCCACCGCCACCGCTTCGCGCGCCGACAGTCCCGCCGAGAACCGTCCGAACACCGTGCCGCCGACGATGAGCACGACCGCCGCCGCGGCGCGTTGCACGCCGCGCACCAGCCGTGCGGTGGCCGTCCGCGACGGATCGAGCGTGATCGGTCTGGTGATCGCCCCCTCGCGCCGCAACTGCGTCCGCAGCGCCCCCCAACTGGTGAGCGGCGGGGCGATGCGCCGATGCTCGTCGGCGGCGATGGCCACCAGACGCCGGTACGCGTCAAGCTCGGATGCACACATCCTGCACTCGCCGAGATGGGCGCGCTCGGGCGGAGTCGGCTCGCCGTCGGCGAGCTCCGCCAGCCGCTCAATAGGCAGGTGAGACACGTTCCTGTCCTGTTTCTGCGTCATCTCTATCCACCAGGTGCGCAAGCAGCCGCCGGAGCTTCGCCCGCGCCTTGAAGAGCTGTGATTTCGAGCCGCCGGGCGTAATGCCCAGTTCGGCGGCGATTTCCTCGTGCGTGTACCCTTCCACATCGTGCAGCAGGAAGACCGTGCGAGCGCCCGGCGAGAGCTGCGCTGCTGCCGCCCCGATGGAGGCCGCCAGCATTGCCCTCTCGCTTCCGTGCTCGACCACGACCGTGTCCTCCGTGATGTCCGTTTCGATCTTCATCAGGCGGCGCGTGCGGCGGAGCGCGTTCAGCGTACGATTCACCGCGATCCGGTGCGCCCAGGTCCCGAACTGGGACTCGCCCCGATACGACGGCAGAGCCCGGAAGATCTGGATCCAGACTTCCTGCGCGATATCCTCCGCGAGGTCGGGGTCCCCGACCAGCCGTCGCACCACGGCGTCGACATGCGGCGCGTGCTGCGACCAGAGGGCCCGCAGCGCTCGCTCATCGCCCTCGATGGCGCGCTGAATGGTCAGAAAGTCCGTTGCCATGCGGTTACGTCAGATTGGTCACGTCGCTGGGACCACAGGTTGCCGGGAGATAGGGCCAAAGGCCAACTTTGCCCTTTGACCTCTGGC
The DNA here is from genome assembly GCA_963740565.1 of uncultured Gemmatimonadaceae bacterium. Classification (GTDB taxonomy): domain Bacteria; phylum Gemmatimonadota; class Gemmatimonadetes; order Gemmatimonadales; family Gemmatimonadaceae; genus CAVUFA01. The sequence continues at coordinate 189,147 of CAVUFA010000017.1, read as the reverse complement.
CTTTGACCTCTGGCCTTTGACCTTTGGCCTTTGGCCTTTGGCCTTTGGCCTCTGGCCTATGGCCTATGGCCTGTGGCCTATGGCCTGGTGGCCTCAAGATGTAACCCAGCCCCACCGACCGGAGTCTACTTCATAGCTCGTCCGATCGGCATTATTTTCCGTCGTTGTGAAGGCGGCGGCTCGCTCCTTGCACGTTGCAACGCGCTTGAGAGGGCCGCCGTTCGCTGCCTCTTGACCCGCGGCTCGGGAGTGGTCGGTTGCTGGCATTCCTCACAGCTCTAAGCGTAGCGTTCGCGCCGTCGGATGGGCTTCCCATCCGGCCCGCCAAGTCCGTGGGCATGTCGGCGGCCCGCCTGGCGGCCATTGACCGCGTGGTGAACCGCGGGCTCAAGGCCGGCGGATTCCCGGGTGCCGCCGTTGTGGTGGGACGACGCGGCGCCGCCGTCTTCGAGAAGGGTTTCGGACACCTCGGCTGGACCGCCAATAGCCCGACCGTGACCGCAAATCGCACCATCTACGACCTTGCGTCCCTGACCAAGGTCGTGGGCACTACCATGGCGGCGATGATCCTCTTCGACGAGGGGCGCCTGGACCTGGACGCACCCGTCATGCGCTACCTGCCGCAGTTCACCGGGGACCAGAAGGACCTCGTCACCATCCGGCAGCTGCTCACACACCGCTCGGGACTGCCCGCCGGACGCGAGCTCTGGCGTCTTGCCGACAATCCCCAGCAAGCGAAGGACATCGTCCTGTCCACGCCGCTCACGACCCGCCCCGGTGACCGCTACCTGTATTCTGACCTTGGCGCTGATGTGCTGGGGTGGGCGATCGAGGCGATCACCGGCCAGGGGCTCGACGCCTTTCTCGAGGAGCGCGTGTTCGGTCCCCTTGGAATGAACGACACGTTCTTCCGGCCGTCGGACTCGCTGCGCAATCGGATCGCCCCCACCGAGGTGTCGCCACCGCGCGGATACCCCGTCCGGGGCGAAGTGCACGACGAGAACGCCTACGCCCTTGGCGGCGTGGCAGGACACGCGGGCCTGTTCTCCACGGCTGCGGACCTGTCCATCTTCGCCCAGATGATGCTCAACAAGGGTGAGTACGAGGGAGTGCGCATCGTCAGCGACTCCGTGGTGGAGCTCTTCACGCGGCAGCAGCCGGGTGGAACGCGGGCGCTCGGCTGGGACACGGCGGAGGAGGGAGCGGGATCGGGCGATTACCTGAGCGCAGATTCGTTCGGCCACACCGGGTACACCGGGACGTCGATGTGGATCGACCCCGACCGGGAGCTGTTCGTCATTCTGCTGACCAATCGCGTGCACGCGGCGCGCGCGCGCCGTCCTGCCAAGGTCATCGCCGACGTGCGCAACGATCTGGCCGATGCAGCGGCGGTGTCAGTCGTGGACGCTGACATGGTGGTCGACGTACCGCGTTCGTATCGCTCCGACCGCGCGACGGGTTGGAATCCAGCGCCGAGAAAGTCCCGCGTGAAGAGCAGGAAGTTCACGTCGTCAAAGAAGGCTCCGGCGAAGAAGACGACGGCGAAGAAGACGACGGCGAAGGGCGTCCCCAAGCCACAGGCGAAGAAGAGCGGTTAGACAGCGGACAGCGGTCAGGTCCAAGCTGGTCTTCTCGCAGCGCTTGCCCGCCGCCGAGGCATCCCGGCATCTTCATTTGTATGAGCGATCCAGCGGGTGCGCCGCACCAAGCGGACTCGGCCGACGCCGATGAACGCGCGGCAGGGCTGACGGAGGACCAGGTCCGACTCGCCTTGAGGCGGGTCAAGGATCCCGAGATCAATCTCAACATCATCGATCTCGGGTTGGTTTACGATATCCAGGTGGAAGACGGCAACATCACCGTCGACATGAGCCTGACCTCCCCTGGATGCCCCGCCGGTCCGCAGATCCTTCACGACGTCGAGCAGGAGCTTCGCGCCATCCCCGACGTGGGTGAGGTGGCCGTGAACCTGGTCTGGTCGCCCCCATGGACGCCGGAGCGGATCGAGCCACGGGTGAGGGCGTACCTGGGGTTCTAAGCGCGCCGGCGACAGCTCGCGGCCGGCAAGTCGACGTTCAACCGTCAGGTAAAGCGAGCAGACAAGAGCAGAGATGATGCACTCGGCGTCTGCGACCGCGAGGCCGGCTGCTGACGCACGAGTCCGAACCGAACCGACCCCGGAGGTCGCGTCCATGAAATGGCTCCTGATCGCGCTCGGCGCAGTCGTAGGGATCGTGGCGATCGTAGCAGGAATCGGCGCGATGCTCCCCAAAGCGCACGTGGTGCGCCGCTCGGCGACGTTCGCGCAGCCGCCCGACTCCGTGTGGGCAGTGATCGCCGATTTCGGCGGACAGGCGGCGTGGCGGGCCGACATCAAGTCGGTCGAGCGCATGGCCGATCGCGACGGCAAGGCCGTCTGGCGCGAGGTCTCGCTGCGCGGCGACGCCGTGCCTTACGAGACCACCGAGATTGACGCACCGAGGCGGCTGGTGCGCACGATCGCCGATCCGGGGCTGCCGTACGGTGGGCGGTGGATCTACGAGGTGGCTCCCGCGCCCGGCGGATCGACCCTGACGATCACGGAAGAGGGCGAGGTCTACAATCCCGTGTTCCGGTTCGTCAGCCACTTCTTCATGGACATGGGGGCGACAGCGGACGGGTACCTGACGGCGTTGGGGAGGCGGTTTGGGCAGACAAGCACGATTGTGAAACAATGACGGCGGTCACCCCGGCCCCACCACCTCCACCGCGTCCGACTCCACTCCCGCCCTCCCCACCGCGCTCACCACGACGAAATCCGGAAGCTGCCCCGCCCCGTCCGCCACCACGCGGACCGATCGCTGTGTGGCATGGGCGATGATCGCGTGCCATCCGTCGGAGTAGCGCGCCCGCACCAGCCACCACCGCGGCGGCTCGGCCGCGCCACTCTCCTCCGAACGCTCGGCTGGCCCCCTGGCGTCCGCACCGGTGCCGCGTGGCCTATCCGGAGCAATCGCGAGCTGCAGGATCATCGCGGCCCCCGCGCCTCCAGTCCCGACCCCACCGCCCCCCCCGCGGCCCCCGACCTCACTGCCCGCTCCGCCCCGTCCACTACGCGTCGCCGGGACATCTTGCCGAGTTACGACCGGTGGTGCCGGGCCCCCGCTGGACAGCCACGGTGACGCTGGCGGAAGTGCCGGCGCCGCGTACGGCCCATCGCTCAGCCGCCCGCTCAGGCTATCCCAGCTCGCCGCAAGCGCGCTGGCGTTGAAGTGGACGTTGCCGTCGGACCCCGGCTGGTCCCGCGTCAGATCGATCTGCCCGACGATCTCCGAACTGCGCCACCGCTCACCGCTGTTGGTGACCTTGTAGTCGGCATTGCCGGGCCACAGGTGCCGCCCGTGCACGTTCTGCCCCGCCCACCAGGCCAGCAGCTGGGGATAGCTCTGCGCCGGCGCCGACGCGCGCCAGTAAAGCTGCGGCGTCAGGTAGTCGAGCCACCCCTTTGCCAGCCACTTCCTGGAATCGGCGTAGAGGTTCTGGTACGAATCGAAACCGGTGACCGCCGCGGGACTTCCCGGACGCCAGATGCCGAACGGACTGATGCCGAACCGCACCCACGGCTTGGCCTTCTTGATCTCGCGGTACAGGGTCTCGACGAGCAGGTCGACGTTCTGGCGGCGCCAGTCGTCGCGGTCGAGTTTCCCGCCGCCGCGCACGTAGCGTGTCCACGACGGCCCATCGGGAAAGTCGATGATCCGTCCGCGGCGATCGCGCTCGGGATACGGATAGAAGTAGTCGTCGAGGTGCACGCCATCGATGTCGTACCGACGCACGACGTCGAGGATGACCTTGATCGTCTCGCTCCGCACGGCGGGCTCGCCGGGATCCATCCACAGATACGGCCCGTAGCGCTTCACCACCCTGGGCATCGCGCGGCTCACGTGCGACCGCGCCGCGGGCCGGTGATCGTCGCGGTACCGGGCGCGATAGGGATTGAACCACGCGTGCAGCTCGAGACCGCGCTTGTGCGCTTCGGCCACCGCGAAGGCGAGCGGATCGTAGAGTGGAGACGGGGCCTTGCCCTGCGTCCCGGTGAGCACCGCCGACCACGGCTCGTACCGCGACGCGTACAGCGCGTCGGCTGCAGGCCGCACCTGGAAGATCACCGCGTTGAGGTGCATCGCCGCCGCGCGGTCGAGGAGCGCGATGCAGTTCGTCCTTCTGCCGCGCGACCGGGAGCCCCGGGCGTGAGGGCCAATCCATGTTGGCGACGGTCGCGACCCACACACCCCGGAATTCGCGTGGGAGTGGAGGCGGCGCGGAGTCACTCGGCAGCGCAACGGCGTAGAGGCCGGGCAGTGGCGATGGCTGTCCTTCGACGCGCGACCCAAGGAGGAGCGCCGCCGCCAGCAGGGACCGGGCCACCGGGTACACACGCGGTGAGATGGCATGAGACACGGCACGGGCGAGGTCGCCTGGCAAGCGCCCAAGGCTTGTGCGCGCGTCGAGCATAGGCATGGTCCTCTCAGTCCCGATACGGCGAACGGTCGTCGCCCGTGTCGCGCAGCGTGCGAACGAAATCCTCGCCGAGGACCTCGATCTGCCAGGCGCGCAGCTCCGGGATCTCGCGCAACTGTTCGACCTCGGTGGGATTGCGGCGCGCGATGGCCTCGAGCCGCTCCCTGGGACAGAGCACGCCGGGGTCGAGGGCCAGTTCGGCGGCTTTCCTGTCCCGGACCTTTCGGAAACGCGTCACCCGATTCTCGTATTCCGGGTCCCGTGCCCACCGCACTCCCTTCGGGAACTTCGGCAATTCATTCTCGGGAATGGCGCCGCCGCGCTCGATGGCGGCGAGGATGTCCGGACCCGCGCGCGCGACGAGGCTGCGTGAGAGCCCCTTGGTTTTCTCCAGCACGTCCACCGAGGTGGGTGACGTGCGGGCGAGGTCCAGCAGGACCTCGTTCCCCGCCACGCGGAAGCTGCTCCGGTCGAGAGCGCGCGCGACGTCGTCACGCCAGGCGACCAGTTCGCGCAGCACGGCCAGCTCGCGGCGGCTCAGCTCACGCGCCCCCTTGAGGCGCAGGAAGGCGTCGTTCCCGTTCTCGGCGTCCCAGCGCGTTCCCTCCAGTCGCTGGTACTCCTCCAGCGCCCAGCTCCAGCGGCCCTTCTCCTGCAGCGCGCCGCGCAGCCGATCGCGCAGGTCGAGCAGATGCATCGTGTCCTGTACCGCGTAGCGGAGCATCTCCGGGGGAAGCGGTCGCATGGACCAGTCGGCGCGCTGGTGTTTCTTGTCCAGTTTGACGCCGAAGTACGACTCCAGCAGGGCAGCCAGGCCGAAGGCCTTGATGCCGAGGAGCTGGGCGGCGACCCGCGTGTCGAAGATGCGGGTGACGTGCCACCCGTAGTCCTGGTGGAGCAGTCGCAGGTCGTAGTCGGCGTCGTGGAACACCACTTCCACGTCCCGCGATTCGAGCAGGGCGCCGAGCGCGGGCAGGGTGTCGACGCGCAGGGGATCGACGATGGCGTGTCGGTCGCCGGCGGTGATCTGGAGCAGATAGATGCGATCGACGTAGCGGTGGAAGCTGGCGCCCTCGGTATCGAGCGCCAGCGACCGCGCCCCGGCGATCGACGCCATGAAGTCGTCGACCGCGTGAGGGGAATCCAGATACAGCGGAGTGTCGGTGTGCGACGAACCTGGCACGGAAGAACGCGGAGGAAGGTGAGCGTACGCCCCGGCTCGCCGGCGTCGCAGGTTCTGCGGGCGGCGCGTGTTGCCAATCTAGCAGGGGGGCCGGGGGCGGGTTCATCTTATCGGCTGGGGGGCGCGGAGGTTCTGCCGTCCGGCGCAGGAGCGCAGCGGGCCGGGGCACCGGGGCTGCCGCCGTCCGTTAGGCATCGACTCGACGGGAGGGGGAGCGGTGATCGTACTGGCGGGCGGGATCGAAATCGGCTACGACGACGTCGGGAGCGGGCTGCCGGTGGTGTTCGTGCACGGGTTTCCGCACAATCGCACGCTCTGGCTGTCGCAGGTGAATGCGCTGGTCGATCGGGCGCGCTGCATCGCGCCGGACCTCCGGGGCTTCGGCGAAACCACCGCGGCGGCGCCGTTTACGATGGATCGATACGCCGACGACATCGCGGCGCTGATGGACGCCGAGCGGGTGGATCGCGCCGTCATTGCGGGGCTGTCGATGGGGGGTTACGTCGCCCTCGCCTTCTGGCGGCGCCATCCGAAGCGGGTGCGCGCGCTGGTGCTGGCCGATACGCGCGCCGGTGCGGACTCCGAGGAGGGCCGGCGCAAACGTCAGGAGATGATCCTACTGGTCCGCGAACGCGGGAGCGGCGCGGTGGCGGGCGCGATGATCGGCGGCATGGTGGGGAAGAGCACGCGGGAGAAGAGTCCGGAAATCGGGGACGCGGTGCACAGCATGATGGCGTCGGCGCCTGTGGAGGGGGTGGTGGGGGCGCTGCAGGCGATGATGGAGCGGCCCGACTCGACGCCGACGCTGCCCACGATCGACGTGCCGACGCTGGTGGTGGTGGGGGAGGAGGACACGTTGATCCCGGTGAGTGAGTCACGCGCGCTCCACGCCGCCATCCGCGGCAGCCGGCTCGAGGTGATCGCGGGCGCGGGGCACGTGAGCAACATGGAACGCCCGGCCGCGTTCAATCATGTCCTCAGCGAATTTCTGGCGATGCTGGAACTTCAATAGGGGAGCGTCGACAGCTGGCGGACAGCAGCTGGCAAGTAAAGCTGGCAGATGGAAAGCTTTCAGTGTGCGGCGGGCAGGCCTGTTCCGCCGTCTCACGGCCGTGAGCTGGCTGCCGCCCGCCTTACCTGAGAGCCGTCGGCCGTCAGCCGCTCGCCTCCAGATACCGGACCAGATCCTGATAGCTGGTCGCCACGTGCTCGGCGCGGCTGGAGCCGCCGGGGCGGGCCACGTCGAGGCGGATGGCGCGCATCCCCACGCCCAGCGCGCCGCCCACGTCCGTGCGCTCGTTGTCGCCCACGTGCAGCGCCTCGTGCGGCTCCACGCCTAACGATTCGATCGCCGCCAGGAACGGCTCGGGACGGGGCTTGGCGTGTCCGATATCCATCGAATAGATGGTGGCCGCGAAGCACGAGAGGATGCCGTCCTGCTCCATCACCGCATTCTGCCCGCGGCCCGACACGAAGCCTGTGTCGGAAATGATCGCCAGCCTGAAGTGGCGCGCCAGCTGCGGCAGCGCCTGGCGGGCGCCGGGCAGAAACGCCGGCGGGAACTCCACCAGCGACGCGTCCACCTCCTCGACCGCCCGCGCGATGTGCTCGCACGACTCGGGCCGCTCGATCGCCAGCTCCGCAAGAATCCACCGGATCCGGTCGGCGGTGGTGTAGCCGCGGTGTTCGTCGCGCCACCAGCGATTCGCCTCGGCCGCCGACGCCCGATACAGGCGGTCGAATTCCTCGGCCGGCACCTCGGCCCCGATCATCTCGAGCATCTGCATCAGCGCGCGTTGCCGCCGCTCCACGCGCTCCGCCGTGTTGATCCCCGAGTAGATGGTGTCCCAGTAGTCGAAGGTGACGGCTTTCAGGGCGCGCGCGGCTGCTCTTGTCTCACCCTGAGGCGCCGCGGGCGACCCCATCGGGCGCCTCAGTCCTTCGGTCGGGGCCGCGCGCTCGGCGCTCACCTCTACCTCGTCGGCCTCCCTGGCGGATTCTCGCTCTTGAAGACGTCGCGGTTGATCTGGATGTACTGCCTCAGATTGGCGGGCACATCCTCCTCAGGGAAGATCGCCGTCACCGGACATTCCGGCTCGCATGCACCGCAATCGATGCACTCATCGGGATGGATGTAGAGCATCTGCTCGCCTTCGTAGATGCAGTCCACGGGACAGACATCCACGCAGGACTTGTCCTTGACTCCGATGCAGGCTTCGGCAATGACGTACGGCATAGCGCTTTGGGTGGCCTCCGGGACCGAGAGAGGAATCGTAATAATACGGCACGGAGGGGGGTGAATGAAGGACTATGGCCCATGGCCTGTGACCTATGGCCTCTGGCCTCTCACCTGTAGTTTCCCACGATGCTCCTGACCGTCAACGGGCGCCCGCGCCCCCTCGAGCCCCAACCTGACGAGACCCTCGCCGCCACGCTGCGCGGGCGACTCGGACTCCCGGGGACCAAAGTCGCATGCGCCCGCGGGGAATGCGGCGCGTGCACGGTGCTGCTGGACTGGCGCCCGGTGTATTCCTGCCTCACCCTAACGAGGGCGTGCGAAGGGCAGCAGGTGGAGACGATCGAAGGGCTGGGGGCAGAGCGATTGCATCCGATCCAGGACGCATTCGTCGCCCACGACGCGGTGCAGTGCGGATTCTGCACGCCCGGTCAGATCATGGCCGCGGCGGCGTTGCTCCGGCGCACACCGCAGCCGGATGACGAGGCCATCCGCCGCGCGATGAGTGGCAACCTCTGCCGGTGCGGCACCTATCCCAACATCGTCGCCGCCATTCGCGCCGTGGCCGCGACCGCCCGCGAGCTCGATGCCGGCTGACCGCAAGGAAGGCGTACCGCGCGGGAAGCGATTCATCACCACGACTATCGAAGTCGAAGGGCGCGAAGAGACCCGGGTGGTCGAGCTCCCGGACTTCGAGCCATCGCCGTGGGAGGCTGGCGCGCCACTCACTGTCGTGGGGAAGGCCGTCCCGCGGCGCGACGCCCCGGAGAAGGTGACCGGCCGGGCGACCTACACAGCCGATCTCCAGCGCCCGGGAATGCTGTTCGCGGTGATGGTGCGCGCCGCCATCGCGCGTGGCCGGGTGGTGTCGATCGATGCCATCCGGGCGCGGGCGCTCCCCGGCGTGGTGGACGTCGTGAGCTCGGACGATCTGACGTCGCTCTCCCGCCGGCCGCGTGCCGGGGGCGTGGCGCTCTTCGACCGGGCCATCGCCTACGCCGGCCAGCCGGTGGCCGCCGTCTGTGCCGAGTCCCTGGCCGCCGCCCATCGCGCTGCCGCGGCTGTGACGGTGGAGTATGACGTCGCGACTCCGGTGACGACGGTCGAGCAGGCCCTCGCGCCCAACGCGGCGCGGGTGCGCGAGAGCGGCAACGTCAGCCCCGAATCGCCGTCGGTGGCGGCGCGGGGCGATGTGGCCCGCGGGCTGCGCGAGGCGGAAGTCACGATCACCCGCGAGTACCGCACGCCGGCAGCGCTGCATTCGGCGCTCGAGCCGCATGGCGCGGTGGCGGAGTGGGACGGCGACCGCCTGACGCTGTGGGAGGGGACGCAGGGGATCTTCGCGGTACGCGACGGTGTGGCGGCGGCCTTCGGACTTCCGCGTTCGTCGGTCCGCGTGCTGATGGAGTACATGGGGGGCGGCTTCGGGGCCAAGAACGGGGCGGGCGCGCACAGCTACGTGGCCGCGCTGCTGGCCCGTCGCACACGGCGCCCGGTGCGCTGTGTGCTCGACCGCCATGGGGAGCAGGTCGATACCGGGCATCGCACGGCGATGCGGATGCGGATCACGCTCGGGGCGATGCGCGACGGCCGTCTCACAGCGATCAACGCGGAGAGCGAGGTGGAGATGGGGGTGGCAGGATGGGAAGCGTCGCCGACGAAGATTCTGCACGAACTGTATGCGTGTCCCAACGTTCGCACATCGGACACCTTCGTGTACGTGAACACGGGGGCGATGGCGGCCTTTCGCGCGCCCGGGCACGCCGAGGGGGCATTCGCGCAGGAGCGCGCGATGGATGTGCTGGCGCGCGAGCTCGGGCTCGATCCGCTCGATCTGCGGCTGCGGAACTACGCGGAGCGCGACGAGGAGAAGCGGCGTCCGTATTCGGGCGGGAGCCTGCGTCGCTGCTACGACGAGGGGGCGGCCCGGTTCGGATGGCGGGAGCGCCAATCTGCTCGAGAAAAGGGTACGGAGCGCAATACCGCGGTGACGGAAGAATCGGGAACGGGTGCGATCGTTGATTCGGGGGGGAGCCCCGACGACAAAAACTCCAACCTCCGACCTCCAGCCTCGGGCCTCAAGCGCGGCTTCGGAATGGCTGCCCAGATCTGGCCCACCGGCGGCGGCCCTCCCGCCTACGCCACCGTCCGCCTCAATCCCGACGGGAGCGTCGACGTCCTCGCCGGCACCCAGGACCTCGGAACCGGCACGCGCACCGTGCTCGCCCAGGTGGCCGCCGAAGCCCTCGGCGCCCGGATCGAGGACGTGCGCCTCGTGCTCGGCGACACCGAGCGCACGCCGTACACCGGCAACTCCTGGGGCTCCATCACCGTCGCCTCGGTCGCTCCGGCCGTGCGCATGGCCGCCGAAGAGGCGCGCGCCAGGCTCATCGAGGCCGCCGCCGAGATCCTCGACTGCTCCCCCGACGAGCTCGTGGTGCGCAACGGCATGATCGACAAGCGCGACTGCACCCAGCACATATCGATCGCCGAAGTGACGAAGAAGCTCGGCCAGGTCACCATCACCGGGCAGGGGAGCCGCGGTCCCAATCCGCGCGACACCGCCATCGTCACCTTCGGCGCCCACTTCGTGGAGGTCGAGGTGGACGAGGAGACCGGCATCGTGTGCGTAGTGCGGATCGTTGCGGCGCACGACGCGGGCCGGGTGATCAATCCGGTGCTGGCGCGCAGCCAGCTCGAGGGCGGGATCCTCCAGGGCCTCGGCTTCGCCCTGTTCGAGGAGAAGGTGATCGACGAGCGATCAGGGATTCCCCTCAACACCGGGCTTCACGACTACAAGATCCCGACCCTGGCCGACGTGCCGGCGATCGATGCCTTCTGTGTTGCGGCCGCCGACCCGGTGGCCAACCACGTGGGGGCCCGCGGGCTCGCCGAGCCGCCGATCATTCCGGTGGCCCCCGCCATCGCCAACGCCGTGGCCGACGCGTTAGGCGTCGAGGTGGACGAGATCCCGCTCACGCCCTGGCGCGTGCTGGCCGCTCTCGATCGGCGCGACGCGGTGTGACGGGGGCGTTGCGCCGGTGGACCGCCGGCGCCCGTACTCAGGCCGTCACGAAGTAGAACGCCAGCGCCAGCACCGCGTAGACCCCCAGCAGCAGCAGTCCCTCGAACCAGGTCGTCTCGCCGTCCCGGGCGATCGAGCTCACGGCGAACGCCGAGCCGGCGACCGCGATCAGCTCCAGTGGATTGGCGAACACGAGGTTCATGGGATGACCCAGCCCGTAGGAGAGCAGCACCAGCACCGGCGCCGTGAACAGCGCCACCTGGATGCTCGATCCCACCGAGAGGTTCATCACCATGTCCATCCGGTCCTTCCGGGCGAACGACGCCGCCGCGAAATACTCGGCGCAGTTCCCCACCATCGGCAGGACGATTACGCCGAGGAAGAAGGCCGAGAGACCGAGGCCGGCGGCCGTGCTCTCGAGGGCGCCCGAGACCAGGTGCGCCTCCACCGAAACCGCCGCGGTGGCGCCCAACAGTACCGCGAGGGAACGGGCCAGCGACCAGGCCGCCGGCTCGCGCTCCTCGTCGCGCGCGAAGACGTCGCGATGCGTAATCAGCGTGTAGACGAGGTTCCCCGCGTAGAGGACGATGAGCACCACCGACACGCCGAGGCTGAGTCGTTCCTCCACGACGCTATTCACCGCCGCCGCCCCCGCCCCTCCGCGCTGCTCCGTGTACTCGAACAGCGCCGGCGTGAGCAGCCCGATCACGCACAGCACGAGAAGGCTCGACAGCAGCCCCGCGCGTTCGCGTCCAAAGGTCTGCTTTCCCCCTTCCGTGGCTCCCGAGCAGGATGGCGATGCCGAGACCGAACAGGCTGTTGCCGATGATCGACCCGGTGATCGTGGCCTTGACGATGTCGGGGCGGCCGCCGTACAGCACGAACAGAGCGAGAATCAGCTCGGCGGCGTTTCCGAGCGTCACGTTCAAGAGGCCGCCGATGGCGGCGCCGGCGTGCGCGGCCAGCTGCTCGGTTCCGCGGCGGATCCATTCCGCGAGCGGCACGATCGCCGCCGCGGCGGCGAGGAAGACGACCACCGGCGGCGCGTGGAGGAGCGCCAGCGCCACCGAGACAGGGACCAGCAGCAGCAGGCCGGTGAAGATCACGCTGTTCCCGGGCGATCCACCTTGTCCGTCGCACAGGGGCGGTGCGGCGGGATCAGTCTCTCCACGGCGGCTCCGCCCCCTTGCGCGGTTCGCGGTCGGGGTTCTCGCGATACAGCGTGGCCGTCTTCCCGATCACCTGCACCACCTCCGCGCCTAACGAGGCTGCCAGCATGCCGGCGGCGTCCTTCGCCACGTCGGGCGCCGTACGACCGAACTGGATCTTCACCAGTTCCCGGGCCCGCAGCGCCTCGTCGAGCGCCTGCCGCACGGTGTCGGTGAGCCCCTGGCGCCCCACCTGCACGGTGGCCTTGAGTCGGTGCGCCTCGGCGCGCAGCGCCGCGCGGTCCTGTCCCCGCATGGTCACCGGGCCTCCCCGCGACGAACCAGAAACGGCAGGGGATTGAGCGTCACGCCTCCCCACCACTGACCGTGGCCGACATAGCGCATGAGTTGAAAGTGCAGATGTGGAAGATCGGGGGGCGCGTTCCCGGTTGTCCCCACGTAGCCGATCACCTCGCCCTGCCGCACCGACATCCCCTGCCGCAGGCTGTCGGCATAGCGCTCGAGGTGGGCATAGTAATACACGAACTCCTCCCCCGAATCGAGCTCGTAGATGGTGATTCCGCCGGCCTCGTTATGCCGGAGCTGGAGGATGGTCCCGTCGTCGGCCGCCACCACCGGCGTGCTGCGCCGGGCCATAATGTCGAGGGCCGCGTGGATCTCCGATCCCCGCCCGGCCAGGTACGTGTCGCGCAGGTCCGAGGGCGCGATCCCCACCACCGGCACCATCAGCGCCTTGGCGCGCAACACCTCCGCCTCGAGAGTGTCCGGCACGCCCGCCGCCGGCACGGGGGCGGGGGCGGGACGCGGATGCGCGCAGGCGACCGAGATGGCGAGCGCGCCGAGGAGCGGCGGGAGGAAGAGGTGCGAAGGAGCACGTCGCGTCGTCATCGCGGTTCAGGGTGCGGACGCACGCCCCGTGTTACATAACGACCACGCGGATCGCCGCCTTTCCAGCCGCGACCGGATCGTATACGCTCTCGTCAGGCACCGACCGATGTCGTCTCCTTTCTCCCGGTTCCGTGGTCTCCTGTCGCTCGCCCTGATGGTCATGGCGGGGTCGTGCCACTCATCTACCGGCCCGGGCCGCATCGCTCAGGCACAGCTCGATTCCGCGAAGCATCGCTGGCAGACCAGGGGAATCGTCAGCTACGAATACGTGATCCGCCACCTCTGTTTTTGCGGATACGCGAACGTGGCAATTCGGGTGAGGGTTCGCAACGGAGCCGTGGAATCGCAGACGATCGTCGATACCGGCGAGCCGCTTCCAATGAGCGTCGGACCGGGTGCCCAGACCATCGACGGGCGATTCCAGGTGATCGCTGACGCCATCAGCCAGCACGCCCATTCGATTCAGGCGACCTACGACGATCTCCTCGGATTCCCGAGGGCTGTCTTCATCGATTACCTGGCGAACGCGGCCGACGAGGAATACGGGTTCACGGTCGATTCGTTCGCGGCGCTGGAGTAGTTACGGGACCGGGATGACATCCGGGACGTACTTCACCACTACCAGGGCACGTCCGGTCTTCGCCGCGCTCGCCGTGATGTAGGCGGAGCCGGGAGAGACCGGCATGACCAGTCCGCTCCCGTCCACGGTCGCCACGGTTTCGTCCGACGACGACCACACGAACTGCATCCCGGAGATCTCGGTGAGCGTCCGCGAAAGCGCCACGGCCGTCAACTGGAGCTGATCGGTCTCGTCGAGCACATCACCGATGACGATCGTGTCGATTTCGGGTACCACGTGCACCGACGCGATCGCGTAGCCGGGCACGCCGCTGATGTTGGGGCTGAGGTCATCGCCGCAAGCCGCGACGCAGACCGCGAGAACGAGGATTGTCGGCAGACCGATCTTTCGCATATGCCTCTCTTTCGAGGCCCTACTTGTCTCAACGCGCAGCTATCCTGTCAAGCGAGGTGGGCAGTTGAAGCAGCTTTCGGCTGATCAGCGTCAGCTATCGGCCTATCGGCTATCAGCTGAGCGCTGACGGCTGATTCGCTGATAGCTGAGCTTTTACCGTTCCCAGCTGAACCCCGCGATCACGCGTTCCAGCCGCCTCTCGTCGGTCATGCGCAGCACCACCGTCCCCCCCGCCCGCTCGGTGTGCGCGAGCGCGGCGACCTCGTCCACACTGTCGCCGTCGGTATCCAGCGCACCCAGGAGGTCGTGGGCGCGGAAGCGCAGGTCACGCACGCTGAGCTGTCGGACCTTCCCGTCCGCCCCCACCAGCAACGCGCGTTCCCGTACCCACTCGTAGTCGCCTGCCACCAGCGCCACCACCAGCAGCGCGCGTGCCGACGGAAAACATCCCACCACCCGCGACGAGTGCTCCTTGATCGATGCCAGCAGCCGCGGATAAACCGGCTGGTCTCCCTGGTGCAGCAGCTGAAGCACGGAATCGCGAAGCACGGCAATGCGGCGGTCGAGGAGCGTATCGACGCTGTCGCGCATGCACGGTGCATCGACCGGAGGAGTGGCGCTGTCGGTGCGCATGGCGACTGCCGTCAGGGGATCGATTCTGCGCGCCAGCGAGTCCACCCGCGGGGCGCCCTTGATGGTGGCCACGATGCGGCCGTTCCAGACATCGAAGCCCGACACCTCCACGTCGTCGCCGCCCCAGGGGCCGCGCAGTCGGAGCCGCGCACCAACGGGAAGCGGCGATCCCGCCGCGACGGCCTCCTTGTAGGCCGCCAGCCTGGCCGCCGGCTTCGAGACGCTGGCGTCCACCCGGCCGATGTCCACCAGCATGTGTTTCGCGCGCTCGGCCACGAGAAAGATCGTCTGCGTAGCAGGCACGAAGACGAGCCGCTGGGCGATCGAATCGGCGACCGGTGAGAGCGCGCGATGTCCCGCCACCCGCGGCCTCACCACCGGAGTGGTCGCGCTGTCGGAGGCACGGGAGGCGCTGTCGCCGCCCGTGGTGTCGATGACGATGGAGTCCGCGCTGGCCGCGATCGAATCCGCCGGCGCCGGCGTTTGTCCGCCGCACGCGGCCAGCACGAGCGCGCACGAGACCACGGAGCGGCGCAGGCGCACGAGCGTCACGGGAAACGGGGCTTGGGGACGGGGGACCGGGCGGGACCGGTCGGGATCGGGGCAGAGCAGACGACGCGTGGTAGATTGGAGGCGGGAACCTGCCGGCGGTAGCCGGGACCATGGCCTCATTCGAATACGAAATCAGCGACAGCCTCGAAAACGCGCTCCTCCTGCTGCAGCGCCCGGGCGCGGTGCCACTGGGCGGCGGCACCGACCTGTTAGTCGGGATTCGCGAGGGAATCGAGCGACCCGAGCTGCTGGTGGATCTGCGCAATATTCCCGGAGCCGGCCTGCTGGTGTGGACACCCGCCGAGGTGCTGGCTGCGGCAGCGAGCGCGACGCCTGACGGCGTCGCGGTCCGCATCGGGGCCGCCGTGCGCATCGCCGATCTCGCGGATGACGCGAGGGTTCGCGCGCACTTTCCCGCGCTCGCCATGGCGTGCGAGTCCGTGGGCAGTCTCGCGCTCCGCAACATGGGGACGCTGGGGGGGAATCTCTGCCAGCGGCCGCGGTGCTGGTATTTCCGGTCCGCGGTTCCCTGTCTCAAGAACGGCGGCGACTCCTGCCCCGCCGCCGAGGGCGAGAACCAGTATCACGCGATTCTCGGCGGCGGGCCGTGCCACATCGTGCACCCCTCCGATCCGGCGGTGGCGCTCACCGCGCTCGAGGCGGTGGTGCACGTGGCCGGCGGCGGTGAGGGCCCCGCGACGGCATCCCCCCGCACGCGGGCCATCCCGATCGGCGAGTTCTTCGTGCTGCCGGGCGAGAAGCTCGAGAGCGAGACCGTGCTCCAGCCCGGCGAATTCGTCACCCACGTCGAGATCCCGGCCCACTCGTCAGGCGGCCGCCAGCAGTACGTCAAGCTGATGCAGCGCGGCGCGTGGGACTTTGCGCTCGCCTCGGTGGCGGCGGTGCGGCGGCGCGACGGCGCGGTGCGGCTGGTGCTGGGCGGCGTGGCGCCGAAGCCGTGGCGGGTGGATTCGTCGGTGGAGGAGGATGTCGCCTCGGGAACGCTGAGCAACGACGATATCGAGACCCTTGCCGAGCGCGCGCTCTACGACGCGCGTCCCTTGGCGAAGAACGGATATAAGGTCCGGCTGGCGAAGACGCTGCTGCGGCGGGCGATGGGATTTCTGAGCGATAGCTCATAGCTCATACCTTTGGCCTGACCTTTGGCCTGACCTTTGGCCTTTGGCCTTTGGCCTTTGACCTTTGGCCCTGGACCTGACCTATGGCCTATGGCCTCTGACCTCTGACCGCTCCTGGCATGCACAAACTCTTCGTCGTCATCAAACGCGAGTATCTGGAACGCGTGCGCACGCGGTGGTTCGTCGTGGCCACGGTGTTCGGGCCGCTGCTGCTGGGCGCGTTGATGTTCCTGCCCGCGTACATGGCTGGGCGCGAGCGCGCCTCCAGCGACGTGGCGCGCATCCGTATTCTCGACGTTACCGGGACCGACCTCGGACGCAGTATTGCGGCCGAACTGAACGGCGGCGTGGCCGGTGACACCTCGCGCACTCAGGTGGTCGCCCTGACCGCCGCCGAGCTTCCCGACGCCGAGGCCGCGGCCACGCGGGAGGTGCAGAGCCGTCGCCTGAGGGGATATCTGGTTCTTCCGGCCAGGGTGCTGGCCGGCTCCAACGCCCGCTACGCCGGGATCAACGCCACGTCGATCGCCGACGTGCGCGAGCTGGAGTCGGTGGTCGAACGGGAGCTGCTGGCCGTCCAGTTGAGGCAGGCGGGGCTTTCCGCGGAGGCAGCCGACCGCTTCAAGAACTCCCGATTCACGTTGCGGGCCGAGCGCATAACGACGGCGGGGCGCGGCGGATCGGGGAGCGTGAGCATCGTCTTCGCCATCGTGGTGGCGCTGCTGCTGTACATGACCATCCTCATGTACGGGCAGGCGGTTCTCCGCGGGGTGATCGAAGAGAAGCAGACGCGCGTAGCCGAGGTGGTGATGTCGAGCATCCGGCCGCTCACGCTGCTGGCAGGCAAGGTGCTGGGCGTGGGTGCCGTGGGACTCACTCAGCTCATCATCTGGATCGTGGCCGGGGCGGCGATGACGAAGTGGCGCGTAACGGTGCTGCAGCACTTCGGGATCGCGGCCGCGCCAATTCCACTCCCGTCCATCACCCCCGGCATGCTTGCCGTGCTCCTCGTCTTCTTCCTCCTTGGCTACATCTTCTACTCGGCGCTGTTTGCCACCGTCGGCGCGATGGTGAGTTCCGAGCACGAGGCGCAGCAGGCGCAGATGCCGGTGGTGCTGATGCTGGTGACGACGCTGATGTTCCTGCAGCCGGCGCTCAACGCCCCCGACGCGAACCTGGCGATCACGCTGAGTCTTCTGCCGATCTCGTCTCCGATCATGATGCCGCTCCGGATGAGCGCCGTTGACGTGGCGCCGTGGGAGATGGCACTGTCGGTGTTCGCCCTGGTGGCGGCGTGCTATCTCGCGGTGTACCTGGCGGCGATCGTGTATCGCACCGGGTTGTTGATGTACGGAAAGCGAGTGACGATCAGGGAGCTGGTGCGGTGGATGCGGGAGGCGAAGTGACGGATGTCGTGGGGAGCGCCTCGGAGGCGGCGACGACGGCCGCGTCCAGCTTCTTGTTGTCTTGACGTCCAAGCGGATGTATCCTAAGCTCAGACATGGACTTCCGAGAACGCATCGTCATCGATCCCGCCATCCGATTCGGGAAGGCCTGCGTAAAGGGTACGCGGATTTCCGTCGGCGACATCCTGGGGTTCCTTGCCAGCGGTATGACCGAAGAGGGGATCGTCACGGAGTATCCACCCCTTACGGCAGATGATATTCGCGCCGCTCTGGCCTTCGCCGCGGCGCGGGAGGCGCGTATCATCACACTGCCGGCCGCGTAGGGTTGCCGAGCGCGTCTTGCGTCACCACGCCGACAACGTTCAGCAGTTCCTCCATGATCCGGCTGTAATGTGTCTCATCCTCGGCTGACCGGTTACACCGGCCGCGGGAAGCTGCGTTTTCGACGCGTCGGCCAAGGCATAGTCCTCGCCCTGCTCGCCACCTCGCTCGTTGGCGCGCAGCAGCCGTCGGGACAGGTCGCGCGCTACGTGCGCACCAACGCGATGGTGGTGATGCGCGACGGGGTGAAGCTCAACACGGACTTTTATGTGCCGCGCGACCAGTCCGGCCCGCTTCCGATCCTGCTCCTGCGGACACCGTACGGGATCGACAACGCCGCCGGGCGGTTCAATTCGTCGTTCGCGGAGCTGGCGGCCGATGGGTACATCTTCGCCTTTCAGGATCTGCGGGGCCGCTACAAGTCCGAGGGGACGTTCGTGATGCAGCGGCCGGCGCGCAACGCACCACAGCGCGGCGACCCGAAGGCCATCGACGAGGCGACCGACGCGTACGACACCATCGCCTGGCTGGTGAAGAACGTGCCGCGAAACAACGCGCGGGTAGGGATGCTGGGCGTGTCGTACGACGGCTGGACGACGGCGATGGCGCTCACCGATCCGCATCCCGCGCTCCGCGCCGCGTCGCCGCAGGCATCACCCGCCGACATGTGGCTCGGCGACGACTTCCATCACAACGGCGCGTTCCGGCTGAGTTACGGGTTCGAATACGCCACGCGGATGGAGACGAGCAAGCGCGACGAGCGCTTTGCGTTCGACACCTACGACACCTACGACTGGTATCTCCGGCTCGGCCCGCTGTCCAACGCGAACGCGACGTATCTCCACGGCGCGATTCCGTCGTGGAACGATTTCGCCGCGCATCCGGATTACGACGCGTTCTGGCAGGCGCAGACGCTGATCCCGTCACTCACGCAGGTGACGGTGCCCACGCTCAACGTGGCCGGGTGGTGGGACCAGGAGGACTTCTACGGGCCGCTGGCGATCTATCAGCGGCTGGAGCAGTTCGATCGCGACAACCGGAATTTCCTGGTGGTGGGGCCGTGGCGGCACGGCGGGTGGAATTCGGCGGACGGGCGGATGCTGGGCAACATCGACTTCGGTGGTGCGCCGTCGGAGTATTTCCGCGACAGCATCCAGGCGCCGTTCTTCGCGTACTACCTGAAGGGGCGCGGCGGTCTGCATCAGGCGGAGGCGACCACGTTCGAGGCCGGGGACAATCGGTGGCGCACGTTCGATGCGTGGCCGCCGAAGCGCGGCGTGACGGCGCGGCCTCTGTACTTTCACGCGGACGGCGTGTTGTCGTTCGACGCGCCGAGTGACACCGGGCGGGCGTTCGACAGCTACGTGTCCGATCCGGCGCATCCGGTGCCGTACCGGCAGCGGCCAATCCAGCCCACGTACGACCCGCGCGGGTCGGGGTGGTACACGTGGCTCACCGAGGATCAGCGGTTCGTCGACGGGCGGCCGGACGTGCTGACCTTTGAGACCGATGTGCTCACGAATGATGTGACCATTGCAGGCGACGTGATCGCCGACCTGTTCGCGTCAACCACTGGTACCGACGCCGACTGGATCGTGAAGTTGATCGACGTCTATCCCGAGGACGTGCCGGGGAACGCGAAGATGGGCGGGTACGAGTTCATGGTGTCAAACGAGGTATTCCGGGGGCGCTATCGGGAGAGCTTCGAGCATCCGGCGGCGATCGTGCCTGACGACGTGGTGGAGTACCGGTACAGCCTGCACGGGCAGAACTACCGGTTCGGCAAGGGGCACCGGATCATGGTGCAGGTGCAGAGCACCTGGTTTCCGGTGATCGACCGCAACCCGCAGACGTTCGTGCCGAACATCTTCGAGGCGAAGGCGGGGGACTATCGGGCGGCGACGCAGCGGATATTCCGGTCGGCGCGGTGGGCGTCGCGGGTGGTGCTGCCGGTGGTGGGGGTCGGAGCAGGGGCGGGATAGTCGGGGCGGCATTGAGCTTGCGTACACGCAGGCATGCCTGACGCATCCCCCAGCGTCGCAGCCAATCCCGCGATGCGGCGGCGTTTCGCGATCTGTGCGACGATCGCAGGAGCATTCGCGATCCTCGGCGCGGTGAGAGTCGCGGGGACCTATGGCGCGATCGGCGGGACCTTCGACGAACCCCTGCACATTGCCGCCGGCACCGCGCTGATCACCCGCCATTCGTACACGCGCGACCTGCAGACGCCGCCACTGGCCCGTATCGCGATGGCGATCGGCCCGCATCTGGCCGGGATGCGATCGCTCGAAGGTCCGGGTCTGTTCACCGAAGGCGACAGCGAGTTGCAGACCGGTCCGGGATATGTGCGGAATCTCGAGCTGGCTCGCCTGGGCATTCTCCCATTCTTCCTCGCGGCGTGTGTCCTGTTGTACGCGTGGTCGCGGCGCGTCGCCGGTGACGTCGTGGCGGCGACCGCGGTTGGCCTGTTCGCGTTTACCCCTCCGATTCTGGCGCATGCCGGCCTGGCCACGACCGATATGGCGGCCACGGCTGCCTTTGTCGGTCTGCTGCTGGCGTTCAGCGCGTGGCTGG
Organism: uncultured Gemmatimonadaceae bacterium; assembly: GCA_963740565.1. Taxonomy (GTDB): domain Bacteria; phylum Gemmatimonadota; class Gemmatimonadetes; order Gemmatimonadales; family Gemmatimonadaceae; genus CAVUFA01. The sequence continues at coordinate 168,548 of CAVUFA010000017.1, read as the reverse complement.
ACCGACCGTCATCGATGGCCCGGAGCATCTGGTTCGGAATCGCTGGTGGGTTGGCACTGGCCTCGAAGTTCTCGCTGATCGGCTTCTTCGCGGCAACGGCGCTCGTCATGCTCGTGGTCCGGGGGTTGGACGCACGACGAGCGCAGGCGTCTGGCCGGCGGTCGGTTCCCCCGCGTGTACCGGTCGCGCGCCTTGTGGTAGCGACGGCGAGCGCGCTCATCGTGCTGTTCGCGGCCTACGGCTTCCTGGTGACCCGCGAATTCGGCATCCCGGCTCCTCTCTCCGAATTCGCCCTTGGCCTGCTCTTCCTGATCCGCCACAACATCGACGGCAACGCGGCATACCTCCTCGGCACGGCATACATCGGAGGGCGGTGGGCCTTCTTTCCGGTCGTCCTGGCGGTCAAGACGCCGATTCCGCTGCTCCTCTTGTCGTTAGGCGGCGGGTTGCTGGCCGTCCGGTCGTGGCGCAGGACGCATCGGAGTGCCTGGGTGGATGCACTCGCCGCCGTCCTGATGCCACTCGCCGTCGCCAGCGCCTCCAACATCAACCTCGGCGTGCGCCACATCCTGCCGCTGTACCCTGCGCTCTGCCTGCTGGCGGCCGTGGCACTCGCGGCATTGTGGCGAGCTGGATGGGGCGCGCGCGCGGTGGCGGTGGCCCTGGCGGCGTGGATGGTGGTCGGGACCTGGCGTGCGCACCCGGATTATCTGGCGTACTTCAACGAACTGGCCGCCCGGGATCCGGGCGCCGTCCTCGTGGACAGCGACCTCGATTGGGGGCAGGACCTCGAGCGGCTCGCCGACACCGTCCGCGCCCGTGGCATCACGGAATTGTCGCTCGTCTACTTCGGAACCGGCACCCGACCTGCACAGATCCTCCCGAACGTGCATCGCGTCCACATCGGCGATCCGCCGGCACGCGGATGGCTGGCTATCAGCGAGACCGCATACCGGCGGGGCATGGCAGGCATGGTTCACAACCAGTTGACCCTCTATCCGAACGCCTTCGGCTGGCTGCGGGCGTACCAGCCGGTGGCCCGCATCGGGCCGGCGATGCGCCTGTACTTCATCCCGGCGGACTCCACTGACCGATCCACCGATCGTGCTCGCGACGCCGGCAGCGCCAGCAGATAGCCGGCGAGACCGGTGGCGCGCGACCGTGGTGGTGGTGGCTGTCACCCTCGCGTTCTCACTGATTCGCTATGTGCGCGGTCCCGGCGTCCCCAGTGATCTGGATCAACTGTGGTATGCCGCACGCGCGCTCCTGCACGGTGCCGATCCTTACACCGCGGTGGGACCAGGACGCGAGTTCCACTGGGCCTGGCCACTGTTCTATCCACTGCCGGCGGTCCTCCTCATCACGCCGTTTACCCTTCTCCCTCTCGCGCTCGCGCGGGTCGCGTTCGCCGTCGTGTCGGCGGCCGTGCTTGGCTTCGCGGCCGGGTCCCGTTGGCGCACACTCTGGCCGATGCTGCTCAGCACGTCCTATTATCTCGCGATCTCGCGGAACCAGTTCGCCCCGCTCATCCTGGCCACGTTCTGGCTCCCCGCGCTCGGCTTCGTGGTGGCCGCCAAGCCTAACGTCGGATTGCTGGCCTTCGCCGCTCAGCAGCGCCGAGGGGCCGTGCTGATCGCGCTCCTGGCGGCGGCCCTGGCCGTCCTGTCGGTGCTCCTGCGGCCGTCGTGGCCCGGAGAGTGGCTCGCCATCGTGCGCACCCTGCCCAATCAGAAGATCGCCCTGCTTCAACCGGGAGGATTCCTGCTCCTGGCAGCGCTGGTTCTCTGGAGAACGGCCGATGGCCGGGTGCTGCTCGCAGCGTCGCTCGTGCCCCAGACGCCCAGCCTCTACGACGTGCTCCCCCTGTTCGCCCTGTGCCGCACGACGCGACAAACGCTCATCTTTGCGGCGTTGACGCACGCGCTGCAGTTCGCGCTGCTGGCCTTCGGTCCGTATGCCAGTTACGACGCAACCTACGCCATGCTCGCGAAACTCGACCTGTATTTCGCGCTCTTCCCTGCTCTCCTGATCGCGCTCGCGAATCGTTTTCTCATCAGGCAGGCGGGCGCCGGCGCGTTCACGTCCGGACAGCAGAGTGATGTCAATCCGGTCGCGAACTGGGTGAATCGGACGCTGCTGGTGATCGTCGCGGTGGGACTGGGGATTCAGCTCTGGATCGTATTCCGTCCATGAGCATGGGCACCGCGACGTCGACCTCGGCTCGCGACTTCGCCGTCAGGCGATTGCTGCCGGCGTTCGTGATCGCGCTCGCAACGGCGGCGTACATCGTGGCCAGAGGCGACGCATCGCACCTGGCCTCCGATTTCGACCAGCTCTGGTTTGGCGCGCGGGCGCTTCTTCGGGGCCAGAATCCCTACGACGTGATCGGCCCCGGGCGTCCGTTCGATTGGGACTACCTCTACTATCCGCTTCCGGCGCTTCTGCTGGTGTCGCCGCTGGCGCTCGCGCCACTGATGATGGCGCGGGCAGTATTCGGCGCCATCTCTGCCGGCGTGCTCGCGTTCGCGGTCACCCGCGATTCTCCGGCGCGGCTGTTGATGTTTCTCAGCGCGCCGGCTCTGGTGGCCCTCGGACGCGGGCAGTACGGCCCCTTGATCCTGGCGGCCGCGTATCTGCCCTGGATGTCCTGGGTCGGCGTGGCGAAGCCGAATATCGCGCTCGCGGTGTTTCCCGTCGCAAGTTCGCTGCGCCGCGCGCTCGTGTTCGGGCTCATCGGAGGCGCCGTGCTGATCGCTGCGAGCTTCGTCGTTTTGCCGGACTGGCTCGGCTCCTGGCTGGAGGCGCTCTCGAAGCGGAGTGTGGAGACGACGCCGGTTCTCGTGCGCGCTGGTGGGTTCGGCATCCTGCTGGTGCTGCTCCGCTGGCGGCGGCCCGAGTCCTGGATGCTGCTGGCGCTGGGGAGCATTCCCCAGACGCCCAGTTTCTACGACACGCTTCCGCTGTTCGCCATCCCCCGAGAGTTCCGGCAGACCGCCGCGCTCACTATTGCGGCCAACGTCGTGTTTCTCCTCTTTCTCGCCACCCTCGGGATGGATCCGAAAACCGTGCCGACGCTGGGGGAGCGGAACGGGGCAGCGGTACTGATCGGTCTGTATCTGCCCTGCGTGTGGCTCATTCTCCGGCGGCCCAACGCGAATGCGGCGCCAGTCGCCTCCGGGAAACCGACCACGAGGGCGGACCTTCTGCTGATCGCGTGCCTGCTGATCTCGACGTTCTTTACGCTCTGGGCGACGTTGAGCCGATACCATCTCTAACCGGGTCAGGATAACCGGCCGCGGTTCCGCACTTCTTCACGACCGGGGAGCAACTTCCTGGGTGGGGGCAGTCGGCGTGAACAGCCGGTGCATGACGGGCAGATCGACCCGCAGCAGGACGAGCATCACCAGCGCGGTCCCAACCACAGCCGCCATCAGCGCCGGTTCCCGGTACAACCGTTCGGGATGCTGCGCCGCGCTGTTCGGCTTCAGCGACACCCGCAGGTAAATCGCCATCACCAGCGCGATCAGCGGGAACGCCAGGATGAGCTCCATCCGGTACCGCATGCAGAACGCCCCGAAGAAGAGCATCGACGCGGCGGCGTAGAACATGATGGAGACGATGAGCCGCTCAGGGGTGTAGAACGCGAACGACCGCCGATAGGCCGCGGCACGGTCGCGATCGTCGATGCCATTCAGTTCCGCGTACCGCTTGAGCGCCATGAAGTAGCAGCCGATCATCCAGTAGCTGAGGAGCAGCGACGCCGGCGCCATGGTGACATCGGTAACGATGAACCAGCCGGCCAGCAGGCGAAGCGGGTTGTTGATGGATTCCGACAGGACATCGACATACGGCTGATCCTTGGCGCGCACCGGCGGCACATTGTACACGCACGCCATGATCCAGAGCGCCAGCACGGACAGGGCGAAAGGGGTCGACACCGCCCGCCCCAGCGCCATTCCCGCCACGAACAGCAGCACCCACTGCGCATACGCCGCCGACACGCGCACGCGTCCGGATGGGATGGGACGGGCATGCTTCAGCGGATGAAAGCGATCCGACGCCGCGTCGAGGATCTCGTTGAGCGTGTAGTTGCTCGAGGCGATCAGGCAGATCGACAGCAGGCCGATGAGCGCGCGCCATGCGACCTGCACCGCATCCACGTGGCTGACGGTGCCGACCGCGATCACGATCCCCGGCAGCACGAAGACGTTCTTGAACCAGTAGTCGGGCCGGGCAATTTCGACATGCGCGCGCCAGTCGAACGCGCGCATGCGCCTGTCTTCCTGAGGGCCGTCGGCCGGTCGGGGCTGCGACTCCGTCCCTGCCTCCGTCATCGGGGCCCCTGCTGTCGGAACGGCACGTCGTCGGCCGGTCGTGTGGAGCGCGCGTATTGCTCAGCGAAGTCACGGCGCACGATCGAATCCAGCGGCAGACTCGCGTACCACCCTCGGAGCTGGTGGTACTTGATCCGGAACACGTCGATGAACCCGCGGGCGGAATCCCTGGCCAGACGAACCGATGACGTCTCGTTATGCAGCAACCGCACGGGAATCCGCTTGATGTCGAGGCGGTGCTTGAGCGACACGTAGACGAGTTCCACGTCGAAGGCGAACCGGTCCAGCCGCAGCAACGGCAGCAGCGCCTCGGCCACGTCGCCGCGCACGCCCTTCAGCCCGCACTGCGTGTCGAAGAACCCGCCGGTCACCAGAGTGCCCACAAAGGCGGTGAAGAGCACCGACGCCAGCCGCCGCGGCCACGGCGTGCGCAGATGGTACGCCGAATCCGGAAGCGTCCGGTCCCCCATCACCACATGAAAGTCGCGGTCGAGCAGGTAATCGGCGATGACGGGAAGCAGATCCGTGCCGAACGGGAGGTCCACGTCGGTGAAGATCCGGGCGCGTCCGCGAGCGGCGAGCATCCCTGCCCGGACGGCCGCGCCTTTGCCGCGGTTCTCCGGGAAGCGCACCAGCGAAATATCCTCGTCGTCGTCCCATTCCCCGTGCAGGAAATCACCTCCTCCATCGTCGACCACGACGATCTCCCACGAGAATCCGGTGCGCTCGAGTGCGAAGCGCAGCGCTCCCACCGAGCGCCGGGCCAGGGTGGCGGCGCGAAAGCAGGGGAGCACCACGGAGACATCGACGGGAGGCGGCATGTCTCCTCAGGCGCTCGTTCCGGCCACGGATTCGCCACCGGGCGCGGACCCGCGGAGCCACCCGGGGAACCGGACGACGGCGCGCTCCACAAAGCCGGGCATGCGGCCCACGTTAGGCTGGCGCAGGACGAACCACAACATTGGGAAATACACCGAGATGAGCGTCACCCACCCCATGACACGTGAATACTCCTCCACCGTCGGCCGGTAGGCGGCCCAGAATCCCACGTACACGGGAATGTAGGTCAACAGGCTGAACACCAGGATGTCGAACCGGCGTTGCGGGATCAGCAGCAGGAGCAGCGCCGAGTTCGCGCCCGGGGTCTGTGGGAGCAGGGCCAGCACCGCCAGCAGCCGGGCATCCCAGCGCCGCCAGCGGAGGGCGCACAGCGCCAGCAGCTGCCCGCCGGGGAGCATCATGAACGATCGAAAATGCGTCGCCGAGGCCACCGCGGCGCGCCATTCGTTGAACCACGACGGCTGCACCAGGAATGCGATGACCGAGAGGAGTACCACGCCGCCGGCGGACAACACGAACTCGCGACGGGTCCGCACGCCCGCCACGGCGGCCGCGCCGATGTTGGGTTTGGCAGCCGCAAAGAAGCCCAATGCGGGGACCAGGACCGCGCAGGTCATGATCGGCGACCACTGCACCAGCTGAATGCACGAGACGAACGCACCGGAGATGATGATCGGGAGGCGCCGGTATCCGTCGCGCGTAAGGAGGAAAGTGAGCAGCCCGCACGTGGTGAACACGAACGCCGCGCGCGCCGCGATTAGCGGCAGCAGCCCGAACGGCAGCGCGACGATCGGGGCCATCAGCGGATAGTAGAGCGGGAACCCGACGTTGAACTCTTTCCCCGGTCCGATGAGCAGATAGGGGTCGCGTCCGTGCAGCACGGCGCGCGCGGCAAACCAGATCTGATCGAAGTCGCTGATGAAGTCCGGGAAATGGAGCGCGCCAAAGACGACGAGAATCGCCGCCACTCCAGCCACGGCCAGCGCCGCACGCAGACGCAGGGATGTGGCGAGGAGCCCGTGGCCGTCCTCGTGCCCGACCGGCGCGGTCATGGGGTCGTCACTCACTGGTGCGGAGACGGTTCCACGAAGATCTCATAGTCCCGCAGCGGTATCACCGCGCTGGTGCTCCGTCCCGACAGGATGATGAACGTGAAGAGGGTGCTCAGCAGCACGAGCTCACCGACCACGACCAGGAGCCATCCCATCGCCGAGGTGGCCCACCCAGGCACGGCCATCGACGTTCCCCAGTTCACCGCCAGCACGGCGCCGATACCGAGCACGGCGAGCGCCGAGAGCGCACCGGAGAGGGCGAGCACGCGAACACCGATCCGGTCCGAGTACACCGCCATCGCGCTGAGTCCATGAACCACCAACGCCACCGGGTTCATCTTCGACTGTCCGGTGACGCGGTCCCCCCGCGCGCACGGTACCGTGTGAAAAGGGATGCGCGCGTGGATCACGGCCGCGGCGTAGTGATTCCAGAGTTCCCAGCACACCACCAGACACGACGCGTCGCGCCAGGGGAGGTAGCTGAAGTTGCCGATCCGCACCGGCACGCCGGTGAGCAGCCAGTGCACGAGCCGATACAGGTGGTAGAAGAACGCGAAGGTGATTCCTTCGGACCGGCGCAACCGGGAGCCGAACACCGCCTGGTCGTCTGGCGCAGCCCCGCTGGCGGAGAGGAGGCGCGGAACGTCGGTCGGCCTGTCCTGGCCGTCGCCGTCCATGACCACGATTCCGCACCCCGCGTGATGCTCCACCAGGTGGCAGAGGCCGACCGCAATGGCGCGCTGGTGCCCCATGTTTCGGCGCAGGCGAAGAAGCTCGAGGGAACGGATGCCGCGCCATTCCCGCTGCCGCACGCACGTTCCACGCTGCGACGAGCCGTCGTCCACCACGACGACGCGCACCGAAAGGTCGTTCGCCACCAGCTCCCGCTCGAGCGCGGGCAGCAGTTCCCCCAGGGCCTGCCAATCGTTGAAGGTGGGGATGAGCACCCAGGTGTCGTCGGGGGTGCCCTGCGGCCACGCGTCAGCGTGCGGAGTCGGCGCAGTCGTGATCGGAGTCTCCGGTTGGGAGCCGCGTGGGACCATGCACCAGGAACACGTGATCCTGCAAGCGCGTGGCCGTTGCCCCGGGCATCCAGCGTTGCACGAACAGCGGCGCATCCTGTTCCTCCACCAGCACGAAGCACCGCAGGTGCGCGAGGCTGTCCGCCGAAACCTGGTGCGGCAGCTGGAAGAGCCGCGAGTGCACCCGTCCGATGTCCTGCTCCAGGAGCATGTAGTTTCCGAAGCCGGCCGAGTCCGACGCACTCGGGAAGCGCAGGCGAATGCGCTCCGGGGAGACCGTGGCCATCACCACCACGTCCGAGGCGCCACGCATCACATCCCATAGCGGGTAGAGTTCCTGACGAGAGGGACTGGCGACGACGCGTCCTGCCTGCAACGCCCGCTCGACGCTCATGGAATCGGTCTCCACGCGTTGATCGAACGTGCGACCGTCCGCGGCCTGCGTAGCGGCGGCGGACAGCCCGGCCACGGCTAGCACTACGGTGAAGACCATCCGCAGCCGTGGCGTGAGCAGAGAGAATAGCGCGCTTGCCACCAGGCCCATGGTGAGAAATGCCGGCAGTGCATAGCGGATGATCATCACCGACTGGACGGCAAAGGAGAACGCCGTGAGAATGAGCGGCAGCAGGCCGAGACTGAGCAATCCGGCGACGATCGCGCGGCGTTCGGGCGCCTCTTCGCTTCGTCGAAGTCCTAGCCGCAACGAGCGGCCGGTGGCCGCCGCAGCGACGTACAGGAGCAGGTAGGGCCCCAGAAACTGAATCGCTAACAGAATCGACGCAGGGGGGACCCAGGTGGCCACCGAGAGCGCCGCGCGTTGTCCTCTCAGCATGGGGAGAAGTGCCACCACCGTTACTGCACCTGTCAGCGCGCCTGGGGCTACCGCGCGCATCCGGCGTCGATCCGGGTAGGCGGCGAGCAGCACGCCTCCGCTGATGAGCCCGAGGGTGATGACGCCGAAGTAGTGAATGAGGCAGAGGGCAGCGGCTGCCAGGCAGGTTGCAACCCATTCCACGAGACTGCGGCGTCCGGAAGCGAGACGCGCCAGCAGCGCGAGATAGACCACGGTGAGCAGCACCCAGGGACCGTAGAACCTGGCATCGAAAGCGTAGCGGATGATCTGTGCGTTGCCGGCAACGACGAAGGCCCCCGCCAGCGCGGGGAGGACTCCATACACGCGGCGGAGCAGCAGGAACAGACCGACCGTTGCGGCGAACATGGAGAGAAGGGCCGTGCCGCGGAGCTGCCAGTCGGCCACCCCACCCAGCAAGCGACCGATAGCCCAATGCCAGGCGAAGAGCAGGGGAGGATTAGTGTCGGCGCCCTGGCGCAACGCGTCCAGCACCGCCGGCATCGAGCGCTGGCTGGCTATGAGCAGAGTCAATCGCTCATCCACCCAGAGCGGGCGCCCCGCCAGGGCGCCCGACTGCAGCACGAAGCCGGCCAGGCAAAGCGGCGCCGCCAGGACGCCGGCGGCGAGCGCGATCTGCAACGCCGGGCGTAGCCTGCTCACGACGCGCGAACGCCGCAGCCGCGTTCCAGATGCTCGCACCACCGTCACCCCGCGAATTGCGTCATGCCCGGCAGCAACGCGAGATTGCGCGGGACCAACCGGCGCGGTGACCTCTTGACGATCTACTCGACAGGCGTCCCCCTGAGGCGGGTGGGTAGAAAACGGCCGCGGATGGAGGGTGGAGTGCTACCGATGTCGCTCTTCCACAGCCCGTCCGCTGAGGCTCCCACGTACCGTGCGAAACCCGTGCCCGCCCAAAGATCGCGCTGGGAGAGCGGGGCGGAAGTGCTTCGTGGCACGGGGGTTGCAAACGCTCCCAGGAAAGCATGAGACGAAATGCGGCCGTCGGTGCTGGCTGAGCGAACGTATCGCTGGATGTTGCAGCGGCCACACCGGGCCCCTCTGGTTACCGGGGTACTCGGCTTCGCGTCCGCAGCCGCGGCCTCGGTGGCTCTCGGATGGCCTCCTGCCCCGGCCGTCCACGACGAGTTCAGCTACCTGCTGGCCAGCGACACGTTCGCCCACGGCCGCCTAACGAACCCCACCCACCCCCTCTGGCAGCACTTCGAGACCTTTCACGTTCTGCAGGTTCCTACGTACGCATCGAAGTATCCACCGGGGTCAGCGCTCTTTCTGGCGCTCGGTCAGGTGCTGACCGGGCAGCCCATCGTCGGGGTCTGGATCGGGTATGCCCTCATGTGCGCTTCCATCACCTGGATGTTGCAGGCGTGGGTGCGTCCGCGGTGGGCCCTATGGGGCGGGATGCTGGCAACGTTCTGGTTCGTCAACCTCACCGCGGGCGGAGTGTACTGGGCCAGCTCATACTGGGGGGGAAGCGTCGCGGCGGCCGGAGGCGCACTGGTTCTTGGTGGGGCACGACGCCTGCAGCTACTGCGCTCACCTTCGCGAGTGCGAAACTCACTGGCCGTGGGTCTTGGTCTTCTTCTCTTGGCGAACACGCGACCCTTCGAGGGGCTCTTCTTCGCCATCCCCGTCACCGTTTCCGTTCTTTGGTGGTCCGGGCAGGTCTGGCGCGCAGGAAGAAGGGCTGCGGTGGCCGCCCGACTCGCGCCTGCGGCATTGCTCCTGTTGGTGGGCGCTCTGCTACTGGGTCGATACAACGCTGCAGTGACGGGTAGCCCCTTGCGCTTTCCTTACGCCGTGTACGAACACCAGTATGAATCATCGCCGTACTTTGTGGGGCTCCAGCGGCCGCCACTGCCCGCATACCGGCACGACGTCATGCGCTGTTTCTATTTGACGGGTAAGGGACATGCGGATGAACCATCATCGTTCTGGCAATTCCTGGCGTCGTTGTTTGGACGATCGCAGATGCTCCTTCACGCCTTATTGCCCCTGTTCGTTCTTCCGCTCTTTCTCGCCGCACCCTGGGTAGTGTGGCGGGACCGACCGTGGCTTCCGCTTGTCGCCATGGGGTCATCGGCGCTGACATTCCTGGTGAACCCCTGGTTCCTGAACTTGCATTACGCCGCGCCTCTGGTCGGGGCGTACTTTCTCTTCCTCACGCTCTGCGCCCGCCGCCTCTATCTGAGGCGAATTCGGCGAGCGACGCGTGGGTACTACGCTCGGCCGACTTGTGATGGTGTTCGCCGCTCTTCTCGCCTTCGGCTCGATTCTCGGAATTCGCATTCTGCAGCCCGGGCTTCACAAAGCGTGGTTTTGGCAGCGCGCGGCGATCCAGGATCGGCTCTCACAGACTGCCGAGAAGCACCTGCTGCTTGTACAGTACGGCGCGCATCACAACGCGGATCAGGAGTGGGTCTACAACGGCGCCGACATCGATGGATCGAAGGTCGTGTGGGCCCGGGCCATGAACCAGGAAGAGGACGCGAAGCTGCTGCGCTACTTCGCGGACCGGCAGGCGTGGCTGCTCCGCGTCGACAATGACAACGGGCCGTTCAACCTCGTCTCTCTGAGCACGACCGCGACTCCCGTTCGCGATCACCTGCGCGACGACTCGGCGCAGCCCCCGGCTGACACCGCTCCCGCGCGCCAGACATGCGCGCGCTAGTGCTCGAGTTCTTCAACACGCGTCTCGAATCGCCGCGTCAGGCGCCAGGACCCCAGGATCCACCCGCCGGAGTTACGAGCGCCACGTCCGGGCGCGCCGTTTCGCGTGAAGCACGAGTCTCGGCCTGGTTGTATGGACGCCCGTCTCGAATACCCCTCGCGGTGGGTGCGTTTGGACTCGTTGTCGCGGCAGCGGTCACCTTCGCGATCGGATGGCCACCGGCACCCGTGGTCCAGGACGAGTTCAGCTACCTGCTGGCGAGCGACACCTTCGCCCACGGCCGCCTGACGAACCCCACGCCGTCGTTCTGGGAACACTACGAATCGTTCCACATCCTGCAGGTTCCGTCGTACGCGTCGAAGTATCCGCCCGGCCCGTCTTTGGTGATGGCACTGGGACAGCTCCTCACCGGTGCCCCCATCGTCGGTGTCTGGATCGGGTACGCATTCATGTGCGGCGCCATTGCCTGGATGCTTCAGGCGTGGACTCGCCCCAAGTGGGCCCTCTGGGGCGGCGTCATGGCGGCGCTCTGGTTCGCTGGCTGGCACGCGGACGCCGGCTATTGGACCGCGTCGTACTGGGGTGGCGCGGTCGCCGCCGCGGGCGGCGCGCTGCTGCTTGGCGGCATCGGACGCCTGACCAATCACGGCGCCCGACAACCGATCGCGGCCTCAGGGGCGTTTGGGCGTCGGGCTCCTGCTCCTCGCCAACACGCGCCCCTTCGAAGGGTTCCTGTTGGCGCTCCCCGCGATCGCCTGCTTTCTGCTCTGGGGCTTTCGCGGAGCGACGCTGGGCCATTGGCGCCTCGTGACCCGCAGCCTCGGCACGCTGGCTCCGATGCTCCTCGCGGGCGCGGCATTCATGGCGTACTACAATTGGCGCGTTACCGGCGCCCCGATGCGGTTTCCCTACATGGAACACGCGCGACAGTATGAAACGGTCCCCCTCCTTCTGGGGATCAACCGCCCCACTGAGCCGACCTATCGACACGACGTGATGCGCTGTTTTTACACCGTGGGAGAGGGGCACGTCGACGTGCCTTCGTCACCTCGGGAGTTCGTGCGTGATTTCTGGGCTCGCTCCCAACCGCTCAGGTTTGGGCTTGTCCCGTTCTTCGTCGTCCCGATCCTGCTCGCGCTCCCCTGGGCCGTGCGTCGCGACAGACTTTGGCTGCCTGCGGCCTGCGCGGTGGCCGTATTCTTCGCCTGGGCGGTAGACCCTCGACCGCTACTTCTTCACTATGCCGCCCCTGTCGTCGGTGCGTACAGCATTCTGCTGACGCTCTCCGCCCGGCACCTCAGTGTTCTTCGCATCTGGCGCATCAACGCAGGAAGAAGACTGGTACAGGCTGTGGCCATATTCACAGTGGCGTCCGCGCTCGCCACGGTGCTCCTTTTCGGCAGGTCCCATGCCCTGCGGTTCAAGGATTGGGAGTGGCAGCGGGCCGCCATGCAGAAACGCCTGGAGGGCACCGCGCAGAAGGATCTCGTCATCGTGGACTACGGCCCGAAGCACATCGGCGATTTCGAGTGGGTCTACAACGCGGCGGACATCGAGGCGTCGCCCGTGGTCTGGGCGCGCGGCATGGGACCGCGGGAGGACCTGAAACTGGTCCGGCGTTTTACCGGTCGCCAGGCTTGGCACTTGCGGGTTGACGATGACATGGGTCCGTTCGCGCTCGCTCCGATCGACTCTACCGCACTCGCTGCCGACTCCGCGATCGTCCTCAAGCCTGCGCCTTCGCCTGCACGACCTGCCCGCACAGAAGCGGAATGCCGGTCGTAGGTAGCGAATCTCACCGCCCCGCCGCGGCAGGCGAGTCGCCGGATGCTCGCCTCCGTCTCGCTTTCGCGGCGCTGCTGGGCATTCTTGCCGCCATATATGTGGTCCAACACGGGAGGGCCAACCCGGACTTCGTCAGCGATTTCGACCAGGTGTGGGCCGGAGCGCGCGCACTGTTGCAGGGAAAGGACCCATACCAGGTGGTGGGACCGCACGGAGCCTTCCATTGGAAGTGGCCTCTCTACTACCCGCTGCCAGCGATCCTGCTCGTGGCGCCTCTTGGCCTCCTTCCCGTGCTTGCCGCCCGCGCGGTGTTCTCGGGCCTGTCCTCCTTCGCCCTTGCCTGGGCGGTCACGCGAGACGGTTGGGCGCGGCTCCCGATCTTCCTCAGTGTGTCCTTCATGGTGACGGTGGAGCTCGTCCAGTGGTCGTCCCTCTACGCAGCCGCGTTCTTCCTGCCGGCGCTGGCGTTCGCAGGCATCGCGAAGCCGAACTTCGGCGTCGCCCTCGGCGCCGCGGCCCGCAAGGATCGCACACTCGTCATCCTGCTATCGGGTGCGGTGTTCTTCCTGATTCTCAGTGAGATCGTGCTGCCGGGCTGGCATTCGGCGTGGCTGCAGAATCTCCGCGAGGCCCCGCATTTCCGCGCCCCGGTCACGCGCCCCTTTGGATTCGTGCTGCTCCTGTCGGCCCTCAAGTGGCGGCGGCCGGAGGGGCGCTGGCTGCTGGCGCTGTCCATCGTTCCGCAGCCGCCGACGTTCTACGATCAGATGCTCCTGGTCGTGATCTGCCTGACCGCACGCGAGTCACTGATCTTCGCGGTGTCGACGGTAGTCCTCTTCTTCTACGTCGGCTTCAACACCCCCCAGCCGGATTACCTCGCCTGGGGGCGCGTGGTCGGAAACGGGACCGTGTGGCTCTGCTATTTCCCCGCGCTCATCATGCTGCTGCGCAGACCTAACGAGGGCACGCTTCCGCTGGTCGTGCAACGCCTGTCATTTCGAAGAAACAGCCACGCGGTGGTCCGGTGACTGTGACCAGCGCGCACGCGCCGGATGCGTCCGGTCCAGCCGGGGCGATCTCCATCGCGGAGAACCGCTGGAACGTTGCCGCGGTCCTGGCGCTTCTCACCGCGGTATACGCCGCCGCGCGCGTCATCCACGAGCCCAACTGGCCAACCGATTTCGATCAGCTCTGGTACGCCGCCCGCGCGCTCGTCCACGGCGGCGACCCGTACGCCGTGGTGGGGCCCGGGCGCGCGTTCCGCTGGGATTGGCCTCTGCTGTACCCGCCGCCTGCTGTGTTGCTCTCGGTCCCCTTCGCCTGGCTGCCTGTGGCCGTCGCGCGGGTCGCCTTCAGCACGATCTCCGCCGCGTTCCTGGGATGGGCCGTTGCCCCCCGCATTCGCACGCTGTGGCCGATGCTGCTCAGCGCGTCCTATCTCATCGCCACGTCGCGAACGCAGTGGGCGCCCTTGCTGCTCGCCGCGGCGTACACGCCTGCTCTCGGCGCCGTGGTGGCTGCGAAACCGAACGTGGGCCTGGCGTCGCTGGCCGCGCTCTCCGGGCGTCGCCTCCTCGTCGCGCTCCTGGGTTGTGGCGCGATCGTGGCAGCAAGCGCGATCGTTCGCCCGACGGCCTTTGGAGAGTGGTTCGAACTCGCGCGGTCCGCACCACAGAAGGAGGTTCCCGTTCTGCTCCCGGGCGGCTTTCTCCTGCTCCTGTCAGCCTTCCGGTGGCGGCGTGCCGAGGCGAGGATGCTCCTCGTCCTGGCGTGCGTGCCGCATACGCCGAGCCTCTACGATCTGCTGGTGCTCTTCTTCGTTTGCCTCTCGCTGCGCGACACCCTCGTGCTTGCCGCGCTCACGCAGGCGCTCTTCTGGGGGTTCGTGATCTGGGGATCCGGCGCCACCTTCGACGCCTACGCGCTCAACCTCGGGCGGGCGTCGATATTCGTGGTGTATCTGCCCGTTCTGGTGATGATTCTCCGCCGCCCGAACGTCTCCGCCGCCATCCTGCCGGTCGACGTCGTACCCGGGACGGGATGGCGCGGATACCTTCCCTCGACCCGCCTCGACCTGGGCCTGTTCACGGTCCTGCTGGTGGCCGGGGCGCTGCTCGTGTGGCTGCCACTTGCCACCAATCGTTAGGCAGAGGCGTTCATGACCGATCATGCCTGAGGACCCCGCCACCGCGCCGGCTTCCAAGCCGGGTCGCTTCGCAGCCATGAGCGCCGCCGACAGGGTGATTCTCGCGCTCGTTCTCGGCGGCTGGGGTGCCTTCATCGCCTACTTCGCGATGGCGTCACATCCGCAGCACGTGGCGAAGGATTTCTCATATCCGTGGCGCGCCGCGCGTGCGCTGCTGGCCGGGCAGGACCCGTACCAGGTCATCCGCGGAGGCGGCCCGTATCCGTTCAACGCGCCGCTCTTCTATCCCCTGCCTGCCGCCCTCCTCGCCGCCCCGTTCGCGCCGCTTCGGCCCGAGATCGCCGGCGCCCTCTTCGTGGGACTGTCATCGGCGCTGCTCGCCTGGGGCGTGCTCCGGGAGTGTCCGCACCGGTTGCCCCTCTTCGCCAGCGCACCGTTCGTCCAGGCCGCGATTCTCGGCCAGTGGTCACCGATCGCGACCGCCGCCGCCTTGATACCCACCCTCCAGTTCATCGCCGCGGCCAAGCCCACCGTGGGTCTCGCGGCGTGGCTCTATCGGCCGTCGTGGCGTGGCATCATCGGCGGTGTCATCCTCCTCGTTGCATCCCTCATTGTCCTTCCCAACTGGCCCATGGAGTGGCTTCACGCGACGGCGGGCACCGCGCGCTACCGGGGGCCGGCCACAACGCTCCTCGGGTGTTTCCTTCTGCTCGGCTTGCTTCGGTGGCGGCGGCGAGAGGGACGGTTGTTCGTGGCCCTGTCGCTGGTGCCACAGCTTCCGGTGTTCTACGACCAGCTCCTCCTGTGGCTCATTCCCTCCACGCTGGCCCGGTCGCTTGCCCTTACCGCCGTGAGCTGGGTGGGATACCTCGCCTGGTACCCACATCACACGTCACCTGCGCAGAACGAGATCGCTTTCCCGTGGATGGTGTTCACCCTCTACGCCCCGGCGCTGGTGCTGCTGCTCCTCCTTCCGGCGCGTGAGGACGTGCTGGCGTCCAGGAAACCGGTCTCGCAAGTCGTTGGATCAGGGCAGAGCTAGTGTGACTGCCGAACGGGAAGGCCAGCCCGGTTCGTTCGTTTCCCCCTTCAGGGTTGACGGATGGATCATCGTTCCATGAACGTCGCGACGCTGCGGCGCTGGGTGGCTACGCCGGCGCGCGTGCCACCGAATGTCCCGCTGATGAATCGCATCGTGATCGCAACGCTCATCGGTGCGGTCGCTGGCGTGGTCACGTACCGCTTCGGGCACAGGTTTCCCACCGCGGACACCGACTTCGATCAGATCTGGTTCGCCGCGCGGGCGCTGCTGCACGGCCGCGATCCGTACCCGCTCATCGGGCCGGGGCGCGAGTTCGACTATCAGTTTCCCTTCTATTATCCTCTTCCCGCCGCGCTGCTCGTCGTTCCCCTCGCCATGCTCCCTTTGCTCGCGGCGCGGGTGATCATGGTGGGCGTCTCGGCAGCGGCTCTGGCCTTCGTCAGCACGCGGGACAGCTACCATCGCCTCCCGGCGTTCCTGTCGGTGGCGTTCATGATCAACGTGAAGATCGTCCAGTGGCCGCCCCTGCTGGCGTGCGCGTTGTTCGCGCCGTGGTTCGGGCTGTTTGCGGCGGCCAAGCCGAATCTCGGCCTCGCCGTGCTGGCGGGGTCCCGCTCCCTTCGCTCGGCGGTTATCGGCGGAGGCGGCGCGCTGGCCGTGACGCTGCTCGCCTTCGCGATCCAGCCGTCGTGGTTCACCGAGTGGCGGGCGGGGCTGCACGGTGCCACGCACTTCCTGTCGCCGATCATGCTTCCGATCGGGATTCCCCTGGTGCTCTCGCTCCTGCGCTGGCGCCGCTGGGAAGGGAGACTGCTGGCCGTGCTCTCCATCGTTCCCCAGACGCCGGGCGTGAGCGCGGCGTTCCTGCTCTGTTTCCTGCCGCCGACGCTGCGCGGTGTGCTGCTGCTGTCGCTCCTGTCGGCGGTGGTGGTGATCATTCTCCCCGCCCACACGACCTTCGCCACGTTCACCGATTCCGCATACGCCGGCGCCTACGCCACCATCGCCCTCATGTATCTGCCGGCGCTGTGGATTGTACTGCGTCTACCCAAGGAGGACGCAGCTCCGACCCGGAGCCGTGACGACCGCATCGTGTGAGGCGTCAGGCGCCATCGTCACCGCCTGCGACACTGCGTGGGACCATTCGTCACACTTCATGGCGCCACCAATGTACATCCCGGATTCTGCCTAGCGCGGCAACGGCGCCCAGGTCGGTGCAATGCCCCTGAGCTGGCGGGAGAGCGCGCGCAACGTGTCCGAGAATACGGGGTCCTTTCCCAGATCGTGGATCTCGAAGGGATCGACCATGTAGTCGTACAGCTCGCGATTGGTGCGCGGCCCCTCGATGTAGTGCCAGCGATCGGTTATCAGCGCGTCGATCGGGCCGTAGTGAACGGGGCCCTCTCCTCCGCTCGGCAGCCAACTGACCTGCGCGACGGCGACGCCTGCGCCGGAATCTGGCGGGAGAGAATCGCGCCAATACCTCGCCAGCGACCGATCGGACATCGGCGCCGCGGGACCTGACACAATATCGAGTATCGTCGGCGCCAGATCGCGGAGGCTCACGATGCCTCGCACGCGTTTCCCCGCCGGCACCTTCCCAGGGAATCGCACGATGAGCGGGACCTGGAGGACGTGGAGGTACTCGCTGTTGCCGTGCCAGGCCAGTCCGTGTTCACCAAGCATCTGGCCGTGGTCCGATGTCACGACCAGCAGCGTCCGATCCAGGACTCCGCGGCTCCGCAGCGAGTCCACCAGGCGGCCGATCTGGCCATCCATCCCGGCGATGGCGGCATCGTAGTCCGCCACGTCCATTGTCTTCGTGGGAGCCGCGAACCGCGCGCGCAGTTGCGCTGGCGCATGATACGGCTCGTGCGCATCAAGGAGGTTGATGAAGGCGAAAAACGGTCTTGCGCCCGTCTGCCGCTGCCACCCGAGAAACCGATCGACCATCTCCGGTGCATCGCGACGATCGTGGGCATAAAACATCCACGGAGATGTCCGATTGATCAGCGCATCCCCTCCCAAGGCCTGCAGGAAGATGTTGGAACGCGCGATTTCACGCAGCGACAGCTTGTAGTCGTCAACGTGCGTGAAGCCCCGCCCCAGTCCCGATTCCCACGTCAGATACCAGTAGTTTGCGGCGAACAATCCCGTCTCCCAACCTCGGTCACGCAGAAGTTCCGCCAGAGTCGGCACGCGTCGGGTGAAGGGAACTTTCCAGTCGGCGTGAAGCTCACCGGGGTTCAACCCCGTGAACATCCCGGCGTGAGACGGAAGCGTCCACGGCGCCGTTGCGATTGCGCGCTCGAACAGCACGCCTTCCCGCGCAACGCGCCCCAGCACTGGTGTCGTAGGTTCAGCGTATCCATACGCGCTCAGGTTCGCCGACCGCACGGCGTCGAGGACGATCAGCACCACGTTGGGCGCACCGTTGCGCGGGGCTGGCAGTGCGGCCACCGCGCGCCCTTCGCGCCACTCGCGGCTCATCTGCCCGAGTCCACCGCAGGCGCCGATGATCAGAGCCGGAATCGCCATCAGTCGCGCGGTCATCGGGACCCAGCCGTACTTCGGGCTCACCCGCGAGTCAACCAGTCGAGCTGCCACACCCATGGCGAGTATCAGCGAAGCCAGCGGATGAACCCCTGGCACAACGACCACCAGGCCGGCGAAGGTCGCCATCCCTCCAAAGAGCGACCGTGCCAGGGCGGGCTGGCGCATCGGTCGCAGGGCCGCGGCCGTGAGCCCCCACAGCACGCCGAACGGCACGAACACAATCAGGTACGACAGAGGCCCCATCCACAGGAATTCACGACCCGTCCACGTCAGTTCATGCCGCACGTACCGCAACCACAGCACGCGAAACTCGTGGACCGACGCCGTTGCCAGCGCGAATCCGCACGCCGCGACAACCCAGCCGGTGAACGCCGCGACGGCACCGGACCTTCCGCGGCTCCACTGCGCGGGCGAAGCGCTCACCAGGGAGGGTTGCGCGGCCTCGACGTCTTCGCCCCCGGCGCGCGCGCGTTCAGGCGAACTCATGGCCGGCACGTTGCGCTGAGGTACCTGTGGTCAACGATCGGCCGCGGAGGCGGGGAGCCGGTTCACACCGAGTGCGAGGATGCTCAGAAAGAAGCTCGAGAACACAGTCTGCAAACCGAGCACCGACAGCGTCACGCCAGGAATGACCCATCGCATCGTGTGGCTGTAGTCCAGCGATCCGAAATTCGCGGCTCGCCACTGCAGCACCGCCGCAACCAGCAGCGCCGCGCCCGATGCGACGCACACCGCGCCTGACGCCAGCCCGCGCTCCAGGGTCACCCGCCGGATCGCCGCGTGCAGGCGGTCATCCACCGGCAGAAGCCCCTGGCCGATGGCGTACGCCTTGGCGAATACGGCAAACGTGATCGCCTGATAGCCGGCGATGATGGCGAGACTCGCGAACAGCAGGGTGTGGGCGTCGAAGTGCAGCCCGCGTATCGTCACTCCGGGAAGAGCCAGGGAATACCCCAC
Organism: uncultured Gemmatimonadaceae bacterium; assembly: GCA_963740565.1. Lineage (GTDB taxonomy): Bacteria > Gemmatimonadota > Gemmatimonadetes > Gemmatimonadales > Gemmatimonadaceae > CAVUFA01. The sequence continues at coordinate 149,269 of CAVUFA010000017.1, read as the reverse complement.
GATGCCGAACAGAATGAGCGCCGCACCGGGCAACAGGAAGAGCCAGCGCGGACTGTACATCAGAAAGAACCGCAGCGTGCGCCACCCGTCGCGGAAGGTGCGCAAATGCGGTGCGTGGCTCTTCCGTCCGTCCTGATGCAGGGTGATCGGTACCTCGGCCACCCGGCTCCCGAACAGGCTCGACTTGATGATCATCTCCGTGGCGTACTCCATCCCCGTGCAGCGCAGGTCGAGGCGCTCGACGTGTACCTTGGTGAACCCCCGCAGACCGCAATACACGTCGTGGATGGGCGCGCCGAACCACCGTCTGGCCATCCAGGAGAACATCGGATTCCCCCACCACCGGTGGGTGAGCGGCATCGCTCCCGGCATCACTCGTCCGCCTCCGCTCTCGAGGCGGCAGCCCTGCACCAGATCGTAGCCCTCAACCAGCTTCGCATACAGACGCGGGATTTCACCGAAGTCGTAGCTGTCGTCGGCATCACCCATTACCACGTATCGACCGCGCGCAGCGCGAATGCCCTCCTGAAGCGCGGCGCCGTAGCCGCGTACCGGCACCTCTATCACGCGCGCTCCGAGCGCCCGCGCCAGCTCGCGCGATCCATCGGTGCTGCCATTGTCGGCCACGATCACTTCCCCCGCTATCCCCAGGCGCTCCAACGAGTCGAACGCCTTTCGCACACAGACCGCTATGGTCTCCGCCTCGTTGAGGCATGGCATCACCACGCTCAGCTCGATCGCGGACGCCGGACCAACGGGCTGACCGCGTTCCAGGACAGTTGCCACGCCGGATGACAGTTGCGGCAGCGAGGTCATTGGTGGCGACTTTCCCGGCGGCTCTCGTGCGATGCGGAGCTACTTCCGCGGCAGGTTCTCGCCGCCCCTGCCCTTCCCCCTCGCCTCGCCGAGCAACCGAGCCACGGTCGTGTCCGAGCGGATGGGCTCCAGGGCGGGATCACGAACATCAGTGACCAGATCGGCACCAAGCGGGCGCACGCGCCGCATCGCCTCGACGGCGTAGCGGGGCTCGTTTACCGACACGAATGCCATCGCCAGGTACGAGGCATCGCGCGGTGTGAGCACTCGTCCAGCCCCCAGCCACCGCGCCACCAGTGCCATCGCCGGTGGTCGCGCCCGATCCACCCCATCCGCTGCCACCTCCACCAGTACGTGCAGCGCCGTCACCCACGCCGCGCCCGTCAACCGTGCGGCGGTCTCGGCGTCGGAGTAAGCATCACGAGCCTGCGAGAGATGCAGCCGGGCCCGCGCCCGCGCCGCGTACGGCACGGGATCGAACGGCCACGCCTCGATGCTGGCGTTGGCGAACGCGCAGCTCTCCACCCACCGATTCTGCCGCACCGCCAACTCACTGAGGGCAGCCAGTGCCGCCGCGTCGTTGGGCTCCAGCGCCAGCGCGCGGTGGAAATGCGCCTCCGCCGCCCGATCCTCCCCGAGCCGCATCAGCGTCGCCCCGTACTCGTACTCGGCCTCGGCATCGTCGCGCGAGAGCGCGATGGCGCGCGCGTGCGCCGCCACGGCTCCCTGGAAATGCACCGGGTCGCGCAGTCGAGCCAGCATCGCCCGCACTGTCCAGGCCTGCGGCCAGGTCGAATCCGCCGCCAGCGCCTGAGAAATGAGTGCGTCCACCCGGTTGGTCAGCGCCAGGGTGCTCGACCCAGGCACCTTCCCCCCACGTTCCAGGATCGCGACCAGGGCCAGAGCCAGTCGCGATGCTGCCGCCGCCGAGGAGGGTGCGATGCGCACGGCGCGCTCGTACGCCGCGCGGGCCGAGTCTGCCCCACCCAGCGTCGTGGACTCCAGCGCAAAGTCACCTGCGGCAACGGCGTCATACGCATCGGCGTTTCCTGGACGCAGCGACGGCCGCGACTGCTCCACGTCGCCCAGCACCGCTTTCTCCACGCCTCCGGCGATGGCGTTTACCATGGCCTGGAGCGTCCACGACGTGCCGAACGTGGCACGCCAGACCGGGACGGTCTGGCCGGAGCGGAAGAGCGCCACGTCCACGTCCTGGCGCCCTTTTTCCTGTGAGATCCGGCCGGCCAGCACGTACTGCGCCTGGAGCAAGCGCATCGTCGAATCCCGCATCCCCCCGGACTGCGTCACGGCGCGCGAGACGCTCTCCTGCGACAGAAGGCGCAGACGACCGTTCCGCGCCAGCTCTGTCGTCACGCGCCGCGCCAGCGCCCACGGTACGTGCAGCCTCTCCGCCTCGGCGATGTCCTGGTCGAAGGGGAGGATCGCCAGCGACATGCCGCCCGATACGCGGCCAAGCAGGCCGCCCTGGAGCGACGCCACGGGCGACGAGGCCGCTGCCGGGATCCGACACGGCGGCGGGGGGGCAAGTCTCGGGATCTGGCCCTGCAGCGAGCCGCTGAGCAGCGCCGAGCCCGCAATGGCTGCTGCGAGATTTCTGGGAGCTATTGACACGAGCTGATTATAGGCAATGCCTGTGCCTGTGTCCGACCCGACGTGGTGTTTGGCCGGCGGCTGAGATGAAGCGCGTAGAAGTTAGCGAGGGGGCGACTGGACAAAATGACCGAGGCCGGTGGAGCGTCAAGCCTCACCGGCCCCTTGAAACAACCGGCTCGGCGGCCGGGCTCACCTCACCAGAATCGGGCGCTGAAGCGTGGTGCTCGCGCCGCCCACCGGGCCAGAGTCCTGAATGGGATTGAAGACTCCAATGATCTCTGCCTTATCAAATGCAGGTGTGCTTTTGGGTGGGGCTTTCCCAGGATACACCTTCAGCAGAGTGAATGACCCTAGCAGGTTGACTGATACGGTCGAGCTACCATTGCAGCCGCTGGCGCAGAAGTAGAAGGCCGCCTTGATGTCCGGAGGAAGGCCGTTCGCATCCAGGCAATCACCGAATAACGGTGAAGTGTTCTTCGTATTGTCCGTCTGACCGTGCAGCGTCGGACATGGACCTGCCGCTGCGCCTTGCACTGTGGGACCTGTCATGTCGCCCGGCTCTGTCTTGAGCAGGTCCCCCACCGACAGACCATAACATGTGTTGCCAGCAACATTGTCGCGGTAGGCGTTTGCACCGCTCACAGGTCCCGGAGTCGGATAAGTCTGCGTTGCCGCGTCCCAGTACTTCGGGAGCTGCACCGCTTGGAAGTTCCCAGGCATTGTTGACGATACGGAGTCCACTACCGAGCCTCGGTTGGCCCCGAGCTTCAAGTCGAAGGTGCGATCGGCAATGGTCATGCTGTTCAGCGCCGCTATGTCGTTGACCTGGTCGAACGTCCGCGTCAGGTTCGCCCAGGAATCGGGCGGCTGGAACGGAGCCGGTGACTCGTGGGCATTTCGATACATGTTGATTCGATCCATCAGGACTACATACGGGACCGCCCATGGCTTGATGCACGCGGTGGTCGACACCGGCGCATCCGCCCAGGCGATGGCGCTGGCGCGCATTCGCGGACTCGGGACTCCCAAGAGCGTTCATGATCAGACCGGACGACTGGCGGCTAACCACCACATGGATCGCCGTCGAGTCCGGTGCGCCCGGGTAAAGGTGGCGGTGTTGTCGTCCCACTTCCCGATGACCACCGACTCCACCGAGTCCGTCCCCGCCATGACCAGATTCTGTGCTCGCGTAGGCGCGCGCGAACGAATCAGCCAGCGCCTTCACCCGCGGCCCGATGAACTGGATCGCGCCCGCCAGCGCGGCCGCGTCGGCCGACGTCTCGAGCTCGTTCTTCACACTCCACAACCGGCTGAAATCGATGGCCACAGCCGAGATGGCGACGATGGCCATGAACATCACACCCACCATCACGATAATTGCGCCGCGGCGCGACCGCATTCCTCCTGGCATTGCTCCTCCCCCGCTTCTCGCTGTATGCCAAATCCAACGCGCGAGAAAGCGTTGAACTGTCGTCGCCCGCTCGTCAAATCTTGCCGAATTCCTGAATAATTCCAACCACCGCCGGTCCCAGAATCACCACAAATAGGGCCGGCAGAATGAAAAGGAGCAAGGGGAAGGTCATCTTGAGCGCGGCCATTTTCGCCTTTCGTTCGGCCAGCTGGCGCCGCTTCCGCCGCAGCGTCTCCCCCGCCACCCGCAGCACGGTGGCGATGCTCGTTCCCCACCGCTCGCTCTGGATCATGCTCGACACCATCGCCCGCAGGTCCACCACGCCGGTGCGCTGCCAGAGGCCGCGCAGGGCCTCCTCTCTCGGGATGCCGGCATTCGTCACCCGGTTCACCACCGCCAGCTCGTGCGCCAGCTCCGGGTGCACCAGCCGGATCTCGCGGGCCACGCGCAGAATCGCCGCGTCGAGCGAGATCCCGGCCTCGACGCATACCACGAGCAGGTCGAGGGCGTCGGGCACCGACCGCCGGATGCGCTCCTGACGGAGCCGGACGAACCGGTCGAGCAGGGCGACCGGCAGGATGAATCCTGTGAAGACCCCCACTACGACAGTCGCGACCAGCAGCAGGTACTCGCTCCGCGGTACGAAGGCAAATGCTACAGCCGGAATCAAAACGAACGCGGCGATGCGCACCAGGAAGAGGACCGCGGGCGCGGTGGCGGAATCGAAACCGGCCTGCACCAGCTTCGATTGCATCTCCGCATCGGTGGCGCGCTGCTTCGCCATTTCTTCCAGCCGGGCGCGGAGCTTTCCGCCGCCCCTCTCGGGACGCAGGAGCTTCGCCGCCGTGTCGAAGTCCATCTCCTCCGTGGCACGCTGCAGCAACTCGCGGCGCTGCAGCATGGAGACAAGCGACGCCCCGGCCACGATAATGGCGACTCCGCCGAGCGCGAGAAGGACGATCAGAATCGGACTCATTCGGTTTCTCCGCTCAGATGTCGATGTCGGCGATCTTCATCATCATCCAGTACCCGACCGCGACCGAAACTGAGGCGCCGAACAGCAGCCACGGGCCATACGACGTCTTCAGTAGCGGTCGCATGAACCCCGGGTTGAGGATGTTCACCGCGCCGAAAACGATGAATGGCAGCGCACCGAGGATCCTGGCCGAGAGCTTCGACTCGGCGGTGAGCGTCTGGATCTCGCCCTTGAGCGCCATCCGCGACCGCATCAGGGTACTGATCTTCTCCAGCACCTCGCCCAGGTTTCCCCCTGTCTCGCGCTGGATGAGGATGGCAGTGATGAGCATGCGCAGGTCGAGGCTGTCGATCCGTTCCTGCAGCGCCAGCAGCGCCGTGCGTACCTCCATCCCCAGCCGCTGCTCCTCGTAGAAGCGCGCGAACTCGGGACCGAGCGGCACCGGCACTTCCTCGCCGATGAACTTCATCGCCGCCTGGAACGAGTATCCCGACTTCATCGCGCTCACCATCATGTCGATGGCGTCGGGGAGCTGCTCCTGGAACATCCGCAGGCGCTTGCCCTGTTGCATCCGCAACCAGCCGATTGGAAGCGCCGCGCCGACGATCCCGCCGATGAGCACCGTCACCGTGCTGGACGCGACCATCCGCCCCACCAGGAGTCCCACCACGAGGCTGAGCGACGCGCGAAGCACGAAGCTCCCGGGCGTCATGGTGAGTCCGGCGCGCAGCAGCTGCCGGGTCACAACGTCGGTCATCCCGCGTCCGGCGAGCAGGCGATCCAGCATCGGAACGTCGCTGACGCTGGTGTCGCGGAGAATGCTGCGCGCCGCCTGCGGCGAGTGCTCGATGTCGCGCAGGCGCTCCAGCGCCGCTTCGCTGGCCGCCAGAGTTCGTCGATTGACGAAGACGTAGCCGCCAACCAGGAGGCCGACGGTGCCGAGGAAGACGAGGGCGAGAATCAGGACCTGCATGCGAGGCTAGTCGAAAAGTCCGGCCGGCAGTTCGACGCCGGAGACGCGGAGCCTGTCGGTGAAGAGTGGACGGATTCCGCTCGCCTCGAACGCACCTACGATCTTGCCATCCGGGCTCACACCCTTGCGGCGAAAGCGGAAGATCTCCTGGGTGGTGACGATCTCTCCTTCCATGCCGGTGACCTCGGTGATGCTCACCACCCGCCGCGTACCGTCGGCGAGGCGCTGTACCTGAATGATAAGATCCAGCGCCGAGGCGATCTGCTCGCGCATCGCACGGTTCGGGAGATTCGTCCCCGCCATCAGGATCATCGTTTCCAGACGCGACAAGGCGTCGCGCGGCGAGTTGGCGTGGACGGTGCTCAACGACCCCTCGTGGCCGGTGTTCATCGCCTGAAGCATGTCCAGCGCCTCGGCGCCACGGACTTCACCCACGATGATCCGGTCGGGACGCATGCGCAATGCATTCTTGACCAGGTCGCGGGCAATCACCTCACCCCTCCCCTCCGAGTTTGGCGGCCGGGTTTCCAGACGCACCACGTGATCCTGCTGCATCCGCAGCTCGGCCGCGTCTTCGATGGTAATGAGTCGCTCATCCGACGGAATGAACGAGCTGAGGGCGTTGAGCATGGTGGTCTTTCCTGAGCCCGTACCACCCGAGATCAGGACGTTGAGCCGCGCCTTCACGCACCCCGACACCACCTTGAACATGTCCGCGGTCATGCTCCCGTTTTCGAGGAGCTGCTGCACCGTGAGGTCGGCGCCGAACCGGCGGATGGACAGCACCGGACCGTCGAGCGCCAGCGGCGGGATGATGGCGTTGACGCGCGAGCCGTCGGGGAGACGCGCGTCCACCATCGGCGACGACTCGTCCACACGCCGCCCCACCCGGCTCACGATGCGGTCGATCACCGCCATGAGGTGGGCGTCGTTGCGGAACTGCGCGTGCACGCGGCGCAGTCTTCCCTTGCGCTCGATGAAGATGTTGTGGGCGTTGTTGACCAGGATGTCGGTGATGGTGGGATCGCGGAAGAACGGCTCGATGGGGCCGAGGCCGGTGATCTCCCAGACGATGTGCTCGACGATTTCCTCGCGCTCCGCCTGTGACAGCGGCGTGGACTCGGTGCGCAGGAACTCGCTCACCGCAAGCCGGATCTGGGCCGTGATCTCCGCCTCGTCCTTGATCTGCTCCAACGCCTCCAGGTCCAGTCGCTGGATGAGGCGGTGGTGGATGTCGACCTTGAGCTGATCGACCGTGCTCAGCGCCTCTTCTTCGATGGCGCGGGCGAAGAGGTTCGAGCCCCGTACGCCGTCGGCAGGCGGGGTCGCAGCTTCGGCGACGTCCGGCTCGATGACGTCGGCCACCGCCTTGTTCGCGGCAGGAGTTCGTCGGCCGGTCAGGCGATCCACGAGCGACATCGTCAACTCCTCTTTCGCGTGAACAGACTGCGGATGGCCTTGCGCGACCCGTTGGTCCCGGCACGGTCGGCGCTGGGGAGCGCTCCGCCGCCCAGCTTCTGCGCCAGCTGCAGGAATCCCCAGGCGAGCTTCGACTCGGGATGGCTCTTCACGATCGGCAGGCCGGCGGTGGCCGATTCCGACGCCGTCCGGTAGTCGTTAGGCAGCTTGAAGAACAGGTCGATCTTGAGGACCTCGGCGGCTTCCGCCGCCGACACGACATCGCCGGACTGATACCGGTTCACCACCACACAGAGTTTTTCGTTGGGGTACCCCAGTCGCCGGAACAGCCCGAGGGTGCGCTGAGCCGCTCGCATCGCCGGGACCTTGAGCTCGGTGATGAGCAGGATCCGGTCCGACGCGTCGAGCGCCGCCAGCGTGCGGTCGCTCATCTGGGTCTCGCAATCGACCACGCTGTAGTTGAAGGCGCCGCGCAACTGCTGGATCACGCTCGAAACGACGTTGGCGTCGATCGTTTCCTCGGCTTCCGGTCGTTCGGGCGCGGCCAGTACCCAGAGGCCGTCGGTCGCGGGAACGAGGACCGAGTTCAACAGCTCGCGGTCCACCCGGTCGATCTTGGCAGCCAGATCGCCCAGGTCGTAGGACGGTCGCACGTTGAGCAAAACGCGGATGTCGCCGCCGGGGAGCGCCAGGTCGGCAATGGCAACCCGCGCCTCCTTGTGGTTGCACGCCAGCGCGTACGCCAGGTTGAGGGCGACCGTGCTCGTTCCCACGCCTCCCTTGGAGCTGAAGACGGCGTACACCTGACCGCTGGTCACCCCCGTGGTCGTCCGTCGGTGCAGTCGCTCCACCGCAGAGACCAGGTCGGCGAGCACGATGGGGCGGACGAGGAATTCCTGGATGCCCGCGCGCATGGCTCGGAGCATCAACTCCGGATCGGTTCGCGGACCGGTGGCCACCACACCCATGTGCCGCTCGCGTCGGCCCGCCCGATCGATGGCGGCGAGCTGGAGCTCGTCCACGTCGTCGATGGGAACGAACAACAGGTCTACGTGCTCGTGGCCGATGAGCTCCAGCCCCTCCGCGATGCCCGGGAGGTGGAGGATGCGGGTGTAGCCGTAGCGCTGGAGCGTCTGCTCCAGCGCCGACTCGGCGCCAACCGCGTCGCCAATGATGAGGGCCTGGCGGCTCATAGGGACAAAGTCACTTCCATCAGGATCAAGGCTTCTTGGGCGGTGGAATACGTTGTTTGAGCGCGTCGAGCCCAGGCCGCGCCGTGTCGGACGGCATACGCAGAATGTCCTGGGCGCGCGGATTCATCGGGTCGACGATCACCGGCGTGACGATCACCAGCAGCTCCGTCTCACTGCGCTGCCAGCGTGTATCCGAGAACAGGAGCCCCAGTATGGGAATGTCCTTCAGGAACGGCAGGCCGGTGCGGACGTTGTCATCCTCGGTATCGAACATCCCCGAGATGATCAGGCTCTCGTCGCGCTTGACGTCGAGCGTGCTGCTCACCCGCCTCGTGCGGAGCGCGGGGATGCGAAATCCCTGAAGGGTGATGGCGTTGCTGAAGTCGAGGCTCGAGACCTCAGGCGTTACCGAGAGCTTGATGAGGCTGTCACTGATGATCTCGCCCACGAACTTGAGCCGGATTCCGAATTCGCGGTACTGAATGGAGATGCCACCGTTGGATCCCTGGGACGACTGCACGATTGGAATGGGGAGCTCGCCGCCGGCGAGGAAACTCGCCGTGTCCTTGTTGCCAGCGAGCAGATTGGGCTCGGCGAGAATTCGCGCCTTGCCGGTCTGCTCTTCGGCATTGAGAAACGCGAGGATGTCGTTGGTGCCGAGATCGCTCAGAACGGTCAGGAATCTCGACGAGGAGGGGATCGTGATGTCACCGGTGGTCTTGTCGATGGCATTGTCCGAGTTGAAGATGCCCGTACCCACCCGAGTACGCTGATCGCGCCAGAGCCCGGAGAATCCGATGTTGCGCAGCAGGTCGCGACGCACTTCGGCGAACTTCACTCCGATGGCGATCTGCTTGCGATCGGATGGGGAGTGCACCTGGATGCGGTAGTGGGTGCGGGTGCCGTCAGCGAGCCAGATGATGGCATCGGTCTCGCCCGACTTCATCGAGTTGATGACGACCTCGTTCTCGGAGATGGCCAGCACGTCGGCAACTTCGGGATCGGCGATCGAGATCCGGGTGACATTGGCGTCCGTCCGGATGGGGAAGGATCGCCCGACGGGAAGGTCGAGGGGGGTGACCGGCGTTTGCGGTTGCTGCGCCATCGCCGGTGCGGCCAGAAGTGTGGCGAGCACCAGACTCATGGCGCCGAGGGCGCGCGGGCCCCGATGGACTGTTCCGTTCAAGCGATACCTCCGGTAATGGTACCTGACGAAATACAGATCGACGCCCGTCGCTAGCGCCCGGCGCCGCCCGTGTCGGGCTTGACCGAGTCCCGGGGCAGCTTGATGTCGGTGCGCTTGCTGCCCTTGAACATCTGGATGACGAGCGAGTCGGGTTTCTGGGCCACCTTCTGGACGACCGGTGGCGGGGCCGCCGCGGCGGGTGGAGGCGCTTCGATCGGATGGGGTTGGGGCGACACGCGCGACGTCGCGACACGCGGCGCGGGCCTTACGGCTCGCGTCTGCGGAATGTCGCGTAGCGACTTCGCTACGTCACTGGCAGTCATTCCCTTGGTGTCCACCGAATCCGGGTCGCCGTAGCCGCGCAGGAGGAGTTGGATCGAGCCCTGTGACTGCGCGATGGCGAGCATCTCACCCTCTTCCGGTGTCACTTCAATCGTTGCCACGGACGTCGGGATGGGACGTCCGTCCTGGCCGCGCTGTACGGTGCTACCCATTGCCAGGACGCGCATGTTGTTCATGAACAGCTTCGAGGTGCGGTCCTGCCGGTCACCGGCGGGATTGGCGGTGAGGAGGATGTCCACGCGGCTGTTGGGCTGGATCATCCCGGCGATGCCCGACACGTCGTTGATGCGAAGCGCCATGGCACGCTTCCCTGGCGTGATCTTGGTCTCGAGTCCGGCCGAGGTGCCCTGCGGCGCGAGCCGTCCGGGTACCAAAGGTTCGCCATTGAAGATCGGCACCTTGGTCACCCGCCCGGCCACCGAATCGATCCGCGTGTAGGCGGCGGGTGGAATCGTGGTGAGGGGCCACTGGGCGACCGCCAGCGCCAGCCGGTCGATGATGATTCCCTCGGGAATATCACGAGTGGCCACGACGACCGGGCCGGTCACGATCCGGTTGCTGGCCTTGGTGGATTCGATCACGCGCCAGACCCCGTAGGTGGCCACGACGGCCACGACCACGGCGCCATAGAAGACCAGCGAGTATCGTTTTGCAGCCATACGCACCACGTGGTTCGAGGGAACGACCTAACGACTGTTTCCGCACCGCCGCCCGGCCGGCAACTTCGAGGGGACCTCGCTACGACCGCTCCCACCGGAAGATCGCTTCCCGCGTCACCCGGATGGAGCTCAGAGTGTTGCCCAGGAAGTTCAATCCGGCGAAGAGCTGGTAATTCGTCACTCTCACGCTGACTTCGAGCCCGTTGGACGCGGGCACCTGCACCTGACTGGTGTCGATGGGAAATCCGAACGCGCTGGAGAAGGTGTACACGCGTTTGCACACCGAATCGCGCATCCACGCGGTGTCCGGATTGGCCATCGTGCTCCGGTAGCGCGCTCCTTCCCGGAGTGACGCGCTCAGCGTGTTCAGCCTCTGATAGGCTCTGCTGAAGTTGATGATGCCCCAGACCATGAGAAAGAGAATGGGAACGACGAGGGCAAACTCGATAATCACCGCTCCGCGATCGCCGCGGCCCAATCGTCTCAGTCTGTAGAACGGATTCATCATTTTCTTCACTACCTCAGAAGGTGCGGCACCCACGCCGCCGTCAGTGCTCCCAGCGCCAGCGCCACCCCGTAGGGAAGGTGGCGCCGCGTCGAACCCGCGGTGTCGGGCATCTCCCGAAGGAGCGACGGCGTACGGGACGACGTTGCAAGGGCCATGCGACGGACGGTACTGACCAGACGCCGTTCGCGTGCCAGATAGAAGACGGCGAGCACCCCCCCAGCCAATGCGGCGACGAGCGCGGCGCGCCAGGTCGCCGCGGGGCCGAGCCAGGCGCCTGCCGCGGAGAAAAACTTGACGTCGCCGGCGCCCAGAACGCCAGCGACATAAAAGACGACCCAGATCACAAAGCCTAACAAAACCCCGGCCACACTGGAACCGAGCCCCTGTCCAAGCGGCTGCGTGACAACGGAATAGCAGAGCCCGGTCGCGGCGATCGCGAGCACCAGGGCGTTCGGAATTCGCCGGGACCTGACGTCCGAGACGCAGCCCGCGACCAGGAGAGCCGTGAGCAGCGCCCCCCAGGCCGGACCGTTCGGCGATTCCAGAAGCATGTCTGCTACTCCACCTTGCGTGATTCTCCGCCCCGCAACGTCGTAGGCGACGTCCGAGGAAGGACGGAGCCACGGCGTACGCTACGTGGTGGTGATTGTTCCTGTCTTCCGGGCAAACCAGCTCGAGATCGCGCCGCCGAAGATGGTCAGCACGGCGATGAGGGCGAGCGCCACCAGCGCGATCAGCATACCGTACTCGGTGATCGCCAGCGCGTCATCCGCACCGAGTTTCCCGAGTCGTCGGATTACCCGTCTGATCCTGCCCCACTCCCTCACCATGCCCGTTCCTCGCGTAGGGTCCCAACGATAGACGCGTCGCGCTGGCGGCGGGCACGCTAACCCGTGCCCCACCGCCTGGCGCATCCGCGTTCCGGCTTTCGCCAGCTGCTCGGTCAGACCGTGGTGATCTGGCCGGTCTTCCGGGCAAACCAGGAGCTGATGTTCTTGCCGAAGATGGTGACGACGGCGATCAGTGCGATGGCCACGAGCGCGATCAGGAGACCGTACTCGGTCACGGCGATGGCGTCGTCGGCCTTGAGGAAACTGCGGATGCGGTTCATACCAACCTCTCGAGGTAAAGATGTGGACCCTGCGTCTTCGCGGCGGCTACCGCCGCGAACATCACCCGAAGCCGAAAGCACGCGCCATACGCTGGCCGGCCCATTGAGCTCCGTACTGCGTCTCAACCACCGACGCGTGCGCCGCGGCAACGACTGCCGCGACACGCCGCGCTTACACCGTCGTGATCTGTCCCGTCTTGCGCGCAAACCAGGAGCTGATCTGCTTGCCGAAGACCGTCACAACCGCGATCAGTGCGATTGCCACGAGTGCGATGAGGAGACCGTACTCGGTCACCGCGATCGCATCCTCCTGCCTGAGGAACTTGCGAAGGGCATTCATGGGGCACCTTTGAGAGAAAAATTAGGAAGCACTAACAAACAACACTGTGATCATTCGCGCAAGGTCCGACCATCCTCATTCCTTGTCGGACCTCTTGCCAAACGGCGACAAAGACTCTGGCCTGCGTGGATCCGACCCCGAGCCGCTGGCTCCACGGCTCCGAGGCATCCTCAGGCAATGGAATTCCCGTGCCATCTCGTGTTGAAGACGCAGTGGCCACGAAAAGAGTTGATGTCTGGGGGACACACCCGCCGTTGCATGCGCTCAACACAGATGATCGGTCGCGCCATAGTAACCTGAGGTAGCTCGGCTTTCGCTCGCAGCCGGCGCATCGGTGGGTATGTGCGCCCGTAGTGCGAATCATGAGTCCTGTTCAGGTTCTCGCCAGGAAGAGTCCGGGGTCATTCTCAACTTCATGTCGCTCCGCGCGTCTCTCACGCTCGACTGGTCGCTGCACCAGACGTTCGACCGCCGCGCTGCTGCAGTCGTGGCGTTGACCGCGGCGGTACTGTGCGGCGTCGCGGCGTGGGCCCTCATGGCGCGCCCCGGGTACGCGCCTGACTTCTTCCACTTCTGGTCAGCCGCGCGGACGCTTCTCGCAGGCGGTGACCCGTATCTCAGCATTCCTTCGGGGCCGCTCAACCCGGGTCACGATCCCGCCCTCTATCCGCTGCCAGCCTATCTCCTGCTGGTTCCTGTGGCGTGGCTGCCACTACCCGTTGCGGGCGCGATCTTCATGGCGGTGTCGGCCGGGCTCCTTACATGGGGCGTGGCGCGGTCGGGGGCCGCGCGCCTGCCTCTCCTGCTGAGCGCCCCGTTCCTTCTCGCGTTGTCGCTCGGGCAGTGGTCGCCGCTCATGGTCGCCGCAGCTCTGATTCCGGCCGTTGGCCTGGTGTTGCCGGCGAAGCCAAACCTCGGACTTGGCGTGTGGGTCGCGCGTCCCCTGCTCCTTCCCGCGATCCTCAGTGCGGTGCTGCTGTTGCTCAGCGTGGCGATCATGCCCAACTGGCCCACCGAATGGCTCGCCAACATCAGCGGGCGTGAGGAGAAGTTCATTCCGCTGCTGCGCCCCGGAGGATTCCTGCTGCTGCTCGCACTCCTCGCCATCAAACGCCCCGAGGGCCGATTGCTGATCGTGATGAGCGTCGTGCCGCAGGCGCTGTTCTTCTACGATCAGTTGCTCCTCTGGCTCATCCCGCGCACACTCCGCCAGTCGGCGCTGCTGTCACTGTCGAGTCTCGTGCTCTTTCTCGGCTGGCGCCACGGCTTGAGGCCCGGAGACTACGAAGTGCGGCTGGCGGTGCCATGGGCGTACGCGATCTACTTTCCGGCGTTGGGGATTCTGCTGTGGAATTGGTATGGGGAATGGAAGGCCATAGGCCAAAGGCCATAGGCCATAGGCCAAAGGCCAAAGGCCAAAGGTCAAAGGCCAAAGGCCAAAGTACTGATAGCTGACACCTGACAGCTGATGCCTGCATACGCCGCCGCCATCATGCCCGCGCCTAACGCGACAATCCGGGTGGAGCAGATCCCGGCCCCGGAGCTCGAACCCGGTGCCGCGCTGCTCCGCGTCCTCTTCTCCGAGGTCTGCGGCACCGATGTCCATCTCCACCACGGCCGGCTGAGCGGCGTTCCGTATCCGATCATCCCGGGCCATGTCTCGGTGGGCACGATCGCCGATCTCCCCGCGCCGCTGGAGGACGTGGACGGCGTCCCGTTCCGCGAAGGCGACACGGTCACCTTCCTCGACGTCCACGGCACCTGCGGTCGCTGCTATCACTGCCTGGTGACGAAACAGACCACCCGCTGCCCCCACCGCCGCGTCTACGGCATCACCTACGGCGTGGCCGACGGCCTGCTGGGCGGATGGGCCGAGGCGATCTGGATGAAGCCCGGCGTGCACATGCTGCATCTCCCCGATGCGCTCGACCCCGAGACGTTCATCGGCGGCGGCTGCGGCCTCGTGACCGCGCTCCACGCGGTGGAGCGCGCCGAAGTCCGGCTCGCCGACACCGTCGCGGTGCTGGGCGTGGGGCCCGTGGGACAATCGGCCATCGCGCTCTCCGCCCTCGCAGGCGCCGAGCGGATCGTCGCCATCGGCGATCCCGCATCCCGGCTGGACTTCGCGCGTCGGATGGGCGCCACCGACGTGATCGGCCTCGACCTGCCGCCTGACGAGCGCACCGCCCGAGTGCGCGATCTGACCCGCGGACGAGGGGTCGACGTGGTGATCGAAGCGACCGGCGTCCCCGAGGCGGTGCCGCAGGCGCTGGACCTGGTGCGCGACGGTGGCCGAGTGGTGGTATGCGGGCACTACACCGACACCGGCGACGTCCGCATCCACCCGCACTGGCAGATCAACCGCAAGCACGTGGAGATCCGCGGCTGTTGGGGATCGGACTTCTCGCACCTGTATCGTGCGGTCCGGCTGGCGGCGCGGTTCGGCGACCGGGTGCCCTGGCGCGACATGATCGGCGGCCGCTATGGACTGGCCGACGCCGGACGCGCTCTGAACGCGGTCGCGCGGCGCGAGGTGACGAAGGCGGTGATCGTTCCGTAGCGATCAGCTGACAGCGGCCAAGTAGAGCCGTCAGAGGTCAGCGATCGACGGTGCTCTTGCAGACGCGCCCTCTGCCGGCTGGGGGCTGACAGCCCTACCCTGCCACCTCCACTCGCAAGCTGTCCGCTGTCATCTGTCGACTGATTCACCAACACTTTTGTTGAAATATTAGGCGGATCCCGCTAACCTACGCACCATGAATCACGCGGGTGCGGTGCCGGCGGGCTACAAGGGGATGCGGGGCGAGATCATCGTCGCCCTCAAGAAATCACAACCCCTTACTATCAAAGAACTTGCCGAGTGCTTCGGGGTCACCGGCAACGCGCTCCGGCGACACCTCAAGGAGCTCGAGGGAGAGGGATTGGTCCGGTACGCCCGCCGCGTGCACGGGGTTGGCGGACCCGTCTTCGCGTACTCCCTGACCGAGGCCGGAGAGGCGCTCTTCCCCCGGGAGTACGCCTCGACCCTGACCGAGCTGCTCGACCTGGTGCGCGAGACCCAGGGCGACGAAGAGGTGGTGCAGCTCTTCCGGCGCCGCTGGGACCGGATCGCGGCCGGGTCGAAAGCCGAGTTGGCCCGTCTCCCCATGGAAGAGCGGGCCAGGCGGCTGGCCGAGCTGCTCACCTCGTTAGGCTACATGGCCGAGACGCACGGGCACGGCGGGGCGTTGCCGACGCTCACCGAGCACAACTGCGCCATCCGGCTGGTGGCCGAGCGATTCCCCGACGTCTGCGCCGCCGAGGAGCAATTCATCACCGAGGTGCTGGGCGCGGCGGTCACGCGCCAGACGCACATCGCCAAGGGCGCGAACTGCTGCGAGTACTGCATCTCGGTCGCCGGGGACGAGCCGGTTCCGGTGATACCGGGGATCGCGTCTCCCGACCAGCCCGCACCCGATCACCGGGACGGGAACCGACAGGACAGGACACGGGCATGAGTTCCGACATCGAACTGCTGGTCAGCAAGGACTACCAGTACGGCTTCAGCACCGAGATCGACACCGACACGCTTCCGCCCGGGCTGAACGAGGACGTGGTGCGCGCCATCTCGGCGCGCAAGCACGAACCCGAGTGGCTGCTGGAGTGGCGGCTGAAGGCGCTGCGCCGGTGGCTCACGATGCGCGAGCCGCACTGGCCGAACGTGCACTATTCGCCGATCGACTACCAGGCGATCTCATACTATTCGGCGCCAAGGTCGGTCAAGCCGTTAGGCAGCCTGGACGAGCTGGATCCGAAGATCCGCGAGACGTACGACAAGCTGGGCATCCCGCTGCAGGAGCAGAAGATGCTGGCGGGAGTGGCGGTGGACGCGGTGTTCGACTCGGTGTCGGTGGGCACCACGTACAAGGCAGAACTGAAGAAGCACGGGATCATCTTCTGCTCCTTCGGCGAGGCGGTGCAGGAGCATCCCGACCTGGTGCGGCGATACCTGGGATCGGTGGTGCCGTACAGCGACAATTTCTTCGCGTCGCTCAATTCGGCGGTGTTCTCGGACGGGTCGTTCGCCTACATCCCGAAGGGCGTGCGCTGTCCGATGGAGCTGTCCACGTACTTCCGGATCAACGCCGCCGACACCGGGCAGTTCGAGCGCACGCTGATCGTCGCCGACGAAGGGGCGTACGTGAGCTATCTGGAAGGCTGCACCGCACCGAAGCGGTCGACCAACCAGTTGCACGCGGCGGTGGTGGAGCTGGTCGCGCTCGACCGCGCGACCGTGAAGTACTCCACGGTGCAGAACTGGTACACCGGTGACGCCGAGGGTCGCGGGGGCGTGTTCAACTTCGTCACCAAGCGCGGTAAGGCGTTCACCAACTCCAAGATCTCGTGGACGCAGGTGGAGACCGGCTCGGCGATCACCTGGAAGTATCCGAGCGTGATCCTCCAGGGCGATAACGCGGTCGGCGAGTTCTACTCGGTGGCGGTGGTGAACAATCACCAGCAGGCCGACACCGGCACGAAGATGATCCACCTGGGGCGCAACACGAAGTCGACGATCGTCTCCAAGGGCATCTCGGCGGGGCACGGCAACAACAGCTACCGCGGCCGGGTGCAGGTGCTGCCCAAGGCGGAGGGGGCGCGCAACTACACGCAGTGCGATTCGATGCTGATCGGCAACCGCTGCGGCGCGCACACGTTCCCGTACATCGAGGTGCAGAACAACAGCGCGATCGTGGAACACGAGGCGAGCACGTCGAAGATCGGCGAGGACCAGATCTTCTACTGCAAGCAGCGCGGGCTGTCGGCCGAGCAGGCGGTGTCGATGATCGTGAGCGGCTTCTGTCGCGAGGTGTTCAAGGAACTGCCGATGGAGTTCGCGCTCGAGGCGCAGCAGCTGCTGGGGATCACGCTGGAAGGGTCGGTCGGATGAACGGCGCTGATTGCCGGTGATGAACACTTCCGGCTGAAAGCCGACGGCCGACTTCTGTTGACTGCTCGCTCTGTTTGATAGCTGATCGCTGACCGCTGGTAACTGCTCGCTCTATTTGATAGCTGATAGCTGACCACTCATACCCGAATACCGTGCTGATTATCGAGAACCTTCACGCCGCCGTCGGCGACAAGGAAATCCTCCGCGGCGTTTCGCTCACCGTGAACGAGGGCGAAGTGCACGCCATCATGGGCCCCAACGGATCGGGCAAGAGCACGCTCGCCCAGGTCCTCGCCGGCCATCCGGGCTACACGGTCACCGCCGGACGCGTCACCTACGACGGACAGGATCTGCTGGCGATGGAGCCCGAGGTGCGCGCGCACGCCGGCATCTTCCTGGCCTTCCAGTATCCGGTCGAGATCCCCGGCGTCTCCAACGCCTACTTCCTGCGCTCGGCGTACAACGAGACCCGCAAGGCGCACGGGAAGCCGGAGGTGGATCCGCTGGAGTTCCTCGACGTGATGACCGAGAAGCTCAAGGTGGTGGATCTCGACGACTCGATGCTGAATCGGTCGGTGAACGCCGGCTTCTCCGGGGGCGAGAAGAAGCGCAACGAGATTCTCCAGCTGGCGGTGCTCGATCCGCGGTTGTCGATTCTCGACGAGACCGACTCGGGCCTCGACATCGACGCGCTGCGCACGGTCGCCGACGGCGTGAACAGGCTCCGCCGCAAGGACAACGCGTTCATCGTGGTCACCCACTACCAGCGGCTGCTCAACTACATCGTCCCCGACTACGTGCACGTGCTGGTGGATGGACGCATCGCCAGGTCGGGCGGCAAGGAGCTGGCGCTGGCGCTCGAGGAGAAGGGATACGACTGGGTGACCGCCGAGCCGGCGGGCGCGGGAGCGTGACGTGACCACCGCGTACGTCGAGCAGTTCGCGATGCTGCCGGGCGAGGACGGCGGAGGGCCGGCGTGGCTGGCGCCGCGACGGCGTGAGGCGATGGAACGCTTCGCCGAATTCGGGTTCCCGACGATGAAGAACGAGGACTGGCACTTCACCAGTCCGGCCCCGATCGCCGAGGCGACGTTCGGACCGATGCATCCGGCGCGCGGATCGATCGGCATCGCGCAGCTCGCGCCGTATCTCGTGGACGCCGACGCGTGGCCGCGGCTGGTGTTCGTGAACGGGCGCTACGCACCAGCGCTGTCGCGGGTGGAGGGCATCGGACCCGGCGTGCGGGTGATGAGTCTGGCCAGCGCGCTGCGCGAAGAACCGACGCTGCTGGAGCGGCACCTGACGCGGGTCGCGTCGTTCGACGATCCGGCGCTGGTGTTCACGGCGCTCAACACGGCGTTCATGACCGACGGCGCGCTGGTTCACGTGGCCCGCGATGCCGCACCGGCGGCGCCGATTCACCTGCTGTTCATGACCGACGACGCGGGCGCCGGCGGGGTGAGCCATCCGCGAACGCTGGTGATCGTGGAGCCGAACGCCAAGGCCACCCTGGTGGAGCAGTACGTCTCGTCAGGCGACACCGCCTATCTGACGAACGCGGTGACCGAGATCTCGGTGGCGGCCGGCGCCACCCTGCAGCACTACCGGCTGCAGCGCGAGGGACCGCGCGCGTTCCACGTGGGCACGGTGGCCGCGCACCAGGAACGCGACTCGCACTTCGTCTCGTTCTCGTTCGCCGCCGGGGCGTCGCTGTCGCGCACCAACATCTTCACCGCGCTGGACGGTGAAGGCGGCGGCGCCACGCTCAACGGGCTGTACATGCTCGACGGCAAACAGCACTCCGACCACCAGACGCGCATCGAGCACATCCGCGAGAACTGCTACAGCCGAGAGCTCTACAAGGGCATCCTCGACGGCGAATCGCACGGCGTGTTCAACGGCAAGGTGTACGTGCACCCCGAGGCGCAGAAGACGGACGGCAAGCAGACCAACAACACGCTGCTGCTGTCGGAGCGCGCGCGGATCGACACCAAGCCGCAGCTGGAGATCTTCGCCGACGACGTGAAGTGCACCCACGGGGCCACGGTCGGGCGGATCGACGAGACCGCGCTGTTCTACATGAAGAGCCGCGGCATCCCGACTGCCGAGGCGCGGCGCCTGCTCACCTACGCGTTCGCCGCCGAGGTGCTCGAGACCATTCCGCTGCAAGCGCTCAAGGTGGAGCTGGAGGGACTGACGCTGCGGCGTTTCGTGGGAGCGGTGGGCGACGCGCGCCCCTGACCAGCCGATGACGGCATCACGACGCAGCTCGACGGTGGCCGGCGCTCCGGGCGCCGACGCCTCGGCCGCGGCGGTGGGCGTACCGGCCGCGGCGGTCGGCGTACCGGCCGCGGTGGTGGGCGTACCGGCCGCGGTGGTGGGTGCACCGGCCGCGGTGGCGCCCGTGGGTGGCGAGCCCTCCGCGCGGCCGCCGGTGCTGGACGTCGAACGGCTCCGCGCCGACTTCCCGATTCTGGCCACTACGCCGCGGGGCAAGCCGCTCGTCTACCTCGACAGCGCCGCCACCAGCCAGAAACCGCAAGTGGTGATCGACGCGGTGCGGCGGTTCTACGAGGAGGAGAACGGCAACATCCATCGGGGCGTGCACTACCTGAGCGAGCGCGCCACCGAGCTGTACGACGCCACCCGTGAGGCGGTGCGCCGGTACATCAACGCGGGCCACGCCCACGAGATCGTCTTCACGCGCAACACCACCGAGGCGATCAACCTGGTGGCGGCGACGTTCGGTCAGACCGGCGTGCGCGACGGCGACGAGATCGTGCTATCGGAGATGGAGCATCACTCGAACATCGTGCCCTGGCAGCTCATGGGCGGCCGGACCGGCGCGGTGCTGCGACCGGTGCCGGTGACCGACGACGGCTCGCTCGACCTCGACGCCTACCAGCGCCTGCTGGGGCCGCGCACCAAGCTGGTGGCGCTGACCTGGGTCTCCAATGCGTTAGGCACGATCAACCCGGTGCGGCGGATCGTGGCGCTGGCGCACGAGCGCGGGATTCCGGTGCTGCTCGACGCGGCGCAGGCGGCCCCGCACATCGCGGTGGACGTGCGCGACGTGGACTGCGACTTCCTCGCCTTCTCGGCGCACAAGATGCTCGGCCCCACCGGCACGGGCGTGCTCTACGGCAAGGAGACGTGGCTCGACCGGCTGCCTCCGTACCAGGGGGGCGGCGACATGATCGACACGGTGACCTTCGAGCGTACCACGTACGCCCGGTTGCCGGCGAAGTTCGAGGCGGGGACGCCCGACATCGCGTCGGTGGTGGCCTTCCGTCACGCGATCGAATACCTGGAGCGCGTGGACCGCGCCGCGGTCGCGGCCCACGAACACGACCTCCTCACCTACGCCACCGAACGGGTGGGCGAGGTGCACGGGGTTCGGCTGATCGGCACCGCGCCGGAGAAGACCGGCGTGCTGAGCTTCGTGCTGGAGGGCGTCCATCCGCACGACGTGGCGACAGTGCTCGACAACGACGGCATCGCGATCCGCGCCGGACATCACTGCGCCCAGCCGCTGATGCGACGATTCGGCGTTCCCGCCACGGCCCGGGCGTCGTTCTATCTGTACAACACGCGCCACGAGGTGGACGCGCTGGTACGCGCGCTGCACCGCGTGCGCGCGCTCTTTGCCTGACGATGGAGCTCGACGGGCTGTACGCCGAGGTCATCCTCGACCACAACCGCGCCCCGCGGAACTGGGGCGAGCTGCCGGAGGCGCGGCGGGTCGAGGGCCACAATCCCCTGTGCGGCGATCGGCTCACGCTGTTCGTGGATCTCGAGGGCGACGTGATCCGTGACGTGAAGTTCACCGGGGAAGGATGCGCCATCTCCAAGGCGTCGGCGTCGATGATGACCCAGGCGGTGAAGGGGAAGACGCGCGGCGAGGCCGAGGCGCTGTTCGAACAGTTCCACGCGCTGGTCACCGGGAGCGGCGCCCGGGCGCCCGATGCCTCGTTAGGTTCCCTGCAGGCGTTCGCCGGGGTGGCACGATTCCCGATCCGGGTGAAGTGCGCCAGCCTCGCATGGCACGCGCTGCGGTCGGCGCTGCGCCAGGAGCCATGATCGAGACGCTGCACGCGGTCGCCACCCTGGCCGACCTGCCGGGCGACGGCGTGTACCCGGCGGAACTCCCCACGGGCGAACGGGTCTGCCTGGTCCGCTACGGCGACACGATCAGCGCGTTCCTGGACGAGTGCCCGCACCAGGGGATGGCGCTGTCGGCGGGGGAGGTGCTGAGCGACGGGAACCTGGAGTGTGTCTGGCACGGCGCGCGCTTCGACTGCCATACGGGTGCGGTGCGCCGCGGTCCGGCCGAGCAGGGCGCGTTGGCGTTCACGGTGCGCGTGGAGGGTCAGCGCATCCTGGTCGGCAGAGAACCGCCGCCCTGACCGGAGGTGGCGGCGGTGGGGCTATCGCCCGGGTCCGCGCTCCCGTCCCCGTGGCGACCGCTCGTCAGACGTGCCGCGCGCGCGATAGTCGAGCCACTTCTGCCACTGCGCCTCGAGCGCCGGCAGCTGGGCCGGGAGCATCTTGGCGCCGGCCAGCGCCGACACCGCCGGCTTGCCCACGACCTGGCTGTCCACCATCGCGCCGATGATCCGGGGGCTCTCGCGCGAGGCGAGATACTGGCCCACGGCCTGGGCCTCGGCGTCAAACAGCGCGGCGCCGCGCAGCACCGCGCTGAAAGTCCCGTATCCGAATCCGCGTTGCGCTCCTCCGCCGCGCCGGCCTTCCATGCCGCCCCGCTGGGCCGCGCCTCCCCGCCGGCCTGCCGAGTCGGCGCCTTCGGCCGCGCTCACCAGCCGGGGTTCGGCCGGGCGTCGCATGGTGAAGAGCCGGTCGAGCGGGTACAGACTGTCGATCTCCCGGGCGAGCCGGGCGGCCAGGTAGTTCACGGTCTGCGAGTCCGCCGCCAGCGACGCGATGGCGTCCTCGGCCCAGGCAGGGATGCGGGGATCCGGTTCCAGTCCGGCGCGCTGGCGATCGGTGGCGGCCGTGCCGGTGAGCGCCGTGGCGCGCGCCGAGAGCCAGGCACGCTCGACGCGCGCCACGGTGCCTAACGCGGCCGGGCGCGTCACGCCGAAGGAACGCCTGGTGCCTGGCGCATCGACGCCGTTGATGCCGCCGAGCCCCTGTCCGCGGCCGGCGCCGCCGCGTCCCGACCGGTCCGCCTCTCCGCCGCGGCCTTCTGCCTCGCGCAGTCCCATCCTGAGGCTCTCCTCGTCGACAGGATCGCCGGCGGGACCGACGGTCATCTCGACCACCGGCTCGGTGGTGGCCGGGACGGACGGCGCCGGCAGCACGGTCTGCGCCTCGCGCGAGAGGCGTCTGACCGTGACGATGACCAGAGCGGGGTCGGAGCCGAAGGCGCGGCCATAGACCTCGGCGAGCTGGTGGAGGGTGGTGTTGAGGCGCGGCATGTCGGGCCGGGATCGCGCCCTCAGCTCGAAGCCGGGGCCCCGCGCCACCCACGTGCTCTCGGATCCGGCCAGCCGCAGGTGCGCCTCGAGGGACGCGAGGGGCGGGAGCGGCTGCTCGTAGGGGATCGGAACGCGCGTGATGCTCTGCGGTGGAGCACTGCCACCCGACGCACACGCTGCAGCCAGGAGTATTGCGCTCAGGGAGGCGAGCGCCGTGGAGTGGGGTCTTGCAGTTCTGCCATGCATTTTCATTGCGACGAACGTTCAGTGGGCTCCGGACAGGCGACAAGCCGGGGAGTGGTACACCGTCGGGAGGTCGGAGGTCGGAGGCCAGACGTCAGACCTCTCAGGTCAGACGCCAGAAGTCAGACGGGCTTTGCACCTAAGGGGGCTGCTGCACATAAAGTCGGACGGTTGCACATAAAAGAGGAGCGCCCCGAGGGTTCGGGGCGCTTCTACCGTCTCGGACGTTCATCTCGCTTCTGCGCTAGATCTGCGCGCCGTCTCGTTTCGGCCTTCCGCAGCACCCATGCCGCGCCGCCGACCGCTGTTATGATGCTCCCAAGTCCCTCGATACGCTTATCGTGATAGAGGAGAAACACTCCTCCGCCTATCGCGGCGAGAAACAGGAGGAAACCGGTGACCTGTCCGAGCGTCGCGCTGAACATGTTGTGCGTGACAACTCGTTTTTCCAATACGCGCCGATGCCTGCCCTGTTCTTCGAATTGTTGGATTATCCGGTCCGCTGCGCCGGGGCAGACGCGCTCGTAGTGTTCCAGTAGTGCTGGCGGCGGGATGGGGCCCGCGTACTCCTGATACTGAAGCCAGACCTTTTGAGGTACGTTCGCGGGCGGCCTTACGGGTTGGGGAGCCTCCGATGATGTTTCGATGTTTGGGACGGAAGCAGAAAGGGGCGCGATATTCGCGCCCCTTTTCTTGTGTCGGTTCTTTCTACTCACCCGACTTTCGCGGAGGACTCTTCTTCACTAGACACCTCCGCACGTTCGGTAGCGGCGCGGAGATCATTTCCTACAGCAGCCCAATCCTGCGCGATTGCCCAAAGGTCGGCATCCTTCGGCGTCGCGCTGATATTGTAACTGCAAGCTTCCAGCGTTGCGCCGATGTCGATGGTGCGACCCAAGCCGGTTAGGAAGCTGGGAGATGCAAACAAGAAATCAGAACGGCCCAATTCGTACTCCAGTGAGTGTTAGCTAGTTGCAGGCGTCCGAGCGTCAGACTCTAGACCATGCTAGGCTGAAGGTCAAGGTTAGACGGTTACCTTAATTACGCGTAACAACGGGCTCAAGTTCCGACACGGCATCGGATTAAGCAACCGAATGTCACGAATATTACCGCAAAATGTTATCCACGGGGGGACACTTAGGCAAGTAATTGTGTGACAATGACTTGCGACCGCGATTCGGAATCGGCGGAAAATGACCTGCGGCGGCTAGGCAACTAATGACGGCGTGCGGCGGCGCGTCGTTCCGCCAGCGATACGACCGACAGAGTCCTCAGTGTCATCGAAGACGCGACGATCACGCCGATGCTTGAACACCTTGTCATCGCCAGCGCCGCGCCGCTCGGCTCCACCGAAAGCACGTTCGCCGTGGACTCGACCGGCTTTGGCACCCAGCAGTACTACCGGCATTTCACGGCGAAATACGGGGGCGGGCAGGAGTTTCGGAATGTCGTGAAGCTCCATGCACTGGTTGGCACGAAGACCAACGTCATCGCGGCCGCGCGCGTGACTCACCGCGACGCGAACGACTCGCCGCACTTCGCGCCGCTCGTGGAGTTCCGGCGCGGCGCACTTCGCACTCCAGACCGTGGTCGCTGACAAGGCCTACGGGTCGCGCGCCAATGTGGACCTCACCGCGCGGCTCGGCGCAGAGCCGATCATCCCGCTTCGGGTCCGTGCGAAGCTCGACAGCGCCCATGCGAAGGCATCGCCGGCGCGGAGAAAGCTGTACCATCTTTACCAGTACCGGCAGGACGAGTTTCTGGCACATTACCACGGCCGGAGCAATGCGGAGTCCACGTTCTCCGCCGTGAAGCGCGTTTTCGGCGACACGCTCCGGTCGAAGACCTTTGCGGCACAGCGAAACGAACTCCTGCTGAAGGTCATCGCGCACAACATCGTCTGCGTCGTGCACTCAATCTTCGACCTGGGCGTGAGTGTCTCCAGCCTCTCCGGCTGCACACAAACCGCCGCCGCTGCATATAATGGGGCGGCCTAAACTCACTTTAGGTGCAAGGCCGGTCAGAGGTCACAGGTCAGAGGTCAGAACCGCACGGGGTGGTGCTTGCGGCAGGCGGTGCGATCCTGCGAGGAGAGTGCACCTGCTGTGCGCAGGACAAGCGACGCATCGAGGGTAAAGAGCTTCCAGCGCACGACTGACTCGGCTGGCAGTCCGGCGGCCTCGAGATCGCGGATCGCGACGTCGTCGGGCCAGGGCGAGTGCGTGGCCGTCGTGATCATCGCGAGAACGAGGTGGGCGGCCTAGAGATTGGACGCGCTGGACGAGCAGACCACGGCCGGCCTCCGCTTCGCGGCCTGGCGATCGGTGAACGGGAACGGGACGATGACAACTTCGCCCGGACTATAGTCGGGCATACGCGTCGTCATCGCTATCCGAGTCCCATTCCGGCGACAACGTTGCCTCGAGGGCGTGCAGCTCGGCGTCTCGCGGCGGCGCCTTGCGCAGCCGCACGCCTCCTCCGGCGTCGAGGACGAACTCGACGCGGTCTCCGGCGGCGAGCTGCAGAACCTCGTGTACTTGCCGGGGGATCGTGGCCTGGTACTTCGACGTGAGGGTGGACATGGGCATGGGGCACCGTAATATGTATTGTGTAATACGTATTACGGTAATGGTGGACCGCTGGGTTTCGCAAGCCGGGAGGCCCGGCGAGGTCGGAAAGACGATAGAGCGCACCGTTGGGATTTCCCGGATCATTTGCGCGCCGCCGAACGCGCGGCATCGCGTCTCGCTCGCACCAAATGCCCGTGCCCTCCGTCCCCAGCCTCGACCGACACCGCGGGCAGTTCAACTTAACAGAGATGCACACCCATCGCCTTGAACGTCGCCCAGACTTCCACCCCCTCGCCCAGATGCATCTCCTGCACCGAGCGGGTGGTGATCGCAGCCACCAGCGGCACGCCCTCCACCTCGACCGTCACCCGCGCAAACGCGCCTAACGTGTTGATCTCGACGATGCGACCGCGGAACAGGTTGCGGGCCGAAGTGTTCTGCGGCGCCAGCGACAACACCACCTCTTCGGCGCGGATCACCGCGTAGCACGGGCCCTCGGACGCCTGACCGACGGTGTAGATGGTGAACGGGCCGCTGCGGAATTCCACCGGATGATAGCCCTCCGACAGATCGGAGGGTTCTCCCTCGATCCAGTCTGGCGCCACCTCGGCCAGCGGGCGGGCGGTGCCGGCCAGCACGTTCTCGGCGCCCAGGAATTCTGCGATGTACGGCGACGCGGGACGGCGGAAGACGCGCTCGGGAGGGCCGGTCTGGAGCACGCGGCCGCTGTCGAGGAGTATCGCCACGTCGCCTAACAAGCCGGCCTCGGTGAAGTCATGCGTCACCTGGAGCACGGTGAAGCGGAGCTCGCGATGGAGGGCGCGGACCTCGCGCCGGGTCCGGGCGCGCCGCCGCGGATCGAGGGCGCCGAAGGGTTCGTCGAGGAGCAGGATCGAGGGTCGGTGCGCGAGGGTGCGGGCGAGTGCCACCAGCTGGCGCTCCCCTCCACTCAGCGACGCGACGTCGCGATCGCCCAGAGCGGCCACCTCGAAGCGCTCCATCAGCTCGGCGGCCGAAGCCGGATCACGGGCGCCATACGCCACGTTGGCCGCCACCGACAGGTGCGGGAAGAGAAACGCGTGCTGATAGACGAGCCCCAGGTCGCGACGTTCCGGCGGAATGCCTGAGGTGTCCCGTCCGTCGAGCCGAAGCGCTCCGGCGACGGGGCGGACGATCCCGGCGATGGTTTCGAGCAGCGTGGTCTTGCCCGATCCGGCCGGACCGATCACCACGCCGTAGCCGCCCTGCGGCACGGTGAACGTGACATCGGAGAGCTGGAACGCGCCGATACGCGCGCTGAGTGCCGACGCCTCGATCACGGCGGTGTTCCCGGGACGGTCACGCGGTCGTATCGCAGGGCGCGCAGAATGGTCAGCGGCACCAGCGCCAGGAGCGCGAGAATCGCCGCCACCGGCAGGGCCTCCGACAGACCGAACGTGGTGAACCGGTCGTAGCTCAGCACGCTCACCGTCTTCGGATTGTATGTGAGGATGACGATGGCGCCGAACTCGCTCACCGCGCGCGCCCACATCACTACCGCGGCTGCGGTCATTCCCCGTGAGGCCAGCGGCAGCGTCACCCGCCGGAAGGCACGCCACGAATCGTCGCCCAGGGTGCGCGCCACCGCCTCGAAGCGGCGGTCCACACGCGAGAACGCCTCCCGTGCACCACTGATGTAGAGGGGCGCGGAGACGAAGAGCATCGCACACACGATGCCCGCGGGTGACCCCACCACGCGCAGACCGAACTGGAGAGCGGCCGAGCCGACCGCCGATTCGCGTCCGAGGACGAGCAGGAGCGCGATGCCGGCCACCGGATGCGGGATGAGCAGCGGGAGGTCGAGGATGGCGGCAACCAGCGCGCGGCCACGGAATCGGAAACGCGAGAGCAGGTACGCGATCGGTGTGCCACCGGCGACGCCGATGACGGTCGCCAGGGTCGCCGTGAACGTCGTGAGAAACAGCGCCTGCCGGAGCTCAGGATCGGTGGCCAGATGCGTGACCCCGCGCCGGCCGCCTTCGGCCACCAGTTCCACCAGCGGAGCGGCCAGAAACAGGAGCAGCAGCGAACCGCCGACACCCGCGATGACGGTGAGCGTGGCCTGGCGGGGACCATACCTGAAAGAGCTCATAGGTCAGGGACCAAAAAGCCACGGGCCAAAGGCCAAAGGCCAAAGGCCAAAGGCCAAAGGCCAAAGGCCAAGGCCAAAGGAAATCGGAACGTAGCAGCCAAGGCTGACGGCTGAAAGCTGAACGCTGTCCGCTGATAGCTGATAGCTGATAGCTGACCCCTGCGTGACTACATTCAGCTGACGTATGGCGCATGAGCCATGAGCTGCGTGCTATCTGTCTGACCCTCGCCCCCTGACCACGACTTTGCCTGACTACGCCGTCGACATCCGCAACGTCGTCAAACGCTATTCCGGCCACACCGCCGTCAACAACGTCTCGCTGCGGATTCCGCGGGGATCGGTGTACGGCCTGCTGGGCCCCAATGGAGCGGGCAAGACGACGACGATCCGGATGGTGCTCAACATCATCGAGCCCGACGAAGGCAGCATCTTCATTTTCGGGCACCCCAACACGGCGAAAGGGCTCACCGATCGGGTGGGATACCTGCCTGAGGAGCGTGGTCTCTACAGGAAGATGCAGGTGCGAAGGCTGCTGCGGTTTCTGGCGGAACTGAAGGGCATCTCGCCGCGGCTGGCCGATACACGAATCACCGAATGGATGGAGCGGCTCGGACTCCGGACGCCGGAGAAGGACTGGGGTCTGTCGAAAATCGACGACCTGTCGCGCGGCATGCAGCAGAAGGTGCAGTTCATCAGCACGCTGCTGCACGATCCGGACCTGGTGGTACTCGATGAGCCGTTCAGCGGACTCGATCCGATCAACGCGCAGGCCTTGAAGGATACCGTGGTGGACCTCCGCCGGGCGGGGAAGACGGTGATCTTCAGCACCCACCTGATGGAGAATGCGGAGCGACTGTGCGACTCGGTGTGCATCATCTCACGGGGCGAGATGGTGCTGGACGGCCTGCTGGCCGATGTGAAGGAGCACCACGGCGGACGTCACGTGGTACTGGCGCTGGAATCGGGCGACGGCATCGCCGACGTGCTGGCCGATCACGGGCTGGTCAAGCGCGTGGACGACTCGAACCGGTTCTTCGAGATCGAGATGGCCGATGGTGCCGATCCGCAGGTGCTGCTGCGGCGCGTGGTGCAGGCGGGGGCACGGGTGCAGCGGTTCGAGCTCGTGCAGCCGTCGCTGCACCAGATCTTCCTGGAGCGCGTGGGCGCCGCCGGCCTGGACGTCGGCGGGATCAGGGCGGAGGTATAGAATCAGCTATCAGCTATCAGGCAACTGCTGCCCACCGCTGACCGCTGAAGGCTGACCGCTGACCGCTGAAGGCTGACCGCAGACCGCTGACCGCTGACCGCTGACCGCGATCAACTGTTCATGAGCTTCATCTTCACGACCAGTTCCTTGAACCGCGCTTCTCCCCGCAGCGGATCGAGCGTCGGATTCACGTTGATGTACGCCAGCCAGCCGCGGCGCTCGGCAAAGGCCGCCTCCAGATAGTCGAGCGCGCGGTCCAGGTTGCCGAGTCCCAGGTGCAGCGTGGCGAACGCCACCGGCGAGACATACCCCTCGCTGGCGCGCTGCTCCAGGCTGGCCAGCAGATCCTCCGCCTCGGCGCGTCGTCCCATGATGCCGAGGACATGGCCGAGCGTGGCGAGATCGTAGGTGCCGGCTCCGGGAAGGGCAGACCCTTCGCGGAGGACGCGCTCGGCATCGGCGTGCTGGCCGAGGTGGAGCAGGGTCAGGCCGAGCACGCGAAACGTCTCCTCGGCGGTGGGATTCATCGCCACCGCGCGGTCGAGGTGATAGCGCGCGCGGTCGAATCGCCGCGCATAGTAGTACGCCCACCCGGCGCTGCGCCGCACGCTCACCGACACCGGATCGAGCTCCAGCGCGGTGTGCAGCTCGAGCAGCGCCTCGTCGTGCGCTCCGCGCGCCGTGAGGAGGAAGCCGTACCACTGGTGCGCGGTGGCGTAGGCGGGGTCAAGCTCCATGGCGCGCCGGTACTCGCGATCGGCGCCATCCCAGTCCCAATCGTAGATGAACAGGCTCCAGGCCAGCGACGCGTGGGCCTCGGCCAGCGTATCGTCGAGCGCGATGGCCTTGCGCGCGTACTCCTTGGCCCGGGCGAACCCTTCGGCCACCGGCACGCTCCGGTAGTCCACGTGCAGCGCGTACGAGTCGGCGAGTCCGGTGTACGCCGGGGCGTAGGACGGGTCTTCGGCAATCGCCTGCTCGAAGTAGCGGATGCCTTCTGCGATGCCCGCCTGGGTGCGCTTGTTCCAGGCGAATCGTCCGCGCAGGTAGAGCCCGTACGCCTTCACGTTCTGGGTGTAGCGCTGGGGCAGCGGCTCGGCGATGTCGGCGAACGAGGTCGCGCGCAGGGTGTTGGCGATGGTGCGAGCGATCTCGTCCTGGATGGCGAAGACGTCGTCGAGGGTGCGGTCGTAGCGCTGCGACCAGAGGAGCCTTCCGTCCTCGGTGGAGGTGAGCTGGGCGGAGATGCGCAATCGATCACCGGACCGGCGTACGGTGCCCTCGAGGACTTCGGCCACGCCGAGCAGCGCCCCGATGGCGCGCACGTCCTGCGGCTTCCCCTTGAGCGCGAAGACCGACGTCCGGGACGCCACGCGCAGCCCGCGCACGCGTGAGAGGACGTCGATGAGCTCATCGGTGATGCCGTCGCTGAGGTATTCGTTGTCCGGATCGGGGCTGGCATTCACGAACGGGAGGACGGCCACGGCGCGGCTACGGGCGGCCGGGGGCAGTACGGGCGGCTCGTCGCCCGATGCCAGCGCGGCGGTGAAGTCGGTGATGCGCGCGAAGCGCCGGGCGGGATCCTTGGCGAGCGCCTTGCGCACCGCCTGCTCGACCGCGGGTGGCGTGTCGGGCCGGAGCAGGCGCACCGCGCGGGGCGTTTCGGTGACGTGCCGGGCGATGGTGAGGTGGGCGCCGTCGCTGACGAACGGCGGCTCTCCCGCCAGCATCTCGAAGGTCACGCAGGCGAGGCTGTAGATGTCGCTCGCGGGCTGGAGGTCGCGTTCGCCGCTGGCCTGTTCGGGGCTCATGTACTCCGGGGTGCCTACGGCCATGCCGACGGCGGTAAGCGAGTCGTCGCTGCCGTCGCTGCAGCGGGCGATGCCGAAGTCGGTGATCACGGCGTGGCCGTCGAGGAACAGGATGTTCTCGGGCTTCACGTCGCGGTGGACGATGCCGCTCCGGTGGGCGAAGTCCAGGCCATCGGCCACTTCCTGCGCGATGCGGATTGCCTCCTTCACCGGGAGCCGCGGTTCGCGGCGAAGCCGGTCGCGCAGCGAGCCGCCGGGAACGAACTGCGAGACGTAGTAGAGCGCCCCGTCGGCTTCGCCGGAGTCGATCAGCGGCACGATGTGCGGGTGCGAGAGGCGGGCGGCGATGTTGATCTCGCGCAGAAACCGCTCGCTGCCTAACGACGCGGAGAGGTCGGAGCGCAGGACCTTGATGGCCACGCGGCGGCCGTACTTGCGGTCGTCGGCCTCGTAGACGGTCGCCATGCCGCCACGACCGATCTCGCGCTCGATGGCGTAGCGCTCGGCCAGCACGGCGTGGGGAAGGATCGGCGACTCCAGCATAGGCGGAATATGGGAGAGACGGCCCGCAGGGGACGAGTGGCGAGGGTCGCTAGCGTTCGTCGGTCAGAAGCCGGCGGGCCAGGCCTTCCAGCGAGGAAGCGGTGGCATCGGGAGGGCCGAGGCGCCAATACACCGGGCGCTTGAACGCCGCCGCGGCCACCTGGGGCGACAGCGGGGGATCGTCGGCGACACCGTACAGCACCACACGCAGCTTGTCATACGGGTACCCCAGCGAGGCGCACAGGCGGATCACCCGCTGGGTGCCACGCACACCGGCCACGCTCAGGTCGCTCAGCAGCAACACGCGGTCGGCGTGCTCGAGGGCGAGGAAGGCGCGCTCGGTGCGCGGGTCGCTGGGCGCAACCACGGTGAGTTGGTGGCGGCGACGGAGGTCCGCGAGCAAGGTCGGCAGCGTCCCGGGCTCCATCCGGTCGAGATCGTGGAACGTGACGTCCCGAGGGCGCGCCGACCGAGGCAGGCCCTCGGCCAGCAGGGTCACGGGGCGCCCGCCGGCCGCCCGGCGAAACGCGGCCGAGAGGCCGGCGCCGATCTTCGGGACGACCGGCGACCGCCGGTTGGCGTAGACCGTCACCACCATGATGCATCCTGCGGCGCGCGGAGCCGCGGCGCCCGCGCGCCGGTTGTGGTCAGCCGCCGGAGGGCGTGGCGCAGTACTCGTCGAACGCGGCGACGATGTCGGCGGCGATCTCGTCGGCGTCCCTTCCCTCGATTTGCCAGCGCTCCATCATCCAGATCAATTCGCCGTCGCGCAGCATCCCGATGGACGGCGACGACGGCGCAAAGCCGGTGAGGTAGTCGCGGGCGCGGGCCGTGGGCTCGGGGTCCTGTCCGGCGAACACCGTGAAGAGGTGCGCCGGCCTCACCCCGGCTCCGGCCAGCGCCCGACGCAGCGCGGGGCGCGCGTTGCGGGCAGCGCAGCCGCACATGGAGTTCACCACCACCAGCGACACGCCCCTGGCGTCGGGCAATTCACGGTCCACGTCGGCGGCGGTGCGCAGCTCCTGGAAACCCAGGTCGGTGAGATCACGCCGCATCGGCGCGATGAAGCGTTCATCGTACATCGTCGGCCGGGGCTGCGATGGATCGGCGGGCCGGGCGATGGAGAGTGGCTGTCTGCTGTCAGATGTCATGGTCAGTTGCTTCCTGGTCGCGCACGAGCGCGAGAATCGCGCTCTGGGGCACGACGAGATAGGTCTCGTTGTCGAACGTGATTTCGACGGCGGCCTTGCGGAAGAATAGCGCGTAGTCGCCGGTTCGCGCCTGCATCGGGAGGAACCGGGTTTCGCGCGGTCCGGTGCGCCAGGGTTCGTCGCTGGACTCCGAGGGATCGGGCATGGGAAGGCCGGGTCCGGTAGCGACGATTTCGCCGCCCTGCACCGCCTGGCTATCCACCGCCGTGGGTGGCAGGTAGAGGCCGACCTTGCTGCGCTCCTCGCCTTCCGCGGGGCGCACGAGCACGCGATCCCCGACGACGATGAGCCGCTTGTTGTTCTTCTGCGTCATGGGAGAAATATACGATTCGGTCAGCTATCAGCGAATCAGCTATCGGCGCCAGCGGTCACTTTCCGCGGTCAGCTTTCGGCGGTCAGCATGCAGCGGTCAGCTTTCAGCCCTCACTGTTCCGCCTTGTGCTCGGCGGTCATTTCGTGGACTGCGCGGAGGGTGTGCCCGCGGTGCTCGCGTTTCAGCAGGACGCGCCGCACGAGTTGTACCACGCCGGCCAGGAGGAGCGCGAAGACCACGACGGAACCGACGCGCCAGACGAAGACGTCGCGTACCATGGTCGGCCAGTCACTGAACGTGGCACGTTCGGAGCCCATTGGCTCGCGGCCGAGGGCAATCAGACCCAGGCTGACGGCGGACTCGGTGGCGGCCTCGATGGCGGCGAACACCGGCGAGCGCCAGAGCCACTGGCGCACGGTGTAGTTGCCGAGGTGGAGGGTGGCCATCGCGAACAGCAGGAAGAATCCCACCGCGAAGGTGACGCCGAGGTAGAGCCATCCGCGTCCGGAGCCTAACGAGATGACGATGGCGCGGTAGGCGCGGAGCGCCACGCCGGTGAGCACGGCCATTTCGACCACCGACAGCGAGACGCGCCGAAACGACGTCGCCTCGTCGATGGTTTTCCATGCACCGGTCTGCCGGGGAAAGAATCCGCGCATCGCTGCTCGCTGATAGCTGTTCGGTAATCGTTCGCTGGTAGCTGATGACTGATAGTTGCTCTAGCTGATAGCTGACCGCTGAAAGCTGATGACTGATAACTGACCGCTGATCGCCGATAGCCGTCACTTGCTCGAGGTGAGCTGTCCTGAGAGCCAGGCCGCGCTCTCGGCGCCGTGATGACGCCAGTAGACCCAGGTGTGCGTCCCCGGCCACTCCGCGTACGTGACCGGGATTCCCAACTGCGCCAGCGTATCGCGAAACAGCCGATTCTGTTCGATGAAAGGGTCTCCGGTGCCGCAGTCGATCAGGAGCGCGGGCATCAACGACGGGCGCTCGCGCCGGAGGCGCGCAGCAAGTCGCCCGGGGTCGCGCGCCCACCACGCCGAGGTGTCGTTGCCGAATGCCGGCGTCATGATGCCCCAGAGCTGCGCCGGGTAGCGCGTCCGGAGCGAGTCGAGGTCGGTCGCATAACGAGGCGTGCCACCAGCCGGTTGGGCGGCACCGGCGAGCGGTGCCAACACCCCGGAGTGGCTGGCGGCCGCCGAGAAGACCTCGGGATAGGCGAGCGCCAGCGCCACCGCGCCGTACCCGCCCATGCTCAACCCGGCGACCCCGCGGTGGAGGCGGTCGGCGCGGGTGCGGTAGGTGCGATCCACGAACGACACCAGGTCGTGGGCGATGTAGTCGTCGTAATGCGGCCACGGGACGCAGTAGCTGTCGGCCGGCTCGGTCTCCTGGCCGGCGTGGGCCCGGCGGCATCCGGCGTTGTCGCCGAGCACGTTCCAGGTGGTGTACCACCCGTCGTCGCCGTCGGGCATCACGACGATCATCTCGGGGAGGCCGGCCGCGACCAGGGAATCCAGGGTGCGGTCCAACCCGCCGCGGGCGGTCCAGTTCGTTTCGTTGCCGAACGCGCCGTGCAGGTAATAGGCGACCGGGTAGCGGCGCGCCGGATCGGTGGCGTAGGACGGCGGCAGCCAGACGACCAGCCGTTTCCGGATACCTAACGACTGGCTCCAGAAGGTGTCGATGGCAACCGTCCCGCCGGCCGGCGGCCCGATCCGCGGGCGGTGTGCCCCAATCCCGGTCGGTGGAGCGGCCGCCAGCAGCGCCCCGATTGCCGCGCACGCGACGACGGCTCTCCTGGCGCGCCCCGCCCCGGGGGAGCGGTCGGGGCGCGAGGGCCGGCCAGCACCCGTGCCGACCATCGATGGTCCGGTGCGCGGTGCCGGGACGACTACTTCACGCGCGCGATGCACTCGATCTCGGTTCGCGCGTTGAGGGCGAGTCCGGTGGCGCCGAACGCGCTTCGGGCCGGCTTGTGATCGGGGAAGAACGTCGCGTACACGCCGTTCATCGCGTCCCACTCCTTCATGTCGGCCAGAAAGACCGTGCACTTCACGACCCGATCCATCGACGAGCCCGACTTCTCCAGTACGTCCTTGATGTTCATCATCGTCTGGCGCGTCTCGGCCTCGATCCCGCCCGGCGCCAGGCCGCCCTGGGGCGTGGTGCCGATTGTACCCGACAGGAAGAGAAGATTGCCCACCTGCACCGCTGGCGTGAACGGGCGGGTCGGCCGGCCGTAGGGCATGTGGTAGGTGATGCCATTCACGGTCTCGGTGATGGGACCACCCTGCTGCGCCGGTGTGGCCCTGGCCACCGCCCAGCCTAACGACACGCCGCCGGCCAGGACGAGCGGAAGCACGATTCGCATGCGCATGGGATACCTCCTCCTCATCAGTTATCGGTCATGGGCGATCAGTCATCAGCGATCAGTCATCAGCTTTCAGCGGTCAGCAGTCAGCAGTCAGCAGTCAGCAGTCAGCAGTCACGGACGTCAACGGATCCAGTGCCCGATGCGCCGCCACCGGATGTCGGTGATGAACGACAGCGGTCGGTCGCTGTCATTCGAGGGGACGAACGAGTAGTACACGAACATCGGCCGCCCCCGGAAATTTTCCCTGGGCACGATCCCCCAGTAGCGGCTGTCCTTCGACTGATACCGGTTGTCTCCCATCATGAAATAGTGCCGCGACGGAATCAGGAGCGGCCCCCAGTTGTCGAGCTGAGGCTGGTCGGGCGCGGATCCGAAGCGCGTGTTGTGCAGCGCGATCCGCGCCTGCCAGCTGAACAACGGGTCGGAGTAGTCGGGCGGCGTCCCGGGCTCGGATTGCGCGCCATATCCCTGTCGCTGCTCGATGCCGTTCACGTACAGCTTCCCGCCGCGCATGTAGAGCGTGTCCCCCGGCAGCCCGATGATGCGCTTCACGAGCGTGGGCGTGGGATCGTCCGGCTGATCCGACTGCGGCGGGGACACGAACACCGCCACCTGATACCGATGCGGCTCCGAGTAGCCGGGGAGACTGATGCGCGTAAACGGGATGTGGGGTCCGTACACGAGCTTGTTCACGAACAGCCAGTCCCCGATGAGGAGCGTGGGAATCATGCTCCCCGAGGGGATCCGATAGGCCTCGATGAAGAAGGTGCGCAGGAAGAGAAAAATGAGGATCGCACTCCCGATCCCTTTGACGTGCTCCCACGGTGTGGTGGTCGACCGTCGCGGCGACTTCCCGGCGCGCGCGTCGGCGACGACGTTGGAAGGCTTCGGCGCGGCGCGCTTGCGCGGCGTCTTCGAGCGTTTGGGCAACGGCGGGGTCTGTTCCGGTGGTCGATGAGGTCCGGCAGCGTTCGGCGCGGTGCGTTCCGCGCGCTCGCCCTGATGACAACTCGCCGGGTGCTCCGGGCTTCCACGCTGCCCGCTCCCCCCCGCCCCCCGCCCCCGGTTCCCCGACGCCAGCACCCAATTTAACTACGGCCCACCCCGGCGCCGGGTGCCGAGACGCGAAGAGGCGCGCCCGGGGGCGCGCCTCTCACACCGCGAGGTCCGACCGTCACGCAGCTAGCTCAGATGCTTGCTCACCAGCTTCGTCATGTCGAACATCGAAACCTGGTTCTTGCCGTTGAACACGCGGCGCAGCTTGTCGTCGGCGTTGATCATGCGGCGATTCTTCGAATCCTGCAGCTTGTTCTTCTTGATGTAATCCCAGATCGACTTCGCCACCTGCGAGCGCGGCCGGGCCTTGGGGCCGATCACCGCCGCGAGGTCGGCACTCGGCGTCATCGGCTTCATGAATGCAGCATTCGGCACTCGCTTCGACTTCTTCTTGGCGGGGGCCTTCTTCGCAGCTTTGCGCGCGCCCTTCCTGGCAGCCTTCTTCTTAGCGGCCATCGGTTGTCTCCTGGTGATATGGTCGAAGCGAATTGTCTCTCTGAGAACAGCACCTTCCGACGGGCCAAAACTACGTTCGCCTTGGGTACGCGCAATAGGGAGATATGCGTTTCCCCCGGGAAAACGCGCGGCGCAACACGTGACGCGCGGTCGCCGGCGCCAGCCGGACGCGGCGGCTGATCAGCGAAAGTGCTTCGTCACCCAGGTCACCACGGCGCCCAGCACCTCGCTCCGGACGGTGTGCGTGTTCAGCTTGGCGTAGTCCAGCGGATTCCCGGTGGAATCGGCGACGAAGAGGTGGTCGGTATTCGGGAAGACCTGGAGCGTGACGTCGCGATTGCCGCCGTCCCGAATGGCCGCCGCCAGCTCCGGCGCCTGCTCGGCCGTGACCTGACGATCGGTCGCCCCCTGGAGGATCAGCACCGGGACCTTCACCTTGCGCGCCGCGACGAGGGGGTCGTAGGTGAGGAAGTAGCGCACCCACGGCTGCCCCGCCGAGGTCGAGTCCACGGTGTGCATCGACAGGGCGAGGAGCGAATCGCGCTGCGCCGGCGCCACGTCGGGGGACCGCTCGAGGAGATACCGGTTCTGATACTCGACGACGCGCCGCCCGGTCCACGACGGCCCCGCCATGATGACGATGCCTCGCAGCGAGGCATCGGTGGCGGCGATCATCGGGGCGATGATCCCTCCCTCGCTGTGACCGATGAGTCCGAGACGCCGCCCGTCGATGTCGGTACGGCCACGCAGATAGGTAAGCGCCGCCCGGATGTCGTCGGCGAAGTCGGCCGACGTCGCACGCGCGGGATCGCCGCCAGACCCGCCATATCCCCGGTCGTCCATCCGCAGCACCGCGATCCCGTGTCGGGAGAGCGTGTCGGCGATCTGTCGAAAGAGACCGTACCCGGCCACGATCGGGAGCGATTCGTCGCGATCCTGGAGTCCACTGCCGGTGATGGTCACCAGAGCAGGAAGCGGCCGGGGGGCGTCCCTTGGAAGGGTGAGGGTACCGGCGAGGGTGAAGCCGGCGCTGGTCGGGACGGTGACCGCTTCGGCGGTGTACGGCGCGGCAGGCGGAGCGGAATAGTCTCGCGGGGCCACCGTGAGCCCCGACTCGGGCGCGTTTCGCACCCGCACAATGCGCAGCCCCTGCGCGGCCACCACGCCACCGAGAATGTCGGAACTCGCATTCGCGGCGACGTGCATCGAGGCACCGGTGGCCCGGACGGCAAGCGAGTCGCCGTCGAGACGGGTCACGGTGAAGGTGAACGCCTGTCCGCCCTGCACCGCGAACGCCGGCACCGCCACGCTGTCACCGCCGAGCCGGCGCGCGCGCGCCAGCACGAGCTCCATGAGCGCGAACGACGGGTTGATGAACGGAATGGCGCCTTCGGCACTCTTGAGGCGCTGGGTCACGACGCGTCCACCGGTGGTGATGTCGACGATGGCGCTGTCGCCGACGAAATGAAACACCGCGGACTGGGTGGGCGGCGCCGTACGGTCGGCATCGGCGCTGCGATACGCGTTGTCGAGCCGCGAGACGGTGCCGTCGGGATTGAGCGTCGCCGAAAAGGTGAAACGGCCATTCTGGGCCCGGAAGAGCAGTTCGGACTCGAGCCGCGTCGATGAGCGCACGAATCGCTCGACGGCGATCGTGTCCTTGCCCACCAGCAGCACGAAGGCATCGCGCTCCTGGGCCGCGACCGGAGACGTGGCGGCGCCGAGCACGGCGAACAAGAAGAGCAGCGAAGGACGCGACATAAAGGCTCCGATTCAGCGATCAGGCATCAGCCATCAGTTATCAGTCATCAGCTGTCAGCTGACAGCTGACAGCGGCTGTAAAGTGATCGCTGCACCTCACAAAGCCAGCCGCTCACCCCTCCATCTCCCTCAACACTCTCAGCATCCGCACGTCGTTCTCGTCGGGCGATTCGTCGTCGTCCGCGACCTGCGAACGCACCTGCGGTGTCTCGAGAATCAACGGAACACCCCGCGAGCGCGCGTCGGACAGCAGCCACCGGAAGGGTTCGGCGCCGATGCGTCCTTCGCCGATCAGCACATGGCGGTCACGGTTGGAGCCCAGCTCGCCTTCCGAGTCATTGAGGTGAAAGAAGGCGGGCGCACCACCCACAGTCTCCGTGAAGCGGTCGAGCACGTCCGAGAGTGCCTGCGCGGAAGTCGTGATGTCGTGTCCGCTCGCGAACAGGTGGCAGGTGTCCAGTCCGTAGCCGG
Organism: uncultured Gemmatimonadaceae bacterium; assembly: GCA_963740565.1. Lineage (GTDB taxonomy): Bacteria > Gemmatimonadota > Gemmatimonadetes > Gemmatimonadales > Gemmatimonadaceae > CAVUFA01. The sequence goes on along the minus strand of CAVUFA010000017.1, from coordinate 110,203 downwards.
TGCGAGGACGCAGGTGCGAGGGAACGAGCGACATCATCCGCGCGACTTCCTCGGCAGTGCGCCCCATGGTCCGCCCCGCCCCGGCGGTGTTCTCGATCAGGACGCGCGCCGACCCGGGAACGGTCTCAATGGCATGGGTCACCGCCTCGGCGATGCGCTCGATCGCCCCGACCGGGTCGCTGGCGCCGGCCGAGCCGGGATGGAAGCAGAATCCCGGCACGCCGAGCGTCGTGGTGCGCTCCAGCTCCCTGGCGAGGCCGTCCCTTGAGCGTGCGTACTTGTCGGGTTCGGGTGACGCGACATTGATCACGTAGGCCGCGTGCACCAGGATCATCCGCCGGTCGAATCCCACCTCGTCCACGGCGCGCGCGAATCGCGCGGCGCGCTCCGCGCGGACGGTGACGCGGTCGCCGTAGAACTGCGGTTTCGCGCTGAACACCTGCAGCGCGCGCATGCCCGCGTTGGCCGCCCGGCGCACGGCCATGTGAATGCCGCCGTCGGCGCTGGTGTGGGAGCCGAAGAAGTGCAAAACAGTTTTCCGCTTCAGGTATCAGCGGGACAGCTCTCAGCTGTCAGCCGTAAGCTGAGAGCTGCGTGCTGCCCCACTGCGCATCCGCCAGGCGTGCCACACCGACTTGATCTCGCCCGTCCACTCCGGCACCAGCAGCGAGATGACGACATACTCACAGGCGACGCACGCCTCGAGCACGGCGGCCACGCGGAACAGGAGCGGGGAGAGGCCCACGAACATGATCACGGCCCCGACGCTCAGCAGCACCCCCGACGCCTTGGCCGACATGGTGTGATACCCGAGCAGCCGCCGGAACCGGATGAGCGCATACGCGTTAGGCAGCACCAGCGCCGCCAGCGCCAGCGCGAAGAAGTACGCCTCCTGCCGCATCGTCACCGGCCAGAGCAGCGTCGCGCCCACGAATGCCGTCAGGGCGATCAGCAGATCGGCCCAGCTGTCGAGCAGGCGTCCGGTTTCCGACGCCGCACCCAGACGGCGCGCGATGGTCCCGTCGATCGCGTCGCTCAGCAGCGCCGCGACGGCGAGCCACAGGAAGAACCGGTCCTTGCCCATGCCGGCCAGCACCACCAGGACCGGCGCCGAGCAGATGCGGAAGATGGTGAGCGCCAGCGGAATGGAGCGCAGCGAGGCCGACAGCGTCTGGTTCATTGCACCCGAACGATCGCCATGCCGATCAACGACGGGGGAAGACCGCCATTCGCGCCACGGATCGCCAGCACCTGCGGCGCCGCCTCCACCCCGGAGAGGTCCCACGCCGCGAAGCCGCCGCCGCGCAGCAGCGACACCGTCTCCTGACTGGTGGAGAAGGTCCCGAAGTTCACCTCGCGCACCGCCAGCGGCCACGACTTGGGGAACGGCGTTCCGCCTCCGACATACGTGAGGTTGGCGCTCATTTCGGCGAACAGATCACGGCTGTTCCAGCTGCGGAGTTTCAGCCGCGGATCGTTGACCGTGCCACCGGGATAGTTGTCCGCCAGCGATGCCAGCGACCACAGCCCGAGCAGCTCGGAGAATGGCCGCCCCGTCTTGGATTCGATGTTCGGCACGCCATGGTCGTTCTGCACCTGCACGATCGAGCGGAAGAAGGTGCCCTCGTCGGGGCCGTAGGTATCGGCGATCCACCGCACGAACGACCAGGAACTGCCGTAGATCACCGGATCCTCGACGCCGTTGGGGTCGTCGAGAATGGATTTGGTCTCGAGGGCATCGTAGTGGTCGTAGAGAAAACCGAAATGATGCAGGATCCCTTCGGCCGGATCGGGGCAGGTGGCGGATTCCGGAGCGTAGTCGCAGAGCGGGCCATCGGCCCAGCCGATGTCGTCGAATTCCTGGTGGTGATACATCTGGCGCGCCCAGATCTCGCTCGATGCCTGCGCCGTGGCCTCCTCCAGCCAGGTCTCCTCGAGCTGCGACGCGTCGGCGTCGCGATAATACCGCTCCGCGTACGACGTGATGTGCTTCACTTCGTGCGCCAGCGTGGCCCGCATGTATCGCCGCCAGGTGCTGATCGAGTACCCGCCACCGTTGGGGTTCGGGACCAGCGCATAGAACGCCTCCGCCTCGTTGCTCGCGGGGCACTCGGCGCGCGTGAAGAAGTCGCACAGGGTCACGTAGCCGAGCACCTGATTGGACAGACCGGCGACGGTGTAGTTGTTCACGCGGGGGGAGAAGAGCGCGATCAGATGGCCGTTGTTGTCGAGTGCGGAGTCCACCACGAGCGGGTTGCCGAAGTCCTGCAGGATCGGCCAGGTCACCTGGTCGAATTCCTGGCCCATGCGCTGGTACTCGGTATCCATCGTGTGGGCGAGCGGCGCCACCACATCCTCGAAGATGATGAGCTTTGCGCCCACGTACACCACGCGAAATTGTACGTCGTCGTAGGCGTTGTAGTTTCCCAGCGTGCGCGGCATGCGGTAGGTCATCATGTCGCCCACCGCCGGGGGTGGATTCACCGCGGCCGCGACGTTCGGCGGCGCCGCCCGCTGACGCATCCGATCGCGCAGGCGGGGATTGCCGAGGCGGCTCGCCATCTGCTGGTCCTGTTGCCGGAAGGCGAGGTGCGCGCGCAGATGGCGGGTGAGGGGATCCTCGAATGCGGGCACGAGGGTCGCGGTTGGCAGGGCAAGGCGGGCCCCGGTCGCGGTCGGCAGGGCAAGGCGGGCCCCGGTCGCGGCCGGCTGGACCGCGGCGGGAGCAGTGCTGGCGCCGAGCAACTGGAAGGAGGTGCGCACGCCGCCGTTGGTGGCGTAGTTGAAGGCGGTGATCAGGTACCGACCCCCGGTGGCCGCGAACTCGTTACAGGACAGATCCGTCTGGCTGGTGAGCAGGAGCGACTCTCCCAGCGCCAGGGCGCGGGGGGTCGCCATCTGCAGAGCCATGGCCACCGTGGCGGTATCGGCGTTGGCGACGAGCGAAACGGGAACCGGGCCGGTGGGCGTACACGGCAGCGCCGTGGCGGCCGGGACGGTGAACGACACGCTGGTGGGCGAGGCGGCGGTGACCACGGCCGACACGCCGTTGACCAGGACCTCGTTGTCGTTAGGCGTGGCGCCGAAATTGGTCCCGGAGACGGTGCCGGTGATTCCGGGCGCGAGCAGCGCCGGGCCGCTGGCGGTGATGGCCGGCGCGTTCAGGCTCTTCACCTTCAGGCTGACACTGTCGCGCTTCCCCTCGGTCTCCGCGCGGACGTACACCGACCCGGGGGTTATCCCGGTCACCACGCCCCCCGACGCGTCCACCGTCGCCATCGCCGGGTTGGCACTCGACCAGCTCACCGTGTGTCCGGACAGCGGACGCCCTGCAGCATCCACCGGCTGACCGGTGAGGGTGATCGTCTCGCCTTCGCGCACCACGGGCTTGGCCGGCGTGATGACGATCGACGCTACCGGCACCGGGACCACGCTCAGCGCGATCGTGCCGCCGGCTCCCTCCACGGCGGCGCTGATCGTCACCGAGCCGGGGGTCACACCGCTGACCACTCCCACGCTGCTCACCGTCGCCACCGCCGTATTCGACGACGAGAGGGTGACCGACTTCCCGCTGAGCTGCGTGTGCGTGGCGTCGAAGTAGCGCACGGTCAGGGCCAGCGTGGCCCCGACCTGCAGTGAGGTGCCGGGCGCCGAAATCTCCACCACGCTCACACCGCCCGGCCCGGCGGCTTTGTCGCCTCCGCCGCAGGCGAGTACGGCCAGAAGCGCGATTGGCGCGGCGACGCCGGCGAGCGTGCGCGGTGTCACGGTGAGTCCCGTCGTCCTCATGCGATGCCCGGAAGAAGTGAGGCGATCCGGGGGTGGCAGTGCAAGCTATGAAGCCGACCCCGTTGACGCGATAGACTGGTGCGGTTGGCGATGGTTTCCGGCCGGACTATCTTGAGACCAAAGGCCAAAGGCCAAAGGCCAAAGGCCAAAGGCCAAAGGCCAAAGGCCAAAGGCCAAAGGCCAAAGGCCAAAGGCCAAAGGCCAAAGACCGCACTCAGGACTCAGGTTTCAAACTCAGACGGCAGGTCTCCCGCGGAGAGGTTCCTTCATGCCCGTCCCCGTAGTCGACACCCCCGCCCGTTCCGTCCCTAACCCGTCGCCGGCACCGACGAGCGCCGCGCCGACCGGACTGGGTACCGCTGCCTTCAACGGCGTCCGGCAGGTGCCATCGCCGGTGAACGAACCGGTGCGCGTCTACGCCCCGGGTTCTCCGGAACGCATGTCGCTCAAGCAGCGCCTCGAGACCATGGCGGGTGAGCGGATCGAGATTCCGATCATCATCGGCGGCAAGGAGTTCCGGTCGGGTGAGATGGGCCAGGCGGTCATGCCGCACGCACACCGGCACGTGCTGGCCGACTGGCACAAGGCGACGCCGAAGCACGTCGAGATGGCGATCGACGCAGCGCGCACGGCGCAGCGCGACTGGTCCCGGTGGCCCTGGGAAGATCGCATGGCGGTGTTTCTGAGGGCCGCCGAACTGCTGTCCACCACGTGGCGCGACACCCTCAACAGCGCCACGATGCTGGGGCAGTCGAAGACGGCCTTCCAGGCCGAGATCGATTCGGCGTGTGAGTTGATCGACTTCTGGCGGTTCAACGTGCGGTACGCACAGGAGATCTACGCCGACCAGCCGATGTCGAGCGCCGGCATGTGGAACGTCCTCGACTACCGCGCGCTGGAGGGCTTCGTGTATGCGGTGACGCCATTCAACTTCACCGCGATCGGCGGGAATCTTCCCACCGCGCCGGCGATGATGGGGAACGGCGTGGTCTGGAAACCGGCGTCGTCGGCGATGCTGTCCGCGTACTACGTGATGAAGCTCCTCGAGGAGGCCGGCCTGCCCCCCGGCGTCGTGAACTTCGTTCCCGGCGATGCGGTGGCGATCAGCGGCGCCGTGCTCTCGCATCGCGACCTGGCCGGCGTGCATTTCACCGGCAGCACCACGGTCTTCAACAGCATGTGGAAGACCATCGGCGCGAACATGTCGCGGTATCGGACCTATCCTCGCATCGTGGGCGAAACCGGCGGGAAGGACTTCATCGTCGCGCACCCGTCGGCCGACAGCGGGGCGGTGGCGGTGGCGATTGCACGCGGCGGGTTCGAGTACCAGGGCCAGAAGTGCTCGGCGGCCAGCCGCGCATACATCCCGCGCTCCCTGTGGAACGAAGTGCGCGAACGGGTGACCGGCATCGTTGGCGATATCCACATGGGCGACGTGAGCGACTTCCGGAACTTCATGGGCGCGGTGATCGACCAGCGGGCCTTCGACAAGATCAGCGAGTATCTCGACGACGCCCGCCACAACGCGCGGGTGATCGCGGGCGGCGGAGCGCGGGGCGACGAAGGCTACTTCATCGAGCCGACCGTGGTCGAGGCGCCGTCTCCCGACTACCGGCTGATGTGCGAGGAGATCTTCGGTCCGGTGGTGACGGTGTGGGTGTACGACGACGACGAATGGCACGACACCCTGCGCACGGTGGACGACACGTCTCCCTACGCGCTCACCGGCGCGGTGTTCGCGCGCGATCGCTCGGCGGTGCGCGAGGCGATGACCGAGTTGCGCAACGCGGCGGGCAATTTCTACGTCAACGACAAGCCCACGGGCGCGGTGGTGGGACAGCAGCCGTTCGGCGGATCGCGCGCGAGCGGCACGAATGACAAGGCGGGGTCCAAGTGGAACCTCGGGCGCTGGGTGTCGCCGCGGGCGATCAAGGAGACGTTCGTGCCGCCGACGGAGTACTGGTATCCGTTCATGGCGGAGGAATAGGGCACGGGGAGCGGCGCTCGCGGCCGGTGTGAGGTGCCGCGAGCGCGGTGGGTGTACCGACGTCTCCCCCGTTCTTCCAGGCCATGACCTCCTACCGCTATCTCACCGCCGACGTCTTCACGGCGAAGCGCTTCGGCGGGAACCCGCTCGCGGTGTTGCCCCACGCCGCGGGACTCACCGGCGAGCGGATGCTTGCCATCGCGCGCGAGTTCAACTACTCGGAGACGACGTTCGTCCTGCCGCCGTCCGATCCCGCGCACACGCGCCGGGTGCGCATCTTCACGCCGGGTGGCGAGGTACCGTTCGCCGGTCACCCGACCGTGGGCACGGCGTTCGTGCTGGCGTCGCTCGGCGAAATCGATCTCGCCGGCGGCGAGTCGGGGATCGTGCTGGAGGAAGAAGTCGGGCCGGTCCCGGTGCTGATTCGCTCGCGCGAAGGGCGGCCGTACTTCTCGCAACTCACCGCCGCCAGGCGCCCGGAGGTCGGGCCGCCGCTGCCTGAGCCGTCACAGCTCGCAGAGATCCTGTCGCTGCGCGAGGACGACCTCCTGGGCGGCGATTTCAAGCCGCAGGTGGTTTCGTGTGGGCTCCCCTTCGCATTCGTACCGCTCGTGAACCGCGACGCGGTACGGCGCGCGCGCATTCGGACCGAGCCGTGGGAGCAGCGGCTCGCCGGCACGCCCGGCGAGATGGTCTTTGTCTTCGCGCTCGATGCCGAGGAGCCCGGGCACCAGATCCGGGCGCGGATGTTCGCGCCGGGAATCTCGGTCGCGGAAGATCCGGCGACGGGTTCGGCCTGTGCGGCGCTGGGCGGCTATCTCGGCGCGCGGAGGACCGAGCCGCAGGGCACCTTCACGTGGGTCGTGGAGCAGGGTTACGAGATGGGTCGGCCCAGCCAACTCGAGATCGAAGTGGAGAAGCAGGCGGGTGTGGTCGTCACGGTGCGCGTCGGCGGGTCGAGCGTGCTGGTGTGCGAGGGGACGATCGACGCGGGCTGACGCCCGCGCCCCTGTCTGTCGCGAGGGACCGCGTGGAAAAATCGAGTCTGACCCCATTTTCCGGAAAATGGGGTCAGACTCGATTTTTCCACCCCATGCAGCGCGCCTGCCCTACTCGGCCGCTTTGGCGGGACGGACGAAGATCACGCTGACGCGCCAGCAGACGAAGCCGATCACCACGAAGTTGATGAGATTGCTCAGCAGGCTTCCCACCCCGATCGCCGGACCGTCCGTCTTGTTGGACGTGAGCCAGAGCTTCCACGTCTGCCACGTGCCTCCCATCGACGCCGTGGCGAGATTGATCACCGGCATGAGCACGTCATCGACGAGCGACTTGACCACGGAGTTCAGCGCGAGTCCGATGATGACGGCGATCGCGAGTCCAACGACGTTGTCCTTGATGAGGAATGCCCGGAAGTCCTTCCACACGGTGCCCTCCGCACGAAGTGGGATGCGGAAATGTGCAGCCGGGAGGATCGTGTGACGAGATGGGCGTGCGGCGCGAGGACCCCGGTGGCGGATTTGCTCCCAGCGCAGTTCCCGGTCGCACTCGCTCGCGACGGCGGCGGCCCGCGAGGCGCTTCGCTCTAGAAAGGCGCCTCGAGGTACAGGTCGAAGCGCAGCTTCCTGCGCGGATAGATCCCGTGTGAGAGATCGGCGCGGACCAGGCCGTCGAGGAACGAGAGGCCGACGCCGGCGCCGCTCATGGGCCGGCCGGGATGCTGCCACATGGACCGCGGCCCGGCCCAGCCGAGGTCGCCGAACAGCACGCGACGCGCGCCGCTCCCGCTCGTGCCGAGCTCCAGTCGCGACATCCAGTACGCCTCTCCGATCTCGGTCCCCGGCACCTGGCCGCGCACCGTCTGGGCTCCGCCAAGGAAAAAGGCGCGCTGAATGGGAGCGTGGTCGCTGGTGCCACCGCCCACGGTGAGGGCCGCGGCCAGTGTGCCGCCCAGCCCCCGTGACACCGTGACGTCGGCAGCGGCCCGCGAAAACGCGTGCGGTCTCCCTTCCTGAGAGCGCGAAGGATCGAATCGCCCGCCCTCCAGTCGCAGGTCGGTAAATGCGCGCCAGCCCGCCGGATCCAGTCCGAAGCTGCGCGTATCGCGCATCGCCACGCCGACCGCGGTTCCGCGAACGGCATCGACGTTGTCACGGAACTCGGTCGCGGTGCCGAACGCGCGCGCCACGTTGAAGCGGGTGGTGACCCGGGCGGGCGTGTCATACTCCGCGAAGAATCGGGTGGAGAATCCGCCACCGCCGGTACTCGAGCGCTCCAGCTGGGCGCCGGCGGCGCGATAGTAGAAGCCGTCATCGCGTCCGAACAGGAGTGCGGTGAGGCCACTCCCGAACGACAGCGGGTTGCCCCAGTCGCTGGCCACCGCGAGGCGCCGGTACCCGCCCAGCCGCCAGGTGGTGCGGCCGTTCGATCTCGACACGCCGAGTTCCGCGTTAGGCTCCCAGTCCCCGGTGCCGATGCGCGCGGTGCCGTCGAGGGTGTAGCCGCGCCCGAGCTGCGAGGTGACACCAAGCCCGCTGGACAGGCCTTCGACGCGGTTGTACCGGGTGAGCGAGAGTCCGTAGTGCAGCACCGGACGCTGCGGTGCCCAGTCGGCCTGCAGCGAGAATCCGAGTGCCTTGACCAGCTCATCGCGCTCGTGCGCGCCGAAGAGCTGTTCCGCGGGATCGAAGATCGAGGGCGGCAGCTCGGGTGACGTCGCCAGCTTGAGGCTGTCGCAGGGAATCTGCACCGCGACCCGTACGGCGCCCTGGTAGCGCTGCTGGACCTGCGTCCAGGAGCCGGTGGTCCGGCACTCCTCCTTCCGCGCTGCCTCGCGATTCCTGGCGCGCTCGGCCGCCGCGTGCGCGACGGCCTCGTTCCGGCGATCCCGCTCATCCGCCGGGAGGTCGCGCCACGGCGTGGTGTCGCCCGGGAAGAGCGAATCGCGCAGCGTCTTCGGCGCCGCAGGAACCGGCGGAATGCTCTCGCCGCCGTTGACGCTCGCATACTTGAACGATTCCTCGATCTTGAACGGAATCCGCATGAACCCCGCCCGAGCCCACCCTTCGGCGTACTGCGTGCGGGGCATCCAGAAGCGCGTGCCGTAGAGCCCGTACTCGATCGTCACGACTTCCAGATTGGCCGAGAGTGGCGAGATCAGCCCCTTCACCCAACCCGGAGCATCATCGTCCTTGTCTGGCTTCCGCCCCGCCGCCACAGCCTCCGCGGCGTCGCGCCGCGCCTCGTCGCTCGCCACCGCCCAGATGTCGATCGGCACCGCCAGCCGGTATACCGCGCGCACCAGCTGCCCGGACGACACGTCGAACCAGAACGATCCCACCGACAGCTTCCATTCCGGCCGACGCGGCTCGACCCGCAGCTCCTGCAGGCGGATCACCTTGCCGTCGGGAAGCGTGAACTTGATGGAATCGCCGGTCGAGTAGCGGTAGTACGCTTCGGACCCCGTCGCGATGGGGTGGACCAGTTCGCGTTCGTCGACCTCGGGCCTCGCGGTCGCGCTCGAACCGACCCAGAGCGCTTCGCGACCGGGGAAGTACGGCAGCGAGACGACATCGCTCAGGTCGACATCGGTGTCGGCGTCCTTGATGCCGGGCACGACCGTGCGTTCTCCCTTGACGTCGATCCAGGCCCCGCCGTCGCGGGACCAGCGCACGCGGGTGGCATTTTCGGTGCGGAAGAACAGCCGGTCCCGTCCGATGGCCCGAAGACCGAGGCCGACCGAGATACGCTGGTAGGCGTTGGCGTCGTACGACTGGAGCGTCGAATCCTGACGCATTCGCGCCGCGCGCGCGCTCAGGAGAAGCTCGCGGGCGCGGGGATCGCGAAAGGCGCTGGCTTCGAGCTCCGGGGTGACGGGAATCCGCACCGGCGGCCTGCGCGAGCGGTCGTACGCTCGCTCCCGAATGACGGCGCGAATGGAGTCGCGGTTGGCACGCCTGGCGCTGTCGGACGAGCCACCGGCCCCGACCTGGACCGAGACCTGGAGTGCGAGCGACAGTGCGGCGACGGCGAGCATGCGCGAGCGTCCCCTTCCTGAGCAGCGAGATCACTACCTACGCCGGGACCCCTCGAAGGTTTCGGAGGGACCCGGCACATCGCCTCACTGCCTGGGGACTTTCGCCATGGCCGACTTGCGTCGGAGTTGCAGCACCCGGACGTCCGGATCCACCACCACCTGCTCCGGTTCGAACGCCGAGCGGATCACCACGCGCCGGTTGGCGCCGCCGTCGAGCGTGATGGTCACGCGCGTATCGGCGTAGCGCGTGCTGTCGGAGCGTGTGCTGTCGCCCTTCGTCGCCGAATCACCTGGAAAGCGGACGCCGCGGGTCACGGCGATCTCCACCGGCATGCGGCCGGTGCCCACGTTTTCGATGGTCGCGGAAGTCGCCCACGTTGTTCCATCCGAATCGGCGCGAGTGCGGGTCACGTCTCGCACCCGGTATTCGGGCACCACCACCGAATCGAACCACTGCTTCACGAAGTCGTCATAGGCGGCGGTGTCGGGCGCGTACCGTCGCATATGATCAGTGAAGTCGTACAGCACCGGATGGTCGGGATTGCCGTAGTACTTCGCCACGAAGTCCTTCATCCCGCGCAAGGCGTTCTGCCGTCCCATGCGGTCGGCAAGCATCCAGAAGACCCATCCTCCCTTGTTGTACCACAGCGTGTTGTCTCCGTCCTTGGAGCCATCCACGCGATACATCTTGCGCTCGGCGTCGGCGTGGCGCTGGTCGCCGTACTGTGATTCGATCCGCTGGCGGAATTCCATCGCCGCGTGCACGCCTTTCATCTGCTCCAGCAGCAGCGCGGTGGAGAAGTGCGCCATTCCTTCACTGAGGAAGTTGCCGCTCGGTCCCACACCCGGTTGCACCAGGTTGCCCCACCACTGGTGCGCCGACTCGTGCGCCGTGACCATGAACGCGAGATTCGTCTTCGGGTCGCTCTTCGTGAGGAAGCCGATTCCCTCCGAGAAGCTGATGTTGGTGGGGAATCCCTGCGCGTAGCTCGCAAGGTTGGGGAATTCGGTGATCTTCAGTTCCTTCCAGGGAAACGCGCCGTACCACTCGCCGTACCAGCGCCGCGCCGCGTCCAGCGCCTGGATCATCTCGTCGATGTTGTACGCGTGCGCCGGATGGTAGAACAGCTCGGTGCCGCTTCCGCGCCGCTCCTGCACCTTCGCGGCAATCAGGTTGAAGGCCATGACCGGCTGGTCGCTCTCCCACACCTCCGTCCGCCTGCCGCCGCTGCTATGCTGCTCCACCAGCTCGCCCACGCCGTTCACGGTGAAGTCGGCCGGGGCGGTGACCTCCATCCGCACGGTCTGGGGTCGCTGGGAGCCGAAGACCGGCGGCGTGACGCCCTCGTACCAGCGGTCGGGATACTGGCGCGGTTCGTACTGATTCCTGTCACGCTCCACGCCGATGCCCTCAACGTATCCGAGGTACGGGAAGTAGCGGGGAGAGAATCCGGTCATGACAACACCCGACGGCAACACGAATTCGCCCGCGCCGCCGCCCCGTTTCGTCGATCCGCGCTCGATGCCCACGTACGCGAACCCGATGCGCACGCTGTCCCCGCGATTGAGCGGGTGCGGGGTGGTGAAGACGAACAGGTGCGACGCCGTGTCCGGCGTGTACGGCGTGCCGTCGAGGGTCCAGCTCATGTCGTCCCACCGGCCGACGGTGATCGGCACCTGCTGGATAGTGGAGTCGAGTTGGTTCACGATCAGGTAGCTCCCCTGCACGCTCCAGCGGCGGCGCGCCGGCTCGAGCTCCACCTGGAGGTCGGCGTGCTTGAGCCACGGGATCCGGGTGTCCTTCCAGGTAGCGAGGTTCCTCTTCCAGTAGTTCTTCGCCATCCGGTCGGCCTGCGGCCCGTCCGGACCAATCGCGATCTGGTGCCACAGCAGCGAGAACACGATGGCAGTCGGCACGACGATGACCCAGGCGCGCCGCACCGTCAGCCACATCGCGCGCGGCGCGAACGCGTGCAGGGAGCGGGTGACGTCGCGATCGCGGCGCGGGTACAGGCGTATCGCAACACGGAACAAGAGGGCCGCGAACCCGAGCATGAGCAACCGGTTCAGGATCAGAGCGTTCCGGTCGAACTCGAACACGCTCATGTCCGACCACCGTAGCGCGCTCCAGAGGGGCCAGTTCCAGAGCCAGGTGAGCTTACCGCGAACGGCCTCGAATATGGTGAGCCCGAATACGCCCACGGCCACACCGTAGGTGGTGAACCGGCTCCGCGTGATGGCGAAGACCGCGAAGATGAACGCGGTCCACACCAGATACGACGGCAGGAGGATCAGACCCCACACCAGGGCGAACGGCCAGATCGAGAACGAGACGCGTCCCTGGATCAGGACCGCAATGAGCGACGCAACCAGGCACGCACCCGCGATGATGAGCCACAACACGCCCAGCGCCATGACCTTGCCCGTGACGATCGCGCCGTTGGACACGGGGGTCGCGTCCTGGATGGCGCTGAGCCGCGTGCTGCGCTCCCGCGTCAGCGACTCCACGGCGTAGAAGATCAGCAGCAGCCCAACGTACGACACCTGCATCTGCATCTCTCCCACTGCCAGGTCGCCGGGCACCAGCAGCAACGGCGTGTCGAACGGCCCCAGTGCGGTGAGCGAGTTGCCGAGGATTTGCAGCAGGATGATCGGGACGAACAGATACAGGCCGGGCTGGCTGCGCAGTTCGCGCGCCTCGGCGCGGGCGATCTTCCACGCCGAGGACCAGAAGCCCACGTCTGCGACGCGGGTGGCGAGGCGTGGTGCCGTCGCCGCCATCACCGGCACCGACGCGAGCGGCGGCGCAGCCAGCGCCCGTGCTACGTCGTCGGCGCCGACGGGTTGTACCCCGCGGGCCACGCGCGCGAATCGGCGTCCGCCGAGCGCGACCGCGCCCAGGGCGATGGTGAGCATCACGACGCGATTGGCGATCAACAGCAGGTCGGGGCGGACCGGTTGCGTGTTGTAGAAATCGGCGCCGCGATCGACCTTGAGCCACATCTCGCTCAGCCACCGCACGCCGGCGGGATCCATTGCCATCAGGAGCCGGTTGATGCGGGGATCGAGCCAGGTGGGCGACCAGCTCCAGAGGAAGAACCCGGCCAGGAGGGTCAGCGCCACCGGAAGCACGAAGACCAGGATCGCGCGTCGCGTCGCGGTCCCGACGCCGAACGCGGTTCCCGCGGCGAAGACGATCACCGGGAGCGCAAAGAGCAGCGTGGGACGCAGGTAGTTGCCGAGCACGAACGGTCCGCGGGTATCGAGCATCTCCGCGTTCGGCAGCACCTGCAGGATGAGAATGAGAATCGCGACGTGCAGCGCCAGCACGGCGAGGAACCCGCCCAGGACGCCGAGGAACTTGCCCCAGACGTATTCCGACGGGCGCAGCGGCGTCGCCTGAAGGATCTCGAGCACCCCCGCCTCGGCGTCGCGGATCACCGTCAGGCCCGCGGCGGCGGAGGCGAAGAACAGGTAGAAGAGGAAGCTCGTGATGGCGAGGATCTGCGACAGCGCGAACTCCGACGTGAGCCATGCCTTCTTGCCGCCGACCGTGGCGTCGCCCGAGGCGATGATGATCTGCACGTTGCCGCTGCTGAGCCCCCAGGTGATCAGGAGGAGGAGCACCAGCAGGATCCAGACCATCGGACGCCGCAGGGTGTAGCGGAATTCGTCGCGCGCGACGATTCCCAGACGGCGCAGGCTCACGCGGCCGCTCCCGCGCTTCCGCCGGCATCCTGCATAACGAGGAGGTAGGCGTCCTCGAGCGTGGGGGTGACGGGTTCGAATCCGGCCGGGCACACGCCCGACGGCTCGAACACCCGCACCCGGTTGCGTCCTTCCAGGAGGATGGCCTGGGTCACGCGACGGTCGCGCCGCACGGACTCCAGCGCGTCGGCGGCCACGTTGCCCTCGAAAACTCTCCCGGCGAGCTCCTCGCGCGCCTCGCGAGGCGATGTGAGCGCTACCACGCGTCCGTCGCGGATGATCGCGAACCGCGGGCAGAGCACCGCCACATCCTCCACGATGTGGGTCGACAACAGCACGGTGCGTCGCTCGGCCAGTTCCGCCAGGGCGCGATAGAAGCGGAGTCGTTCCTCGGGGTCGAGGCCGGCGGTCGGTTCGTCGACGATCAGCAGCCTGGGGTCTCCGGCGATGGCCTGCGCGATCCCCAGGCGCTGGCGCATGCCGCCCGAGTACTCCTTCACCTTGCGCCTCGCTGCGTGACTCAGGTTCACCCGCTCGAGCAGTTCGGCGGCGAGCCGGGACACGCCGCCGTCGGCGGAAATGCCCTTCAGCCGCAGCAGGTACTCGAGCATGCGCTGTCCGGTCAGGTGGGGGAGGAACCCGAATTCCTGGGGCAGGTAGCCGAGCGTGGTCCACAACGCCTGCGGGTTGGCGAGCACGTCGAGGTCATCGAGGTGAACCGACCCTGCCGTGGGCTGGAGGACGCCGGCCACGATGCGCATGAGCGTGGTCTTCCCGGCGCCGTTCGGGCCCAGGAGTCCGAACATGCCGGGGGGCACATCGAGGCTCACGCCCTGCAGGGCGGCTACGGGCCCGGGATACACCTTGACGAGATTGCGGATGGTGAGCATGACGCGGGGGCAGATCGTGACGGCGGGGACCGGAGAATCGGGAGAGTCAGGCTGGACCAGTCCGACGGCCTGGTGCGAGTCGATACGCGTCTCGCCCCGATGCCGCGGTTCGATTAGTCTCAGCGGATGTCGATCAACCGGGCGAACGTGCTGGACGTCCGCGCGTTGCGCAAGACATATGGCGACGTGGTGGCGGTGGACGGGCTCGATCTCGAGGTGCGGGCCGCCGAGTGTTTCGGGCTGCTGGGGCCTAACGGGGCGGGAAAGACGACCACCATCGAGATCTGCGAGGGGTTGCTCGTTCCCGATGCCGGCGACGTGCTGGTGCTGGGGCTGCATTGGCGCGACGACGAGCGCGAGTTGCGGCAGCGGCTTGGCGTGCAGTTGCAGGAGACGCAGTTCTCCGAGAAACTCACGGTCACCGAAACGGTGACGCTGTTCCGCAGCTTCTATCGGTCCGGCCCGTCGGTGAACGAAATCGTGCGGCTGGTGCAGCTCGAGGAGAAGGCGCGGGCGCGGGTGGGGGCGCTGTCGGGGGGCCAGAAGCAGCGGCTGTCGGTGGCCTGCGCGCTGGCCGGCGACCCGGAGCTGCTGTTTCTCGACGAGCCCACCACCGGTCTCGATCCCCAGTCGCGGCGTCAGCTCTGGGAGCTGGTGGACCGGCTGCGGGCGGCCGGGCGCACGATCCTGCTCACGACCCACTATATGGATGAAGCCGAGCGGCTGTGCGACCGCGTGGCGGTGGTGGACCACGGCCGCATCATCGCGCTCGGCACGCCGCGGGACCTGATCCGCTCGTTAGGTGCCGAGCAGGTGGTGGAACTGTCGCTGGACGACGGGCAGGCACTGCCAGCGGATGACTTCCACGACGTGCGGGGCGTGCTCGCCTCGCGCTCCGACGGCCCGGTCTGGACCCTCCAGGTATCGGCGGCCCACGAGGCGATCCCGGCGATTCTCCGGCAGATCGACGACCGTGGCGCCACCGTCACCGAGCTGCGCGTGCACACCCCCACGCTCGAGGACGTGTTCGTCTCGCTGACCGGGCGCCACCTGAGGGAGACGTGAGCGGCGAGCGCGTCACCCTCTCCGCCCCACCGGCCGCCGATCCCTCGGCGCCGCCACCCGGCCACGGCGGCGCCTCCGCTGCGTGGGCGGAGGCGTCGCGCGACGCCCCCCGCTCGCCACTCGTCGAGCTCACCCTCAGCCGCTTCCGCGAATTCCTGCGCGAGCCGGAAGCCGTCTTCTGGACGTTCGTCTTCCCGTTGCTCCTGGCCACCGGCCTCGGGATCGCCTTCCGTTCGCGCCCGCCCGACGTGGCCCGCGTGGCCGTGGTGGCATCGGCGCCGAATGCCGACCGGATCCGCGCCGCGCTCGCCGCCGACTCTGCCGTGCGCGTGGCGGCGCTCGACGACTCGGCCGCCATGACCGCGCTGCGCATCGGGACGGTGGCGCTGGTGGTGGCGCCGCGGGCCGACGGATCGGTCGAATACCGGTTCGACGACGCGCGACCCGAGGCCCGCACCGCGCGGTTCGTCGTGGACCGTGTCCTGCAGCGGGCCGCCGGCCGGCAGGATCCGGTCGCCGCGCGCGACGCGATCGTGCGCGAGCGCGGCTCCCGGTACATCGACTTCGTCCTCCCGGGGCTGCTGGGGATGAACCTGATGGGCGGCAGCATCTGGGGAATCGGATACAGCATCGTGGACGCGCGGCGCAAGAAGCTGCTGAAGCGGTTCGTGGCCACGCCGATGCGCCGGCCGCAGTACCTGCTGTCGTTCGTGCTGATGCGGCTGGCGCTGATGGTGGTGGAGGTCGCGGTGATCACCAGCTTCGGGATGCTCGTGTTCGGGGTTCCGATGCGGGGGTCGTTCGCGCTGTTCTCGCTCTCGTGCGTGGCCGGGACGCTGTCGTTCGGCGCCATCGGGCTGCTGATCGCCGCGCGGGCCCGCACCGTGGAGGGGGCGTCGGGATGGATGAACGTGGTGATGCTGCCGATGTGGGTGGCGAGCGGCGTCTTCTTCTCGTCGTCGAATTTCCCGGCGGCGGTGCAGCCGCTGATCCAGGCGCTTCCGCTGACGGCGGTGGTCGACGCGTTGCGCGGTGTGATGCTCCAGGGGGTCGGGTGGCATGCCGTGAGCGGCGAGCTCGCCATCGCCGGAGCCTGGTTCGCTGTCTGCTTCACCCTCGCGGTGCGCCTCTTCCGCTGGCGATGAGCACGACGTTCGGCGGCGGACCGCACGGGCACGCGCCGCGCGGCCGGGTGATCTCGGCGTTCGCCACGTTGTACGTGGTGTGGGGTTCGACGTACATCTTCATGCGTTTTGCCGGGGAGACCATTCCTCCGGTCGGCGTATCGGGGTTCCGGTTCTTCATGGCCGGCGCCGTGCTCCTGGCGCTGGCGGCGTGGCGGAGCGGCATCGTGGGGGTGAGTGCGGCGTGGCGGCCGCACGTGGTGGTCGGCATCCTGCTCACGCTTGGCAACGTGTCGATCACCTGGTCGGTGCAGCGCATTCCGTCGGGGGTCGCGTCGCTGCTGGTGGCGATGACGCCGTGCTGGATGGTGCTGCTGGAGTGGTGGCGGCCGGGCGGGCAGCGGCCGGCGTGGGGGGTGATCGCCGGTCTGGCGCTGGGGGTGCTCGGGACGGTGGTCCTGGTGGGACCGCATTCCATGGGCGGTGCGCCAATCGACCCGTTAGGCGCGGGCGTGGTCCTGGCGGGGACGGTGCTGTGGGCCGGCGGCTCCATCTACGCCCGCGGCGTCCCCCGGCTCGGCTCGGGACTCCAGACCAGCGCCGTGCAATTGATGACCGGTGGCGCGACGGTCCTCGTCCTCGGCGCGATCGCCGGCGAGTACCACGGCTTCCACTGGAGCGCGGTGACCCGGCGGTCCGGGTTCTCGCTGGTGTATCTGATTCTCGTCGGGTCGGTGGTCGGCTATTCCACCTACATGTATCTGCTCGGCGTGACCAGCGCGGCGCTGGCGGCCACCTACGCTTTCGTCAATCCGGTCGTCGCGGTGCTGCTGGGCGCGTTGCTGGCCGGGGAAACCGTTTCGCTCCGGATCTTCGTCGCGGGAGCGGTGATCGTGGGCGCGGTGGCGCTGATCACGCTGTACGGCCGCGATCGGGATGGCGCCAGGCGCCCGCTGGCGCCCGCGCCGGTGCGGGAGGCGCCGTGAGTGGGCCGCTGCCCTCGCCGAACGCCGTCCCGATGCCCGCCGTGACCCACTCACCGGCGGCGGGCGATCTTTCCCCCGCCGAGATTCACGCCGCGCTCACGCGCGTGACCGCGTGGATCGAGCGGTACCTGGCGGAGGTGGACGGCTACCCCGTGCTCGCGCGGGTCGCCCCCGGCGACATCGCCGCGCGCCTGCCTGACGAGCCGCCGCCGGATGCCGAGCCGATGGACCGGATCCTCGACGACTTCGAGCGGATCCTCATCCCCGGCGTCACTCACTGGAATCACCCCGGCTTCTTCGCCTACTTCTCCATCTCGGCGTCGGCGCCGGGCATCGCCGCCGAGATGCTGGCCGCGGCGCTCGACGTCAACGCCATGCTCTGGCGTACGTCGCCGGCGGCGACCGAGCTGGAGCAGCGCGCGCTGGACTGGTTGCGTCAGATGCTGGGGCTGCGCGCGGGGTGGTTCGGCGTGATCAACGACACCGCGTCGATCTCGACCCTGTACGCGCTGGCCGCGGCACGGGAGTCGCGACCGGAGCTCGACATCCGCCGCCGGGGCATGGCGGGCCGCGCCGACCTGCCAGCCCTGCGCCTGTACACCTCGGCGCAGTCGCACTCGTCCGTGGACAAGGCCGCTCTCACGTTAGGCTTCGGGCAGGACAACATCGTCCACGTCCCGGTGGACGACGCGTTCCGGATGCAGCCCGGCGCGCTCGAGGACGCGATCGCGACCGACCGGCGTGCGGGGCGGCTGCCGCTGGCGGTAGTGGCCACCGTGGGGACCACCAGTACCGCCAGCGTCGATCCGGTGCCCGCCATCGCCGCCACCTGCCGCCGCGAGAACCTCTGGCTGCACGTGGATGCCTCGTACGCCGGGGTGGCGGCCATCACACCAGAGCACAAATCCATCATGGACGGCGTGCAGGATGCCGACTCGCTGGTCGTGAATCCTCACAAGTGGCTCTTCACGCCGGTGGACATCTCGGCGCTCTACACGCGCCGTCCCGATGTGCTGAAGCGCGCGTTCTCCCTCGTGCCCGAGTACCTGATGACGGCCGAGCAGGATGCCGTGGTGAATCTGATGGACTACGGCGTGCAACTCGGGCGGCGGTTCCGCGCACTCAAGCTCTGGATGGTGATCCGGGCGTTCGGCGTGTCGGGCATCGCGGAGCGGCTTCGCGCCCATATGGAGATGGCGCGCGAATTCGCCGAATGGGTCGGCGCCGATCCCGACTGGGTGCTGGCCGCTCCGCAGATGTTTTCGCTGGTGTGCTTTCGCTACGCGCCTCGCGGCGTGCCTGACGAGGAGTGCGACCGGCGGAACCAGGAGATCCTCGACACCGTCAACGCCGGCGGGCGGGTGTTCCTGTCGCACACCCGGCTCGGCGATCGGATGGTCCTGCGCCTGTCCATCGGCAACCTGCGGACCGAGCGCAAGCACGTGGCGGAGGCGTGGCTGCTGCTGCGCGAGGCCGCGGGAAGATGGCGATGAAGCAGCGATCAGCGATCAGCGGTCAGGGTGCGCCGCGATGCTCCGTCTGCGCCCGCCGGTGCCGGATGACGAGATACGCGATCAGGCCGGCGACCACCAACAGCGCCGCGATACGATCCTCGTAGCGTCGTACGTGTCCCAGCAGGAGCACTGCTCCCTCGCCGAAGAACCAGCCGAGGAGGGTGAGTGCCACCGACCACACGACGGCCCCGATCGCCGTCCCCGCCGCGTACACACCAAACGGGACGTGCGCCGCTCCGCAGGCCATCGAGAACGCGATCCGTGCCGCGAAGGCGAAGCGCGACATGATCGAGACACGCCACGGCCGCGCGCGCATCGACCCGAGCAGCCGCCCCACCGTCTTCCACGAGCGCCGCACGTACAGGCGCACCCAGGCCGCGTTCCAGTGTCCGATGGCATATGCCCCGAGCGACAGCGCCCATACTCCCGCCGCGCACGCCACCATCACCCCCACCAGACTCACGTGCCCCTGCTCCGCGGCGAATCCGCCCACGACCGGCGCGATCTCCTCGGTCAAGATCGTGGACACGGCCAGCACCACATATCCCCACGCCTCGCTCAGACGCGACAGGATTGTCGACGCCGGCGGAATCAGAGGCGCTGCGGCGAGTATGGAGGGAGTCACGGCGACTGCGACATATCCGGGGTGAAGCCACGAATCTAGCCCACCGCGCGAAAAGTCGAGAGCGCCATGCCTTTGCCCATTGCCCTTTGCCCTTTGCCCTTTGGCCTTTGACCTCTGGCCTTTGGCCTTTGGCCTTTGGCCTTTGACCTTTGGCCTTTGGCCTTTGGCCTTTGACCTCTGGCCTTTGGCCTTTGGCCTTTGACCTTTGGCCTTTGGCCTTCTCCCCTCAGTCCCCCGACTCCGGCAGCGCCCGTCCCGGTACCGGATGGGTCGACGTCTTCTGTCTCACCCGCACGCCGAGCCGACGCGAGAACTTCTGACGCCAGTCGTCGAAGATCTCGTAGAACGTCGGGATCACGAGCAGGGTGAGCACCGTCGACGTAATGACCCCTCCGATCACCGCCCGCCCCAGCGGCGCGCGGAAGTCGCCCCCTTCACCGGCGCCGATCGCCACCGGCAGCATGCCCGCAATCAGGGCGAGCGTAGTCATCAGAATCGGTCGCAACCGGATCGATCCCGCTTCGATCAGTGCGTCCCGCAACGGCAACCCTTCCTTTTCGCGCGCCCACTTGGCGAAGTCGATGAGCAGGATCGCGTTCTTCGCCACGATCCCCATGAGCAGGATCACGCCGATCATCGCCATGATGTTGAAGTTCCCGCCCGTGACCAGCAGCGCCAGCACCACACCAATCAGCGACAGCGGCAATGACATCATGATCGCCAGCGGATCGAGGAACGACCCGAACTGCACCACCAGAATCAGGTACATGAGCATGACCGCCAGGCCCAGCGCGGCGAACAGGCTGCTGAAGAACCGCTGCTGGTCCTGCACTTCGCCGCCGGCCGAGAAGCGATACCCTGCCGGCAGAGGGAACGTCGCGAGTTTCTTCTGAATGTCGCTGTTCACTTCACCCAGCGAGCGTCCGGTGATGTTCGCCTGGATCGCCACCACGTTGTCCCGGTCCAGATGGGTGATGACGGCGGGCGCGCGCCCTTCGGAAATCGTGGCGATCTGCCCGAGCGGCATGGCGACGCTGCCGCCGCCGGGTTTCGGTACCAGCAGCGGGAGCCGCTGGATGTCCACAACCCGGGTGCGCGATTCCGGCGACAGGCGCACGCGTACCTTCCGGTTCTCGCCCGATGGATCGACCCAGTCGCCGGCGTCCACGCCCGCGAATGCCGGACGCAGCGCCTGCGCTACCTGACCCACGGTGACACCCAGGGCACCGGCAAGCGGGCGGTTGAGCTGGATCTCGAGCTCCGGCTTCTGCCCCTTGGTGGAAAGGCCAACGTCCACCGCGCCGGGAACGCTCTTCACCACCTGCATCACCGAATCGGCGAGCACATTCAGCACGTTCGCGTCCCTGCCCCGCAGCTGCACCTGGATCTGCTTCAGCGCCGCGGCGCCGAATCCCGCGACGAACACCGAGACCGTCGCCCCGCCGATCTGCGCCACTTCGTGCCGCATCACCTCGCCGAAATCCTTCTGGCTGATGCTGCGGTCGGATTTCCTGATCATCTTCACGTAGATCGTGCCGAGCTCCGGCGAGCCGAGCGCGCCGCCGGGCACCGCCATGCCGCCGCTCCCGATGGTGCTGAACGTGTAGGCAATCTCACGATGGGCGCGCGCCATTCGCGCCGCTTCCTCGGTCTTGAGCCGCGTGTAGTCGAGATTCGATCCCGGCGGTGTTTCCACCTGAATCACGAACTCGCTGCGGTCGGAATCGGGGACGAATCCGAAGCCGCCGAAGGTGACCTGAAGGAAGATCGCGCCCAAGAACGCCGTCACGGCAAGCAGCACCATCCACCACCGATGGTCGAGGGCCCACGCCACTACCCGCGTGTACTGCCTGGTGAGCCGGTTGAACCAGCGGTTGAAGCCCTCCAGCTTGCGTGACAGCCAGTTGCGGTGCTGCCCCGCCTCGAGCTGCGGATCGGCCCAGTAGGCCGAGAGCATCGGGTCGAGCGAGAACGAGACGAACAGCGAGACGAGCACCGCGCAGGCAATGGTCAGCGCGAACGGCTTGAACCACTGCCCGGCGATGCCGTACATGAACGCCACCGGCACGAACACCGCGATGATCGAAAACGACGTGGCTGCGACCGCGAGACCGATTTCGTCCGTTGCTTCCCGCGATGCCGTGTAGTGGTCTTTCCCGCGCTCGATGTGGCGGACGATATTCTCCCGGACCACGATGGCGTCGTCGATCAGGATGCCGATGGCCAGCGAGAGACCCATCAGGGACATCGTGTTGAGCGTAAAGCCGAACGCGTAGACCGCGATGAACGCGGACAGCACCGAGACCGGCAGCGCCAGCCCGGTGATGACCGTCGACCGCCACGAGTTCAGGAAGAGGAACACCACCAGGACCGTGAGGAAGGCGCCGATGAACAGCGTGCGGTCCACGTCCTTGACCGAGCGGCTCACGCGATCGCCGGAATTCTGCACCACCTGCATCGTCGTGCCCGGCGGGAGTGTCTTCTCCATCTCGTGTATCCGATCGAGCACCTGGCCGGCCACCTGGGTGGTGCTGTACCCCTTCGCCTTGTTCACCAGCAATCCCACCGACTCGTTGCCGCTGTACAGCGCGATCGAGGTGGGCTCGGCCGTTCCGTCGAGCACGGTAGCCACCTGGCCCAGGCGGATCGGGGTGCCGCCGCGCTCAGCGACCGTCAGCGCGAGAAAATCTTCCGGTGCCTGGAGCTTGCCCCGTAGCCGGATGGAGCGCTGGTCGAGCGCGCCGTTCAGCTTCCCAACCGGGACGGCGATGTTCTGCGCCTGGAGCGCCGCCACGACTTCGCCCACGCTCACACCGGCGGCCTGCATGGCTTCGGGCCGGATGTAGACGGTGAGCTCCCGTTCCACGCCGCCGGCCACCGTGACGTTGGCCACCCCTTCGATGCCGCGCAGCTCGCGCGTCATGTCCGGGTCGGCGAGTCGGGTGAGCTCCGGTGCCGTGAGCGTGGTCGAGTTCAGCGCCACCTGCACGATCGGATAGTCCGACGGATCGAACCGCGTCAGGATCGGCTCCTTCATTTCCGGCGGGAGCTGGTCGCGAATCGCGGAGATCTTGTCGCGGATGTCCTGCGTGGCCTGCTGGATGTCCTTCTCGAACAGGAAGGTGACGAGAACGTTGGCGAACCCGTCCTGCGCGCTCCCCTGCATCTGGTCCACGCCGCTGATGCCCGAGACGGCCTCTTCCACGCGGTCCAGCACTTCGCGCTCCACCACGTCGGGCGACGCGCCGGGATAGGGAATGGCGACGTTGACGATCGGCTGCTGCACGTCCGGGTACTCGTCGGTCTGCAGCCGGAGCAGCGCGAAGAGTCCGAAGATCACCAGCGCCAGCACGGTCACCACGGTGACCATCGGCCGCCGGATGGCAAAATCGGAAATGAGCATGCGGGCGGCCCTCAGCTCTTGGTGGCGGGCCGGTCGGACGGCGATCCCACGCGCACCGCCGTTCCCGGCGAGATGCCCTGCGCGGCGCCGATCAGCAGCGTATCTCCGGGACTCACCCCCTGTACGATCTCGAACCGCTCGTGGTCCTCATCGCGGACCCCGAGCGTGACCTCGACGTGCTCGGACTTGCCGTTCTTCAGCCGCAGCACCATCGGGCGCAGGCCGCGCAGGTCGACTGCGGTGAAGGGGGCGGTGATCCCCACCCGCCGCTCCGACTGGATGCGGCCGTCGGCGAACAGGCCGCCCACCAGCGCGCCCCCCCCGTTAGGCACGGACACGATGACGCGCACCTGGCCGGTGGCCTGGTCGGCGGTGGGACTGATCCGCGTCACCTTCCCGTCGAACCGTTTGCCGGGGTACCCTGTCACCGCGAACGTCACCGGCGCGCCCAGCCGCACCTGTCCCAGCTGCTGGGCGGTGACCGTCGCCTGGTACTGCATGCTCGACGGATCGACCAGCGTGAACAGCGCGGTGCCCGGCTGTGCCACGTCGCCCGCCGCCACCGACCGGGTGCTGATGATCCCCGTGAACGGCGCGGTGATCCGCGCGTCGTCGAGCTGCTTCTTCGCCAACGTCAGGCGCGACTGGGCATCCGCCAGCTGCGACTGCGCCGAGGTGTTGTTCCACTTCGCCTGCTCCAGGTCCCGATCGGCGATCGCGCCGGCCGCCGACAGCCGTTCGGAACGCTCCAGATCGCGCTGAGCGCGTTCGGCGGTGAGCTGCGCGGTGGTCAGGTTCGACTTGACCGACAGCCAGGCGTCGCGCAGCGTGCGGTCGTCCAGCTGGGCGAGCAGGTCGCCGGCCCGCACGTGCGTTCCCTGGTCCACCGACACCGACAGCACCGCGCCCGAAACCTGCGCGCGCACCGTGGCCTCGCGCTCGGGCTCCAGCGTCCCCGACACCGCGGGACCGCTCGAGAGCGTATCCGACGCGACGACGAAGACGTTCTCCGGGCCGATCGTGACCGCGGTGGTCGCGCCGTCCTCCCGTGCGTTGGCCGGACTGCCGCCGCAGGCGGCGAGCAGCACGACCGCGGCAACCGACGCCCCCGCTGCGACCCGCTTCGTGCGTGTGACACTCATTGCGTTCCGCTCCTTTATCCCGCGCGTCAGGTGTTTCGGATTGCGTATCGTCATTGCAGTGGTTGCGGCGAAGAGCCGGTCCGCTGGGTCGAGGAAGCCGCGCTCTGCGGGGAGGCTGTCGTGCTCTGCGGCGAGCCCGTCGTGGTCGCGCCCGTCGACACCCCTCCGGCCGCGCCCAGCGGCAGATCGCGCAGCAATGCCAGCCGGATCCGCGCCACCTGCAGGTTGCGGATGGCCTGGGCCTGGTTCGCGCTCGCCTGCTGCAACAGGAGACGCGAGTCGTTCAGTTCGATCTGCGTCGACAGTCCCTCGCGGAAGCGCACTTCGGCGATGGAGTACGCTTTGGCCGCCTGCTCGGCCGTTCCCGCGCTCGCCTGGAGCGCCGCCTCCGCCTGCCGTAACTGCGCCGACGTCTGTTCGGCGTCGAGCGCCGCCAGCTCCCGCGCCTGCTGGATGCGCTCGCGCGCCTCGCGCACCCCGGCTTCGGCCATCATCGCGCCGCCCCGGATACGCCCGCCGGTGAACAGCGGGAAGCTCGCGCCCACCGTGACCGTCCAGTTGGTCAGGAAATTCGACCAGTTGGGAACGGCGCCCTGCGGAAACGCGAGCCGCCCATACGACGAGGAGAGCGTGAGCGAGGGATACCGCTCGGCCCTGGTGATCCGCAGCTGCGCCTCCTGCGCCGTGAGTGCTTCCTCGAGCTGTCGCACCGGCGCCCGATCGGCCGCGCTGGTGTCCGCCTCCGCCACGCTGAGGGCGGCCGGAAGACCCGCGGTGCGCGACGCCGCGAGCAACTCCTTTTCATCGGCGAGCTGGGTGGTGAGCGCGACCGGGCCCGCCGCCGGCAGGTTGAGCAGTTGCTTCAGGCGAAGGTAGGCGACGTCGCGGTCGGTCCGTCGCTGCAGGACCGTGGGAAACTGATTGTCGCGCGTCACCTGGGCGCGGAGCAGCTCGAACTCCGACTGGTTGCCCACTTCCCGTGCCAGACGCGTTTGCTGCAGCACGCTCTCGGTCTGGGCGAGCGACGATTCGGCGATGGCCACCAGGCGGTCGGCGAGGACGGCGTTGAAGTAGGCCTCGGTGACGTCGAGCGCCAGCTGGGCGCGTTGCGACGCCAGTTCGATATCGGCCGTCCGCCGCGCCGCATCGGCGGCCTGGTTCTGGGCGGGAACGCGGCCGCCCGAAAAGAGCGTCAAGGATCCCTGCAGCCCGACCTGGTACTGATTCCGCGCGCCGAATCCGACGCGGGAGAAGTCGATGCCGCCGCCGCCACTCGACGAGCAGCGCGCGAAGGTCTCGAGACCCGCCACGCGTTCGGCGTCGGTGGCCGTCATGGGGGCCAGATATCGTGTACAGGGGGTGAAGTAGGTGGTCGTGTCATCGGGTGGTGGCGGGGGCGTGCCGGCCGGCGGTTGAGGCGCGGCCCCAGAGCTCAGCGCGGAGAATTGCGACGCCAGCGTGCGGGTGTAACTGAGCGACGCGGTGATCTGCGGCAGATACTGGCTGAACGCCTGCATCTGCTGTCCGTGCGCACGCTCGACACCGGCCTCGGCGATGCGCACGGCTTCGCTCTGCGATGCCGCCAGGCGCAGCGCCTCGTTGAGCGACAGCGAGCGAGCCTGCTGGGCGGCGCCGGCCGCGGGGACGAGCACCAGCGCGGCGACGGCTATTGAGGAGATGCGGGACATGGGCGTGGAGGAATGGAGAAAGGCGTCAGGCGCTGGCGGCGCGGCGCGCCCGGCGCGCGCCATTGGTCTGCGCGCGCTTCGCCTCGGCGATTCCGATCGCCCGCAGGAAGCAGCGCGCGTACTGCGCCGACGCCTTCCGCTCCGGTTGCGGATACATCGCGGGCATCATTTCGCGACCCATGGCGTCAGCGAACAGCGCGCCCACCAGCATCGTGCACGCGACGTCGACCAGATCGCCGCGGTACGCCAGGTGGTGGCGGCGGCACAGCGCGTCGGCGTACTGGCGGAGTTGCGAGTGCGCCACCGGCGGACTGTCGCGCATACACTCCGCCACCTCCGGATGCTCCTCGAGCTCGGCCATGCACTTGCGAATGAGCGCGCGGGAGCGCGTGAGAAAAGCCAGCTGCGCGGCGCACCACTGCGTGAGTTCCCGCTGCGGATGCCGCGGCACGGCGGGCAGGGAGGACTCGGAACGCGGCTGCGCCCGGAACTGTGTCGCTTCGCGGATCAGCGCCGTCTTCGACTTGAAGAGACGGAACAGGGTGACTTCGTTGACGCCGGCCTCTTCAGCGATCCGGCGGGTGGTGGCGCCGCGGAATCCGGATTCCGCAAAAACGCGCATCGCGGCTTCGAGCAGCTTCTGGCGACTGATCATAGGCGGCGAAGGCTAGCGGGCGCCGGCAGGGGCCGCAAGTAGGCACTTGCATACAGTCCGGTAACAGCGACCGCCGCTCAGAGATCCCGGAACGGCCGCACACGGCTGGTCGCGGCGGCCAGACGCGCCACGTAGCCGCCCGCGGACTCGTCGGGTCCGCGCACCGGGAGCGCGAACCGCTCGTCACCCGGCTCCGCAGTCTTCCCTTCACGCGGCTCGGCGATCATCAGATCGCCACCTTCCTCTTCGACCGCGAGCTCGAATGCTTCGACCCCGTCGAGCAGCGCCGCCAGATCGTCCGGCGTATCGCCGCTCCGGATAAGGATGCCGCGGGCGCGCAGGCGATCGGCAATCTCCGCGGCCACGCGATCGAGGTCGTCCGATCGCGACTCCGGCATGTGATTCTCGAGGTCGGGCATTGGTCGTCCGTCAGGCGGAAGTCGGCGATCCCGTCGGACCCAGCGTCATGATCCGGGCACCGACCGGGCGGGCGCGCCGCGGTCACACGCACGCGATACACGGCGCGACACGTCGCGAGAATGCATAACCTGCAACCCGCCCTCCGCGTCAGGGGAGGGGTCAATCGGCCCGCGTCGCACCGGCCTCGGCGTCAGTGCGGGCGATCGCGCCGGCACCCGACGCGGCCCCGCCTCATCATTCACGAGATCGCCACGACCTCGGAATCCCTGGCGATCGGAGCGGGCCGCCGGAGCGCGTCGACGAGCGCGACCACGGTCAGCAGCAGCGCGAACGATTCCGATCCCAGCATGGCGAAAGCGGCCCCGCGAACGCCCCACGCGGGGACCCACCTCCACAGCAACACGGCCAACACCACGCTTCCCGCGATCGAGCACGCCAGCTCGCGTCGCTGCCGCCCCAGGGCGACCAGCGCGTACATCGCATGACCGCGCAGGGTCAGCACCGGAATGAGAGACGCGAGGATCACGAGTGTCGCCGCGCCTTCCGGCGTGCTGAACTGCGCGCCAAACAGGACGTTCAGGAGCATGGCCGGACGCACCGCGATAACAATCGCGCCCAGCGTCGCAGCCGTCGTGGCGAAGGCCGCTGACCCCGCAAGCAATCCCACGAAACGCCGCTGCGGCCCATGCGCGGCCTGAGACAGCGGTGTGTACAGATTGATCAGATACATCGTCAGCAGCCCGTGCAGGACCATCAACACGCGATGGGAGACATCGAAGCGTCCGACCGACGCGGGTGAGACCACGTACCAGAGCGCCAGCGTCGGCAGATACATGCGAACGACCCAGATCAGTTCCGACGCGGAAATCGGGAGCGCTTCGCGCAGAATCGCGCGGTCGAACGCCTTGCGCGGCGTGACCGACAGGCGGAGGCCGAAGCGGCGAAGCGCCGAGACCGAGACCGCCGCTGCGCTGCTCAACGCCGCGACCTCGAGCCAGGGCAGCCGCGGTACATCCGCCGCCGAGCGCACCAGCAGTGCGGTGAGCAGCAGGAACGCGGCATACCGCGTGACCTGCGGAATCGCCACCCACTGCATCGCGCCCAGCCCCTGGTAGATCCAGGCGAGCACGAACGGGAACGCGAGCAGACTCACCGAGTAACCCGGCAGCAGGCGTCCGAGATCGGCCTCTACGACGTGAAGCCTGGCAACGAGCGTCGCGAGCACGACCAGCAGCGCCGCCACCACGACCTGGGTGGCCAGAATGGGACCCATCAACCGATGCGCATCGGCCGGGCGGCGCGCCACCTCGCGCGCACCGAACAACCGCATGCCCAGCTCGACGATCAGCGACCCGAATTGCAGCGTGGTCAGGGCCACCGCCACCGGACCCCACGCCGCCGGATTCATGCGGCGCGTCAGGATCGCGATCGCCAGAAACGACAGGACGCGGGAGACGCCCTCGCCGGCGACGAGCGTGAGCAACCCGCGCACCGGCGGGAGTCGCCACCTGGACTCGGCCCGTCCGGACGTCATCGAGTCAAACGATCCGGAATCGGCGGCGTGGCATGGTCACGGCGCCAAGCTACGCCCGACGCAGAGGCTCGGCAAATCACGGCGTCGCCATGTGGCGATGTCGCCTCGGTCCGCGCGAGCGCCCGGCATGCTTGACGTTCGAAGTGGTTCCCGGCCATGGACATAGGAATGAACTCGTTGTGGCACTCGACGTGCCCTGTGAAGAGCGAGTACGGAAGTACCAGGCACCCGGCATTCCACGCCGCGGCACGCGGGGCACCTGCCATCTCCTCATTCCCACTCTTATGTCGATTCACCGTCCGCGTGGTTTCACGTTCGTCGAACTGCTGGCCGCCATGATCATGCTCGGCGTGCTCTCGGCGATCGCGGTGCCGCACTATCGGATGTTCAAGGAGCGTGCCTATGTCGCCTCGATGCGCTCGGATCTGGGCAATCTGCGAATCGCCGAAGAGGAGTACTTCGCCGAGCACCAGCAGTACGCCACCGACACCGCCACGCTCGACATGCGCATCACGTCCACCGTGCAGGTGGCGTTGAGCAGTAGCGACATCATCGGCGGGTACACCGGCATCGCCACCCACCTCCTGATGCCGGGACAGCAATGCGCCACGTACTCCGGTGCGGACGCGGTCAACGTGCCGAGCGGGGCGATCATCTGCGGTCCTCCTGCGACAGGTGCCGGCACGCTGGGTGGAGGCGTGGTTCCGTGAAGCCCCGCCGCCGCGGCACGTGACGCGCCGGACCGCGCAGCGACCGGTATCGGGAGGCCTGGTTCCTTTTCCTGTGTCGCGACATGACCGGGTTATCGACGTTAGGCACCGGCGCCGGACGACCCGCGGCGCGGCGCAGGAGTACCCGCACCTTCACCAGGCAGGCGCAGCCCACGCCGCCCGCGTCGCGCCCGCGACTTGTCGGGCGGTGATTGACCGGGCACTTTCCCGGGCGTGGATCACACTGCGCCATCCGGGTCTCCTTACACCCACGGGTTCCTGCGCATCGCGGCGTGCACGCCCCAGGTGCGCGTCGCGCTCCCGGCATGGAACGCCGAGCGCACGCTCCACCTCGCCCGCCGCGCGGAAACGGAGGGCGCGGCGATCGCGCTGTTTCCCGAACTGGGACTCGCCGCCTACACCGCCGACGACCTGTTTCACCAGGACGCGCTGCTCGACGCGGTCCGGCAGTCACTCGCGCGGCTCGTCACGGCATCGGAGGCGCTGAACCCCGTCCTGATCGTCGGCGCTCCCGTCGCCGACGGCGCGCAGCTGTTCAATTGCGCCGTCGTCATGCACCGCGGGCGCGTGCTCGGTGTGGTGCCCAAGGCGTACCTCCCCAACTACCGCGAATTCTACGAGAAGCGCCATTTCGCGGCCGCACGCGATGCGCTCACCGGCGAGATCGAGCTGGCGGGCCAGCGCGCGCCGTTCGGCAGCGACCTGCTCTTCGCGGCCACGCCGCTCACCGGCTTCGTGCTGCACGTGGAGCTGTGCGAGGATCTCTGGGTGCCCGTTCCACCAAGCAGCTACGCCGCCCTCGCCGGCGCCACGGTCCTGACCAACCTGTCCGCCAGCAACGCGACCGTGGGCAAGGCCGAGTACCGCCGCGCCCTGTGCGCCATGCAGTCGGCGCGCTGCCTGGCCGCGTACGTCTACTGCGGGGCCGGATTCGGCGAGTCCACCACCGACCTGGCCTGGGACGGCCACGCCATGATCTGCGAGAATGGCGAGCTGCTGGCGGAGTCGGAGCGTTTCAGTGCGGACGAGCAGATGATCGTGGCCGACGTCGACCTGGACCGGCTGCGCCAGGATCGGATGCGGATGACCAGCTTTCGCGACGCGGCCACCGATGCGCGCGACCGACTGCGCGCCATGCGCACGGTGCGGTTCGAGTTCGCCCCGCCGGCTGACGCTCGCGACCTGCGCCGGCACAGTCGCGCGCTTCCCGTACGTCCCGTCCGACGCCGGGCAGCGCGACGCGCGATGCGCCGAGGTGTTCAATATCCAGGTACAGGGACTGGCCAAGCGCCTCACGAGCACGGACATCGACGCGGGTCGCCATCGGCGTTTCGGGCGGCCTCGATTCGGCGCACGCGCTGATCGTCGCGGCCCGGTCGATGGATCGCCTCGGGCTGCCGCGCGCCAACGTGCTGGCGTACTCCCTGCCGGGCTTCGCCACCGGTGATCGCTCGGCACGTCAGGCACGCGCCCTGATGCAGGCGCTCGGCGTCACGGCGCAGGAAATCGACATCCGCCCGTCGGCCATGCAGATGTTTCGCGACATCGCTCACCCGTACGCGCGTGGCGAAGCCGTCTACGACGTGACCTTCGAGAACGTGCAGGCCGGCGAGCGTACCTCCCATCTGTTCCGGCTGGCCAACCTGCACGGCGCACTGGTGGTCGGCACCGGTGACCTCAGCGAACTCGCGCTCGGCTGGACCACGCTATGGCGTGGGCGACCAGATGTCGCACTACGCCGTCAATGCGTCGGTGCCCAAGACGCTCATCCAGTACCTCCTCCGCTGGGCCGTCGCCACGCGGCAACTCGGCGACGACGCGTCGCGGGTGCTGCAGGACATCGTGGAGAGCGTCATCACGCCCGAGCTGGTGCCCGCCGGGCCCGGTCCGGCCGCGGCCCAGCGCACCGAGGAGACGGTCGGACCGTTCGCGCTGCAGGATTTCTTTCTCTACTACGTCTCGCGGTTCGGCTACCGGCCGGCCAAGGTGGCGTTTCTGGCGCAGCACGCCTGGGGCGACGCGACCCGGGGCGACTGGCCGCCCGACCTGCCGGCGGGTGAGCGGCGGGCGTATGACCGTCGCGACATCATCGGCTGGATGCGTGTCTTTGCCGACCGGTTCTTCCGCACCAGCCAGTTCAAGCGGTCGGCCATGCCTAACGCGCCGAAGGTTGGCTCGGGCGGGTCGCTCTCGCCACGGGGGGATTGGCGTGCGCCCAGCGACGCCGAATCGGCGGTGTGGCTCGACGAAATCCGGCGCCTGGCCGAAGGACGCGGCCGGGAGTGAGGGACAACGGTCCATGGCCTTTCACCTATGGCCTTTGGCCTTTGACCTATGGCCTTTGACCTCTGGCCTTTGACCTGGCCTATGGCCTGACACGGTGATCCCCTCCTCCACGATCCTGCGCGTCGCCTTCCGCCTGGCGCGGGTGGTGCCCGCGCCGGTGCTGCGCGGCGTGGCACGCGCCGCCGGCGCCGTGGCCTACCTGACCATCCCCCGGCGTCGGCGCATCATCCTCGACAACCTCGCGCACATCGCGCCTAACGAGTCGCCCACCACACGACGCCGCCTCGCCCGCCACACGTTTCGCAACCTCGCCGCCGCGGCAGTCGACCTGTTCCGACTGCCTTCGATCCCGCTCGAGGAGGTGCGCGCGCTCATGGAGTCGCGGGGACGTGAACACCTCGACGCCGCCCTCGCCGGAGGGAAAGGCGTCCTCATCGTCACGGCGCACCTGGGACCGTACGAGCTGAGCGGAGCCTGGCTGGCCGCCATGGGATACCCCGTTCACGCGATGGTGGAGGACCTGGCGCCGGCTGTCGCCGACGCCATGGCCACGTACCGACAGGCGTCGGGCATGCAGCTCATCTCCATGCGCCAGGGCATCCGCGAGGCCTATCGCCTGTTAGGCGAGGGCCGGATCGTCGTGCTGGTGGCGGACCGCGTCATCGGCGACGGCCGAACGGCCGTCACCCTGCCGTTCTGCGACGGCGCCCGGCCGATTCCCACCGGACCCGCCGCGTTCTCCATCGCCACCGGCGCCCCGATACTGGTTGGACACGTGATCCAAAATCCCGCGCGCGCGCCGCGCTATCTTGCGACCATCGATCCCCCGCTCATGCCGGCCGGACGCGGCGACGAGGAACGCGTGCGCCTGACACGACAGATCACGGAACGGCTGCTCGGCCGCGGTTCGGGCGCATCCCGACCAGTGGTACGTGTTCCAACCGCAATGGATATCGGGTGACCCGCGCCGGCCCTGAGGCCCCCCCGGCAGAGCGTCCCCCCGAAGCATCCCGAGCCGGCGGCCTGGCGCGTGTGCTGCGTCGCCCCCAGTTCTCGCTGCTCGTCGTAGGCCAGACCGTGTCGCAGCTTGGCGACAAGCTCCATCACATGGCGCTCATCGCACTGGTCGGCGCCGAAGCCGAAGCCCGCACCAGCGGATTCGCCTTCTCGCAGCTGGCGGTCGTCTTCACGCTCCCCATGCTCTTCGGGCCCCTGGCCGGCGCACTGGTCGACCGGTGGAACAAGCGCGTCACCATGATCGTGTGCGATGTGATCCGGGCGATCATCGTGGCCCTGATCCCACTCCTGTACCGCTACAGCGGGCATCTCTGGCCGGTGTACGTGGTCGCCTTCTTCGTTTTCCTGCTCGGCGTGTTCTTCAATTCCGCCAAGATGGCGCTCATCCCCGACCTGGTGAGCCACGATACCCTTCTCCCCGCGAACGCGGCGCTCACCCTCATCGGACGCGTCGCGACCGTCACTGGGATCGTCGGCGGCGGACTCATGATCGGCTGGAGCATCTGGCGACGATTCGGTCTGACCGGCTACGAGGCCGGGTTCTACATGGACGCGGCATCGTACGTGGTTTCCGTTCTCTCGCTCGTGCTCATCACGATCATCAGCGCCGCCCACGCTCGGCGCGCCGCGCTCGGGCACTGGACCGGAATCGAGGCCGCCGCACTCGTCCGGCGCGAGTTTGCGCACCTGACCGGCGACATGCGGCAGACCGTGACATTTGTGCGCGCTAATCCGGAGCTCCGTTTCGTCTTCGGTACCATCGTGCTCCTGGGAGCGCTTGCCGCTTCCATCTATGTCGTGATGACCTCAGCCGTGCAGAACGTGATGCAGCAGGGCCCCCGCGGGGTAGGATTCCTGGGCGGGGTCGCGGCTGCGGGGATGATCGTGGGATCGCTGGTCGTCGGCACCGTCGGGTCACGCTGGAACAAGCGGCACATCATTCTCGTAGGGTGCCTCCTCGTGGGAGCGCTGATGATCGTCGGAGGCATGTTCTTCTCATTCGGCGTGTTCATGCCCATCGCGTTGGTGGGGGGGACGGCGTTGGCTCCAATCATGGTCTCACAGGACACGCTGGTGCACGAATCGGCACCGGCCGAGGCGCGGGCGCTGATCTTTTCCACGCGGGAACTGGTACTGGGGGCGTCGTTTATGATCTCGGCGCTCCTGGTGGGCGGTGGAATCTCGGTCCTGGGCTACCTGGGAGCGCATTCTCCGCATCGACTGGCCCTTTTGATCCTTGGCGTGTTGATTTGTGCAGCCGCCATGGCGGGAGAGGTTGTCGTTCTTCGACGCTCGCATGGCTGACCGGGACAGCTCCCGGTCGCGGGCTGACGCACGCGGTCAGAGCGCTCACCCCAACCACGACGGAATGAGGATCGTACAGATCTCTCCATTCAGCTGGGATGCACCCGGCGGCGTACAGGTTCACGTTCGTCAGCTGGCGCTCCATCTCGGCAGTCGGGGTCATGAGGTCCTGATTCTCGCACCGGGCGAGGCACCGCACCGGCGCAGCGACGTGCGCATCGTCGGCCGCGCCGTGCCGTTCCGCGCGAACGGATCGGTGGCGCCCATCTGCCTCAGTCCATCGTCGTCGCGGGTCGTACGGCTTGCACTGCGCGAATTTCACCCCGATGTGATTCACGTCCACGAGCCCCTGAATCCCAGCACCGCCATGCTTGGCGTGCTGCAGGCCAACGCGCCGGTGGTGGCCACGTTTCATTCCTACGTGCCGCGCGGCAACCTGCAGTCCAAGGCGTACCGCGCCATGATGCGGATGATGCGTCCTGTCTGGGAGCGCATCGACAGGCGGATCGCCGTTTCGGAGGCTGCGCGCTACAGCGTGTGCTCGCGGATGGGTGATGGCGGAGTGATGCGTTCTTCCGAACGGCGCCAATGTCCAGGTGTTCGCCAACGCGGCCAACCGGCCTCGCTGCCGCCGGGCCGACGCCTGCTGTTCGTGGGGCGGCTGGAGCGGCGGAAGGGATTCCCTGTGGCGGTGCGCGCGTTCGGGCGTCTGGCCACGCGAGTATCCCGACTGCGGCTGGTGGTGGTCGGCGACGGCGCCGACCGGGACGCGATCGATGATCTGCCCGACGCCGCGCGTGCGCGGGTGGACATGCTTGGCCGTGTTTCGGAGTCAGCCCTCCCGGCTTCTACCGCGGTCGAACATCTTCCTCGCGCCGTCGATCGGGAAGGAGAGTTTCGGCATCGTGCTCATCGAGGCCATGGCGTCGGGGCTGCCGGTCGTGGCCAGCAACATTCCGGGTATCGCGAAGTCTTGCGTCGGGGGCGCGAAGGCCTGCTGGTGACTCCCGGCGAGGCGGATGAGCTGGCGGAGGCCGTGAGGCACCTTCTCGACGATCCCCGCGCTGGCCCGCGCGTTAGGCCGGCATGGCCTGCTGCGCGCCCGGCACTTCGACTGGAAGACGATCGTCGATCGGCTCGAGGAGATCTACGGGAGATGACGCGCATGCCGATGCGCGAACACGCAGCGTCGCGCGTGCTGGCTGGAGTCTAGAAGTCAGCGCTCGGCGTCAGCCAGTCAGCGGTCAGCTAACGGTGATGACTGACGCTGAAAGCTGTAGCAGATCGCTCCTAGCATCCGTTCCAGCCGCCCCGTCATCGCTTCCCACGTCCATTCGCGATGGACCCAGTCGGCGCCGGCGCGACCCATTGCCGCCGCCCGCGCCGGATCCTGCAGCAACGACACGATCGCCTGCGCCACCGGTTCCGGCCGTGTGGGTCGACCACGTACCCGTCTCCCCGTCCCGCACCGCCTCCGGCGCGCCCGCCGAGGCCCCCGCGATCACCGGCCGGCCCACCGCCGCCCCCTGCAGAAACACCGCGCCTAGTGCCTCCACGTCCAGATCGAACCATCGCGCCCGGCAGGGCATGGCGAACACGTCGCCGGCACGGAAATAGCCGGGAGTTCCGCGTACGGCACCGCACCCGTGAAAACCACGCGTTCGGCAACGCCCGTGCGCCGCGCCAGCGCGCGCAGCGCCCGCTCGTGCGGTCCGCTGCCCACGATGAGGAGGCGCACCGCGGGAACCGCGGCCACCGCGGGCAGCGCGCGGATCAGGAGATCCTGCCCTTTCGCGCCACCAGGCGCGACACGCAACAGATGACGGGCACGCCGCCTAACGAATGGCGCGCGCGCACCGCAGCATCATCCACGCCCGGATGAAAACGCACCGGGTCGATCCCCGAGGTAAGAACGTGCATCCGCCCCCGCCACCCGAATGCCTCCTCGAGCTTCCCGCGCGCCCACGCCGAAGCCGCCGTCAACAGTGACGCGTGACGTCCAATGCCGCGAGCAGCCCCGGCACGCGCGCGCCGGTAATCTCCAGCCCGTGTGTGAACCCGCCGTAGGGATCCCGAGCTTCCGGCGGATCCCCGGTCCCATGTGACCCAGCGGCCAGGTGGCGCCGAACATCACCATGTCCGGCCGGCGGCCCGTAACGACCCGTGCAGCTCCCGCCGGACGCTCGGGCGCGGGCAGCATCATTTCCGTGTCCAGCCGGATCACCTCGTGCGGATACGCGGCGTCGAATGCTTCCCATCCGGCCGATCGCGACGAGAAGACCGTAACCGCGCCGGCCGGAAACCAGCGCATCATCTGGTCGACGTAGTAGTTGATGCCGCCGACGCGCGGCGGAAAGTCGTTGGTGACGACGAAGAGGTGCAAACGGTTGACAGTTGACAGTGATCAACGGTCAGGAAGTCAGCGGTCAGCAAAGTCAGCGGTCAGCAGCCGGCTGAAAGCTGATAGCTGACAGCTGATTCCTATCGCGCCAGATTCAGGTTGAGGTACTCCGGCTCGCCGGTCACCTCACGCTCCACATACGGGGCCAGCCACGGTGGAAATTCGACCTGCGTCGTCGTGGTCGGTAGCTCGATCTCGGCCACCACCAGTCCCAGGTCGGTGAAGTCGTCCACTTCCCACGCGAGCTCTCCATCGGGGACACGGTAGCGCGTCTTCATCACGCGCTTGCCCTCGGTCAGCGGCCACATGGTGTCGAATACCGCACGCGACGTCTCGTCTTCCAATTCGATGCGCGCGATTCCTTTGCCGGACTTCACGGTGCGATAGAAGTGAATGCCACTCCCCTGCCCCTCTCCCCGACTTCGTCCCCGCCGCGCTCTGCTCGCGCCCGTCCCCCCCGCGCTCCCTCGCCCGTCCTCCGGCTCCTCCATCCGCAGCCGCTCCAGCAGCGCACTGCCCGGCACGTACCCCTGCACGATGCGCGACGCCTGCGCGCGCGGCATCTCGGCCGGGACTCCCGAAAGCAGGTACTTGCGCTCGATTTCCATCCCCTGCCGCTCGCGCTGCTCCATGACCACGCAGGCGTTCTCCAGGTCGGCGAAGAAGCGATCGCTGCCGCGCTTCCCCCACTCACGGGTCAGCCGCCGGAAGGCGTCGAGTGCCAGTTCCTGCGCCTGCCGCGCCAGAATCGCGAATCCCGCGAGCGACGGGTATCGATCGTTCTCCCGGTCGCCTCCCGGGTCACTCCCGGGCGTGCCGTTCGCCGGCGTCCGCGCCAGACGGCGCCCCTCCTGCATCGCTGCCACCGACGCCATATCCCCCAGCATGGCCAGCCAGACGTGCGCATCGTGCAGATCGCCTAACGCATCCTGCAATCGCTTGAGCCGCTGCACCAGCGTGGGGCCGCCCTCGAGAAACGCCGCGACCGGCTCCAGCAGATACCGCAGGCGCTTGCCGGCGATGCGCGCCCGGTGTGCCGGGCCGTCGTCGTCCGGCGACCGCACCAACCCCAGACGGCCCCGCAGCTCGCGCGCCTGGCCGCGCACCAGCTGGGCCAGGACCGAGGCCAGCGGCGCGTCCCGGACGCCGTCATGGACATGGGCCACCACCCGGTACGATTCCAGCCGGTTCTGCAGCCGCTCGGTAGCCCTCGCGAAGTCGCGTTCGAGCAGATCGCCGAGCGATCCTTCGGCCTCGCGTCGCTGGCCATCGAACCGGGTAATCAGCCAGCGCGCCGCGGTGCGGTTCTGCTCTGGAATCCGCTTGCGCGCGGACCGGAGCCACCCCAGGAACACTTCGGCGTCCCGGCCCGCGTTCGATGCCTTGGCAACTCGCCGAAACCGGCGCCGCGAGCCGCGCGCCGAACTTCCGGTGAGGGCGGGCTCCAGCGCGCGAAGCCAGCTGCGCAACCGCCGCAGCGCGACCCGGAAATCGTGCAACGCCTCCTTGTCACGCCGCCCGGTCAGCCGCTCGCGCTCGGCCACCAGGCGGGCGAGCAACGCCAGCGCCACCAGCCGGGCCCCGCGCGGCGCGGGCTCATCCAGCAGTGTGGCGTCGAATTCCCCGTCAAATGGACCGCGACTAGTCACCGATGGCTCGAAGGTGCGCCGGCGTCAGAAGCCATCTGAGCATCGCCTTGCCCGCCGCCGGACGGTGATCGAACTCGAGGAGCGCCACACCGCCTTTCTTCAGCTCGACCCGGGGATCCTCTCCCCCGCTCACGAACCACGTGATCAGTCTCCCGAGATGCGGCTCGTGCCCCACCACGGCAATCGTCGCTTCCTCGTTCTGCCTCCCCAACCAGACCTCGAGATCGCGCGGGTGGTGTTCCGGCGTCAGCGCGTCCAGCACTTCGATCGAGGTGAGCCCCAGTGCATCGGCCACGATTCGCGCCGTCTCGGCCGCGCGCGCAAACGGGCTGGTGGCCAGCACATCCGGCCGCTCGGTCGCGCGCAGCAGGCCCTTGACGTTCCGGCGCATCCGGCGCCGACCAAAATCGGTTAGCGGACGCTCGCTGTCCGGGTCTCCGCCCTTGGCGAAGGCTTCACGGTCCTCGGCGATGGCGTGACGTATGACGAGCAACTTCATGAGCAGACAATCCTCCTGGCCCCCGGCCGTCCGACGCCCGCGGGGGGAGAGAATGTATCGCGTCTCAGCGGAAGGGACAGGAAGCCGAGCGCGAGTGTTACATATTGATAGGCCATGGGCCATAGGCCATAGGTCAGAGGCCATAGGTCAGAGGCCAGACGCCAGAGGCCATACCCCACCTCGCCCTCGGCCGGTAGCGAAACGGCCGAGTGGTGCTACCGTACAGGGTGTCACGCTTCCGGCATCCCCCTGTGCTCGCCTCCGGGTCCTGGGGAGCCCGGGGTCACCATTTCGCGCGACGAGGAGAATGAAGAGGCGAATCCGGTGGACTCTCCTCGTGGTCGCAGCCGTCGGGTGTGCCGGCGCGCTGTACTTGCGCTGGATCCTTTCCGGACCCCTGCTGTTCGATGCCCCGCCTCCCGAGATCGTGGCCGATTCGCCCGATTCGCTGGCTGCCCCTCGCGGCTCCGTCATCGAGGCACCCATCAGCTACGACATTTCCGAGGCGGTGGATTCCCTCGAGGCCACCGTGCCGCGCGACTACGGCGACATCGAGGAACGGCTCCAGGCAGGGAACAACAAACGCGCGCACTTCGCGTTCGCGGTGTCGCGATCGCCGTTTCGGGTGCGGTCGGAGGGCCTGACCGTCACGATCTCCACGGACGTGCAATACGAAGCCCGCGGATGGTATCGGCCATTCATCGGTCCCGAGCTGAGTGCTGCCTGCGGCACCGGCGGGGTACCGCGGCCGCGCGTACGCGCCACGCTGGTCTCGACGGCGCGGATCACCCCGGACTGGCAAGTCGTGACGCGGACGCGCGTGAAACGACTCGAGCCCTACAGCACCGATGCGCGGGACCACTGCCGGGTCACGATCTTCCACATCGACGTCACCGGACGGGTGATCGAGGCCACCCAGCGCATGCTCGAGCAGCACCTGGCGCGATTCGACCGATCGGTGTCGCGCTGGGACGGGAAGGGATGGTTCGAGCACATCTGGCGGCAGCTCGAGCGCCCAATCCGGTTCGCCGACAGCATTTACATGGTGATCAATCCGTTGGCCGCCCAACTCGGCGACGTGACGTCGGAGGGGGACACGATAGTCGGCCACCTGAGGTTGATCGCGTCGCCGCGGGTGCTGACCGGACCGCGGCCCGACGAGGATGAGCGGATGCGCCCGCTGCCGCGGCTGGAGCGCGTGGACAGCGTCGGCACCGGGGCCATTGTGCTGATGGACGCGTCGTTCACGTATCCCGTGGCGACGTCGCTGCTGCGCAAGGCGCTGGTGGGCCGGTGGATCTCGGAGTCGGGCCGGCGGGTGCGCATCCGTGACGTCACGCTCAGCGGCATCGGAGGCGGCCGCGTGGCGTTAGGCGTTACCCTGGGCGGTTCGGTGAGAGGCCGTCTGTTTCTGACGGGAACGCCCAGTCTTGATCGCACCAGCCACCAGGTGTTCGTGCCCGACCTCGATTACGACGTGGGCAGCGCTGACCTGCTGGTGCGCGGATTCGAGTGGTTGAGGGGCGATGACGTGCGCGATTTCCTCCGGGAACGCGCTCGCCTTCCCGACTCGGCGGTGCTCGGGAAGCTCAGCGTGCTGGCGGAACGGGGCATGAACCGGACGCTTTCGCCGGGAGTCGATTTGAGTGCCCGGATCTTTCGCGTCGAAGGCACCGCGGTGCGGGCGACGATCGGCGATATCCGCCTGCGCGCGCTCGCCGACGCGGAGCTGAAGCTCCAGATCAGCAGAGCGCCCACGCTGCGCCGCCGGCGCTCCAGGGAACCCGGCGGCTGAGCGGTCGCGCGCGGCTTTTGCTGGCCGCGCCTCTGGTCGCTCTCTACATTCACCTGCAACCCGTCACTCGGCGCGGTTCTTCCTGCCCCCCGACCTCCGGCAACGCCTGCAGTCCTCGCTCGGCACCGCCTACACCCTCGAGCACGAGCTGGGTGGCGGGGGGATGTCGCGCGTGTTCGTCGCCGACGAAGTGGCCCTGGGGCGCAAGGTCGTGGTGAAGGTGCTGCCGCCGGAGCTCGCGGCCGGCGTGAGTGTCGACCGCTTCAAGCGGGAGATCCAGGTGGCCGCGCGGCTGCAGCACCCGCACATCGTGCCGGTGCTCTCGGCGGGTGAGATCGACGGGCTGCCGTTCTACACCATGCCGTTCGTGGAGGGGTCGAGCCTGCGGGGGCGGCTCGCCCGCGGACCGCTCTCCATCACCGAGACGGTCGGCGTGCTCCGCGAGGTGGCCCGGGCCCTCGCCTACGCGCACGAACACGGCGTGGTGCACCGCGACATCAAGCCCGACAACGTGCTGCTCACCGGCGGCAGTGCGGTGGTCACCGATTTCGGCATCGCCAAGGCCATCAGCGCATCGCGCCTGGAGGGGGCCGGCGCGCCGACCCTGACCGCCATGGGTACCTCGTTAGGCACCCCGGCGTACATGGCGCCCGAACAGGCGGCCGGCGATCCCTCCACGAACCACCGGGCCGACATCTATGCCTTCGGGTGCATGGCCTACGAGATGCTCGCGGGCCAGCCGCCGTTCCACGGGCTCACCCCCCACAAGCTGATGGCGGCGCACATGGGGGAACGGCCGCAGCCGATCACCGAATTGCGCCCCGATACGCCGCCCGCACTGGCCGCACTCGTAATGCAGTGCCTGGAAAAGGAGCCCGATCACCGTCCTCAGAGCGCATCCGATCTGGCACGCGTGCTGGAAACCGTGACCAGCGGCGGCAGCACCCAACAGTCACTGCCCGAGGTCCTGCTCGCCGGCCGAGGGACGCTGAAACGCGCGCTCGGCATCTACGCCGCGGCGTTCGTGGCCGTGGTCGTGCTCACCCGGGCGGCAATCGTCGGTATCGGACTCCCGAACTGGGTCTTTCCCGGCGCGCTGCTCGTGATGGGGCTCGGCCTGCCGGTCATTCTCCTCACCGCGTTCGTGCAGCGCGCCACCCGCCGCGCCTACACGAGGACGCCCACCCTCACCCCCGGTGGCACCCCGGCGTCGCAAGGCACGCTCGCCACCATTGCCGTCCGCGCCGCCCCGCACGTGAGCTGGCGCCGGACCGCGATCGGCGGCGTCTATGCCGGCGGCGCCTTCATCGCCCTCATCGCCGGCTACATGCTCCTCCGGGCGCTCGGCATCGGCCCAGCCGGATCGCTGATGGCCGCCGGCAAGTTCTCCGACCGGGAGAAGGTTCTCCTCACCGACTTCAAGGGCCCGCCTGACGATTCCCTGCTCGGGCCCACTGTGACCGAGGCCTTCCGGACCGACCTGGCGCAGTCGGCCAACCTCTCGGTCATGCCGGCCACCGACGTGCGCGAGGCGCTGCGCCGCATGCAGCAGGCGCCCACTACCCGCGTCGATTACAACGTCGCCCGCCAGATCGCCGCCCGCGAAGGCATCAAGGCCGTAATCGACGGGGAGGTCGTCGCGTTAGGCGGCAGCTACGTCCTGTCGGCGCGCCTTGTCGCCGCCCAGACCGGCGACGAACTGGCCTCGTTCCGTGAGACCGCCAGCGAAGCAAAGGACATCATCCCCGCCATCAGCCGCCTCACCAAGAGCCTCCGCTCCAGAGTCGGCGAGTCGCTGCGTTCGGTGCAGCAGGCCAGGACACTCGACAAAGTCACGACCCCGTCGCTGGAGGCGCTCCAGAAGTACGTCGCGGCCAACCGCGCGCTCGAAGTGGACGGCGACTGGCCCAAGGGCGAGGCGCTCCTCCAGGAAGCGATTGCGCTCGACTCCGGGTTCGCCATGGCCTACCGCAAGCTCGCGGTGGAGATGAACAACCGCTTCCTTCCGCGCGCGCTCGTCACCAACCTGATCCAGAAGGCCTACGACCATCGCGACCGGCTGAGCGACGCCGAGCGATACCTCACCATCGCGGCCTACTACCAGTTCGGCCCGAGTCCCGATCGGTCGAAGATCATCTCGGCATACGAGTCACTCCTCGA
Organism: uncultured Gemmatimonadaceae bacterium; assembly: GCA_963740565.1. Classification (GTDB taxonomy): domain Bacteria; phylum Gemmatimonadota; class Gemmatimonadetes; order Gemmatimonadales; family Gemmatimonadaceae; genus CAVUFA01. The sequence continues at coordinate 67,794 of CAVUFA010000017.1, read as the reverse complement.
CGTCGATCCCGAGAACGTTACGGCGCTCAACAACCTTGCCGTCCAGTACCGCTACCGCCGCGAATTCGCCAAAGCCGAGGACCTCGCCGCGCGCGCCATCAAGGTGCAGACCACGGCCGGCGTGTTCTACAACAACCTCGCCTGGAGCCAGCTGGCGCAGAACAAGGTGGCCGAAGCGCAACAGACCCTCGAACTCGCGCAGCGGAACATCCCTCGAAATCCGCAGGCAGCATTTCTGGGCGCGTTCCTGCTGGCGTACCGGGGACAGCACGACAGCGCGGCTACCCTGGTCGACAGCATCCGCCATGCACGCGCCAGCGATCCCACCATTCAGAACGGCGCCGGTTTCTGGATCGGGAGCCTCGACTTCACCCGCGGCCGGTTGGCCGACGGCCTTCGCGCCTTTCAGCAGTCCAACGCGGCGGGCGTCACCCTCGGCCTGCACGACGCGCCGCTCCAGGTCTACATCGACTCGGCCACCACCGATGCCTGGTTCCGCGGCGATACCACCCGCGCGCTCCGGACCATCGAACGCGGACTGGCCGCGCACCCGCTGGATTCCATCCCGCCGCTCGAGCGCCCGTACGATCGGCTTGTCTGGCTGTACAGTCTTGCCGGCCAGCCGGACCGGGCCAAGGCCATGCTCGCCGGATTCGAACGCCGGCGTCAGGCATCCTCGTACCTCAACGATGACGACACGCGCCACAAGATGCTCGGCGATATCGCGCTCGCGGAGCGACGGTTCGATGATGCCATTCGCGAGTATCGGGCCGCCGACGTGGGAGAATGCGCCGTCTGTGCCCTTCCCGACCTCGCCCGTGCCTACGACCTGGCCGGCAACGCCGACTCGGCCCTCGCGCTGTTCAGCCGGTACACCGACTCGCCTTCGGACCCCACGCGGATCTTCGGAGACGCGAACACACTCGCGGGTGCACACAAGCGTCTCGGCGAGCTCTACGAAGCGAAGGGCAACCGCGAGAAGGCGCTCTCGCACTACGCTGCGTTCGTCGAACTCTGGAAGAACGCCGATCCGGAACTGCAGCCGCTGGTGAAGCAGGTGCGCGACCGCATGGCAAAGCTGGAGCGGGCAGAGAAGTAGCGGATGCGCCGAGCGCGGACGCTTGCCGGCTCCGTCGGACCGCCGCCTGCGCAAACGCTACCTGCCTCCCATCCTCCCCCGGAACATCCACGCTTCCTTCGGCCTTTGGACTATGGCCTTTGGACTATGGCCTTTGACCTATGGCCTTTGACCTATGGCCTTTGACCTATGGCCTTTGACCTATGGCCTTTGACCTATGGCCTTTGACCTTTGACCTTCGGCCTTTGACCTATGGCCTTTGACCTATGGCCTTTGACCTATGGCCTTTGACCTTGTTTGACCTTTGGCCTTTGACCTTTGGCCTTTGGCCTATGGCCTATGGCCTATGGCCTTTGCGCCTTTGGCCAATGTTACCACATGTATCACTATTGCACATAGCGTGTCGGTACCGAAGAATGAAGGGAGCGAAAATAGTTGGACGCTCCCAATCTGGACCGCGCCGGTCCTTCAGCCCGAGACCTCCACGGTAACCCACTTCGCGCCAAGTGCTTACCGCATTGAGACTGACAGACCGTTCATGCCGTGCAGCCGAACGGCACGGCAGCGCTTTCGAAGCCTCGCACCAGCGGGGCCCTGTGCCGTTGTCTCTGGTCGGTAGCGACACCCTGTCTATTGGCTCCCGGGTTCTGTGAGCACCGCGAATTCCGATTCTGACGCGGCCATGACTGCTCGCCAGGCCGGTTCGGCCGAGTCCGGGATCGCGGCGTTCCTGCCGCGACTCGATCGCGCAGTCTGGGTCGGCCTGCTCGCACTCGCGGCGGTGGCGTTGACCACCTTGGCCGCGCTCGTCTCGATGGAGCGCCTCCACAGCAGAATCGTGCGCGACATGGACCTCTCGCGTACTGCGAGAGACGTGGGCGCGCTGGTGAGCGACGGTGAGGCGGGCATTCGCAGCTACCTGCGCACCGGCGATCTGAGCGCCATCGCGCCGTTTGTGGCCGGCCGCGCCCGCATCGGACCGCGCATCGATTCTCTTCTGACGGCGATTCAGGAAGACTCCGTTGCGGCGGGCTTCGTGGCCTCGGCGCGAGATGAGTATGTGGAATGGGACCGGCGGTACGCGCGCCCGATCCTCGACAGTGTGCAGGCGGGGCGACCCGTTGCGGTGCTGGCGTCGAATGAACAGACGCTCTTTGACCGATTCCGGGTCGCCATCCGCGCCGTCATTGCCACCGAAGAAACGGCGGTCGGCGGGGCGCTGCGACGAGAGCGTCTGGTCTCGGCGATTGGCCTGATCGGGGTGTTCGCGGAGCTGCTCGTGCTGGCGGTGGTGCTGGCCGCCTCACGCCGCCGGGCGATGGTCCTTGCCGGGCGCATCAGCGAACAGCAGCAGACCCTCGCACGACAGTCGCTGGAACTCGAGGCGCGGGCGACTGCCTTCGAGCACGAAGCCAGGCGCAGCCGCTCGCTCGCCGAGTACTTGAGAACCACGAACCGGGAGCTGCGCGACTCGGTGCAGGCACTGACGCGTTCGCGCGAGGAGACCGCCTCCGCGCTGCGCGAACGCGACGAGACGGATTACACCCTGGCGCTGGTGCTGAGCGCGGCACCCTTCGGAGTGGCGTTGCTGGATCGTGAATTGCGCTTCGAGCGCGTCAACAGCTCCTTGGCGCAGCTCGGTGGCCTCTCCCCCGAAGAGCATCTCGGTCGCCACTTCCGCGACGTCGTCCCCATGCTGGCGTCGGTCATCGAGCCAGGATTGGTGCAGGCGCTCGAGAGCGAGCGACCGGTGCTGGGCGTGGAATTCGACGGCGAGGCGGCCACCGAAGCGGGGAAACGGCGTCACTGGACACTGAGCGCGTATCCGGTGCGCGGGCAGGATGGGAGCGTGCGCGGGGTGGGCGCCATCCTCGTCGACGCCACCGAACGGAAGAACCTCGAGCGACAGCTGCTTCACGCCCAGAAGATGGAGGCCGTGGGACGGCTCGCGGGGTCCATCGCCCACGACTTCAACAACCTCCTCACCGCCATCTCGGCGTTCGCCCAGTTCGCCTCGGAGGAATTGGGAGACGAGCACGCCTCGCGCGATGACCTCGGCCAGATCCTGCTCGCCACCGAGCGCGGTACGGCGCTCACACGCCGGTCTGCTCGCGTTCAGCCGGCAGCAGGTCCTGCAGCCCGCGGGCGCTCGATCTCAATCGCCTCATCGCCAGCCTGGAAGGACTCATGCAGCGATTGCTGGGCGAAGACGTGAAGCTCGACCTGCGCCTGACGTCGGAACTCTGGCCGGTGGACGTCGATCCCGGACAGTTGGAGCAGGTGATCCTCAACCTGGCGGTCAATGCGCGGGACGCCATGCCGAATGGCGGGCGTTTGATCATCGAGAGTTCGAACGTGGAGTTGGACCGCGATTACGCGGCGACGCATACCGGCGTGGCGCCGGGTCCCTACGTGATGCTGGCCGTCTCCGACAACGGCATCGGCATGGATGCGGGCACGCAGGCGCATGTGTTCGAGCCCTTCTTCACCACGAAACCCGTCGGCAAGGGTACCGGACTCGGCCTCTCCACCGTCTACGGGATCGTCAAGCAGTCGCGCGGAGACATCTTCCTCTACAGTGAACGCGGGCGCGGCACCACGTTCAAGATTCATTTCCCGCGCAGTCAGCACATGGTCGAACCGGTCGTCGCGCCGGCCGTAGCCACGGCAGTCGCAACCCTGCCGCCGCTGATCATCCTGCTGGTGGAGGACGATCCTGCGGTCCGGCACGTCGTGCACCGGGTGCTCACGAGACACGGCAGCACGGTGCACGAGGCGGAGAACGGTCGCCAGGCATTCGACGTGCTGGAGCGACTGGGCGGGGGCGTCGATCTCATCCTGAGCGATCTGGTCATGCCCGAAATGGGCGGTCTCGAATTCTCGCGGCGGGTGAAGGAGCGATGGCCGAAGACGCGGGTGCTGTTCATGTCCGGGTACACGGCGGAGAACGCCCAGCGCGAGTCGCTGCTGGACTCGGGCGCATCGTTCATCGAGAAGCCATTCACGTCCGAAAGCCTTCTGATGAAGATCCGCGAAGCGATGGACCCGGGCTCGGCGGCGGGAGCGGCGGCGTAACAGGGCAGCGGTCATCTATCAGCAGTCAGCTATCCGCTACCAGCAAACGCTGACCGCCAACCGCTGATAGCTGATGACTGATAGCTGACGGCTGATCTCCGCCCGTCCTTAACCATCCGCCCGCCCCAGCGTCTTACATCCTGCACCATCCGTTTCCCTTCTCCGCAGGATGCAAGAACATGAACTCAGACCGCAGACCACTGGCCGGGGCAGCCATTGTCGTTGCCATGCTGGCGCTTCCGGTCTTCGCCATGGCCCAGGGTGGACGCGGACCCGGCATGGGACCCCCACCCCCTCCAGGACCGAATGCAGTCTCGCCGCTCATCGACATGCGGCGTCAGCTGGACCTCACACCACGCCAGGTAGCGGCGCTCGACTCCATCGAGCGCAGCCTCACGCAACGGAACGGCGCCGTCCTTCAGCGACTGCAGAGCCGTCGCGACTCCCTCGTGCCGAATCGCGGGCGACGCGGCCTCACGCCTGACGAGCGCACGGCGCTCCGGGCGCGCCTCGATTCCCTCGCTCCTCTTCGCGAACAGATCCAGCGCAACGACTCCACGGCGCGCGCCGCCGCGTTCCGCATCCTGACCGACTCGCAGCGCGCACGCGTGAACGAGATGCAGGCTGCCCAGCGAGGATTCGCCATGGGCCGGGCGATGGGACGACGCGGCGGCGGCGGTCGCATGGGTATGCGCCGCGGCGCGATGATGCGGGGGCGCCAGGGCGGCTTCGGAGGCGGCGGGCGCATGGGCGCGCCGGGCCTGCGCGGCCGGATGATGCCGCGCCGTCCGTTCGGGGGCGGGGGCGGCATGGGCACGCGCGGCTTTCTGGGACCGATGGGGCCGCGTGGTGTACCGGGCGTTCGGCCACCGGGCGGTGGTGGGATGGGATTCGGTGGTCAGATGCCTCCACCTCTCCCGCGACGGCGCCCGCCCGCCGACCAGCCGCGTTAGTCGGACAAGGCTGGCTGGGCCCGGTCAGCAGCGCACCCGGATACACGACGGCGCGATCACCCATGATCGCGCCGTCGCCTCGTCCGCACCGACCCGGGCGCCACGCACCCGAACGCACACTCGGTCGGCGACCGGCGCTCAGCGGCGCGCCGAGCGGCCTCTCAATCGCTCCCGCAGGCTGACGCGCCGCTCACCATCGGGAGCCGGTGACAGCCCGGTCGCATCCTCCTCCGGCGCGCTGCGCAGCACCACCCGCAGGAGCACACCGTAGAGGATCAGGCAACCGATCGCGCCCGTCACCGCGATGGCAAGCGCGAACCGTCCCCAGACACCGCTGTTGGCTGCCAGTTCCGGGGACACCGCCAGACAGCTGATTGCGAACCCGATTGCCACGGCGCTCGCGAGCAGCGCCTTCCAGAACGATCGCCGTATCGCCTCTTCGTGCTGCAGCTCCCAGACCAGTGTCGAGTGATACACCAGCATGTTGGAGTTCATTTCGAAGCTCGGTTTGAGCAGCGGATCGTAAGTTCGCGCGAGCGCGCGATAGCTGCGGCGCGAGTACAAGTGGCGGATGTAGAGCGCGCTGGCGGCTTCGTTCGGCACTTCGGCCAGGCGCTTTGCCGCGCGCTCGACGCTTCGGGCGGTTGCCTGCAGGGCAAACAGCACGATGGCGCCGAGCAGCCCGATGGCCCCGGCCAGCGTCTGGGCCACAGTGCTCATCGTGTAGTAGAGCGTCGATTCGAGATGGGGATTCACGGGGTCGCGGCGCGTGCATGTCGGGAGCCTGCTAACATCGACGCGTCCCCTTACGCGGAGATTAACCGCGCCGGATAGATCCGACGCCCGCTGCGCGGCTTCCGGGCGGCGCGCGAACTCAGCGCGGCCCCGCGGGAAGATGCTCGTGCAGGAATCTCGTCAGGAGGTTGAAGAGATGGGTGCGGGTATTGCGCCCCTCGAAGATGCCGTGTGTCCGGTTCGGATATTCCATCATGGTGAACGGCTTGTTGAGCGCCACCAGGGCGTTGATGAGCTGCTCAGTCCCCTGATAGTGCACGTTGTCGTCCCCTGACCCATGGACCACCAGCAGGTCGCCGCGCAGCCCGCCGGCAAAGTAGAGGGCCGAGGCGTCGCGATAGGCGGCGGAGTCCGTCTGGGGAAGACCCACGTATCGTTCCTGGTAGATCGTGTCGTAGTTGTGGACATCGGCCACCGGCGCCACGGCCATGCCCACCTGGTACACGTCGGGCGCGCGGAACATGAGGAGCAGGGTCGACGAGCCACCTCCACTCCACCCCCACACGCCGAAGCGCGTGGAGTCGACGTACGGGCGGCGGCCGATGACGCGCGCGGCCGCCGATTGTTCCCGCACCCGCAGCGCGCCCATCTGGTTGTGCGGCGCTTTGCGCCACGCGCGTCCCTTGGGTGCCGGAGTGCCACGGTTGTCGACGCTGGCCACGATGTATCCCTGCTCCGTGAGCATCAGGTGCCAGAGCCACGTGGGACCGTCGTACTCGTCGCGCACGGTCTGATCCGCCGGTTCGCCGTACACGTAGAACAGGACCGGGTACTTCTTCGTTGGATCGAAATCCGGCGGCTTCATCATCCAGCCGTCGAGTGCGATCCCGTCGCCGATATCGACCTTGAAGAACTCCACCGGCCCCTGCTTGAGCGCGGCGAGCCGCGCCGCGAGCGCGGCGTTCGACACCAGCGTGCGCGTGACCGTGTGATCCGGCAGCTTGACCAGGTCGGTGATCGCGGGCTTGCCCCACGACGACCAGGAGTGGATCGCCCAGCTCCCACCCGGGGAGATGTCATACTCGTGATTCCCCCGCGCCGAGTCAGGCGTCAGGCGCTGGGGGGCGCCGGAGCCGTCGAGCCGGATGCGCCAGAGAAACATCCGGGTCGCGTCGTCCGGCGAGGCGTAGTAATAGAGCCAGCCTCCCTGCCCGTCCACGTGCGCCACCTTCATCACGTCGTACGGGCCCTTGGTGACCAGGTGCATCGTGCCGTCGCGATTCACCAGGTACGCGTGGCGCCATCCGTCGCGCTCGCTGAGCCACATGAACGCCTTGCCGTTGTCGAACCAGTGCAGCGCCGGTCCCGGTCCCCAGTCCACGTAGTCGTCGTAGATATCGATCCACGCGCTGTCCTTGTCCACCAGCACGCTGCGGGCGTGTCCCGTCTTCGCATCGGCGAACCAGAGCGTGTTGACCGTCTGCCGCCGGTTGAGCTGCTCGATCGCGACTTCGTCCGACCCGCCGGCCCATTCCATTCGCGCCAGGTAGTTCTGCCGCGGGTCGCCGGGGATGTCGAGCCATCGCGTGGGCCCGCCGTTCGCGTTCACCACCCCGATGCGAGCCGCCGAGTTGGTCGTTCCCGCCTTGGGATACTGCACGGGCTTCACGAACGAGTAGAGGGAATCCGTGTTGTCGATCAGCAGGAAGTCGCGCACCCCGCTCGCGTCCAGTTGCCAGTAGGCGATCTGCGTCCCATCCGGGCTCCACCGGAACCCGTCGCGCTGGCTCAGCTCCTCCTCGTAGACCCAGTCGAACGTGCCGTTGATGATCGTCGTCGATCCGTCAGTGGTGAGCGGAACGATCCTGCCGTCATCGACCGACTCCACATAGAGGTTGTGCTCACGCACATAGGCCACCCGCTTGCCGTCGGGCGAGAATTTCGCGAACTGCAGCGTGGATGGCTGAGCGTCGGGGCCGCCCAGTTTCCTCAGGCGCCCGGAGGACAGATCCAGCACCCAGAAATCACCGCGGGTGTTGGCGCGCCACACGCGCAGGGAATTGGTGAAGATGAGGAGGCGGGAATGATCGGCGGACCAGTAGTACTCCTCGAGGTCGAGCGGCTCACGGGCGCCGGCCGGAACCAGGCGGGCCGCCGTCACCAGAACCGTGGCCCGACCCGTGGCCGCGTCGAAGCGCACAAGGTCCGAACCGTTCCCGTTGGCGGCCGGCTCGACGGCCGTATAGCTGCTGTCATCCAGCCAGCGTGTCGGGCCGAAGGATTCGGGGAAGAAGTCCGGGGAGTTGTAGATCCGCTCCACCGTAACCAGTGAGGGATCGAGCCGTTGTTGCGCCTGGGCAGCCGGGGCTCCCGGCAGACCGATGGCGCAGAGCGACAGCACGAAGAGGCGAAAATCACGCATGAGGCGCCGTACCTCGGTGTGGGTCGAGTCGGATGCGGATGACCTGAGCTTCGACGTCAATGGCGACATGGAGCCGCCTCTTATATAGGATGCTGACCGCCTCGCGGGAATCGTCGCCCGGCACGAAACGCAATTACGTTGTCCGGGTGCGGGGACGACGTGAACCAGCCGATCCGGAGGGAACGTCATGATTTCTTCATCCGAGATGCCCGTTGTGGGGCGCGACGTCCGGTTTCTCGTGTTCTCCGGGTCTCTTCGCGCTGACTCGTACAATTCCCTCCTGGCGCGGCTGGCGGGCCGGGTGATCGAGGCGCACGGGGGAACGGTGGATGTGGCCGCGATGGGCGACTTCGACTGTCCGTCGTACGACCAGGACGTCCAGACGCGAGACGGTTTGGCGCCCGGAGCGCAGGAGTTCCGCCGTCGTCTCGAAGCCAACGACGCCTTCGTCATCGCGTCACCCGAATACAATTCGTCGCTGCCCGGGGTGCTCAAGAACGCGATCGACTGGGTGTCCCGCCACAGCCCCCAACCCTTCAACGAACGGCACGGGCTTCTGTTGTCTGCATCCCCGAGCATGGTGGGCGGTAACCGCGGGCTGTGGGCGTTGCGGATCCCGCTCGAGCATCTCGGCGCGCGTGTCTTCCCCGACATGTTTTCGCTGGCCCAGGCGCACCAGGCGTTCGGCGCCGAGGGCGGAATCGCGCACCCGCCGCTCAGGGCGCGGTTCGAGCAGACGATCGTGGCGTTCATGGATCTCGTGGAGGCGGCCAAGCACTATCCGTGCGCGAAGAAGGCGTGGATCGAGTTCCTGGGCGAACGGCCACAGCCGGTGATCGATCGCGTCGAATAGCCGCGCGCGCTCACCGCCGTATCCATCGCAAGTCGGCGCTCACCCCTCACGCACAAGTTTCCGCAACCCATCCTCACAACGACCGCCTGACGCTGCGCCCGTTCGCGCCTGCCGATGCTCCCGCCGTGGAACGGATGGCCGGGGCATTCGAGGTCACCGATGCCACCCTCACCATTCCCCACCCGTATCCCAAGCACGCGCCCTCGCGCGATGCGTCGCGATTCCCTACGGGCAGTTCCCCGGCGCGGTCGCCGCCCCTGTTGTGACGATCGTGGCGCCCGCGTTGTTGAACACGTCGTTGCCCGATAACGGCACGTGATCCCAGAGGTTGAGCGCGGCGTTGATCGTGATCGGCGTGTTCGTCCAGAGATCGTTGATCGTGTTGCAGAAGATCAGATTGCCGCCCACGCTGCCGGTGGATCCGCCGCCGAGGTCGCCGCCTGGCGAGTCGTATTCCACACCGTAGTGGTTGGCGGTGATCACGTTGTGCTCCACGCGGCTCCCCACACCGCCGCCAATGAACCCGAGTCCGGTGCCGCCGTTGTCGCGGATCACGTTGTCCGTGATCACGTGGTTGGTGGAGTTGTTGCAGATGTAGACCGCGCTGGCGCCCCCGTTGTTGACGATGCTGTTCCTGCGCACCGTCACGCTGCTCTCGCGAATCAGGAGCGTCATCGCATCGAAGGCATGTATGGTATTCGCCAGCTGCAACCCGGCGATGACTGTATGCGCGCCGGGAAAGATCGTCGCGCCGTATGTGCCACAATCACCCCCCACGGACACGTTCCCGCCGCCCACCACATTCGTGGCCGTGGTCCCCTGTCCCTTGTTCGCCTCATCACCGATCAGGCTGACGCCGGCCGCAACCGCGATGGGGAAGACCTCGCCGAGGCCCGCGTCGTAGTTGCCGGGCGCCACCCACACCACGTCACCCGACTGCGCGAGGGCGACGCCGCGCGTGATGGTCCTGAAGGGCGCCGCACAGGTGCCGTTTGCGGTCGCGTCGTTGCCGATCGTCGCCGAGACGAAGAGGGTCGGCGACACGCCAACCGGCGCCTCGAGTCCCGCCTGGCACACCATGAGCGGCGCGGCTCCGGAGTGGCCACCGACGGTGGCAGAAATCGCCGTGGTACCGGCGGCGACTGCGGTGACCGTGCCGCCGCTGGCCACCGTCGCCACGCTGGTGTTGCTCGAGGAAAACGAGGTGGCGCGGCCGCTCAGCGTATGACCGGTCGCGTCGAGCGCGACCGCGGTCGCCTGTGTGGTTTGCCCCGGCAGCAGCGTTTCGCTGGCGAGCATGAGCGTGACGCTCGCGACGGCAGGTGCTTCGGTGCTGCTGCTGCATCCCGTGACAGCACTCGTCAGGCAGAGCAGGAGCAGTCCGCGGTGCGCGAAATGCGGAGGTGGTCGGCGCAACGCCGCACGTTCCCCGCACCCGGCGTTCCATCGCCGGATAGTATGATGAGTGATCATGTGCCCGGGCCCCGCCTAACGCCGATGTCGGGAACAGAACTGCCTGCGTCGCCATTCCCGGTCGCAGCGGCCTCGGCACCAGTCGAAGCCGCGATCAGAGTGATGATACAGAGTGATGATACAGTTGGATGGGGCGGCCCGCTTGGGGACTTTGCAGATCAGCCCGGCGTGTAGACATGGGACGGTCGGTGGGGTGTGGTCTTTGGCCTTTGACCTTTGGCCTTTGGCCTTTGACCTCTGGTCTTTGGCCTTTGACCTTTGGCCTTTGACCTTTGGCCTTTGGCCTTTGACCTTTGGCCTTTGGCCCATGGCCTTTGACCTTTGACCTATGGCCTATGGCCTATGGCCTTTGACCTTTGGCCTATGGCCTTTGGCCTCCTGACACCCTATGTCTTGTACGGCGAGTCGTCCCGGTACGGAGAATCGTCGCTGTCACCGTACTTGTGTCGCCTGGCGGGCCGGTGACCCGCGTGCTGCGCTTGCGCATTTGCCTTCGGTTCGACGATCACGTCAGGCGCCATGTGGCGCAGGATGTCCAGAATCCCCTTGCTCAGATGCTGGCCATAGCGGAGCAGTCGCTCGGCGCGCGTGCGTTGCGCCAGGAGGAAGACAAGAAACGGCTTGTCGGCCTTGGCGGTGTTGCACCGCTTGCAGGCGAGGACGAGGTTGTCGCGTCGATCGTACGCAGACTGTCCCTTGCGCGGGGCTACGTGGTCGAGCGTCAGCGAGCGCGGCGTGTACGTGTGCCCGCAGTAGGCACAGACCGGGCCGTGCTCAGCGAGAAGCCAGGCTCGCGTATCGGCATACGCGGCGCGGCCCGTAGGAACCGACGAATGTTCCGGAACGCGGCGCCTGGGCTTCGCCTTTCGCCTGGGGCGCCGCCGTCTGGGTGGTGGAGACATTGCGAGGCGAAAGATAGTCCGCTTGCGGTCAGTCGGTCAGCGGTCAGCGTCGAGACCCGGAGCGAAAGGAGATAGCTGATAGCTGGTGTGGCTGATTGGCGATAGTATCCCCATCGCGCGACACTGGAGCACGATGACCATTCGCCTACGCGGAAAGCTCGTCCACGTCCTGTTCGACGTCGGTGTCATCGGCAAAGGCATCGACGGCGTGCTGGAGATCGCCGGCGGCGTGCTCCTGGTTGTCCTCACTCGCTCGCAGATCACCGGCATTGTGGCCGCCTTGACGCAGCACGAACTCAGCGAAGACCCGCGAGACGTTCTGGCGCGGCTCCTGGTCCAGGCGTCGGCGCACCTGTCCGCCAGCACGCAACTGTTCGGCGCCGTGTACCTGCTCGTCCACGGCGTGATCAAGGTGGGACTGGTCACCGCCCTGTTGCGACGGAAGCTCTGGGCCTATCCCGCCGCCATCCTGGCGTTTCTGCTCTTTCTTCTCTACCAGCTGTCCCGGTACGCCCGTACCCGGTCGCTGAGCTTGCTCTTGCTCTCCGCACTCGACGTGTTCGTCATTCTGATCACGTGGCTCGAGTACCGGCGCCTGCGCGCGTCGCACGCGTTCAGCTGACGACACCTGACCGCTGATCGCTCATGATTGACCACTGGCGTCCCGGTCGTCCCATGCTGGTCCTGTTTCTCCCATCCCGTTTGCGTCGCCAGGCGGCAACCGCCATTCTCCTCCGCGTCTCTCGGCTCGGAGCCTTCGTGCACCACCTAACGACAATACTCGCTCCAGGTATGGCGGCAGCGCTCCTCAGCGCGTGCGCGCCGTCCGCACCAGCGAACCCGAATCGGCCAGGTGACTGGCCCGTCTACGGCGGCGATCCCGGCGGCGCCCGCTTCTCGTCCCTCACGCAGATCACCCCGGACAACGTGGCCCGGCTTGACGTCGCCTGGACGTACCACACCGGTGATCTGGGCATTCACCCGAGCCACGGCCGCCCGCCCGCTCTGGAGACGACACCGCTGGTGATCGACAGCACCATGTACCTCACCACGCCGCTTGGCCGCGTGATCGCGCTCGATCCCTCCTCCGGGCAGGAACGCTGGCGCTATGACAGCCACGTCGATCCCGAAGGCGGCTACGGCGACTTCGCCAACCGCGGCGCCGCAACCTGGCTCGACCCATCGGCGCCTTCCGGCGCCGCCTGCCGCCGCTCCATCTACATCGCCACCATCGACGCACGGCTCATCGCCATCGATGGCGCCACTGGGAAGCCCTGCGACGCGTTCGGCGATCACGGCACGGTCGACTTGCGCAGGGGACTGCGCGTCGCCCCGTTCGAGCCGCCGGCGTACGAGGAGACATCCCCGCCCGCGGTGATCAATGGACTTGTCGTGGTCGGCTCGGCGGTCGCCGATAACGCGCGGCTCGCGCCCGCGAGTGGCGAAGTCCGTGGCTTCGACGCCCGGACCGGCGCCCTGCGCTGGACCTGGGACCCCATCCCGCAGGATCCGGGCGACTCGGCCGCGTCCACCTGGCAGAACGGCTCCGCGGCACGCACGGGAGCGGCCAATGCCTGGTCGATCATCGTCGCCGATCCGGCGCGCGATCTCGTGTTCGTGCCCACCGGGAGCGCCGCTCCCGACTACTACGGCGGTGAACGCCTGGGCGCCAATCGCTACGCCAATTCCATCACCGCGCTTCGCGCCTCGACCGGCCGCGTGGTGTGGAGCTTCCAGACGGTGCACCACGACCTCTGGGACTACGACAATGCGTCACCTCCAACGCTGGTTACGATCATCAAGGACGGCCGCGCCATCCCGGCGGTGCTCCAGGCGACCAAGACGGGGATGCTGTACGTGCTGGACCGCGAGACCGGTGCGCCAGTCTTTCCGGTCGAGGAGCGCCCGGTACACGCGAGCGACGTCCATGGCGAGGAAGCGTGGCCCACCCAGCCGTTCCCCACGGTCACGCCACCGCTCAGTCCCCACGGCTTCACCACCGACAGCATCTGGGGCCCGACGCCCGCGGACCGCGAGGCCTGTCGCCGGATGGTGGGCAGTCTGCGCATGGGATCGATCTTCACGCCGCCCAGCACACAAGGCACGGTGGTGCGACCTTCCAACATTGGCGGCGCGGCGTGGGGTGGCGTTGCCGCCGACAGCGCGCGCGCCATGGCGGTGATTCCGGTGAATACCCTGATCGCCGAGGTGCAACTCATACCTGACGAGAAGGCGGATGCTCCCGGGTTCCGGCGTGAGCCCGGCTACGAGTACACCCGGATGGGCGGCACCCCGTATGTCATGCGCCGGCGTCTGGTCATGGGGCCGACGGGACTGCCCTGTTCCCCGCCGCCCTTCGGGCTGCTGGTCGGCGTCGACCTGGCGACGGGTCTCATCCGATGGAGCGTCCCATTGGGGGATCTTCCCGTGCCGGACGGTGCGGCGGTGCAGCACCCCACCGGATCGCCCGGACTGGGCGGGCCGATTGTCACGGCCAGCGGGCTCACGTTCATCGGCGCCACGCCGGACCGTCAGATTCGCGCGTTCGAGACCGCGTCCGGACGCGAGCGCTGGCATGCGACTCTGCCCGCCGGGGCGCGGGCGACGCCGATCACCTATGAAGCCGGTGGCCGACAGTACCTGGTGATCGCCGCGGGCGGCGGCGACCTGTTCGGGGAGGGCGACGCCATCGTGGCGTTCGCCCTTCCGGTACAGAGCGTGAGTCAGCAAGATCACCGCGCTGCGTTAGGCCGCTGACGCGCGGTCGTGCTACTCCGTGCGCAACACCGTGTTCGGATCGGCACGCATCGCCCTGGCCGCGGGCACCGCGCTCGCGGCCAGCGCGACCGCGATCAGGATCGTCCCCACCAGAACGAACACCATCGGGTCCTTTGCGGACTGATGAAACAGCAGCGGTTGGACCCACCGACCCGCCGCCAGCGCCAGCGCGCTCCCGGCCGCCACCCCGGCGGCGGCGAGCCGCGCACCCTGGCCAACCACCAACCGCAGCACATCGTCGTCGCGGGCGCCTAACGCGATCCGGACACCGAGCTCGTGCATCCGTTGCGCGACGTTGTACGCAATCACGGCGTACAGACCGACCGCCGCGACCAGCAGCGCCAGTGCGCCGAATGCCACGAACATGGTCGCGCCCACGCGCCACGAGCGGCGCTGCGCCGCCAGCATCTTCGCCATCGGATCGACCGTGACATATTGCTGGCCGGGCATCACCGCCTGCAGCGTGCGCTGCACCGGCTCGACGGCTGCCGCGGGATTCCCGTGCAGGCGCAGTACCATCATCGCGCCGGTCTCCTGCGGAAACTGATCGAACGGCAGATAGTACCGGATCGGCTCGTCCTTCACCGGATCGTGCACCGCATCCACGGCGACACCGATCACCGTGGTGCAGGGCATCGTGTCCGCGCCAACGCGGATGCACCTGCCCAGGGCATCCTCCCCCGGCCAGAGCACGCGGGCCATCTGCTGGCTCACCACCACCACGCGCGGTGCGCCCTCGCGATCGGCGCTGGTGAACGACCGGCCCCGCAGGATACGCGTGCCCATCGCGCTGAAGTAGTCCACGCTCGCCATCTGGTAGTCGAATCGACCGAGCCGCGGCGAGACCGAGTCGAGCCCCGGCACGAACAGCGGCATCGTCGATGAACCCTGGAGGGGAACGTTGCTCGCCCACCCCGCGCGCTCAACGCCCGGAATGGTGGCGGCGGCCTCGAGCAGCCTGCGCCGGACATTCGCCAGATCGCTCGGACCCATCTGCTCTCCCCGCCGCTCCCACTTGACCAGGAGCACCGGATTCACGTCGTAGCCCAGCCGCATGTCCTCCAGTCGCGCCAGACTGCGGACGAACAGCCCCGCACCCACCAGCAGCGCGACCGACAGCGCGCCCTGCGAAACCACCAGCGCGCCCCGAAGTCCCGAGCGCTGATACGTCCCTTCACGCACCCCGGCCTTGAGCGCGTTCGTGAGGTCGTCGCGGCCGGTCAGCAGCATCGGTCCCAGCGCCGTGACCACGCCGACTAGCCACCACCGCTCCCGTCACGACGCCTAACGTGCGCCAATCGGTGACCACTCCGGCCGCGGCTCCCGGTGGCAGAAACAGGCGGCGCAACACCGACCCGCCCCACTGCGCGATCGCGAGCCCGGCCACGCCCCCGCAGAGCGAGAGCGCCAGTCCCTCGGTGAGGAACTGGCCCGCCAGCCGCGACCGCTTGACGCCGAGCGCGAGACGGAGCGCGACCTCCTTCCGCCGGCGCAGCGCGCGAGCGAGCATCAGGTTGGCCACGTTGGCGCACGCGATGAGAAGGACGATGATCGCCACCCCGGTCACCCAGACCAGGGTGCGCGCTTCCAGACCGGGATAGGGCCCGGCGGCCGTCTTCAGCGCCCCCGCCAGCGCGAGCGGACGGACGGGATCGGTGCGCGGCATCCACGAGTGCATCGCACGCGCCGCGTCGCGGCTCCGGATGTACGCAAGCGTCAGATCCGCGCTCGCCTGCTCGATGCTCACGCCGGGCTTGCGCCGCACCATCATCTCCGTCCAGTCCCAGTTGTAGCGAAGCCAGTAGTCCACCGAGGAACCACCGCCCTGATTCCCGCCGAACGTGGTGATCGGCATGAAGACAACAGGCGGACCCGGGTTCAGATCGGGGTTCCAGCCCATCCCGGATCCGGCCTGCTCGTCGGCTACGCCGATGAACCCGTCGGGCGCGACCCCGATGATCGTGCACATCACGTTGTGCACCTGGATCGGCTGGCCAATCACATCGCGTCCCCCGAACTGCGCCTTCCAGAAGGCGTAGCTCAGTACCGCCACTCGCGCGCCCACGGGCACGGTGTCCTCGGCGGCGACAAAGAAGCGCCCGAGCACCGGGCGGGCGTCGAAGAACCCGAAGAAACTCGCGCTCACCGCCGCGATCGGACGTTCGTGCGCCGCCTCACCGGTGCCAACCGCGACGGTAACCGGAAAGAACGCGGCGGTCCGGGAGAAGGAACTCGTCCACTTCGTAAGGTCCAGGTATCGCGTGTACGGGAACGACTCTTGGCGATTCTGGCGATTCTGCCCCGGCATGCGGAGGTAGACGCGGTGCACACGGGCCGGATCCCGCAGGTACGGATACGGCCGGAACATCATCTGGTCGATGACGTTGAACATCGCCGCGTTGGCACCGATGCCCAAGCCGAGGGTGAGTACGACGGCCGCGGTGAAACCGGGCGATCGCCGGAGCCCGCGAAGTGCGTAACGGACGTCCTGGCGGACGTGATCGAGCCAGGGCGGGGACGATCGCTCGCGCTTGCGCGACGGGCTCATCGGGACAGGGGCATCAGTGATGACTGGGACAGCGCCAGGCGGTGCCTGGTTTGAGCGAACGCGCGATCAGCCGGCGCGGGCCTTCTCCCAACGCTGGCGCCCCGGCGCCCGCAACGCCAGATCCCTCGCGCTTCCCTCCACCTTGCGAAACAGGTTGTTGAGCGCCTCGGCCAGGCGTCCGGACTCGGCGTCGATCACCGCCTTCATGAGACCCCGGGTCTCGTTGACCTCGATCGCGCGGGCCACGCTCGCCATGGGGAGCTTCGCGATCGCGACCTCCCAGTCGCCCTTCCGCGCCGCCTGCTCCGTGAGTCCCACGCGGCCGAGCTGCGGGTCGATGTAGACCGTGTATGGGAGGATGCGCCCGTCGGTGTTGGCGTCCTCGCCCTCCAGCAGGTTGGTCCGGAGGATCCGGTAGTCGTCGTAGGAGACATGCGTGAACCCGGGCTCGCCGGTCACGTCGCCTAACGCATAGATGCCCGGGGCCGTCGTCTCCAGACGGCGGTTCACCTTCACGTATCCGCGCTCGTCCAGATCCACGCCGGCCGCTTCGGGGTTCAGCTGATCGGTGTTCGGCACGCGCCCGGTCGCGAACAGGATCCGCGTCCCGGTAATCGTGGCTTCCCCAGCGGCATCGTCGCCTCCGCGACGATAACCGAGGATCACTCCGCCGTCGGTTCGATCCATCCGGGTGGGTTCGGCCTCCGGAATGATCTCGATCCCCTCGGCGGCCAGCAGCTGACGCACCGCTTCGGCGATGTCGTCGTCCTCGGCCGGCAGCAGGCGCTTCGCGCGCTCCAGGACCGTTACCCGCGAGCCGAAGCGGCGGAACATCTGCGCAAACTCCAGGCCCACCGAGCCGCCACCCAGCACCACCAGATGCTCCGGCACCTGATCGAGCTCCATGATGGACGTGGAGTCCAGGAAGGGGGTGTGCTCGACGCCTGGTATCCGGGCGATCGCCGGCCGCGTCCCGGTATCGATCACGATCACGTCCGCCGACACCTGATGCGCCATGCCAGACGAGTCCTGCACCTCGACCGACCGCGATCCCGTGAACCGCGCATGTCCCCGGACGATCTCCACCCCCGAACGTTCGAGCGACCGGGTACTCCCTTCGCGAAAACTCCGCACCACGTCGCGCTTCCGTTCACGCACCCGTGCCAGGTTGACTGCGACCTGCTTGACGTTCACCCCGACCTCGCCTGCGCGGCGCGCCAGCCAGGCCATGCGGGCACTGGCCGCCATGGTCTTCGACGGTGTGCACCCCGTGTTCACGCAGGTCCCGCCGATCTCGGCGCGCTCGACCAGCACCACGTGGCGGCCCGCACGGGCAAACGCGCTGGCGAGCGGGACGCCGCCCTGGCCGGCGCCAATCACGATCAGATCATGTGTCATCTGGTCTCCCCTCGACTCGGGATACGCTCCCATGGTACCCGCATGAGGGAAGGCCTTCCCGATTCTGCGCTCGCGCTCGCCATGAGGATCGGACCACCGTGCCAGGTGCGCGGCGGATCGGAACTGCCCGGTTTGATGGCGGGCGCGCACTCGGGCTCGCCGCACAGCGATCGTAGGGGTGCAAACGCCGGGACGACGAGACCCGGTGCGCCTATTCTGGGTATAGGTCTCATGTCGTCCGCGCGACTACCGTATGGTGGACGGCATCTCACGCGGAGTCTGCCATGCAACGATCTCGTCACCCATCGCGCAATTTCTGGACTGCCTGCCGCCCCGGCATCGCCGTCCTGATGGCTGTCGTCATGCACGTTCCTGGTGCGCTCGACGCCCAGCCGCCGAAGGACACCTCGCGAGTCGGTCACCCTGACCGGGTCACCGCCGTCCTGGATTCAATGAAGGCGCAGAGCGATTCCAATGAACGCGTGCCACTTTTCCGCTGGAGAGACGCCGCCCTGGCGGCCGGGTTCGGCGTGGCGACGGTGGCGTTCTTCCAACTCGACAAGCACGTCGCCGTCGGGTCCCAGAGCAAGGTGACGCAGGCCAATCAATTTCTGAAAGGTGTCGCCAAGCCGTCCGAGTTCCTCGCCTCGCCAGGCGGGTACGTGATCGAGGGGGGGCTGTATCTCATTGGCAGACTCGGGCACAGCACGCGTGCCGCGCAGGTCGGCTGGCACGGCACCGAAGCGCTGCTCGTCGCCGGCGGGATCACCACGGTTCTGAAGGATCTCGTGGGGCGATCCCGTCCATTCGTGTCCGCTGATACCAACCCGCATGACTTCAGGCTGGGTGGCGGATTCAGCGACCCCGATCGCACCTCATTCCCGTCCGGCCATACGTCCACAGCGTTCGCCTTGGCGGCGGCGGTGACATCCGAATCACGGGCCAGGTGGCCCGGCAGGTGGTGGTCGGATTGGCTCATCGGGCCCGCGCTCTACGGCGGCGCCACGGTCGTCGGTATCTCCCGGATGTATCACAACGATCACTGGGCAAGCGACGTGGTCCTCGCCGCCGCGATCGGGACGTTCAGCGGGATCAAGGTGATCCAGTACGTGCACGACCACCCGAACAACCTGCTCGATCGCATCATGCTCCACGGGATGGTGGTGCCTCAGGGGCACGGCGGCGTGGCGATGGCGTGGAGCCTCCCGGGGCGGTGAGCGGAGCTACAGATCGCGGCGCTGGAAGTGCCGGAGCGCCAGGACTGCACACAGTGCGACCACGATCGCGCACCACATGCATCATTGGGATCGCAGTGCCTCCGACGGCGCAATCCGCGCGGCGCGCGCGGCCGGAATCCAGCACGCACCCACGCCGATCGCCGCCATCACCACGGCCACTCCGCCCAACGTCGCCGGATCGTACGGCGCGACCTCGAACAGCAACGCGCGAATGTAGCGCGCCAGCGCGAGCGAGCCGACGACGCCGATGGCGAGACCGAACACCACGAGCACGCCGCCCTCACGAAGGATCATCGCGAGCACCTGGCCCGGACGTGCGCCGAGGCTCATCCGCACGCCGATCTCGCCGGTGCGTGCGCTCACGGAGAACGCCAGCACCCCGGCGATGCCGATGGCCGCGATGACGAGCGCGAGCGCGCCGAACGAACCCACCAGCATCGCGTTCACGCGCCGCGGACCGACGCTCTCGTCACGGATGGCCTCGAGCGGGAGCACCTTCTCCACCGGCTGCTCCGGTGCGATCGAGTGCACCACCGCACGCGCGGCGGTGGCGAGTCCGATCGGGTTCACCTCGGTGCGGATCACCAGGCCACCCGTCGGAAAGTCGCCCTGCGCGAACGGTATGAACACCGCACGCACCGGCTTCGCATCGAGACCGCCGTCCTTCGTGTCGCCCGACACGCCGACGATGGTGCGCCACTCCTCCTTCATGCCGATAAACTTCAACACATCGCCGGTCCACGTGATGCGGCGTCCGAGCGCGTCCTGCCCCGGGAAGAGAAGCTTGGCGAGTGTCTGGTTGATGATCACCACCTTGGGCGCCTTGGCATCATCCACGATGCTGAACTCGCGGCCGGCGACGAGCGGGATGCCCGATGCCTTGAAGTAGCCTGGATCGGCCGTGCGATACTCCGCCTGCGGCACGGGCTCTCCCACCCCGAGCGCGCGGCCTTCGGCCTTCACGTCGAGATTGAACCCCGACGTGCGCAGCGGCACGTTCGATCCCACGCCCACCACCTGGACGCCCGGAATGGTCTTGAGCTCCGAGGCCATGCGCTCGTACTGCGATACGGCGACGTCCCGGTTCTGGATGGCCGCGAAATCGGCGGGTACTTCCATCGTGAGCACGTTCTTCGTGTCCAGCCCGGGGTCCACGGCGGCCAGGCGGTTCATCGAGCGCACCAGGAGTCCCGCTCCCGTCAGCAGCACCACGGACACCGCGATCTGCGTGACGACGAGCGCCTGCTGGAGTCCCCGTCGCCGGCGGTTACCCGTGGAGCGCGTCCCCGCCGAGGTGAGCCCCGCGCCCAGCTGATGATCGCTGCCGACGCGCGGCGCGAACGAGAGCAGCACCGCCACGACGAGCGCCACCACGACGGTGAACCCGAGCACCGCACCGTCCACGCGGATCTCTCCGGCGCGGTTGCTCAGCCGCGCGGTGAACGCGGCGAGCATCCCGACTCCGCTATACGCGATCGCGAGCCCCAGCACCGCGCCCGCGAGGGCGAGCGACAGGTGCTCGGCCAGGAGGAGGCGCCGCAGGCGCGCGGTGCCGGCGCCTAACGCAGCGCGCACGAGCATCTCGTGCTCGCGGCGTATGCCGCGCATGAGCGTCAGGTTCGCCACGTTCGCGCAGGCAATGACGAGCACGAACGCCGCCACCCCCATGAGCAGCCAGAGCGTGAGCCGCGCGTCCTTGCCCAGGATCTCCTTGAACGGCGTCAGCGTCACCGCGTAGCCCGAGGCCGCGTCGTACACGCCCGGGTACTCGGCGTGCACGCGCGACGTGATCGAGGCCACCTCGCCGCGTGCCTGCGCCACGGTGACGCCGGGGGCAAGGCGCGCGATCATCTCGGTCATGCGGTGCGTGCGACCCTGAATCATCAACGCGCTCACGTGGTGCGCGCTGATGGACATGTTCATGATGGCGTCGATCTTCTGCGGGAAGAACGGCGCAGGCTGGAGCACGCCCACCACCGTGGCGGTCTTGCCGCCGATGCGGAGACTCCTGCCCACGACGGCACTGTCTCCGCCGAAGTGATTCCGCCAGTAGTCGTGCGCCAGCATGATCACCGGCGCGGCACCGGCGCCGTCATCCGTCGGGCTGAAGCCATGGCCGAATACCGGCGCGAGGCCCATCACGTTGAAGTAGTTGGCGGTCACCAGGCCCACGTTGATCTGCGACGCGCCGTTGTCCTCAACGAGGTTCAGCGTGAGCGGCGAGTACTCCGCGATGTCGGCGAGGGTCTTCGACTGCTGCCGGAAGTCGTTGATCTCGGGCACCGAGAACGCGATGTTGTCGCTCCCCTTGGCCAGGGCCGAGTGGCGAAGGTACATGAGCCGGTCGCCGTCGCGGTGGGGCAAGGGCCGAAGGAGCGCGCCGCGGACGGCGCTGAAGATGGCCGTGTTGGCGCCGATGCCGAGTCCGAGCGTGAGGACAACGGCGACGGTAAAGCCCGGGGAGCGGGCCAGGCTGCGCAGGGCGTATCGGAAGTCGAGGGGCATCGGGGGAATTCGGTGTCGGAAGGTCCATATGCTAACGATCCTGGCCGGGAAGGCCACTCCCTCTGACGGACCCGGCCGTGTCGCTTCCCCTGGTTGAGGGGTGTCGAACGACATCGGCCGGAAACAGTCGAAGAAGCGCTACCGGGAACACGTCGAACGAGGGGTACCGGAATCGACATGATTCCGCGGGTCCCAGGCGAGATGCGCCGCAGGATGGTCGCCTTCTCGTCAGGCGTGAAGTGCCGCCGGGCCTTGCCGTTCGCTCCCTTCTCTCAACTCATGAACTCCTCCATGCTCTACCCTCTAAAGTGTGGAGCGGGTAGGAGTCACATTTCAACTGAGGCAGGACAGCACTCGTCCCTTTGGTTGTCGCTCCGGTAGCATGGGAGGTGGGTCATACCGTGAGAATCTTCCTGGACTCGAAACTGTCGGCGGTTGACCGCTCGGTGCTGGCGGTAGTGTTCTCGTACGCAATCTCTGCATCAGTTCTCATGCTCGTGATGCAGACTCCAGGTCGTTCTGAAAATGCCCAGGCTATGATGGCCATCGCGGGTATAGCGATAATTCTGTGCGTACTGGGGGTTCTCTGGTATGGATCGAAGCACGGATCGATTTCGCTCGGCCACTACGGCTTCTCGCATGGCTGGGGAATGTGGGTGAACGTGGGCCTCATCCTCGGCGTCACTGCTCTTGTCGCGGGGCGGGTTGATCCGATAAGACTGCCGACCGAAGGATCATCAGTTGTGATGATTCTTGGGGCGTTCACAGAAGAAATCGTGTTCCGCGTCTATCTAATCAGAATCCTGTCGACTCTTCTCTCTCCCAGGAAAGGACACGTAGTCCGGGCCGTGCTCCTCAGTGCCGGCCTATTCACCGCCATGCATCTATTCAGACAGCCCGCCTCAATGCTGCTTGGGCTGTTCCTCACCAGCGTGATCCTGGGCTATGTCACCTATCGCACGAAGTCAGTCCTCCTGGCATCTTACAGTCACGTTGTAGCCAACACAGCCCAAGTACTGGGGCTTCTTGGCGGAGGAGTGTCGATCGCCGCTTATCTTGCCATATCGCTGTTTTCGTCATTGCGGCGAAGTCATTCGATGAAGCTCTTAGACCCCCCAACAGGGAGTCTGTGAGGGTTGGCCCTCGGGGTTCGTTGAAATAGTCCGCTCCGGCCCCCCTCCCCCGCGAAGCGGCCCGCGGGCCCCCGGGTACCCAGCGCCGGGCGCGGGCGCCCGCCGAGCGCCAGCGCGCCTGATCTGATCGGGCGGCCCACGCGCCGTCCCTCACACCAGGCTCACCTTCCCCCGCCGCGCGACCGCCGGTCGTCGCCCCGGGAACCTGTGGGCTGCGCGGGTGCGACCCCGCCGCCCTCCACCACGCGCCCACACACCGCCGCGCGTGCCCAGCCGCACCGAACGTCCGCCGCCCTCCCCCACACCCCGGTCCCGCGGCGGTCGACCCCTCCGCAACCCTCGGCTACCGCTCCCTTGTGGACCCGGGGCGATTCAATTTCCTACCCTTTTGGCAACGGCGCTCGACAAAGGCCCGTTGGGGCCTTCAATTACAACTCCGCCGAAGGTCCGAAGCCGCGGCTGGTGACCGGAATGATTCGCCTGTGATTCGTGGGTGACCATGCACCGCTAACCTACGGTTCGCTGAGGCACTCTGCACCTCAGGGTGCCTGCTCTGCGGAAATGGAATCTGTGGACCGAGCCCGGGCGGGCCCGGTTCCGATCGTTCACTCGGGGTTGAAAGGGGGCGTTATGTTGAGGTCGTCAGGGCGGGCGTTATTCGCCGTCGTCGTGGGTGCGGTGCTTGGCTGTGGAGGCGGGGGCGATGGTTCGGGCCCAGCCAAGACGATCTCGGTGACGGCCGCGCCGCCGTCCCTGACGGTGCAGCAGGGAGGGAACGGAACCGTCACCGTTACCCTGGTGCGCGGCGGAGGGTTCGACGGCGCAGTCAACGTAACGGTGGACGGACTGCCGACCGGGGTAACCCTGTCGGTTTCGCCCACCCAGCTGACCGGTACGACGACGAGCGCAACGGTCACGGTTAATGTGGCCGCCTCGGTTGCTCCCGGCACCTATACGGCCACGGTTCACGCCTCGGCGACCGGAGTTGGGAGTGTAACCACCAGCTACACGCTGACGGTTACAGCAATTCCGAATTACGCGCTCACCGCCACTCCGGCGGCCGTCACCATCCCCCAAGGGCTTTCGGAGCAGACGACGATCGGTGTCCAGCGGACGAACTTCACCGGGGCCGTGAATTTGGCGTTGGACGCGCCACCGGCAGGCATCACGGCGACGTTCAACCCGGCGGCTCCGACCACGAATTCGTCGATCGCGACGATCGCCGTCGCCGCAAACGTCACGCCTGGCAACTACAACGTGACGATCAAGGGAACGGCGACCGGCGTCCCATCGGTGATCGATGCCGAAGGGGCGGAGGTCGCAGCGGCGGAGGTTGCCGCAGCAGCCGGCGATCGAACGACAACCGTCGCTGTTACAGTAGCGCCCGCGTCGGACTTCACGATTTCGGCCAACCCGACCGCGATGAACGTGTCGCAGGGTGGCACTGGCAACTCCACGGTGAGCGTGGTGCGGATGAATCTGACGACGGACATCGCGCTCTCGCTCGTGAGTCCGCCAGCCGGCATCACCGGCGTCTTCACTCCGGCGACTCTGACCGGAGCGACGCTACAGTCGGCGCTGGTCATCAGCGTGGCGCAGAGCGTGACGCCGAACACGTACAACGTCACGGTACAGGGGGCGGCGGGAACGCTGACCAAGACAGTTGTCATCGCAGTGACCGTCGCCAGTGGTCCGACGGTTTCGCTGGTGGCATCTCCGGCTACGCTTTCGATCGAGCAGGGATTGAGCGGGACAAGCACGCTGACGGCGACGCGGACGAACTACAACGGAAACATCACGCCGTCGTACACGGGGAATCCGGCGGGGATGACTGTCACCTTCAATCCGAACCCATTACCGGCGAACACGTCCGAGATCACGGTGAACGTTGGGTCGGGCGTGGCGCCCAGTGTGTACAACCTGACGATCACCGGCACAACGACGGGGGCGGGGACCCCCACGACACCGCTGCAAGTGACGGTGACCGCGCCGACGGGCTCGAACATCACCTGGGAGTTCTGCAACGCCGACGACGTGCCGATCATGTTCTGGCGTCTGAGCGGGACAACGTGGACGGCCGTGGCGCCTACGGTCGTCGGAAACGTGACGCGGTTCCCCTTCACCATCTCGTCGTCGACCGGCGGTGTGGCGTACACGATCCAGACGTCCTCCTCGAGCATCGGGATGCTCTTCAACAACAAGCGGCAGCGCGTGCAGCGAACGCTCGCTCGGCAAGCACTGCAGCGAGCGGTGACAACTCGAAGCGGACAGCGCCTGGGATATCAGGTCCTGAGTGCCGTAGCATCCGAGTTCGAGACGTTCGTCTTCTTCGCTACGACGACGGAGCTGCAGGGATCGGCGGAGGTCTGTCCGACGGCGCCGGTAGATGTCACCAAGCACTTCGACGTGACCGGTCAGGCGTCGGGTGAAGAAGGACTGCTCGGCTACGGTGGGGCGTCTACGGGAACGGTCTTTGGCACGACTGGATACGACATCATGCTACCGGCGGGGACGTATGACTGGCTTGGCCTGTGGGGTCCGATGCCGCAATCTCCGACGTTCGAGCATAACTGGTCGGGGTATCGAGTGGGTCGCGGTGAGGCTGTTCCCGGCGCCGCGGTGCCGATCAACCGCGTCGGCGCGCCAGCGTTCACGACGTTCCCGTTCACGGTCACGGGCGGAGGGGCCAGCTCCTTCTGGAGCTTCAGCGAGTTGATATCGGGGGCTCGCGGCGCACTGGCCGCGTTCCAGGTTGGGCCGCTGGTCAACACAACGGGCACTGGCAACCTGTTCTTCATGCAGCCCGGTGATCGGCTGGGGACGGATCTCGTGAGCTTCGACATTACGAACCTCGAGGACCTGGGCGGTGGCCAGCAGACCTTCCGGTCGTCCACGAGGTACCTCGGATCGGGGCCGCCCGGTTCGGGCACCTTCGCACTGAATCAGAACGTGCCGGGTTTCTCGACGTTGCCGGTTTCGGGAGCTCCGGTCCCAACGTGGGTGACCTCCGGGACGATCCCGACGGATTATCAGGGAAGCGGGAGCAGCATCGGGACGAGTTTCGTCGGCGCCGGCGACGGTGCTTTCTACACGATCGCGGCAACACGAGCGTGGCTGATCGCGAACTCGTTCAACACGTCGTTCACGCTGACTGGTCCGACTCTTCCTGGATTCCAGTCCCTGTGGGCACCGGCTGCTCCGCTCGACCTCAGCTCGGTCATCATGTTCGGCTCGGACTTCACGACGGTGCCGGTGGCGGGGTCGGTGTTCAATCTCGCGATTCGGACGCAGATACCGTAAAGAGTGTACAAACGGGCCATCTTTGGTGGCCCGTTTGTACGCTGGTTGCTGAGAGCTGATTGCTGCTCGCTGGAACTGACTGCTGGACTGGTTGCTGGAGCCAATTGCTGAGGGCTGGCGTCACTTCCTCAGATCCTCGGCGGTTGAGAAGAGGGCGTCGGTCACTTCCGCTGGCGGATGCGGATCTGGCGGTCGGTCTTCGAGCGCGCCGCCGGTGAGCGACTCTACCCCGGAACGCTCAACGTCGAGATCCGCTTTCCACTCGAATGTCGCGAGGACTTTCGCATTCGTGGCTCTGACGTCGGCGAGCCGCACCAGGATCTTCTGTTCGAGCGCTGTCGTATTCTCGACAGGAATGCCTATCGGATCCGGCCGTTTCACCCGGCGCGAGGCGCGCATCCCTGCCGTGACGTTCGTCGCCCGCGACTACTCCTTTGAAGCACCCGATCGCATCCCCGCCGGATTGACCACGCTGCGGCTGGTCAATCTTGGCCACTGGAATCGCCATGCGTCGCTCTTTCGCGTGCCGCCCGGTCGCTCCGCGGGGTATCTCCTCCATCTCAGCCCCGAACGCACGCTCGCCGCGCGGGCCGGGAACCTGTGGGCTGCGCGGGTGCGACCCGGCCGCCCTCCACCACGCGCCCACACACCGCCGCGCGTGCCCAGCCGCCTGCGCGAGCCCCACTTCCCGGCTACCGGCGCAAGTGTTTTCGGAAAGTCGCGCACCATCAG
This sequence comes from uncultured Gemmatimonadaceae bacterium, assembly GCA_963740565.1. Taxonomy (GTDB): domain Bacteria; phylum Gemmatimonadota; class Gemmatimonadetes; order Gemmatimonadales; family Gemmatimonadaceae; genus CAVUFA01. The sequence continues at coordinate 40,671 of CAVUFA010000017.1, read as the reverse complement.
GTCCTGCGAAACTCGTCAGAAGTCATGGCTCCGTCCCGATCCGACGCCCGACGCGCATTCGGATTCGCGTGCGGCCTGACGCCACGTTCAGCTGCGACCGCAGTCCAATCGCGCACACGAGGTGAGTCCACCGTTGCACGAAGCGAGAGCATGTGCGTTGGAGGAGCGAACCCGTTTCGTCCCCTGAAGAGTCACAACTCCTCCATGCGCACAACCTCGGCCTGACGGCAGCGCAATCCGTCGAGCTGCTATTGTGGCTTGCGCTGCCCCTTCGACGATGCGTTCAGGTCAACCCGCCACCAATACATCCCCGCATTACTCTCCGCCGGTACCGCGACGAACTTCCCGTCCGGCGACAACGTGTAGTCCCAGAACATCGCGGTCTCGCGCTGTGTCACGACTTGCGCGGTGGCCGGTCCGGTTGCCGGGATGCGAGACACCCACGTTCGAGTACCCGTCGCGTTCTCGCAGAACTCGAGCACGCCTGCTCCGTCCGGCAGCCATGTCGGATGCCAGCAATCGCCTGTCTCTACCCACCGTGCCGGCGCCGCCAGCGATCGCGCATCCACCGTCGAGAAAAATCCGCCGCGCATCCGGTAGGCCTCGCCCCGTCCCGTGATCACATCTGCATAGAGCGACGAGCCGTCGGCGTTGAACACGATCTCTCCCATTCGCGCGCCTGGCCGCGCCAGCACGCGCACCGGATTCCCCGAGCCGATCGTCACGTCGAGATACGCCGTGTCGCCGCGCTGGTAGGCGTGGGCGCTGCGTCCGGGCGCGAACGCAAGGAACTCGCGCTGCTTCGGCAGCGGAACCGAGTGCACGATGCGATCGCCACCAGACACGTCAAGGAGATGCACTTCGAAGGTGCCGTTCTTCACATTGCGGTACAGCAACCCGTTTCCCACGCGACCGGCGTAGTCATCACCGACACCCGCTGCCCCGACCATGCGCGAACCGGTCACGTTCTGCGCGACCCGACGTGCTTCGCCCGTGCGCGAATTGTGGACGAAGAGCGAGGTGTCCCGCCCAGTGTTCACCGCCTTTACGAGGTAATGAATACCGTCGGAGAACGGATCGTTGGAAACGACGGTCAGCGCCACGCCCTCGTTCGCCTTTCGAAGGTCGACGGCGATCGTGCTCTGCGTTCCATCCAGGGCGAGCAAGTCGTCCCGCATGCCGCGGCCATCGCCGCTGATGAAGATGCGCTCGCCGATCCAGTAGTCGGGCCAGGGATACCCGCTGCTGTCGGTGAGTGCCCGTATCGGACCGCCGTCGAGTGGCACGATGTGGATGGATGCCCGGGTCGCGTCGATCGCGGAGACGATCGACGAGCCGTCGGGTGTGAATGCCAGATGAGCAACGGACCGGAAACCCGCCCAGGCGATCGTGGTTACCGAATCGCCGGCGAGTGTCAGCACGTGGGCGCGCTCACCGTTTCGGACGATGACGCGGTCGGCGATCGGGTCGATCTGCACGCCCATCAGGCCTTCGGGAATGGTGAGGACCGTCGACGGCGCGCCGCCGGAGGTCGCGATCCGCTTGAGGTCACGGATCCTGAGCCCATTCGGCGCTGTTCCTCCGAGGCGCGGTTCCAGGAAGTAGATGTGCGTGCCACCGCGATCGAAGCGCAACCCGTTAGCGTTGTTAGCAGTACCTCCCGGCACGGTGGCAAGCGTGGTCGCAGGCCCGCCGTTGATCGACACGATGCGCAGGTCGAAGCTGTTCCCGGCCGTGGGCGTGAGATACGCGACACTCCTGCCGTCCGGGGCCACGTCAAAAGCCCGGGCGACTGAGTCGATCGTCACGCGCTTGACCGGGCCGGTGGCACGTCCGGTGGCCGGATCGATGGCGATCGTCATCACCCCGCCAGTCAGGGTCGAGCTGAAGACAAGCCGGTCGCCGCTGGCGGTCCACATCGGCCTCACGTCGTTCTGGTTCCCTGCCGTGATGGCGATTGGTGTTCCACCTTTGGCCGGTACCACGAAGATGTGCTGCCCGCCGCCTCCGATCGATCGGGCGTCGAACGCCAGCCATCGGCCATCGCGCGAATAGCGCGGGTTGGCCAGGCTGCCGACGTCGTTCATGCGAAAGAGCCGCGACATGTATGACAACGACTCCGGTCGCACCGCCTGACCGGATGCCGGGGTGACCGCTGCCGTCGCGATCATCACAACTGCGAGCAGTAGTCTCGCCTTCATGGAAGCCTCGCCGGGTAAGGGAATGATCGCAGGTCCTTCATCCTTCATGCCGGGCGGCGTTCCAGATCGAAGCCAAACGCTGATGAGTAGTTGCGCATGCTGCGTGTGGAAACGTCAAACTGCTTCGGCCACTGAATCCGTTACTGCGGTACCGGTATGTTACCAGGTCGCGTCACACAACGATCTCGTGGCGCTGGAGCAGCCGGTCGAGCCGGGGCCGTGAGACGCCGAGGACCTTGCAGGCACGCCGCTTGTTGTTGCCGCACTCGCGGAGCACGCGCTCGATGTGATCGCGCTCGACGGCTCGCAGCGTCCGGTCTCCCTGCGCCCCGATGGCGCGCACCACGGGGGCGTGGCCGACGCCGTCGTCCAAATCGAGATCGTCCGCGGTGATTACCGCACCACGCGCCAGCGCCAGCGCGCGTACGAGGGTGTTCTCGAGCTCGCGGACGTTGCCGGGCCAAGCGTACTCCTCCAGTGCGCGCAGGGCCGCCGGCGCCAGCTCGGCGGCGCGATGCAAATCGCGTGACGCTTTGGCCAACAGGTGGCGTGCGAGCGCGGGAATATCTCCGCGGCGCTCGCGCAGCGGCGGGATCGCAATGTCCACCACGCGCAGACGGAAGTAGAGATCCTCGCGAAACCGTCCTTCGCGCACGAGCGTCTCCAGTGGGCGATGCGTTGCCGCGATCACGCGCGCTTCCGTCCGGCGCGGCTGTTCACTGCCGACGGCGTAGAACTCCCGTTCCTGGAGAACGCGCAGCAGCTTCGCCTGAAACTGCGAGCGACGTATCCCCGATCTCGTCGAGAAAGATGGTGCCGCTTCCTGCCAGCTCGAAGCGCCCCCGACGGTCGGCGTTGGCCCCGGTGAACGCGCCGCGCTGGTGTCCAAACAGCTCGCTCTCGAGCAATCCCTCCGGCACCGCCGTGCAGTTGACGGCGACGAACGGCTCATCGGCGTCGTCCGAGTTGAAGTGAATCGCGCGCGCGATGATCTCTTTCCCCGTGCCCGTCTCTCCACGTATGAGCACCGCCGTGCGCGAACGCGCCACCGTTCCGATCCGCTTGTAGATGTCGATCATCGATGGATCCCGCCCGACGAGGTCGGTGATCGCATAGGGCGCCGCGGCTTCCGTCGAGAGGTGCTTCATCCGCCGCCGAACCGTGCGCTCACGGAAGGAGCGTTCGACGGTCAGGTCGATGACGTCGAGGTCGAGCGGCTTGACGAGGTATTCGATCGCCCCCGCTTTCATCGCGGCGATCGCGGTCTTCATGTCCTCGAAAGCCGTCATGACGATGACGTCGACGTCCGGCGTTCGCTCACGCACGAGCGCCAGGAGCGCGAGCCCGTCCATCCCCGACATGCGTACGTCGGTCAACAGGAGGTCCGGCTCCAGCGCCGCGAGCCGCGACAGCGCCATCTCCGCGGAATCGGCCGCCACTGCGTCGATCCCCGACCGGGTGAAGTGTCCGAGCAGCGTCTCGCGGATCGAGCGGTCATCGTCGACGATGAGGATACGACGTGTCATGATTCGGCTATCGCCGGCAGCTCGACGACGAACGCGGCGCCGGGCCCCCCGTCCTCGGGTTGCTCGACCCAGAGGCGGCCGTGATGTTCCTCGATGGTCCGATGCGCGAGCGCGAGACCGAGGCCCGACCCGTCGGCCTTGGTGGTGAAGAACGGTGAGAAGATGCGCTCCCGGTCGGCGAGGGCTACTCCCGGTCCACGATCCTCGATACGCACGCGGTTCACCGGCCGCCCGTCCACGGTTGCGTCGTCACTGGCGATGCGGATCGCGCCACCGTCAGGCATCGCCTCTGACGCGTTGCGGAGGATGTTGAGAAAGGCCGACTCCAGAAGGACGCGGTCACCGCGGACGGCATCGCCATTGCCGCGCCGTTCGATCGAGAGTGTAATGCCGCTGCGTTCGAAGCTCAGGCGCATCGATTCTGCTGCCGCTGCGACCGCGTCGTGCAACGCGAAGGTTGCCGAGGAGGTAACGCTTCCACGGCCGAGCTGGAGCACGCCCCGGACCACGCGGTCGAGCTTGTTGACCTCGCGGAGCGAGATCTCGACCGGTTCGGTGAGCTCCGCGGGGACGCCACCCCTGTCGGTGGCGCGCTCGAGTACCTGGAGATTCAGCTTGATCGACGTCAGTGGATTGCGGATCTCGTGCGACACCTGCGAGGCGAATTCGCCGATTACCGCCAGCCTCCTGCCTCGCTCCACCTCCGCAAGCGTATCGCGCAGGCGAGCCGCCATGATGGCGAAGGCCGAGGCGAGCCGGCCGACTTCACTCCCGTCCTGGGACGGGAGCCGCGGTGAAAACTTTCCGTGGCCCACTTCATCCGCGGCGACCGTAAGCTCCGAGAGCGCGCGCGTCGCGCGCCACAGCGCAAGCAGGAAGAGCGCGGCGACCGTCGCCGTAATCAGCACGACGATCAGGAGGTTGGTGCTACGGATTCGCCCGAACGGTCCGCTGAACTCGGCCACATCGCCGAGGGACACGATGGCAAAGGGCGTTCGCGGGACGGCCGCCATCGAAGCGATGAACGATGTGTCGCCGCTTCTATACGAGAGGCGACGCGTGCCGCTCGTCGAGTCGCCGGCAGATTGAAAGTCAAACAGCGACGGCAAGGCATTCTTCCCCGCACCGGCCAGGATGGAGAACCCCGTCGTGGCGTCGAACACCGCCGTGCGGCCGGCGCTTCCGAAGCGCACGTCGAGCAGGGAACGCGGGTAGATCGAATCCATCCGTACCGCGGCATCGACGCGTCCAATCACGTGGCCGCGTGCGTCGTGTACGGGAATTGTCGCGATGTAGAGATTCTCACTCGACCCGCTGCCGGCCAGGTCGTCTTCGAAGCTCACGACTGGACTCGCGTTGGTGTCGCGATAGACGACCCAGCCGAACTGGTGACGAGTGACGTTCCGGAGCTGCTGCAGGAAGGCGAGGGAGGCGCTGTCCGGGGCTCGCGCCGCCCCGTCGAGAATCGCCGCAGTGGCGGTGTTCTCGGCGAACAGGGCGAGATTGGTTGCCGGTCCGCTGTATCGGTCCTGCAGCTCGGCTGCCGCCTGCTCGGCAATGACCGCGGTATTGGCGGCGATGACGTCTTCGAGGGCGTGGATGGAACGGATGTAGTCCAGCAGGCCGACGAGCAGCAGCGGAACGACTGCGAGCGCGGCGAACAGCGCGATGAGTTGCCTGCGGAGCGACATTGCCGCAACGCTACAGGTCGGTCACGCACGACCGCAAGCCACAGCTAAGGGTGTGTCGCGGAACATCTTAATGAGGAGCGCGGCCCCAGCGCCGCGAGGAGGGTAACGAAATATGTTACCGTCTTCGCTGGCAACATCCGATTCACGCAGGCGGAACAGATCCGCCGCGGCGATTGGTCTCGACCAACCGAGACTGACCCGCGCCGCGTAGAACTCCGCGCGCCGGTCAGCGCCACCCTGAAGATTGCGACCCCGCCGCCCTCCACCACGCGCCCACACACCGCCGCGCGTGCCCAGCCGCCTGCGCGAGCCCCACCGACCGTCCGCCGCCCTCCCCCACACCCCGGTCCCGCGGCGGTCGACCCCTCCGCAACCCTCGGCTACCGCGCCCTTGTGGACCCGGGGCGATTCAATTCCCCTACCCTTACCGCTCTCTTCGGACGCCGACCAGGAAATTGACCGTCGTTGACGCTCTCGTGACGCTTGCCGGACGGATGGCTGACGTGACGCGACTACTGTCGGTCCATGCAGAAGTTCTGGCTACGTGCTGCTCCTCCTGCGCTCCTCTTCCTGGGTGGGATAAACGTCATTCGGGCGGCGGTCAGCCAGCAGGTCTGGCAGGCCGACGTCCAGATTCGCACGTTGGAAGCCACGAAGTCCCGGACGGGGATGAGCGTCCGTGTCGTTGTCTACACCGAGCACGATGACGACGCCAGGGACTCCCGACTCCTGATACTCCTCCCCGTAGGCGTTGGCGTGGAGCGCATGGCGACCGGTTGTGCTGCATCGGCCGGTCCCTCGATGGTCCCTACGTTGCGCGCCACCATGGTCTGTGAGCTGGGCCAGATCGCCGATCACGGATTCCGCGAAGTGCTCCTCACGACGACGCTGCCGCCGCAAGGCATGCCAAAGCGATTCGGGGTCTTCGCGTACAGCGGCACGCCCGACCGGGCGCCGGGAAACAACTACGCCGAGCGTACGCTCCGCTGACGCGGGAGCAGGTCGCGCAACCCTTCTGACCACCACTTATGAGCATGTCCAGGATCCGGTTCGCCGCCGTTGTTGCACTGTTGCTCTCGTCAGGGAACGCGTCGTCTGACGGCGCACAGATCGGCAGCGCCATCAAGAAGAAGGCTGCCGAGGCCGTGAAGGCCGCGGCCAGGAAGCCTCCGCCGAAAGACACCGACGTGCTGTCCGACGCGCTGGCCAGCAAGGGACGCTGGGCCACGCAGGGGATCCTCTTCGCCACTGGCAAGCCCGAGTTGCAATCAGAGCCTCGGCCCGTGCTCAGGGAAATCCCGTCGACGATGCAGCAGCACGGCGACCTCAAGATTCTGATCGAGGGCCACACCGATAACCTCGGCGTCGCCGCGAGCAACCTGACCCTCAGCGACGCGCGCGCCGCCGCAGTGAAGGCGGCGCTGGTCGGTGAGTTCGGTGTCGAGGCTGACCGCATAACGACACAGGGTTTGGGCGACACGAAGCCGTCGGCGCCGAATACAACGGCGGCCGGCCGGGCACAGAACCGGCGTGTTGAAATCGTGAAACGATAGGTCGGAAGGTCGCGTCGCAAACATGCGATGCCGACGTCATCACACCCAGGGAGTTCCCATGAGTGCACGTAACATCGCTGCAGCAGTGATCCTCACGTGCGTATGTGCCGCGCAAGGTCTGGCGCAGGCCGCGGCCACAACCGACCCGTGGAAGCGAGTGCCCGCTGCTCCCACCAGCTGCTACGTCGACGACGGCTACGAAGCGAAGCTGCGCCAGGCCAGAGAGGACATCGCGGCGGACATGGAGAAGCAGAGCGAATTGAACGCGACCATCCAGGAGAAGTTCGCCGCCATGGACGGCCAGGAAAGGAGGCGGCGGATGCAGGCCTACATGATGAAGGACCCCCAGGCCGCCATGAAGATGATGCAGGCACAGCAGACGGACGCCGAGTCCATGCAGTCGGCAATAGCGGAAGCCAATGCCGACGAGCAGGCGCTGAGGAAAGAGCTCGAAACTCTCACGGGCAACTTCAACTCAGCGGCCGACGCCGCCGCGAAGCCATTTCAGGCCAAACGCGAGGAGTTGATCAAGACGAAGGCGACGTTGGACATCGCAGGAGTTGTCTCGTTCGCGAAGCAGGCCGACGTGGACAGCTACCTCGCCCTGTTCGCTCAGCAGAACGCAGCCTACGAGAAGATGTGCGAGCCATTTTTTGGCTCGAACGGCACGTTCACCAACTGGCTCAGCGCGTACAGGACGAAAGTCATCCAGCCGAGAATCGACGGGGGCGTGGTTGGGGATGCCACCATCGCCAGCCAGATGGCGATCATGGACACGCCAACCGGCGGTTATCGCTCGACCGCGCCGCTCAAGGGAGTCCGCGACTACATGCAGGAAGTGATACGGGTGTATGCGTTGCGGAAACACAAGGCGGGCGACCCCAGATTCGAAAAGGGAACGAAGAAGTGACGTCGAACGGATCAAAGGCTCGCCCTATGAGAACCTTGCCTCACCGATTAGGCGCAGCGCTCATGGTGCTGTGTCTCGCCTTCGGTGCAGCCGACACCCTTGATGCGCAGGATGAGTGCACACTGGACGAGCCGGGCGCATGGTGGCCAAAGCACGAGGCAGGGATCCAGAAGAATTCGACTTCGGCGGCCGACCGCGCGACCATTGAATCGGCCCTCAGGGCCGTGGAACCAATCGTTCGCAAGACGTCGCTCGCAACACCGCGCGGGTTTGCGATTCGACCATGGTGGGCCTACGGCGACGGCAACAATCGCAGCCGCAGCCAGCTGAAGGCCTACAAAGTCGCGTTTTTAAGCTTCTTGCGTTGCAACAAGTACGACGAGCATGGCGCTCACATCGCGTTCGATTTCAATCCTGGTCCGCAAGCCTGGAGCGAAGGCGACCGGCCCATGCTGGATGAGAATGGCGACGGTCTCTACACGGAGCACATGCGCGCCGAACCGTTGTTCGGCTCCACCGCGACGTACGGTCACATCGAGGAGGAGAACACCGAAGGACTGTTCGTGTTGTTCACTCGCGGAGGCGAATCGCCCACCATCCCCGCGACGCGCGAAGAATTTCTGCGTGCCATGATCTTTACGCTCGAGGGGAAGGATCAGGAGAAACTGAAGAAGGACATGACCTTTCTGATGAAGACGCAATACGAGCGATGGCTGGAGGACGCGCCCGCGCGCAAAAAGCGGCATGAGGAAATGCTGACTGGCGTTGCCCAAAGCGACCCATCGGCCGTCCCAAAGCTCCGGGCGGATCTGGAGAAGCTGGAACGCGAAGGCGAGGCGACCTTCAAGAAGAGCGACGCGCAGGAACGCGAAGATCTGGCCCGGGCCCGCGCCAATCTCACCGTCCCCGGCGACAAGCTGCGCGCGCAGATCGCGGCCATGAGTCCGCAGGAACGAGCGTCGCCGGCAATGGTATCCGGGCTGGACCTCGTTCCCATGGGCGCGCCTAACGCGCATGCGGTCGTGCGACGGAATCCCGCATTCTATCGAGCGCGCCAATCGCCAGTCGAGCCGCGCATGGTACTCGTCAGGATGCCCAACGCGTACAAGGAGCTCAAGGAACAGCACATGCAGCTGTATCGCGAACTGGATTGGGCCGCGGTCAAGCAGCTCGTGAACGGGAAACCCTGAGGCCACATAGAACACTGGACTCCATCGGCGGTCGCCGTCGGCGCCGCGTTCCTCGTCTCCATTCTGGTGCCACCCCTGTTCGGCCAGGGCTACCCCGCCATCAGCACCCGCCAAATGACCAGCGGCTGCGCCAAGGTGGCCGAGACGGGGTCCTTCAGCATCAACGAGGACGTGGCTATCAACCCCAAAGCGAGTCTTGGCGATGGTGAAATGACCTGGATTCAGTTTGGTGTATCCGGATCAACCAAACCGGATGTACTGATCACCTGTGGCCAGGAAATCGGCATCACCGTCGGTCTGGGGAAGTTTGTGGCCACCGGTGGCATCATGGTGGGCCAGAAATCGACCTGTTCGGGCAAGGTCGAGGTCACGAAGACTCTGGTTTCCGGCATTACGTCTGTCGTGGACTGAGGCAGGAATGGTGACTACTCGATCTTCGCTGGGGCGCGCGGCGAGGCGTCCATGCCCGATGCGAGCGGCGGTATCAAGAGCGGCCTGTACATCGAGGGTGACAACGGCGGTGTTAGAGAGTTGGGGGGGCGCGTGGGACTCGATGCCAAGGCGGGATTTGGAAAGCTGTCCACGTCCGCAAGCGACGATATGAAATTCAACCTGCTGCCGGAGCCGCCGAAGGCACCGCGCGGACCGAGGCTCAAGACTTTCAACCCGAGGTCGTGACGGTTCCGCGCCGAACCGACGGGCGGGATCGTAAACAATGAAGCGCGCCCTTTACCGTGTGGGACTCAGCGGCGTCATTCTTGGCGCTGGCTATACCGCGGCCGTCATAACGATCACGCCCTCGCGCCACGATTATGGCAAGGCGGCGGGTGACAGGTTCCGCGCGCAGATCGCGGCGCTGAGCCCGGAGGAGCGCGCCGCGCCGGCCTTTGTGTTCGGGAACCAGGAGCTCGTGCCCGCCGGCACGCCTGACGCGATGGCGGTGGTGCGCGCCGACCCGGCCTTCTACCGTGCCCGCGGGTCGCCCTTCGAAGCCCGTGCGGTGCTCGTGGAGATGCCGAACACAGAAGACGAGCTCAAAGCCCAGCACTGGCAGCTGTACCGGGAGTTGAATTGGGCCGCGGTCAAACGACTCGTGAACCCATGAGCCACGTGCATCGATGATCGCGGATCCGCACGCCTAACGAGCACACCATGAACTACCAACGGACAATCGGCGCGGTTACGGCCGCTCTCATGCTGGCCGCGGCGCCGGCCCTGCGTGGTCAGGACTTCCCGAAGATCAGCACCCGGCAGTTCGTCGACGGCAGCGCGAAGGTCGTGGTGACCGGCTCCTTCAGCATCAATGAGGACGTCAGGATCAACACCAAGGCCAGCTTCGGAGATGGGGAGTCCACGTGGCTGCAATTCGGGGCATCGGGTTCCGCAACGCCGAACGTACTGATTACCTACGGCGAGACCAGGGAGATCGGCATCACCATCGGCCGTGGTAAGCTGGTGGCAACCGGCGGTATCGTGCCCGGCGAGAAATCGGAGTGTTCAGGTAAGGCCGATGTGACGGCGAAGCTGGTCTCGGGCAAGTATACCTGCCACGGCGTCACGTCGTACGATCCGGCAACGGGCAAACAGAGCAAAGTCGACATCGAGATCACCTTCACAGCGAAGTCGTAGATTTCGAGGCACCAGTCCGCCTCCACGCGGCGGAGCGGCCATCATCCTTTCACTGCGGCGGACATCGTTCGAGCTGCTGATCCGCGCCTTGCTGGTGGTTGGCGCGAGAGCGATGGAGGTGGCGCCGGGAGTGGTGCCGACCGTGCGCTGCACCGTCGTTCCTCATCGCAGTGTATCATTCGAATCGACGATCTCTCGGCGTCGACGCTGGGAGACGCGCGTGGAAGGTCTTCGATGGAAGCACCGGACCAGCGAACGTTCACCCGGGTGGGAGAAAGCGGCGTCGGTCGCGCACGTGGCGCATGATGGTGCCGCCTCCAAGGAGATATCGCATGTCTACCGACGGCAAGTCCGGCAGGAAGCCTCGTGACCACGGCGAAGAGACTGGTCGCCCCGATGCTCCTCAGCTCGAAGGCGGTACGCCACTCCCCGAGGAGTTGACGGGCCGCTCGAGCGGGACTGGCGAGGACCTCACCGCGCTGTGCGTTCGCCCATCGTGCTGACGATCGGGCATTCCACCCGCTCGCTCGAGGAATTCATCGGCCTGCTCCGGGCACACGATGTGACTCGTGTCGTGGACGTGCGGACGGTACCGCGGTCCCGGCACAACCCGCAGTTCAACATGACCTCGTTGCCAGGCGAATTGCAGAAGGCCGGGTTGGGCTACGTTCACCTGCCCGCGCTCGGTGGGCTTCGTCATGCGAAGCGCGATTCGCTCAATCTGGGCTGGCGCAACGTTTCCTTTCGGGGGTTTGCGGATTACATGGCGACCCCGGAATTCGAACGGGGCCTGGAAGAATTGATCGAGTGGGCGAACCGGGAATGCGTGGCGGTGATGTGCGCCGAAGCGGTCCCGTGGCGCTGTCATCGCGCGCTCATCGCTGATGCCTTGCTGGCTCGTGGCATCCGCTGCGAGGAGATCGTGAGCCGCACGCGCTGCCAGGTGCGCACGCTCACGCCTTTTGCCAGGGTCCGGGGCACCACGATCACCTATCCCGGCGAGGCGTCTCTGCTCCCGGCGGTCACGACAGCTCGACCACGGAACTGACGCGGCATTACCCCCCTCCAACGAGCGATTGTGCCACAGGCGGGCGTCGTTAGGATTCGTTACGCGGGATGGGCTGCACCATTTGGCCCGACTGGCCCAGACGCACCTGCGTGCAGGCCAACTGAAGGAGGAATCAGATATGTCAACGTTACTTATCGTGCTCCTGGTGGTGTTCCTGTTGGGCGGCGGTGGTTGGTCATTGTCGCGCTGGCGCCGTTAGCAGCAACACTCGCTTCCTTGTGGCCCGAGCGATGCTCTGGATCGATCGCTCGAGCAGGGTGCGTACGCTTCCAGGTTGTTCACGCTGGGCACGGTAGCGTCGCTCACGCGTGACCGTCGCTCATCGTCTCCGGGCCATCGCCCGTCGGAATGACGATTCGTGCACATCCGACTGAAGACATTGCTGCTGCTCATCTCGCCAGTGCTCCTCCTGGTGGCGGCGGCCTACATCCAGTGGGGCACCGTCGGTCTTCCGCTAATTGCTTTCCCCACGGCGGTCCCGATGGTGGCCGCGGAGCCGTTCGGTTTCCCGGCGTGGCTTCGCGTCACGCACTACGTCAACCTGCTGTTCCTGACCCTGCTCATCCGCAGTGGCCTGCAGATCCTCATGGACCACCCCCGGCTGTACTGGAATGTCCATAGCACGCCGGGCACAGCGAGTGCGCGCCATCGACGCGGTGTCGACACGCCCCGGACTCCGGTCTCTTGTACCGGCATTGACCTTTCGTGGCTCCTGGGAAGGCGCGTTCCCGAAAACTGACGTTGTGTGCAGGGTAGCGATGACCCCCGCGGCGAATGTCGGCGCACGGCGCACGCGACGGAAAGCGAAGCGCGTGTCACGGGCAAGCTTATCGAGCGCGACGGCGCCACCCGCGTCGCTCGTCTCCTCGCGGAAACGATGTGTGCCGCCGAAGCGGAGCGTCCTGCGCGCCAGTTAAGAGAAGCTAGCGCGCTTCGGAGCGTCGTCAACCGGAGCCTTGTGCGCATTTCGACTGACGGGACTCAACTCGCCATTCGTTCCCGGCTCGTAGATCAGCACCTCCGCATGCAGCTGGTCCACCGTTCCATCGACGAAAGAGATGTTTCCATAGTGAACGCCCATCGCACCTTCGTCGCCGTCGGACATGCAGTCGGCGATCCGCGACGCGTACCCGCCGCTCCTCGCGAGGGCGAAGCTGGTGTATGGAGCGAGTGACGCGCAGATGGCTTCGACATCGGCCCGCAAGGATGACGGCAGAATCCGCAGCGACGAGAATCGGTCGGCCGACGGCCGTGCAGAGGATGAATGCCAGAGAACATTGTCGTCGGAATAACGCTTCAGCTTCAGCGTTCGTTAGATAGCGGCTGCGAGATGCCCGCTCAATCGCCGCATGGAGCGGGAGTTCAGATCATTTGCAGGCGTGGTAATGTCGATGTGTGGCAGGTGTCGCTGATTTGAGGCGTAAACGGCCCCGCGCTTCAGCGTTCCTCACGCAAGCGGGAGAGTCGAGGCAGGTCATCGGGCTTGTTGACGGTTCCTTCCAGCTCCGGGCGCTTGTCGGAGGAGTCCGCCGAGTCCTTCGTCAGCTGCAGCCTGATGAGCGTCCCAGTTCCAATTCTCAGGACAATCGTGCCAGTCGAATCGGTGCCGGAGGACACCTTCTGCACGACCGGGTCGCCCGGAATGATGGGATCATCGCTCCAGATCTCCAGCTTCACGTTGCCCCGCACAGACCCCTGCATCGACATGTAACTCCCAAAGATGCGGTTCGGTCCCGATCTGTTCCTTTCGGTTGGCGTAGCGCCGAGCTTCAGCGAAACGACCACCGGTTTCGTGTCGCGCTCGAATGCGAGACGAACCTGCTGCCCCGCTTGCGCGCGCGCGAGCCGCTCGGCTCCGGCATCAGTGATCACCGAAATGCCGTCGATGGATTGCAGGATATCACCCGCCCGGATGTCGGCCTGCTCCGCCGCACTTCCGGGGGCAACGGCGATGACGTGCGGAAAACTTCGATAGGACAAGACAGGGGGCTGTGCGCCGCCGCTCCGACCACGTCCATGCTCGCCGGGAGCGCAGTCAATGCATTCGAGGGCGAAGCCATACAAGAGCGGGCGAATGTCGCCAGAACGAGGCTTTGAAGCTGACGCCTGTTGCGCCAGGGCCGGAATCGTACGCATTCCGACGATCAAGGCCACGTATGCGCCCAGCCTGAGGGTTAATAGGGTGATTGCCACTACATGTAGGTCACCTAACGCGATCCTGGGTGACAGGGGGTGGAATGAGTGAGGTGGAAAGGACTCAGGCTTTGAAGGGACGGGCGGGTAAGCGGTATGGCACGCGACGGAGCAGCGGCTGGTCGGTCGGCTCGCGGCGCCGGAGGGCGTGGAGGCGGATTTCGGCGATCGTGAGATCCACTTCGGCCCGGACGAGGCGGTGCGTCCAGTGCTGATCCACCAGGATAGTCCGGCCCAGCAGGGTGATCGCCCCAGTGGCCGTGGTCCGTCGCAAGAACACGATGGTGCCCTGGGGTGGGGCCTGGAGATTGAACGTCCACTGCGGGGGGATGGCGTGGCGGGGTGGCGCCGCCTCGATCCGAGGCGCCGCCTGCGCGCGATGGGCGCGGATGTATCGGGCCGACCGGTGCTGCACGGCTCGCAGGTTCGGGTGGTGGAAGCGCGCCCACACTTTGGCTTGCCACCGCGCGTTGAAACTCTCGATGGCGGCTTGGAAGCCCATTTCGCGCGGCGGGGTGAAGACCGGAATAATCCCGAGGGCCAGGCAGAGGCGCATGACGCGACTGATCGCGTCGCGATGCTGGTGCGGCCCTTGGAAGATCGTGTCGTTGTCGAACTGGGCGTAGGCCGGTCGCCCCACCTCGCGCCAGTGGCCGGTGAGCCGGGGCACGACAGCGCGCGCGCTCACCCACGCCAGGGGCCACGCGGCCGCCACGCCGCCGTGGAGCGACATGCCGGTAAGCACCTCGACCTGCGGGCCCTGCGCGATCGCCAACCCGGAGATAATGTCGAAGCTGTCGAGCTCCGCCTCGTGGCGCATCACCGCGGGGAGATACCAGCCTGGCGGCGGAGGGGACCGCCGCACGCGCGCCCGCCGGTCGATGGCCCCGCGGCGCTCGAGAATGCGGCCAATCGTGCGCACCGAGAGCGGCACCGCGCCCGGGCCCCCCGCTTCGGCGGTCAACGCCCGCGCGATCGCCGGCGCGCCGTATTCGCCAAGCGCGCTGTCCCATTGCAGACGTCGCCGGACCGCCAGGACCTGATCTTCGAGGACCCGCGCGGTGCGCTGGAGGCGATGCGGCCGCCGCGAGCGATCGGCCCAGTCGATGCGATTCAAGCGCTGGCCCCTCGCGCGCCGGACCCAGTACTGCACCATGCACAAGCTCACGTGAAACTGCCGGGCCACGGTCCGCTGCGAGGCTCCACACCGCACGGCCGCCACCATCGCGCGCCGCCGCGCTTCTTGCTCCGTTTTTTCGGCACGTTTCCCTCACGACGTTTGTTCTGCACCCCAGAGGAGAGTTGGATAACCACAAAGAACACAAGAATGCAGCACCGCCCTGACCTAGATGTAGTGGCAATCAAGTGACCTACATGTACTGACCATTACCGGTTAATACCATACGACGTACCTCACCTGGTTGATTTTAGGTGGCTCGTGCTCGGCATTTGCGGCTGCCTCGCGCTTCACTACTGGTGATTCACCAGTGGGCTGCAGCGAGCGGCTGGCGGCGAAGTAACCGACGAGCGTTCCGGCCATGAAAATGACTGCTGCGGCGCCAGCGAGCGCCATCATCAGCCTGCGTGATCGACGAGACGGCGCTATGGCGGCATGAGACCGTCGCACCGCGTGAACGGTGCGTGCTTTGAGGTCCTGAGGCGGGATGCGCTCGCGTGGAAGTGCCGAGACTAACCGACGCTCTTCCAGCGTCCACTCATCTTGAGCACTATCAAATTTGTCGTGGTTCGACATTATGCCTTCTCCGCAGTGCTGGTCGTGAGGCGGGCGCGACCGGCGCGTCTCGCTTTGAATAGTTGTCCCTTGGAGGTTCCAGCGGTGATGCCAAGCTGCTGAGCGATTTCCTCGTGCGTGAACCCTTCGATATCGTGGAGAACGAGCACGGCTCGATACCCTGGCGCGAGTGCTGCGATTGCGCGCTCCAAATCGATGTGCTCAACATCGTGCTCTGGAACGGCCCCCTCGACATCGTCCGTGAACGGCAACCGGAGCTCGCGCCGCAGAAGGTCGATCGCCACGTGGACCGTGATGCCGCGCAGCCAAGCGCCGAACGCCTCCCCCCGCGACCACGCGTCCAGTCTCGAAACCGCGCGAATCCACGCCTCCTGTACTGCATCCTCAGCGAGCTGAAGATTGCCTCCGAGGATGCGCCATGCGGTCTGAAAGGCGCGCGGTGTGTACCGATCATAGAGAACGCTGAACGCGTCGTCCGATCGATCGTCCTGTACCGCCGACACGAGATCGGCATCCGAGAGGGAGCGTCTGAGTGGTTTGCCCATTCATCACTGTTGTCGTCTGCCGCCTGCAAATGGTTTGCTGCGCGGTGTGATCGGCATCACGCAGGTCTCGATCGGGGCACGCGTGCGGCCCTGACACGCGTGCCCCCGCTGGGCGTCTGAGTGACGCCCAGCGAACCATGCCGGAACGCGTGATGGCGTCGGTAAGACGGAGGTCGTCGCTATCTAACGCCTGAGCTGACTTGCGAGCGCCCAACAAAATGCGAGCATGAGCTTCCACAGATCGCTCGTCACGTGCAGCGGTCGTTAGGTGGCCGGCGGGTACAGCCCGGGTACATGGGTAACAAAGCAGTCCGGCCCCCTGTGTCAGGATAGTTGTCGCGTGTTTGAGCTGGAATCCGTGGGGCGAAGAGGCGACAACAGATGACACGGCCCTTCTCACTGGCGTACAAGCGAAAAATGCTCGAGCGTCTCACGGGTGTGGATGCGGTGAGTGCTCGGCAGTTGGCCATGGAAACCGGCCTGCGTCAGCAAACGCTCTCGCGGTGGTTGCAGGACGCCAGTAGCGTTCCGTTGATGCCAGCCAAGCGACCGCTCCACACGTGGACCCTCGACGAGAAGCTCCGTGTCCTCACGGAGGCCTGCCGACTCACGGGCGCCGAACTCACCCGCGTCTTGCAGCGGGAGGGCTTGCTGCTGGCGGAGTTTGAGCAGTGGCGTCTCGCGTGAGCGGATGACGGGCGCGGCGCAATGGCCAGCGCGAAACGCATTCGGGCGCTCGAACCAGAGCTCGCGCGCAAGGACAAGGCGCTGGCCGAAGCGGCCGCGCTCCTCGTGCTCAAAAAAAAGGTGTCTCACTTGTGGGAGGCCGCGGACGACGACACGGGAGCGGAGACCGAGTCGTTATGCTCACCGCGTTGACCGAGGCCCAGCGCGCCGGCGTACGCCTCAAGGCGGCGTGTGCCGTCGTCGGGATCTCGGCGCGCACCGTCGAACGGTGGCGCAAGCGTCCGAACGAGGCCGATGGACGACGCGGGCCGCGCCATCGGCCAGGGAACGCGCTCACGCCCTCCGAAGCGGCCGATGTGCTCACCGTCATGACGAGCGCGTGCTATCGCCATCTCTCGCCGAAGCAGCTGGTGCCGCGGCTTGCGGACGAGGGCGTGTATCTCGCATCAGAGTCCACGATGTACCGCTTGCGACGCCGATTGCAGCTGGAAGCGCGACATCGCCCGCTGCGGCGCACGCAGGTCACGCGGGGGGCGGTGGTGCACCGGGCGACCGGACCCAACCAGGTCTGGAGCTGGGACATCACTTACCTGCCGACGCTGATCCGCGGGCGCTTCCTCCACCGCTACCTCGTCGTCGACGTCTGGAGCCGCCACATCGTCGGGACCGCCGTCCACGAGGGCGAGAGCGCGACGCACGCGGCGGCCCTCATTCGGCGCATCTGCGAGACGAGCGGCGTCGACGCGACCGGGCTCGTGCTCCACTCGGACAACGGCAAGCCGATGCGCGGCCAGACGACGATCGCGACCCTGCAGTGGTTAGGCATTGTGCCCTCGTTCAGTCGTCCGCACGTGAGCAACGACAATCCGTATTCCGAGGCACTCTTCCGCACGCTCAAGGAGACGCCTGAGTATCCTCGTGGGCCCTTCGCGGGCGTGGAGGCCGCTCGTCGGTGGGTCGAGCGCTTCGTCGCCCGGTACAACGGTGAGCATCGCCACAGCGCGATTCGGTTCGTCACTCCGGCGCAGCGACATGCTGGCGCCGACGCGGCCATTCTCGCGCGTCGCCACGCGCTACTCGAGTGCGCGGCGGCGGCGCCCTGAGCGCTGGTCGCGACAGACGCGCAACTGGACGCCGATCCATGACGTCATGCTCAATCCGTCATCCGCGACCAACGAGAGCGCCGCAAGTGACCGCGAGCGACAACCACCTTGACACTCACCGCTGGATAACTTCGTTACCTATCTGCCCGGTTGCTCACGCGCCGAGAGGCAAACCAACGCTGCAGGGACGCTGCGCTCTCGCCAGACGGAATCCCCGCCAACACGTGCGCGACGCTGATATCCTCGTCCAGGCCCGGCCAGTGGATCCCTGAACCGCGGCCGCTCAGCTGCCATTGCCCGCGCTCCTCAGGCGTGCCATGCAGCAGGCGGGGATACCACGCAAGCGGCACCGTCACCGTGCGCCCGTCAGCGAGCAGGATCACCAACTCATCGGCCGTGACTGAAACGGACGTCGCCAACGCGTCCCGCCGTTCGTTATTGATCGAAGTATCCATGCCATGCCTCCAGCAGCGTCTGTTCGTTGGCCTCGACCAGCGCCGCGATCCGCCGCAGCTCGGCGCTATGAAACCCATCATTCCTCTGAAGCCGGACCGGCGCGAGCCAGAACTTGGCCTCGCTATCATCGCGTGCCACATGAACGTGCGGTGGTTCAACCCGGTCCCCGGAATGGAAGAAGAATCGGTACGGACCTGGCCACAAGACCGTGGGCATACGAAGGAAGTTGCCGAGGGAGCAGGATCACGGCAACCGCTGCTCCCGGGCCCTGCCGTCCCCGAAGGCCGCGACGGTCGAGAAGTCAACGCCCGCCGGTTGTTCATCGGGCCCCACGGAATCAACGTGCGCGACCGGTCGGCAGCCGTCACTATCCAAAGGCGATCTCTCTTGGGCCGCCTAACGCGAGAGTTCAGCTGCAGCCGAGTTCAGTACAAGCGAGCGAAGCAAGGCCACCACGGATCGGCTGCCTGCTGCAGCGATTGTTAGGCGGCAGCGCGAGGCGCTGAACGATGAGCTGACAGAAATGGGCAATCAGTTCGTCGGGCGTGAGGTAATCCCACTCCTCACATCGGCGACTTTCATTGGCTGCGTCGTGCCCGACGGAGTCATCGTAAATCCAGAACGACACTGGCGAGTCTCACATGCGGCTCACCGCCTTCTGCAGCAGCGCGGCAACCGTGTCCAACGGTACCAACTCCTGTACCGAGCCAGTCACATCCACTTCGACATATCCTTTGCCGCGAGGAATGCTGCAGGTTGAATGCCCGGCCACGTTCGGCCTTCCGTGCATGATGCAGATCGCGCTGCCCACGGTCTTTTGCTCCAATCGCGCGCCCGTATCCTTCCACTGAGGCTCACGGGCCGTTCCTCCATTGCGCATACGGATGGCCTCACCGGCGTCCAGAGGCAGGTCGCTGACAATGCGAATGCTGACCAGATGAATGCCGTTCCGACTCGGCCCTGGGATCTCGACCCCGCACTCGTCCAAGGTCATGCCCGGAACACTCTGGCTCGAGCCGGACAGCGTTGTCGAAGCCTTTGCTCCCAGTGCCGATTCAATCTCGGCGATCTGGAGAAGCTTGCACGCTGCAGATGGTTGTTGGGCATGTGCTGCTTGGGCGAGACTTGCACCAACGAGCACCGCCAGCGCGATCGTTGCCGGGCGTGACGACCCAAAAGGTGCAAACATTGTTCGATACATATCGTCCTCCTCTTCAAGAGTCGACTGTTGGCGTTTGGTGACATGTTGGGTGACGTGTCGAATCGACTAGCGGCTACCCGCGCAGGCACAAAAGTAGCCTGCCCCGTTCGCGAGGAAGCAATCTCATAACGTGCCAGATGCGGTTCACGTCAACACTCCGAAGGGTGACGAGCAATCATGGCTGCGTCGGTAGCAGTTGTCGAAGAACACGCCTGAGCTAAGCTGCAAGGAAGTCTAATACGAGCGCCGGCGTTAGCCGGCGCAATCCGCAGATTCCTTGTCAGCTTCAGCGTTCGTTAGAGCTGGCGATTCGGCGCCAGGAGCCTCCTTCGCTTTGGCGATTTCGCCATACGGCCTCCTGCGTCATAGCCACAGCCGACTACAAGTGCATAGTTGAGCGGCCCAACGCACCCTTCCGGGGTCGAGCTGCGCGGACCCTACCGCGCCGGGTGGGACCGCCGGCGTCTAGCGACGGCAGCCGTTGCTTATGGCGGTCGCCAGCCGCTCCGCGTCTGTTTGATTGAAGCCTTCGATTCGATATCGATTGCCGACGATCGCGCCGGCGATTCGAGGCGTGCCGTAGACTTTCCCATCGACGACGAGGGCCAGGTTTGTGCCGACGTGCTGTTTGCTGAATTCATGAACGCGCTTCGCCGCATCATCGGTCACGGTGAAGTTGAGAACCCATTGGTCGTTGGTCTGGGACGCAGTGGCGCCGGTGATATCGCCGGGCGCCACCAGAGGAGTCCGAGACATCACGATTGTCGTAGTGTCGTTCAGAGTGCCGGTCTTGCTGGAATCCGTCTGCGTATCCGCCACCGCGCTCACCTCGATGGCGGGGCATGGCGCGCCTGCCTCACTGCGTGTGGCGCAAGCGAGACATAGGCTGATCAACAGCGACAACAGGGTGTAAACGACTGCAAAAGCTGGCTTGCGGTCCATACGGGGGCTCACGCAAGACCGCGTGCGAAATGACTCGTACATTGGGCGCTCCAGTCTGAGAGATCGGACGTGAGAAACTCACTGCCGCGACGTGTTCGCGGACAGTGCGATGCGCGGCACGCGAGTGCCGGCGAATCGTTCGTCTGACTTCAGGCCTGGAACGGAGGAGGTCGGGCGGCTTGGCTTGTCGTGCACTCGTACGAGCACAACGACAAGGAATCGCGAGTCGGCGCCGGCGCGGACTGAACTCGGCCGTCGTGCACGCTCGCTTCGGATGCCAACAGCTGCGGCGGCGCGGTATCGACGTGCTTCGGCTCGGGCGTCGACGCCAGCAACGCACGATGGTCCGCCGTCGCGATACCTGGGCGCGAGCTGTGATGCCTGTGCACCGAGATGCCCGCGCGTCCGAGCGTGTCGCTCCTCAGAAGCAACAGGAACGCCGCGGTAAGCAGGCGCATCAAGGTACGAGAAGATGCCGTCGACATGTCACCGGTTGCGCGTTGACCAGCTACTCGAACGTACGTCGGTCAGCTCCAACGAGCAAGCGCCAGCTAACGTAGCTGTAGAAAAACCTTCCGTCGCGGCGGAACTCGCCGCGTGATGACGGGTGGAAGGTGGATCGAATTTGTCGCGCCGGCGCTTCCCCGTCGAGGATCCCATGGCCCGCTACAAGTATATCGATACCCATCCCCGCCTCCTGGCCGTCGATCTGGCGCGGCAGCTCCTCCCCGGCACCTTCGAGCACGCGCTGAATTACCTGCTCGATCACGCGATCGATCTGTCGAGCTTCGATGCCCGGTTTCGCAACGACGAGACGGGCGCCCCGGCGTACCCGCCGGCACTGCTGCTGCAGGTGGTGCTCTTCGCCTACTCGCAGGGCATCGTGAGCAGCCGCGGCATCGAACGCGCGTGCCAGGAGCATGTGACCTTCATCGCGCTCTGTGGCGACACGGCGCCGCATTTCACGACCATCGCCCACTTTGTAAGCACCTTGGGCGACGACATCGCGCGGGTGTTCGCCGCCGTGGTGGCGATCTGTGATGCGGAAGGGTTGATCGGGCGCGAGATGTTCGCCATCGACGGGGTGAAGTTGCCGAGTAATGCCTCGAAGCGGCGGAGCGGGACGCGGGCCGACATGGAGCGTCAGGCCGAGAAGTATGAAGCGACCGCGCGAGAGATCCTGGCGCGCCATCGAGCCACGGACGCGTTCCCCACGGAACCCACGCTCATGGAGAAAGAGAAGAAGCGTATCGCCCGACTCGAACAGGACGCGGCGCAGATCCGTGAGTGGCTCAGCACCCACCCGACGGATCGCCGTGGGCCGACGGGTGGCCTCCGGCAGAGCAACCGGACCGACAACGAGAGCGCCAAAATGGGCACGGGCAAGGGCGTGATCCAAGGCTACACCGGTGCCGCGGCCGTCGATGCCAAGCAACAGATCGTCGTGGAGGCGCAAGCGCACGGGACGGGCTCCGAGCAGGAGATCTTGTTACCGGTGGTGGATGCGCTGCACGAGCGGGAGCTGCTCACCGCGCAGTCGCTGATCACGGCGGACGCCGGCTATCACAGCGAGGCGAATCTCCAGGCGCTCGCCGAGCGCGGAGTCGTCGCGCTGGTGGCGGACGGCGACCTGCGGAAGCGGGATGAACGATTCGTGACGCAGGAGCGGCACCGCTCGAAGAAGGACCCCTTGTACGACAAGAGCGAGAAGTCGCGCGCGGACGAGTCGGAGCAGCGATCGCGTTACCAGCCGAGCGATTTCGTCTACGATCCGATCGCCCGCACGTGCGTGTGTCCAGCGGGCAAGTCTCTCTATCGCACGGGGCGGAGCAATGTGATAGGGGGTCTGGTGGGCGAGACCTTTCGGGGCGCGAAACGCGATTGCATGCCGTGTTCGCTGCGGCAGCGTTGCCTACGGCATCCGGCCCGGACCCAGACACGTCAGGTGACCTTCTTTCGCAGCCGGGTCGCGAACCCCAACCCCTACACGCAACAGATGAAAGCCCGCATCGATACGTCCGAGGGTCGACGGTGCTACGCAGCGCGCTTCGGCACGGTGGAGCCGGTCTTCGCGAACGTGTGCTACAACAAGGGCCTCATGCGCTTCACGCTGCGCGGTCGGCGGAAGGTCGATGGGCAGTGGAAACTGTTCTGCCTGGTGCACAACATCGAGAAGCTCGCGCACCATGGCTACGCAGCATAGAGTCCAGCGGCGAAGAGCGATCAGTCCATCGTGAATGCATAACGCCTAACGGCTCGCGTTACGCTGACTGCGAGCCCGTCGCCTACCAGAGGGCTGTCCGACCGAGCTTTCGGCCCGGTTCCCTACTGACTTTTCCTACAACCTGAACGCCTGAGCTAAGTTGCGGGCGAACCCAACAAAATGCGAGCGCAGCGAGCTTCCAAGTATCGCCCGTCAACTTCAGCGTTCGTTAGACCGAAGCGTGCGCGCCGAAGCCAGCCCGGGTCTCAGGGAGCGATGGACAACCGACGATCGTCGCCGCCGTCAGCGACGGCTTGCCGCACCCATGCACGCCATACTCTGGTGGAAGAAGCAACGACAAAAGGGCCTGCGCTGCCGAGAATCGGCACCGTCGGCGCTGGCGTTGTGCGGTGCCATCAAGCGTGAAACCATGTGCGGACCGCGCTACGTGTGGCCTCAACCTGACTGGAATATGGCTGGTCCGCGCTGCCTCGCCGTCAATCCAAGCGAACGACCGTCCGCTTATGAACACCTGCCCTCGTCGCCAATGATGCAGCAGGCAGCCTGGAACCGGAACGCCGCCCTCACGCGCGATCACCACGCCGACGATCTCGGCGTCGCTGGGGACACGGAGACGGCGTATCGCCTCGATGGTCTCCTGCGGTTGCAATAGCGTATCGAATGGGATGGTTCCCGTCTCCGGCAACGGATCGTAGCGGCGTCCACGGGCATCGCGCAGGTAGACCACCACGCCGTGCGCGTTGCGCCAGCCGACGCGCGCGCTGGATAGGCGGAACGTCAACTCGAACCGCGTGGTGTCCTGCCTGGGTTGTCGTTCCCCGTACGGACGGCGATGCACCAATCGTCTGAGCACTCGTCCTCGCCCGTCCGGATCAAGCGTTGTGGCGTGAGCAGCGCGTCGCCCTTGAAGGGCGGACACGCCCACCGCTATCCGCGTGACGACCGCCGCGAGGAAGAGCGCGATGAACCGCAGGTCAAACACGGTCATGGTCGAGTCCTCCATGGGCGTCGTGTAGATTGGCTTGACACATCGTGTGGCGAGGTATAGCATTGCGATGTATGAAGACAGGCATGGGTAAATGCCAAAACACTCAAGGGTCACCTCGATCTCCTGCTGATGGCGGCGCTGGAATCACGGCCCGCCCACGGCTACGCGATCGCCGAGCTGCTCCGCACGCGGTCGGCCGAGGCGTTCGACTTGCCGGAGGGAACGCTGTATCCCGCGCTGCATCGGCTCGAGCGTGACGGACTGCTGACCAGTCGCTGGTCGGAAGACAGCGGCCGGCGTCGGCGCGTCTACCATCTCACCGCCATGGGACAACGGGCGCTGGTGAGGCGGCGGGGAGAGTGGAAGGGGTTCGTCAGCGCCGTGTGCGCGGTGGTGGGGGGGCGGTCATGAAGACGGCCGAGGTGGAATCGTACGTGCAGCGCCTCGATCGCGAGCTGCGAAAGCGTTTTGTGGTCGATGCGAGGATGCTCGAAGAAGCCCGCGCACACCTCGCCGATGCGATCGAGCGTGGCCAGGCGCGGGGTCAGTCGCTCGACGCTGCTCGCGAAGAGGCAATCGCGCTATTCGGGACACCGGAGATCGTCGCGGCAGCGGTGGCCGCGGATCGCTCTCGCCTGCTGCACCGTGGCTTGCTCGTCGCCGCGATCGTCCTCGGCCTGGCCATCGCCTATGTCGATGCGCGACCAGGGTGGGACGACACCGGCATTTCGGCGGGAGCCATGACGCTGGCCGCGGGGACGTTGGGACTGATGGGACCTCGAAAGCCGTGAGCGTGAGCTCTCGGCGTGGGGATCTGTATTCCAGCTTGGCCATTGCGCACAACCCCATCGTTGCATACCCTCCCGATGCTGCTCGTCCTGGCCTTTCCCTTCATGCGTGCGTATCTCGGCAGGCTCGTGCGACGTCCGTGACGTCCGTGCCGTCATGACGGAACAGCACAATGGCGGCGTTCGATGCATCGCCGCTCTGAGTTAGCTCGCGGTGCTCGGCGCCATAGCTGCCCCCACGACATCGGCATCGAGACAGGCAAACGCCGTTGACACGTACGTACGTGCGGAAATGTATCGTTCCCACACCCCCAGCGTGTCCGTCGCCGTCGTGAAGGATGGAAGTGGTGCTCCTGCGTGGCTACGTCTCGCCAATGTGGAGCTCAGCGCCCCCGCGACCGGCACCACGTGTATGAGGTACTATCCGTCGGGAAGCAGTTCGCGGCGGCGGCGGCGCTCATGCTTGTCCGTGATAGCCGGTTGGATCTCTACCGCCCGGCCTCGACGTACTTGCCCGATCTGCCCGCCGCGTGTAATGCCATCACGTCAGGCAGTTGCTGGCGCACACCGCCGAGCTTCCTGACTACACGAACGCTCCGGGATGCGCTCAGTCCGTGCGACTCTACCGCACGCCGGCGGATCTCATCCAGCCGGTGAAGCACCTACCGCTGATATTCCCACCAAACACACAGTAGAAGTACAGCAATACCACTATTACATCATCGATATACTCATCTAACACCTCAGCGAGAAACCGTTTAAAACTTCGTCAGCAGCGCTTATTCCAGCCACTCTATTCACACCACACACCTGAATGAACTCATGCATCTTACCTCATCTCACCGCAGCTACAACTATCACACTCACAGCTATACAACACCAAACCATCAACCCTACAAGATATCGCTACCCATAAGAATCTCTAGCACCTCTCATCTCTCCAAATACATATACCCTCTACACCTTGCACCCTCTACCATCACTCCTCTAAGAATATACAACCACTCTATTACCTAACACCAACGCTACTTATACGTTAAACACAAGCTACACAGCACCATAACCATCTAAGCGTATCACATCACAATACACTATCTTTTAATACCAACATACTCCTATACCCCACATCACATCAACATCATCATCATCTATAATCTCACACAACCCCTAACCTCACCATAACCCATCACATCACTACCTCTTACCTACCCGCATTTCCATACCTCAATTCTCACATTACCTATCAGCTACCCAACTCACCCATCTCTAGCATTACTCCACAACACCTCACACGCAAATCTATTCCTCTCATATCACCCCCATTACAACACTCTTATTCCCTTTCTACTAACACCATCCACATTCCTCACTCTCTCCACACTTACACCATCACCCTCTTAAACTCCTTATCAACCATATACACCCACACTATCTCACATTTCTCCGCACCAACCATATTCACATCTTTTCACCCCCCATATCACATCCTCTCACTCCATCCTCATCCCAATCATCTATCATCCATCACCACCTCTATTACCTCTCTTCAATTATCCATATCACTATATCACACCCTCACACATCTTCTTCTCATACTACACACCCTCTACTCTTCATCAAACACATTTTTCCCACCACAACCCATCAATACATCACTATATTTCCCTACACCTTCCACTCACCTGCGCAGCACAGCGCAGCCGCGCATGCACCTAATCGTTCACCGTCCGCGTAGCGCAACGCGTGTGTCTGTTGCCGCCCACGTGCCACGCAATATCCAGCGCCTCTAACCTACCTTCGATGTTCGTTGTGCACACGCTACCAGTATATCCACCACCCCAACAAAACATTACACAAAACTTTCCTTACCCCCCTCACTACACCTCCATCCATTTTTCTCTACGGCTGGCAATAAGCTGCGGTGCAGTTCAACCGTTGGTCGCCGTGTCGCAACACGGCGGCCTTCCAGAGCCTGCGCCGGCTGCTTCATTGCCTTGTTAGGCAGCCACCTCCACATAGGTGGCAATCGTCTGCCCCGCCGGAACCGGCGCCCCATCCTCGCGGAGGCCGTCAAGATGGAACAGAATCGCTTCGCGCATGTTCGCCTCCACGTCGGTTCGCGAAGCGCCCGTCGCCACACAGCCGGGAAGGTCGGGCGAATAGGCGGAAAACCCCGTGCTCGTTGGCTCGAGTACGATCAGGTAACGATGCATGGTCCTATGCTCCTGGCGGCGGCTTGAGCCCGGCCTGTTTCAGAATGCTGCCCAGCGTGCCCGGAGCCAGGTCGTCGTTAGACGATCCGGCCACCGTCACGCGGCCCGGCTTCGTGGGATGCTTGAATTGTTGATGACTCCCCTTCGTGCGGGCAAGGTACCAGCCGTCTTCCAGCAGGAGTCGGAGCACGTCACGAACTTTCATCAGGGCAACAACTTACGCGTCACCCATCCCGGTGGCCAGTCTTCCGTCGAAGCATACTCGCGGGGCCCGACCGGGTCCCGAGCACAGCCGCAAGATGGCCCGATATTGGGCGGGTCTGTCTAAGGCCCAGCGTTCAAGGCGAGTTAGGCGGCGACGATTCCGGTGCCTCGCGGACGCCCCGCCAATGGCATCAGTCGAAGCGAACCGCTTGGAGCTTGTAGGTGTGCCCGGACGCCAGGATGACAATCGTATCCGCGGCCATTGTTGCGGGCACGGCATGGCCCGACGCGTCCATCAGGAGGAGCGCGTCGCGCGTCCAGGAGTACGTTCCCGATGACACCGTGACGTCCAGCGTCCGCGCTGAGTCACCTGGGAAGTCGACGCGCTGGGTAAGCACCAGAGTATACCCTCCCACACGGCAGGGAATCATCAGGTACGCGACTGTGTCCCCCACAGGCACCAACCCGTTCAAATGCAGAACCGCTCCGTTGGGAATCTCGGTCACACAGGCTCCGGACATGGGCCCCGCGGGCGTGAAGACGGTATCCGAATAGTGCGCGTAGCGCTGGAACGTCAGCGTGCCGGAGAGGATGCTAACCCGGGCACCTGCCGAGTCGACGGTGCAGCAGGGAACCGTCGCCGCATCGACCGTTCGGAGCGAATCGAGGGCCACGACGGAACCGAGGTCCACGGTAACGGACGCGAGGTCCGAGGCGACGGAGGTGGGCGATTCGCACGCGCCCGCCAGCAGAGCGGCAGCGGATAGAGCAACCAGGATAGAAAGTGGTCGGCGCATGGCTCGGGCTCCATCGAGACTGTTCTGTAGTATCGACCCCAAGCCAGCGGCTCGGTATCCGCTTATCCCCGACGGGGGGTCGAGCCTTGACCGACCGAGGGCTGTGGTGACGAAGTGACAACATCACCAGCGTCCGCACGCGCCAGCGGAAGTCGCCGCCTACGTAGCTGTAGAAAAACCCACCCTGCATCTCGCGATAGCGGGAACTCGCTAGGCACTCACGGGTCACAGGTGCATCGAATTTGTCGCGCCTGCGCTTCCGCGTCGAGGACCCCATGGCCCGCTACAAGTACATCGATACCAACCCGCGCTTCTTGGCCGTGGATCTGGCGCGCCAGCTGTTGCCCGGCACCTTCGAGCACGCGCTGAACCACCTGCTGGATCACGCGATCGATCTGTCGTCGTTCGATGCGCGCTTTCGTAACGACGCCACGGGGGCCGCGGCGTATCCGCCGGCGCTGCTCCTGAAGGTAGTGCTCTTCGCGTACTCGCAGGGGATCGTCAGCAGTCGCGGGATCGAGCGGGCCTGCGAGGAACACGTGACCTTCATTGCCTTATGCGGCGCACGCACACCGCATTTCACCACGATCGCGCATTTTGTGAGCACGCTGGGCGACGACATCGCGAGGGTGTTCGCGGCGGTGGTGGCGATCTGCGACGCGGAAGGCTTGATCGGCCGCGAGATGTTCGCTATCGACGGGGTGAAGCTGCCGAGTAATGCGTCGAAGCGGCGGAGTGGAGCGCGGGCCGACTTTGAGCGACAGGCCACGAAGCTCGAAGCCACCGCGCAGACGATTCTCGCCCGCCATCGGGCCACGGATGCCCTGCCCCCGGAACCCGCGCGGGCCACGAAGGAAGCGAAACGGGTCGCACGCCTGGACAAGGACGCGGCGCAGATTCGCGGCTGGCTCGCCCAGCATCCCGCAGACCGACGCGGCCGTCGCAGTCGCGGGCAGGGCGCGATCCGGAAGAGCAACCGGACCGACAATGAGAGTGCGAAGATGGCCACGGGCAAGGGCGTGATTCAGGGCTACACGGGCGTCGCCGCCGTGGATAGCGCGCATCAGATCATCGTCGAAGCCCAAGCGCACGGCACGGGGTCGGAGCAAGAAGTGCTGCTGCCCGTCGTCACGGCGATGCAGGACGTGCTCGCGCCGGACTCGCTGATCACCGCCGATGCCGGCTATCACAGCGAAGCGAACCTCAGGGAGCTCGCCACACGGCAGGTGGACGCGCTCATCGCTGACAACGACATGCGGCGCCGCGACGAGCGGTTTGCGACGCAGGAGCGCCATCAGCAGGCGCCCCATCCCCTGCATGACAAGTCCAAGCCGCACCCCGATCAGAAAGGCACGCTCTATCAGCCGAGCGACTTCACCTATGACGCCGACGCGCGGACGTGCGTGTGCCCCGCGGGGAAGTCCCTGTACCGCAAGGGCCGCAATCTCGTGATCAACGGATATGTCGGGGACGAATTTCGGGGCGCGAAACGTGACTGTCTGCCGTGCACGCATCGCGCACAGTGCTTACGCACGCCCGAGACAACGCCGGCGCGGCAGGTCGTCTTCTTCCACGGCCGCGTCGCGCGGAAGCCCAAACCCGAGAATCACACGACGCGCATGAAGCGTCGCCTCGATGCCCCGGAGGGCCGCGCGCGGTACGGACAGCGCTTCGCGACGGTGGAGCCGGTCTTCGGGAATATGTGCTACAACAAAGGGCTCAATCGCTTCACGCTGCGCGGCCGTATCAAAGTCGATGCCCAGTGGAAACTCTTCTGTCTGGTCCACAACATCGAGAAGCTCGCGCACCACGGCTACGCGGCGTAAACGCCGGCGAGCCACGACCCCAGCGGGCGTCCGTCGCGAGCTCGCGATGACGGGTCCAGCGATGCCCACGTCGCCTAACGCCCTCTACCACTGGAGGCGCCCCCGACGGCCGTCCAAAGAGGCTTTTCCTACAACCTCAACGCCCTGCGCTTCTGCCGCGAGGCCAGGTGAGGCCGCCGCAGTCCTTAGATAAAGAATAACTCGCGGCGGCCGAACCGCTCTGGCCTCGTCGGCAGCAAGCGCTTGTTATGCGGCAGCCCGCCCTCGACTCGCACTCATGCGGACAGCGCGTACGCGTTCTTGTTCGCCTCGTGACACCAGACGACCTAGGAACTCGTCAACTACCTGATTCGAGTCTTCCTCGGAGCGACCCCGCAGTTCGGCCAGGCGCCTTCGCTCCTGACGCGCGAAATCAATGTTGCATCCTCGCTCGCTTGGTAGGCGAGCATGGCAACAAGAGTAGCATTGTACTTCAAATCGTCGAACACCACTTTGTCATAGCTGTCACGGTTCGTGTGGGAGGCGTCGGCGTAGCTCCAATTGACCTCAGCACTCCACAGCCCGAAGGACGGAGCTCCCTTGCACGCGAACACGGCCCCATCCATGCTCGGTCCCCACGGCGGCCTGGAATCGGCCTCGAACCGAATGCTGTCAGTGAACTCGCTCGGCAGCCGAGCGCGCCACGCCTGCAGGTGGTCGTTGATGCCGACAAGCCCGCCACCGATGGTCCCGCCTCCCGACCCTCCTCCGTTAACCCAGCGGACACGTCCGGTGCCATCATCCTGATTGAACATGGCCTGCATCCCGGCGATCACTTCGGGGTGATCCTCGGACCAAGCACGAGAGCCGACCATGAGCTGCTCCTCTCCACTCCAGTGCCCCACCAGAATCGTCCGCCTGGGGTGTGGATACACTAGGCTCAGAATCCGCATCGCCTCCATCATCATCAGTGTACCGGTGCCGTTGTCGATGGCTCCAGACGCGCCATCGAAGGAGTCGAAATGTGCAGAGAGCATCACATACTCGTTCGGCTTTTCCCGACCAGAAATGCGGGCAATTGTGTTGAACACGGGCACTTCACCGAGCAGTTCCGCATCAGCGTTTACCCGGAGCTGTGGGTGCTGGTTGTTCTCGGACAGGCGGTAAACGAGCCCATAGTCCTCGCAACTAAGTGAGATGGCCGGGGCCGTTTCGTTGTCGGTCATGGCATCAATCCGTGTTGCGCCGGCGTTGCCCTTCGGCTGGGATGACACAACGCCTGCCACGTGGGCGGCATCGAGCCGCCTGCCGAGTGCGGTGAACCCCGAGCCACCAAGGGAGAACCCAGCGCCGAGGATGCGCGCGTCCCACTCGCGGCGGTTCGCCGCGAACAGGCTGTCCATTGACCGCTTTGAGGCTGTCGTCGCGAACCTGTCCCAATCGGAGCCAGGTCGACAAGTGGGCTGCGGAGCCGAGATCAGCACATATTTTCCTGCCGCCTGCGGCAGCCATGCGGCGAACTCAGTGCCATCACGGAATCGCGGCAAGATGATCGTGCCGGCCGTGACGTCCTTGCCTCCGGTGCCCGGGCTCCAGCCAAGGAGGATGGCATCGAGGACGCGAACGCGTGGACTGACCAAGGAGATCGTGGCGATGCCCCGTCTCCAGCCACGCCACGTTCCATACGGCTCGTTTGTCGCCTCAATGCCCCACGACTTGTAGGTCTGAACCAGCCAGTTGTTTCCATTCTTCTGACCGGGTGAGCCCGTGAGCCTAGGTCCGATCGAATCGAGCAGCTGGTTCGCGAGTACGGGGAGCCTCGAACTGTCCATGCCGATGGACCACATCCGCTTCATCACCGAGTCGCCCGTGGGCAACGCCTGGGCGTCCAGTGAGCGGACCCATAGAAGGAGGGTGCCGGCGGCAAATACGGAGCAGATGCGCAACACATTCTCTCCTGGACGAGGTCTTCGGAACCCATGCCGCATAACGCCCGAGCTAAGCTGCAAAGGAAAATATAAGAATGCTCGCGAAGCGAGCATCATCAATAGCTCCTTTGACAGCTTCAGCGTTCGTTAGGCGACAGGCGGAACGGACCTCATGCCGACTGCACCGGCGGAGGATCGGTCGGACGATCATCGACCTGCGCCGGACGTACGACACGTTGTGCGGCACACGCGCAGGCGCATCTCTCCGTCCCGGCCTATGGCGAGAGAAGACCGCGATATCGCGGGTCTCGCAACCAAGCGAGGGCAGGTTCCCTGTGTAGATGGAGTTGGAAGTGAACGTCGCCACGCGGCGAGAAGGCGGCGAGCCAACGGTACGCACGCGCTGTGTCCCCTGCTGCCGAGAAGGCCTCACCGAGAAATACCGACGGGTGCAAGGTAAGTGTCGTGGGGTCGACGAGTCGTTCTGCGGCGGCGGCGAACCGGCGCGCGGTCGCGGCGTTGCCCCGCAGCGCGGCCAACCGAGCCTCGTGCGCCAGTGGAACCACCCGATCCGGACCCTGCGACACTCGATGGAACGCGAGCAGATGCCGTTCGGCGAGCGGCCAGTCATGCGATTCGATCGCAAGCTGGACTGCGGCATCGCGCGCGAGCTCGTACGTCGGGTCGACAGTGAGCGCGCTGTCCGCCCATTTGATCCCCTCCGCCGGATGACCCGACCAGAGGAAATGGAGGGCAAACCACGCCAGGAGCTCCAAACGCGTCGGGTCGAGCGCGAGGGCCTTGACGTAGGCGGCACGGGCGCCGGCGCTATCGAGTAGTTCCTCGCGCGCACGCCCGAGCGCGAACCAGACCTCGCCGTCGGTCGAGTCGGCGGCGAGCGCGCGTCTCAGATCGTTGAGCACCGCTGTCCGCGACGTCGGTTCGACGCTTTCCATCACCCGGGCGCGCACGAGCCAGACGTCAGCGGAGCTCGAGTCCATCGCCACCGCGCGCTGGCTGGCGACGATGGACAGGGCGATCAAGGAGTCCGTCGATCGCCCGGGTATGACGAAGCCTCGCTGCACCGCCATCTGCGCCGCGCGCGCCAGGCCTGACCAAGCCAACGCGAATCCGGAGTCGCGCTCGATGGCGCGCGAAAACTCCGTGACCGCGTCTCGCATGTTGGCGTCGTTCCGCGTCGCCACGTCCGCTCGGCCGCGCCTGTACAACGCGAGCGCGAGCGTGTCTTTCGTCATCGCCGGTCCGCGCGCGACCGAGCGACGCGCCGCGGGCGACCACGTCGCGATGAGGGCGATGAGGGCGGCTGCGCTTGCCCACACCAGTGGTCGCATCCACGGCGCAACGATTGTCTTCGCCGGCGCATCGATCGCGTCGACGAATTCGCGCACGGTAGCGAACCGATCATCGGGATCGGTCGCCAGGGCGCGCAACACGGCGCCAGCGATCGTGGGTGACACTCCCGGCTTGAATGAGGGAACCCCGCGCGGCGGCGAGCCGTCGAGCATCTCGTACACCACGCACCCGAGCGCCCAGATGTCCGATCGGTGATCGACGCGGTCACCGACCGCCTGCTCGGGACTCATGTACTGTGGGGAGCCGACCGCGATGCCCGTGCCCGTGAGATGCTCGGCATGCGTCACGGTCGGGGCGGCAATCCCGAAGTCGGCGACGAGTGTGTTCCACGACGCCTCCGCATCACGGGACGAATAGCCGGCCAGCAGGATGTTCTCCGGTTTGATGTCCCGATGGACGATCCCGCGGCTGTGCGCGTAGGATAATGCACTGCCTACTTCGCGAACGATCTTGCGCACCTCGTCAAGTGACAGGCGCGGCTGCGCGCCTAAGCGCTCGCGAAGTGAGACGCCGTCAACGAACGGCATGACGTAGAACAGCAGTCGACCTCCCGCGTTCTCGCGCGAATCCCCGACGTCACCGGAATCGTGGAGCGCGAGGATGTGCGGGTGCGACAGACCAGCGGTCACGCGAATCTCGCGGAGAAAGCGGTCGCGCCCCACCGTCTCGGCGAAGTCCGGATTCATGACCTTGATGGCGACGACGCGGTCGTGGCGAAGATCGACGGCGCGATACACCGTGGCCATCCCGCCGCGTCCGACAAGCGCCTCGACGCGATAGCGGTCGCCGAGGGCGTCCGTCAATCGTTCGATCATGGTCTCTCACGGTAACGTCGGATCGGGCTCACGACCAGAGCGGATGCTCAGCGGCGAGGCGTCGCTTTGCCGCCGGAACACACGAGAACCGCGGGATGGTCCACCATATTCGACCGAGGTCGTTCGTGGACTGTCCATCGAGACGTGGTCTCGGTTGTCGCCTAACGCCTGAGCTAAGCTGCAAGGAAGTCAAATAGGAGCGCCGGCGCCAGCCGGTGCAATCCGCAGATTCCTTGTCAGCTTCAGCGTTCGTCAGATAGCCGGCACAGAGGTGCTCGATCGACTTGAGCCGAGACGTCCTGCGGGCAATTGAACGCCGATCCTGATCAGTAATGGGGAGCGACGAACCAGTCAACGCGGCTTGAACGAGTTCCCCGGCGTATGCATTCGCGACACTTGCTGGCGTCGTGAAGGCCATTCCGCGCCGCCACGTCTCGGGTGCCTCAGGATGAACGCCGACTAAGATCAACCATCCTCGGCCAGAGGTCCCTTCGACGATGGCTGGCGTTCCATCGGGATACTTCCGACCACGGTCCCCCAGCCCGAGAGTTCGGGACCATCCTCCCAGTAATGCTCCATCGGAGCACCGTTGACTCCGGCAACAGCGACCATGGCTTTCCGGATCCCTCGGTTCTCGGCATCGTAGAAGGCGAATCGTACCCCCGAGGTAAGATCAAGACCGTTGTAGTACCCATGCCCATCTCCGGCGAGGAAAGCTCCAGCGCAGATGCCGAGATAGTTTACGCCGCCGTGCACCGCGTCATGAATCCTCGCGGTCGTGCGTGGCGCGAGGCTAGCGCTCATGTCTATGAAGTTTCCGCCCGGGACGATGATCAGGCGGTAGGCCATGAGCTGGGACTCGCTCATGCGGTTCAACTGCGCGGATGTCGCGGTGGCGTACTCCAAATGTGTCTGCTCAAGAACTCGCTCGACCGCCGCCACGTCCCCGGCCGACGTTCCGGTTCCACTGAACAAGAGAATCGGCGCAGGCGTGCTCCGCGCCGGTGAATTGCAGGCAGTCGCTCCAAGGGGAAGGAGCAGGACCAGCGCCGCATGCGTGATGGGAAATCCGCGCCTCATGACAGGTTGTTGTTCCTGAATGCGTCTGGCTATCTAACGGAAACTAGACAGCGGATTATCCAACGGTGATAGCCTGCAGGAGACCGCGATAGACTGCGAGCACCACGCAGGGTATTCTGCCATAACCTGTAATCGATCTGGTAAGCGACGATGCCGCAAGTGCTTGGAGGAGGTGCAAACATGGGGTTCGCGAGATAGGCGGCGAACGCGGATCTGCCGAGTCTGACCACCCGCCAGATTTTCGCCGAGCGCGTGCAAGAGACCTCCGTCCGCGCCCACGCTACGGTGAACTCGGCCGGACCAACGACCCTGGCACGTCCACTGCGTCGGCAGGGCTGCGAACTCCACGGCCACCGCGATTGAGCACGTGCGTGTAGATCATCGTCGTGCTCACATCGCTATGGCCCAGTAACTCCTGAATGGTTCGGATATCATAGCCGCTCTCCAGCAGATGCGTCGCGAACGAGTGGCGGAACGTGTGACACGTTGCATGCTTCCAGATACCGGCCGCACGCACGGCATTCGTCACGGCTCGCTGAACGACCGTCTCGTGCAGGTGATGCCGTCGCCGTGCCTTTGTTTGCCGCTCCACGTAGGACCGCGCAGCCGGAAACAACCAATACCACTCAAACGCCCGTGGCGCGGACGGGCGCTTCACCGCGTACGCCCCCGGCACGACAACGCCGAAGGCCCGGTCCTTCATGTCCTCCTGCCACCGACGCTTCACATCGCCCAAATGCTCCCGGAGCGGCTGTACCAGCCTATCCGGAAGGACGCTCATTCGATCCTTCTGACCCTTGCCCGCGCGCACCGTCACCGCGTGCACCTCGAAGTCCACATCCTTCACGCGGAGGCTCACGGCCTCCATCAGGCGCAGGCCGCTGCCATACATCAGGATCGCCACGAGTTGAGGAGCTCCGTTCATTCCCGCGATCACGGCATTCACCTCACGCTTGGTGAGAACGACCGGCAGACGCTTCGGACGCTTCGCACGTTCAATGCCCTCCAGCCACGGCAGCGGCACGCGCAGCACGTCGCGATACAGAAAGGCGAGCGCCGAGAAAGCCTGGTTCTGTGTCGACGCCGTCACACGTCGATCCATTGCGAGACTCCCGAGAAATGCGCGCACCTCCGTGGGGCCGAGCTGCCGTGGATGTCGCAGCCCATGGAAGCGCACGAACTGCCGCGTCCAGGACACGTAAGCCTTCTCGGTCCGCGGACTGTAATGACGCATGCGGAGCGCGCGCCGCAGTTGCCCAATCAGCGTCAGCGGACGGTCGTCGAGCAGGGTCGGCGGAGTCACAGACAGAACGATGCGCAGCAGCGATCATGGCACGCGCATCATTTCATTGCGCGCCGAACGAGAATCACGCATCGCCTACTGGCCGTCGAGTGGGTGGCATTCGGGACCGCCGCACCGGGGCGTCTTCTCCATGTCACTCAAGCTCTCGGTTGGGCTCATGCCCAAGCCAGTTCGTGGAACGATGCATCGGTCGCCGCGGAACGCGTCCGCACCTCACCGCCAGATCGAGTCGTGGCGCCGGGCCGGCTCCGCCACGAGTGCCGGCGCCGGCGAGGACCTACAGATCGCGGCGCTGGAAGTGCCGGATCGCCACCGCCAGCGCGGCGCAGAGATAGAGGCCGGCGTACCACACCGCCGTGACGCTGGGAATCGACACGTTGGCGAACGGCGAGAACGACAGCGAGCCGGCCAGCGGCGTCTGCATGACGTAGGCCGCGCGCCGCCACAGCGACTCGCTCGGAATCAGCAGACTCGACACCACGCCTAACGTGACGATGTGCGCGCTCTGCGAGAACCCGCTCACCTGCTCCAGCCACCCGCCCATGAACGCCACCCCCTGCATTCCGAGCGCGAGCACCCCCGCCGTCAGCGTCGAGAACCAGGTGCCGAGCGCGAACGTCACCGCCAGCATCAGCTCGCACTCGAAGATGATGAGCAGGAGCCCCCGCAGGGGGTGCTCCGGAAGCACGCCGGTCGTCGCAGACGCCACGGCGACCGTGCCCGCAAACGTGAGCACCACGAACGCCGTGACCATGCCGGTGAAGCCGAGGAACTTCCCGGCGAGGATCTGCCAGCGCGCGACGGGTTTCGTGGCAATGGCGTGGATCGTGGCCGAGCTGATCTCCCCCGCCAGCGTGTCAATCGAGGTCAGAATCGTCAGCACCACCGCCAGCAGGTCGCAGGTGTAGAGACCGATCATCAACATCCCGCTCTCGACCTGGTACCGGAGGAACGGGGACATCGGCCGCGAGCCGAACTCCATCACCTGCAGCCGCAGCGCGACCCCGAAAATCGCGAGCAGCAGCACGCCCGCGATGACCGCCGTCCACAGAATCCGCCGCCGCGCCGCCTCACGGAGCGTGATCGCGGCCATCGTCCAGATCGATCTCACTGGCCCTGGTCCTCACCCACGATCCGGACGAACAGCTCCTCCAGCGACGTGCGCTCCGAAGCCACCCGGTAGATGTCGGCGCCTGACGAAGCGAGGTGTCGCACGACCTGCGGCAGCGCATCCCGGGAGAGCACGGTGAACGCGAGCCGCCCCTCGACCAGCCGCGCGTCGCTTGCCCAGGCCGCCAGTCCCGCCAGCGCCGCGGTGGTGACGTTGCGCGCCTCCACCGTAACGCGCAACTCGTCGTCCGTCGATATGTGCAGGTCATGGCCGCCCACCACCGCGCCGTCCTTGATGAACGCCACGCGGTCGCACGTGATCTCGATCTCGCTCAGCAGGTGCGAGTTGAGGAAGACCGTGGCGCCGCGCTCGCGCTCGGCGCGCAGAATGTCGCGCACCAGACGCCGCCCCATCGGGTCGAGCCCCGACGTCGGCTCGTCGAGAAAGACGAGCTCCGGCTCGTGCACCAGCGCCTGCGCGAGGCCCAGCCGCTGGAGCATCCCCTTGGAGAATCCGCGCAGCCGGCGATCGGCGTGCGGCGTGAGTCCCACCAGATCGAGCATCGCCGGCACGCGCACCCGGCTCCGCGCCTCAGGCAGGCCGCACAGCCGCGCATGAAAGCGCAGCAGCTCGGCCGCGGTGAGCCAATCGTAGAAGCGGAAGTCTTCAGGGAGAAAGCCGATCGCGCGGCGCACCGCGACATCGGTCGCCGGCCGGCCGAGGACCTGCGCACGCCCGCTCGTGGGATGCACCAGCCCGAGGAGCATCTTGATCGACGTGCTCTTTCCCGCCCCGTTGGGACCGAGAAACCCGAAGATCTCCCCGCGCGGCACCGTGAGCGACAGATCGCGAACCGCCACCTGCGCGCCGAACACCTTGCGCAGCGACTCGGTCTGAATCGCGTAGTCGGAGGATCCGCTCACGCCGTCACCCTTGTCAGCGCAATGAGCCGGCGAGCGGCACCGCATCGGCGGCGCTGCCGTAGCCCGTCAGCGTGTACACCCGGCCATCGCGCTCCCACAGCAGCGTATACGTGGGGCCGCGCCTTCCCGCGGTGTTGAGCAGCATGCCGCGCGCCCCCGCGACCTGAACGGTGTCGTACGACCGCATGAATCGCGGCAGGACGAGACTCAGTGCCGACTGCCAGCCGAAGCGCGCCCGGAACGCCTGCACCTGGATGGGACTCATCCCCGAGAGCTCGAGCGCGACCTCCACCAGCTGGCCCACGTCGAGTCCGTCCGGCACCGCGGCGGTTGTCGCCGGCGACTCGATGAGCACGATACAGGTGCCGTAGTCGGTGGAAGTCGGTGGTGGTCCCTGCAGCTGCGCCTGCAGCGTGTTCGCGACCGGCTCCGGGCAATGGCCGAACTGGGCGCGTATCGCGCGGGGATTGCTGAACGTGGCGGTCGCGCCATCGATCGCGGGTGCCAGCGCGGTCCGGCCCATTCCCGCCTGAACCAGCGTCGTTCGCAACTGCGCGCGATCCACCCTGATGCGGATCGCATGCGCGCCCACCACCGACAGCACCGGCCCGTCCGTTCGGCCGGTGGGGAGGACAACGGCGAAGCCGGCGCTGCGGTTCGCGGTCGCCGTGTCCGGCACCGACTCGTCAGGCTCGTCGAGCGTCACGGTCACGCTCTCGGCGAGCATCGCCCCGACCAGCGTCTGCAGCGCGCGATTCGGATTCGTGCCCGGTGGAGCGGCGATGCCCGCAGTCACGGTCCTGGGCTTCGCAATCCGGAGCGACGCGTAGAATCGGGCGGCCGCGCTCGTTCCGGAGGCGGGCCAGAACAGGGCGACGATCACGATGCCGAGCACCGCAATCCACAGCCAGGGGCGCCGGGTCTCGTCAGGCATTCGGGGTCATGGCGTCGGGATCAACCCCAGACGGAGTCGATGCGCGCAATCAACGCATCCGGCGTGAGGCGCGCAACGTGCTGTCATCTGGCTGACAGCTATGGCGCGGCGGATCGACGCACGTCTCCGCGACCGGCCGCGAAAAGGGTCGCATTCCGCGAGTCGCCGCACTTACTCGGCTTCCCGCACGTTTCCTCCACGGCGGTGCTGGTCACGCTTGCAGTGGCGGTAGCACGTGGGCAGCCGTCGAGACCCCGGTTGACGCCGGGAAGCCGCTGTTCAATATACAATACATAGCTAGTGCATTGAGTCAGAAGTCACTTGCATTACCATCTGCCTAACGCTATCTTGGCGCCCACCGCTCCAGGAGACCGTATGGGTCGCCCGCTGGTTGCCCGCTGGTTGCCCGCTGGTTGCCCTTGACCTTCCGGATGCCGACCGCGTCGTGCTGGAACGGTGGACGCGTCGGCCGAAGAGTGCGAACGCCCTCGCCATGCGCGCCCGGATCGTGCTGGCCAGTGCGCGGGGGGAGTCCAACGCGGAGATCGCCGCACAGCTCCGGCTCAGCCAGCCGACCGTGGGCAAGTGGCGCGCGCGGTATCTCGCCCGCGGGCTGGACGGCCTGCTGGATGAGCCGCGGCCTGGAGCGCCGCGCACGATCCGCGATGAGGATGTCGAGCGGGTGGTCAGGCTCACCCTCGAGACGACGCCGGAGGATGCGACGCACTGGAGCACCCGAGACATGGCGCGTCGGACCGGCATGAGTCAAAGCACCGTCAGTCGCATCTGGCGGGCCTTCATGCTGAAACCGTACCGCAGCGAAACCTTCAAGATTTCCAAAGATCCGCTCTTCAGCGAGAAGGTGCGCGACATTGTCGGCCTGTATCTCAATCCTCCCGATCGCGCGCTGGTGCTGGCCGCGGACGAGAAGTCCCAGATCCAGGCGCTGGATCGGAGTCAGCCGATGTTGCCGATGCGGCCGGGCCAGGTCGAACGGCGGACCCATGACTACATCCGCCACGGCACGACGACCCTGTTTGCCGCGCTCGACGTCAAGAGCGGCACCGTGATCGGCGAAGTCCATCGCCGCCAGCGGGCCAGGGAGTTCCGCTCGTTCCTGAACACCATCGACGCGAACGCGCCGCCGGCTCTCGACCTGCATCTCACTCTCGACAACTAGGGCACGCACAAGACGCCGATGATCAAGCGCTGGCTGCTCCGCCACCCGCGCGTTCATCTGCATTTCACGCCCACCGGGGCCTCCTGGATCAACCTGGTCGAATCGTGGTTCTCCGTCTTCTCGCGCAAGCGACTCAAGCGCAGCGCGCATCGCAGCACGCGGGCGCTGGAGCAGACGATCCGCCAGTACATCGACGGCAACAACGCGAACCCGAAGCCGTTTGTCTGGACCAAGACGACCGACGAGATCTGAAAAGCTCGGGATGTTTTGCAAAGCCATTTCAGACTCAATAGACTAGCTATACTTAGCGCGCCA
Source organism: uncultured Gemmatimonadaceae bacterium (assembly GCA_963740565.1). GTDB lineage: Bacteria > Gemmatimonadota > Gemmatimonadetes > Gemmatimonadales > Gemmatimonadaceae > CAVUFA01. The sequence goes on along the minus strand of CAVUFA010000017.1, from coordinate 40 downwards.
GCCCGTAATGCGCGCCGCGAATGACCTGCGCAACGGCTTC
>CAVUFA010000016.1:0-315162 GCA_963740565.1 uncultured Gemmatimonadaceae bacterium | reverse complement strand
GCCGGACTTGCCGCAGCCCGCGAACAGGGCACCGGCAACGAGCATGGTCGACACCGTGCGACTGGCGGCTGTGGCGAGACGATTCATGGAAGGCTTCCTCTGGAGATCGTGCGGGAAGGACGGCGTGCCGCGAAACGACCGCTGCGGCCGGTCCGTGATGAGTCACGGAGCCATCACACTGTGCGCAGGAATCCCGGAATGCCTGTCATGGGCGGCAGGACCGATTCTGTGGCTGCACGGGTGATGGTCGGGGATCATCGTAGGGGAGGTCACCCGGTCCCCGACCGACGTGGTCCGGTGGCGGATCCGTGTTGAACTGCACGGCTTCGATGTCGGTCATTCCGGCGCGGAGCGCCTTGGCGACGCGATGCATGCCGTCCATGACCACGCCGTCGGCTGCCAGGATGATCGGGTATGCAAGATCGGCGTCGTCCATGAGTCGCAGATGCGCGACGAGGGCTCGCCAGGTCGCGGGTTCATCGTTGCCGTGCCAAGGGGCGTCCAGTTCGCGAATCGCCGAGAGTGGGATGCGTCGTCGAGGCAGGTGGGCCGAACGGCTGACCAATCCGTCGACATCCCACGCCATCAGGCCACCAGGTGCTTCGCGGAAGAAGAACTGTTTGCGCATTTCTCGGTGAGGGCGCGTCTGGGCTGACCGCTCGGTTTCAGAAACTATGTAGGGATCGCGCGGTCGCCGAGGCGTGGGCCGACGGAACAGCGTCTCGTGCAACTCTGACATTGGAGGAGCCATGCCTACCCCAACGACCCACACCTATCCGCCGAGTGCAGTCCCGACGTTACACGTTGCCCTGGATCTCGGCTGCACAACCTGGTGCCTGAAGAGTGCGGCCGACATAACGCTTGAGTTCTGCTGCGCCGCACATCATAGAGAGCCGCGCGAGCGTAGCACGCGCGGCTGTCCTGAAGAGTCTGCGGCGGCTGCAGCAACTCATTGTTATCCCGCAGCGTTAGAAGCGCCGACGACGATGACTGGCGGGAATGTCGTATCTGACATATTATAGGTCGGATGAGGCCCGGCGACAAGCCGCTGGTATGGCTCCGAGGCGAGGTGAAGACACCACCGTTCTCCCCGGCAGCCCGGCTGGAAGCGGGCACGTTGCTGCGCCGACTGCAGCGCGGCGAGAAGCTGAGCATGCCCCTGTCGCGTCCGATGCGCGCCATCGGAACGCGATGTCACGAGCTTCGGATCGGGGATGCAGGGAAGACGTGGCGCATCGTGTACCGCCTCGATGCCGATGCGGTGGTGATCGCGGACGTCTTTCAGAAGACGACGCAGCAGACACCGCACCGCATCATCGTGGAGTGCCAACGCCGACTCCAGCGGTATGATCGGGTGGCGAACGAGGAGGACTGAAATGGATGCGAAGAAACGGAAGCGATTGGAAGCCGCCGGCTGGCGGGTCGGAAGCACAACCGAGTTCCTGGACCTGTCGCGGGAGGAGGCGGCGCTGGTCGAGACGCGTCTGGCGGTGAGCGGGGCACTTCGCGCGCGGCGCCTCGCGCGCGGCCTGACCCAAGGAGCGCTCGCCAAGAAGTTGAAATCAAGCCAGTCACGGGTGGCGAAACTGGAGGCGGCCGATCCGAGCGTCTCGCTCGATCTGCTGCTGCGCGCCTACTTCGCGACTGGGGCTACGAAGCGGGATCTCGCCAAGCTCCTCATCGCGCGTGGGCGCCGGGTGGCGGCATAACGCATCGCCGTTCTGCAGCGCCGCATTTCATCCAGGCGCACATGTCGCAGGACATGTGCGCGCACCGCAAGCGTCTGCGGCGGCAGCAGCAACGCCCCTCTGAACGCCTAGCGGTCAAGAGCACAGCGATCCCCGCGACTGGTCGTCCCAGTCGTGATTGGTGGTCCAGCACCCATCAACCGCCAAACGAGCACTCCTTCCGGCACGTGCGCGGCCCACCGGCCGGCTTCAGCCGCCTCTGCGTCCGTGGCAGGACAGGAGCTTCATACGAAGGAGGTGGCCCATCCGTGTTCACGGGGGCGCGACGGTCGCTCGCGCGTACGCGCTGGCTTACGCCGCGGTGCCCAGCGGTTGCATCGGGCGCACCTCCGGTCGGTCATGTTGGCGAAGCCACTCGACGTACGTCAGGCCCTCCTTCAGCATCCAGTACAGGTAGGTACAGAACTTCCGCGCCGCGGCGACGGTCGCCTTCGGCTTGCCCTTCGCGCGCAGCAGCTTCTCATAGTGCGCGCCCACGGGTCCTGGCGCCAGCTTCAGGGCCTGGGGGATCTCGATGAGGATCCACTTGAGCCATGGGTTCCCACGACCCGTCGCCCCGTGGCGCGTCTTCCCGCCAGAGCTCCGCGTGCTCGGGGTGAGGCCCGCGTAGGCGGCCAGCTCCTGCGCCGAGCGGCAACGCCTGATCGGCCCGATCTCCGCCTGCAACAGCAGCGCGCCAAGCGGGCCGACGCCCGGGATGGTTTGCAGGCGTTGGCTCACCGCGTCGTGGCGACACTCCCGCTGCAGTGCTTTGTCCACGCTCAGGATCTGTGCCGAGAGAGGATCGAGCGTGGCCAGCAACAGCTCGACGTAGCGCCGAACGACCCGCGGCAGCTCGCATGCGTGGCTAGGCCGTCGCGGGTGGAATGGTTTCGCCTACAAAGCTTGCTGTGCCATCCTTCACAACCAGCCTTCCCCAGACACCAGTCTGCGCGAGCGAGGCCCGCACGTCGTCCTCCATAGCCTCGCCCGCAAGAAAACGGCGGCGCAGGTCTGCGAAGTAAGTGGCATCTTGTCCCATTGCGGGCCAGGCGATCGTGTCTTTCATCAGCTCCACCAAGTACTCGCCGACCTCGGCAATCTCGGAAAGGGCCGCTGTGAAGGCGTCAGGAGCCTGAGAGGCGAGGGTCCAGGGAAGGTGGCACAGTTCGGAGCAGTCATGCCAAGCGCGCTTCAGCCGGCCGAAATTCGGTCGAGCGAGAGTCAGAGGCACCTTCATGGCGTCGAGGACCGTCGAGAAGAAGGCTATGTGGCGATCGATATCGCGTTGGTGCCCGGCGAGATCATAGATGCGTCTTTCAAGGCGCGCGTAGGTGGATACGGCACGCCAGTCCTCGGCCGAGAACTCACTCCCCTTGAGTCGGTAGAAGTACTCAAAGACGATTCTCTCAATAGCAAGACGGTACTCGAAGGCGGCGTACGCCAGGCGCGTGGTTGATACGCGCTCGCGCGCCCCCTCTAGCCATCGCGTGCCCTCGGCAATGTGGTAGTGAACGCTCACGTCACGACCTTCGGACAGCGGTGAATCGATCACGGTGTCTGCATGTTGTCGGCCTAACGGATGGGTTTCTGCAGCAGCGGATCTCCTATCGGGCGCCATTTGTCAAGTCTCCTCGCAAGGACTGAGTAGCGCGCAGCGTCAATAACACGGGATATTCCCGTTGTGATTTGCACTGAGTCGCCGCCTTCCGACTGGCCGCTTCTTCCAACCGTTTCGGGCCGACAGGCCCGTGAACAACCTCCTATCCGTGTCGGCCGAGGCCGAACACCCGAGCTTTGTGAATCCGCCCAAGGGCGAGTGTGAAGCGAGGAGGGGGCCGGGCCCCTTCTAACATACGGTGCCGAGGAGCTACGCCCTCGAGACCCGACCACAAAGGTGGGCCGCTCCCTCCAGTCGTGATGGCGGCGGTTGTTCCCTATGCGTTAGGCGCGGAGCACAGCCCGCTCCGGGTCGATGCCGGCTTCGAGCTGCCGCCAGAAGGCGATCAACAGCTTCCGGGCCAGTGCCACGATCCCGAGCTTGCGCACGCGACTGTTTCCCGTTCCGAACCGCTGTCGATACCAGCGCGCGAGCGCGCTGCGCGGTTGATGGCGCAGCCAGGCCCACGCCGTATCGATCACGAGCGCCCGGACCCAGCGGTTGCCCGCCTTCGAGATCCCTTGCTCATGCTGCAGATCGCCACTCTGATAGTGGGTATCGGTGAGCCCCGCGAGACCGCCCACCTGACGCCGATTGCGGAACGCCCGCCACGCGAAGAACTCCATGACGTAGAGCCACGCACTGTCGATGCCGATGCCGCGGAGCTGACTCAGTTGCCGCACCTGGGCAATGGCCCGGTCGTCCGTCGCCTGGAGGAGGGCTCGCCGTTCTGCCTTGAGAGCGCGGACCCGTGTCGTGTAGCCCAGCACCGCGTCCCAGTCCCGCTCGAGGCGTGCACGCAGCCGCGGGGAAATCGGCGTCCCGTCCCAGCACCGGGCGGTCGCGAGGTGCGCCGGGAGCTCCTGCATCTTGGCGAGGGGGACCCCTTGGGCCGCGAGCAAGCCTTTGATCCGGTTCGTCGGGCCGGCCCTGCAGGCGCGGCAGCGAGGGCAATCCCCGCAGGTGATCGGCCACGCCTGGAAGGCGCAGCACCGCTTGTACAAGATCTACCAGCGGATCGGGCTCCGGCGTGGACCGCAGATCGCCGTGGTCGCCGTGGCGCGCGAACTCGTCGGATTTCTGTGGGCTGTGATGCGCGAGATTGCACCTGCCACAGCCATTGCCGCGTGAACGCTCCGCTACGCACCTAACGACACGGAGGCCCAGGGGTGTCCGTCGGCACGAAAGGAGAATGCTCGCCTACGTTATCGGGTACGTCGGACCGTTACCTCGACGGAATCCCCGCGCCTAGAATGAGCGTGCTCCAGACGAATCCAATTCTTGCCGCTCCGGTGCGCTGCACTGACCGGCGTATATCAGCAGGATTCATCGTCGAAGCCGCCGCCGGCGCCCTTGGCCTCTTTCTGTTTTCCGCCATCAAAAGACAACAGCAAATGCGTTACTGACACGCTCCCCTTGACATCACCCCAGTCATATCAACGGATAGCGTTCTGCTGCAGGCGATCAAATAGAGCCGCCGCGGACGGCGGCACCTTCCTCAAGATACGACCGCCGGCCGCGGCGGCCATCAACACCTTCGCCTGTCGGCAGCAACGTCTGTTAGGCAACACTCGCTCCCGGTCCTACAGATCCTCGGGCCGAAGGCCCGTGTGACGGGCAATCCGGGCGAGCATACGTGGACCAATCTCCTCACGGTCGTGGAAAGCAAACGAGTAGTTCGGCCAGCCCGCGCGCACAAGAGTGCGATGTGAACCAGATTCGCGCTTGATCGACCAGCCAATGCGGAGCAATGCGGCCAGGACGCGGCTGGCTTTCGCTGCGCCCCACGTGCTCACGCAGCTTGAAACGTGACGTTCAGAAACTCCGGCACTGCTTCGCCATGCTCAAGGCGGTCAGCCAGGACGCGCAGCGCGAGTACCTGAACCTTCGCCACCGCATCAGTCTTGCTGACACCGTAAGTCATTACGCCGGGCAATGTTGCGACCTCCGCAAGCCACCGGCCGTCCGCTTCCTGCTCAATCTCAATGCTAAGCGTCATGGGACCCTCCGACGCCGGAAACTACTCTGGTCCGCGGTTCGTTTGCCAGTGCCCGTGTCTTGCCACTCGCGTCGTGCCCGGCTCGCGCTGCGCCCGGAGTCTCGCGCGGAGCAGTCAGTGTTGCCTAACGACTCTGCACATCAATTGCAGAGCGCACCAACTGGTTCCCACCAGGCGCACTCGGGAACTCCCTTGTCGCCGCTAAGGTAGGACTGGGCCTGCCATCCGCCAAGCACACGGCCGGGCGTGCGCGCTCTGTCAAAGGCACGCGCTGGTTAGGCGGCACTCATCACGTTCCGGCGTGCCGCCATCGAACGAGGGGCGGATCATCCGCATCGGCTGCTGAGCCGCCAGGGCCGTCATTGCTGCTTCGCCAGCACTTCGCGGAACCTCGCGTCGGCCCGGTCGATGTAGCGGAGGTAGCCGGCCCGATCGATGAACAGGTCCACCGGGTTCGCGGCGTCGGCGCGTTCACGTCGCTTGCGGTTCATGTCGAACATGTCCGCGTGCGAGGCCAGGAAGATGTCCGCAGGCAGGCTCCGCAACTCGCTGAAGCTATCCTCGAAGTCGGACCGGATTCCCGGATACGCCTCCGGCTCGACCAGCGACACCAACGGCAACAACGTCAGGCTGCAGATGTCGACGGCAAGCAGCTCACGGTCGCCGTCGCGGACGGGGAACGACCACGATGTGCAACCGCGCGTGTGGCCGCCGGTGACATGGGCCGTGAGTTCGAGCGGCCCCAAGTGGATCGTCGCGCCGTCTTTGAACCGGTGGTCGACACGCGGGGCGGCGAATCTCAAGCCTCCGAAGAGATACCCGAGAAGCCTAAGCGACCCAAGGGCACTGTCACCGGCGCCGCCGGCCGCCATGACATCGGCATCGCCTTCACTGACCCACAGCTCGGCGCCGGAGGCCTCCTGCAGGGCGCGCAGCCCGCCTGCGTGGTCGGAGTGCGCGTGCGTGTTGAGCAACACCTTCACGTCGGTGATGTCGAAGCCGAGCTTCGCGATGCTCGCCACGATCAGGGGCGCGGTTTCGGGATAGCCGCCGTCGATCAACACGTGGCCTTCGGGCCCGGTGATGAGGAAGGAGGTGACACCCGTGGCGCCGACGTAGTAGAGGTTGCCGGCAATGCGGAACGGTTCGTCGGGCACCGAACGGTTTCGCTTGATCGCCGAGTGCCATAGTGTGCCGAGGACCACGACAAGAGTGGCCGCCACGCCCAGCAGGATGACCAGCCAACGTCGCTTGATGCGATGCCGCATTCTGCTCGCCCTCGTCTGTCTCCTCTGTGTGGCGAAGTACTCCTTGTGGCAAAGTATCGCGCCACTTTACGAGAGTCAAGCGCCTCCCTGCTGCGCCACACGGTCTCGGCGGCCACCGGGCTGTCGAACGGTGGAGTTGCTAGCCGGCGCCCCTCCGTCGGTGTCGAACTCAGCGCTGCTCGCAGCGGTGGTGCCGCATAACGCTCAAGCTCAGTTGCAAGGCATTACACAGAATGCGGCGGCGCAGCCGCCGCTTCCATAGCGTCCTTGTCACCTGCAGCGCCACGATAGGCGGCTAGCAAGACCCTGAACCCGGCTTCAGCGATCCTCACTACGATCACCCCCTCGCCTCGGCACCGCGGCTAGTGAGTAGCGAGTTGCCCGCAGCGCGATGTTCACCGATAACGTCCACTTACTCTAGTGCAGCCGGGAGCTCGCCGGTTGCAGGCGCATCGTCTCAAAGACCCGCTGAAAGAAGTCGACGTTTGGACTATCGGCGTTCGACCGAATCGTGATCTCGTTGCCATACTCCAGCAATCGATATTCGGGCGCTGCGTACGCAGGCCAGTGAGGCAGCGATGCACCATTGGGGTTGCCAGTCTTCGCGAACTGCACCCACGCCCCGGCTATGGCGCGCGACAACGTGCGGTCGACCTCTTCATACTGCGATGAGTCCACCGTGATGTGGTCCCAGACGTACGGGACTTCCACCCCGTGCGCCGCTCGTCCTCCCAATGACTCACTGAGAGGACTCACACGCGAAAACCGGTACATGTAGACGGCGGTCGTCTTCGAAGCCGCGCGTGCCGCGAGTACGGTGGGTGTTACAAATTTGTAGTCAGTGAACATCCGGAGAACGGCGTCAGGTACCTTGGCGTCTTCCGCGGCCGGATACCTCATCAGGATCGTATCAACGAATTGTGACGGAAGCAGCCCGCGGACGAAATCGCGGTAGGCCGCGATTGTCTGGTGCGCTTCGCGGCGATAGAAGTCCGCCTCGTCGGTGTTGTGACCGATGAGTAATGGAACTTTCGCCTGACGGCGCGTGCCAAGGAGAACGCCGGGATCATCGGGCAGCACGTAACCATCGACCACCGGGCTAAAGTGCCAGCCGGTGCTGAACGTCGGAGAGATTGGCAGGCTCGCGAGCACTTCGTCCGCGCTCATCGCCCGGAGCTTCACGATATCCGGGGCCAACAACTCACCTTCCGCCTCAGCAGCGCGTAGGCCGTAGTAAGGTTCGTGAAGCCGCGGCTTCGGACCCACGGTCCCTGTCGTCGAAGCGCTCTGCGCAATGACGCGGTGGAAGAGCCCTCGCGCGAGCGGAGATACCATGAGAACGCCCGCACCGGAGGAGGCGCCCGCTGATTGGCCAAACACGGTCACGTTCGACGGATTCCCCCCAAACGCCGCGATATTGTCGCGAACCCAGCGAAGCGCGGCGATCTGATCGAGGAGTCCATAATTCCCTGAGACGCGCTGGGGCGACTCACGGGACAGGGCAGGGTGCGCCAAAAACCCCAACGGTCCGAGTCGATAATTGAACGTCACGACCACCACTCCACGACCCGCCAGCATCTCGCCGTCGAATCGCGGCGTTGTTACATCACCGATGGTGAATCCGCCGCCGTGAATCCAAACCATCACCGGAAGGCGTCCGCTCCCCGGTTGTGCCGGGGTCCACACGTTGAGCGTGAGACAGTCCTCGCTCATGGCTGTCCGTACCGGTGCCGGCGGCGCGGTTGGTCCGTTGCTTCGCCCGCGCGGGGCAAAATTCGCGGGTTGGGGACATCGTGGTCCAAACTGACTCGCATCTCGAACGGTAGTCCACGGTTCGGGTGACCTGGGCGGCCGCCATCGACGGTCGCCTGTGGGAGGGGCGGCGTACGGAATGCCCTTGAAGACGACGATGTCAGTACCGGTACCTCGAACAGGCCCGGACTTCGTTTGAACAGTGGTTGGTTGTGAAGCGGCCGCGTTTCCGAAGATGGTAGCCATCACAACGACGAGGCAGATCGATGGCAGAGCTTTTCTGTTTGGCATCAATTTCTTCCTCTTGGTAACGGCCGGAGAAAGGCGACGCGGGTGTTCTGCGCGAAGCGCGATGCAGGGACTACCACGTCTTGAATGCCGAGTGGGGCGCGGTGAGCCTGCGGTTTCTTGAATGAGCGAAACTTCGCGAGTGATCTGCGTAATCGCTCAATCTGTGTGTGTTCGTGATCTGAGCCATAGAAGGCCTATTAACCGCCTAACCGGAATTGGACTGCAGATTAGCTGCCGGCGTTCTGTTGCCAAATCCGGATTGGACTGCGAGCCCCTGGCAACCCAGTACCGCCACCCTCACGGTAACTTCGTCGCAAAGTCTCGCACCGCAAGATGTTGTAACCGGCGAGACGGCGGCAGCACCCTGTTGGACTGCGAGTGCCTCGCAACCTAGTCTGGACGTCGAGGGATTTCGGGCCGAGCGCCGCGGATGGAGCGCCAGCGTCGCTGGAGATCCGCCCGCCGCCGAAAGAGCGGCCAGAGTGCGCCAACCGGGCGTTCCGCCGCCTATGTCGTCGGCGGGTTGAACTGTTCGTTCTGCGACTCGATCCAGCTCTTGTGGTAGTTCGGGTCCTCGATGGGCATGGCGGTCTTGGCCACATGGAGGGGCCGGAACGAGTCCATCATCACCGCCAGTTCCTTCGTCTCCCGCTGTCCCACACTGGCTTCATAGCGTCCTGGGTGCGGTCCGTGCGGCAGCCCGTCCGGGTGATGCGTGATGGACCCGTACTCGATTCCTTTCCGGCTCATGAACTCGCTGGAGGCGTAGAAGAGGACCTCGTCCGAATCCACGTTACTATGGTTGTACGGCGCCGGCACCGCGTTCGGATCGAAGTCGAAGGGACGCGGGCAGAACGAGCAGATGACGAACCCGTCGCCCTGGAAGGTCTGGTGCACCGGCGGAGGCTGGTGCACGCGCCCCACGATCGGCTCGAAGTTGTGGATGTTGAAGATCCACGGGTAGAAATATCCGTCCCACCCGACCACGTCGAACGGGTGATGGTCGAGGATCAGTTCGTTGACCGCGTTGTACTGCTTCACCAGGATGCGGAAGTCGCCGCGCTCGTCGTGGGTGCGGAGTTCGGTTGGGCGCCGGATGTCGCGCTCGGAGTACGGAGCGCCTTCGAGCAGTTGGCCAAACTCGTTGTGGTAGCGGGTGGGATAGCGGACGTGCCCGCGGCTCTCGAAGATCAGGAACTTGGTGTGGCCCGCGGTGAGGTCGAGACGCCAGCGATGGGTGATGTTGCGATGCACGATCACGTAGTCGCCGGACGTGTACGGCAGGTCGCCAAAGCCGCTCTCCAGCACGCCCTTCCCCTCCACCACGTACACGACTTCGTCGGCCTGCGAATTCCGGTAGAAGTGGGCATCGACCTGGTCCGGCGCGGCGTACAGCATCGCAATGTCGGCGTTGAACAGGATCGGCACGCGATCGAGCGTCGGGCTGCCGCCCCGCTGCACACGCCCGGTGAGAAAGTGCCGGTGCCGGAGCGACGTGTCGTCGTCGGCCTCCCAGGCGATCTCCCGGATCCGCCGCGCCGACTTGACCGTGGTGGGCGGATACGTGTGATAGAGGAGCGACGACGTGCCGTGGAATCCTTCGTGCCCCATCAGCTCCTCGGCGTACAGCCCGCCGTCGGGCTTGCGGAACACCGTGTGGCGCTTGGGAGGAACCGTGCCTAACGTGTGATAGATGGGCATGACTGGTGGAAGTCGGAGACCGGAGTCCGGAGACCGGATGACCCGCGGTGCGGCGGCGTCACAGGTTGCCGCGCCGGGCCTGCTCGCGCTCGATGGCTTCGAACAGCGCCCTGAAGTTTCCCTTCCCGAAGCTCCTGGCGCCCTTCCGCTGGATGATCTCGTAGAAGAGCGTGGGGCGGTCCTGCACCGGCTTGGAGAAGATCTGGAGCAGGTATCCCTCGTCGTCCCGGTCCACCAGGACACCCAGGTCGCTGAGCGGGCCCAGGTCCTCGTCGATCTTCCCCACCCGGTTCAGGACGGTGTCATAGTACGACGACGGCACCTTCAGGAATTCGACCCCGCGATTGCGGAGCGCGGTAACGGTATCGACGATGTCATTCGTGGCGAGCGCAATGTGCTGCACACCGGGCCCCCGATAGAAGTCGAGATACTCGTCGATCTGGGATTTCTTCTTGCCGTGGGCGGGCTCGTTGATGGGGAACTTGATCCGGCCGTTCCCGTTCGACATGACCTTCGACATCAGGGCCGAGTATTCGGTGGAAATGTCCTTGTCGTCGAACGAGAGGAGGTTGTAGAACCCCAGCACCCGCTCGTAGAACCCCACCCACTCGTTCATCTTCCCCAGTTCCACGTTGCCCACGCAGTGGTCGACGTACTGCAGGCCGGTACCCTGGGGGACATACGGGGACGTGACGTCGACGAACCCCGGCATGAAGCGTCCGGCGTAGTTCCGCCGCTCCACGATCGAATGGATCGTGTCGCCGTAGGTCCGGATGGCGGCGATCACGACGTCGCCCGCGTCGTCATGGAGCACCGCCGGCTCGCGGGCCGCCGTGGCCCCGCGCTCGACTGCCTTGCGGAAGGCGTCCCGGGCGTCGTCCACCCAGAACGCGATGTCGCGCACGCCGTCGCCGTGGGTCTGAACGTGCCGCGCGATCTCGCCCTCGGGACCTAACGACGAGGTGAACACGAACCGGAGCTTGTTCTGCTCGAGCAGATAGCTGGCCGAGTCACGGACCCCGGTTTCGGGGCCGCGATACGCGACCAGCCGGAATCCGAACGCCCCGCGATAGAAATGGGCGGCTTGTTTCGCGTTCCCGACGTAGAATTCGATATAGTCGGTCCCGTTGATCGGGAACGTGTCGTGGGCCGTGGACGGGGCCGGTGCGGAGAGCGTAGCCATGGGCGTCGGGCAGTGGACGGTGAGCGGGGAGATCGCGCGGGCAACGTGCCCCGCACGGTCGTCTTCTCGAATCTAATGCGCCGGATCGGGGTCGCACGATCCGGCCGGGCTTCTGCCCGCTCCCTCTTTCGCCTGCCGCACCGCGCCGGTAGTCTGGACACGCCGGCACGCCCGGCAGGGTGGGCGCGGCCTCGAGCATCCCTCTCATGAGCAACCCAGTCGAGTGGTCGGACACCTTCTCGCGCGCCCTGGCGGGACAGTACGAGATCATCCGCGAACTGGGTCGTGGCGGGATGGGAGTGGTGTTTCTGGCCCACGAGCTCATGCTCGACCGGCACGTCGCCATCAAGACCCTCCCGTCCCAACTCGCCGGCGACCCCGGCATCCGTGCGCGATTCCTGCACGAAGCGCGGACCGCCGCCTCGCTCTCGCATCCCAACATCGTCCCCATCTTTCGCGCCGACGAGCTGGACGGCCACGTGTTCTTCGCGATGGGTTTCGTGGATGGGGAGTCGCTGGCCGAGCGGGTGCGACGACGAGGCCCGCTCCCCGTCGGCGACGCGCTCGGCGTCATGCGCGATGTCTCGCACGCCCTGGCGTACGCGCACGACCACGGCGTGGTCCATCGCGACGTGAAGGCCGAGAACATTCTGCTCGACGCCAGCACGCGCCGCGCGCTGATGACGGACTTCGGTATCGCGCGCTTCACCGAAGCCGCTCCGCTCACGGCCACCGGCCAGGTGCTGGGCAGCGTGCACTACATGAGCCCGGAGCAGGTTTCCGGCGCGACCCTCGACGGACGCAGCGACCTCTACTCGCTCGGGGTCACCGCCTATTTCGCCATGACCGGCGCCTTCCCCTTCGACAGCGGAACGCCCTCGGCCATCCTGGTGGCCCACGTCAACACACCCCCACCCCGATTTCGCGATGTCGCGCCCCTCGCGCCCGCCCCCGTGGCCGCCATCGTCGACCGCTGCCTAACGAAGAACCCCGACGCCCGCTTCCAGTCTGCCGCGGAACTCGCCGCGACCATCGAGTACGTCCAGGCGGGCCTCGGCGCCGACGCCGGCCTGGTCGCCGTGCGCGAAGTCCCGGCGGTCGTCTCCGAGGTCGAGGCGCAGCGCCTCTGGCAGCGCGCCGCGGAGCTCCAGGCCCTCACCGGGGCCCGACAGGTGGTGCGCGCACCACGCCTGCGCAGTCGCTCCGAGGCCGTGTCGGCGTCGTCCGGCTACCGTCTGGGAGACGTGCGCGATGCAGCGCTCGAGGCCGGCATTGAGACAGAGTTCGTGGACCGCGCGCTGGAGGAGCACGGGCTCGCGTTCTCCACAAGATCCGGGGTGTCGGCGCCGAGCCAGGACGCCCGTCCCCACGCCATCCCAGCCCAGGCCCCACGCCGCGACAGCAGACGGCCGACTCCCACTGCACCGCCGAGCGCCCTGGCCGCCGACACCGCCGAATCGATCGTGCAGGAACGGCGGCGCCCCGCCGATCCGCTGTTCCGCGCGCCCACACGCCTGGTGTTCGACAGCACTGTGGCGGGCGAAATGCCCGAGCGAGACTGGGACGTCCTGCTCGAGCTCGTGCGGCGGCGTATCGGCGCGGTGGGCCAGGTGACCACGGTGGGACGCACCCTCGGGTGGAGCTGCAGTGGCGACCGCACGGTGCAGGTGGCCATCACGGCGCGCAACGGGCAAACAGCGATCCACGTCGAGGAAGATCTGAGCGGCGTGTCGCGATCACTGTACCGCCGTGTGGTCGGCGGTGGCGGCTGGCTGCTCGGCGGTGTGGCGTCCGTCGTGTGTCTCGTACTCCTCGAGAACGCAGTCCTCGCCCTGATGCTCTGGCCGGCCTTTCTGCTCTCGTCGTACGCAGCAGCGCGGTCGTGGTTCAGCAGCATCGCCGACGACCGGCGCGCGCAGTTGCGCGATCTGGCGGAGACCGTGGCCCAGCGGATTCAGGCGGCGGGTGACCGCGCCGCGGCAGCCGGCCGGCCCGAGGGGCCGATGTTGACACGATGAAAAGGCTGCCGCGCCCAGCGCGTCCTGCCGCCTGGTGCGGGCCGTGATCGACTGGCCGCGTCGTGCGCGCGGGCGCAACTTCACCGCACCCTTCTTCGTAAGGACGCCTCCGCTGGTGGTCGAGGTGGAGCTGCGTTTCGCCCGTTACCGCGGCGCGACGCCGCGCCGCGGCTGCCGGCGCCTCCTCGACCTCCCGTGACGGCTAGCCCGCTTTCGACCGATCCGTTCACCCGCGCTCTCTCCGGCCAGTACGCAATCGTGCGGGAGGTCGGCCGCGGCGGCATGGGGGTCGTGTATCTGGCGCACGACCTGAAACTCGATCGTGACGTGGCGATCAAGACCCTCCCCCCGCAGCTGGCCAGCGACCCGGTGATTCGCGAACGCTTCCTTCGCGAGGCACGCACGGCAGCGGCATTGTCCCATCCCAACATCGTGCCAATTCACCGGGCCGATGAGATCGATGGCAATGTCTTCTTCGTCATGGGATACGTGGCGGGACCGCCGCTGTCGCAGGTGATCCGCGAGGGAGGACCGTTGCGGCCCCGTACCGCCGTCTCGATTCTCCGTGACGTCGCGGAGGCCCTCGACTACGCGCACGCGATGGGCGTCGTGCATCGTGATGTGAAGGCGGAGAACATTCTCATCGACCAGGCATCCGGGCGTGCATTGGTGACCGATTTCGGGATTGCCCGGCTGGCCGAGGCGGCGCCGCTCACCGCGACCGGGACGGTCCTCGGGACCGTCCACTATATGAGCCCCGAGCAGGTGGCGGGCGAGGGCGTCGATCCCCGCAGCGACATCTACTCGTTAGGAGTGGTGGCGTTCTTCGCGCTCTCGGGCCGGTTTCCGTTCGAAAGCCCCACCGCCTCGGCGGTGCTCGTGGCGCACGTCACGCGGGCCGCGCCGTCGCTGGCGGGGCTGGCGCCGACGGTCCCCGAATCGCTGGCGGCCATGGTCGATCGGTGCCTCGCCAAGGATCCGGCCGATCGCTTCCAGTCATGTGGTGAGCTGGTCGAGACGCTCGATCGGGTGGACGCAATGCTGCCGGCGGACGACGTCGCGGCACCGCCGCCGGGCGATCCCGTCGCCATTTCGTCCACCGAGGCGCAGGAATTGTGGCACCGCGCGGCGGAACTCCAGGACATGACCCGGCCGCTGCCGCCCCTCCAGCGTCCGGCTCCGGATCAGCTGGCCCGACGCCGCGCCGAGCCCCTCACCGCCGGATACCAGCTCGATCAGGTGAAGGAGGCTGCGAAGGAAGCCGGCATCGGCGAGCAGTTCATCCAGCGCGCGCTCGCCGAGCACGGGATCGGCGCGGCCGACCCGGGAACCGTGGAGGTGCGCCCCGGCATCGGCCCGCGCAGGAACGCCTTTCTGGGCTCACCGAGCAGCATCGCGCTCGAAGCCATGGTGCCCGGCGAGATGCTGGAGCGCGATTTCGAGGTCCTGGTGGACGATATCCGCCGGGCGCTCAACGAGCCCGGTATCGTAAGCAGCATCGGTCGCTCCCTCACATGGTCGTCCACCGAGCGCCGCCGGCGGGTGCAGGTCTCCGTCATGGTCCGCGACGGGCGCACCACCATTCACGCCGGCGAGCAGCTCCGCGACGTCGCGGGTGGCCTGTTCGGCGGCATCATGGGCGGGGGCGGCGGCGGCACCATCGGACCGTCGATCGCCTTGACCATGGGCGCGCTCCACGCGCCCTGGCTGATCGGGCCGATCGTCCTCACCAACGTCGCCGTGATGTACGGGATCGCCCGCACCATTTTCGGGCGGGTCAGTCGTTCGCACCGCGACGTGCTCGAACAACTGGTGCGTCGCATGGCCGAGCACGCGCAGGAATCGGTGGCCCGCCGCACCGTCGGATCCGGAGGGCGGCGGGACCAGAAGCTGTTGCGATAGCACCTCGGGTGGCGGCTGACCCGCAGCCCCTTCCACCGTCAGCGCGGCCGCGCGCGCAGCTCCGGCAGATCCCGGAACAGCTCCAACGCCTCCGGATTCGCGAGAGCGTCGGCATTCTTCACCGGACGCCCGTGCACCACATCGCGCACCGCGAGCTCGGTGATCTTGCCGCTGATGGTGCGCGGTATGTCGGACACCTGGACGATCACTTCCGGAACGTGGTGCGGACTGGCGTTGTCGCGAATCTGCTGCCGGATGCGATCGCGCAGCGCCGTGGTCAGTGCCTCGCCCTCGCGCAGCCTCACGAACAGCACGATGCGCACGTCGCGCTCGCGCTCGCCACCGGTCTCCTGGCCGATCACCAGGCTCTCGATGATCTCCGGGAGCTGCTCCACCTGCCGGTAGATTTCCGCCGTCCCGATCCGCACCCCACCCGGATTGAGCGTGGCATCGCTCCGGCCGGTGATTACCATGCCGCCGTGCGGCGTGAGCTCGGCCCAGTCACCGTGACGCCAGACGCCGGGGAAGTGATCGAAGTACGCATTCCGGTACTTCTCCCCGTCCCGATCGTTCCAGAACGCCACCGGCATGCTCGGAAATGGTCTGGTGCACACCAGTTCCCCCGGCTCGCCGCGCACGGGCCGACCGGTCTCGTCGTATACGTCGACCGCCATGCCCAGCGCCCGAACCTGAATCTCACCGCGATACACCGGGCCGGCCGGATTGCCGCCCGCGAAGCAGGAAATGATGTCGGTGCCGCCGCTGATGCTGCTGAGACAGACGTCCGCCTTCACGTGGGCGTAGACCCAGTCGAAGCTGGGGGGGCGAGCGGGCTCCCGGTGGAGAGAATCGTGCGCAGGGCGGAGAGGTCGTGCGTGTGGCCCGGTTCCAGGCCTTCCTTCTCCGCCAGCGCGAGGTACTTGGCGCTGGTGCCGAAGATGCTGACGCGCTCCGCCTCGGCCATCCTCCAGAGAATCGACCGGCGCGGCGCGAGCGGCGAACCGTCGTACAGCACTACGGTGGCTCCGGTCGCCAGCACGCTCACCAGCCAGTTCCACATCATCCACCCGCAGGTGGTGAAGTAGAACACCCGATCGTCACGATGCACGTCGGTGTGCAGCAGATGCTCCTTCAGATGCTGCAGCAGCGTTCCACCGGCTCCATGCACCATGCACTTCGGCAGCCCGGTGGTGCCTGACGAGTACATGATGTAGAGGGGGTGATCGAACGGAAAACGGGGGTAGGCACTCGCCTCCACGCGTTCGGCATCGCCACCCAGCCAGTCGGACCAGAGCACCGCGCCGCGGATTCCCTCCAGCGACGGCGACGGGTTGCGGTACGGCACCACCACCACGCGTTCGATTTCGCCGATCGCGCGGGTGATCTCGCGCACCCGAGGCAGCGAATCGATCTCCTTCCCGCCGTACAGATACCCGTCGGCGGCCACCAGCACGCGCGGCGCGATCTGCCCGAATCGATCCAGCACGCCCTTCACGCCGAAGTCGGGCGAACAGGACGACCAGATCGCGCCCAGGGTCGCCGCGCCGAGCATCGCCACGATTGTCTCGGGAATATTCGGCATGAAGCCGGCGACGCGGTCTCCTGGCCGGATGCCCTGGGCGCGAAGGGCGCCGGCCGCGCGCGCCACCTCCGCGCGCAGCTGCGCCCAGGTCAGCGCGGCATGGCGACCGCGCTCATTCCACGATACCACGGCCTCCCGGTCGTCACCCAACCGCAGCAGGTTCTCGACGAAGTTCAGTTGTGCACCGGGGAACCAGCGCGGTCCGAGCACCGGATCGGGCGGTGCCATCCGATCGCCGCCGACGAGCACTCGATCCCAGGGCGCCTCGGTCGTCCGCGGTTGCGCGACCACGCTCCCGTAGCGCCACACCATCGGCCAGAAGCGCTCCGGACGATCGATCGACCAGCGCCGGAGCGCCTCGTAGTCCACCGTGCCGTCGCCCCTCGCCGCGTCCGCCTCGCCGGCCCGGGTCGCGGCCTCGGCAAAGGCGCGCATGTGGGTGCCCGCCAAGCGCTCGGGCGACGGACGCCAGAGGACTCCGTCGCCCCCGGTGCTCACGCGATGAGGTCCGGGGTGATTTCGGCGAGATTCCGGGCTCCCGCCAGCGCCATGGCCAGGTCGAACTCGTCACGCAGGGTGAGGAGGACCGCCAGCACGCCGTCCTCGCCTCCCACGGCGAGTCCCCAGAGGACCGGCCGCCCCACCAGGACGGCCCCCGCGCCTAACGCGATCGCCTTCAGCACGTCGGTGCCACGGCGCACTCCGCCGTCCATCAGAACCTCGGCCCGTCCTCCCACCGCGTCGGCCACCTCGGGAAGCGCGCGGATGGCGGGGATGGCCGTATCGAGCTGACGACCCCCGTGATTCGAAACCACCACCGCCGCCGCACCGTGATCCACCGCGCGTCGTGCGTCGTCGCCTCGGACGATGCCCTTCACCACCACCGGGAGTTTGCTCACCGAAGCGATCCACTCGATGTCCCGGGGCGTCAGCGCCGGATCGTGGAGATCCCGGAAATGCAGCATCAGGCCCGACGCGTCCGTACTCGCCTCGGGAACCTGGCCCATGCCGGCGGTCTCGGCGTTGGCGATGTGCAGATCGCCGGGCAGGGTGAAGCCACTGCGGATGTCGCGCTCCCGCCGGCCCAGGAGCGGCGCGTCGACCGTCAGCATGATCGCCTGGTATCCCACGTCGCGCGCGCGCTCGATCAGGGCGCGGGTGACCTCCCGGTCCCGATAGACATAGAGCTGAAACCACATCGGGCCTGGCGCCGCCGCGCGCACCTCTTCCAGACTGGTCGTGGCCGTGGTGCTCACGACCATGACGGTCCCGGCGCGCGCCGCCGCCCGAGCGGTGGCGCACTCCCCATCGGGGTGCGCGAGACGCTGCATCGCGGTCGGTGCCACCAGCACGGGAAACGGAACGGGGGTGCCGAGCACGCTGGTATCGAGCGCGCGCGTGCTTACGTCGACCATGGTGCGAAACCGCAACGCCAGCGCGTCGAACGCGGCGTGGTTTTCGTGGAGGGTCACCTCGTCGTTCGCGCCTCCGGCGAAGTAGCCCCAGGCTGCCTCGGGAAGGCGCTCCCGTGCGGCGTGCTCGTAGTCAAACAGGTTGAGCATTCCGGTGTTTGTCGAAGAGTGCGCGGCCAGCAGAATCGGGGTGATGGCGAGGCCGAGCCGGGCGCTCGCTCGTCCAGGGCGGGAGTGAGTGCCTCACCGCGGGTGTCGCGCAGAACACGATCGGACAGCCGCTTCGCCCCCGGCGGGCACCGCAGAATCTACAGTGGACGGCGGCCGGAGTTGAGGCGCCCTTTACAACGCAAAGTGCTCTTTGTATCGTGCGCCATGCCTTGTGGGCTGCGGCTTGTTGTCTGCGCACGGCCCCCCTGCCCGCGTCCGAGGACATCGTGCCCGCCCTCACCAGGTTCTTCTTCCGGCTTCCCTACACCTGCCGCACGCCGTCGCAGATCATCGGATGGTGGGAGTCCCGCCGACTGCCGTTCAACCTCGCCGTGGGCGCCACCGGACTCGTCACCCTCGGCGCCGTGAACCTCATCGCGCTGCTTCCCCCGCGCCCAGCGCCAGTTCCTCTCGTCGGCAGCCTTGTGGTGGCCGGCGTGTACGGCCTGCTGGCCAATGTCTGTTACACGGGCGGATGGATGACCGAACTGTTTATCCGACGCCGCGGGAACGAGAGTCTGGAACCGGTCGGGCCGGCACTGTTCCGGTACGGGTTCGTGTTTTCCGTCGGTCTCACCCTGTTCCCGATCGCGGTGGCGGCAATCGCGAAGGTGGCGGGGATCGCGGCCGCGGTGCTCCGTTAGGCTATTTCGCCGGAACCTCCGACAGTCGCCTCGGCTGCTGTGCCCGCAGGAACGTGAGGAGCATTGCGTGGGTGATGTCCGGCTGTTCGATGGCGGGGAGATGCCCGGCGCTGTCCACCGCGAAGAACGTGACGGAGGGTACGCGCTTCCGCAGCGAGTCGCTCATCGCGAACGGCACCGTGTGGTCCTCGCGTCCCCAGATGAGCAGGGTGGGAATGTCCAGCGCGCCAAAACGGGCATACATGTCACCGTCATCGCGTCCCGCGTTACTGCGCTGCGTGCGGAGGAGCGCGCGCCGGAATCCACGGTAGCTCATCTGGGGACGATATCGGGCCGGCCAGTCAGGGTGGCGCTCGGGGTGAAAGAAATCAGACAACTGCCCCTGCGCGAGACGCGGCGCTACAAACACCTCGAAGTAGTACTCGGCCAGCAGCGGCACGCCTGACAGGAGGCTGCTTCCGCCAGGCTGGGCGTAGGCGGGATCCATGAGGACCACGCTCCGGACTCGCGGGCGGTGCGCCAGGGCATACTGGGTTACCACGCGTCCGCCCATCGAGAGACCCACCAGATCCACCGGGCCCCTGACGCCGAGCGAGTCCAGGAGCTCATCGAGCTGGCGCACGTACAACGCGGAGTCGTACGACACGCGCGGCCGATCCGAGTAGCCGCGCCCGAACAGGTCGTAGCGCAGCACGCGGTAGCCCTCCGTGCGCAGGACCGCGAAGGTGGTGTCCCAGATGTAGTAGGGGACCGAGAAGCCGTGGACCAGCACCACCGTCGGCGCGGTGTCGGCGCCGGCAAGGTCGTAGTGCACCACACCGTCGCTGAGTCTCACGAACATGCCGGGAGCGCCCGCGCGCGCCGCGTCGTCCAGTTCCCCGTGCTCGTCGTTGCGGGCGACGAAGAGGAGGGCGAGCAGTGCCACCGCGATGAGCGCGACGACCGCCGTGGTGCGTGCGGCGGTGCCGCCCGTGCGTCTGCCGTTCCAGGTTGCCGTCATTCGTCGCCTGTGTCGGGTCCAAGATCGAGGCGGCGACACCGCACCGGTGCCGCCGCCTCACGAATCTCGCATCCCGTCAGGGAGCGGGACAGTCGGTTGCCGATGTCCATTGCGCCGCATCCTCCGCCACGAGCCGCAGCCCTTCGCAACGGCGCCATTTCAGCGGCTATTGCACCACCCGCTGCTCCGCCGACTTCAGCGACCCCGCGTAGATGCCGTTGAACAGGAACTTGAAGGTACCGGCGGGTTGCGCCCGGAACAGGATCTCCGGGCCGAACAGGTAGAGCTTGCCCTTGCCGACGTTGGCTTCCACCATCGCCGCACCCCCTTCGAGGTAGTTCTGACCCCACGCCCATCCGCTGCGCAGGGAGTGCGACGAGTCGAACCACGCGATGGGTTTCACCCCTTTCAGGGCCGCGTCCGGCTCGAGGCGGAACACCGGCGAGTTCTCGAAGAAGACGTCCAGCTGCCTGGCCAACCCCGCGGTAACGGGCAGTTGGTTGTCGACGCTCACCTGCATCACCGATCCGGGGATGTAGAACTTCTCGCGCGGAAGGGCCGTCTCCTGACCGGTTGGTGACCGTTCCACCAGATAGTCGCGCACCGGCAGGTTGAGGTATTCCGCCAGATTCGTGGACGACCCGATCGTGATGATCGTGCCGCCATCGTCGAGGAATTTCTTCAGCTGCGGGATCGTCTGTTCCGGTGTGATGCGGCCCAGCATGCCCCGGTACTCGGCGGGGATGTCCGCCGGGTTGGCGCTACCGCGTCCGCCCCCGCCCCCACCCCGGCCACCGAAGGCACCGCGTCCTGCCGCGGACGGCGGTGCCGGAATGGCGCCGCTGACGAAGATGATCACGTCGTACTTGTCGTGGAGATTCCCGGCGTCCAGAGTCTGCGGATACACCACGTCGAAGGGGAACTCGAACTGCTCGAGCAGCCAGCGCGTCTGGCCGGAGGGCATGGAGCCCCCGTACTGGTCCCAGAGCGCCACTCGCTGGGTCTTCAGCGGCACCGCGTCGGCGCTCGGTCCGGACGACGTGCCGTCGAACGAGAGACCGAGATCCTTGGCCGCCTTGGTGGCCACGTCGCGGGCCGGACCGGCGGCGTCGATATAGAACGACCCGGCACCGTAGGTGTGTCCGTTCGCCGTCATCGGGGCTTTGAGCCAGTAGACACTGGCACCGGCCTTCAGCGCGCGATTCACCGCGATGAACGCGTCGTTCTCATCATGACTGAGCAGCAGTCCCTTGGCGTTGCCGGCGCCGGCCACGGTACCCGGCGGGGCGACCGCCATGCCCTCGATGCGCTCGCACGGGCAGTCGAATCCATCCAGCATGCGGTCGAACTGCACCCCCATCATGAACGCCAGCGTCCAGCCGGCATTGTCATACGGCGGACGCGGCGGGCCACCCGGATACGCGAAATCGTTGGGGTGATCCTGCGGCTCGAACATGTCCATCACGTGTGGCCGGAACGCCTGCGCAGCCTTCACCACGTAGGAGCCGGCGGGATACGTCTTGCCGGCCACGGTGAACGATCTGGTAGCGCGGTCGACCGCGACATTCACCTTGCGCAACGCATTCACGAACTTGGTGGCCGTGAGGAAGTCGGCCTGATCGGACGGGATGATGAAACCGCGCGGATCGCGCTTCACCGGATCGTGGAGAAAATCCGTGTAGTAGTGGGTCAGATCGGCGCCGCCACGCCCGCCACCGCCCCCACCGCCCCCACCGCCTCCGCCCCGTCCGCCACGGCCGCCTGCCCCGCCTCCGGCGGCCGCACGATCACGTGCAATGAGCGCCTCCAGCGAATCCATTTCGGTGGGTGTGACCGTCCAGTTGTCGCGGCTGCCGCGCTCGATGGAGTTCATCCCCATGCGCCAGATGTTGAACAGGAAATCCTCCTTTCGCTGCGCGGCGATGTTCATGACCGCGTAGTTCGCCGACACGTCGTAGTCGATCGACTGGCGGAAGTGCCACTTCTGCGGCGCGATGGGCGCCGGAATGTCGCCCCGCGGCAGCTGGAAGTTCGGGACGAACGGGATCTCGCCCGGCGTGGGATTGCCGATGATCTCCGTCAGGAGGCCGATCATGTTGTGGAAGTAGGCCACGGTGCGCAGACCGCCGTTCCACCACGTCGAATAACTCGAGCCGGATCGCATCGTGAACCCCGGCTTCCCTTCGCGCAGGAAGCGATCGTGCATGGCTGCGGCGACCAGGTCGATGCCGATGGGAATCATCGGATCGAAGTTGTAGTTGAACGGGTCGCGGAAAGGCGGCGTGAAGATGACGGTGCCCGCGGGACCAGACTGATGATGGTTGTAGACGATCTGAGGGAACCACTCGTGATAGGCGATGCGCGCGTCGTTTACCGTCTCCGGCTGGTTCAGCATGTAGAAGTCACGGTTGTCGTCGTGACCGATGTATTTCTGGTAGAGGCGCGGGATGTTCATGCTGCGCTTCAGCGTATCCGCGTCCTTCATGTACCAGTTGGAGACGAGCTCCATCCCGTCGGGGTTCACGTGGACGAGCAGGATGATGTCGTCACGCAGCACCCGCTGCGTTTCCTCGTCGTTGCGGCTCACCAGCTGGTAGGACGTCTCGATCAACTGCTGCGTTCCGACCACTTCGGTGGCGTGCAGTCCGCCATCGATCCAGACCACCGCCTTGCCCTCCTTGGCGAGCGCGTGCGCCTGTGCGTCGGTCACGCCCTCGGCGAGCGCCAGTCGCTTCGCGATTTCCTTGTAGTGGGCGAGCTTCGCGAAGTTCTCCGGTGCGGTGATGATGGCCATGAGCTGGGGTCGTCCTTCGGCCGTCTTGCCGATCTCCTGCACCACCATGCGATTGGATTCCGCATCGATCTTGTGCCAGTAGCCCATGAACTGGGTGTAGTTGGCCAGGAAGTAGTCGTCCCCCACGTTGTGGCCGAAGAATTCCTTCGGCGTCGTGATATGTCCCTGTGCCAGAAGCGTGGAAGCGCTGACGGCGAGCGCGATGGCAACGGTCAGCGGGCGACGAAACCGGGGAGGCGTCGTCGATCGAGTCACGAGCATGTGGGGATCCTCTATGCCTGAAGCGGACAGTGTCGGGTGGGGATCGGAGGAGTGGGGGCGGGCGCGGCATCTCGGGAGCCGACGCCGCGGCCAGAATAGCCCGCGCGCCGGGTGATGTCTACGCATCAGTTACGCGTCGGTGGGGAGCAGTGCTGGGCGCAAAGGCCAGAGGCCATAGGCCAAAGTCCACAGCTCATGGGCAAGCGAGGGCCGATAGCGGAGGAAACCTGCCATGGCTCATGATCAGCAGGGAGCGGAGCCCCGAGCGGAGAGACGGCTGTTGGCTGATCGCTGACACCTGACGGGATTTGACCTCGGCGCCGCGAGCCTCGAGCTTACTTTGGCCTCTGGCCTTTGACCTTTGGCCTTTGACCTTTGGCCTTTGACCTTTGGCCTTTGACCTCTGGCCTTCGGCCTTCGGCCTTTGACCTTTGACCTTTGGCCTTTGGCCTCTGGCCTTTGACCTTTGACCTTTGGCCTTTGACCTTTGGCCTTTGACCTTTGGCCTTTGGCCTTTGGCCTTTGGCCTTTGGCCTCTGGCCTCTGGCCTCTGGCCACACTCCAAGCCCTCGGACTCCACTCCGGATCTGGCTCCATCGTGCCCTTCTCCACGCGCGCGACCGCATTCGCCCCGGGCAGCATCGGGAATTTCGGCCCGGGGCTCGACATCCTCGGATGCGCGGTTGATGTCGGCGGCGATACGGTCGAGGCCACCTGGTGCGATGAGCCGGGCGTGTCGATCCTGGACCCCGGCCATGCGACCCTCCCCACCGAGGCACAGCGTCACGCCTCGGGCATCGCCGCGCTGGACGTCCTGCGTCGCGCTTCCGCGTTAGGCGGAACGACGCTGACGCGCGGCGTCGGGCTCCGCGTCCAGAAGGGACTCCCCCTGTCGGCCGGACAGGGAGGGAGCGCGGCCTCGGCGGTGGCCGGCGCGGTGGCGGTCAATGCCCTGCTGGGCGCCCCCCTGACCGCCACCGACCTGCTGGCCGCCGCTCTGGCCGCCGAAGCCGTGGTCGCCGGACGCCACCTCGACAACGTGGCTCCCTCGCTGCTGGGCGGCCTGGTCCTGGTTCGCTCGCTCGAGCCCATCGACGTCATCGCGCTGCCGGTACCGCGCCACCTGCGGCTGGTCCTTGCCGTACCCGCGCAGCAGCTTCGCACAGCCGACGCGCGGGCCGCACTGCCGAGCAACATCGCGCGCGTGGATGCGCTGCACCAGGCGGCGCAGGTCGGGGCGATCGTGGCGGCCTGCTATTCCGGCGATCTGGCGCAGCTCGGACGGGCGATCGACGACCGGATCGCCGAACCGGTGCGCGCCCGCCTCCTTCCAGGATTCGCGGACGCAAAGCGCGCGGCGCTCGACGCCGGCGCTCTCGGTGTCTCCATCTCCGGAGCCGGGCCCACGTCATTCGCGGTGTGTGCCAGCGATGCGATCGCCGCGGTGGTGGCCCCGGCCATGTGCGCGGCGTACGAGGCCAGCGGGCTCTCCTGCGTGGCCGGTGTGTCGCGCGTCGATCGTCTCGGCGCCAGAGTGCAGACCACCGTCGCGCGTTCCGTAGCGGGCCGTCTGTGACGCGAGGTGGCGCGACGTGGCAGCGCTGCCTGGCCTGCGCACACCGGCTCGGCGAGTTCGACCCCGCGGTCGAGTGCCCGCGGTGCGGAGGGCTGCTCGACCTGGAGCGCGATCCGCCGGACCTTTCGGCGGAACGCCTGCGACAGCGCTTCGACGAGCGCGCGGCGGGGCTCCTGGTAAACGGCGGCCCGGCGGCATCGGGGGTGTGGCGGTACCGCGAGCTGATCCTGGACGTGCGCGACGACGAGATCGTGACGTATCCGGAAGGCAACACGCCACTGGTCGAGCGGGACGGCCTCACGCAGTGGGCCGGATGCCGGCAGTTGCTCCTTAAGCACGAGGGGATGAACCCGACCGGCTCGTTCAAGGACCGCGGCATGACGGTCGGCGTGACGCAGGCGCGGCGCATCGGCGCGACCGCGGTGGCCTGTGCGTCCACGGGCAACACCTCGGCGTCCCTCGCCGCATATGCCTCGCTGGGCCGCCTCCCCGCGGTGGTGCTCGTACCCGCGGGAAAGATCGCGCTGGGGAAGATGGCGCAGACGCTCGCCTACGGCGCGCGCACGCTCCTGGTGCGCGGTGATTTCGATGACTGCCTGACGCTCGCGCGCCAAGCGGCGACCGAGCTGGGCGTGTATCTGCTGAATTCCGTGAATCCTTTTCGCGTGGAAGGACAGAAGTCGATCGTGTTCGAGATGTTGCACCAGCTCCACTGGGAGCCACCAGACTGGATTGCCCTTCCCGCCGGAAACCTCGGCAACACCGCGGCCTTCGGCAAAGCCCTGCGTGAGGCGCGCGACCGGGGACTGATCGGGCGGCTGCCCCGCCTGCTGGCGGTGCAGGCGTCGGGGGCCGCGCCCTTTCATCAGAGCTACCTCACGAACTTCAGCCAGCGAACTCGAGTGACCGCGGAGACCGTGGCCACGGCCATCCGAATCGGGAACCCCGCCTCGTTCGATCGCGCCGTCCTGTCGATTCGCGCGACCAACGGCGTGGTGCTCGCCGTGCCGGATGCGGAGATTCTGGAAGCCAAGGCCCGGATCGACGCATCGGGGGTGGGGTGTGAGCCGGCCAGCGCAGCGAGTGTCGCCGGCGTGCGCGCGGCGGTTCAAAGCGGACTCATCACGCGAGAGCACCGCGTTGCCTGCGTGCTGACGGGTAACCTGCTCAAGGATCCCGATCTGATCGTCTGGTATCACCAACGCGCGACTCCGGCGCCTCCCCACCGCAATGCCCCGGTGGAGGTGGATCCGACGCTCGCGGCGGTCGAAGCTGCGCTGCGCGATGTGGTGCGGCCCTAACGGGGCGCCGGGAGCGGGCATCCCTAACGCCGGCGCCTCGTTACGGAAGCCCGAGAGGTCGAGACGTTCCTGCGGACGGGCGAGCGTTCGCGGATTGGAGAAGCGACCGAATCTTATTATTATGGTGGCGCTGCAGAGTACCGGGACCACCCCGGCGTGACCGGGTGCAGCATCGGGTCCCGAAGGACGTTGGTGGGATCTTCGCCTCCTCCACCAGAGGTCTCCATGCGATATCGTCTCCTCGCGGTCGCAGCGCTCGCCACGGTGTGGGCCGTGCGCCCGGCGGTAGCACAAAAGGCCGTTACGACCGAGCTCGGCGTTTTTGGTCAGTGGACCAAGATCGACAAGGAGCTCCAGCTCGACAACGTGCTGTCGGGGGGTGTGCGTGGCGCCTTGTACTTCTTCAACAACTTCGGCGTCGAGGGCGACGTGCAGTACGGCAAGACCGACTGGCACGATTTGCAGGGCACGAAGTCGGTCACCTATCGCCCCTACGCGTTCCGGTTGACGTACGGCCTGCCGGTAACCGAGAAGGTTCGCATCATCATCGGCGCCGGTTATCAGAACAACGTGTATCAGGACCGGCTCCGGCGCGGCCCCGGCTACGTGGCCGGCAACGAGTACGAAGACGCGTTCACCGGCCTGCTCGGATTGAAGGTGTGCGTGAACGAACGGACGAGCCTCCGGTTCGACGTGCCGCTGGACTACAACCCGTCGCCCAACTTCAACGGCAGCACGGTCACGCTCGACGGCAAGTCCACCAACGTGGGGTTCCGCGCGGGGCTGAGCTACGCCATTCGCGGGAGATGCTATCAGGCGGCTCCACCGCCTCCGCCGCCACCCCCACCGCCGGCACCGGCGCCAGCGCCAACTCCGGCTCCCCCACCTCCTCCAGCTCCTCCACCTCCTCCAGCGCCCCCGCCTAACCAGTCGCCGGTTGCGACGATCACCTCGCCCGCCAGCGGCGGCTCGTTCGCCGGACCGATCACGTTCACCGGAACCTGTCGTGACCCTGAGCAGGGAGACATCACGTCCGGTGGGCGGTGGACCTCCAACCGCGACGGCAATATCGGGAGCGGCGGTTCGTTCACGCGTCCGCTGTCACCCGCCTCGCACACCATCACGCTGACCTGCACGGACACTCAGGGCCTTACGGGGACCGCCACCGCGACGATTGCGGTGCAGGAGCTCCTGGTGCGGCTCAACTGGGTGTACTTCGATTTCGACAAATCCACGCTCACAGCGGCCGGACGCGACACGCTCGACAAGATCATTCAGACGCTGCAGAGCCGCACCAACATCAACGTGGCAGTCGAAGGACACACCGATCCGTACGGGAGCGACGAGTACAATCAGGGGCTGTCGGAGCGGCGAGCCAGCACCGTGGTGAACTACCTCACGCGAGGTGGCGCATCCTCCGGACGCATCGCCTCCAAGGGATTCGGCGAGCAGTGCCTGCTGCTCGACGACGACCACCAGCATCCGCAGAAGTCGAAGGCGGAGCATCGCGTGAATCGGCGCGTCGAGATCTGGTCGGTGGGTGACCAGGGCGTGTCGTCGGGGTGCCGACCCAGACAGTAGGAAACCAGTGGTGCTTTGACCTGCCCCGCGGCCGTCGACGTGACGACCGCGGGGGCTTCAGCCTGGACCCGTCCGCGGCAGTTTCGTGGTGGCGTGCGAGTGCCGCGACATCGCGGGGACGATCAGTTCGTTCACCGTTCCTTGTCGTCTCCGCCCGCCCCGCGCGTGATGCAGTGCACAGGCGGGCGGACCGATTGCCACGCGTATCAGGGAACCGTGGCTGTGGCGTGTCGGCACGGGTATGATGGTGGGGCCAGCTGGTGACCGGCCCTGCCATGCGCAGGTCAGATTGACACCGGCGGCGGGGCTCCCCGCTGCACCGGTTCCACGATCCGGAACTCAGGAGAGCATCTCATGCAACTCCTCGGCAAGACTTCCCTCGCGGTGGCAACGCTGCTGTGCTGGGCGTGCGCGAGTGATTCCTCGACCGGGACGCCATCCGGGCATGGTCAGCTCGTGGTCCGCCTGAAGGATGCGCCGTTCCCGACAGATCAGGTGAGCACCGTCGACATGTTCGTCATGCGCGTCGACGCCAGGGCGGCGTCGACCACCGACGCCGACGCGGAGGACGACGTGGACGCGGCGAGCGCCGCGTCGCAGGGCTGGTCAACGGTCGCCGAACCTAACGAGTCGATCGACCTGCTGGCGCTCACCGGCAGCAACCTGGCCACCCTCGGCACCGCCACCCTGGCTGCCGGGACCTACCAGAGTCTCCGTCTCATCCTGGACGTCTCGCAGTCCAGCATCACCCTGAAGGACGGTACGACACTCAGCGGCACGTCGGATCCGGGAATCGTGTTCCCGTCGGCTGCCCATACCGGGATCAAGATCCTGCTCGATACGCCGATCACCATCGATGACGGTGGCACGACCACGGTGGTGGTGGATTTCGACGTCAGCAACAGCTTCGTGATGCGCGGCAACACGATTTTGCAGAACGGGCTGCTGTTCAAACCGGTGATTCACGCGACGCTGGAACAGTAGGCGCAACGGCACAGCGCGGCTGACGGCGGCCCGGGTTGGTTTTCCCGGGCCGCCGTTCTGTTTCCGATAAACCCGCGTGGGCTGTCGCGCCCACCCACCAGGGGCCGTCCGGGCGCCCGGGCCGCGCGCCCGGCATCGTGGCCCGGGGGCGTTGCAATGGTCTCCTGACGGAAATTCGCGTCTCGTCACACGCCCGCCTGCGATTCCCCCTATCTTCCGCAGGACCCTCTTGCACACCAGGTGCCGATGACCCTTCCCTCGTCCCGAATCGCCATCATCCTCGCCGGAGCCGGCGCCCTCGTCGCGCTCGCGACCACCGCGCCCGCCCAGGGCGGAGGAGTCAGCGGGCAATCCGCGCCGGTCCTCGCGCCCACCGCGCCGATCCCGCTCGATCCCGCGGTTCGCGCCGGCACGCTGCCCAATGGGCTGCACTATTACATCCGGCACAACGGGCGACCGGAGCACCGCGTGGAGCTGCGGCTCGTGGTGAACGCCGGGTCGGTGCTCGAGGACAACGACCAGCGCGGCCTGGCGCACTTCGTGGAGCACATGGAGTTCAACGGGACGCGCCGGTTCAAGAAGAACGACATCGTCTCGTATCTGGAATCGATCGGGGTGCGTTTCGGGGCGGACCTCAACGCCTACACCGGATTCGATGAGACGGTCTACATCCTGCCCATCCCCACGGACAAGCCGGGGCTGGTGGGCCGTGGTTTCGATGTGCTTCAGGACTGGGCGAGCGGCGCGCTGTTCGACTCCACCGAAGTGGTGAATGAGCGCGGCGTGGTACTCGAGGAGTGGCGTCTCGGGCTGGGTGCCGAGTCGCGCATCCGGGACAAGCAGTTCCCGGTGCTGTTCAAGGGATCGAAATATGCCGACCGCCTGCCGATCGGGCTGCCCGACATCATTCGCGGGGCCACGCCCGCGCCCGTCAGGCGATTCTACCACGACTGGTATCGTCCGGATCTGATGGCGGTGATCGCGGTGGGCGACGTGAATCCGGACAGCATCGAGGCGCTGGTGAAGTCGCGGTTTTCGGGGTTGCGGGGGCCGGCCAATGAGCGCCCACGGCCGGTGGTTGCCGTGCCGGGCAACGATTCGACGCTGGTGACGATCGCGACCGACCGCGAGGAGGACGTGTCCACGGTCCAGGTGCTGTACAAGCACGCCCCCGTGCCGCTCCGGACCGTGGCCGATTACCGGACGATGCTCGTACGGGAGCTCTACAACAGCATGTTCAACAGCCGGCTGAGCGAGATCACGAAGCGGCCCAACGCACCGTTCTCGTTCGCGTCGTCGAGCTACGGACCGTTCGTGCGGGCGAGCGACGTCTATTTCCTGGCGGCGGTGGTCCCTGACGGTGGAATCATCCCCGGCCTCGAAGCGCTGCTCCGCGAGGCGAAACGGGTGGACGAGCACGGATTTCTCGCGAGCGAGCTGGCGCGCGCGAAGGCGTCGTTGCTTCGGGGATTCGAAACCGCATACGCCGAGCGCGACAAGAGCGAATCGGGGTCGTACGCCGAGGAGTACATCCGGTACTTCCTGGATGGCGAGGCATCACCGGGGATCGCGTGGGAGTATCGAGACCGCCAAAGCGGTCCTGCCGGCCGTCACGCTCGACGAAGTAAACGCGTTAGGCAGGCAGTGGATTACCGACACCAACCGGGTGGTGGCGGTGGCGGCGCCCGACAAGCCCGACGCCAAGGTGCCTGCCGAGAGCGATCTGCTGGCGGCGTTCCACCGGGCGGACGCCGAGACCGTGGCGGCGTACACGGAGACCGTCTCCGACGCTCCGCTGGTTGCGTCGCCGCCGGCGCCGGGGCGGGTGGTGTCCGAGAGCCGCATTCCGGAGCTCGACGCCACCGAGTGGCGCCTGTCGAACGGCATCCGGGTATTGGTCAAGCCCACGGACTTCAAGGATGACGAAGTCGTCATGCAGGCCTGGAGTCCGGGGGGCCTCAGTCTCGTTCCCGACAGCGAGTTCGTCTCGGGCGCGCTCGCCGGCCTGATCGTCGAGAACGGCGGGGTGGCCGACTTCGACGCCATCGAGCTGCGGAAGAAACTCGCCGGGAAGAGTTTCCGCGTAGGGTCGTACATCAGCGATCTCTCCGAAGGATTCACCGGCAGCGCGTCGCCGAAGGACCTGGAGACGATGCTCCAGCTGCTCTACCTCCGCGCCACGGCGCCGCGCCGCGACTCCTCGGCGTTCGAGGCCCTCCGGGCGCAGTTCAATACCATCCTCGCCAACCGCGAGAATCAGCCGGAGGTGGCGTTCCAGGACACCATCGACGTGACGATGGCGCAGCATCATCCCAGGGCGCGGCCGCTGGACACAACCCTGCTCGCGACGGTGCGGCTGAATCGGGCGTACGACATCTACCGCGACCGGTTTGCCGACGTCTCCGACATGACGGTGACGTTCGTGGGCAACGTGACTCCCGATTCCCTGCGCCCGCTGGTGGAGCGATGGCTCGGCGGCCTGCCCACGAGCGGCCGGCACGAGCAGTGGCACGACGTCGGCATCCGGCCGCCGGCTGCTGCGATGGAGAAGATCGTGCGCAAGGGGACCGAGCCCAAGGCCAGCACCGTGATGTTCTTCACCGGCGAGGCGCCCTACACGCCCGAGTCGCGTTATGCCTTGCGGTCGTTGTGCGAGCTGCTCGACATGAAGATGCTGGAGACGATGCGCGAGGCGCTGGGGGGCACCTATTCCGTGAGCGTGAGCCCGTCGGGCAGCAAGTACCCGGTGCAGGATTATCAGGTGATGGTGAATTTCGGTTCCGCCCCGGACAAGGTCGACACGCTGTACCGGAGCGCGATGGCGATCATCGACAGCGTGAAGCGGAACGGGGTGTCCGACGCCGACGTGCAGAAGGTGCGCGAGCAGGAGCAGCGCACCCAGGAGGTCTCGCTCAAGCAGAACAGCTGGTGGGCCTCGAACATCTCGGGCCGGATCCAGAATGGCGAGGATCCCCGGGGTCTCGTGACCTACGAGAACTTCATCAGGAACCTGACCGGTGATCAGATCCGGCAGGCGGCGATCAAGTATCTCGATCCGGCGCGGCTGATCCGGTTCGTGCTGTTGCCGGAGAAGGTGGTGCAGTAGACGCTGACCGCGGCCGGTTGCCGGCGTGCGCGGCGAGAGATCCGCCGGGGCTGGTCACGCACGCGCTCAGCTCACTGAATCTATCATGCCGGTGGCGGAGGCCAGGCGTACCTCAGCAGGTGGTCGATGCCGTCTTCGTCCTCGTGGACCACGTACACTGACCCGCGCCCGAATCCGACAATCCGATCGCTCATCGGCAGCGCGATGCGCGCGTTGAGTCTGCCCTCACGGTTCACGACGTCGTAAACCCGCTCATGATCCCGGGCTGACGGCTCCCGCGGGATCACCACGCTGCCCTCGGGGGCACAGTACAGCGACGCCAGCATGGGAAACGGCGGTAGCGTGGCCGGCCAGTTCTCGAAGTTCTCTGGTCGACCCAGCCCAAAGCCGGATGCGCGGGCGAACCGCTCGAGGGCCGCTTCAATCTCATGCGTGTTGATCGGGATGGCGGCGAACGGAAGCGGGGCGCCGGCGAGCCAATGGCCGTCCGGACGTCGCCAATCCATCCGGTACGGCTCCAGGCGTGCCACCCCCACCCAGCCGTCGGAGCACATCACGAACTTCTCGGCGGGACGGAGAGGATTAGACCGGAACCTCGTGCTGAGCAGCTTACCGTCCGCGTCGTATCGAGCTTCCATGTGGCCGGGCATGCGGCGCACGGCACCGATGGTCTCGGATCGGCCACTCACGCGTGCGATGAGGATTAGCGATGTGCTGTCCTCGTCGCCGATGACTGAACTCCCGGGCTTTGGCGGTCTCTGGCGGGACGTCAACAGGCGGCCAAGGGTGTCGGCGCCGTCGACGTGACCCTGGGTTGCGCGAGTCAAAGGGTCGTCCGGCGGAATCGTGATCACGACGCGCGCCTGATCGAGCAGGAGCATGCGCCGGTTGGGAGCGTCGACCATGAGGCTCGAGTCGCCAGCAAGCGGGAAGACGTTATCGCTGCGACTGTACTCCGCCGGTCCTCGCCCCTGCCGGGCGACGCCGGCGATGTCACCCGTTCGGAAATCCACAGCGACGAGACCACGATCCTTGGGGTCGGATACGATGACGCGCCCGTTCCTCAATTCGCGCACCGAAACGATGTCGCTGAATTCCCGGTCCAATCGACCGGTAGGACTACCGAGCATGGCGCGCGGTAACCCTTGGCCCACGACCGAAGACGGAGCGAGAAGAGCAGCGACCAGGGTCAACCAGAGACGGGTTGCCTCACCCGCAGACGTTGCGCGGTGACGCCGCTGTGACCCGAACGGGCACGCACCATAGGCATGGGTGATGGCATCTCTGGTTCACGCTCCCTCCTGAAGGCGGCACTCGCAACCGCATTCCATCCACGCGTCTGAGGCACAGCGAGATTCCGTCTGCCCCCGGTTGGGAGTTGGCCAGAGGGAAGCCGCTGCCGACGATGTCGTCACCGGAACTCAGACGCCCGCGGTGACCGCCTGCTGAGGAGATTCTCTCCGTTGCAGTTCGGTTGCGTGACTTGGCTCTACAGGCAGCTTGACGCCGAGCCACCTCGCGTCCAAGGAATCAGCATTGGTACGTCCAGCACTTCGTCTGATTCGAGGTGCAGCACTGCGTTTGCGAGTAGCTGCAGCAGACATCAGCGCCCCCTTCACTGTACGAACAACAGGTAACGCCAGGGCCGCAGAGCTCGTGACAGGGATCGTCGTCGAGGGTTGCCCCCAACAGTGTGGTCGCGCCGAAGATCGTAGAGATGGCCAACGCGAGCCGATCTGGTCCTCATGATTCCTCCTTGTCGATCGGACCCGACGACAGGGTCAACAGCTCGATTTGTGAACATGACCCGCTGCGTCAGTGCGCATTCTTGCTCTGTGACCGTCGCTCCACCGACCTTGTGGAGCTGGACCAACGCCGGCCCAATGCCCCGAACGGGACGCACCATAGCATGACTTGGAGTTCACCCGCTTTCGTGGATGGTTGGCGACTTGGGTTTCAAGCCGCATTGGCGTGAAGGCGTTCGTAGTTGATGGGTGACAAGTAGCCGAGGGTGGAGTGCCGGCGATGCGGGTTGTACCAGCCCTCGATGAAGCGGAAGATGGCGGTCCGGGCCTCCGCGTGCGAGCGGAAGGTGCGGCGATCGAGGAGCTCGCACTCGAGCGTCGCGAAGAAGCTCTCGCAGAGCGCGTTGTCGTAGCAGTCCCCAACCGAGCCGCGTGACGGCCGCACGCCTAGGACACTTTGCAGCGTTCGCCGAACGCCAGCGAGGTGTACTGCGAGCCATGATCGGAGTGATGGATGACTCCGACCGGCCGGCGCTGCACGCGCGCCATCTCCAGTGCGGCCAGCACGAGCGACGTCCTGAGATGCGGCGCCATCGCCCAGCCGACGATCCGCCGGCTGAACGCGTCGAGCACCACGGCGAGGAACAGAAAGCCCGCCCACGTCGGGACGTACGTGATGTCCGCGACCCAGAGCTGATTCGGCGCCGTCGCCACGAACGCTCGCTGCACCAGATCGGGGACGGCGACGACGACGGGCCCCGCGCTGCGTCGTGGTCACCCACCGGCGGCGGCTCACCCCCGCCAACCCGGCCGCCCGCATCAAACGCGCGACCCGTTTCTGCCCCACGCGCTCCCCCACGTCGCGCAGATCGCGAAGAATCCGTGGCGCCTCGTACGTCCCATCGCTGCGCGCATGGAAGCCGATGATCTGCGCCGTGAGCGTGACATCGCGAATCGCGCGCGGTGAGAGTCTCCGCTGCTGCCACGCGTAGAACCCACTCGGCGAGAGCTCGAGGACGCGACACATCGTCGCGACCGGGAACATGGCCTGGTGATCCCTCACGAACCCGAAGCTCCGTTCGAACCACTCGGGATCGTGCCGGTCTCGCGGGCGAACCAGGCCGCCGCTTTTGAGAGGATGTCACGCTCCTGCTTCAAGCGCCGATTCTCCCGACGCAGCCGGCCCAGCTCCTCCCGCTCGATACTCGTCAGGCCGTCGGCTCGCCTGCCGCCATCACGCTCCGCCTGCTGCACCCAGTTCCGGATCGTCTGACCAGACGGCTCGAATTCCCGCGACAACTCTTCCGGGGTCCGTCCCGCCCGCACCAGCTCAATCAGCTGCTGGCGAAACTCCGGTGGGTAGACGCGCTGCTTCCTGCGGCGTTCTCGTGGCATTGGGACTCCTCCTCCCCCAAAGGGTGAAGTCTCCACGAGAACGGGTCAACTCCAACTCAGTGTTACGGAGGTGATCGACCGGTGGCGACTGGCTGCTGTCCCTTCAAAGCCTTCCGTATCCATCCTTCGAGCTGGGCCATGGACGGAACGCCACCAAAGACGGAGTCACCGACCACCCAACTCGGCGTGCCGCCGATGCCCACGGTCATTGCGATCATCGAGTCCTCGGCGATCCGCGATGCGTAGGCTTCGCTCTTGAGGCAGCGGGCGGCCTATTGCGGGCAAAGATGGCCGGGAAGGAAGGGTAGGCCGCGGCCGAAAGAACTGGCTGCGCACCGAGAGAGCAGTAACCGTGACGCAGCAGATAGCGAGGACGGGCGTCACCACTCGATCGACCAAGGTTCGCAACATACGACTGGATACGGAAAGCGGTCCGGGGTCCGGCGTTCGTGTCGGTCGTGAGATGGAGAGCGGAGTACGACACAACATCGTCCGGGGTTTGGCCAACCCCGCTCGCTCACACTCCGCCCACCCCGCTGCTGGTCCCTCTGATTATTACGGCCTCTATTATGAAGAACTATGGAGGCGGATAGTGTGCAGAGCCGGCCTCGAGTTGCGGACGCCGTTCCCTACGCTGCTGCGCACGCGAATCCTGCGCGCGTTTCGGGAGAACTGGTCTTACCGAACCAGCATTGGGATCTGTGGTCGCAAACCTCCTTAACCGTGTTAGCCCCTGCGATGCATGGCTTCGCGCCGTCGCTTCCGGCATCCCCGTGAGCGCCGCGATCCGCCGGTAGGCCCAGCTTTGCCAGAAGCGCAGCTTGAGAACGACTCGCTGCATCGGTGTGAGGCACCACCACGCCCGTTGAATCCATCTCACGGAAGTCTCGGCGTCGGTCGTCTCGGCGTCGGGTGACTCTTCACTTTCCCCGCCGATCCCGGCTACAACATCCGTGCCTCCGACCTCGTACCGCCTGACGTGAACGTGTCTAGCCGATTCCTCCCGGACAGTTGCGTCGAGTACTCCCGATGCATCACCGCTCCCGGACAGCTCCGTCTCCTTGTCGGCAGCAGTCGCCCAGACACCCCAGAGGACTTCCTCCGCCTCCGCCAAGGGAACCGAGTCCCTGTCGCCGATACTTTCGGACCCTGCGTAGCGATCCACGCCCCGGGCATCGGCATACTCGTGGCGCCGAATCCGAATGTGTCGTGCGCACAACTGCCTCAAGAGGGGCAGCAGGATTTCCCACGGGTCGGCAGACTCCACAAGCGCCGCCTCGTGCCGGACGGCCTCCTCCCAGAGATCCGACGCGACATCGCTTGCTTCGTCGTCGGTGAGGCGCGCCGTCCGGGCATACGCCTCCACGCGCCGGTCGAACCTCCGCAAGAGGTCGCGCCAGTACTCGTCGCGCTCCTCCGCCGACTTCCATCGCACCACCTGGTCCTGCAATCACTGCCACAACTCCGATCGCACGGCCGAAAAACACTATTCGCCTTCCAGTCCCGAAACGCAAGCGTTCACGGACAGCACGCCATCACCGCGCGATGTCGGGACGCGCCAGTCGAGCGATAGCACGGGGTGCGGCCGAACGCCGTCGCTCGCGGCGCGACGGCGAATGGCCCGCGCGACGAGAACCACTCCGGCGAGGTGACACTCGCCCGAGCCGTGTGACCGCCTCATTTTTCGCACCCATCTCGACCTCGGCGCCCGAACCCCAATCCGTCGCGCAGCCTGTCACTTCGTCCAGACGAGGATGACGCCACACATGCCGTTGAGTAACTGGTATTGTGGCGGGACCTCGCCAGGATGCGCGTACACTTCCATGCCAGCCACGTGACTGGGGATAATGAAATCGTCGAGGTCCGTGACGTAATCGGCTGACGGACTGGCACTGGTGAGTCGATTGAGGCGTTGGCCGTCCAAGTACACGGTCATCGGACAGTGGTTGGACCCCGCCGGCGCCAAGCAGTAGCCGCGCGGGCACATGTCCCCCGACTTTGGTCCTACCGGCAAGATCCGTACGCTGGGAATGTCCTCAATCATCTGCGTCAGCCGTCGCGGATTCCGTCGCTCGATATCCTCGGCGGTGATGAAGTGGCCCGCGTTGATCCCCTTCTCGCGGTCCGCCATCCGCTGGTAGAAACCGTGCAGCTCGAGCGCGAACGAACGCGGCCCCGTCACCTCCTGCGCCTGAAGCTTCTGCGCGACGGGAATCAGGCTGATCGTGACCGCCGTGTCGCCACCTAGCTCGAAGGTCATCTGCTCGGGGCGATAGCCCAGCCGGCGGAATTCGAGCGCGACGCGGCCCGGCGCAAGTTCCAGCCGGAACTGACCGGCGTCACCGGCGACGGTGCGGCGCGTCCCGCTTACCAACACGTTGACGTACGGCACCGGATGGTGGGCGGTGTCGGTCACCGTGCCGGTCACATGCACGCGGGCGTCCTGGCCAGAGAGCACTGTCGGTGGCGTTAGGCACAACGCACCGATGCGGACAAGCCTCCTCATGACGAATCGGGCGCGCGCAGGCTCTTCATTCTCTAGCTTCATGCCGGGCAGCTCCTCGGGCTTGGGCGGGCGGCACACCTTCAGAGGATCGGCGACTCGATTTCCAACCGCCATCGTATCCTTGTCTTACATCGATAGCAATCCCAAGCTTGGGCCTGATATGAGAGCATCCATGCTGAGTATTGCTCGCCTCACTCTCCGCGTTGCGATCTCCCTGTTCGGGACACCATGTGGTGGCTCAAGTCGAGAGCCACTATGCGCGAAGCCTGCCAACCGGGTGGCTGTTTGCCTGTGATCGGATCGAGCAAGGCCCGGATCGTACGTGGCACGCAGGCGTCGGAGCCTGCGCCGAGGCACGCGGGACGGCCCTTCGAGTCTCGTGTTGAGACCAGAAATGGCCATCCCGTTGCGCTCCGCAGCATGACCGCCGAGGCGAGCCTTGCGCTCGAACCCGCGCAGCTCTTCACAGCTACTGGGTCACAAGACCCAACAACATCTGACGCGACAGGGCGTATTGTGCGCTCACCATACCATTGCAGTTCAGCACCTGTAGAACGCCTCGGTCAGCGTTTGCGGTGAGGGCCGACGGGTATGTGGACACGAGATGACGCAGGACATGGGAATCGCCCACCGCTACGGCCGCCTCCAGCTCGTCCGGACTCGGTCCCTGCATGGCACATTCGCCGTGATGGGACGAACAGGTACCCAAGTACCCACCCTCGGGGGTGCAGTCTTGGTCGATACAGTGAAAGCACGTACCATCCGAGGTGCAAGGAATCGCGGTGAAGTCATGAGTGGGAGATCCACCTGACCAGTCCACGCACTTGTCGCATCCGAAATCGAAAGACGCCGCGCGGTCCGACGACACGAGGTTCATGGCGACGCGAGCAGTCGGGTCTGGGCGAGTTCGGCCAGCAGCAGACACAAATCCAACGAGCCCAATGGCCAGCGCGAACGATACCCCACGGATGATGTACTTCATGATGGCCTCCTTATTGAGGACGTGCGACTGCGGGCATCACGAGCCGCAGCCGTGAGATTTCGATGGTCTCGCCGCCGCCGTCGGGACGTTCGCGGCGCGCGTACACCAGCCCCGGCCCGGCCACGCCCAGGCCGACCCCCGGCATCCGCTGCGCCGCCACGAGCTGTCCCCGGGCCGGATCCAGGAGCTCCACGACCGTATCCAGATACCGCCCCAGGCTCGCCGCGGCCGGCGCCGGCCGCCCGCGCCGCGGATCGCGCCCGGCCAGTTTGGGGTCCGGCTTCCAGTCGGCGCGTGCGACGGTCGCGAGCACCCACAGCCGGCCGCCAGGCGCCGGGCTCAGTCCTCGCAGTGCTGAGGGTGGACGGACCTCGTCAGGCGGCCCCGGCTCCTCGCCGTCTGCGCGCGTGAACCACGTCGGGTCGCGAAGCAGCGTTCGGCGCAGCTCCCCGGAATCGCTCCACTCCTGCACCTCGTAGCGGTCGAGCCGCGCCGCCCACACGCTGCTCGCGCTTGCGGCAGCGATCAGCCGGTACTGCGCCAAGAGGGCCCCCGGCGGAATCGTCAAGTCGGTGCTCCCGAACGACCGGAGAACCCGCCCGTCGGGCGCGAGCGTGTGCACCGGCAAGCCAAACCGCTCGGGCGTCGCGATACGCGATTGGATCACCACCTGACCATCGCCCAGCCGGAGCGCCTGTTCGGCGCGCACGCCGAGATGCACCGAGCGCGCATACCGATACTCCGGGGTGAGAACGGTAAAACCGAGCGCGAGCCCGTCGAAGATGTAGAGGGAATCGCCCGGCGCTACCAGCACCACCTCTGCCAGCTGATACTCGCCCGGGCCCCGGCCCCGTGCCCCGACGAGCCGCAGGAACGCGCCGGTCGAGTCGTAGATGGCGAGCCGTCCCACGTCCACCGTCGGGGTTACGATGAACCGCCCCCGGCTGTCGCGCTGCCGCGGCGTGAGCTCCGAGAGCGCTTGCTCCATCCACGCAGCCAGTGCCTCCGAACAACTGCCGCCGATACTGTCGGACAACGCATAGTGGTCAACAGCGCGCGCGTCGGAATGCTCGTGGCGCCGAATCCGAACGCGTCGCGCGCACAACTGCCTCAAGAGAGGCAGCAGGATTTCCCACGGGTCGGGGGACTGCAGCAGGGCCGACTCGTGTCGGACGGCTTCCTCCCAGAGATCCCAGACGACGTCGCTCGTTTCGTCGTCCATGAGGCGCGCCGTCCGGGCATACGCCTGCACACGTCGGTCGAATCTCCGCAGGAGGTCTCGCCAGAACTCGTCGCGCTCTTCCGGAGATTTCCAGTGTCGCACCACCTGGACGTCCATCATTGCCGGAACTCCGGCGTGCTACCGACACACGATTCGCTGATCCGGTCCCGAACGCAAGCAGCCACAAGCGGCCACGCCATCAATGGCACCGTCGGGTGACGTATTGGTTACGCTGCTCCACCCCACTCGCTGGCGGTCCGCCAGCCGAGAACTCGGGCAGCGCGGTCGCGGTCCGCGCAACTGCCCTTTGTAAGGGAATCCCCGTCATGGCGCCGCAACTCGCCTGACGACCGCCCCAGAACATCGGCGCCGATATTCGCTCCCGTCAGCGCGCGCCGGCGGTCCTCGCGTCATCCCCGCCGGACAGCGCGTTTTTCGCGTTGAGCGCTCCCCCGTCCACGCCGTTCCGGCCCCACCGAGGACTCCATGTCGGCCCCCGACGACCTGCACGCCGCGAGCCGCCCCGCCCCCGCAGGGCTCGACAGCTTCACCTACGATGACGCGATCGTCCGCAAATTCCTGTGGGCAACGATCATCTGGGGCCTGGTGGGCTTCCTCATGGGCCTCATCATCGCGGTGCAGCTGGCCTGGCCGGCGTTCAACCTGGCGCCGTGGTTCGCTTTCGGCCGACTGCGGCCGCTCCACACCAACGCGGTGATCTTCGCATTCGCCGGCAACGCGATCTTCACCGGCGTCTACTACTCCACCCAGCGCCTGCTCAAGGCGCGGATGTACAGCGACACGCTGAGCCGCCTCAATTTCTGGGGGTGGCAGACGATCATCGTTGCGGCGGCCATCACGCTGCCCCTGGGATTGACCCAGGCCAAGGAGTACGCGGAGCTGGAGTGGCCGATCGACATCCTGATCGCCGTGGTGTGGGTGATCTTCGCGGTGAACGTGATCGGCACCATGGTCCGGCGGCGCGAACGGCACATCTACGTGGCGATCTGGTTCTACATCGCCAGCATCGTGACGGTCGCCCTGCTCCACATCTTCAACAACCTCTCGCTGCCGGCGGGGCTCTTCAAGAGCTACTCGATCTACGCCGGGGTGCAGGACGCGTTCATGCAGTGGTGGTACGGCCACAACGCGGTGGCGTTCTTCCTCACCACGCCGTTCCTGGGGCTGATGTACTACTTCATGCCCAAGGCGGCCGAGGGACCGGTCTATTCATACCGGCTGTCGATCGTGCATTTCTGGACGCTGGTGTTCATGTACATCTGGGCCGGGCCCCACCACCTGCACTACACGGCCCTGCCCGAATGGGCGTCCACGTTAGGCATGATCTTCTCGGTGATGCTCTGGGCGCCGTCGTGGGGCGGGATGATCAACGGCCTGCTCACGCTGCGCGGGGCGTGGCACAAGGTGATCGACGACCCGGTGCTCAAGTTCATGGTGGTCGCCATCACCGGATACGGGATGGCGACCTTCGAAGGGCCGATGTTGTCGGTGAAGAGCGTGAACGCCCTCGCCCATTACACCGACTGGGTCATCGCCCATGTGCACACGGGCGCCCTGAGCTGGAACGGGTTCCTCACGTTCGGGATGATCTACTGGCTCGCCCCGCGGCTGTTCCAGGCAAAGCTGTACAGCAGGAAGCTCGCGGAGGCCCATTTCTGGATCGCCTCGTTCGGCATCATCCTGTACGTGGTGGCGATCTACAGCGCCGGCGTCACGCAGGGATTGATGTGGCGCGCATTCGACGAGACGGGCCGACTCCAGTACCCGGACTTCGTGGAGACGGTGGCCCGCCTGATTCCGATGTACTGGGTGCGCGCCGTGGGAGGATCGCTGTACATCATCGGCGCTGCGCTGTTCGCGTACAACATCTTCAAGACGTGGCGTGCGCGCCCGGCGACGTACGAGGAACTGGTGGTGCGGGCGGCGCCCCTCGCGCGCACCGCCCCGGCCGAGCCGGCACCGCGCCATGGCGCGCCGGAGCCCGTCGGGGCACTGGCACGATTCCTCTCTCTGCGATGGCACCGGAAGTGGGAGGCCCTCCCCATCACGTTCACGGTCCTCACCACGGTTGCCGTCCTGGTCGCTACGCTGTTCGAGGCGATTCCGACGTTCCTCATCAAGTCGAACGTCCCCACCATCGCGTCCGTCAAACCGTACACGCCGCTCGAGCTGGCGGGGCGTGACATCTACATTCGCGAAGGGTGCTTCAACTGTCATTCGCAGATGATCCGTCCGCTTCGGTATGAGACCGAGCGCTACGGCGAGTACTCCAAGCCGGGGGAGTCGGTCTACGACCATCCCTTCCTCTGGGGATCCCGGCGCATCGGGCCGGACCTGGCGCGGGAAGGCGGGAAATACCCCGACCTCTGGCACGTCCGGCACTTCGCCAATCCGCGGGAGCTCTCGCCGGCATCGATCATGCCCCCCTACGCGCAGCTGGCGCGCAATGACCTCGACTTCCCGCAGATTCAGAAGCGGGTGGATGTGATGGCGATGCTCGGTGTGCCGTATGGCGACGCCGTGAATCACGCCGCGGACATGGCGCGGGCACAAGCGGCGCAGGTCGCGGCCTCGATCGCGCAGGCCGGCGGTCCGAAGGGCCTGGAACACAAGGAACTCGTCGCGCTCATCGCGTACATCCAGCGCCTGGGCCGGGACATCCAGGGCGTGCCGTCGGTGGCCGGGAACGCGACCGCCGCCCCGGGAGGGGGTGGCCGATGAGTCTCACCGAAATCATGAGCGGCGCGGGCCTCTCGCGCTACGCCGAGGTCGGGCTGGTGCTGTTCTTCATCGCGTTCGTCATCATCCTCTGGCGTATCTACCTCCCGTCCAGAAAGGCGAAGTGGGAGCGCGACGCCCGGCTGCCGCTGAACGACCAACCCACCCCACCATCACGCCACCGCGAGGAGTGATCGCATATGGCCGAACAGGAGCGGGACCGGCTGATGGACCACAGCTACGACGGCATTCAGGAGTACGACAATCCGATGCCGCGGTGGTGGGTCACGATTTTCTGGCTGACGATCATTTTTGCCATCCTGTACGCCCTCAACGTGCCGGGCGTCGGCGTGGGAGCGGGGCGCATCGCGGACTACAACGCCGACGTGAGCCGCGCCGCCGCGTTGCGCGAGAAGCTGGAGCCAGCCGGTGGTCCGACGCCGGAGCGACTGGCGACGCTCGCCGCCGACCCGAGAGTGGTGTCGACGGGCAAGCAGATGTTCGCGCAGAACTGCACGCCCTGTCACCGCCCCGACGCCGGAGGACTGATCGGGCCGAACCTCACCGATGACTACTGGCTCCACGGCGGCACGCTGGCCGAGATCCGGAAGACGATCAATGACGGCGTGCTGGCAAAGGGCATGCCCCAATGGGGGAAGGTGTTCAAGCCCGACCAGATCAACGCGCTGGCCGCGTACGTCAGTACGCTGCGTGGCTCGAATCCACCCAACCCCAAGCCTCCGGAAGGGATCAGGGTCGCGCCATGACCAGCGTGGCGCCGCAGGCCAGCGGGCGGGTCCTTCCCACGCTGAACGAGGACGGCACACGTCGCTGGCTTCGGCCACGCCCATCATACGGCCACTACTGGAAGATGCGGCGCTGGGTGGCCTACGCGTTGATGGTCGTGTATCTCGGCATTCCCCACGTCCGCATGAACGGCCTGCCGCTCATCCTGCTCGACGCACCGCGACGCCAGTTCACGCTGTTCGGTTACACGTTCCTGCCCACCGACACGCTGCTGCTGATGCTGTTTCTGGGCACAGTGATCGTGGCGGTCTTCCTGCTCACCGCGCTGTTCGGGCGCGTCTGGTGCGGATGGGGATGCCCACAAACGGTGTGGATGGAGTTCCTCTTTCGCCCGCTCGAGCGGCTGATCGAGGGCGGCCCGCATGCATCGCTGGCGATGGACCGCGCGGGCCACCGGCTGCAACCGCGCCGCGTGCTCAAGTTCGCTGTCTACGTGGTCGTCGCGGCGATCCTCGGCAACACCTTCCTGGCCTACTTCGTCGGAGTCGAGCAGTTGAGGATCTGGGTGACCCAGTCGCCCGTGAACCACCCCAGTTCATTTGCCGTCATGGCGGTGACGACGCTTCTCGTCTTCGGTGACTTCGCGTTCTTCCGGGAGCAGACGTGCACCATCGCGTGCCCGTACGGCCGCTGGCAGTCGGTGCTGCTGGACCGGAACTCCCGCATCGTGGCCTACGACACGCGGCGCGGCGAGCCACGAGCGCGCGGCACGAAGGAGCGCGACGTCTCCGCCGGCGATTGCATCGACTGCGGGATGTGCGTGCAGACCTGCCCCACGGGGATCGACATCCGCGAGGGTCTTCAGATGGAGTGCATCCACTGCACACAGTGCATGGACGCCTGTGACGCCGTGATGGACAAGGTGGGGAAGCCACGCGGGCTGATTCGCTATTCCTCCCGGGAGGTGCTGGAGGGAGGTCCGGCCCACGTGCTGCGACCCCGCACCGTCCTTTATCCCGCCGCGCTCGCGATCTTCCTCGGTACCTTCGTCTACCAGCTGGGCACGAAGGCGTCAACCGATGTCGTTCTCCTGCGCGGCACCGGCGCACCGTTCAACGTGGAGCCGGATGGGCGCGTGGCGAATCAGGTGCGCGTGAAGATCTCCAACCGTGGCCGTCACGATCGGAGCTACCGGATCGACGTCGACGGTGTTGCACAGGGGAATGTGATCGTGCCGGTCAATCCGCTTCCCGTGGCCGGGGGACACACGGAAACCACGAGCCTGTTCGTGCTTCTCCCGCGTGACGCATTCGACGACGGCGAGCATCGGGTGGTGCTGCGGCTCTCGGACGGCGCCTCGTACACGGCGCAATTTCCGTGGAAGCTGCTCGGACCGAACGACGAGCGGTCGCATGGCAACGATACGCCGGAGCATCCGGGCGA
Source organism: uncultured Gemmatimonadaceae bacterium (assembly GCA_963740565.1). Lineage (GTDB taxonomy): Bacteria > Gemmatimonadota > Gemmatimonadetes > Gemmatimonadales > Gemmatimonadaceae > CAVUFA01. The sequence continues at coordinate 270,431 of CAVUFA010000016.1, read as the reverse complement.
CGCGCGACCGAAGCAGGGAGACAGGAGGGACCAGCGGTGAAGCGCGGCACGGGGTGGCCGATTGCGGTGGCGACTATTCTCGGCCTGACGATCGCGGCCAACGTCTGGATCGTCCGGGTGGCCAACCGGGATCCGTCCGTCGCCGTCGAGCCTGACTACTATCAGAAGGCCGTGCACTGGGACGACGAGCTGGCACAGCGCGCGCGCAACGATTCGCTGGGTTGGCGGCTCACGCCGGCGCTCCACGACACGGGTACCGATGCCGCCGGTACGCTGGATGTGACCCTCGAGGACCACGGCGGAACGCCTCTGTCGGGCGCACGCATCGCTGTCGTGGCCATTCACAACACGCGGGCGAGCCGCCCCATCACCCTGCTGCTGCGCGACGAGGGTCGTGGGGCCTATCGCGCCGCGTTTCCCGGCTGGCGGCGCGGGATGTGGGAGCTGCGCTTCGACATTCACCGCGGCGACGCCCACTTCACGGCTGACAGGCGCGTCGACACCGACGCCGCGGCGCCGACCGGATCATGACCGGGGCGTTCGCCATCCTGATGGCCAGCCTGGTGGGGAGTCCGCACTGCGCCGCGATGTGCGGACCCTTCGTGGCCTTTTACTACCGGCGCGCAGCCGGGTCGGGGCGCCCGCGCGCCGCTGGCGCATCTGGCATACAGCGGAGGACGGCTCGCCGCCTACCTGCTGCTCGGCACGATCGCCGGCGCGTTAGGCGCCGGGCTCGACCGCGCAGGGGTGGCAACCGGACTTGGGCGAGTCGCGGGCATCGTGGCCGGCGGGATGATGGTCGCCTGGGGTGTTTCCACCTGGCTCGCGGTGCGCGGCGTGCGGCTGGGCATGCCGCGGGCGTCGTCTCGCCTGCATCGCGCGGTCGCGGCGCTGCTGCGTGGGGTGCGCGAACAGCGGCCGGAGGTACGCGCCGCGGTCACCGGGCTGGCGACCGCCCTGCTGCCGTGCGGCTGGCTGTACGTCTTCGTGGCCGCGGCCGGCGGCAGTGGGTCGCCGGTGCGCGGAGCGGCGCTGATGCTGCTCTTCTGGACCGGGACCCTGCCGGTCATGCTCGCGCTGGGAGCCGGACTCCAGCGCCTGGGGACGTCGCTTCGACTCCGGCTGCCTCTGGTCGCGGCCACGGTCGTGGTGGTGCTGGGACTCTTCACCATCGCCGGGCGCCTGCGCATGTCCGGGGACGCGCCGGCCTCCGCGCACGCGGCGCATGCGGCGAGTCGCTAGCCTCCGTGGCATCGCCGACCACGCCCGGGTCGGCGATGTGCGGCGCGTGGCCTGCGTCCACTGCGGCCTCGACGTCCCGCCCGGTCGCGCGGATCCTGCCGGCAGCGAGCAGTTCTGCTGCGAGGGGTGTCGCGCTGCGTTCGCCATTCTCCATTCGCACGGACTGGCCCAGTACTACGCGCTGCCCCAGCGCCGCGATCGTCCGGTGCAGCGCACCGGGCGCAGCTTCGAGGAGTTCGACCACGCGGCCTTTCACGACCTCTACGTCACGCGAGCGGACAGCGGGCTCTCCCGCGTGGAGCTCTACCTCGAGGGCGTGCATTGCGCATCGTGCGTCTGGCTGGTGGAGCGCATCCCGCTGGTGGTGCCCGGCGTGATGCGCACGGAGCTGAACGTGCGCCGCTCGCTGGCCACGGTGGAGTGGGACGCGGGCGCTGTCCGGCTGTCGGAGATCGCGCGTTCTCTGGACGCCCTGGGCTACACGCCGCATCCATTTCGCGGGGTTCGTCGGGACGCGATGCGGCGGCGCGAGGATCGCGCGGCGCTGGTGCGCATCGGAGTCGCCGGCGCCATCGCCATCAACGTCATGCTTCCCACGCTCGCGCTCTACAGCGGGTTGTGGTCGGGCATGGACGCCTCGTACGTGCGCCTGTTCCGGTGGATCGGACTGGGGCTCACCGTGCCGGCGGTGCTCTATCCGGGGCGGGTGTTCTTTACCGGCGCGCTGGCGGCCCTCCGGACCCGCACGCTGCACATGGATCTGCCGATCGCCATCGCGTTAGGCGCCGGACTGGTGCGCGGCGCGATCAACACCGTCACGGACCAGGGGCCGATCTATTTCGACGGCATCACTCTGCTGATCTTCCTGCTGCTGTGCGGGCGGTTGCTGCAGCAACGTGGGCAGCGCGCCGCCAGCGAGGCGGCCGAGTTGCTGCATTCGCTCACCCCCGCCAACGCGCGCATCCTGGACGATACCGGACGCCCCCGTGAGGTGCCGGCCGAGGCGGTGCTGCCGGATCAGATCCTGGCGGTGCATCCGGGCGAGACGTTTCCGGCGGACGGCGAGGTCACCGAGGGCCGATCGGCGGTAGACGCCGCGCTCCTCACGGGCGAGTCGCGGCCCGCGTCCGTCGGCCCGGGCGATCGGGTCTTCGCGGGGACGTTGAACGTAAGCGCGCCGCTGCGGGTGCGGGTCACTGCGGCCGGTGAGACCCGCCGCATCGCCGCCATCCTGCGTCAGGTGGAGGAGAGCGCCACGCGACGCGCTCCGGTGGTGCTCCTCGCCAACCGTATGGCGGGGTGGTTCGTGGGCGCGGTGATGGTTCTGGCGGCTCTCACCTACCTGTACTGGCAGCAGCGCGACGCCGCGCGCGCGATGGACAGCGCCATCGCGCTCCTGCTGGTCACCTGCCCGTGCGCGCTGGCACTGGCCACGCCGCTGGCGGTTGCCGCAGCGATCGGCCAGGCAGCGCGTGCGGGGATCCTCGTGAAGAGCGGGGAGGCGTTGCAGGAACTGGCGCGCCCCGCGCTGCTGGTGCTCGACAAGACGGGGACGGTCACGCAGGCGGCAACGTCGTTGGAGGACTGGGAGGGACCGGAGTGGGTGAAACCGCTGGTGCTCGATGCCGAGCGTGGATCCACGCATCCGGTCGCGGAGGGGTTTCGGCGAGCATGGAAGCCCGGGGGGCGAGCGGAGTCCGCGCGGTTGACACACGGCATGACGTCGTTTGCGACGGCGCGCGGGCACCTGTCGGTGACGATCGACGGGCGAACCCGCCTCGAACCGGCGCCGCGGGGCGGCGCCGCCGACGTGGAGCACGTGGCCGGTGGCGGAATTCGCGGCGCCGTGAGTGGTCGTCGTGTGGTCATCGGCTCGCCGGCTTTCGTGCGGCGGGAAACCGGTGCCTCCGGGGCGGGGGCGCCACCAGCCCGCAGCGCGCTCACGCCGGTCTGGGTCGCGGTGGACGGGCAGGTGGTGGGGCGCGCCGGATTCGGAGATCCGCTCCGACCCGACGCCGCTGCCGCGGTGCACGCCCTGCGAAGCGACGGCTGGCGTGTCTCGCTGCTGAGTGGCGATGCGTCACCGGTGGTCGCGGACGTCGGACGGCGGCTCGACATCGCGCCTGACGAGTGCACGGGAGATGCATCGCCGGAGGCAAAGCGCCGTTTCGTGGAGCGGGCCAGGCAGGTGGGTCGTGTGATCATGGTGGGTGACGGCGTGAACGATGCGGGCGCGATCGCGGCCGCGTCGGTGGGCGTCGGGGTGCACGGGGGCGCCGAGGCGTGCCTCGCGACGGCCGACGTATACCTCTCGCGCCCTGGTCTGGCCCCGCTGGTGCAGCTCACCCGCGGCGCCCGCCGCACGATGACGGTGATACGTCGCGCCGTGGTCTTCTCGCTCGGCTACAACGCGGTGGGCGCCACGCTGGCGATCACCGGCACCATCAATCCGTTGATGGCGGCCGTGCTCATGCCGGCGAGCTCGCTCACCGTGCTGCTCATTGCCTGGCGGAGCCGCACGTTCGAGGCCGCCCGCGCATGAGCGTGATCTATCTGGTGCTGCCGATTGCGCTGGTGATCGTGGCCGGCGCGGTCATCGCATTCGTCTGGGCGGCGAAGCGTGGGCAGTTCGATGACCTGGACACCCCGGCGGTCCGGATGCTGAACGACGATACACCGGACGGGACGACGAGTCGATCGGACCCGGCCCACCCGCCGCACCTCCCTCGCGGATAAGCACCGAACGTCGGCGGGCCCCAGTCGTGCGGGGACCGTGGCACCGACGCGAAACGCGTCGTGCGCCTGCCAACTTCCGATCATAGCTTACGGCCGGCGCGGCGACCCAGGTCCTGCTCGGGACCGCCGGGGAGGCGTCCCCTCGGGTTCGTCGCGGACGGGCGTGCGCTATTCAGAGCGGATGTCGGCGCAAGCGCTCGACATCATCCTTGTCGCGCCACACGACGTACACATAGCGCGCACTGACCGTCACAATACGCTCGCCAGCGGCAAGATGAATCTGCCCCGCAAGCTCGCCGCGACGATCGACGACATCATAACGCGGCTCCGGGTGAGTCGCGGTTACCGTGCGGCGTATGTAGACGCGCCCGTCCCCGCCGGCAATGAGCGCGTCGCTCTGAAAGGGAGGAATCGCAGCGGGAAAGTCCGTATACATGGGCATCAGCGCGGCTCGCATCGCGGGATCGCCGCGCTCCACCGCCGTCCGCGCGCTGGCAGTGCGATCCAGGTAGGCCTTCTTCTCGGTCTCATCGAGTCGCGCCACTGGCACCGGCAGGGCCGTGCCCTGGAGCAATCGACCATCGGGGGTACGCCAGTCCACGCGGTACGGTTCGAGCCGTGCGATGGCCAGCCATCCGTCGACGAACGCCACGAACTCCTCGGCGACGGCGAATGCGGGACGGCTTACCAGCCGCTCCGCGAACTCTCCATCGGAAGAGACCAGCGTCTGCACCGTGGCCGGCCAGTCGCGGAGCAACGCGACCGTATCCGCCTTGCCCGTAGTGCGACTGTACCGCACGGCGGCCAGCGAGTCACGCGCGTCGTGCTTCCTCAAGCCCGGCCGGGGCCTCCAGGCTGCCACGCCGAACACGTGACCAAGGCCGTCTGCCTGCAGCGCGTACCCGTGGGTTGCGATGATCACGGGCGCGTCCGGCGGCAGTGACCCGATGATCCGATCAGCGTGGAAGACCAGCCACCGTCGAGAGCCTCCGTCGATCTGCAGGCTGGAATCACCGCGGAGCGGGTGAAGCTTGATGGCGGCGGACCACTCGCGCGGTCCTTGCCCGCGGTGCCCGACGGGTGTGATCGATCCCGTGCCCAAGTCCGCTACAACCAGCCGTTGCTCACGCGGGTCGGCAATGATGACCCGACCGTCGCTGAGCTCACGAACCGACGACAGATACGTGAAGCCCTCCTGCAGAACGGCATCCTCGGGCGGCAGCGTGACGAGGTGCACCTCCTGGGCGCCAAGAGGTGACACGAGGGTAGCCAGCAAGGCGCCCATCGCCGCAGCCGGCATGCACCTCAGCCACACGCCACTCATCACCTCGCGCCACCGCGCGGCATTCCCGGCGGGCAGCGTGCCGGCGCATGCGTGATCACAGCGGCCCCTCAGCCGTGGCAGACACCGCTGGCGAACCAGGCGTGCTCGCGCTTCCGGTTATCCTCGAACCTGTCGGAATCGGCTTTCGTTATGAGGAGCGAGAGGATCTCCGAGTTGCGTTTGTCATCGCGCGCGAGCCACGCCGTTCTGTTCGACGTCGGTGGAATGGGTTGCGAGTCCATGTACTGCGTGATGATCCGATTCACCGCCGCCCGCTGGTTCGCATCCAGCACGATGTTTCGCGTCAGGATCTGTACGTAACAGTCGTGCCGGTGCGCACGACTCGGCGCCTTATAACCGCCCATGATGAGATTGGGATTACTCCCGCCGCCCTGAGCCAGGACGGGCGTGGTGAGGCAGAGACTCAATCCGATCAGCCAGGAAGTTCTCATTGGAGTGCATCCAGTCGGGGCGTAACCTGGTAAACCACGCGGAGCCTCGCGCTGAACCGCTGCGAGGATCCATGGGCCGAACCTGCTTGCCGATTTCGGGCTGAATGCTCGCCCCGGCAGCCTAGGCCACGGCGAACGGATCCTCCAGACTCGGACTCTGTGGCGTGAACAGCTCGGCGCCATCCTCAGTGATGTGCATGTCGTCCTCGAGGCGAATGCCGAACTCGCCGGGAATGTAGATCCCCGGTTCGTCGCTGAACGTCATGTCGGGCTTGAGCGCCAGCGCGTTGCCCTTCACGAGATACGGCCACTCGTGCCCGTCCATGCCGATGCCGTGCCCCACGCGGTGCGAGAAGTACTTGTAGTCCGGGCCGTACCCGGCATCGACGATCACCTGGCGCGCCGCCGCGTCCACCGACTGCGCCTCCACGCCCGGGCGCGCCGCCTTGAGCGCGGCCGTCTGCGCCTGATGCTCGATGTCGAACACCGTCTTCATCTTGTCGGTGGGCGTGCCGATCACGAACGTGCGGGTGATGTCCGACTGGTATCCTTCCACCGCGCATCCGTCGTCGATCATGATGATCGTCCCTTCGCGGATCGTCTGCGGAGTGGCCGATCCGTGCGGAAGCGCGGTGTATTCACCCGCCTGCACGCTGGCGTAACCCGTGAAACCCATCCGCCCGTAGGCGGTGGCGATGAGTCCGGAGACTTCATCCTGCGTCATCCCGGGCTTGATCGCGTGATACGCCGCCTCGTACGCCTTGAGCGTCACCTGATTCGCGAGCCGCATGAGCGCCAGCTCGTGCGGATCCTTGATCATCCGACAGCCGGCGGTGACGGGGGTGGCGCTGGCCACACGGACCGCCGGCGCGGCGCGCGCAATCCCATCGGCGAACACGAACTTCACCGTTTCCTCGACACCGAGCCGCGCCGTCGTCAGGCGCAGGTTGGCGAGGCCCTCGCGGACGCGCTGGTACGGACTCTCGTCCTCTTCCCACGTCAGTACCTGCGTCCCCGCTCCCAGCGGTCCCGCCCGGGCCTGTTCCAGCGTGCGCTCCTCCTCGAACCTGGGCGTCACGATGAACGCGTTGCCTGACGCGGGGATCACCACCGCCGTCAGCCGCTCACTGTTCCCCCAGCGCATGCCGGTGAAGTACAGGAGCGAGGTGCCGCCGGCGATCAGGATCGCGTCGAGCCTGTTGTCCCGCATCAATCCGCGGGCGCGCTCGAGACGCGCACGCCGCTCGTCGAGCGTGATCGGCGTCGCCTGATCCTTCATGGAGGTGAGCGCGGCGATGGACGGAGGGAGTTTCGTGGGACCGGCGGTCTGGCCGGCCGCCTCGGCCGCACCGTCCCGCTCGCCAGCTACGCCACAGGCGGTACCTGCGAGGGCGAGGCCGGAAGCGCCAATGAACCGTCGGCGTGAAAGCATGAGCAAGTCCGGAGCGATGGATGGTCATGGTACCGGCCTCGGATGATCGAGTACCACCGCGGCGCGGCACGTGCGGAGATCGCACCGGCAATCTGGCGTCGGGAGAATCGCGTGTCGAGCCGAGTGGACGGCGGCGTCCGTTTGACGCGTCGGTGTCCGCGATGGACTATTTGACGACCTCCAGCCCTCGCCGAGCCCTGCCCGCCGACCTCCTGTCCCGCGCCGTCGCAGCCGACGATGCCGTGTCGCTCATCACCAGCGGCATGCGCGTCTTCGTTCATGGTGCGGCGGCCACGCCCGCGCCGCTCCTCGACGCCCTGGCCCGCCTCACCGACGTCGAGAATGTGCGGTTGTACCATCTCCATACCGACGGTCCGGCGCCGTGGACCGATCCGGCGTGCGCGGGGCGCTTCCGGTCGGTCTCGCTGTTCAATGGGCCGGGGCTTCGTGCACCGGTGAACGACGGCCGGGCGGATTTCGTCCCCATCTTCCTGTCCGACACGCCCGCCCTCTTCACCTCCGGGGTGGTGCCGCTGGACGTGGCCCTGGTCCAGCTCTCCCCACCGGATCGCCACGGCTATTGCTCGTTAGGCACGTCGGTCGACTGCGCCCGCGCCGCAGTCGACCGTGCGCGCTTCATCGTGGCCGAGATCAACGAGCAGATGCCGCGCACCCACGGCAACACGGCCGTGCCGTTCGGCCGCCTCGACGCCTTCATCCACACTGACCGGCCGCTGATCGAGCACCCGCCGGCCGGCGAGGGGCCGGTGGAGGCGCGCATCGGCGACCTCGTGGCGGGGCTGGTGGAGGACCGCGCCACGCTGCAGCTGGGCATCGGGGCCGTTCCCGAGGCGGTCCTGGCCCGGCTGCACGACCGAAAGGATCTCGGCATCCACACCGAGATGTTCTCCGACCGGATGGTCGATCTCATCGTCTCGGGGGCGGTCACCAACCGTTTCAAGCAGGTGCATCCCGGACGGACGGTCACCAGCTTCGTGCTGGGATCGCGGCGCGTCTACGACTTCGTCGACGACAATCCGATGGTCGAGTTCCATGGCTGCGACCGCACCAACGATACCCACCTGATCGGCATGAATCCGCGCGTGACCGCGATCAACTCGGCGATTCAGATCGATCTTACAGGCCAGGTCTGCGCCGACTCCATCGGGCACCGGATCTATTCGGGGATCGGCGGCCAGATGGATTTCATCCGCGGCGCCGCCCGGTCGCGGGGCGGGAAACCGATCATCGCCATGCCCGCCACCGCGCAGGACGGGACGGTCTCCCGGATCGTCCACGAACTCACGCCGGGCGCGGGCGTGGTCACCACGCGAGGCCACGTGCACTGGGTGGTCACCGAGTACGGGGCGGTGAACCTGCACGGCCTGTCGGTCCGCGAACGCGCCGAGGCACTGATCTCGATCGCGCACCCGGATTTCCGGGCAGGTTTGCTCGAACCTGTCGCCCGAGCGTAGCGCCGCGGGTCACGCCTGTGCCGAGAGCCTCAGTGCAGGCGGGTGACTCCGGGGTGGGAGTCAAACCCGCGATCGAAGCTCATGATGCGCGTGATGCGCTGCCGCTCCATGATCGCGAGATGAATCGCATCGCGCGCGGAAAGATGCGGCTTGCCGTACAGGACGGTCTTCGCTCCCTTCACATCAGCGAGCTCCACCGGGAAGACCTCGTCCACGACGCCGCTGAGGGCGTCGAACGCGGGTTGAATGGCGTCGCGCCGGTCGATCGCCACGTAGCGATGCAGAATTTCCTGGTACACCTCGGCGTCCGTCACCAGGCGCTCGTTGGCGGCGATTGCGCCCTCCAGCAGGCGCTGCGCGTCCGCCTTGTGCGGATGGGGAGCCCCCACGAGGTACATCGCGACGTTTGAATCGACGAAGATCATTCGTCACGACCATGCAGGTACCCGCGTTCGATGTCGTTGAGCATGTCGTCGATGTCACCGGACGGATACGAGTGATGCACTGCCTCGCGCACCGCCGCGAGTTTCCGGCCGGGGTCGGCGGATGGTTCCCTCCGGCGCATGGTACGCAGCGCGTAGCGCACCCACTGCGACACGGTCATCCGCTGCTTTCGCGCGAACTTCTGCAGATCGCGAAATTCGGCGTCATCGAGAAGGACCTGGAGCCGCTTACTCATGCCATGAGCATATTACTCTCATCAGAGTAGTCAAGGCGTGTCGGACCCGGGCCCGCGATTGAGCTCATGCAAGACGCGGAGGACGAACGAGGTTACGGCAGCTCCGTGACCATGAGCCGCGTAATGCCCCGCTCCTTCTTCTGCTTCTCCACCATCTTCGCCACGTCGTCCAGCAGCTTCTTCGCGTCGTACACGATCCCGTCCTTGATCGTGTACTTCACCCCGCCCACCCGCTCCACCTTCCCTGTCTTCTCGTTCAGCCGCACGAATCCCGTCCCGTACAGCATCTTCAGGTTGGCGATCGGATTCTCCGGCACGACCACCAGGTCCGCCAGCATGCCCGGACGCACCACGCCGATTTCCGGCGGCCTGCCTGACGACTTGTACAGCGTCTGCGCGCCGTACATGGTCGCCGAGCGGATCACCTCGAGCGGATGGAAGCCCGCCTCCTGGAGATTCTCCAGTTCCTGGATGTAGGTGAACCCGTAGGTCTCGTAGATGAAGCCGGCGTCGGTCCCGACCGTCACCCGCCCCCCCATGTTCTTGTATTCGTTGATGAGCTGCATCCACACCTTGTAGAAGTTGCGCCAGGCCACCTCGTCCCACGTGGTCCAGTTGTAGAAGTACGCGCCGTGGTTGCCGCGATTCGGCGTGTAGAAGTCCCACAGCGACGGCAACGTGTACTTCTCCACCCAGTCGGCATTGCGCATCCGCATCAGGTCGCGGCCGGCCATGTAGATCGCCATGGTCGGATCCATCGTCACGTCCAGCGCCTTCATCTCCTTGAGGAAGGCCTCCCACTTCTCGCTGTGCGGCGTGACGAGGTTCCATTGGCGCGCCACCTGCCCGAAGCGCCACTGCTCGTCGTTGTAGTTGTAGTCCGCGGGATACGGCTGCACGTCGGCGTTGTCGTAGATCGACTCGAAGACACCGTAGTAGTGCGTCACGGTCTGCAGGCCGAGCCGCGCGGCGTCGATGGCGTTCATCTGCGCCACGCCGGTCTGCGACAGGTGCGCCACCGAGTCCCAGGTTGAGCTTCTTCGCCTCGTCGAGCACCGCCGCCATGATGTCTGGCGGATGCGAGTCGAGCTTCAGCCCGTCGATTCCCTGCTCCTTGGCCCAGCGCACCCACGCGCGCGCCTGCTCGGGCGTCACGATCTGGCCGCCAGTCCACCCCTTCCCGGTGCCGATCCGCTGGTAGTTCCACATGCGCGGCGCGGTGATCTCGTTCGCGTTCGCGCGCTTCGCCTCGTTCAGCGACCATTCGAATCCGCCGAACGGAACGCCGCGCACCGTCGTGACCCCGTGCGCCATCCAGAGCTTGTAGCAGTACTCCGCTTCCGGCGCCTTGGGCACGCCGCACGTGTGCACGTGCATGTCGACGAACCCCGGCAGCACGTACATCCCGCTGGCGTCGATCTCTCGCGTCGCCCCCTTGGGACGCCGGGCGGGATCGATCGGCTCGTTGGGGAAGCCGACGCTCGCGACCTGCGACGATCCGGTTCTTCTCGACCACGATGTCCACCGGACCACGTGGCGGCTCCGCCGGTGCCGTCGATGAGCGTCGCGCCGCGGATGATCAGCCGGTCGAACGGCCCCTCACCCTCGGCGCGGTTCGGCGCCGGCTTCGCGTCGACGTCCTGTGCGCGCAGAGGCGCCCGCGCGATGAGCGAGACGAAAGCGGTGGCGATAACGAGAGCGAGGCGCGCTGAGAGCGTTTTGCCGTACATCTGGATCCTCCGTGGTGCGACGGATTGGGGGGCGGATCTATCTACGGCCCAGTCGGCCGGAGCGCCAGCGACACGCGTTCGCCGACTCAGCTCTTCCAGGTGCCCACCGCCAGGGCGAACAGGCTGAGGAGCAACAGCAGGGCCGCCGTCCCGCCGACGGCAGCGGCGGCGCCTCGTCCGAATCGCAGCGAGCGAGGCGAGGCCCCCGATGTGGCCACCCGCTCCAGCAGCTCGCGATCGACGATGCCCCAGGCTCCGAAGGCGCCGATGCACACGGCCGCCAGCAGCATCTGCGCCCACCCCATTGGGCGCCAGATCAACGCGCCGGCGGCGACGATCACCCCGACCGCGGTGTCAGCCGCCAGGCGGCGGTCAGACGCACGCCGCGCACGGTGCCTGAGGAATTCCCCCAGGCCCTCCGCCGAACCGTCGTGGATGCCGGAATCGACCATGGGTGGTGTTCACTGTCCGTGGCCGCCTACTTCCCCGCCGACAGCTGCCGGCTCCCCGCTGACAGCTGATAAGCGATTCAGACCTCCCACCCCGTGCGGTAGTTGCGGGTGAGATACTGGTTCGCCTCCGCAACATTGGTGACCGTCATCGCGTCACCGTCATACAGGATCTGTTTGCCGCGGCCGGCACGCAGCGCGACGACGCCAAGCAGCATCACCTCCGTGAGACGCGCGGCGTATTCGAACGGCGAGCTCGCGGTGGTCTCGCCCTTGCACGCCTGCGCCCAGTTGACCTCGTGCGAGGTCGTGACTCGCGGCAACGTCTTGGGCACCTGCTCCGCCTCGGCTGCGAGAGAGGCCGGGAAAATCTTGGGGTTGTCGCCATAGGTCTCGTAGGTCAGCAGGCCTTTCTCGCCCACGAACACGCCGCCACCACCGTCCCCCCCGGGCAACTCGAACTCGCGTTCGAGCATCGGAATGAGACCGCCGTCGTACCATTGCATCGTCACGGGCGGCTGGCCGTTGCGCTCGGGGAACTCGTATCGCGTGGTCATGGCGAGCGGATACGACACGGGGTCGCTCGCGGGGCCTCCCCAAGGGGTGGATGTGGAGATCACGCTCGTGGGAAGGGTGAGACCCAGGGCCCAATAGGGCTGATCCAGCAGGTGGGCGCCCATGTCGCCGATGGCGCTCACGCCGAACGGGACCCACCCTCGCCAGCTGAACGGGTGGTATGCCGGGTGATACGCCAGCTCCCTGGCACCGCCCAGGAAGAGATCCCAGTGCAGGCCGTCCGGTGGGGTCATCGGATCGGCCGCCATCTGCTTCAGGATCGCACGGTCCACCGTGCGCTGGTTCCACCCCGGAGGCGCCGGCGGGGTCTTGAAGAAATTGGCCGGCTGCTGGGCGGAAGCCTGCGGTCGGGGAGCCTGCTGGTCAGGCTGGGGGATCTGGCTCGGGCCGGGGATGCCCTGCGCCCAGTAACGCTGGGGTCGATCGGTCCACACGTGCACTTCGCGCACCGGACCAATGACACCGGCCGCGATCCATTCGTTGATGCGACGGGTCCCTTCGCGCGAATGCCCCTGGTTGCCCATCTGTGTGACGACGCCCTTTTCCTTTGCCGTCTGCGCCAGGGTGCGCGCCTCGTGCACCGAATACGTGAGCGGCTTCTGCACGTAGACGTGCTTTCCCGCCTGCATCGCGGTGTTGGCGATAACGGCGTGGAGGTTATCGGGCGTGGCGACCACGATCGCGTCGATATCGTGCTGCTTGTCGAGCATCTCCCGAAAGTCGGCGTACTTCGTGGCCTTGAGGTATGCATCCTTGAGCCGCACGGCGCTCTCCGACACCTTCCCGTCACGCCCAGGTCGCAGCTTGCCGTTCAGCGAGCGCTCGACATAGGCGAAGTCGACGTCGCAGATCGCCACACACTGTTCGCCGGAGTCCAGGAGCTGCTCGAGATTGTTCATTCCCATCCCGCCGATCCCCACCGAGGCGAAGTGCAGCGTATCGCTCGGCGCCCGATAGCCGGGTCCGCCGAGCACGTGGCGCGGAACGATGGTCGGGAAGCCCTTCGTGGTGATGGCGGCGCCCAGAGCCAGCTTGGCCGAATCGGCGACGAAGTCTCGGCGGGTGACCTTCTTGCGTGACATGGTGACCGGTCCCGGATACGGATGAACGGTGCAATGCGACACGGACGCGACGACAGCCTCGAATAATAGTTCGGAACGTCGTGTCGCATGTCCAGTGGGAGAGGATGACGCGCGGAAGCGGCCCCCGACGATGCGCACGACCGGCGACCACTGCGTCGGCGTGGTCGGGACGTCAGCCTCGCCGCTTGAAAAACTGGACCTGCCGTTCGTGCCGCTCGGCGGCCGCCCTCGTGGAGAAGGTGCCGAGGTTCCTGCGCTTCCCCGTGCGCGGATCCTTCTTGCGGGAATACAGACGGTACTTTCCCGACACCAGCTTGCGTATCATGGTATGCCTCCGGTTGGGGGATTGTCCGAAAATTGGGGTCAGAGTCGAATTACCGGAGGCGCGTCCACCGGCCGCGGTGCAGCCGCTCTGCGGCGCTACCCCCGGCGCCCGGCGACGGGACGTCCGGAAGATACCGGCCGTGCTCGAGCCGCCGGGCAGGTGCCGGGCGTTCAGGCCAGTTCACCCGTTTCAGCACCGGTGAAGCATCGTGCGTTCTCTGTTGAGAACCGGGAACGGCCGCGCCGGCCACACGGTACCAGGAGGGCACGCTGCCGGCTTCGGTATTTCTGGTATACGGCGTCGCCTTCAGGCGCGCATGGCATTCACCCCATCACATCGCTTCGGCCTCGATCGGGAGGCAACACGAGTATGAGACCAGCACTTCGCGCTTCATTTGTGGTGCTCGCTGCCGCCGGCGTTGTCGCCTGGACCCCAAGGGCGAGAGTGGTCCGCGTCCAGGAGGCGCACCCGTCAATTGCCGGTACCTGGCAGCTCAACGAGGACAAGAGTGAGAAGTACGATCCGCAGCGCGACCGCGATCTGAGCCGGCCCGACGCAACAGGCGCCACCACCAAGACGGGGATGGGGAGTCGCGGCGGCGGCTCGCGGGGGGGCGGGTCGTCCGGGGGAGCGGACGCGGGCGGTGGGTTTGGCGGCAGTGGAGGCGGCGCCGACAGGGAAGCGATGCGCGCCATGCGTGAAGCCACTCAGCAACCGCGCTCGCTGGAAATCCAACAGACCGACTCGACCGTCACCGTCGGCGGACGCGGCGCTTCACTGATGGTCTATACCGACGGCCGGGTCATCGCGGACAGCACGTTGGATGGAAAGGTCGTGAAGTCGGTGAAGGCGTCATGGAAGAAGGACGAACTTACGATCGAGCGCCTGGTTGCTACCGGTACCACGATCAAGGAGACGTACCACCTGGACAAGAAGGACCCGAAGATCCTGTTGGTCGACGTACGATTCGAGAGCAAGCCAATGCGGCGCACGATCAACAACCGCCGCGTATACGATCTGGCGTCGACCGGCGGCTGAACCGGAGGGTGAGACGTGTCGAGAGGCCCCGACCGCCAGGTCGGGGCCTCTTCGTTCATCGGGACGGCGCCCGGCTATCTGCCGCCTTCGGGCGCCATCACGCTCCCGTCACCCGGTCGCACCTTCACCACCCGCAGGACCTGTGTCAGCTTCTGGCCTCCCACGTCGAGGACGACGCGGTAGTCGCCGGTAGACGCCGTCTGAATGCTGCCCCGGCCGAATCCTCGCCCGCCACCGCCACGTCCGCCGCGCCCACCACGTCCACCACCACCCGCCGCCAATGCGCGTGCCTCCGCCGTCGGACTGGCTGACGAATCCGGTGGCGCGCTCGACTCCGCCGGCCTGGGATTGAATCCCCTGGGAAAGCCGGGCACGCTCACGGTGTCGCTTCCCTGTCCTCCGAACCGGCCGCCGCGTCCGCCACCGCCACCTCTGCCGAAGGCGATCGGCTGGTCGCTGGTGCTCATGAGGAAGTTCCAGCTGACGTGATTGACCCCCGCCTTGGCCTCGCCCGTCAGGCGCGCCACGGTGTCACCGGCAGCGTTCACGATCAGCACACGCGGCGCGGTGGCGGCGGGCGAGGCCAGCCGATAAGCGATATCGGCACCGTCCGGACCACCGTCCACGCGCCACGGGCGCTGGGCCCGCGGCTCGGAGCCCGGGAGCATCTGCGCGTAGTCGAAGGCGACCGTCGGCTCGAACAGGTAGTCCGACTTCGCCAGCACATCGCTAGTCAGTTGCTGGAGGGGATTGACGTCCAGAATCCAGATCGCCCGGCCGTGCGTTCCCGCGATCAGCTCGCGGTCGCGCGGATGGATCTTGAGGTCGTAGACCGGCACGGTCGGGAGATTGTTGTTGATCCGGAACCAGCTCCCGCCCTTGTTGAGCGACGCGAACACGCCGATCTCGGTCCCCGCGTACAGCAGGTTCGGGTTGACCGGATCTTCGCGAACCGCATAGACGGAATTCGGGCCATCCGTGGGGAGGTTCGAGGCGATCGAGTGGAATGTCTTCCCGAAATCGTTCGAGGCGCAGAGGTACGGCTTGAAGTCGTTCACCCGGTGGTTGTCGAACGCCACGTAGACCGTCGCCGAGTCCGCGGCCGATGCATCGATCTTGCTCACGTAGGTCATCGGCGGGACCCCCGGGCAGCGGCCGCTCAGATCCTCCCAGGCGCCGCCGTCGTTCCGCGTGAGCCAGAGTTTTCCGTCATCCGTGCCCACGTAGAGCAGGCCGGCGCGGATTGGCGACTCCTCGATGTTCACGATCGTGGCGTTCTCCTCGGCGCCCGTGGCATCACGCGTAATGCCGCCCGAGGCGTCGGCCGCGGGTGTGCCGTCGGGGTTGAACCCTTCGGCGACGCGCAGCCAGGTCGGATCGTGCGCCGTGAGATCCGGCGAGATGGCCACCGGATCCTCGCCCTTCTTCACCGACTTGAAGAGCTTGTCGGCGCCGCTGTAGAACACGTTCGGATCGTGCTCCGAGAGGATGAAGGGCGTGTTCCAGTTCCACCGGGTGGCCACGTGCGGATCGGCCAGGTCGCGCTGCATGCGCGCGCGAATATCGGCGATCTGTCGCTCCTGGTCGGCGGTGAGCGGTTTGCTGCCGTCGCCGCGGATCTGCGCCATCTGGCCCACGAAGCTGTTCATCGTGACCGTGCGTGGCCGCAGGTTCGCCACCTGACCGGTGGCCAGGTTGCGACGAATCAGGTTGCCGCCCTGGGACTCGTAGTACACGATGTTGGGATCCAGCGGATCCTGCGCCGTCTGCAGCCCGTCGGCCGCGTTCACCGCGAACCAGTCGGTCATCTGGAGCTGTCCGTTGCGCCGGCGGCTGATGCCGCACGAGCTCCCGTTGTCCTGCAGGCCGCCGCAAACGCGATACGGGACCTGGAAGTCGTAGCTCACGCCGTAGAACTGTCCCATCGGCATGTTGTTGACGGCGTCGTAGGTGCCGCCCTTGTCCCACGTCTGAAAGATTCCGGCATCGCCGCCGATGATGTAGTGCTCGGGGTCGTTCGGGTCGATCCACAGCGCGTGGTAGTCCTCGTGGTTGCCGAGCATGCCGGCCCGCCATGAATAGCCACCGTCGTCGGAGAACTGGAAGTCCACCGCCAACCGATAGATGCGATTCGGGTTCTTCGGATCGACGCGGATCTGCGAGAAGTAGAAGGGTCGGTTGTCGGTGGTGCTCATCCACTTCCAGGTGCGGCCGCCATCGGTGGAACGGTACACGCCCGAGAGCAGGCGCTGCGGCTTCTGCCCGCGGACGCTGTCGGCCTCCACCATCGCGTAGACGATGTCCGGATTGCTCGGCGCGAGGACGACGTTGATACGTCCCTTCGGCGTCGCCGGGAATCCACCGCCCTGCACTTCCGTCCAGGTGTTCCCGCCATCGGTGGTCTTCCAGAGACCCGAGCCCGGTCCCCCGCTCTTGAGGAAATAGGGCCCGCGCACGCGCTCCCAACTGGCGGCGAAGAGTACGTTCGGATCGCGCGGGTCCATGGCGATGTCCACGAACCCCGCCTTGTCGCTGATGAATTTCTGGAGCTTCCACGTGCGGCCGCCGTCGGTGGTCTTGTACAGCCCGCGCTCGGGGTTGGACGACCACAACGCGCCTAGCGCCGCGACGTAGACGATGTCCGGATTCGTGGGGTGGATGACGATGCGCCCGATGTGCTGCGTCTTTTCGAGTCCCGTCGACTGCCACGTCACGCCGCCGTCCACCGACTTGTAGACCCCGAAGCCCGGGGCCGCGGAATTGCGCGAGTTCGACTCCCCCGTCCCCGCCCAGATGATCCTGGGGTTGCTGGGCGCGATCGCGATGTCCCCCATCGAGGCAATCGGCTCATCATTCCACAGCGGAGCGAACGTGGTGCCCGCATTCACCGTCTTCCAGATGCCGCCCGTGGCGCCGGTGACGTAAAAGACCTTCGGGTTGTGCGGGTCGCCTTCGACGTCCGTAATGCGGCCCGCCATGTTCACGGGACCGATCGAACGCCAGGTGAAGGATCCGATCGTCGCGGCATCCGGAGTCTGGGCCGGTGCCCGGGACGCGGAAAGCACACAGAATGACGCCGAGAGCAGGCAGGTCAGAACGTGAGGAGAGCGCATCGGGGATTGGGATGGGGGGGACACCAGACGTGCGAGCGCGAGGCGACGACGCTCGTGGTTGCTACGCGTGAGCGCGCCAAAATGATGGACAGCCGGGCGCCCGCAACTTATGGCCTTTGACCTTTGGCCTTTGGCCTATGGCCTTTGACCTTTGGCCTTTGGCCTTTGACCTTTGGCCTTTGGCCTTTGGCCTTTGACCTTTGACCTTTGGCCTCTGTCTAGGGAATCGCTGCCTGCGACACCGCCGCGCTGATGAATCGGTTCAGATCCGACCGGAGTTTCTTCATCGAGGGCTCGTCGATGTACATCATGTGGCCGGCGGCGTATCGCTCGGTGGTGATGTTGTGCTGTCGTACCGCCGGATCGACCGACAGGTGGGCGAGCGTGTACTCCACGCTGAAATACGGGGTGGCGGCGTCGTAGTAACCCTCCGCGACGAACAACCTCATGTACGCATTCTTGGCAAACGCGCGCTCGAGGTTCGGCACGACCGTCGCGAACTGATTCTGGGGATAGTTCCAGCGGCCGATTCCGCCGCCGAGGATGTAGTAGATGTCGTCGTTCTTGTAGTTCAGCTCACGCCGGTTGTAGTCCGTGAGCACCGGCGTGAAGGTGTTGCGGATGGCCGCCTCGCTGGGATCTCCGACGCCACCCCCGCGACCGCCCGCGAGCGCCGCGAAGGCGGTGAACCGGCCATCCAGCCGACCAACCGTCTTGCGTTCGTCGCGCAGCAGCTCCGAATTGAACGTGCCGAGCGACACGCGCAGGTCGTTCTGCTCCACCACGTCACGCGGCAGGCCGGTGAAGCGCACCAATTGATCCTCTGTCGCGGTACGCTCAGCGGCCGTCAGGCGCGATCCCTTCAGCAAGGCGTTGGCGTAGTCGTTCAGCGCCCACTTCTCCGACGCCGCCGTCGCGGCCTCGAGCGACATCCGCTGGAGATCGGCGGAGAGCTTCTTGTGATACCACGCCACCGCGGTGTACGTGGGCAGGAAGTTCACGAAGGCGAGGTCGTTGCCGCGTGACTGCGAGATGGCCTGGAAGTCCAGCACGGTCGAGAGCAGGATGACCCCGTTGAGCGCGATCCCCTGATCGGCCAGCCACCCCGAGAGTCCGGCCGCGCGTGTCGTTCCGTAGCTCTCGCCGGCCAGGAACTTGGGCGATCCCATCCGATCAAAGCGCGTGAGATACAGGCGAATGAACTCGCCAACCGAGGCAATATCCTCGTCCAGGCCCCAGAACTTCTGACCGAGGTCGGGCCGGGCCGCGCGACTGTAGCCCGTCCCGATGGGATCGATGAAGACGAGGTCCGTCTGGTCGAGCAGCGTGTTCGGGTTGTCCTCGAACGTGTAAGGCGGCGGAGGCGCGCTCCCGTCGGACTCCAGCTTCACGTGTTTCGGCCCGAACGCGCCGAGGTGCAGCCACACCGTCGCCGACCCCGGTCCACCGTTGAAGGCGAAGGTCACGGGCCGCGTTGCCGGATTCGCGCCGTCCCTGGTGTACGCCACGAAATACATCCCGCCCTCGATCACATCCGTCTGGCGGTCGCGCATCGGGAGCATGCCGGCAGACGCGGTATACGCAATCGACTGGCCATGCAGGTTCATGGTGTGGTGCGTCGTGACCGGCGGCGCTTCCGCCAGCGCCGCGATGTCGCGTCCCGACGCCCCCTCGTTGCCACCTCCGCGACGACCGGACAGAACGCTATCGGTCGGTTGCGCTCCCTGCGGTGGTCCGGAGGCCCTTCCCCGACCGGTCCCACCACCCCGCTGGGCGAATGCCGGAGTGAGCGGCATGACGAGCGCGGCGAGGGCCACCAGAGCCCGGGTGCGGATCGAAAGAGCAGGAGGCATTGGCAAGTTCCGGTGAATCGACGGAAGAGCGGGTGGAATGCCATACTCGTGCGGCGCGGCTGCGTGGTCAAGCTCCGTCCAACCGTCATGGCGTTGCGCCCGCACGCCTCGTCAGCGCCGCACTCGCCGCCCACGCGACCGGCGAATGTCCCGCCCGGCGCACCGTGCGCCCGAAGGGACGCGTGCGCAAGTTTCGAAACGAACGCGCGGACGCGTGGCATCACCACCCCGATCCGGAGGAACCCGTCCATGAATGCGTCCACCGATCTCCTCACATCACTGCGCAACACGTGGGATCAGATCGTCGCCGTCGTGCCGCGCCTCACCGCCGCCCTGGCGCTGCTCGTGCTTGGCTGGCTGGTGGCCAAAGTGGCTCGGCGCGCGGCGGTGCGGATTCTCCGCCTGTTGCGGGTCGATGACCTCGCCGAACGTGCCGGCCTGGACGGCTTCCTCGTGCAGGGCGGCGTGCCGTATACCACGGTGACCATTCTCGCGGCGATTCTCTACTGGGGAATTCTGTTCGTCACGTTCGTCGCGTTTCTCAACGTCGTTGGGTTGCCCTCGGCCACGCAGCTGCTCGACGAGGTCGTGTTGTTCGTTCCGCACATCGTTCTGGCCATCGTGATTCTGCTGTTCGGCGCGCTGCTCGCCCGGCTGGTCGGCACCGTGGCGTATACTTACCTGAACAACATCGGCAGTACCGGAGCAGTCCCGCTTGCGGCCCTGGCGCGCTACGCCATGCTGCTGTTCGTGGTCGCCCTCGCCGCTGAGCAACTGGCGCTCAACAGCGAGGTTCTGCTGTCGGGCTTCCGCATTGCGTTCGGTGCGCTGTGTCTGGCCCTGGCGCTCGCGTTCGGACTCGGCGGCCGCCACTGGGCCTCGCGCGTGCTCGACCGGCTGTGGAGCCCCGAGAGGACACCGTGATCATCGATTGCCACGTACACCTGAACAACTATCACGACGAGAACGTCGACGCGCTTCCCGACGCGCTGCAAAAGCTGCAACTGACGATGCGTCGTAACGGGGTCGACGTCGCCGGGGTGCTCACGTCCTACAAGGCAGTACCCGGGCGGCCATCCACGCGTGAGGTCGTCGCCGCAACGCGCGACATGAAGAATCTGTACGTCGTGGCCGGCGTGTCCTACAAGACGTTCAGTGAGCAGACAGTCGAGGATCTGCGTCCGCTCCTGGCCGAGGGAGCGATTCGCGGTCTCAAGCTGTATCCGGGCTATGAGCCGTTCTATCCCTCGGACCCCAAGCTCGAGCCGGTCTTTCGTCTGGCGGCCGAATTCCACGTTCCGGTCATGATCCACTGTGGCGACACCTACGATCCCCGCGGCAAGGTGAAGTATGCGCACCCGCTGCACGTGGACGAGGTCGCGGTCGATCATCCGGACGTCGACATCGTCATTTGCCACCTGGGCAATCCGTGGTTCCAGGATTGCATGGAGGTCGTGTACAAGAACAGCAACGTCTACGCCGACATTTCGGGACTGGTGCTGGGGGACTTCACCGACCGGTTCGAGCGCTACATGCGTAACCAGCTGCACGAGATGCTGCTGTGGGGCCTCGATCCCTCGAATGTGCTGTTCGGCACGGACTGGCCCATCTCGTCCATGGAGTCCTATGTGGAATTCATGGAGGATCTCAAGGTGCCGGTCCGGGAGCGCCATCTCATCATGTGCGAGAACGCGGCGCGGTTGTTCCGCGTTCCGCTGGAGAAGGACGGCTTCGGGCTGGCGGCCCTGCTCCGCGGACGCTGACCGGGCGCCTGACGATCAGGCGGTCAGGGCGGGCCGGGTGGGGTGCCCATCGTCGGCCTGGCCCAGGAACTCCGCGACCGGTTGCAGGCTCTCGGTGTGTTCGCAGATGATCCGGAACACCGCGAGTAGCGGGACAGCGATGAAGGCGCCGGGGACCCCCCAGATCCAGAACCAGAACGACAGTCCCAGCACCACCGCCACCGGGTTCAGGGACAGCCGGCGGCCGAGCAGGATGGGCGTGACCAGGTTGGCCTGCACCACGTTGATGACCAGGTAGGCGGCCGGGACGAGCAGCGCGTGCCCCACCGAATCGAAGGTGGTGAGTCCGGCGGTCGCGAAGATCAGGACCAGCGTCATCGCCCCGAGGTAGGGAATGAACTCCAGCACCGTCACCACGGCGCCCCACAGGATCGGCGTCGGCATGCCGATGGCCCACATCGCCGCGCCCACCACCACGCCTTCGACCACGTTGATAGTCAGCAGCGTGAGCAGGTACGTCGAAATCGACGACTGGGTACGGCGCGCGATCAGCACCGCCTTCTTCTTGTCGCCCACATTCGGCAGCACGCGGATCAGCTTCTTGAGAAAGAGATCACCGGCGGCCATCAGGAAGAACAGCAGGATCACGACCTCGAGCATCCCGGCCACCAGTTGCTTCATGGAGGAGAATATCTGCGCGCTGAGACCAGGCTCCTCCACCACCACGGCCGCCTTCTTGGCGTCCGGGTTCACGTCGGTCTGGCGTTCCACCTGATTGGCCGTCTCCTGCACGCGTCGCAGCGGCGCCATCAGACGGCGCACCTTGCTCTGGGCCCTGGACAGGGTGGCGGGCGCGCCGTCCACCCACCGCTGCACCGGACCCGACAGGCCGTACCCCCCCACCACCAGCGTGCCGATCAGGGCGAGTACGATGACCGCGGCGCCGGCCAGTGGCGGAAGGTGCGCGCGCCCCAGCAGGCGCACCACGGGGCTGAGGAGCAGGTTCAGCAGGACCGCGTACGCGATCGGGACCAGGAATGCGCGCGCCAGGAACAGGGTGTAGAAAACGGCCAGCGCGGCCACGACGACCGCGGGCACGGACCGGATGGAACCGCGCCGCGTGAGGTGCCTCACGTCAACGGGCACTACGGGCTGCGCGCCGCCGTGCCGCCACCGATCAGGCGCCAGACGAACACCACGACGGCCGCGAGCAGCAGCAGGTGAATGAGGGCGCCGGCGATATGGAAGATCGCGAAGCCGAACAGCCACAGGGCGAAGAGGACAATCGCGAGTAGCAGCATTGCTGAAAACCTCCCTGGATTGCTTCGTCTGCGGCATGTACACCACCAAGTCGCCAACAGCGTACTCGTCAGGCCGCGCGAGCCGGGCGTGGATTGCCCGTGGCGGCCATCGGTGCGCCCGGGCACAGCGCGAAGCGCGAACCGAGCGGCGGTTGTGCCGGACATCACAGGACTGCATTCTCCACCGGCACCGCCCGGCGTGCCTGGTGTGGTCCGCATCCTTCGCCCCACGTTCTGCCCCTCACCGATCAGGCTGACTCGTTATGCGCCCGCTGGAGAGTATCCTCGTTGGGGTCGCGCTGGCCGCATTGGCGGCGCGGCTGTTGAGACCGCGCACCCGGCAGACCACCGCGTCGCTGGTCGCGATGCTCGGCATCTTCGCGGTGCTGCACGTCATCATCGACGGGCTGCGCTGGCAGATGATCCCGGCCTACGCGCTGGTGGTCGTCGCCATCCTGGTGTTTCGCGCCGACGTCATGCGCATGAGCGAAGCGAAGGCCGGCGCCAGTGCCAAATGGAAGGCCGTGCCCTCGCGCGCCCGACGCGCGTGGTTGGGCGTGGCCCTCGTTGTCACCGGCGCCGTGGCCGTGCTCCTTCCGGGCTTTCTCCTCCCGCGCGTCACCTTCCCCGAACCCGCGGGCTACTACCCGGTGGGACGTCTGGAGGTGTTCTGGACCGACTCCAGTCGGGAGGAGACCTTCACCCCCGAGGCAGGCGACCGGCGCGGCGTCTGGGTCACCTTCTGGTATCCGGCTGAGGAGGCCGCCGGCAAGACGGTGCGCTACCACCCGAACCCCCGGGTGCTGGCTTCCGATCTGGCGTCCGGCCTGCCGCTCCCCGGCCTGGCCTTCTGGAACCTCACGGCAGCACGAACCAACAGCGAGAACGCTCCCCGCTTCAACATCCGCGAGGGACGGTCACCACCGCTGATCTTCCTGCACGGGGTCCGGGGCACCCGGGTGCAGAACACGTTCGAGTTCGAGACCCTCGCGAGTCGCGGCTACGTGGTGGTGAGCATCGAGCACACCTATGCGGCCATCGGAACCGTGCTGCCGGACGGATCGCATGCGCCGTACCGGGTGGAGGATCTGCGCCACAGCGCCGCCGGACACGACCGGCTGATCGACGTGTGGACCCGGGATGCGCAGTTCGTGCTCGATCGGCTCCAGACCCTGCCGGCTGGCGACCTTTCCGACACGATCGCCCGCCATCTGCAGCTCGACCGGGTCGGCGTATTCGGCCACTCGTTAGGTGGTGGCGCCGCCGCCGAGCTGATGACGCGCGACGCGCGCGTCAAGGCCGGCGTGGACATGGACGGCGTGCCGGGAGCTGCCGCGGCCGCAGCCGGACTCCACCGCCCCTTTCTGGTCTTCACCTCGCCGGTCGCCGCCGCCGACTCGCTGTCCGACGCGCAACTCGGGTTCTACGGCGGAAACCGCGATTCCGTCCGGGCGTGGTTTGCCCGTCGGGACTCGGGCATCAGCTCGCTGCTGCAGTTCGGCGGTACCGAAGTGCGCATGGACGGCACCGTGCACGCCAGCTTCACGGACCTGCCGCTCTGGAGTCCGCTGCTGGCGCGCCGGATGGGGGTCGCGGGAAGCGACGACCCCCGCGACGTGCACGCCGCGGTGACCGCCCTCACCGTGCGATTCTTCGACCAGTATCTGAAGGGCGACAGCGGCACGACCAGCGTCGAGCTCCCGCGCCGCGCCCAGGTGCGGATCATCCGACACGAGCCGAAGCCGTAGCCGCTTGCCGGAACGGGCCGGACCTGTCACGCCCGGCCGCCTGACGCTCACTGCACGGTGATGGTCCCGTGCATGCCCGCTCCCGGGCTCCCGTGGAAACGACAGTAGTACTCGTACGTCCCCGGGACCGTGAAGGTCACGGTCGTGCTGGAACCCGGGGTCACGGTCCGGTCCCAGGTTGTCGCCGTTGCCGGCACGGAGCTCGAGGTCGTCGTGTGGCTGATGCCATCGCTGTTCTGCCAGACGACCGTCGCTCCCGCGCTCACCGTGAGCGTCGCCTGGTGGAACGATGAACCCTGCATGCAGATCAGCGTGGCACTCGGCACACACGACGACCCATTGGGTCCTGATCCGCTGTCGCCGCCACAGGCCAGTGCGGCGACAAGAAGACACAACATCGGTGTTCGCATTGGGTGTTCAACCCCTCCGAATTCTGACAGCCCTGGTGGATTTGCACAGCCGGATCCGGTTCGGACCGCTCGCGGCAAACATCGCCGTGGCGAACCGTTCCATCGTCCCACAGCCAGCTGTGCGAGCGTCGCGCTTCTCAGCGCGCGCGTAGGCTATGCCCGGTACCGCCGTGCCCACAAGCCGGCTGCGGCGAACGTGTCGCGCCGTACGGTGAAGGGAAGAAACCGGCGGCCTGGCGCTGGGATCGAACACCGGCGGCGCTTTTGGTTCAGGCCCTGCACACACGCTAGAATGAAGTCAGGGACCGCTGATCCGGCGAATTCCTGATCAAACGGGCGAAACCAGCGCGTCCTGACTGCGTAGAGCCCGTGTCCCACTCCATTCCACCACGAGAACCCGCCGTGCGTATCCGTTTTCCCAAGTCTCTCGCTGGCATCGTCCTGGCAACCACGATCCCGGCGCTGCTCAGTCTGGCGGCGATCGGGCACGCACAACCGCCGGTGCGTGACCTCCCCGCGCCTGCCCGGGAAATCGACGACCCCTTCTCCATGGTATCGGGAGCAATGGAGCTCAAGCCGGGCCAGATCGTCGTGGTTGACGGCATGGAGGCACAGTTGACGGTCGTGGATTTCAACTCCGGCTCCAAGACGGCCCTGGGACGGTCCGGGGGTGGCCCGGGTGAGTACCGGACTCCCGCCGGCATCTTCCACGTGCAGGGAGATACGCTCTGGGTCCTGGACGCGACGGCGCAGCGCATCGTCGCCTTCAATCCCGATCTGTCCCCCGGCGCCCCGTTTCCCTTCCTGACGTTCGATCAGCAGACGAGCACGGCGTTCACGGCGCCGTTTTTCAGTGACCGGCGGGGGCACCTGTACGCGAGCTCCATGACGCTGCAGATGGGGCGCGGCAGCAGTGGTATGTCCATGCAGATGCCCGATTCGGTGTCGGTCATCCGCTTCGATCCGCGCACCAAGACCGGCCGCGATGAACTGACGAAGGTGCGGTTCCCCACCAGCGGCAAGCCCGAGATGAAGCAGACGGGGACCACGGCGTTCAAGTACACCCTGGCATACCCGGGGCTCGTCGCGTCGGACCCCTGGACCGTCTTTCCTGACGGCCGCGTGGCCGTCCTGCGGGGCGGCACCTACACCGTGGAGTTCATCAGTCCCGACGGCAAGCATTCGGCGCCGGTGAAGATACCGTACGATCACATCGCGGTGACCGACGCCGACAAGAAAGCCGAGATGGACGAGGTCAAGCGCCAGATCGCCGAGCAGTCGCGCGCGGTCCAGAAGATGATGCCGGCCAACGTGACCATGACCTTCGACATCCTGCCGCCGGACACGTGGCCGCGTGAGTACCCGCCCGTTGCACCGTTAGGCGCTCTGGCGGCGCCCGACGGCCGGTTGTGGGTGAAGCGGGCGACGCCGGTTCGCGTCGGTCGCGAACAGTGGGACGTGATCGATCAGAGTGGCAGGCTGGTGGCGCGCTGGCGGCTGCCGAAGAAGGTCACATTGGTGGCGGTGGGCCAGGGGGCCGTCTACACCGTCCGCACGGACGAGGACGACCTCCGGTACGTCCAGCGGGTGCAGCTGCCTCGTTAGGCGGAGTCGCGGCACCGTCCGATGACCAACCCGGAGCGGTCCGGACCGCTCGCCGGCGCGGCCGTGCGCGACAACGCCGACGCCCATCGCTACGAGATCGCGGACGGCGGCCAGACCGCGTTTCTCGAATACCGCCGCCGTCCCGGGGTGGTGGTCCTGGTCCACACCGAAGTGCCGCCTGCCCTGCGCGGCCGGGGCCTGGGAGCGAAGCTGGCCCGATTCGCGCTCAACACGGCGCGCACCACCGGCCTCCGCGTCGTCGTGCGTTGCCCGTTCGTGAAGACATACCTCGAGCGCCATCCGGAATTGCACACCACGACCACACCGAACCCGACCATCGACGGGCCCGACGGCGCCTAGAAGGCCGTCGCCGAGCAGGCCGCCGGCGCCGCATCCGGCAGTGTCTGCCGCAGCACGTCGATTTTTCGCTCGCCCCTTGCTTTTCTGACGTCCCGAAATGCGGGATTGAAGTGCTGAGCCGCCCGGCCACTTACGTCGCTCTGCGACGCAACAAGAGAGACCGCCAATCATGAAGACATTCGCCGCGCTGTTGCGGGACGCCTCGCATCCATCGTGTGGCGCGAGTGGCACCGCCGTTGGAAGCAACGCTGCCCGATCCTTCCTCGGCGCGGGGCATGGCCCGCGAGCGCTTTCGACGCCGTCGTGCACAGCTATTGCCGCACGTGTCATAACGACGGCGCCTGAAAGGCAACATGTCGGTCGACGGCTACGCCGTGGAGCGGGCGTACGATCCGACGGCGCAGTCGGAGAAGATGATCCGGAAACTGCGCGCGGACATCATGCCGCCCCCGGGCGCGCGCCGGCCCGGGGGCGACACGCTGCTCGCGCTGGTCGAGACCCTCGAGCGCGTGATCGACAGCAGCCCGCGCCCAATCCCGGATCCCGCACCTTCCAGCGGATGAACCGGCCGAGTACGAACGCGCGGTGAAGGATCTGTTAGGCGTGGAGATCGACGCCGGGCGATTTTCTCCCGCTCGACACGAAGAGCGCGAACTTCGACAATATCGCCGACGTGCAGGCCCTCTCGCCCGACGCTGCTGGAGTCCTTCCTGAATGCGGCCTCGGCGGTGAGCCGCATGGCGGTGGGTGATCGGCACGCGCCGTCCACGATCAAGACATTCCGCATCTTCGCCCTTCGTCTCCCAGCATCCATGGGACCACGTGGATGGCGCGCCGTTCGGCACGCGCGGCGGCATCGTGGAGGACTACGTCTTTCCCGGCCGACGGGATGTACACGTTCCGGCTGAACGTGGCCGCGGGCGTCGGCACGCGCCTCGAGGACCTCGACGTCTCCATCAACGGAGAGCGCGTCGCGCTGCTGCATTACGAGAAAGGCATCGAGCGCACGCTGGCCTCTGCCGACGCACCCGGGTGGAGCGGACTATGTCCGCACCGCGCCGTGTTCGTGCGCGCCGGCCAGCAGCGTGTGGCGGCCTCATTCGTGCGGCACGGCGATGGTCCGTACGAGGACCTGATCAAGCCCCACGATTGGTCGCAGGCATCCAACGGCACCGCCAGCGCCGGAACCACCGAGCCGCCGCACCTGCTGGAACTCTCCGTCATCGGCCCGACGAAAATCACCGGCGATTTCCGACTCGCCGAGCCGCCGATTGATCTTCTCCTGCCATCCCAGGCGCCGGCCGCGGCGCGCACCTGCGCCAGGCAGATCATGACGCGGACTCGGCACCAGAGCGTACCGTCGGCCGCTGGATGCGCACGACGTTCAGGGACTCATGTCGTTCTACGACATGGGCGCAAGAAGGCGGGATTCGAGGAAGGCGTGCGCATGGCGCATTCAGGCGATGCTCGCCAGTCCACGCTTCGTTTTCCGCTTCGAAACCGCACCCGCAGGCGTACAACCGGGCCAGGACTACCGGATCAGCGATTTCGATCTTGCGTCCCGCCTCTCGTTCTTCCTGTGGGGATCCCTGCCTGACGACCATCTCCTCGCGCTCGCCGAACAGCACCAGTTGTCGACCCCCGAGGAGTCCTCGATGCGCAGGTGAAGCGGATGCTGGCCGATCCGCGCTCGGAAGCGCTGGCCACCCGCTTCGCGTCGCAGTGGCTGCGTCTGCAGGATCTCGACAAGGTGCGGCCCGACGCCTTCTGGTTCCCCGATTTCGATCAACAGCTCGCCGATGCGATGCGTCGTGAGACGCAACTGTTCTTCAACGACATCGTCCGTCGCGACGCAGAGCATCCTCGATCTGTTCACCGCGGACTACACCTTCGTGAACGAACGCCTCGCGCGCCACTACGGCATTCCCGGGGTGTCGGGTACGGAGTTCCGTCGTGTCACGTATCCGGACGACACGCGACGCGGATTGCTGGGCCAGGGCGCCATTCTTGTCCAGACGTCGCTCGCCAACCGCACGTCTCCGGTGCTCCGCGGCAAGTGGGTCATGGAAGTGCTGATCGGCATGCCGCCACCACCACCACCGCCTAACGTTCCGTCGCTCGACGAGACGATCCGACGCGAAGGACGGGCACCTGCTCACGACGCGCGAACGCATGGAGATCCACCGGCACAACGCCGTGTGCAACTCGTGCCACCAGTACATGGATCCCATAGGCCTGGCGCTCGACAACTTCGACGTGACGGGGCGGTGGCGTTATCGGGAGAATGGCGAGCCCCTCGATACGCGGGGCCGCATGTATGACGGCACCGAAATCACATCACCCGCGGACCTCACGAACGCGCTGCTCAAGCGGCCCATCCCGCTGGTGCGCGCGTTCACCGAGAACCTCATGGCCTACGCCATCGGACGCCGGGTCGAGGATTACGATCAGCCCACGGTGCGCGCGCTCGCGCGTCAGGCGGAAGCGAACGGATATCGCCTCTCGTCGATCATCACGGGCATTGTGAACAGCGACGCGTTCCGCGCCAGGCGCGCGGATCCGGTCGCGGACGGCGGCAACAGCCACAGCAGTCGATAGCACACCATCTCGGGAGCCGAGGAGACCCCACACATGCACATCCTCAGCGGGAAGAGCATTCCACGCCGCACGTTTCTCCAGGGCATGGGCGCCACCATCGCCCTTCCCTATCTCGACGCCATGGTCCCGGCGCGGTTCTTCGCCCGCCGCGATCCCGTCGACAAGAACATCCGCTTCGTCGCCATCGAGCTCGTGCACGGCGCCGCCGGCATCCAATGCCTGGGGCGCGACGAAGAACCTCTGGGCGCCCGCGGAAGTGGGCAGCGAGTTCGCGCTCAATCCCGAGGGCGCGCTCATCCCGCTCGAGCCCTGGCGGAAGTACCTGACCATCGTCAGCAACACCGACGTCCGCATGGCCGAAGCCTTCGACGCGCCGGAAATCGGCGGCGATCACTTCCGGTCGAGCGCGGTCTTCCTCACGCAGTCGCATCCCGAAACAGACCCAGGGCTCCGACCTCTACGTCGGGACGTCGATGGACCAGATGATCGCGCGACGGATCGGCCATGACACGGCGATTCCCGTCCATGCAGCTCTGCATCGAGAATCTCGACCAGGCCGGCGGCTGCTACTACAACTACGCCTGCGCGTACACGGACACGATCAGCTGGGCGAGTCCGAGCCAGCCGCTCCCGATGATCCGGAATCCGCGCGTGGCGTTCGACCTCCTGTTCGGCGCCGGCACCAACAACGCCGACCGCGCCGCGCGTCGTCAGGCGAACGAGAGCATCCTCGACTGGATCACGGCGAATGTCACGGACCTGAAACGCGAGCTTGGCGCGACCGATCGACAGCGCGTGGACCAGCTACCTTCAGAACGTGCGCGAGCTCGAGCAGCGCATCCAGCGCGTCGAAGCGCGGAACACAAGCGGTGAAGCGCGCGAGACTCCCCGAAGCGCCTCCGGGCGTGCCGGATTCGTTCGACGAGCACATGAAGTTGATGTTCGACGTGCAGGTGCTCGCGTTCGAGTCGGACATGACGCGCGTCTTCTCGTTCAAGACCGGACGCGACGCATCGAGCCGCTGCGTATCCCCGAGAGCGGCACCGACAAGGGCTTCCATCCGGCCTCGCACCACGGCGGACGCGAGGCGAACATCCTCGACTTCAACAAGATCAATCGCTACCACGTGAGCATGCTGCCGTACTTCCTCGAGCAGCTGAAGAACACGGCCGAGGGCGACTCCAACCTGCTCGAGAAGACGATGATCGTCTACGGTTCGCCGATGGCGGACGGTAACATCCACAATCACCGGCGCTGTCCGCTGCTCGTGATGGGGCATGCAAACGGCCGCCTGGCCGGGAACGTGCACCTCAAGGCGCCCGACGGCACGCCGATGGCCAATGTGATGCTCACGCTGATGCACAAGCTCGGCGTCGACGACGTGCGAAGCTTTGGCGACAGCACGGACGATTTTGCGCTGTCGTGAGGCGGCGCGGGAATCACGCGACCTGCCGAACGTGCCGTGGACAGAACGTTTCGCCGCGGGGCAACCCGCGCCCGTATGGAACTGCTGATGGCCAACGTGATGAGGACTGAACGCATGAGCGCGATCCGGATACGACGACGACCTGTCTTCCACTGGGCGCCGCCCTCTCGATGTGATGCTGATCGCGACGCCGACCCTGCTCACCGCGCAACGCGGCGGCACCGCCGATGCTGTGACGGCGCGAAGTCCGCACCACGCGTGCAGCGCCGCCGTCGCCGATGCCGCCATGCGCGGCGACCTCGCCCAGGTGCATCGGCTCCTCGCGCAGGGGACGAGCGTCAACCTGGCCGCAGGGCGACGGCATGACCGCGCTGCACTGGGCCGCCGATGCACGGCGATTCCACCATGACTGCCGAACTGATCCAGGCGGGCGCGCAGGGTCACCGCGACAACCCGCATCGGCAATTACACGCCGCTCCACATCGCCAGCCGGACGGAAGCGGGCCGTCGTCCGCGCGCTGCTCAACGCGGGCAGCAACCCGACGGCCAGCACGCACGAGCGGCGCCACCGCGCTGCACTTCGCCTCAGCCTCGGGCAACGTCGATGCGGTCAACGCACTGCTCGACCGGCACGCCGATCCCAACGCGCGTGAAAAGGAATGGGGACAGACCCCATTGATTTTCGCCGCCGAGGCAGATCGCGCGCGGCGTCATCGGCGACGCTGCTCAAACGATGGCGCGGACCCGCGCTTCTCACCACCACCATCAGTCTCCCTGAAGAAGCCGCTCAAGACGCGGCCGCCACCAGGCGGCGGAATGACGTGCTCCGTTCCTTCGAGCCGAAGCTGAGACGCCGACTCCACCGTGCGTCGAATGCGGCACTCTCCGCCGACGGCGGCCGCGCCCGCGTCGAGCGCCGTTGCGTGCGTCCGGACCGCCGCCGACCCCCGAGCCACCAACTGCCGGCGTCCCCAACGGCGGCGGTGCCGGATCAGGGCCGCGGCGTCGGCGGACGGCCGGACCGCCCCCACCCAAGGGGCCGTTCACGCCGGCCGCAGATGCAGGAGGCGATCGTCGAAGGACGGCAAGGTACTCCTCGCGTCCCCCAAACCGGGTGAGAAGGCAGCGGAAGAGGACACCACTGACGGTCAGGTCGCCGGCTATGCCTCCACCGTTGGCGGCATGGGCGGCCTTTCCGCCCTGCACCATGCCGTCGGCAGGGCAATCTGGACGCGGTGCTGGCGTTGCTCGACGGCGGCGCCGACATCAACGAGGTGAGTGGCGCGGACAGCACCACGCCGCTTGCTCCTTGCCGCCATCAACGGCCAGTTCGACGTCGCGATGCAACTCATTGCAGCGTGGAGCGAATCCGAACATCGCCAGTACGGCGAACGTGACGCCGCTCTACGCGGCCATCAATTCGCAGTGGGCGCCGAAGTCGCGCTATCCACAACCGGAAGCCGTCCAGAATCAGAAGACCTCCTACCTGGAAGTCATGAAGGCGCTCCTCAAGGCGGGCGCACAACCGAACGTGCGGGTCAAACACCACCCGTGGTATTTCGCCTACAACAACTGCGGCAACTCGAATTGCGGCCTCGAGAACCTCGAGGGCACGACGGCGTTCTGGCGCGCCGCATATGCCGTGGACGTCGACGCCATGCGGCTGCTCGTGGCGCATAGCGCCGACCCCAACATCCCGTCGCAGCGGACGCCGAGCGCCGCGGGCGGCGGACGTGGTGGTCGAGGGGGCGGCGGTCGCGGGCGCGGTGGACGCGGACCCGATCCCAACGCGATACCGCTCGATTCCGCCGCGCTCAATGCACCGGTCGGGATCGGCGTGTATCCCGTCCACGCCGCCGCGGGTGTGGGCTACGGCAACGGCTACGCGGGCAACTCGCACCGCCACGCACCCGACGGCTGGATGCCCGCGATGAAGTACCTGGTCGAGGAGCTCCACGCGAACGTCAACGAGCGCGACCAAACCGGCTACACGCCGCTGCACCACGCCGCGGCGCGGGGCGACAACGAGATGATCCTGTATCTCGTGGCGAAGGGAGCGGACCCGAAGGTGGTGGCGCGAAACGGGCGCACCACGGTCGACATGGCCAACGGACCTGTGCAACGGGTGCGGCCGTTCCCGGAGACGATCGCGCTACTGGAAAAGCTCGGCGCGAAGAATCACCATCGGTGTGTGTCGTGCTGAAATAGGCCAAAGGTCATAGGCCAAAGGGCATAACAGGCACGACGGCCGGTTTGGCCTCGGGCCTCCCGTTGGCCTCTGCCTATGGCCTCTCCCCCTTCAACATCAGATCCACGTGCTCCTGGCACTGCTGTAGCCCGCCCTCCCCTTCCTCCCAGCTCACACGACCGTCCCCATTCGCATCTGCGCCGGAGATGAGCTGCTCGCGGTCAGCGACACCATCTGGCTGACCAGGGCGGCGGCATCGGACGCCGACGTGGAAGCCCGCACCTGCTGAGCCAGTGCCAGGATCTGATCGGCGCGCTTCACGGTATTCCGCGCCGACGTCGCGATGTGCACGGCGTGCGCCATGATGTTCTGCGAAGCGCCGGGCGCCTTTGCCGCCAACTCGATGTGTGTCGCAACGCCGGTGGCGGCCTTCTTGACTCCGTATCCCAGACCGGGCCCGGTCGTGATCACCGTCGGATCGATGGCATGGATCACGTGGCCGGCGTGGAGCTTCATGGCGTCCAGATTGGACGGATCCCGCGCCGCCAGCTGCGCGTGCTGAGCGGCAATGCGCGCCTCAGCCATCGCGGTCGGCAGCAACCCCTGTCCGTCGGGCGTGTCGCTGAATCCGTTCACCACGTGCCCGATGTGCACACCGGCCGGTCCGGGTGGAACCGCCACCTTCGCCGCGGCGCCACCCTGCGCGGGCCTCGCCGGCGGCGCGTGATACTGCCCCGGAATCGGCTGCCCGGTCACCGCCACCAATGCGCTGTCGAACATCTGCCGTGCGACCGAGTCGGTGCTCACCACGTAGGTCTTGTGCCGATACTCCTCCTCGCTCATGCCGTTCTTCTGGAGGATCTCTGCAATCTGGGTGTGCAGCTGCTCCTGCAACTGCCGTTGCGCTTCCTCCTTGGCATTCCCCGCTCTCGCAAATTGGGCCTGGAGTGAATCCCGGGCTTCGGCGATCGCCGCCTGGATCCTGGCGAACGCGACGATTTCATCGCGCCCCATGGCCGGAGCCGCGGGTGGCGCGGATTGCGCGGCCGCGGCCGACGCCATCGTCACCGCAGACAGAATGTGCAAGGCTGAGCGGGCGCACCACATGAGAACCACCGAGGCCGAGCGTGCGTGAGGCTGGGACAGCAATCCGGGATCGGCTCCAAGTATAGAGGTCGCGGTGCCGCGGTCAATCCGGCGATCGGCGACTCCCGCGCTGTGAAAGACGCAGCCGAGCGCGACTCGGTCGCGCCCTCGCGCGGCCGACTACGGAAACACCACGGCGACCACTGGATGGAGTTCGAAGTTGTTCGGCGCCACGCCATGCTGCGGCGTCGAATGCCGCTGGTCGAAGAATCCCACGCCGGTGATGCGCACGCGGACCGGTGCCGACAACTCCTTGTACCTGGTCGGCGGCGTCCCGAGCCGGTTGGCGAGCGCCTGGCGGACATCGTCGAACGCCGTCCGGCTATCGCTCAGGCAAACACGCCGGCAATCGGAGCTGGGCACTTCGGCGATGATGGTCGTGGCGTGATTCGATTCCGACGCGATGACGATGTGGATGTCCTTGTCGGCTTCGCGAATCCAGCCGAGAATCACACCGTGGACCTCGAAGACCCCGCGTTCCACGTCGCCCAGTCGGCCGTTGTCCGGCTTCTCCTCCGGCTCCTCGAGTTTCCGCAGCTGGAACGGCGTGCGCACGACGGGAGTGAGATCAACCTCGTCCGCGTCCGCATCGGTCAGCGTCTTCACGGCCCATCGCTCCACCCCGCACTTGACTCCGCACGAGGTCGCAATATCCGCGGCGCCTATCGACTGGAGGGAGTCGGCGAGCGGGGTCGCGCGCGGCGGCCGAACCCGGTGCGCAAAGGAAATCGACACCCATCCCGTGTCTCCTGCCGACGTCACCACGTGCAGGTAGTTGTTGCGCAGCGTGTCCGGACGAACCAGGGCGACAGTGTCCTCGGGTTCCAGCAGCCGAATGGTGCCGGTGTTCTTCGTGGCCGTCGGCCGAAGGCGGACGACGTTCTCGATGATCACCTGCTGGGCGCGCACCGGGACCGCGGAGGCCCCTGCGATGACGGCACATGCGACGAAGCGGAGCGATGAGCGCATCAGAGATCCCTCGTGGGTGTCGCGATCTCTACTATCTCACGCACGCTGGTTGCGTCAACACGCCAGGGGAAGTTCCGTTACATGACGTCACGTTCGCTCACCGGCCGTTCGGCCCCAATCGGGTCACCACGCCGGCCGTCACCGCCTGCGCCACCGTGCTCTGCAGCTGGAGCGTGCTGTCGGCGACCCCGTTGAAGGTCTGCGCCCACATCGACAACGCGAGGCACGCAGCGCCGGGACGATCGCCGCCGCCATCGAGGCCGCGAACAGGATCGCTCCGGCCGCCGCCCAGGTGATCGGTCCAGCGGACTCACCCCGTACAGCATGAAGGTCATCAGCCTGGTGAGCGCGACCCCCCGGTCCTGCTGGCGGTGCCGCCTGCGCCCGTGAGAGGGACCAGGGTCAGCGTTCGTCCACAGGTTCAAAGAACATCGTGGGTGGCTCGGAATGCAGATCGGATGCGGCGAGCCAGGCCTCCATCGTGCGAACCAGCGCCGCGCGGTCCTCCGACGGGAGCCTGGCGAGGCCGCCGATCAGCCGCTCCTGCGCCGTGTCCGGCGCATCGTGGAGCACCACTTTCGCCTGTGCCTTGGCAAACAACTCCGTGCGGCGGCGATCGCCGCGTGAGGCACGCCGATCCACCAGACCGCGCGCGACCAGCCGCGCGGCCACCTCGGAGACGGAACTCTGCGACGTCAGGGTGCGCGTGGCCAGCTCGCCAACCGTGGTGCCGGGATTCGCCACGATCTGTCGCAGCACGAACAACTGCGCCGACGACACGCCGAGCCGCTGCTCACTCGCGCTGCTCGACGCGCGCAGCGCGCGGACGATCCGGCGCAACGCGTCCATCACCCGGCTCGCGGCATCGGCCGATTCCGTCACGCAGGTCACGCATTCGAGCGGCGTCCCGATTCGTGTGGTGCGGCCACCGGCCGTGGTCACCCATGACCGGCTGTGCCAGGGAGGATCATGGCGCACGTGCTGGGTGTGG
This sequence comes from uncultured Gemmatimonadaceae bacterium, assembly GCA_963740565.1. Classification (GTDB taxonomy): domain Bacteria; phylum Gemmatimonadota; class Gemmatimonadetes; order Gemmatimonadales; family Gemmatimonadaceae; genus CAVUFA01. The sequence goes on along the minus strand of CAVUFA010000016.1, from coordinate 234,441 downwards.
CCACACTCGAGGTCAGCCACCCACTGGCTCTCCTCGTCCTGATGGAAGCCCACGATGGCTCGCGGGACCGCGACGCCGACTCCGGGATCTCGAAGCATGGTATGGCCCTCTGCGCGCAAGGCCGAGTTACCGCGATGCGCCGGCGATCATCTTCGGCGCTCCCACCTGAATGAAGGCCATCGCGCCCTTCTCCGCATCGGCGAAGCTGTGGGTCACGAACGGATACATCCCCTCTCCGCTGCCGTCCCGGTCGAAGACCGCCTCGAACACGGCGCCCCCGCCGGCGGGCACCATGTACGTCTGCACCCCCTCCAGGGGTCGCCCGGCGTCGCCGTCGGGATAGACGCGATCGAAAATCGCCCCGACGATGTGAAAATCGCTGTTCAGACTGGGGCCGGCGTTCACCACGAAGAAGCGCACGCGGTCGCCGACGTCGACCTGGAGAGGATGCTCCTTGTACTGCAGTGCGCGCCCATTGAACACCACGTAGGTCGCGCTCTTCGCCATGGCCGCGCGCCAATCGGGTTGCATGGGCGGCGTCACCGTACCGCTCACGCGCGTCGTGTCGCCCGGCTGCGCGTAGAACTCGCTCTGGACGATCACGAATTCCCTGTCGGCCTTCGTGGGCCATCCGTCCTTCGGATCGACGATGATGGCCATGTACATCCCCTGCATGATGTGCATGGTGACGGGAGGCGTGCCGCAATGGACCATGAACACGCCCGCGTAGCGCGGCGTGAACTCGAAGCTCAGCGAATCCCGCGGATTGATGGAGCGATAGGCAACGTTCCACGGGATCTGCGCCGCGTGAAAGTCGATCGAGTGCACCATCGGCGACTCGTTCACGACCTTCACTCGCACGCGATCGCCCTGGCGCACGCGGAGCACCGGTCCCGGTACCGTACCGCCGAACGTCCATCCCTGATACGTGGCGCCGCTGGCTATTTGAAGCGTCGCGTCCTTGATCGGGATCCGGAACTCGTGAACGCTGGCGGGTGAAGCCGGCTCCACGCGCGCATCGAATGCCGGCGAGGTGGCGCGGACACGCCTGTCAAAATCGACGGCGTCGACGCGATCGTTGTGTCGCGCCGCTGCCAGCGCCGCCGTTACGGCGCCTGCGCCGAGTGCCACCGTGCCGAGCGCGGCAAGCAGGATCTTGCGGGAGAACATCGGGACCTCCGAAAGGACGAAAGGACGACCTGCGGAGGGGATGTTGCATCGGCCCCGATGCTTCTTACGTCGGGGTTGGGAGGAAGTTGGATCGGTGGATTCGGCCCGGCCGCGTAAGGGAATCCCTGATGAGGCCCTATGGCCTGTGGCCTTTGACCTTTGGCCTATGGCCTTTGGCCTATGGCCTATGGCCTATGGCCTTTGACCCTTGGCCTTTGACCCTACTTCGGCCACCCCGTCTGCGGGAGCTTGCTCGTGATCCTGAGCGCGTTCTGGTAGTAGACCTTTTTCAGCACGCTGTCCGGCAGATCGATCCCGTACAGCTTCCAGAATGCGTGATAGTCCCGGTAGTAGTCGAAGTATTCGTCGGCCGTCTCGAAGACGCGCCAGTAGTAGGGATACTCCTCCGGCTGGAACGAGTCCTTTCCGAACAGGATGCGATCCTGGAATCTGACGAAGAAGTCATGCGCCGCGCGGGGCTGCCGCCCGATGTCGTACAGCACCGCCCCGACCTCGGTGTACACGTTAGGCATCCCAGTGAGCAGCTTCCCCAGGCGCGCCAGGTCGTTCGCGTACCAGCCCATGTGCGCGGCCACGAACGTGGTCTTCGGGTGCCTGCGGAACAGGTTGTCGCGCTCCGTCATCAGCTCCTCGAACCGGGGATACTTGTCGGCCGGATAGCGACGGTCGGGGAACAACGACAGCTCGAGCCAGCGCTCGTTCGTGTAGTCGATCGGCTCGAAGAACTGCTCCGGATCGGCCGTGTGAATGAAGACGGGGATGCCCAGTCGCGCGCACTCGTCCCAGATGGGGTCGAGCTCCGGGTCGTCGATGCGAAGGCGGGAGCCATCGGGTTTGCGGATCGACAAACCCAGACTCTTTGAAATCTCCCCGACCCCCACCGCTCCCGCAGCGATGTCGGCGTCCAGCTGGGCGACTGCTTTCTCTGCCCATCCGGGTCCCACGTTGCGGAAGTCGATTCCCGCCAGCACGCGCACCCGATCCTTTTGAGGCGACGACTTGATGGCGTCCAGCGCGCGTTGCAGCCGCTCGCCCGAGAGATTGTCTGCCGATACCATCAGCCGCACGTTCAGACTGTCGAGCGCCGCGCCGAGCGTTGCCAGTCCTTCGCTGGAGGTGAGCAGACCCTGCGGATGTCCGTGGAAATCAATCGCCGGATACCTGGCTGTCTTCACCATGTGCACCGGCGTCACCAGCGTCGAGCGCGGACGATAGTCCACGATGCTCGGCACCGGGAACTCCGGGGCCATGCACCGGCGAGGCCGGATCTCCGTCATTCCAGCCGGGCAGGACTCTCCGGACTGGATGGCGGTGCCCCGCCCTCCCCGTCCGCCCTGGCGACCCCCGCCCGGCGGCTGCGATCCCGCGCCGCTGCCAATGAGCAGTACTGCGCCCAGACCCACCAGAACCGAAACACCGCGCATGGAAGCTCCGTAGCTCAAGGATGTAAAACGGCAATCTGACTTGCTGGACACCCGTGCGGAACGGGGACGGTGCAGTCCTCATCAAACTTCGACAATCGCGTCGATCGAGGCGCGGTCGTGAATCGCGCTCTGCTCTGGCTGCCGCGAACACTGGGCCTGCTGTTCCTCACGTTCCTCGCGGTCTTCGCGCTGGATGTGTTCGGCGAGTCCTCCGGGCTCGGGGAAACGTTGACCGCACTCGCCATGCATCTCATCCCTGCCGCGGTCGCGCTGGTGGGCCTAGTGGTGGCATGGCGCTGGGAGTGGACCGGGACGATCCTGTTCGGTGGACTGGGGCTGTCCTATCTGTTGACGAGCCTCGACCATCCGAGATGGATTCGGGTAATCTCGGGTCCGTTGTTCCTCATCGGCGCGCTCTTTCTCGTGAGCTGGATGTACCGCCGGAAAGAGCAGGCGAGTTCGTAGGCGTCGAAGCCCCTTCAAAATCCGTCGCCCTTCAATATCCGTCGCCCGACGCGTCGTCATGAACAAGGTCGCGCCAGGTTCCCACGTACCAGGTTCAGCCCGTCCCCGTCTCCTTCATCCGGCGAATCGCCGCGTCCACGCCCGCCGGGAGCAGCAGATCATCCGAGATCGCCGCAATCTCTTCGGCGTCGCGCCATGCCGCCTCGAGCTCCGTCAACTCGCCCTGTAACGCACGCCGCTCCGCCTCCTCGTGCAGCGCCATCTCCAGCGCCAGCCGCTGGGGACCGGGCAGGCCGTACAGACCGTGCTTCGCGAAATTGGAGTTGCTGTCGCTGAACCACGACTTCCGGCGCGGGATCAGGGGCCGCGTGTACACGTGCGCCGTCTGCGTCAGCTGGTCCAGAAATCCCTCGGCGCTCCCCATCGCTTCGATCTCCTGCACCGCCTCTGCCACCGCGCGTTTGCTTCCGCCAAACCGGTTGACCTTGGGCACCACGATCGACGCGATGCGCTGCGCCTCTTTTCCCTCGAAGTGCGACTTGCCGTTCTTGTAGCGGAGGTCGAGCGCCAGCGAGCCATCGTCGGCCCGCGAGAGGACCGTCTCTCCGAGATGCCGGCGCCGTACCGGCAGCATTCTGCCGTCGGCGGTTCTGATCCTCGCCACAACCTTCTCCGGATTGCCGGCCACGATCATCGAACCCGATCTGGCGACGAGCCACGCGAAAGCGCCAACCCCAACACCGGCCACGGCACCGCCGACCGTCAGCACGCCGAGTCCGGCGAGGCCACCAGCGGCAATCAACCCCTGTCGCCGACGGCGGCGCCCGAACTGGTCACCGTACCGCCACGCGGCAAACTCCGGTCGGAGGGGTTCCCCGATTCGCACAAGGGTCGTGCCGTCGCGCAGCTTCCCCAACCCGACATTATCCGTGGCCACCCGGCGGCGCGTGTCTCGATAGAGCTTCTCCGCCTGCTCGATCGCCTCCCAGCGCTCTTCGAGCGGAGTGAGGTTCCAGCGCTCGCATCGGGGACAAACGACCCAGAGGCGTCCCCTCGCCGAGTCGAACGCCAGGCGCTGACCCACGGGGAAGGTCTCGAGGGCCTCGTTCGCCCCGAGCGCGCCGTTGCAGAAGAGACAGGTCGCGTACATGGTCAGCTCCTCCGAAAGGTCTCAGGGGGGCCTCGCGCAGGCAATCGAGCCGCTTATCGCTTTCGCTTCTTCGCCGACTTCGTCGGGCCCTTACGTGCCCCGCGCTTCGCCGTGACGGAACGCCGCGCCGGCGCCCGTTTCCTGACCATCGGAGCCGCCGCAAGACGTAACGCGGTCCGGTGCCGCGGTTCGTACAAGCCGAGATTGCCGCCCCCGGGGAGGCGCAACGCGGTGAACAGACCGTAGCCCTGGTCCTTGATTTCCTGCGTGAACTCCACTCCCCTCTGCCGGAGCTGGTCGATCGTGGCGCGAATGTCATCGCACATCAGGTACAGGTCGCACCCGACGTCATCGGATGACTCCGTCGCCTCGTCTGCGTCGGTCGGATGGACAGCGAGCTCCGCCGGTGGCGCCCTGAAGATGAGCCATCCCTCCCCCGCGTCCACGCACGGAAGATCCAGCACGTCACGGAAGAAGGCGCGCGCCTCGTCAGCCTTGCGCGAGTACACCAGGGCATGTATTCCGATGATCATTCAAGGACTCCCAGGTCGATCAATCAACTATCAGCCATCAGCTATCCGCTGCATCCGCCGCATCCGCTGCATCCGCCGCATCCGTTCTATCCCTCTTACCCGTTCTATCCGCGTTATCGGTATTGTCCCTTCCATCCGCAAGAGAGGTCACACCGGGAGGGTTCGACCATGAAGACTGGTGCCTTGGCCCTGGCAACCGGGAGTCTCCTCGTCGCCATGACTGCGCCGGGCGCACAAACGCTCAGACTCGGCGCCAGTCCCGTGGTCGCCATCGGCGAGGGCACGGATCCGTCCTCCCAGTTCAATGGCGTGGTGGGCGTCGTGCGCCTGACGAGCGGCGAGATCGCGGTGGTCAACGGAACGCCTCCGGAGATCCGCCTCTTTTCCGCGGACGGGAGATTCGAGCGACTGGTCGCGCGCCAGGGCAGCGGACCCGGCGAGATCGCGATGCCCTATTGGTATGGCCGGTCCAACGATTCGCTCTTCCTCTTCGACATCGGGCTCGCGCGCATCACGGTCTTCGACATGGACGCGAATCATATCACTACCATCCCATTCGTGCCCAGGGGCGCACCGGGTCGAATGGTCGTGATGGGACATGTCTCGGGCAACACGTGGTTGGCGTACACCGTGCAAGGGTTTCCGCGTCGGAACGACGAGGGCCCGTTCAGGGACACGACGGAGGTCGGTGTCTGGCGAGAAGACTCGGCGACCGTCCGCACCATCGGGCGCTTTCCGAACGTGGCATACTATGGCTACCAGGCGCCGGGGCGTCCCGCGGCGGAAAGCACGATCGACGGCTTGCGACCCTGGTCCGCTTTTCTCGCGACCGATGGAAGGATCTGGGTCGGCATTCCGGAGAACGATGACCTGGTCGTCTACGATCCGAATGGGTCGGTGGGAAGACGTGTCCGCGTTCCGTTCCCGCGCCGCGCCTTCTCACCGGACGCGTCGCGGGGGGCGCGCGATCGCGCCATGTCCAGGGCCCGAACCGCGGCCGACTCAGCCCGGACGCGCCGCATCTACGATGCGTCGAAACGGAAGGACCTGGCGCCCGCGTTCTCTCGATTGCTGCCGGGCAGGTCCGGGGTCGTGTGGGTCGAGCAGTATCGGGAGGACGCCGAGGCGGGAGGCGCCGTGTACGCCGCGCTCGATCCCAGCGGGCGCGTCGTCAGGCGCCTGCAGGGCCCGGCCGGCGTGCGGCTCTTCGACATCGGCGACGACTACGCAGCCGGGGTGCGCCGCAACGTCGACGACGTGGAGGTCGCGGTCGTGTACCGCATCGTTCCGCCTCCACCGGCCGGCCATCGCGGCGGCGAAGGCATGGACTTGCTCGGCAGGGTGCTTGCGCCTTGATCCCCAAGTCGGCGGTTCGGACGGGGGCAGCGGCGGGACCGGCTTCCACCGGTCCCGCGCGCCAGGTAGCGCTACCTGGTGAACTGCAGCGCGAGCAGTCCTGACGCAAAGCCCAATTCCACGTTGACGGTGATCGAGTTGCCGCTCACCGTCGCGGCAACGGTCGAGTTGTCGGAGGCGTCGGTGAGCGTGATCGTGTTTCCGTTCCGCACCCATGTACCGGTCGCCGGGAGCGATTCGTCGAATGGGTCTCCGGACTCCACGGTTCGCACATTGAGGTTCGTCGACCAGGTCTTGGACTCCGTGAGGGTGATGGTTCCCGACAGCACGATGAGCTGCGTGGTCCCGTCGTCGAAGACCGTGGACGGCAGGGACGTCCCCGCCCCGGGTGGCGCCGACTCCGGCAGCGCACGGTCCCTCGGGGGTCGGTGCTTACTGGTGTGCCGTTGATCCGCGGCCGGAACCCGGGCACCCCGTCGTTTCGCCGGGGAATCGAGTCGCGACAAGCTCCATCGCGCCGACCTCCTTCCCCTCCGGTCGGTCGAGTTCCTCGTTCTCGCCGTGATCGAGTACCGGCGCACCGGGCCATGCGGCCCGGATGGAATTGCTGCGTCAGGATTGAGTCCCGACGCCTTCCTTCCTGACATTCGCCGCCATCTTCCTGCCGACGCGCTCCTCCTGCTCCCGCAGTTCGGACGTGAACTCGGCGCCGAAGTCGTCCGCTTCGAACACCTGGCGGATCTCGATGTCGGACTCCTGACCCGGGAACGGGTTCGGGCACCGCTTGATCCAGTCGATCGCCTCCTGCCTCGACTTCGTCTGGATGATCCAGAAACCCGCGATCAGTTCCTTGGTCTCGCTGAAGGGCCCGTCGATCACCGTCCGCTTCGATCCCGAGAATCGTACCCGCGCCCCCTTCGAGCTTGGCTGAAGGCCCTCGGCGGCGAGCAACACGCCGGCCTTCGCCATCTCTTCGTTGAACCTTCCCATCTCGGCAAGGAGCTTCTCGTCAGGCAGCGCGCCCGACTCGGAATCCTTGTTCGCCTTGACGATCGCCATGAACCGCATGTTCGTCTCGCTGTCTGAAGGTGGAAATGAGATGGCCGGTACACACCGCGTTCCCGGCGCCTGGATCCGACTCGGCGAGGGCTGATCAGGCTCTGCTGACGCGTCGAATGATGGGACGCGGAATCGACACCTCCAGTCGTACCCATCCGCGGCGGCCGTAAGCGACCGACGCCGCGAGAAGCCCCACCACCAGGGGAATCAGCGCCGGAACGAAACCTATACCCGCCGCCGTGATCACGGTTGCGCCAACCATGATCGTGACGAGGCCGGCGGCCGCGACCGGCGTCAGCGCTTGCCTGATCCGAAGCACGCCAGGAAGGATGAGACCGACGGCGCCCAGGGTCTCACAGACACGTCGAGCGGCGACTCGCGGAATCGACACGCCGTCCAGTCTCATTCCCGGTTCGGCTCCCACCGTGACGCTCCTCCCGGCCGACATCCTGTCCGCATCCGAACACATCGTCCCGCCCGCGAACGCCCGAACCTGGATCGGCGCCCGGTCGCTCACCCGTAACTGCCACCTGTGCAGCCAGTTCCGGCTATCGACCAGCGCGGCACGCCACTCGCACAGCAGCCGGGCACGCCGTAACGTGACGTCATCGTCCCTCTCATCACGCCCGCCACGTCCCATGTCGGCCCTTCCCCAGCAGATTCGTCAGGCGATCCGCAGCCTCCTCCGGTCTCCGCTGCTCGCGGGCGCCGCGGTCCTGTCGCTGACCCTCGGAATCGCAGCCACCACGACGGTCTTCAGCCTCATCGATGGCGCGGTCCTGCGGCAGCCACCGTTTCCGGAGGCGAATCGTCTGGCGATCCTCACCATCGTCCACAGCTCCCCGACGTCGACGGCCCGGCCGGAGCGTTGGTCGTGGCCCAGGTTCGAGCTGCTGCGCCGATCTCAGCGGTCGTTCGAATCGATCGCGTCGTTCAGCGTGGCGGTGCTGACGATCACCGACGTCCAGGATCCGGAGCCCCTCCAGTCGGAGCTCGTGTCGCGCGACTACTTCGATGTGCTCGGTGTCGGCCTTGCGGCTGGACCCGGCTTCGTGCGGAACGCATCGACCGGTGCCGAGCAGAGCACGATTGCGCAGTCCGCGGTGGCAGCGCCATCGGAGATCGCGCAGCCCCCCTCCGTGGTGCTCGGCTACGGACTCTGGCAGCGCCGGTTTGGGGGCGACGCGGGGGTGATCGGTCGCGCCATTCACCTCAACGGCGTGCCGGTGACCGTCGTGGGCGTGGCGCCCCCCGACTTCGCGGGAGTCTCCGGCCGCGCCCGGATCTGGGCGTCCGCCTCCACCGCACCGCGCGCGTCGTACGCCGACTACTTCACCACCAATCAGAATTTCATCAGCGTGATCGGTCGGTTGCGAGACGGGGTCGCCCTGGACCAGGCGCGTCGCGAGCTCGCCGTGCTCGGCTCCCGCATCCAGCAGGCGGAGCCAAGCGAGAAGGAAACGCCTGACGACGAATTCTCCGCGACCGCATCGTCACTCAACGAGGCGCGGGTGAATCCCGTGATGCGCCGCGCGCTCGGGCTGCTGCTCGGCGCGGTCGGCGTCCTGCTGCTGATCGCCTGCGCCAATGTGGCGAGCCTCCTGCTCGGCCGCGCCACCAGCCGGCGGCGCGAGATCGCGATCCGGCTGGCGCTGGGCGCGACGCGGGGGCGCCTGATCCGCCAGCTGCTCGGCGAGGGCGCCATTCTGGGTGGGGTCTCGGCGATCGCGGCGATCATCGTCACCACCTGGTCGATGGGACTGGTGCGCGTGCCGGCCGCCATGGCGCGGCCACGCAACTTCTATGGCGCGATCGGCGAATTCTCCACGCCCCGGCTCGATGCCCGGATGATGCTGTTCGTGATGGGGCTCGGCATGGCGACCGTGCTCCTGTTCGCGCTCGTGCCGGCGCTGCGCGCAACGCGCGCCGATCTCGTCACCGACCTGAAGGCGGGACGGCCGCAGTGGTCCGGTCCGCTGGGACGGCGCCTCGGGCTGCGCGAGATGGTCGTCTCGCTCCAGGTGGCGCTCGCGGTGGTGCTGCTGGTGGGCGGCGGCCTCCTGCTCGCCAGCTATTCCCGGCTGCGCGGCACGACACTCGGGTTCGAGGCCGATCACCTGCTGACCTTCGCCATCCGTCCGTCGGAGGTGAAGTACAGCGGGGCGGCGGCGGCCGGACTGATCGACCGCGTACTCGAGGAGATCGAACGCGTGCCCGGCGTGGTCGCGGCATCCGTGGACGGGTGCGCACCGCTTGCGGGCCGATGCGCCAGCGCCCAGGCCTTCCTCGTCGAGAGTCCGAACCCGCCACCTGCCGAGGCGCCGGAAGTCCTCCGTCATTATGTGGGACCGGACCATTTCCGCACACTGGGGCTTCGGCTGCTGGAGGGCCGAGTGCTCACCGCGCAGGATCGGGCGGGACGGCCCCACGTGGTGGTGATCAACCAGACCGCCGCCCATCGCTTCTGGCCGGGCGAAGATCCGATCGGGAAACGCATCTGGTGGGATGCTGCAGCCACGTACGCCAGCGTCGACTCGGCCGCCGAGGTCGTGGGCGTGGTGTCGGACATGGCGTACTACGCGCCTGACGAGACGCCGGTGCTCCCGAGCTTCTTCACGCCGTTCGCGCAGTTCACCTACGCGAGCCGCACGGTTCTGGTGCGCACCGCCGGCGATCCGATGGCGGCGGTCCCCGCGGTGGCCGCGGCAGTGCGACGCGCCGACCCCGATCTCGCGCTGCTCGACGTGCAGCCGATGACCGACCTCGTGGGCGGCGCGTTCGCGAAGCAGAGCTTCCAGTCGGTCCTGCTCGGCGTCTTTGCGGTCGTCGCGCTGCTGCTGGCGGCAACGGGGATCTACGCCGTGACCGCACACTTCGTCGCCAGCCGGTCCCGCGAACTGGGTGTGCGCGTGGCGCTCGGCGCCAGCGAGGCGCAGGTGATGCGTGCCTCCGCGTCCCAGACCATCCGGCTCGGCGCCGCGGGTGCGGCGGCTGGAATCCTCGGCGCGTTCGCTGCCACCCGCGTACTGCGATCGCTGCTCTACGACACCAGCCCGCTCGACCCGCGCGTCTTCGTCGCGGCGCTGATCGTCCTGCTGGGCGTACTGGCCCTCGCGAGCTGGTTGCCGGTGCGCCGCGCCCTGCGGGTCAATCCGGTCGAGGTGCTGCGGGCCGATTAGGGAGCCGGGCCCGCTACTTCACGCAGGCCAGCGCCTCGTTGTAGCTGTAGACGTGGCCCGCGTGGACGGCGGCCAGGAACGGCGTGATCGCACAGAGGGCCTGCACCGGTCCGACACGCCGCACCGCATACGGCCGGATGAAGATGCTGGTCGCCGTGACCGGTAAGGTCGCGACGTTCGCGTAGAATGTGGACTGCTTGGCATCGCCAAACAGGTATTGCTCCACGTTCGAGACGTAGAACGCGCTGACCGTGCCTCCCCGCTGGCGCAGCCAGCTTCCGATCGCGCGAATGGCCTTGGGCCCACCGAAGTCGCCCGAGACGGGAACGATCAGGTTCTTCTCGTGGAGGCCCTTCACGTAGGCATAGTTCTCGGCGCTCGACAGGAAGCTCTGGGGCTGCCCGGTTTCGTCGACCGAGTAACCGGTGAGGTCCGCGAAGGTCGTACCGTTGCCCCCACCGAAGCCACCGGGTGCGCCACGCGTGGAGATGACCGGCCCGTACCCGTAGAAGGCGTCGAACACCCACTTGAGCTGCGCCGATTCCTCGCTGGTGAACGTGAAGCCGTGCGCACGCGTCAGGTGCTCGACGATGCGGGCGTAATTGCGCGCCGCGGCCGCGCTGTCGGAGGTGACGTCCCAGTACGCGTCCCAGATCTTCTGGATCGGCGTGTTGCGCTCGAGGCCGGCCGGTCGCGGCCTGGCGAACAGCAGCGAAATGAAATCCGCCCGGTCGTCGGCGAGCTCGAAGATCGCCTTGAACATCAGATGCTGCATCACCGCCTGACGACGGATATCGACGATGAACGCCATGGCGGGACGAATGGCCGCGATGTAGGTGAAGTTCTGCTCCGGTCCGACCCCCAGGTACACTCCACCGTGCACCTGCTGGTGACGCAGCTGGGTGAAGAGCTGGCCGATCTCCCGCTCGTTCGAGGTGAAGTTGTCGCTGTTGCGGAAGTAGCCCCCGGGTTCGGAAATGTCGGAGACGAGCGTCCAGAACTCGGCGTCGGTGAGGCGATCCGGCAGGCGCGCGGCCGGTGCGGATGCGCGGGGTGCCGGGGGCGCCGATTGGGCGTCGGCGCCGGCCGTGAGGGTCGCGATCGAGAGTGCCACGACGAGAGCGCATCGTCCCCGGAGTGGGCGTGGGGGACGGCAGTTGCGGAGCTGGGGCATACGAGCCTCGTGGCGGTTGCGCGCCGACCTTCGGTTGAGCGAATAGTGCAGCCGGTAGCGCTCCATGTGGTAGGGCACGCCCCGTGATCGATGCGGCGCAGTGCTGCCCGCGTTGCACGCGTCCAGGGACCGGAGACTTCCGGAGCGCGGCGGACCCATGTTATGTACGAGCCTGGGCGCGCCTCGCGCGTGCGCCCCACGGTCGCTCCTCCCGGTCCCTCACTGTGGGCACTCCGATGCGGTTCGTCTCACTGCGGCAGCTGGCCGGACAGGCCAGAGAGACGGCGGGACGTTTCCCGCTGGTCCTTCTGTCGGCGATCACGGCGGCGGCATCCGCGCTGTTTCTGGTCGATCATGCGGACGACAGGCCCGCGGTTCGCATTCTGCTCACGGCGTTGCTCGGGCTCCCGCTCTTCACCGCCGCGGTCACGACTGGCGAGCGCGCGCGCTGGAATCGCGGAGTGCGCGCGGCGGCGCAGGGCGCGGCGATCCTGGTGCTGCTGGGGCTGTGGTTCCTGTGCGGAACATGGACCGACCAGATGCGCTTTACGCGCTTCGCGCACCTCGTGGTGCTCGCGCATCTGACGGTGGCCGTCCTGCCGTTCGTCGGCAGCACGCTGGATCGCGCATTCTGGCAGTACAACCGCCTGCTCTTCGTGAGGTACCTCGTCGGCGTGGTCTTTGCCGGGGTGCTGTTCGGCGGCCTCGCCATCGCGCTGGCGGCCATCCACCAACTCTTCGGGATCAAGGTCGAAGACGAATGGTACGTCCGGCTGTGGATCGTCATGGCCCTGGTCTTCCACCCCTGGTTCTTCCTCGGCGGTGTGCCGCGGGACATCCCCGCGCTGGAAGCGCGCGACGACTTTCCCGCGGGATTGAAGGTGTTCGCACAATTCATCCTCATCCCCGTCGTCACCGTCTACCTGGCCATTCTGACCGCGTACCTGCTCCGGGTGGTGGTCACGCGTACCTGGCCCAGCGGGTGGATCGGGTATCTCGTGTCGAGCGTGGCGGTCGCGGGGACGCTTGCCCTCCTGCTCATCCATCCGGCTCGCGATCGGGCCGACAGCCGCTGGGTGGATGGCTACAGCCGCTGGTTCTGGGTGGCGCTCCTGCCGGCGGTCGGCATGCTGCTCATGGCCGTCTGGTTGCGCATCCACCAGTATGGCGTAACCGAGCGGCGCTACTTTCTGGCCGGCCTGGCGCTCTGGCTGGGCGCGATCGCGCTGTACTACGCGATCACCGGATCCCGAAACATCCGTATCATCCCGACGTCGTTAGGCGTGCTGGCGGTGGTCACCTTCGCTGGGCCGTGGTCCGCCTACGCCGTGTCCCGCCGCAGTCAGCTCGGTCGCTTCCGCCAGCTGCTGTCCGCCAGCGGGATCGCGGTCGATCCCGGGCACCAGGCGCCGCCGCGCGCCATTTCGTTCGACCGGCGCCGGGAGCTGAGCAGCGTGGTGCGCTACCTCGTGCAGATGCACGGGCCGTCGTCGCTGCGCTCGATCTCGGACACGCTTCCGGTGCTGGCGGCCCATCCGCCGGCGGTCCGTGATGCCGGCGCCGGAACGGACGATCCCGGCGCGCGGGCGGTGCTGGAGCGGCTGGGTGTGACGTACGTGTCGCAGTGGGAGAGCCGGGAAACCGAGCGCGTGACCAACTTCCAGGCCGGGTCGCCCCACGCCATTGCGGTCGACGGCTACGAGTGGGTGACCCGGGCCAACCTCGGGTCGACCTTCACCATCGCGTTAGGCACGGATACCCTGACCTTCACCCCGGACTCGCAACCCCGGCGGACGATCATCAGTCGGGGCAAGGAGCGCCTGCTGGAGATCCCGCTCTGGCCGCTGGTGGAGCAGGCGCGCGCCATCCTGAGTCCGGACAGCCTGCGCAGCGTGCCGGCCGCCACGTCGGATTCGGGACGCCCACGACCGGCCGCCACGTCGGATTCGGCGCGCCTACGACCGGCCGCCACGTCGGATGCGGGGCGCCCACGACCGGCCGAGCGCGCGGCGCAACAACCGCTGGTCGTGGATGCCGAGGGCAACGGCCTGCGCGTCCGGCTCGTGGTGACCAACCTGAACGCCACCGGCGACAGCACGAACGCCCGACTCTCGGTGGACGCGACGATCCTGCTCCATTTCGTAAGGCGCTGAGCGGCGCTTCGGCAGAGTCGTGATCAGGAAGCGGCCTTCCACAGCGACGCGACTTCCGCCACGTCCCCTGCCCTCGTCCAACCAGCCATTCCCGAGCGCCACAGGAGCGTGTCCGCTCCGATCCTGCCGAGGCGCGCCTGCTCCGCCAGCGTCGCCAGGTCCGCCGGGCCATGTCGTTCGTTCCCCACGGCGTAGTAGAACGCGACCGCACCCGGAATCGGCGGTGGTTCGAGCACCGGCGTTGCGGCCGGTGTCGCCCGTCCGCTCTTCCCCGCCATCTGCTGCGCCATGCCGAAGCCGACGCCAACAGCGACACCACCGGCAGCCCCACCGCCCGGATTGCGCGCCGCGTCGCGCAGGGCGTCGGCCGAGACCAGCGCCTGGTAGGCACCCATGTCACCGATGATGCCGAGCCGGGTCTTCTGATCGAGTGTCTGCTCGACCTCGGGCGGGAGCGAGATGTTCTCCACCACCACCTGCGTCGCGTCGAGCCCGTAGTTCGCGAAATCGGGCCGAACGCGCTTCGTCAATTTGTCGCCCACCTCCACGAACAGCGACGAGAGCTGCAGCACCGGAATCCGGTCCTCGCCCATCAGGTCGCCGAAGCGCGAGACGACCAGATGGCGCAGCTGGTCGCCGATCTCGTCGAACACGAACCCCGCGTTGGCGCCCACCAGCTCCCGGATGAAGCGCACCGCGTCCCCGACCCGAACCGAGAACGTCCCGTACGCCCGGAGGCGGACCGGCCCCACATCGGCATCGCGCGTGATGACCGGGTTCTTCGTCCCCCACTTCCGGTTGGCGAACTGGCGCGTGCTCACGAACACCACTTCGGCCTTGAACGGGCTCTCGAATCCGTACTTCCAGCCGCGCAGCCTGGAGAGCACGGGGAGGTTGCGGGTGGCCAGCTCGTGCGTGCCCGGCTCGAAGACGTCTGCCACCTCGCCCTGATCGACGAACACGGCGATCTGCGCCGGCCGGACCACCAGCCGGGCGCCGTTCTTGATCTCGTTGTCGGGCCGCACGAACCGCCACGCCATCGCCTCCGGGGAGTCCTCAAGCCACTCCACGATGTCGATCAGTTCCCCGTGAATGAAATCCCGGATTGTCATGTGGGCTCCTGTCTGTCCCGATGGTCGGTGTCGCGGATGGAGGGCGGACGCCTAACGCTTCGTGAAGTTGATGACGGTGCTGAGGAGGTGCACCACGTCGACGGCGGAATCGCGGGGTTCCCCGCGGCGCATGGTCAGGGTCGACTGCCACGCCGCCTCGGGGGGCGACGAGATCCCCTTGAGCGCCTCCAGCCGGTGCTGCTCCTCGACCAGGCGCTCCCGTTCCCTGGCCCGTGACGTCTCGAGACCGCCTCCGTCGATGAAACCGATGATCCGCTGCAGCTCGCCCGCGTCGAGCCAGACACCGTCGTGCTTGCAGACGTCGATCACCACGCCGGAGATCTTCGCGAAATTCACGCGGTTCATCAGCGCATCGCACGCCGGACAGTGCAGGTATCGGACGTCCCGCGCCTGCTGACCGCCCGAATGAGCAGGGGCTGCGGCGCCGGCCGCGCCGAGGATGCTCGAGTGCTGCTCGCGGTCGCCGCAGATGCGGTCGAACGCCTCGGCATCGATCCACAAGCCCGTGCAGTCCGGGCACTCGCGCGCGACCGCAATGCCCAGCTTCACGGCATCCATGTCCACCCGGCACCGCGGACACTTCGCCGTCTGGTCGGTGGCAATGGCCTGGTGCGCAATCGGCGCACCGCACTTCGGGCAGTACTCCATCCCCTCGAACGCCGCCGCCGAGCACTTCGGGCAGATCATCGTCACCAGCGCCCGGCCACAATAGGCGCAGGGCCGCCCCGGCTCAGCCGGGGCGCCGCAACCGGGACAGGTGAGAGTGAGATCGGTCATGGGATGGTGGACTCGGAGACCCCGCTCCAGCCGTGACCGCTGGAAGCGGCCTGTTCATTGACGGTTTCGGGCGCCCCGGAGTTACCAACACGGCGATGGAGCCCAGCCGGGGCCGTTTGGCAGGCGCAGACACCGAGCGCCGCTGCGGGTCGGCATGGGCAAACTGAGCACCACCGGCCCGCGCTTGCGGGTACAAGGCCCACGATCCTCTTTCGGAGGGCGCTTGTCACAGAGACCCTTGGCGGCCGCGGCCGTGCTGGTGCTCCTTGGCGGGCCGGGCGTGATCGAGGCGCGCGCACAGGGCGCGGCTTCGGCGCGCGAGGTGCAGACCCAGATGCGCAACGTCGACTTTCACATCGACGCCAGCATCGTGTTGCACGTCGACTATCTGCGCGGTGCTCTGCAGCCCACCTCGGGCGGCGCCCCGTTCTTCGACGACAAGCGGTCCTTTCGCATCGGCATCGACACCGCCACCGTGCGCGTCACGACGGCGTCGCTCAGCGACCTCCTCAACCGGTACGTCTTTGCCTTCCCCGGCTCTCCCCTGCGGAACCTCCGCGTGACGGCCGAGGGCGGCCGATTACGGCAGCGAGCAACGGCGCACGGCATTCCCGTCACGCTGGTGAGCGAGGTCTCGGTCACGAAGTCCGGTGACATCCGCCTCCATCCGGTATCGATCAAGGCTGTCGGGGTGCCGGTGCGTGGCCTCATGCACCTGATCGGCCTGCACCTGGAAAAGCTCGTCAGCCTCGGAAAGGCGCGCGGCGTGCGCCTCGACGGGAACGACATGCTGCTGTCGGTGAACGAGCTGCTGCCGCCGCCGACGATCCGCGGACATCTCGTGTCCGCGCGGGTGGCGCTAGGGGAAATCATCCAGGTCTTCGGGCCATCTGACGGAAAGGCCCCGCCGGCATTGCCAACCGGCGACCCGGGTGCACGCAACTATATGTACTATCGCGGCGGAGTACTGCGGTTCGGGCGCCTGACGATGACGGGCGCCGATCTGCTGATCGTGGATGCGGATCAGAAGGACCCGTTCGACTTCTTCCTCGACCGCTATCAGCGCCAGCTCGTGCGCGGGTACTCCAAAACCACCCCGTCACAGGGGCTCATTGCGTTCATGCCCGACTTCGCCGACGTGCCGGCCGCTCGGCCGTGAACCGGACCGCGGCGCAGCTCGGCAGACGCTACGGCACGATCGGCCGGCCCATGGACCACGGGTGCCGGCGCAGTCGCTCGATGTCGTTCTCGTCCTTCACCGCCACGTACACCGACCGT
Source organism: uncultured Gemmatimonadaceae bacterium (assembly GCA_963740565.1). GTDB lineage: Bacteria > Gemmatimonadota > Gemmatimonadetes > Gemmatimonadales > Gemmatimonadaceae > CAVUFA01. The sequence continues at coordinate 217,569 of CAVUFA010000016.1, read as the reverse complement.
GCTCCTGCACCCACGATGCGCTCGGTCTCCGGCATGGTGAGCTGGCCGACGAGGACGCCTCGCCGATCCACCACGTCGTACCGGGTTTCGGGGTGGTCGGCGGAACGCTCCTTGAGAATGAGGAGCCGACCGTCGGGGGCAGGCAGGAGGGGCCGCGTGGCGTAGGGCGGCAGCTCGTCAGGCCAGTCCTTCACGGTGTCGGGGGACCTGAGCGGCCTTCCGCTCGATTTCGCGATCCGCTCCATGTATGCGTTTTTCTCACGTCCCGTCATCTTGATGACCGGCAGGGGCAGCGGTTTGCCGGGAGTCCAGTGCCCATCTGGGGAGCGCCAGTCGACGCGATACGGCTCCAACCGGACCACCGCGAGCCAGCCGTCGAGAAACAGAAGGTATTCCTCTCCCCTCGAGAACGCGCTTCGCCTGATGCTCATGCTCGTCACGTTCCCTTTCGCGTCGACCTGCGATTCGGTATGGGCAGGCGCGCTGCGCACGTGCGCGATGGTGTCGACCGTGCCGGAAGCACGGGCGACCCGGATCACCGTGGATGAGTCCTTCTTGCCGATGTCCCTCGAGCCGGCAAATGGCGGCTGACTGGCAAGCGTGGTGACGAATCCGCGAGCGTCCGCTCCCGTCGCGAATCCACGGGTCGCCTGAATGGCAGCTGCATCGGGGGGCTGTGTGCCTGCGATCCTGGGCCCGTCGAACAGCAGCCAGCGGCGGTTCAGCATATCGAACATGAGGCTCGAATCGCCCGCGATCGCATAGATCGGTTGCGCCGAGCCGTATTCCTCCGGACCGTGGCCCTGTCTTCCTACGGGTTCGATGCGTTTGGCGCCGAGGTCGGCGACCACGATCCGGTTCTCCCGTGGGTCCGTGATCAGCACTCGCCCGTCGCGCAGTTCGCGCACCGAGCCGATCAACGTGAACTCCTCGTCGAGCGTCGCGTTAGGTGGCTTGAGCGGCACGACGACGATTCTCTGGGCACCGGCAACGAGCGGCATGGCTGAGACCAGCACCGTCAGGAGAGTTCGTCGCATCGGTGCCTCCGCGTGGCAGGCGATGCGATCGGACGTTGTGTCCCGCGTTGCACCGCTTGCCCCACCTTACTGCCTGGCGTGCGGTCGCGGCAAGCGACGGGGCATCGGGCCGGCGCGCGGCCGTGTTCGCTTGACGGTACCATCGTGCCGCGTTATATAACCCTGTGGTTATGCAACTGCGAGGTTATATACAGATGACGCCGGCCATCCTCGACACCACCTTTGCTGCGCTCGCCGATCCGACCAGGCGGGCAATCCTCGCCCGCCTGGCATCGGGCACCGCATCCGTCACCGAGCTCGCCCGGCCGTTCGCGATGACCCAGCCCGCGATCTCCAAGCACCTCAAGGTGCTGGAGCGCGCCGGACTGGTCTCGCGCGGTCGCGATGCGCAGCGCCGTCCCGTACGCCTCGAGGCAAAGCCCCTCGCCGCCGCGACCGCATGGCTGGTGGACTACCGGCGATTCTGGGAGGGGAGCTTCCAGCGCCTCGACGCGTTGCTCGACGAGATGAAGACGCACGACGTGGGACGGAAACGCTCCACCGCACGCAAACCCACCAGGTGAGGAGAAGACGACGATGAAGAACACGGGCACCCTGACGGTGACGACCCCTTCGGATCGGGAAGTGATGATGACGCGCGTCTTCGACGCGCCGCGTGCGATGGTCTTCGACGCGTTCACCAGATGTGATCTGCTCAAACGCTGGTTCGGACCGAGAGGTTGGTCCCTCGCGGTCTGCGAGGGCGAATTCAGGAGCGGTGGGTCGTGGCGTTTCGTGCTGCGCGGGCCCGACGGCAGCGAGATGGGCATGCGGGGCGCCTGCCGCGAGCTCGTGCGCCCCGACCACATCGTGTACATGGAATCCTTCGACGACTATCCGGGTGAATCACAAGTCACAACGCGATTCGTCGAGCAGGCCGGCAGGACGACGGTCACCGTCACCGTGCTCTACCCGTCGCAGGAGGTGCGCGACGCCGTGATCAAGTCCGGCATGGAGCATGGCGCGGCGGAGTCGTACGACAGGCTGGCCGAATACCTGGAGACCGTGGTGCCCGCGAAGCCTGTTGCACACTGATCGAGGAGACCGCCATGCAGAAGATCACGACGTTCCTGTGGTTTGACGATCAGGCGGAAGACGCCACGAACTTCTACACGTCCATCTTCAGGAACTCGAAGGTCGGTCGCGTGAGTCGCTACGGCGACGCCGGGCCTGGGCCGAAGGGCTCGGTGATGGTCGCCACCTTCACGCTCGAAGGTCAGGAGTTCATGGCCCTGAACGGCGGTCCGGTCTACACGTTTACCCCCGCGGTCTCGCTCTACGTGAGCTGTGAGACACAGCAGGAGGTCGACGACCTCTGGGCGAGGCTCTCGGCGGGAGGGAAACCCGGACGCTGCGGATGGCTCGAGGACAAGTTCGGGTTGTCGTGGCAGATCATCCCGCGCGCGTTAGGTGAATTGATGGGTGACAAGGACCCGGCCAGGGCGGGCCGGGTCATGCAGGCGATGCTCCAGATGGACAAGATCGATGTCGCCGGACTGAGGCAGGCGTACGAGAATGAGTGATTTGCACATAGCTGGTCCCGCATAGGCACCCGGCAGACACCGAGTCGATCAGGGAGGCGCGTGTTGCCATCCCTTCTCGCCTGCGCTCCTCGCCCGGTATCTTGCAGGGACTCACCTCATCACGGGAGCGCCACATGGCCGTTGCCAAGATCACGGAAATCCAGGCGGGGTCCGCCAAGAGCTTCGAGGACGCGATTCAGCAGGGTATCACCCGCGCCGAGAAGACCCTCCGGAACGTCAGCGGAGCGTGGATCAAGAGCCAGCAGGTGGTAATCCAACAGGGCCGGATCACCGAATACCGTGTCCTGTTGAAGGTCACCTTCGTGCTGCAGGATTAGGCTGGCATGCGGCTCAGGCGTCGACGGGGCAGGATCGCCCCTGAGACCTGACCGACGTCAGGGTGCGGCCCGCTCGAACACGAGCGGCGCCCGAGTGACCTTTGAGACTGAGAAGACGATCCCGCCGGCGCTGGCGTCTCCGGCCAGGTGCGGCCCCGCGATGCAGAGCGCGGCGGGCGGGCAGATGAACGTGATCTCGATGTGGGTCGTGCCGCTGTAGGTGAGTTGCTGGACCTGGTGGTCCTTCAAACCGCCGAGCGACTCCTCGATTACGATGCGCGACTCCCCGGTCCCGTCATCGCGGAGCACCAGGGTATCGGCGAACATGCGATCCGGGAGCTGGAGGTTCTCGGCGTACGGCGCGGGCAGCGGCTGACCATCGATCGACTGGAGCACGTAGACAGTGCCCGGAAGGCCGGGTGCGTTGCTGTCGCTGCAGCCCATCGCGAGCAGGGCGGTCAGGAGGGACGGGCGGAAGAGGCGCATGGATTTCGGCGAAAAGTCCGTTCCCCGACAGACAACCGAGCGTGTCGATCCCCCTATCCCGCAGTGAAATCTCATGATCGCTCCTCAGCGTGCGACATGAGACTCTGAAGACTCCTTATTGCAAACTCGGGGCAGAGCCCAGACATTTCAGTAGTTCGACAACCCGTCACAACGCTAGGGCTCCGACCGAATGGGTGACCAGTCCCGGCAGGACCCGGGCTTTCGACAGTTGCTCGACGCCGCTCCGGACCCCATGGTCGTCGCCGACCGGCAGGGAACCGTCACGGCGGCGAATCGCGGGTTGGAGAGACTCACGGGATGGACTGAATCCGAACTCCTCGGGCAGTCGATCGGTCTTCTGTTCCCCCCACGATTTCAGCGCGTGCTCGAGACGCAGATCGTGAGCCGCGAGGAGTCGACGCGGACCGATGCGCCGGGCACTACCGTCAGTCTGTTCGCGCTGCGGCGAGACGGGAGCGAGTTTCCGGCTGAATTGAGGCGCAGTCCGCTCGGCGGGGACGACGACGCGTTCGTACTGGTGACGATCCGTGATATCACCGAGTCGCGTCGCGCCCAGGAGAGTCTGTACCGGGAGAAGGAGCAGGCGTCTGTCACCCTGGCGTCGATCGCGGATGCCGTGATCACGACCGACGCGGCTGGTACCATCACCTATCTGAATCCCACTGCGGAGCGGCTCACCGGCTGGCGAGGCGCCGAGGCGCTCGGACAGCCGTTGGCGGCTGTGCTGACGATCATCTCGGACGTTTCTCGCGAGCCCCAGGAGAGTATCGCGGTCCGCTGTCTCCGCGAAGGGCGGGCGGTCGACCTCGGGGACGGGGCACTGCTCCGGCGCCGCGACGGGACGGAGGTACCGATCGGCGACTCGGCGGCCCCGCTCATCGACCGCAACGGGTCCGTCGTCGGGGTCGTGCTGGTTGTGCACGATGTGACCGAGCGGCGACGCGTATCGACCAGGTTGTCGCACGAGGCCGCGCACGACCCCCTCACGGGCCTGCTGGGCGCGAAGGAGTTCGAGCGACGCGTGAGCGCGGCCCTCTCCAATGTGGCGGCGGTGCCAGCGGAGTGCGCCGTTCTCTACCTGGACCTCGATCGCTTCAAGATGGTGAACGACTCGAGCGGTCACGAGGCCGGCAGCGAACTGCTCCGCCGGATCGCCGGGGTCATGACCGGGCAGTTGCGTGTGCGCGATTCGCTGGCGCGCCTCGGGGGTGATGAATTCGGCGTGCTCCTGGAGCACTGTCCCCTGGTCAAAGCGGAGGAGATCGCGGGGAAGCTGCAACGCGCAATCGCGGCGTATCGGTTCGAGCGGGGAGGAGAGACCTTCTCGCTCGCCGTCAGCATCGGCGTCGTTCCGCTCGTCGCGTCCATGGGAAGTGCCGCCGCCGTGATCCGCGCCGCCGACGCCGCCTGCTACGCCGCCAAGGAGGCGGGAGGCAACGGCATTCGGCTCGCGGATCCGGACGCCACCGTCAGCGCCAGCGCGCAGCAGCTGATCGAGAACCGACGATTCATGCGCCTGGCGCGCGCGGTGAAAGAGGAGCAGTTCGCGTTGTACGCGCAACGCATCGTGGCGCTCGCGCCGGAGCATCCGGCGCGTCCGCGGTGCGAGATTCTGTTACGTCTGCCGGATGAGAGCGGGGGTCTGGAGACCGCCGAGACCTTCCTTCCCCTGGCGGAGCGGTACCGGCTGGTGCCGGCAATCGACCGGTGGGTTGTCCGCCAGACGATCGATCTGCTGGGCCAGTGGCATCGGGACCATCCGCGGTGCGTGCTTCCCCTCTGCTCGATCAATCTCAGTGCCTCGTCGCTTCACGACGACGCGCTGATTGGCCATGTGCGGGAGTACCTCACCGAAAGCAGGCTCCCCGCAGAATCGATCTGCTTCGAGATCACCGAGGGAGCGGCGTTAGGCAGCTTCTCGGAGACGGTGCGACTGATCTCGGAAATCCGGGCAGTGGGCTGTGGCGTCGGGCTGGAGGACTTCGGCCACGGGCTCACGTCGTTTGCGTATCTCAAGGCGCTGCCGGTGGATTACGTGAAGATCAGTGGCCACTATGTCCGGGGCGTCGCCGAGGACCCCGTCTATGGCACGCTCGTCCGGGCGGTAAGCAGGATTGGCCAGATCATGGGCATCGCCACGATCGCGGAGGACGTGGAGACCGAATCCAGCCTCGCGAAGTTGCGCGACCTGGAGGTGGCGTACGCGCAGGGGCAAGCGGTGGCTCCGCCTGAGCCGCTGGTGGACAAGGACGGCCAGCTCGCCGTGCCGTGTCTCGAGCGAAAGGCGTGAGAACCGCCAACGTGGGGAGGGCAACCTGGCAAACCGCTCAGGGCGCGAAGCCATTGCAGTACATGGGCTGACGGTCGGCTCAAGCGTCGAATCGACCTGACGGCGATCGGGGGAGGCGTCGGAGGTCTCGTGTCGTCGTGCCGTCACAGGAGTTGCGCAGGCGTGCTGACCGCCATGCTGGCGTTCCTCGGCTGCTCCCGAGGAGAGACGCGAGCGGGGGCAGCCGACCGCCCGGATACCGCGGCAACGCGCGAAGGCGTCGTGGACCGTGCGGCGCCCCGCATAACGCTGGAGGTTCCGCCGTCGAAAGCCGGCCACCTTCTGCTGGCAGACGGGGCCCTCACGTTCATCCCGTGTGACGCGGTTGATCAGCGCGTACGCCTGGTGGACACGCCTGACCGTGAAGGCGCCACCGTGGTGTCCGGGTTTCAGGGTGGCGCCGACGGCGTGCCGGTGCTGTTGCGACTGGACGGCGAGCGGCTCGTCGACATTCGATATGCGGCGCCCGAGGGTCCGGGGTGTTCCCAGCTGCTCCAGTCGGTCGTGGTGGAAGCGCGCGGCAACGAACCCTTCTGGTCGCTGCAGGTCTTCGGTGACTCGGCGCGCATGCGGGTGCCGCTCGCCGTCGGCGGCTTTCTCTTCACACGTGGCGCCTGGAGACACCTCTCGTCCGGTGACTGGGCGTATGAAGCATCAAGAACGGAGAACGGGCGGGAGGAGTTCCTGGTCCTGCATCTCACCGAGGTTCGGTGCACTGACAGCATGTCCGGCGCGCTCTATCCGCTTCGCGCGGAGCTGGTGCGCGAGGGCCAGCCGGCGATGGGGTGTGCCGTTGAGGGGCGGCTGGCGAAGCGGGTGACGCGTGCGGGGCCGCTGCGCCGCGGGCTGCAGCCTGACCACCCAATTGACACCGGCCCTCCTTCCAGGCGTCCGTAAACGATCGCTCACGGGCGCTGCCGGCGCTTTTCCCGGTGACCTCGTCAGCGAGTTCGTCGCGGCCAGTCCGACCATCAGTGCGAACCAGCCTCCCGGCGCTGGGGAAGGCAGGTCCGGGAGTTGCATGCGTGAGCGACGTGGCCTCCCGGGCCTGTTCGGCGAGGGTCGGGTTCCCAACACGTATCTGACATTGGGTGGATGCGTTGGAAGTTCCTGCTCCGACAGTGGTCCGTTTGTGCGTACTGAGTGAGGGACATGCCGTCGTCTGCTGGACGTCGTCTCTCGTGACACGATTCGCGGGCGTCATCGTCCGGGGGAAGGTGCGCGATGTGCCGCGCCCCCCGATGTTTCCCGATCCAGACATCCGGACCCAATAGTGGCGTCAGCCCGCAGCCATGGCATCCCGCGCCGCGACGATCAGCCGCGCCCTCCCGACGAAGAGCGCGACCTTCGACGCGTCGAGGCAGGTCGGCTGGTGCACGGGATCGCATGGGTCGGCGGAGTAAAATGGGTCACCCAGGCCACCACCTGGGTCGCGACGCTCGTCGTGGCGCGCATCCTGTCCCCCTCCGACTACGGAGTCGTCGGAATGGCGGCCATTGTGCTCGGTCTGATCACCATGCTCAGCGAATTCGGCATAGGGTCCTCCGTCGTCGCGCTACGGGAGCTGACGGACGACCAGATCGCCCAGCTGAACGGGATGGCGGTGATCCTGGGTTTCACCGCCATTGTCATCGCGGTGCTGCTTGCGGTGCCCCTGGGCCATTTCTTTGGATCCCGGGAACTGCCCCTGGTCATGGTTGTTCTCAGCGCAGGCTTCGCCATTACCGGATTCAAGACGGTACCGTACGCGCGGCTGCAAAAGGAATTCCGTTTTCGTCTGCTCGCGTTGATCGACGGGACGCAGGCCATCGCCTCGGCTGTCGCATCCGTTCTCCTGGCGCTCGCGGGCTTTCGATATTGGGCGCTTGTGCTCACAGGGCTGCTCGGCAGCCTCATCTCCACTTCGCTCGTGGTGATGCGACGACCGACGCCGATTCGCCTGCCGCGCCGCGGCATGGGACACGTCGTCACCTTCAGCAGGCAATTGCTTGTGGGGCGGCTCTCCTGGTTCGCGTACTCGAACGCTGACTTCACTGTGGTTGGTCGGGTCCTCGGCCAGGCGACGCTCGGTGTCTATCAGGTCGCGTGGACCCTCGCCAACATCCCGGGAGAAAAGATCGCGAGCCTCGTGGGATCAGTGACGCCCGCCTTCCTGTCGGCCGCACAAGATGACCCGCGCGGTCTGCGGACCTACCTGCTTCGGCTGACCGAAGCGCTCGCGCTGGTGACCTTTCCGGCCACCTTCGGGCTCGCGCTCGTTGCGCCGGTCCTGGTTCCGGCAGCGCTGGGCGCCAAATGGGAGGCAGCGGTCGTACCGCTTCAATTGTTGGCCGTCTACGCCGCGGTTCGGTCCATCAGTCCGCTCGCTTCGCAAGTGCTGGTTGTCACCCGCGCGACGCGATTTTCGATGTACGTCAGTGTCGTGGCGGCGGTGGTACTTCCCATCGCGTTCCTGATTGCGACCCGTTGGGGACTCGTCGGTGTCGCCCTCGCCTGGATGATCGTGCATCCGTTCTACGTCGCCGTGATACTCTGGCGGGCGTTTCGGCAGATCGACCTGCCGCCCGGGGAGTACCTGCGGTCTCTCTGGCCGGCGACGAGCGCCTCCCTCATCATGGCCGCTGTCGTGTGGTTCGTCCGACGGAATATCGTGGCATCCTCGCCCGGTTTGGGCACGGTCGCGTTGTTGGTCGCGACAGGTGCCGTCGCCTACACGGCGGCACTGGCGCTCCTGCATCGCAAGCGCGTGGATCGAATCGTGGAACTCCTTCGCGAGCTGCGACATGGCACCTCGGGCCGCCAGGGCCCGCCGGAGGGCGTAGTTCCCGCGGAGGCGGGGACTCCCCTGGGATAGCACGGGGCCGAATCGCCTTGCATCCATTGCATTTCGCACCGTTCCAGCGCCGGTGGCGCGGGTCTTGCTCGTTCATCTGGCTGCCGTAATGCGGGCAGGATGGCGGGCGCCCCCGGGGCGCGTGCGGTCACGCAACCCGGAATCTGATCCTGCATCGTCGACGTTCTCATCGCGTCCGCCTCGATACAGGGACCGACGCTACAACCGTGATTGCCCCCCGGAGTCCCCATGTCGGCCGAAGTCCCGATCACCGTCGGCCTTCCCGTTTACAACCGTGCGAAGTACATCCGGCATTCGCTCGATTCGCTGCTCGCGCAGTCGTTCGGCGACTTCGAACTCGTAATCTGTGACAACGCGTCGACGGACGGCACCGATGCGATCTGCCGCGAGCACGCCGCGCGAGATCCACGCATCCGGTACTTTCGCAACCCCGAAAATCTGGGCGCCAACCGCAACTTCAACCGGGTCTTCGAGCTGTCTCGAGGCAGGTATCTGAAGTGGAGCACGTCCGACGACTTCTGGGCGCCGACGATGCTGGAGAAGACCTTCGCGGTGATGGAGAACGACCCGAGCATCGTGCTGTGCTATCCCAGGACGATGATCGTGGATGCAGCCGGCACCGATGTCGAGCCCTACGAGGACCGTCTCCACCTGATGCAGGAAAACCCTGCGGATCGGTTCATCGCGCTGCTTGAACGTATCGGCCTGTGCCACCAGCACCTGGGCCTTATCCGTCGGGACGCGCTGGCGCGCACCGCGTTGCTCGGCGACCACTTCTCAAGCGACCTGAACCTCCTTGCCGAGCTGACGCTCTACGGGAAGTACTACGAGTATCCCGAGCGTCTCTTCTTCCGCCGATTCCATCCGGAGTCGTCGAGCTGGGAGAAGGGACCCAGCCAGGAAGCCGTCGCGCGTCAGCTCGAGTTCACGGACCCGAGGCGAACACTGCATGTAACCCATCATCTCTGGAGACGCCACGCGGCTTTCTTCTCCGCGATCGGGCGCGCCCCACTCAGCGGAGCTGACCGACGCCGCCTCTACCTGTACGTTCTGCGCCTGATGCGCTGGAATCGCGACCAGCTGTTCACGGAGCTGGCGTCGGGATGGACGGTGCGCCGGGGCGCTCGCAAGGTCGCCCGGAGGCTCGACGCGCGACGTGAACTTCTCTGAGACTCCCATCGGCGGTGCCTGGGTGATCGATCCCACACCGCACGTGGACACACGAGGGCGATTCATGCGGGCCTGGTGCGCGCGGGAGTTCGCGGATCATGGGATCGCTTTCATGCCGGTGCAGGCAAACATGGGATACACTGCTCTGCAGGGCACCGTGCGGGGTCTCCACTATCAGGCGGCGCCGGCGGTGGAAGCGAAGCTGGTGCGGTGCACACGCGGCTCGGTGTTTGACGTCGTCGTTGACCTCCGGCCCCGGTCACCGACCTTCAGGCGTTGGTTCGGAGCCATGCTCAGCGCAGAAAATGGCCGGATGCTCTTCGTGCCCGAACACTGCGCGCACGGATACCAGACCCTCGAGGCGTCCACGGAGATCATGTACCATACGTCCGCTTTCTACGCGCCCGACGCGGTGCGTGGGGTCCGGTTCGATGATCCGGCGTTCGGCGTACGCTGGCCCATTCCGGTGTCCGCCGTCTCCGAGCAGGATCGTACGTGGCCGCTGGCAAGTGATCTGCAGAGTATCGAATCGTGAACCTGGACATCGCACTGAGACTGCGGGAAGCCGAGGGTCGGCCGATTCGGGTCGGCATGATCGGCGCGGGAGCGACCGGTCGCGCGATCGCCCTTCAACTGGGGACGCCGGTGCCGGGGATCCGTCTCGCGGCGATCGCCAACCGCACGCCGTCGCACGCCGAACGCGCCTTCCGGGAAGCGGGAATCCCGGCATGGAAGTCGCCCGACTCGGCGGCGTCGATTGCCGACAGCATACGTCGAGGGATCCCCGTGCTGACCGACGATCCCACCACCGTGGTGCGGTGCCCCGAGGTGGATCTGGTGGTCGAAGTCACGGGCACCGTGGACTTCGCTGCGGAGATCGTGCTCGACGCCATCGCACATGGGAAGGACACGGTGATCGTGAACGCCGAGCTGGACTCGACGCTCGGCCCGTTGCTCAAGGCCCATGCGGACCGCGCGGGCGTCGTGGTGACCAACACCGACGGCGACGAGCCCGGAGTGGCGATGACGCTGTTTCGTTACCTGCGTACCCTGGGCCTCCGTCCGGTCGCGGCAGGGAACATCAAGGGGATGGTGGATCACTACCGCAACCCCGACACGCAGGCGGCGTTCGCGAAGCAGCACGATCAGGACGTGCGCAAGGTGACGTCATTTGCGGACGCGACCAAGCTCTCGATGGAGACGACCGTCCTGGCCAATGCGACGGGATTCGGCGTGGGACGGCGGGGCATGTACGGACCTCGATGCGCGCACGTTCGCGAGATGGCCGAACTGCTCCCCGCGTCGGATCTCCTGGGCGGGGGCATCGTGGACTACGCCCTGGGTGCCGCGCCGCACACCGGGGCCTTCGTGGTGATCTACGAGGAGAACGCCCTGAAGCGCACGCAGCTGGCGTACTACAAGATGGGCGCGGGACCGTTCCACGTCTTCTTCACGCCATTTCATCTACCGCACCTGCAAATCGCGTCGACGATTGGGCGGGCCGTGATTTTCCGGGATCCTACGGTGGCCTCGCTCGGCGGCCCGCGCTGTGAGGTCGTGACACTCGCCAAGCGCGATCTCAGCGCCGGAGATCGCATCGACGGGATCGGCGGCTACTGCGTGTATGGGCTGATCGAGAATCGCGGCGCGGCGCGCCGCGCCGAGGCTCTGCCGATGGGCTTGTGCGAGGGTGCGGTGCTCCGACGGAGCATCGCGCGGGACGAGGTGCTCACCTGGGGCGATGTCACGATGCCGCCGGAGCGCCTGAGCGACCGCCTTTGGCGCGAGCAAGAGACCTGCTGGCCGGCGGCGGATGCCACGGTTGGCAGGACAGGTGAGGGATGACCCCATGAAAGTGGTGCTCTTTTCCGGTGGGTTCGGGACGCGACTCCGCGACTTCGACGACACGATCCCGAAGCCGATGGTGACGATCGGATACCGGCCGATCATCTGGCACCTGATGAAGCTGTACGCCCATTACGGTCACCACGACTTCGTCCTCTGCCTGGGCTACAAGGCGGACGTCATCAAGAAATACTTCCTGACCTACGACGAGTGTCTTTCGAACGACTTCGTCTTTGAGGATGGCGGGCGCCGGGTCGAGCTTCTGAACAGGGACATCCATGACTGGCGGATCACCTTCGCCGATACCGGCGCTTCATCGCCCCTTGGGGAGCGACTGCGGCTGGCGCGCCCGTATCTCGAAGGCGAGGAGATGTTTCTCGCGAATTACACCGACTGCGTCTCCGATATCAATATCAACGCGTTCCTCGAGCGTTTCCGCGCGAGCAACCGGATCGCGGGCTTCGCGTCGGTCGCGCCCAATCTGAGCTTTCATTACGTGGAAGCAGCCCCCGATGGGCTCGTCACGCGGCTCGCGGACGTGCGGTGCACGCCGCTGCGCGTGAACGGAGGGTTCTTCGTGTTCCGTCGGGAGATCTTCGATTACCTCCGTCCGGGAGAGGATCTCGTGGACGGGCCCTTTCAACGTCTCATTTCCGACCGCCAGTTGTTCGCCTACGAGTACAACGGCTTCTGGAAGGCGATGGACACCTTCAAGGACAAGCAGGAGTTCGACGAGCTGTACGCCCACGGGAACCCGCCCTGGGAGGTGTGGCGCCGTTAGGCGCCCCGGGGCCGACCAAGGCGGGCGATGCGATGTTCCCGCCCACCGAGCCGGGTCCGTACGAGCGAGGCATTGTTCGCGCACTGAGGAAATTCGCGGATGGCAAACATCGTGGTGCTGGGGTCGGGGATGGGGGCGCTGGGCGCTGCATACCGGCTGCACGAGGCAGGCGAGCGTCCCCTGCTGTTCGACAAGAATCCGTACTATGGTGGGCACACCCACTCTTTTCGTCACGAGAACGGATTCATCTTCGACATCGGTCCGCACATCTCCTTCACCAAGGATCCGCGGATTCAGGATCTGTTTGCGAAGAGTGTCGATCACGAGTTCGAGTCGATCGAGATCTGCCTCAACAACTATTGGCGGGGTTTCTGGCCGCTCCATCCGGTGCAGCTCCACCTCCACGGATTGCCGGCTGACCTGGTGGCAAGGATCATCACCGACTTCGTCGCGGCGGAGCGCGACGGCGAGCGTCCCATCCGGAACTACGCCGACTGGCTCGTGGCGAGCTTCGGCCGCACGTTCGCGGAGACGTTCCCGATGCAATACACGCGGAAATATCATCTCACGACCGCCGAGAACATGAGCACCGACTGGCTCGGACCGCGGATCTACCGTCCCAGCCTGGAGGAGGTGCTGCGCGGGAGTCTCTCGCCGGCGGCGCCGCACGTCCACTACATCACGCATTTCCGGTATCCGACCGTCGGGGGATTCTCGGCCTACCTGCGCAACTTCGTGCCGCGCGCGGAACTGAGACTTCGGCACGAGCTGGTGGCGATCGAGCCGACGACCCGGGAGCTGACGTTCGCCAACGGGGTGCACGTGCGGTACGAGAGCGTTGTGTCCTCGATCCCGCTGCCGGAGCTGATCCCGATGATCGCCGCGGCGCCTCGGGACGTGGTGGACGCGGCCGAGCGGCTTGCCTGTTCCACCTGTGTGCTGGTCAACCTCGGCGTCGCCCGGAGCGATGTTTCCCGGGCACACATGACGTACTTCTATGACGAGGACATCTGTTTTGCGCGGGTAAGTTTCCCCCACATGTTCTCCCCGAACAACGCCCCCCCCGGCACCGGAAGCATCCAGGCCGAGGTCTACTTCTCGCGCAAGTACAAGCCGCTCACCGTCGCGCCCGAGACGCTGATCGATCCGGTGATCCGCGACCTCCGCAAGTGTGGCGTGCTGCGCGACGACGACCGGATCCTGCATCAGGACGCGATGGTCATCCCATACGCAAACGTCATCTTCGATCTCGAGCGCGCGTGCGCGGTCGAGACGGTTCACGGGTTTCTCGATGACGTCGGCATCTCCTATTGCGGGCGCTATGGCGACTGGGGGTACCTGTGGACCGACGAGAGCTTCATCAGCGGTGAGCGCGCGGCCGAACGCGCGCTTCAGGCGGCCTGAACCCGAGGCGCGCCGCCATGCGTTCGTTTTCTCTCGGACCCAAGCCCCCCGCCAGCGTGCTGTGCCTGGGCGCCCACGCCGACGACATCGAGATCGGGTGCGGCGGCACGATGCTCACGCTGCGCGCGCAGTACCCCGAGCTGCGGGTGCATTGGGCCGTTCTGAGCGCATCCGACTGTCGCGCCGTTGAGGCACGGCGGGGGGCGACGTTGTTCGTGGGGGGCGGGCCGCACGATGTCGAGCTATGCGATTTCCCGGATAGCTTCTTCCCCGCCGAGTGGGCTGCGATCAAGACCTGGTTTGCCGATCTGGCGAGACGCGTCAAGCCGGACATCGTCTTCACGCACGCCGGGCAGGATCGGCACCAGGACCACCGCGTGGTCAGCGAGCTGACCTGGAATCACTTCCGGGACCACGTCATCCTGGAGTACGAGGTCCCCAAGTTCGACGGCGACCTCGGCTCGCCTAACGTCTTCGTGCCCCTGGTCCGGAGCGATCTGGAGGCCAAGATCGCGAACCTGATGGCGGCGTTTCCGACCCAGCGGGAGAAGCCGTGGTTCACGGCCGACACCTTTCGTGGCCTCGCCCACCTGCGGGGGAATGAATGTCGCGCGAGCCAGGGACTGGCGGAGGCGTTTTTCGCCCGCAAGATCGTTGTCGGGCCGTGATGTAGCCGGGAGGGTCGGCATGCCCGCCGAGGTCACTGGATGGGCCGCCGAGATGGTGCGTGGCTTCCCGAGGATGGACAGCGCTACGAGGTGCTGGACGGCGAGCTGTTCGTGACTCCGGCGCCGTCCGCGGCGCACCAGCGCGCGCTGCGACTCCTGTACGACGTACTGGCGCCATCCACCGCGCACGACGTACTGGCGCCATCCACCGCGCGTGCGGATCGCCACGACAAGCGGCGCCTGTACATGGAGGAGGGGGTCGATGAGTACTGGATCGTCGACCTCGACGGGCGCGCGTTCGAGCGCCGGCGTAAGGACGAGGCACGACCCGAGGTCCTCGCCGAGGCGCTGGACGGGCAGCCACGCACCGGGACCGAGCCGCTCACTCTCAACCTCGAGCGATACTTCGCAGCTGTTCACGCGAGCTGACCTCCGGGCTCAGCGTTCGCGGCCGAACGCGCGGTCAGGAACCGTCGTCGCGGCGAGGAAGCGTTTCGGGTCGTGGGCGTGACGTGTCCGAGCGAGCACGGCACCCAGGCGTCCGATGGGCCGTCAGCGGTCCACCAGCGCCTGTTGCGCCGGCGCGTAACGCGGGCCTGACACCTTCTCCGGCGCGAGCGCCCCATCGAGTGTTGACATGTCGTCAGGCGAGAGTCGCACGGCTGCCGCGGCGACGTTTTCCTCGAGGTACGTCCGGCGCTTGGTGCCGGGGATCGGCACGATGTCGTCGCCCCGGTGCAGCAGCCACGCGAGGGCGATCTGGCCCGCGGTCGCACCCTTCCTGGCGGCGAGATCGCGCACGGCGGACGCTGCCCGCATGTTGGCATCGAAGTTCTCGCCCTGGTAGCGCGGGTCACCGCGCCGGAAGTCCCCCTCCGGGTACTCCTCCGCGCGCTTGACGTTGCCCGTGAGAAACCCGCGTCCGAGCGGCGCAAACGCCACCAGACCGATTCCCAGCTCGCGCAGCACGGGAATCAGGCGCACTTCGAGATTCCGTTCCCACAACGAGTATTCGCTCTGCAACGCCGAGATCGGATGCACCGCGTGCGCGCGGCGGATCGTCTGCTCGCCCGCCTCGGAGAGGCCGAGAAATCTGGCTTTGCCTTCGCGCACCAGATCGGCCATCGTGCCGACGACATCCTCGATGGGCACCGTGCGATCGACGCGGTGCTGGTACAACAGGTCGATGTGGTCCGTCTGCAGCCGGCCCAACGAGGCCTCGACGACCTCCCGAATGTGCGCGGGGCGGCTGTCCGTCCCGTTGATACGGCCGTTCTCGAACCTGAAACCGAACTTGGTGGCGATAACGACGCGGTCGCGCGCGCCGCTGCCGAGTTCCTTCAGCGCACGAGCCAGCAGTTCCTCGTTCCGGTACGGGCCGTACGCCTCAGCCGTATCGAGAAAGGTGCATCCGAGCTCGATTGCGCGATGGATGGTCGCGATGGACTCGCGGTCGTCGCGCTCTTCCGGCGTGCCGTAGGACTGGCTCATGCCCATCAGGCCGAGGCCGATGGCGGAGACGCTCAGGCCCTGCGTGCCGAGTTTGCGTGTGGGTAGCATGCGGTGACTATGCCTCCTGTGAACGAGAGCGTCCAGCTGTGTCAGCCCACGGCGGAGGGCTCGATGAATATGTGGCCGGCGCGCACGTTCAGCGCGTGTGGGACGGCGTGTACTGATCGTCACCGGGCCGCTTCATCCTGTCAACCGGCTTCCTGGCGAGCGCGTGGCGGATGGCGAAGTGCTGATCTCGCCAGTAACCACAAACGGCTGCCGAGGCCGCCGTGAGTCCATATCCCAGCACGGCTGAGCCGAGCGGCTCGAGGTTCTCAGGCGTCGTCCCGTTGCCGCTCGCGCGTCATCTCGATCATCGTGCCCCGGAATCCTGCTCGGGCGAACAGCCGCTGCGCAGGTTCATTCTGCACGGCCACGGACAGCACGATCCGTGGAGCGCCGCGCGCGTCGAGCTGCGCGATCGTCGCCTCGAGCAGCATGGCGCCGATGCCGCGTCCACGGTGCTCCGGCTCCACCACGATGTCGTACAGCGCGCCCGCCGGACCGCGCAGCGCCATGTAGTCGAATCCTTCGATGCCGGCATAGGTGTATCCGATCACCCTGCCCTCCAGCTCGGCGACGAGGACGATGACATCCTTCTTGCGGAGTTGCGTTCCGAGAAACGATCCATAAGCGTCCGCGGTCTCGGACGTCGCCGCGATGAAGCGCTGCGGGTCGAAGTCGTGGTGCGTGCGCACGAGCAGCGCACCCAGGCGTCCGATGGCCTCGATGTCGGACGCGGTGGCCGGACGAAGGGTCGTTGTCATATCCTGATCAGCCTTCCTGGTTGTCAGCAAATCTGACGCCACGGGCAGTAGTGGAGGAGATACCGCATGCGGATCGGCATCCTGGGTTCAGGACTCATGGGCGGGAAGCTCGGCACCATCTTCGCGCGCGCCGGCCACGAGGTGGTGTTCAGTTACTCGCACAGCCGGAAGAAGCTCGAGGGCGCGGGTGGTCTGTGCCTTTGGCACCGTGCCCAGCGAGGTGCTGTTCGACGTCTACGCCGCGCGACGGCGCAAGCGGCGGCCGAGCCTGATGTATTGCGGCGATGACAAGAGGGCGAAGGTTATCGTCAGGCGGTTGATTCGCGACGTGGGCTTCGACCCGGTGGACGCGGGTCCCTTGAAGATGGCACGCAACATGGAACCTTTCACGCTGCTCGTCGCGCAGCTGGCGTACGAGGGGTCGGGCGGTCCACGGCTGGCGTATCGATTTGAGCGGTTTGGGAATCGGCGATGAGGACGGGCCAGTGACAGGACCCACTGATACCATGTCATCCGAACCTCAGCGCACCGTCATCGTCACCGGCGCGGGCGGCGCGGGTTGTGGACGCGCCATTGCGCGCCGGTTCTCGGCGACGGGGGCCGCGGTCGTCGTCGCCGACGTCGATGTCTCCGGCGGCGAAGAGACCGTGCGATTGATCGCATCGGCCGGTGGCCGGGCGGCGTTTCGCCGGGCGGATGTTCGACACGCCGACGAAATGCGCGAACTCGTGGCATTCGGCGAAGAGACCTTCGGACCGCTCGCCGTATTCGTGAACGACGCCTCCGGACCGCCGTATCGGCCCGATCTGCCGCTGGAGTTCTGGATCGACACCGCGGAGATTGAGCTACTCGGCACCATGCACGGCGTGCGCGCAGCAATCGATGCGCTTCGTCGTGCCGGCGGCGGAGCGATCGTGAACATGGCGTCCATCTCGTCGCTCGCGCACGGCCGCGGGAGTCGCGGATCTCCATCATATGATGCCGCAAAGGCCGGCGTCATCCGGCTCACGACCTCTCTCGCGTGGCTCGCGCAGTCGGATGGCATTCGTGTCAACTGCCTTGCGCCAGGGTGGATCGCCACCGACGGCCCGCGCCAATACTGGCAGTCACTCACGGCAGAGCAGCGCACGGCGCTGGGCGTGCCGTCAAGGCTTCTCAGCATCGAAAGCGTCGCCGAGCTCGTCGTGCAGATAGCGCGCGACACGGCCCTTGCGGGACGCGTGCTGTTCTGGTCATCGGAGGACGATCGCCCGCGGCTGATCGAGTAAGCAGACCCTGGCCACACGGACGGCTCAGTGTACGAGCCAGTGAGGCGACAGTTCACGTCGGCATGATGACATCCGGCACGGCGGGCATTCCCGCACATCGCGTCAGGCCCGGACGCGCCACGTACGCCATCGCGGCGCTCATTCTGGCGTGGATCGCGAGCGCCGCGGCTGTTGGGGGCATCGAGGCTCCCCAACTCCGCCCGGTAGTATCACGCAGTGCCACGCAGCTCGAGAGCGCCCGTGTTCGACCGCGAGTGGCGGTTCGTGGGCACGTACCTTCGCTGCGATCTTGTCGGCACGCTGAAAGCGTCAGCCGAGCAGGAGATCGGCCGGGACGTCGAGTACGCGCCGCAGTGCCTTGATCTGCGCGATGGAGAGCGGCCGCTTCCCTGCGAAGAACTCCGACACCCGCGACTTTCCACCCAGGTGTGAAGAGAGATCTGCCCGCGTCATCCCCTTCTGCTGAAGCATGAAGTCGACGACGCCCTGCGGAGTCGGCAGATGCGGTTCCGGGATGTGACGGGCTTCGTAGTGTTCCACGAGAAGCGCGAGGAGCTCGAGCTGCGCGTGCCCAGGTGTTCGCTTTCGCGGCTTCGCGTCGAGAAGCGTGCGCAGCGCGGCGAGGGCGTCGCGGTACTGCTTTGTGGTGTGCAGGACGTGACGGTCCTGGAGAACGGTCGATGTCATTTCGGATGGCCCATCACGATTTTCAGTCCACACGTGGAGCGAGCGCCACCAACATGGAAATACCGCCGAGTCTGTCCTCGGGCCTTGTTGCGACGATCGTACTCCGCGTGCGTCATCACGTCACGGATGAAGACGATCAGCAGGTCGTACCGGAAGTGCACCTCCAACCGGTACTGCAGCCCGATGTCGAAGACCGTCACGCCGCCTCCCAGGAAGCTCGCCCTCGGAAAGACCTGCCGAACCTCATGCGGCGTGCGGAGGGCTGAGCGTTTGACGACGTGATACCATGCATCGAGATCGGCGGCAGCGTCGGCGTGGCCCACCGAGAAGTCGCGGAGCATCGATCGTGCGATGATGCGCATGTCGAACCGTGCGGCTGGTTGGCCATGGTTCCCAATCTGGGAACCGCGGACGTGTGCGTCAAGGGGCGGCGAACAGCGGCCCTGCTGACCGGGTCATGGGACCGCGCCCAAAGTGGGAGTCCACGTCAGCGCGGCGTCACGGCCGGGCTGGTTTGGGATGCTACGGACCCGGTAACGTATGGCCGTGAACGCGAATCGCCGGAGCGGTAGGCTCCGGCGATTCGTGAGCAGTCAGAAAAAATCGGGACGGCGGGATTTGAACCCGCGACCCCCTGAACCCCATTCAGGTGCGCTACCGGACTGCGCTACGTCCCGTCGAACCTCAAACCTACCACCGAAACCCGTGGGGTCGCGGACCAGCGACCCCCTGTGTGAAGCCGGAGCGCAGCGACGGCGCACTCGCGGTCGATGCCGCCACTGGCGGGAGCGACCGCCACCCCATTCAGGGGCGCTACCGGACTGCGCTACGTCCCGTCAACCACGCCCCAAATCTAACCCTCCAATCCCGGGAAGCGAGCCGTGCGCATCGCCAGCGTCCGAACCCTTGACCGGACCACAGGGTTTGGTAAGTAGGTTCCTGGGCCCCTGCGCTCCCTCGGAATGACAGCTCGGCGAGCTATCCCCCTGCGCCGACACCATCGAGCGACGACCCAAGCACGCGCCCAGCAATCCTTGTCAGCGCACGATCACCAATCCGCGGAGATGCTTCACGCGCGCAGGGTAACTGGACCAGAGGTGCCAGCTCGCACCTCCATCGCTCGACTGATGAACCCCGCGCTCGTCCGCGGCCCACAGTTCCCCACCGCGCTCACCAGCCGTCAAGAGCGGTGCGATGGCGTTCGGCGGCTCGGGCCACCCCTCTCGCACCCGTTCCCACATCCCCCGTCCTTCGCGCCGGTACAATCGCCCGTCAGACATTCCCGCGGTGTACGCCGAGCGAGGCCCGCGGGACGCGGAAATCACCACGACGTTGGGATCGCCGGGATCGATCGCCACGCTCCGAAGGTAGCCAACATCGAGCCCATCGCTCGGCGACGCCCAGGTTGTTCCGCCGTCATCGCTCTCGAAGTAGCCATCGCCTGCGGCGACGCGAAGCACGTTCGGCAGGCCGGGATGGATCGCCAGCTCGTGCGTGTCGTACGGCCCGCCGCTCACGCGGTCGTGCCACGTCTGCCCACCGTCTTGCGTGGATACGAGCGCGCCAGCCTCGATGGCCAGCCAGAGCCGAGCCGCGTTCCGCGGATGACAGGCAATCCATCGCACGTGGTGCGTCTGAGGCTTGGGAGGGAACGACCAATGCGGCCTGGACGGGAGATCCTGCAGCGCGCGCATCTCCTCCCAGGTGTCGCCGCCGTCAGGCGATTGCCAGAGCGCACTCGGCTCCGTGCCCACCCAGATCAGGTCGCGCTCGGCCGGACTCGCGGCGACGGACATCACGTGCTCGCCGTCGAGTCCGGCCATGCGCCACGATGCGCCACCGTCATCGCTCCGGAATACGCCTTGGGCGTGCGTGCCACACCAGGCGCGTCCGGGAGTGAGCGGATCAGACGTCAGGCAGGTCGGCCGGTCTATATGATCATGGCCCGGTTTTGCCGGGCCGTATTCGGCATCGATCGCGATGACCTCGCTCTCGGTCGCGACAAGGAGTCGTGTCATCCCTCGCCCTGCAGCGCGAGTCCGAGCTCGACGAAGAACTCAGTAGCGGCCGCGGGATTCTCGACCACGGTGCCGACGTGCTCCATCCGTTGGAAAGTCATGTGTTCGATGAGAAGGAACCAGATTCCAGAAGGCTACAGGGCGTATGGCTGACTGCCTGGAGCCGAACTGGAAGAGGGTGAGCGGGCCGCCGTTCTCACGCCCCGCAATGTGCTTACGTCATGCTCCCCGCCGGTGCGAAGCTCTTGAAGAACTCCTCCGCTCTCCGATTCATCTCATCCGTCGACAGGTCCTCCTTGCGCGTCGCGATCGTCCACGAGTAGCCAAAGGGATCCGTGAACATTCCGGTGCGATCGCCCCAGAATTGATCCGCCAATGGTCCCATCCCTCCCGACATGACCTGTGCCCCCGCTTTCACGGCGCGGTTGAACACCGCGTCACAGTCGGCAACATAGACCCACAACGAAATTGGCGATCCGCCGAGGTCCCGCGCGCTCTTTCCGCCACCCATGGCGTCGTTCATCATCAGCACCGAGTTCCCGATCCTGAGCTCGGCGTGCATGATCTTGCCATCGGGACCAGCCGAACGCGTTATCTCCTCCGCGCCCAGTGCCTTCTTGTACCAGTCGATCGCCTTCGTCGTATCGTCAAAGACCAGATGAGGAGTCACCGTGTGAAATCCTTCGGGGACTGGATTCTTCGCCTTTGCCATGGCGTCCTCCTTGTGTGGTTGGTTGGATTGCGCGAACGGCGCGCCGGACCGCGCTCGAACAATTTGATGAGATTCCGTCCCGGTCCCTCGCAGGGAATGTGGGGACTTCACGGATCGGCTCTCGATTTCGTTGCGTGAATGTTAACTCCGCGCGAAACCGGGACGCACCTCCGGCAAACTGCGCAGTCTGGTCCTGGCGAATTTCGACCGATGAGTTTGGCGCCAGTCGTTAGGCTGTACAGCCGCAGACGTGTCCGGCTGCTCCATGGCCGACGAGCTGTTCCGGCTCGACTGCCCAGGACGCAGTCGGGTCTCGCATCAGGGTCGACTTCGGCGCGCGTCACCCCGCGCCCTGGTCAGCGCGACTGCGAACCCGGGACCAGCAGCACCTGACCGGCGTCGATCCGGTCGGACTCGAGCCCGTTGAGCTGCTTCAGGTCCTCGACGCTGGTGTCGTGCTCGCGGGCGATCGACCACAGCGAGTCGCCTCGATGCACGCGATAGGGCGATCCCGATCCCGCCTGGTCCGCCGACGAATCATCCGTCGCACGCTGACCTCCCGAACTGGCCGACGACTCCGCCTGGTCACTGGTTCCCCCGGCGCGACGGCCCGACGAGGCTGCGACCGCGACCTGGCTCTCGTGCGCGCGCTCCACCGCCGCGATATACCCGGTGTACTGCCCGGGGAACACCGCGACGTGATAGTGCGACGGCGTGTGCTCCCGCGTCGCCTCCACCACGCCCAAGCCCTCGAGCGACAGCAGCGTCCGCTCGAGCCACGACCGACACGTCCGCGCGTGACTTACGCGCAGGTCGACGGCCATTCCCGTGGGGTGCACCGACTCGTCGGACGCATTGGCCGGCTGGCGACCGATGGGGCGCGTGAGACTCGTGACCACGAGTCGCTCGCCACAGGCCGCCTCGTACTGGGCTGACAGTCGCTCCACGAAGGTCCGGATCGCCGTGCGCGCGTAGGGGAACGACACCCCCGCCAGGTCGTAGTGCGCTCCGCCGCGCATGGGGACAAGGAGACCCAGCCGTACGAACCGACTCACATCGGCGGAGTTCTGGAGAAACGAGTAGTCCTGCTGCACTGCGACGCGGTGCTGCCGCTCGACGGACTCGTGCGACCCCCGGAGGGTCTGCGCCCGGCCTGCGGTCGCGGAAAGGGCCAGACAGATGCCGGCGACCGGCACAGAGCGGGATAACGACGGCGCGCGCATGATCCCGAAAATGACGAGTGTGCCCTGTTCGCGCAAAAGGTACCCCAGCCGATCTCCCCTCCCCGGTTAGAGGCCCCCCACCCTTCCTTTCCATGGCAGCATTCGACCCAGCCCGCGCGGGGGATCCCCCTCCCCTGTCTCCCTTCTCCCTCTTGCGGGCGCGCCGGCGAACAATGCACTATATTCCGGCAGCGCGACGCGCGACTGGCGCGGGCGCGGGGTTCCGAACGCAATGGGCCTGCCCGAATTGCGAGCAGGTCTTTTTCTATGAGATGTGTCCACATTCCGTGGGCGAGCCCGTCGTGAGGGCAACGATCACGAACGTTGTGTCGGTCGGTACGGCATCATGCACTCCGAACACGGCCCAACAAATCAGAGGGAGTAGAACGATGCGTACCACCGGTACGGTCAAGTGGTTCAACGATGCGAAGGGCTTCGGCTTCATCACGCCGGAGGACGGTCAGAAGGATTGTTTCGTCCATCACTCGGCGATCCAGGGCAGCGGCTTCAAGTCGCTCGCCGAGGGAGAGCGTGTGGAGTTCGACATCGTGCAGGGCCAGAAGGGCCCCGCTGCGGAGAACGTGACGAAGATCGGTCGCTGACGCCGCACCCCGACTCCCGCGAGGGAGGCGGGCGGGCGCCGCGCACTCGAGCCGGAAACGGATCGAGTGCGCGGCGCCCTTCGTTTCGGAGCTGGACCCGGTGCCGCCACGCCGCACCGTCTGGATCGCTCCCGCTGGAGCGCGCCGCCGCTATGGGTTCGTCGACGCTATGGGTTCGTCGACGCTATGGGTTCGTCGACGCTATGGGTTCGTCGACGCTATGGGTTCGTCGACGCTATGGGTTCGTCGACGCTATGGGTTCGTCGACGCTATGGGTTCGTCGACGCCGGACCGTCGGAGAGCGCGTGGCCGCTACGGCCCACGACATCGCCGCCCAGATGGCCGAAGTAGGCTTCGACGCACCACAGGATGACCCGCCGCATCAGCGCCTGACGCACCGCCATTGGTTCGATCCTGCTTGCCTCGACCAGTTCAGTGAGCGCCATGATGACGCGTCCGGGTGACGTTCCCGCGTGGCGTTCCGCCCCGACGTACGTCCAGACGCCGCGGCGCAGGATCGTCTCGTTGACGGGCGTTGCCGACAGCGCGCTCGAGATGACTGATCGAAGATCCTGCGTGTCTGCGATCTCCGCGGCAGTCGGCTCCGCGAGTTCGCCATCGTCTGGCCGATCCATGTTGCTGTCCTTGAAGTGTGGAACAGGCTGACCGGGAGCGGTTCAGGGCTCGGCCACACGGGTGGGGCGGCACGGAGCGCATTAGAGAGCGCCGGAATCGGCGGCTCACCAGCTACCCGCAATCTACTCCGCGCACTGGGGCCCCGCTGAGGGGCCCCACCAGACGCGCCCCGGCCCCGGTCCCCAGGACCGTCAGAGCCGCCGACGCGAAAATCGACTCTGACCCCGTTTTCCGCGAAAAATCGACTCTGACCCCAATTTACCTACAGCGGTGGATGCCGACGATGCCAGTCGGTGTGGATCTGGTACTGATTCGCCACCGACAGGATCATGTCGTCGTTGTACAGATTCCCGGCCAGCACGGCACAGATGGGCTGCTTGTTGTAGACGGGGGGCGGCGCCGTCGTGTCCGCACCGCGTCCGCCGCGGCCCGCCGGCGGTGAGTCGAACTTGTACGGCACCACCGTACACGGATGCCCGGTCTGCGCGTGCAGCCCCACGTCGTAGCCGTTGGCGCCCGGCACGTACATGTCGAGGTCCTTGAGCAGCTCCGCCATCTGGCTGATCAGGATGTAGCGCCGGCGCTGCGCGTTCACGAAATCGAACGCCCGCGCGAAGCGACCGTTGGTCCACCGGGTGAGCGCCGCCACGCCGGTCGGGTTCCCCGGATCGCCGCGACCACCGCCACCGCCCGCGCCACCACCGCGGCCCGCAGCGCCGCGTCCACCGGTGGTATCGGCCCCGCGGCCGCCGCGCCCAGCGCCACGCACCGGCTCCGGAATCGTCGCCAGGTCGATGCCGAGTTCCTTGGCCTTCCACTGCACGTATTCATCGAAGGCGGCCGACGACTCCACCCCCAGTCCGCCGCCGCCACCGGCCATCTGCGGACGCGGACCGAGGGGGCTGGGTGACATCCCCAGCTCGCGCAGCTTGTCCACGAACTCCTTCGGCGCATTCGAATCCACGCCGATGCGCACCGACGAGAGCTTGATGTTGCGGTCAAACTGGAACGGCGTGGTCACCGTGCCGGGATCCTTGGGATCCACACCGTGGATGGTGTTGAAGACCATCGCGCAGTCTTCAATGGTCCGGCAGATCGGACCCACGCGATCCTGCGACCAGGCGAGGACCATCCCGCCGTAGCGGCTCACCCGCCCGAAGGTCGGCCGGAGCGCACTGAGCCCGCATTCGCGCGCCGGCGACACGATCGACCCTGACGTTTCGGTGCCGATACCGAACCCCACGCACCCGGCGGCGGTCGCCGACGACGGGCCAGCCGACGAGCCGCTCGATCCGCGCCGGATGTCCCACGGGTTGTTCGTGCGTCCCCGATACCACTGATCACCCTGCGCAAAGAGCCCGGTGGCCAGTTTCGCCATCAGCACGGCACCGGCATCGCGCAGCCTCACGACCACCTCGGCGTCTTCATCGATAACACGGTTCTCGAAGTCCTTCGAACCCCACGTGGTGCGCACGCCTTTGGTGGCGAAGAGATCCTTCACGCCGTACGGAATGCCGTGGAGGGGCCCGCGATACTTTCCCGTCTTGATCTCGGCATCGGCCCGCGCCGCTTCCGCCACTGCCTGGTCTTCCATGATGGTGACGGCGCACAGCAGCGTGGGGTCGAGCCGCTTGATGCGATCGAGGTAGATGCGCGTGAGCTGGGTGGAGGTAATCCGTCTCTCCTTGAGCAACGCCGACAGCCGGTGCGCCGGGAGGAAGGCGATGTCCTCGGGAGACGTCGGGACCGGCCCGCTCCACTTCTCCACCGTGAACGTCGCGCGCTTGAACGCCGCGGCGCCGCGTTCCGCGATGAGCTTCTCCATCAGCGCGCCGGTTCCCCCGGGATAGGGCTGGAAGGTCCACGACACGGGCTCGCCGTTCCCCAGCGGAGGGGGCGGCGTCTGGGGCCCACCCTGCCCGCCTCCGCCCCGACCCTGTGCCAGCGCGCGAGCGCCGAACCCGAAGGTGCTCGCCGCGGCCGTCACGAGCGACAGGAAGACGAACTCGCGGCGCGGGATGCCGCCGCCGCTGAGTTCCTCCATCTCCTCGGCAACCTGCTCGGCGTCGGCCTGAATCTGATCCAGCAGCTCGAGCTCTTCGCGGATGCTCATGGCGGCTCCTTCCATATGGTGGTGCGGCGTCGCGGCATTGCGTCGCCAGAGATGATCGATCGGTCCCGGAGCTTGGCGAAGATAGGTCGCCTCGATTCGTTTGGCGAGCGCCTCGCCTGGTCCGCGCGCACGCACGCCGGCCAGAGGATGGGATGGTTCCCGGTTCGCTCCCCGTCGGCACATCTCCGGCACCCCGTCGCAACGGGGCGCTGTCGCGAGACACCAGTTGCGACCGCCGACTCACTCCCACCTCTTGCACTTCTACAGGTCGCACATTAATGTCGTCCTGTAGAAGTGCAAAGGGTGAAGGCCTGTCATATGGTCGGCGCCCCCTGAGGGGCACGGTCGGCGCAACCGGTACCGTCGGAAAAATCGAGTCTGACCCCAATTCTCGACCCGGAAAATCGAGTCTGACCCTAATTCCCGCCTCACGCCGCCGCCCTGACGACCTGCCTCCCCGCCAATGACCGATCACCTCGACCTTCCGCAGGGCACACTCGACCTCCTCATCCTCAAGGCGCTCTCGCTCGAACCGATGCACGGGTGGGCGATCTCGGAGCGCCTCCACCACGTCTCGCGCGCCACGCTTCGCGTTCCACAGGGGTCGCTGTATCCGGCCCTGCACCGGCTCGAGCGGCGGGGCTGGATCCGGGCGCAATGGGGCACATCGGAGAACAATCGGAAGGCGAAGTTCTACGAGCTCACCCGAGCCGGTCGCAAACAGCTCACCGACGAGGCCGACGCGTGGGCGAAACTCACCGCCGCCGTCGCGCTCGTGCTCGATATGCACTGACGCTTTACGGAGTGATGCGATGCTGGCCCAACTGCTGAGCGAGATCCGCTATCGCATGCGCGCTCTGTTTCGGCGCGACGCCGTCGAGCGTGAGCTGGACGACGAACTGCGCTTCCACATCGAGCACGAAGCAGCGAAGTACATGCGCGACGGGGTCTCGCGCGCCGAGGCGCTGCGGCGCGCGCGGCTCGCCTTCGGCGGCATGGATCGCATCAAGGATGACACTCGCGACGCCCGGGGACTGGTGCTGCTGGAGACGACCTGGCAGGACGTCCGATACGCAGTGCGCGGACTGCGCGCACGCCCGGCTTTCACTTTCGGGGTGATACTCACCCTCGGCCTCGGCATCGGCGCGAATGCCAGCATGTTCGCGATCGTTGATCGGCTGATCTTCCGGTCGCCGTTCGCCCTGCACGATCCCGACACGGTTCACCGCATCTACTACGTGGGGACCTACGACAACGACGTGCAGGAGATCCGCAACCTCTCGTTTCCGGTCTTTCTCGACCTGAAGCGGGAGACCCACGCCTTTTCCGACATCGCGGCGTTTCAGACTCGCACGCTCGCGGTAGGCGACGGCGAGGACGCACAGGAGGTGCCGGTCACGGTCGCGAGCGCCAGCTACTTCGGTTTCTTCGACGCGCGGCCGGTGGCCGGTCGCTTCTTTACCGCCGGGGAGGACAGCGTTCCCGCGGGCGCTCCGGTGGTGGTGCTCGGCTACGCGTTCTGGCAGACGCACTTTGGCGGAAGCCCGGACGTGATCGGCAAGCCTCTCCGAGTGGATCGCACGCTCGCCACGATCATCGGCGTTACGCCGGAACACTTCGTCGGGATGAGCGATCAGGGAGTGCCGGCGGCGTACATGCCGATTACGGCGTATGCGTACGCGTTCCGCGGCAGCAGGTACACCGCCGGTTACGGCTGGAGCTGGTTGGAGATGATCGCCCGGCGGAAGCCCGGCGTGAGCGTGACCGCCGCCGAGGCCGATCTGTCTGCCGTGCTGCGTCAGAGCTGGCGCGCTGCCAACGCCGCGCGGCAGGAGCCGGGGGACATCGACGCGGTGCGTCCGCACGGCGAACTGGCGCCGATACAGCTCGCGCGCGGCCCGGATGCGAGTCGCGACGCCAAGGTCGCCCTGTGGATCAACGGCGTGGCGCTGATCGTGCTGCTCGTTGCATGTGCCAATGTCGCCAATCTCCTCCTCGCGCGAGCGGTGAGTCGCCAGCGCGAAGTGTCGATGCGCATCGCCCTCGGCGTGAGCCGGCTGCGTCTCGTCCGGCAGCTCTTCACCGAGAGCCTGCTCCTGGCAGTGGTTGGCGGCGCGGCCGGCCTGGCGATCGCGCAATGGGGTGCATCGGTGTTAGGCACGCTGTTCCTGCCCGGCGAATCGCGCGCCGGCGTCCTCACGGACGGACGCACCCTGTTGTTCGCCGCAGCCGCAACGATGGGAGCGGCGCTCCTCACCGGACTCGCTCCTGCGTTCTCCTCGGGACGCGGTGATCTGACGGCGGCGCTCCGGACGGGTGCACGCGAAGGCACGTACCGGCGTGGCCGGCTGCAGAAGTCGCTGGTGGTGTTCCAGGCGGCATTGTCGGTGGTGCTGCTGGTGGGCGCGGGGCTTTTCGTGCGCAGCCTGCAGCACGTGCGCGGTTACCGGCTGGGGTACGACGTGGAGCCGGTGCTGTTCGCCGCCGCCAATCCCCGCGGCGCGCGCCTGAGCGAGACGGACCTGACGGCACTCCTCCAACGCATGCTGACGGCGGCCCAATCCATGCCCGGTGTGACACGTGCTACACTGGCGGCGTCCGTGCCGTTCTGGAGCAACGAGGGGCGTGGCCTCTGGGTTCCGGGGGTTGATTCGGTGCGCAAGCTCGGCACGTTCATACTGCAGGCCGGATCCGCGGACTACTTCGTCACGCTGGGAACCCGGATCCTCCGCGGGCGCGGGTTCGAGGACTCGGATCGCGCAAACACACCGCGCGTAGTCGTGGTGGGCGAAGGCATGGCGCACGTGCTGTGGCCGGGTCGCGATGCCATCGGGCAGTGCTTCCGCATCGGCAGCGACACGGTCCCGTGCAGCACGGTGGTCGGTGTCGCCGAGGACGCGCACATTCGGGAGTTGGCAGCGCCAAGGGAGTACACCTACTACGTCCCGATCACACAGTACGACGACGCGCCCTATCCGCAGATGTTCGTGAGGTTCGCCGGCCACGCCGCCGACCAGGCCGAGGGTCTCCGTCGCCGACTGCAGCGCGAGATGCCCGGCGCCGCCTACGTGAACGTCGTGCCGCTGAGCCAGCTGGTGGACCCGAACTTCCGGGCC
Organism: uncultured Gemmatimonadaceae bacterium; assembly: GCA_963740565.1. Classification (GTDB taxonomy): domain Bacteria; phylum Gemmatimonadota; class Gemmatimonadetes; order Gemmatimonadales; family Gemmatimonadaceae; genus CAVUFA01. The sequence continues at coordinate 188,381 of CAVUFA010000016.1, read as the reverse complement.
TGGCAGTTCGGCGCGACGATGTTCGTGGCGTTCGGCGTGCTCGCCCTCTGCCTGGCGGCGATCGGCCTGTACGCCATGATCGCGTACGACGTGGCGCAGCGGACGCAGGAGATAGGGGTGCGACTGGCGCTCGGCGCGTCGCTCCGGCAGCTGATGCAGCTGGTCGTCGCGGGCGGGACGCGGCTGATCATCATCGGGATCGTGGTCGGCAGCGTGATCGCGCTGTGGACCGCCCACTGGGTCGAAGGACTGCTGTTCCGGGAGTCGCCGCGTGATCCCGCGGTGTTCGGCGTGGTGGTCGTGGTGTTGCTGGTGGTCGCGTTTGCCGCGACGGCAATTCCCGCGCTTCGCGCCGCCAGGGTGGACCCCAACGTGGCCTTGCGCGGCGACTGAAGGCTCGACCGACGGCGGCTGCGCCAGCTCGAAGAGGAGAACGGCCGACTGAAGTAGCTCGAGGCGGCCCGTTCCGGTCGTTCTGTCCCTCTCCCTTGGCGACATGCCCTCAGACCCTTAGCGTACCTGAAGGGGAGCACGCGGCGATGGTTCGGGTTCGTGACGCGGTACAAGGGCCGCGGCGCGACGACATCGAGCGAGTCCGCCCGGCTCCCGGGGAGCAGTCATGTCACCACGACCAACATGCTGGTCGGCGATTTCGCCAACGGCGCCAGGAATTCGCGCACTCGCGATGGCCATCGTGCTCGTCACGGTCGGCTCGGCACGGGCTGACGCACAGCGCGGCGGCGGCCGCTCGAGGCCGCTGCCGGGCGTGGTTGCCACGCCGCAGCCGGGGTCGCACCCGCTTACCGGCTTCGGAACGCTGGGCGGGGCACGCGACGGGCGGGGCGACGGGCGAGACGGCGCGCGCGGCAATCCGTTCGACGGGCGGGGCGGCGCGCGCGGCAATCCGTTCGACGGGCGTAATGGCCCCATGCACCCGGGGCTGGGCGGCGTGGGGCACTTCGACGGCCCAAGGCCTTTCCGGAATCCGTCGATTGGATTCCCGCGCGGATTCCTCTACGGGCCCACCGTGGTGGAATACCAGGCCGTTCCAGCGCCTAACGTCGTCTACTATCCGGCGCCGGTGTACTACGGCGGCCGGCGGACCGCCGGCTCCTCGAGCGCGCCCGCGTCCGCTCCCTCCGATCCGAAGAAGTCGAAGACGCTCATCATCGGGGGCGGCGTGGACGGTGGTGGCGGGGTGATGCGCATGGAGCGCCCGGGAGGTGACACCCTTCGCCTCACCTGGGTGGGCAACCTGCGTCCGATCCGCGACGCGCAGTTCTTCCTGGCCGATTCCCTCCAGCAGCCGATTCTCACGCAGCAGGTGGACATGGCATCACGGACCGCGGACTTCAGGGTGCGCGGCATCGAACCCCGAATCGCCTACACGGGCCTCACGATCGTGTGGGCCAACGGGGCCACGGTGACGACGCTCGTGCCGTATCCTCCGCGGCCCGTTCCGGCGCCGCTGCGCGAGCGGGAGCCGGACGCGCTGCGGTAGCGCTCCGACGCCGCACCGCGCAGCGGGCGCTCGCGCTACCCGGATGCCGGGTCGACAGAACACTTACGCGCCCCTGACGTGCTGACCGCTTCGTCAGTCATCGTCGCTCTCGTTGCAGTGGCCCCCGGCATCGCCGCCTGGTGGACCGGCCGTCGGGTGGCACGATTCACCGACGACCCTGCCCTGCCGGAACTGCTGTTCGCGCGCCAGCAGCGCCTGACGCTGATCGTGGCCACCGCGCTCGCGATCACGCTGGTTTTCGGCGGCAGTGGCGCGCTGTGGGGCATTCCGCTCATGGGGCTGGCGCTGCTGGTGGGGCGCTACCCCCTGAGCCGGTCCCTGCAGTTCGAGTCGTCGACACTGCCCCGCTACCTCTGGCGAAGTGTGAAGTCCATCGTCGCCGGGTTCGGTTTCTGGATCATTCTCGCCTGGACGCCGGAGCTGATCCTTGGCGTCTCCGCGCGCGGCCGAGTGGTCGTCGGCATGGGCCTGCTGATGGGGTTGCTGGTGTGGGAGCGCTGGTACATGCGCCTGTGGCTCTGGCTGCACGAAGCCACACCGCTGGTCGATGACGCGCTTGCGCCGCGCATCGCCGCGATCGTGGAGCGAGCCGGCATCGCGCCCCCCGGGCTCTACCGCATTGGAGGTCCCGATGCGCGATACGCGAACGCCCTGGCCCTGCCATCCCTTCATGGTCCCGCCATCGGCCTCGGAAACCGGCTGCTGGAACTGCTGGAGCCGGATGAAGCGGCGGCGATCTACGCGCACGAGCTGGCGCACATCGAACAGTTCAGTCCACGCCGGATGCGCCGGCTCGAAGCGTTGAATCGGGCGCTGATCGTGCTCGCGGTAGCGCTCCCGCTCGTCGCGCAGTGGCTGGCGCCGGAGAGCGCGTATTGGGTCCCCCTGCTCTGGCCGCTGGTCGTGGTGGCGTCGCTGGTGATGCGGGCGCGCAAGCGCCAGCAGGACGAGACGGAGAGCGATCTGCGCGCGGCCGCGCTGGTGGGCGATCCGGATGCCGTCGCGCGCGGACTCATCAAGGTCTACGTGCACGCGTTCATCCCGCGACGCTGGCCGGTCAACTTCGAGCGCAGCGCGTCGCATCCAAGCCTGGCGCGGCGCATCCAGGCGTTGCGCGGCGGCGGCGCCCAGGCGGCCGGAGCAATCGGCGAACCGATCGTGCTGCCCACCGCGCGGCCCGGCACCGTGGTGGTCTTCGACGATACGCGCGCGTGGTGGTTCGACGGAGTGCCACCGGACTCACCGCACACGCTCGACGCGTTGCGCGCACAGGCGTCCAGCATGCGCTCGGTGGTCTGGTCGGAGCTGATCGAGCTGCGGGTGACCGCCAGCGGCGACGGACGTGCCCTGCGCGCCGCGCACCGGCGCGGTGAATCGTGGTCCGTTCCGCTCGATCCGGCACAGGTGGCTGCAATACAGAAGGCGCTCGACCGGATCGACGTGCGGCTGCACCGTGACCTGGGGCGGCCTCCGTTCGCCGGCGTGCGGCTGGTGGCCACCCTGGCGCTGCTGGCCGCGCTGGTCGCCGGAGAGGTGGGCGTCGTCCTGGTCCCGGCCGTGCTGGCGCTGATCCGGCCCGGCACCGCCGCCATCGCCGCGTTAGGCGCGATGGCCCTGGGGCGCGCCGTATTCGGGCTGCTCCTCGGCGACGCGTCGTGGTTCGCGGACCGTCCGGAGCTTGGCGCTGCCGCACTGGCGCTGGTCGGCGTACTCGCGCTCAGCACGGCCTGGCGGCGCGTGCGGACCCAGGCCAGGGACGAGGGCGCGCGCCTCGTCCTGCTCGCCCTGACCGCCACCACGCTGCTGGTCCTGATTCCGCTCGTCATGGCGGCGCCGGACCTGCCGCGGGATCAGCTGGCCCGACTGCCGCTGCTCCCCACACTGGCCGTCTCGCTGCTCGGACTCGCCGCCGCCCTGATTGCCGCGGGCAAGCGCGCCGGGCAGCGCTCGGGCATCGCCGCCGCTACCGCGGCCCTCGCCACCGGCGCCGTGGTGCTGTCGGCATCGGACATTCGCGGCACGGGCGAACCGCTGGCGCGAACGACCGCGCGCGCCGAAGTGCTCCAGCGCGTCGAGTTCGACACGCCGGTGAGCGGGCTCCAACTCTCGCCCGGCGGCGCGCGCTACGTGGTGCAGCGTCCGGACGAGGTGCCTATGCGAGAGGCACCGGGGCAGTATGCGCTCCGCTACGTGGTGGGCGATTTTGCGGACTCGCGCGACATCGACGCCATGCAGATCGCCTTCCTGGACGACGATCGCGTGCTCGTCTTGCGCGCTGTCGAACAGGGCGCCGAGTTGCATCTGGAGCGAGCCGATTCCGACCTGGTCATCTGGACCACCACGCTCCCGACGCTGCTCGCCCCCCGGCTTGCCGTATCGCCCCGGGACGGGACCTGGTCGGTCGTGGGCGAGGAAGCGCGCAGCGACTCGCTGTACGTGCTGACAGGAACGGCGACGCCGGGTGGCGTGGTGCGCCGATTCGCCCCACTCGATTCGGTGAGCGGCATGGACCAGCTCGTGTTCGACGGTGGGGCGCGGGTGATCATTCCGGCCCTGCTCCTGCGCGGCCGCGTCTCGACGTCACTCGCGATGCTGCAGATGGCGTCACCGCGCGTCGCGCTCTGGGAGATGACGCGGGACGGACTCCGCCTGGCGAGCGAAATGAACGGTTACCCACAGTGCGGGGCGCCAGACCGGCGGCAGGCGATCTGCTTCGTCAGGGAGCGGAGCCGGGGTCGTATCTGGACCATCCAGGCCAACGGCGAGGCACGACCGTTCTCACGGGTGCCCGGTTCTGAGCTGGCGCAGGTGAGCGTCGGTCCGGGTGCGACGTTGACCGTCGCGCGGCGCGACATGGTGACGGCCGTGGACGTAGAAGCCCGCCGGATGGTCGATATCAGTCTGCCGCCCGAAGCGGGCTACCTGCAGGACACCCGAGTCGCCGCGGGCCGGCTCGTGGTACTGCGGCAGGCCGACGGCACATCCCACCTCGTGCTTTACCGCGTCACCCCGTAGCGGCGTCGCGCTCGCGAATCAGCCGCCGGGCGCCTGAGGAGCCGTCCCACGAATCGAAGTGCGCCGACATCATCACGTACGCGGTATTGTCGGGCCACCCGATCGGTGCGACGGTCGGCCCGGATTCACCCGCGTTCGAGCACCCTGCGTCGAGCCGTCAGTTCAGCGTCCAACCGGTCGCACACCAGATCGCAAATCCGGAAGACCTGCTCGTCGGCCAGGGAATAGTAGGTGAACAGCCCGGCCTTGCGGCGCGAGACGAAGCCCGCGGCGTGCAGCAGGCGGAGATGCTTGGACACGTTCGGCTGACCGAGACCGGTGGCGTCCTGGAGGCCACGAACGGTCCGGTCACCGGGCCGCAGCGCGTTGAGAATCTGCAGGCGCGCCGGCTCGCCGAGCGTCCTCAGACGCTCCGCCACCAATGCCACCAGTTCGGGTGTCAGGGTCGTCTTCATGGAAAGCCCCGGCCTCGCGCCGGTGCGATCGAATGGCGCCTACCCGGACGCCATCACGGCCGCCTCGGCGGCGTGGTCCGCGGTCTCGATGGTCAGGTCCACGCGGGCCGAGTGTTGGAGCGTATTGTGGGCGGGACAGCTGCGCGCCACGCGCTCGAGCATTTCCGCGTACTGGGGCGGGAGGGCAGCCGGCAGCACGACCTTCACGGCGAAGACGCCCACCCGGTTCGGGTTCCGTGCGCCGAGCTGATCCACCTCCACCCGCATCCCGTCGGTGGGCAGTCCCCGGGTATGGCAGAACTGCTGGACGTAGAGCGCGACGCAGGTGCCTAACGACACGCCGAGCATCTCGATCGGCATCGGGCCCGCGTCTTCGCCACCGCCGTAGACCGGCTGGTCCACCACCACGACATGCGACCGCACTTTGGCGGCGAACTTCACGCCACCCTGGTGGGTGACGACGATCGGCAGGTGTTCGCTGTGCTGCGCCATGGGTTCCCTTTCAGATGAGGATGATCACTCGACGGAAACCGATGGGAATCAGCGATCAGCCTTCAGCTATCAGCTATCAGCTATGAGCGGTCAGCTACGCTATCCGCTATCAGCGGTCAGCCGGCAGCCGGCAGCCCAGGGAGAGCGACGGTCGGCGTCGGCCTCAGATCACTGCATGCCCAATCGGTGATCTGAAGGTCGGCGGACCAAGGTCCCCGTGGAGTCGGGGATGGCTCGGTGCTTCGTGAGGGGATCCGCCTACAGGCGAGGCGGGGGATGCCTCACGCGCGGCCCCTGGGCTCGCGAGCGCGGGCTCGCGGCGGCTGTCAGCCGATGCGTTCCGCGCGTCTGCCAGAGCGCGGGCTCGCGGCGACCGTCAGCCGATGCGTTCCGCGCGTTTGCCGCCGGCCCTCGCGCGGCCCACCAGCCAGGCGATCACATAGATGGGCAGCGCGATGAACAGCGCGATCTTCAGGACGGCAATGCCCAGCCCGACCACCACGCCAAGCAGTCCGAACGCCAGCCCCACCGCCACCGCGACCAGAATCAGCACCGCGATGATGGGCAGCCCGACCAGCAGCAGCAGTCCGAGCACCGGCAGGCCAACCACGGCCAGCACGATGATCAGGGGCAACCCGATGATCGCGAGGATGCCCGCGAGTGGAAGCAGTACGAACAGCGCGAGGAACGAGAAGAGCAGGAAGCGAATGAGTGACATCGCGTGAGTCTCCATCGAAGGGTCATCTGTCACAGGCATAATACGGGTTCGCCAGGCGTTGCGTTTCGCGCCGGTCCCCGCCGTTGCATCACCTCAGGGGCAGGCATCGCCCGCAGCGTCCGTGGCCGCCGCGATGTCTGCGTCGCGTCAGGCAGCCCGTGACGCCCCTGCGCACTCCCCGCTCTGGCTTTTGGAGTCCCACCGCCGAATTCTTCGGGGTGACCGACTCCGCCGCCACACCGCCTGACGACAGCCGGACGCTGTTCTGGAGCGAGCCCCTTCCCCGGCTGTTCGCGAGCCTGGGATCCTCTCCGACGGGACTCCCCGTCGACGAGGCCGTGCGGCGCCTCGAACTACACGGTCCGAACGTGGCGGCGCCGGTCCGCCATCGCGGACTCGTCAGGCTCCTGGCCAGCCAGTTCGCCAGCCCGATCACCCTGCTCCTGCTCGCCGCGGCCCTGCTCTCGATCGCCCTGGGCGAAACCACCGAGGGGCTCACCATCGTCGCGATCATCCTGGTGAGCGGGTTACTGGGGTTCTGGCAGGAACGCCGCGCGGGAGACGCTGTGGAGGGGCTCCTGGCCCTGATTCGCACGACGACCACGGTCGTACGCGGGGGCGAGCAGCGCGAAATCCCCGTGGAACAGGTGGTCCCCGGTGACCTCGTCGTCCTGACGGCCGGTTCGAGCGTGCCGGCCGACGCGCGCATCGTCACGGCCAGAGACCTGTTCGTGGACCAGGCGGCGCTCACCGGAGAGTCCTTCCCCGCCGAGAAGATGACCGGCGAGGCGTCCGCCACCGCCGCGCTCGCCGAGCGCACCAACTCGCTGTTCCAGGGAACCCACGTGGTGAGCGGTTCGGCCAGCGCGCTGGTGGTCCATACGGGCCGCACCACCGAATTCGGGGCCATTGCGGCGCGGTTGGCACGACGGCCGGCGGAAACGGAATTCGAGCGGGGCATCAGGCGCTTCGGGTACCTGCTGCTCGACGTGGCGACCGTTCTGGTGGTGACCATCTTCGCGATCAACGTGGCGCTCCACCGTCCGGTGCTCGACGCGCTGCTGTTCACCCTCGCGCTGGCGGTCGGTCTCACGCCGCAGCTTCTCCCCGCCATCGTGAGCGTCACGCTGGCCCAGGGTGCGCATCGCATGGGCCGGCACCGCGTGATCGTGCGGCGCCTGGCCTCGATCGAGGATCTCGGCGGCATGTCGATTCTCTGCACCGACAAGACGGGGACGATCACCGAGGGCGTGGTGGCGGTTCGCGGGGTGGAAGATTTCGCCGGCGCGCCCAGCGAGCGCGCCCGGCTGCTGGCGTATCTGAACGCGGCGCTGGAAACGGGGTTCCGGAACCCGGTGGACGACGCCCTGCGGGCCACGGTGGCAGACGGGGCGGCGGATTACGTGAAGGTCGACGAGGTGCCCTACGATTTCGTGCGGAAGCGATTGAGCGTCGCGGTGGAGGGGCGCGGCCAGCGGCTGCTGATCACCAAAGGGGCGCTGCCCAATGTGCTCGATGTCTGCGAGCGCGCCGAGGACGCCGCAGGGCGCACGTTTCCACTCTCCACGGTGCGAGCAGCAATCGACGCGCGATTCGCGCGCCTGTGCGGGGAGGGCCACCGGTGCCTCGGCGTCGCGTGCCGCACGGTCGAGGGCATCGCGCCGGTGGGCCGGGAGGACGAGCGGGGACTGACCCTGGTGGGGCTGCTGGTGCTGAGCGATCCGATCAAGAGCGACGCCCGCGCCGCGCTGGACGAGCTGTCGGCGTTAGGCATCATGGTCAAGCTGATCACCGGGGACCATCGTCTGGTGGCCGCCCGGGCGGCGGCCGAGGCGGGGCTGCCGGTGGGCGAGGTGCTGACCGGCGGCGACCTGCGGGACATGACCGACGCCGCGCTCCTTGGCGCGGCGTCGCGCACGTCGGTGTTCGCCGAGGTGGAACCCAACCAGAAGGAGCGGATCATCCTGGCGCTGAAGCGCGCGGGGCACGCGGTGGGGTTCCTGGGGGACGGGATCAACGACGCGTCGGCGCTGCACGCCGCCGACGTGGGCATCAGTGTGGATTCGGCATCCGACGTCACCCGGCAGGCGGCCGACATCGTGCTGCTGGAGAAGGATCTGGCGGTATTGGGGCACGGGGTGCGCGAGGGGCGCCAGGCGTTCGGCAACACGCTCAAGTACATCTTCATCACCACCAGCGCGAACTTCGGCAACATGTTCAGCATGGCCGGGGCGTCGCTGTTCGCCGCCTTCCTGCCCCTGCTGCCCGAGCAGATACTGTTGATCAATGTGCTCACCGACCTGCCGGCGATGGCCATCGCCACCGACCGGCTCGATGCCGAGCAGGTGCAGCGCCCGCGCCGGTGGGACACCAGGAGCATTCGCCGGTTCATGCTCACGTTCGGGCTGGTGAGCTCGCTGTTCGACTACCTCACCTTCGGCGCACTTCTGGCGTTAGGCGTGCAGGCGACCACGTTTCGCACGGCGTGGTTTCTGGAGTCGGTACTGTCCGAACTGCTCATCCTGCTGGTGATCCGCACCCGGCGCTCGTTCCTGCGAAGCCGGCCGGGTACGGCCCTTCTCTTCGGCAGCGTGGGGGTGGCGCTGTTCACGCTGCTGCTCCCGTACTCGCCGCTCGCGGGGCCACTTGGATTCACCCCGCTCCCGCTCCGGCTGGGGCTCCTCATCACCGTCATCGTGGCGCTCTACGTGGCCGGATCGGAAGCCACCAAACGGGTCTTCTTCCGTCACGTCTCCCTCTGAGCGAAGTCACCGACGCCCGGGCCCACGTGGCGCTGGCGGACAAAGAGCGCGCCGAAGCGACCACGCTCGAGCACTACCTGCGCTCCCCGCCGCGCTGATGCGCGACCCGCTCCGTCGCTCCGCGACCCCGACCATGTTCCGGTGGAAATTCGAGTCTGACCCCAATTTCCGGAAAATCGAGTCTGACCCCATTTTTCACGCGGCTCAGTTGATCCGGTGCATCCGGGCCTGAAGCGCCTCGCGGTACGTGCGGCTGAGCTTGAGCTGCCGGCCGTCGCGCAGAATCACGATGTAGTCGCCGGCGAACCACGGCTGCAGTTCGCGGATCCGGTCGAGATTCACGATCACGGCGCGGTGGATGCGCGCGAACACGTTCGGATCGAGCTGCGCCTCGATGCCGTGCATGGTTTCGCGGATCAGGTGCGACACCCGTCCGACGTGCACGCGCACGTAGTTGCCGGATGCCTCGAACCAGTCGATGTCCGCCACCTTCACGAAGTAGACCCGGCCATCGTGCTTCACCATCAACCGGTCGAGGAGGCGCGACCGCGCTGCCGCCGCGACCACGCTCTCGCGTACGCCGGCGCCGTTGTCCGACGCCGTCGTCACCGCCTCGGCCCGTTCCTGGCCGAGCACTTCCGCCAGCAGCGCCTTGATCCGGCGCCCTGCTTCGGCCGAGCTCTTCTGCTCCAGCTGCGACCGCGCCCGTCCGAACGCCGCACGGAAGCGATCCGGGTCGAAGGGCTTCAGGATGTAGTCGATGGCGTTGACGTCGAATGCCCGCACGGCATACTCGTTGTAGGCGGTGACGAATACGATGGCCGGCATCGGGTCGTCGGTCAGCCTGGACACCACGGCGAAGCCGTCCATGTCGGGCATCTGGACGTCGAGAAACACCAGGTCCGGATGCATGTCATGGATGGCGGAGACAGCGTCGCTGCCGCTCCCCGCCTCGTCCACCACGTCCACGCCGTCCTCCAGCTTCAGCAGCCGGCGGATGCGCCGGCGGGCGATCGGTTCGTCGTCAACGATCAATACGCGCATCGGGACGCCCCTCGTCTGAGTCGTTAGGCGGCAGCCGGTTGGGCTGCCGTCGCCGACAGTGGGTCGGCAATGATGAGTACCGCGGTGGCGCGGTCCGGCAGCGCCACGGTCACCAGCGGGCCGGCGCCGGCCACCGCCGCCTCGGCCGCGCTCTTCGTCTTCCACCAGGCATGCAGACCGGCGCTGTCGGTACGCCACGCCGCGTCGCCCTGCAGACGCACCCGGGTCGCATCGGCCGTCCGCTCCGCACGCACCCGCACCACCAGCGGTACCGCCGCCCCCTCCGGTTCGGCCGCCAGCAGATCGTCGGCCATGGTGCACAGGAGACGGCTCGGCATGGCCGTCGTGAGCGCCGCCGGGTCGATCGTCGTCTCCAGCGTCACCGCCGGCCGCACCCCAAGGCGGTGCGCCTCGACCGTGACCGCCAGAAGCTGCAGCTCCTCCTGCAGCGTGGTCGTCGATTCCCGCGCCGTGTCGAGGGTGAGCCGCAGGACGTCGGCCAGCCGGGCGATGAGTCGATCGGCACGCGGGACGTCCACGTGCACCAGCCGCGCCAGCAGATCCAGCGTGCCCAGCAGAAACTGCGGGCGAACCTGAACGCACAGCGCCTGGAACCTCGAGCGCGCGATCTCCGAGGTCAACTCCGCCGCCGCGAGCTCGCGCGCCCGGTACCACGCCACGAAGTCACGCGAATGCGACCACGCCAGGAGCCCGAAGTAGACGAAGAAGTTGCCGGACAGCGGGTTGATGTTGAAGGGATTGAGTATGGGGGCCGTGCTCAGATGCAGGGCGCCCAGCACCAGGAGAAAGGCAAACGACGACCCTACAGCCGCCGTCAGATGGATCGCCAGGTGCACCACCGGACGTCGGCCGGTCAGGCGGAAGCGGCGCGCCAGATACAGCACACCCACCGACACCGCCATCCAGTACATCGCTCCCGCGATCTCGAGCTTCACGATGTTCAAGTCGAATCGCGCCACCGCCGGCGCCTCGAGCCACCAATAGACATGCAACTGCACGGTCCAGAGAGCCGCTGCGCCAAGCCACAAACCGACCAGGGCGAACCACGTGCGCAGGGATACGCTCGACGCGCCGTCCTCACGTGCCTCGTCGCCTCCGACATCCTCCCGAACCGACTCGGCCGGATGCACTGCGCCCGGCGCATGGTCCGCGCCTCGAGCATCGCCCTGATCCCTGCCTGGCGACTGCCCGCCGTCCGGCTGCCCCTGCACACCGCTCCGGTCGATCAGGGGGAAGGCGGTGAGCGACGACACTGGATCCTTACGCGCCGCAATGGACGCGACGAACTCGCCTGTGCGCCAGGAGGCCACCTCATCCACCGCCACTTCGGGAATGGTCTCGCGCGACCGGCCGAGAGCATCCCACGAAGCCGGCGTGACTGAAGAAGGGGCGGGCCGGAACGGCACGTCGATCTCCACCACCACGCCACCCTCCGGCGCGTTGCGCAGCACGAACCGGTGCTCCGAGCCGTAAAGCTGCCGGAGCCGCTCGCCGGCATTCCGCAGCCCGATCCCCGAACTCAGCCGGGCCGTGTCCCGTGGCAACCCGACCCCGTCATCCCGTACCTCCAGCCGGAGACGGTCTCCGTGCCGCCCCGCCTTGATCCCGATGCGACCGGGACCGCGTCGCACCGCCAGGCCGTGTCGGATGGCATTCTCGATGAGCGGCTGGAGAATGAGATGGGGCACCAGCGCTCCGCGCGAGTCCGCATCGGTCCGGACCGTCACGGCAAGCCAGTCGAACCGCGCGCGCTGAATGTCCAGGTACGGCTCCAGCGCCGCCAACTCGTCGCGCAACGATACCTCATCGCGCCCGCTCCGCTCCAGCGAGAGCGCGAGCAGGAGATGCAGGCGCCGAAGCATCTGCTCGGCGGCATCGGGCGCCTCGTGCGCCAGCTCCTGAATGGCGTTCAGGGAATTGAACAGGAAATGCGGTTGCAACTGCAGTTCCAGGTAGTGGAGCTGCGCGCGCGCGAGCTGCGCCTCCAGTACATGTGCACGAAGCGCGCGGTCGACGTACCGGCGATGCGATTGCAGCGCGCTGCCGGTGAGCACCACCGCGAGATAGGTGAACAGGTTCACGTCCACCCAGAAGACCACCATCTGGAGAAACGGTCCTGGTTGGGCTCCGATCAGCACACGCACGAGCCACAATCGCAGGGCGGTCATCGCCAGGGTGAGGACCGCCACTACCGTCGCATGCCCGACGACCGACGAGAGCCAGCCGACCCTGGAGGGGGCGATAGCCCTGGTGAGTCGGAAAATGCCGGGGGTCAGTAGCGCCCAGGACCACGCGAGCACGAGCGCCGCGGCAACGATGCGTGGCCAATCGTGGAGCGACATTCCCCCCACCCCGCCAACGCGCATCCGTCCGGTGGCCAGCCAGAATGCGGCGTGCACGAGTCCGTACACGGTCCAGGCCCCCAGAACCGCAAGGACGCCTCGGCCGGGCAGCGCCAACCGGCGCCGATCCGGAGAGAGATCGGCGCTCACGGGAGAGGGGGAGTAGCTTGACGGGACAGGCGTTCGCACGTCGGGATCACTGACCTTCGGTCCTCGCGGCAATCAACCCGGTGGTCGCGTTCCGGACATCCAGTCTGGGACGAAACGTGTCCCTTGAACTACGGAGCGATCCACACCCCGTGTTTCCCGTCGGGCTGGTTCGTGCCCAATTGGACACTTCCTGCCAGGAAAGCGCTTCCCCGGAGGCTGGGCGACCGCCGCATTTCCGGCACGAGACCGACCGGATTCCGGCACCGGACCGACCGGATTCCGGCACCAGACCGACCGGATTCCGGCACCAGTAGGAGTGCAGAAGGCCTGACCCGGTCGGCTGGAGCCCCCGGGTCAGGAGTCGGCCAGAACCCGCGCGATCCGGGTGGCGGCGTCCCCAGCCCCGAAAGGTGACGCCGCATCGTGCACGGGAGGCGCTGCCCGCCGGACGGCGCTCATGATCGTATCGGGGTCGGCCCCGGCCAGCGTGTTCCAGCCCATCTCCACCGTCTCGACCCACTCGGTTTCGTGCCGCAAGGTGACGCAGGGAACCCGCGCGAAATACGCCTCCTTCTGCACGCCGCCGGAGTCGGTGAGGATGACACGAGCGGTCTCCTCCAGCCGCAGCATATCGAGATACCCTACCGGCTCGATGCACTGGATGCGGCCCGAACCGATCATCTCCGACGCCCTGCGATCGAGCGCCAGGCGCGCGCGGGTTCGCGGATGGAGGGGGAAGATCACGGGCAGGTCGAGCCTCCCCAGCGCCGTGAGCAGGGCGCTCAGTGTCTCGGGGTCGTCGGTGCTGTGGGCGCGGTGAATCGTGGCCAGATAGAACTCCCCTGCCCCGACGCCAAGGCGCTCCAGAATCGTCGATCGCTCGCGCGCGCGTTCCGCGAAATGCAGCCAGGCATCGTACATCACGTCACCCACCAGGTGGACTCCTGACGTGACTCCCTCGCGCGCCAGGTTCGCCACCGACACCGCGGTGGGACAGAGCAGCAGCGACGCGCAGTGATCGGCGACCAGGCGATTCACTTCCTCGGGCATCTCGCGGCGGAACGACCGCAGCCCTGCCTCCACGTGGGCCACGCTGATGTTGAGTTTGCAGGCGGCCAGCGCGCCCGCGAGGGTGGTATTGGTATCGCCGTAGACGAGAACGCGGTCGGGGGCGAGCTCGAGCAGCGTCCGCTCCACCTCGGTCAGCATGCGGCTGGTCTGCTGGGCGTGGGTGCCGGATCCCACGCCGAGGTGTCGCGCCGGCTTCGCCAGTCCGAGGTCTTCGAAGAACACATCGGACATGTTCGGGTCGTAGTGCTGCCCCGAGTGCACAAGCCACTCTTCGATCCCCACGTCCGCGAGCGCCCGGCTCACCGGCCAGGCCTTGATGAACTGCGGTCGTGCACCGACGATGGAGACGACTCTCACGAGGACATCGTGGTGCTCGCGCGAGGCCTTCGCTGGCAGTCGCACGTGGTGCTCGCGCCAGGCCTTCGCTGGCAGTCCCAGGTGGCGCTCGTCAGGCACCGCAACGGTGGGAGGTCCGCGCCCCGGCGCCCGGCGGACGCATCGCGCGCGACGGTCCGCGATTCCATCCTGCTCAGTCGCCGGTCGCCGCTGCCTTCGCCAGCGGTGGCGCGAGTCGCGGCCGCGGCGGCAGTCGATCGCCGTCAACGAAAGCCTGGAACCAGAGCTCCAGGCACAGGACGCCCCACAGTTGGCGGTCGAACGGGGCGTTCGTGGCCAGCAGCTTCTCCACGCCGTCCATGCGATAGATGCCGCGGCTCCGGGCCCGTGATCCCAGCACGGTGTCGCGCACGAAGTCACGCGCCGGTCCGCGCAGCCACTCCGTGAGCGGCACCGGGAAGCCCATCTTGTCGCGACGCCGGAAGACGACCTCCGGGATCACGTGCTGGACCGCTTCCCGGAGCATGCGCTTGGAATCGCCCCCCGGAAATCGAAGCGCCGGTGGAATGCGGGTGACCAGTTCGACGATGCGATGGTCGAGCAGCGGCACGCGCGATTCGAGCGACGCGCTCATGCTGGTCCGATCCTCGACGTGCAGCAACGCCGGCAGCAGCGTTCGCAGGTCGAAGTTCGTCATCTTGTTGAAGTAGCTCTTGGTGGACGGGTCGTTGAAGATCCGCGAGTATCCCTCGAAGATGCGCTCTCCACTGCGCGGTCCCCACACGTCGCCCGACATCAGCGCCTCGGCGTCCTCCAACCGGCTGACCAGCCGGAAGTAGCGTCGGTCCATTTCGTCGAACAACCCGTCGCGCCAGAACCGCTGGAGGAGCGGACGGTACCGCTGGAGCTGGGGCAGGCTCGGGGCGATGCTGTCCCACGTCACCACGTATCGTGCGTCGGCGTCGGTGCCGTAGATTGCGCCCTTGAGCGCCTGTTCGAGATAGGCGGCGAGATAGCGCGCATAGCCCCCGAACAGCTCGTCGCCTCCCTGTCCGCCAAGAGCGACCTTGACGTGCTGGGCCGCCAGCCGCGAGACCTGATACTGCGGGAAGACCCCGGGCCCGGCCGCCGGCTCATCCATCATATAGATGAGCTCCGGCAGCGATTCGGTGAACTCGCGCGCCGTTGGCCAGACCTCGAAGTGTTCGGAACCGGCCGCCTCCGCGACTGCGCGGGCATAGGCCGTCTCGTCGTACTGCGGTCCTTCCCGGAATCCGCCCGTGAACGTCGCCAGTCGTCCGCCATAGTGCCGCGCCGCAAGCATGACGACCGTGGATGAATCGATGCCACCCGAACAATGCGCGCCCACCGGGACGTCGCTCCGCAGCTGAATGCGCACGGAATCGTCGATCAGATCCCGCAGCGTCTCGCGGAAGTACTCCGGTGTGTGATGGACATCGAGTTCGTAGTTGAAGGCCCAGTAGCGCACGATGGCCGGGTCGTGATCGCGGCCCGGGCGGAATGTGAGGTAGTGGCCCGGCTCCAGCCTGCGAATCTGCCGGAACAGCGTGCGCTCACCCAGACAGAACTGGAACGTGAGGTACTCCTCGAGCGCCTGGGGATCGGCTTCCGGCTGCGCGAGACCGGCCGCCAGCAGCGCCTTGGGCTCGCTCGCGAATGCGAGCGTCTCCGCCGAAATGGTCCAGTACAGCGGCTTGATCCCCAGACGGTCACGCGCCGCGAACAGGCGTTGCTGCCGGCTGTCCCAGATCGCGAAGGCGAACATGCCGTTGAGGCGATCGAGACAGCGCTCACCCAGTTCCTCGTACAGATGGAGGATGACCTCGGTGTCGCTCCTGGTCCTGAACTCGTGGTGCCGCTCGAGGCCCTGCCGCAGCTCGACGTAGTTGTAGATCTCGCCGTTCAGCACGATCCACAGCGAGCCGTCCTCGTTGCACATCGGCTGCTGGCCGGTTTCCAGATCGATGATGGCCAGCCGCTTGTGCCCGAGTGCCGCCGGTCCATCCACGTGCGTGCCTTCGCCGTCCGGACCGCGATGGGCCAGCGCGTCGAGCATCAGGCCCAGCCGCACCACGTCGGGGGTGGCCGATGGATCGCGCGCGAGGATACCGGCAATGCCGCACATGAGATATCTCGTCCTGTGGATTACGCGGCGCCGGCCCGTGAAACCGCACGACGACGAGCGGTCGGTGTCGCGCGCACCGCCGTCATTCGGTCGGGGCGGGCTGGACGACGCCTGAGGGAAGGCGCCCATCCTTATAGACCCGCGCCTTCCGGGCCTCGATCTCCTGCTGCCAACGCACCTGCTCGGCGCCCCAGGTCCGACCGTACTTTACGATCAGAATCAGGCAACCCAGCGTCGTCACGCTGGTGACCACCTTGCTCGAGCTGAGCTTCTGGTCGTATCGGAGCACGAACGGAACCTCGGCAATGCGAGCGCCCATCATGCGAAACTTGACCATCTTCTCCAGCGTCCCGGTAAATCCGAGGCCCTTGAGGTCGATGAACTTGTTGCCGAAGATCTGCAGCGCATCCTGGACGACTGCCACTCGATAGGCGCGGAACCCGCAGGTGTACTCCCACACACCCGAGATGGGGAAACACACCTTGAACAGCAGATTGGCCACGCGGCTGATGGTGCGGCGGTACCAGTCGACTCCGATCTGCCCACCGCCGGGTGCGTAGCGGGACGTGGTCACCACTTCGTACCCGTCCCTGATCTTCTGCACCATTGACGGGATGTACTTCGGATCGTGCGTGTCGTCGCAGTCCATCCGGATGATGATGTCTTCCGGCGCGCCGACTTCGGCGACGTATTCGAATCCGTCACGCGCCGTCTCGCCCAGTCCCCGATTGAGCTTGTGCGTGATCACGTCGATGGGATATTGCCTGCCGAGCTCCGCGAGAATCTCGCCCGTGCGGTCGCGACTGCCGTCGTTCACCACGACAATCCGGTAGGGTGAGGCCAGGGACCGCATCACCGCATCGACCTTCTCGGCGAGCGGGAGGAGCGCGGCCTCCTCGTTATAGGCCGGCAGAAGGACGAAGATCATGCGTCGATGCCCGGCGACACGGGCGCGACCGTCTCCGCCTCGTCCCGCTCCACGCAGGTCACGCCGCCGTCCGGCGCAAACGTGAGGTCCACCATATGGACGACTTCGCCCCGGCGCGAGAGTTCTCGCGCCGTTGCCGGCAGCTCCATTCCCGAAGTGTCCGCGAGGTCGCGCATGTGAAAGTAGTTTCCCGAGCCCATGTGCATGGCCAGTGACCGATCAGTCCGCGAAAGCCGCGTGACGTCGCGCCGCTGCCCGGTGCGGAGCCTGTCCACGAAGGTGATGCGGTCCTCTCCGAACCGCACTTCCCGCTCCAATAAATACGGTCCCGGCGTGCGTCTCGTCACAAGACGCCCGATCACGGCCCGGCGCACCAACCGCCCCAGCGCGCCCACACGGAATACCGTGAGGTTGAGCAGACGCAGTACAATGAATCGCCCGGGCGTCAGTACCGCGCGGTTCGCACGGGCGAAGCGGGCCAGGACCATGACCGTCCGGCCACCGTTGCCCCCTGGGCGCACAGTACCGAGGTGCATGGCGGACGTCCAGACACCGTCATTGGACTCGAGGAAGTACCCACTGTCCTGATGCACGAGCCGGGCCGTCGCTCGCGCGTGGACCATCCCCGTTCCACCTCGATTCCCATTCAGCACGGCGTAGTACTGTGGCGTTCCCGCAACAGTGATTCCACTACCCTCGAAGAGACGCACCCCCCGCAAGGTTTTGCACGGCAGGCTGTCCGCGGCGCCGTCGCTGTTCTCGATCGGCGTTCCGTCCTGTGCTGCGACCAGGTCGGCCGCCATCAAATAGGAATGGACGAGCAGTGCCAGGTTCTCGGGATCGCTTGTTGCCGTCGTCACCACCTGAGACTGATCGAGGAAGCTCGCCACGTGACAGGCGACCGCTCTGGCCACGGGGTCGTGTTGTGCAAGGTGTTCCATTCCCGCGGGATACCAGAGCGACGTTCCGCGGCTTCCGTACAGTCCACCGACAGTCCCATCCGGATGCACGCAATGGGAGAGAAAGGCGACGGCGCGATGCATCGACGATCGGAGTTGTTCTCCCGGCCTCTCGGCGTCGTACTGCGCGAGGTAGTTGATGCCAAGCGATTCGTATCCCGGATCGGGCCCGCCGTATTCCGCGTACCATCCGTCGGCCGACTGATGGGCGATGATCTGGCCGATCTCGCCGTCGGCGCGTTGGAGCAACTCGGGCTCGCCAAGGAGATCGGCTGCGCGCAACCACGCCAGCGCGAAGAGCGCGTGGTGGTTGCTGATGAAGGCGTAGTCCTCGTCGGAGCGCGCCGCGAACCGGCAGGCGAGGCGCACGGCCGGCCCCAGCCGCCTGACGAGATCGGGCGGTAGCGACGCATCCAGATATCGCGCGACGGTGGCCAGGGTGTACACCATCGCCAGCGTGACGCCATGATCCATGGTGTTCGGGGCGACCGAGTCGAACGCGCCGCTGCGGTGCTGACGACGCAGCGTCTCGTGCATGGCGTCCACCAGCCATCGGAGCAGCCGGGGCGACTGTCGGTATGGATTCTCGGGACGATCCGAGGCCCACAGATGCGCGAGCGGCAGCATGCCCGTCTGGAGCATGGTCAGCGGAAAGTCGCGGAACTTCCACGACCAGTGGTCGCGGTCGAAGCTGCCCGTCGTCGCCGACCACGGATCGCGGTCGAGCGTGCCGAGCAACCGGGGGACGGCATCGAGTGCCAGGCGGTGGTACGTCGCGGCACGGGGCGGTGCTTCTCGAGTCATCGCCTGGCGCCGGGTTGCAGGGTCAGTGACATCGTGCCCCGATCGTCCTTGCCGGTGGACGGCCCGGGCAGGTCGACCCACTCGAACCCCGCTCGCTCATACATCGTGACCGCGGCATCGCTGTGGTGTGACGCTTCCAGCAACACGCGCAGCGCACCCGCGTCGCGCGACACCGCGATGAATCGCGCGAGCATCGCCGAGCCGATCCCCCGGCCACGAGCCACCGGCGAGACGGCAATCGCGGCGAGGAACGCGTCGGTCTCGGTGCCGATCGGAGCAGTGTGCGAGGCAACGCCCCGGACGACGTGGCGAAGGATGGAGGGATGGCGCACCACGGCGATCACGGCTCGGCGCGCGAGGCCGAGCGCGTGCGGAGCAAAGCGCCTCCAGCGCGTGCCTGACGCGCCCAGGGAGCCGATCGCAAAACCGGCAATCCCGCCGGAGCCGTCGTCGGCCACGACGCCGAGGGCATTGTCTGCGGAGAGCAGCATCGCGAAATACTCTTCGGCGAATGCCACACCCAGGCGCGAGATGCCCTGGTCACCAAACACGGCGGTGTAGATCCGGGCAATCGCCCCGGCATCCGATCGCACAGCGGGTCGAAAGGGGGCAGTGTCAGTCACGGTCACAGGTCGGGCCACCGGTCAACTCAGTTGCCGCGTCACCACCGCGCCCAGTCGCTTCGAGAGGCCCAGCGGCAGTCGTGCCCACACGCGCCGCGCGGCATCAAAGGTCGATTTGCTGCTGTCGAACTCGGGGAGCCGCTTCCCCTCCCGGACCTGGAAATAGCTCGGAATGGGCATTGGCACGCCACCCCACTTGCGCTTGAACCGGAGGAGGCCTTCCTGCCGCGGCGAGTCGGCGCCGAAGTCGTAGGTGGTGAAGCCGTTGGCGACCGCCCATTCGATCGTGTGCCAGAAGACGCTCTCGCTCGGATAGAATCGCTTGTCGACCGACCGCTGCGGAGCAGCGTACGCAGGGAGAAAGCTGGTCCCGGAGAAGAAACTGACCATCGCGTTCACGGCCTCGTCACCCACGGTGGCCAGCACGAGGTTTCCCTTCCCCGCCATGATGATATGGCGATGAATCGCGCGGAACAGTCCCGGCGGGAACGGTGGGATTCCCATGCGCGTGCGGGTACGCGAAAAGAGCTCGTAGAAGCGTTCGATCCCCTCGGGGCTGGAATCCTCGACGACGCGCACGCCGGAGCGACGCGCCTTGTTGATCGCCCACCGTACGGCGTCGCGGTCCAGCGCCGTCCACAGCCGGTCGCGCCCCACGGTGAGATCGATTCGCGTTGTCACCCAGTGCTCGACGCGCTGTAGCCGGTGGGCTGCCACAACGTCTGCTGGTAGCGTACCGAACTGCTTCAATTCCAGGTAATCGCACCGGAGCTCGGTGCGCAGCGCCACGGCCCGGCTCACGAGCGCGCCCGTGCTCGCGTCATCGTCCGCCAGCACTCCGGCGCGATCCCGCATTGGCACCGAAACCAGCCGGCGTCCCCACAGGCCGCCCACCACGAAGAGCGGGAGCACGCCGGTGATTTCTCCAGCGGCGCTGGTCGCGCGCAGGTATTTCGGCGTGTGGCCCAGGCCCTCGACCGTGACGTTGCGCCACGCGAGGGAATGATAGATGGTGGCCTGGGGACGCGAAGACACAAAGGCCTCCCACTTCGCCTCCTCCCCCGGTTCCAGCAGACCGACGTTCATGACGGACGCTGCTCGACGGGCCCGCCACCTCGCGCAGACAGGACGGCCGGAGTCCACTCCGCGTGCGTGCGATCCGAGGAGCGGTCGGCGAGGTTGCGCTCGTGCATCAGGTAGGCGTCCCGGATTTCAGCCGGCGTGAGGAAGCGCAGCGACGAGTCGAGATGCGTTTCGGCAAAACGTCGCAGCCACGGACCGTATCGCGGAAAGAACTCCCCATTCATGCCCCGCACATGGTAGTCGACAAGGACCACGCCGTGTGTCTCGCGGGCGACGTCCACCAGTGCCCGCGCGCTCGCGTCCGGATCGGCAATGCCATTGACTGTCAGCCGTCGATCGAAGTGATCGTCCATCCACGCCGGCGGGAGCTGCACCACGCTCAGTTCGCGGCGCAGACCGGGGTGGAAGACACGAAACGGATGGCAGATGCCGCGCCGGAAACCCGGATAGAACTCGAGGCCCAGCGAAGAGTCGTACGACAGGCCCGCGCGTTCGTGGCGGTGCAAGGTTTCGTTCGGGTCGTCGGGATCGAGATGCCAGTAGTGATGCCGATTACCGATGGCCCCCACGCCGGCCATTCGTTCGATGCGCTCCCGTTCCGCGCGCAACATGTCGGCATCGCGGTAGGCCCAGTAGGACGCATGAAGGCCGATTTCGCAATCGCGGCGCCGCAGCGCGTCGAAGAGCGCGCGAAATCGCGGCGCGCCCACGTTATAGAATGCGTCCGGCGTGCCCAGCGCGTAGCGCACGAGCGAACCCCGCCTGGCCATGAAGTAGAACGCGGGCCGCGTCCCGAATGCCGCGGCGAGATCGACCCAGTCCGCGAACTTCCAGAAGTGGCTCTTTCCCGTCGCGACGTCTGCGGCCAGCCGCAACCCACGGGTCCCGCGCCTGGCGAGCAGGCGCGGGATCTCGACCCACCGGATGATTTCGGGATAGTCGACGTCGTGCGTGAATGCGAACGCGGCACGCGTCGAGTGCGAAAGCCAGAGTGGGCGTGCCGACGGGCGTCCCCACGCGTCGAAGCGCCGGCCCAACAGCGCCGCAGTCAGTGACACCATTGGCTTGAGGAGCAGGCCCGACTGTCCAATGAACGGCCAGGGATGCAGCGAGAGATTGTCGCGACGGTCGCGCGTGCAGCGCTTCTCATATGCTCCGGTGAGCCACCAGTAGCACGCCAGCACGACGTCCGAGGGAAATTCGAGATGCTCTGGAGCGGCCGCTCCCTCGGACCATTGCTCTCCCGGGAATCGAGGCAGCGGAATACCCTGCCACGAGGTCGCCGCGTCGGGCGGATGCTCGGAGACATCCGCCAGCGGCCACGACACCGCCGGAATGCGAACGCGGGCGCGGCTCCACGCCGCTGCTCCGTAGGCGATGTCCACAGGTTCGTCCGACGCGCCGGCCCATTCGATCTGCCACGGATAGCCGGCGGTGCGGAGGAGCGTGCGAATCACATACGCCACCTCCGGAAGGGAGTGGCGCGAGGAGGGATCGATGGCGACGCGGATGGGGGAGCGGGCGTGGACGTCCACTGGCATCTTATGGATGTGGATGCCGCTCAGCCGCGGTCAAGGGCCTCCACGGCGCAGTTCTCCCGTGCGGCATGGGCTTCGCGATTCCGCCGATGCACTGGCGCCCGCGGGCGGCGCGTCAGGCGGGCTTCTTCGGCTCCTTGAAGGAACACCGTCATCGTGTCGCCGGGAGCACGCACGTTGGCGTGCAGCAGCCGGGGAGACTGAAACAGCACGACCGCCACTCCCTGGATGGTGAACCGACCGTTACCCGGTCGTCACCATCGGCCCGACCCGGCGGCCCATGGTGCTAATTTCAGAACCTGGCGCGGCGCCGGGTACCGGATGCCGCCGTTCCCGACCGCACCCGCCCTGTCTCCTGACACGACACTACTGGTATCGCGGAATGAAGAAGTCCATGGCTCTTCCACTCCGTCGGCACGTTACATGGTGCACATGCACCCTGATCGCAATCCTGGTGCTCGGGTTGCCCAGCCCGTCCCCGGCGCAGGTGACGCCACCGCAGCCGGGCAACGTCGGATGCCCCGGCGACTCCGTCCGCGCCATCGCGCCGCCGAGCCAGCCCTTCCCGTCCGAGGCGGCGTCGGCGGGAATCACCAGATTCTCCTTTATCGCGTACGGCGACACGCGTGGCCGGCACGATGGCACCGCGCTCCAGTCCGAACACACGCTGGTCGTCGAGTCGATCCTCCGCGCCATCCGGGTGTTGGCGGCCGGCCCGGCGCCCGTCCGCTTTGTGCTGCAGAGTGGAGACGCCGTGCAGTCCGGCATCTTCTGCGCCCAATGGAACGTGAGCTACATCCCGTTGATCGAGCGCCTGACGGGCGTGGGTGGGGTGTGGTATTTCCTCGCCCCCGGCAATCACGATGTGACGAGCTCGCCGGACGTCAATGCGCCCGATCGCAGCGCCGGGCTGCGCAACTACCTGGCGGCGAACGCGCGGCTCATTCCGCCCGATGGGTCTCGCAGACGACTGGCGGGTTATCCGACGTACGCGTTCGGATACGGCAACTCTTTCTTCATCGCGTTCGACTCCGACATTGCAGGGGACACGACCCAGTTCAACTGGGTGAAGGCACAGCTCGCCGGGCTGGATCGGCGCCGGTACGTCAACGTCGTGGCCTTCTTTCATCACCCGCCATTCTCCTCGGGACCGCATGGTGGGGCGACCGTCGAACTGCAGGCGGCGATCCTCAGGCAGCTCTACATGCCGCTCTTCCGGCGGTATCACGTGCGGCTGCTGCTGACCGGACACGAGCACCTGTTCGAGCACTGGGTGGAGCGGTACCAGGACAGCACCGGCACGCACCGCATCGACGAAATCGTGAGTGGAGGTGGGGGGGCGCCGCTCTATGCGTATCGCGGCGAGCCGGCGCTGGGTGACTATCTTCGCGGCGCCGCCAGCGAGCATGTCTCGCTCGAGCATCTGGTTCGCCCGTCGCCAGACCCGGGCGCGAATCCCTTTCACTATCTGGTGGTGACGGTGAACGGAACCGCGGTTGACGTGCAGGTGGTGGGGGTGGACTGGGGAAGCGGCTTCGAGCCCTACCGCAGCTCGCACGCGGCGCTGGCCGACCCGCCCAGGCCGCCGCCACGGTGAGGGCGTTCTGTTAGTGTCGGAATCCGTATCGCAGTCCGGGGTTGGAGGTGCCGCCGCGGCACTGCCGCTGGATGTCGCCGACATCCGTCACCACGCGGCGGCCACCGGACATGCGCAGCCGGGCGGCACGTGGCATGCCGCAGCGGCCGTGCTTCTGTCCGCGGGACTCGTCGCCGTCATCCTGGCGGCGCTTCCGTACAAGGCGTTCGAGCTCGATCGGTACTTTGTGCCGAAGGAACTGGTGCTGCATGGCGTCGCGCTCATCGCCCTGGTCATGCTGCTCGCGCGCGCCCGCACGGCGACGTTCGACGCTGCCGACGCGCTGCTGGTGCTCTTCCTGGTGTGGAGCGCGGCATCCGCGGTGTTCGCCACCAACCACTGGCTGGCACAGCGCGCCCTGGGCATCAGCGCGTCGAGTGCGGTGATATTCTGGACCACGCGACGGCTTGGCGCGGCCGGATTGCATCGCCCAATCCTCGCCGCCGCCGCCCTCGCCACGGTGTGCGCCGCCGCGACCGCCCTCGCGCAGGCCTACGGCCTAACGAGCGACTACTTCAGCCTCAACCGCTCGCCTGGCGGCACTCTCGGCAATCGCAACTTCGTGGCGCACCTGGCCGCGATCGGGTTGCCGGCCCTCGTCTATTGCACGGTGACCGCGCGGCGTTCGCTCGGCGCATTTCTGGGATCGGTGGGCACCGCGGTTGTCGCCGCGGTGCTGGTGCTGTCGAGAACGCGCGCCGCCTGGCTCGCGATCATCGCGTGTCTGGTGAGCATCGCCATTCCTCTGCTCGCATCGCGGCGTCACTGGACCGCGCAGCGCGTGCGCGATCGGTTCTGGCGCCTGGCGCTCAGCGGCGCAGCAGGCGCCGGCCTGGCGATCTTCGTGCCTAACCAGCTCAACTGGAACAGTGACTCTCCGTACCTCGATTCGGCACGGGGGCTGGTGGACTACAGCACCGGCAGCGGCCTGGGTCGCGTCGCCCAGTACCGAAACTCGGCCCGCATGGCGGCCGCGAATCCGGTACTGGGTGTCGGCCCTGGGAACTGGCCGGTGCACTACGTCCGATTCGCCCCGCGCGGTGACCCCTCGATCGCCGACGATGGGATGACCGCCAACCCCTGGCCGAGCAGCGACTGGATGGCGTTCTTGTCGGAGCGAGGCGTGACCGCAGCACTCGCGCTCCTCGGCGTATTCACGATGTTGTACCTGAGCGGATTTCGTCGATGGCCGGAGCTCGGAGATGGCGACGCCGTGCTGGCAAAACTCACGCTGCTCGCGACGATAACCACCACGCTCGTGGTGAGCCTCTTCGACGCCGTGCTGCTTCTCGCCGCACCGGCGTTTCTCGTGTGGTCGGTGCTGGGGGCGGCGAGCGGCGGCGACCGCCGCGGACGCGCGGTGACGATCGCGCGCGGGCCGCGGCTCATCACGAAGGCTGCGCTCCTCGTCACCGTCGGCGCCGCCGTGCTCCGGAGCGCGATGCAGACGGTCGCTATCACCGGAGTCGGGACCGGTGGATCGCGAGCCGGGTGGATTCCGCGGCGGCTTGGGACCCGGGCAGCTATCGTATCGCCTTGCGGGTGGGCGAACTCTACGCCGCCCGCGGCCAGTGTGACGCCGCGCGCCGATACGCCCAACGAGCCCTGTCGCTGTTCCCTCGCGCTCCGGCGGCGGCACGCGTGCTTCGCCGATGCGGGTGAGTTGGTTCGGTCGGTCGCAGGAACCGGGCGCGTGCCCGTGGTCGTGGAGCGCCATGGCGCGGCTCAGGCGGAACCGAGGCCGCTGCGATGAGGGCCGGGAAGACGGGACCGGTTCTCACGACCCTCGATGGAGGCTCGATACCTTGCATGGATCCCGATGCCACATGTCTCCGCCGGATCCGCGCTTCTGGTCGGCACGGCTGCCCTTGTCGCGTCCACACTCGCGGCCATCACCGGATTTGGCGGGGCGGCGGTGCTCCTGCCGGTACTCGTGGTCGCCTTCGGCGTACGCGACGCGGTGCCGATCCTCACCGTGGCACAGCTCATCGGCAACGGCAGCCGCGTGTGGTTCAACCGGCGTGAGCTGAACTACCGGGTGGTGGGATGGTTCGCACTCGGATCCGTGCCGCTCGGCTTTCTCGGGGGATTGCTCTTCGCCCGCGCGCCGCTGCCGGCCCTGACCCGACTACTCGGCGCCTTTCTGCTGTTGGTGGTGGCGTGGCGTCGCCTGCGCCCGCGCGGCTTCCCGCGTCCGCCGCTGCGCGGCTTCGCCCTCATCGGGGCCGCGGCCAGCTTCGTGTCGGCCCTGCTCGGAAGCGTTGGGCCCGCTGATGGCGCCGTTCTTTCTCGCGTATGGACTCGTGAGGGGCGCCTACATCGGCACCGAGGCGCTGTCGACGGTCGTGATGCATCTGACGAAGCTTGTCGCGTACCGGCATGCGGCGGTGCTTTCCGGCAGCCGTTCTCGTTGGGCCCGCGATGGGTCCCGTCATGGTGCTGGGGTCATGGATCGGCAAGCGCATCGTCGATCGACTGCCCGAGCGGGTGTTCGTGGTGCTGATCGAAGCGACGATGATTGTGGCGGGCCTGCTGTTCCTCATTCGCGGACGCTGATCGCTTTACGCGGCGTGCGCCGAGGTCGCCACCGGGCCCCCCCCAACTAGACGGCATCAGCAGGCGGGAAAAGAAGGAGGAGCCACGGTCTTCGCCGGCACGAAATAATCGCCGGAAATGTTGGGGTTTCCGGCGATCTATACTGTGTCGAGCGAGAGCACTCGAGAGAGCGGGCGACCGGACTCGAACCGGCGACGTCCAGCTTGGGAAGCTGGCATTCTACCAACTGAATTACGCCCGCAAGGGCCCATCGCGCCGAAACCTATTCACTCTCCCAAAACCGCAATAGACCCGGCCGCTCCCCTGGCCATCCGCCGGCGTGAACTCTGGGTTCAGCGTTTCGCGGGCGATCCCCGGCACCAGGACGCTATCTCGTTGTGGCCGGATCATGCCTCGTCCGGCTCTAAGTCGAGCTGATCGGCCAGGAGCGACAGGCACCAGGCCGCGAGCGCCGCCGTATCGTATCGCGTCCCGTCGGCCGCTTCCCACATGCATGGATCCGCCGGCGGCTCGACCGGGCGCAAGAGAAACTCCGCCACGGTCGTGGCGGCCTTTCCGGCGCGGGGCGCGCCTCGCCGCGTCACGGTGCCGCGCCAGACGATGACCTGCAGCTCACCGAAGGCGGCGTCATTTCCGGCCTCGGCGAACCAGCTCACACTGACCGCGGCGTTCTTGGCCTGGAGCACGCAGCCGGTCGGCGTGCGGTGCTGTTCGATGGGGCCCGGAATCTGCTCGATGCGTTTCAGCACCCGCTCCGGAGCGAGTTCGTCCAACAGAGACGTCACCGCTCGCTGTACGGCGTTCTTGGCCTTCGCTGTGGGCGACGCATTCCAGGATGATGCCATGGGCTTCGTGGGGGCTCCCTGATAGTAACCCGCGCGCACGCGGATGCGAGCGTGTCGCGTGCCACCGGACAGAACGACAAGGCTGCCCGATTACCTCGTCCCAGCGGGACGCGGCAGGCGCCGCAGGTGGGAGCCGCCCGTGCGTCCCCTCCCGCAGCGCAATCGTTCACTTCCCACTGCAGCGCGGCGGCCGCGGCAGAGCGGGAGAACCATCGCCTAACGAGTTACCTGGTGCGCCCCCGTTCCGTCGGCGCTCATCACCCACACTTCCCAACGCCCGGTGCGATCGCTCTGAAACGCAAGCCGTTTCCCGTCGGGGAACCACGATGGGAGCTCATCGCGGTACTGGGCGGTGTGCTCGCCCAGGCGTGTGGCGTGCCCCGTCGCCAACTCGACGACCCAGATGTGACCGACGCGACGCGTCGTGTCTTGCGGAAAGGCGACCTCAGCCTGCACCGCGATGTGGCGGCCATCGGCGGAGAAGGAAGCACATTGGGGACCCCCCTGAGCCTTCGTGAACTGCGTGACGGCATGGCCACCCGATCCGTCCGCGCCCACCACCCAGATCTGCAGTCCGGCGGCGTCGCTCCGGGTAGCAGCCACCAGGTCGCCGCGCGCCGACACGCCCGGACACCAGTAGGCAGCGTGATCCGAGGTGAGTTGCACGCGCCCCGACCCGTCCCCGCGGGACGTGACGAGCTGCATTTCGGTCCATCCGCCAACGCCAAGCAGGAAGTGTGATTCGTCGGCGATCGGACGCGCGCCACCTCGCGCTTCGAATCGGCCGAGCTCAACCGGCGCCCCACCGTTCACCGGCACCGAAAGGACCCGCGCCGTGTCGTGCGCCGAGGTTGTAATCCAGAGGCGCTGCCCATCCGGGCTCCAGTATGCGCGACCCTCATGACCGCCATCGCTGGTGATGCGACGAACGTCGGAGCCGTCCACGTTCGCCACGTACACGTCCCCGGTACTCGCGCGGTCCGACATGAACGCGATGCGCCGTCCATCGGGCGACACCGTCGGACTGGCGCCGTGCTGGGCGGGCTGCGACGCTGCCACCTGGGCTTGCGCGTCCGCACCCATGCAGGCTGTCAAGGTGAACCAAAATGCGATGATTCTCATTGCGCAGGGAGGAGTGGTGGTCGAAGGATCATGTCAGGCTCGCCGGGCTCCGGCCGGCCCGGCGCCATCGAATGTCACCATCGTGCTCGGCGCCGGGGCCGCCATCGACCGACCCGCTACCAGATCCGCGGCCGCAGGCTGTCGGCGCGCACCATCGAATCGTTCGCCGTGCACCCCCACGCCTGCCGGAATTCCGGCATGTTGCTGAGCGGTCCGTTCACCCGCCACTTCGACGGCGCGTGGGGATCGGCGCTCACCAGCATGCGCGAGTACTCCGGTCGCTCAAGCGAGCGCCAGGCCTTCGCCCAGGCGAGGAAGAACCGCTGTTCCGGCGTGAAGCCGTCGATCGTCGTGCGCGGGGCACTGCCTAACGCCTTCTCCATGGCGGCGTAGGCCACGGTGAGTCCGCCGAAGTCGGCAATGTTCTCGCCGAGGGTCAGGCTGCCGTTCACGTGCGTGGCAGAGTCGAGCACGGTGTAGGCGTTGAACTGCCGCACCACCGCCTCGGCCTGGGCGTTGTACTTCGCGGCGTCGGCCGCGCTCCACCAGTCCTTGAGGTTGCCCGCCTTGTCGAACTGACGCCCCTCATCGTCGAAGCCGTGCGTCATCTCGTGGCCGATCACCGCTCCCATGGCACCATAGTTCACCGCGTCGTCCGCATCCGGGTCGTAGAACGGCGGTTGCAGGATCCCGGCCGGGAAGACGATCTCGTTCATCAGCGGGTTGTAGTACGCGTTCACCGTGGGCGGCGTCATCCCCCACTCGGTGCGATTTACCGGCTTGCCGATCTTGGCCCAGTTGCGGGCCGCCTCGAACTGATCGCCGGCCCTGACGTTCACCAGGTACTGTCCGGGCGTAATCGTCAGCGCCGTGTAGTCCCGCCAGGTGTCTGGATATCCGATCTTCCGCGCGAACGCGTCCAGCTTGCCCAGTGCCTGCGCCCTGGTGGAGTCGCCCATCCAGTCCAGCCGCTGCAGGTCGGCCCGGAGCGCGTCGACCAGATTTCCCACGATGGTCACCGCGCGCGCCTTGGCCTCGGGCGTGAACGCCTCCTTCACGTATTCCTGTCCAAGCAGCTCGCCGAGCCGGCTGTCGGTCGAGTTCACGCACCGTTTCCAGCGCGGCAGGTTTTCCCTGGCCCCGCTGAACAGCTGGCGGAAGCTGAAGTTCTCGGCCACCAAGGGGGAGCTGAGATACGGCGCTGCCGAATGCACCGCTCGCCAGCGCAGGAGGGTCTTCCAGTCTGCCACCGACGTGGATGTCAGCATCGCGTCGAGACCCTTGAAGAACTCGGGTTGTCCGACATCGACCGCCGGAATCGCCGGTGCGCGCTGCGCGGTGAAGAACGCCGCCCATTCGAAGTGGGGCGTCAACCTGCTCAGTTGCGCCACCGTCATCCTGTGGTAGTTGGCATTCGGGTCGCGCAATTCGACCGGCGCTTTCGAAACGTTCGCCAGCCGGGTCTCCATGGCCAGCACTGTCTTCGCTTCCGACGCCGCCGCGTCGGGCGCATCGCCCATCAGTTCGAACATCTTCGCCACGTGCCCGACAAACGCGTCACGGATCTTCTGCGTGGCCGAGTCCGTCCTGGAGTAGTAGTCGGTATTCGGCAGGGAGAGTCCTCCCTGCGACAGCGCGCCAATGACCGAGGTCGCGTCTTTCGCATCCTGTGTGGAGCCGTCGCCCCATGGGGCAAGGCCCGCCATGTGCTCCAGTTCCCCCAGCGCGTTCTGCAGATCCTGTCGTGATTCGACCGAGGCGATCACGTCGAGCACCGGCTTGAGCGGTGTGACGCCCAGTTTGTCGATGGCGACCGTGTCCATGCAGGAGGCGTAGTAGGTCCCAACCTTCCACGCCGGTGTCCCTTCGGCGAGCGCGCCCTTTCCCGCGGCCGCCGCGTCACGCTCGAGGATCTGGTGCAGGACCATCTGATTGTGATCCTGCAGTGCGTCGAAGGCGCCCCACGACGGCAGCGCCGACGGAATCGTGTCGCGCCCGAGCCAGCCGCCGTTGGCGAATTGATAGAAGTCCGTGCAAGGGGCGCAGGTGGTGTCGAGGTCGGCGCGGTCGATCGGCGGTCCGTGTTGCGGGACCTTCGCCGTGGAGCACGCACCGGAGAAGCAGGAGAAGAGCGTCGCGGGCACCAGCGTGATCGACGGGCGGACGGAGTGGGTAGCGCTCATGGGGAGGAACTCGGGCGCTGCATACGCCACGGAAGGGACAGCCTCGGACCCTTGCACGCCGCCCACGGATGTTGACGGCGCCACAGCCTTGTGAACGTAGGTCCCGCTTCGCCTGTCGGCCAGCGGGCTGGGACAGGGCGTGCCGAGGATGCGGCCAATGGCCTATGACCTTTGGCCTTTGTGCTTTGGCCTTTGGTCTTTGGCCTATGACCTTTGGCCTTTGGCCTTTGGCCTTTGGCCTTTGGCCTTTGGCCTTTGGCCTATGGCCTTTGGCCTATGACCTTTGGCCTTTGGCGGCCATTGACCCCCGTTACCTCCCGGGCCCTGAGTCGTAGTGTATGACAACACCGACACAGTGGACCCGTGTTCAATCAAATCGATCCGCGAAGTCCCACGCCGATGTATGCCCAGATCGCCGCGCGCGTGCGCGTGGCGGTGGCCGCGGGCGAGCTGGCGGCAGGTGATTCCCTGCCCTCGGTGCGCGTCCTCGCCTCGCAGTTGCGCGTGAATCCGGCCACGGTGGTTCAGGCCTATCGCGAACTGGAGCACGAGGGCGTCGTGGACATGAAGCAGGGAGCCGGGACCTTCGTCGCCGCCCTGTCCAGCGAACGACGCGCTCGCACCCGCGAACAGGAGGCGCGCCGGCTCGTGCGGAATCTGCTCGAGCAGGCCGCGCGCCTCGCCATCTGCCCGGCCGATCTCCGCCGGGTGATCGACGCCGAACTGGGAGCCAAGGCATGAACGACGCCATTCGCATCGACGGCCTCGCGTACCGCGCGGGACGCCATTTCGCCATTCGCGACCTCTGCCTGACGGTGCCGCGCGGCGCGGTCTACGGGTTCCTGGGGCCTAACGGGTCGGGAAAGACGACGACCATCCGGCTGCTGCTCGGGATGCTGCGACCCGAGGGCGGTACGATCACCGTCCTGGGACACGACATGCCACGTGGCGCGCCGTCGGCGCTGGCGCGCATCGGCTACGTGCCGGAGCGCCTGCATCTCTATCCCATGCTGAGCGTGGACGAGAGCATGCGCTATCACGCCGCCTTCTATCCTTCGTGGGACCCGTCGGCGGCCGAGGAGCTCCGCCGGAGCTTCGGACTTCGCGGCGAGGACCTGGTCGGTCGCCTGTCGAAGGGCGAAGCCGGGAAGCTGATGATCCTGCTTGCGCTGGCCACGCGCCCCGAGCTGCTGGTGCTGGATGAACCGACCGACGGGCTCGATCCCGTCGTCAGGCGCGACGTGCTCACGGCGGTGCTGGAGTACGTGGCGGCCCACGACGCCTCGGTGCTGATCTCGAGCCATCTGGTGCACGAGCAGGAGCGTGTCTGCGACTGGATCGGCGTGCTCGACGGCGGGCGGCTGGTCGCGGAGATGCCGATGTACGAGTTCAAGCGGGAGCTCAAGGTGCTGCGCATCTCCGGGGCGCCGCCGGTCACCGCCACCCCGCCCTTCGGCATCGTCACACGTCGGGGGAGCGCCGGACGCGAGGAAGAGTGGGTGGTGCGCGACTGGCGCGAGGAGATGGCGCAGTGGTTCTGCCGGCACGACCTGACGCTCCGTGAAGTGGTGGATCTCGACCTGGAGGAGACGTTCGTGGAAACGTTGCGGGCGGCGCGCGCCGCCGGCGGGAGGGCTGCCTGATGTTCGCCCAGCAACTCTTCGCCCAATGGAAATGGAGCCGCGACCTGCTCGCCTTCTTCATCGTATTGGGATTCGCGATTCCGCTCCTGATTCTGTGGATTGCCCTGCCGATGATCGGGGAACCGGCCCCGACCGAGCTCATCGAAGTGGGGCGCGTCATCGGCGCCGGGTGCGCGATTCTGGCGGTGCTCAGTGGCGCGACGATTGCCGCTCAGGGATACGGCATGGATGATCGGGGCGGACACGTGTATGCCCTGTCACTTCCTGTCACCCGGTCGCGCTTTCTCGGGGGGCGCGCACTGACCGCTTTCGGCCTGCTGGCGCTGCCTGGCCTGGCCCTCTGGTTAGGCGGACGGCTGGCGGCCGGGCAGGTACAGGTGCCGCCGACCATCCAGGCGTACGCGGGCTCGCTCGCCATGCGGACGATCCTGGCGGCGTGGCTCGCCCACTCGTGCATGTTCGCCCTCCGGTACGGCGCGGGACGGCGAGCCAAGGGCGTGTTCCTGGTCCTGCTGGTGGGCGGTGTGGCGCTCACGATCCTGTCCCACATCGTTCTCCCCGGCGGCGGCCGGGGCTTTGTCATGGCGAAGGACTTCCTCGTTTCGCATCCCGGGCCGTTCGGCGTCTTCTTCGGACGCTGGACGCTGTTCGATGTCTGATCCGCTCCGCTGGCTGGCGGTGGCTATCCTGCCGTGGTGTCTCACGACGAGCCCGGCAGGTGCGCTGCCTAACGGGCATCTCGCTGCATCGGGTGGCCTTCGCGCCATGACCGGGGGCGGAAGTCGCGGCCCGTCTCTGCGCATCGGCCAGCACGACGCGTCGCTCGACAGCGCCGTGCGCGAGATCGCGCGGCTCGACTCAGTGCGGGTCCGCCGACGGGCTGCCTATGATTCTCTCGCGCGAACACTGATGAATCGGGTGGGTTGGGTGGATGTGAAGACCGGCCTGTTCCACCTGCGCACCATGCCCGCGCTGCGTGATCGCGTGCGAGCGGCCGGTCTGCTCGCGAGCGACGCGGTCGGCGCCAGAGGCGGCGAAGCGCTGCGCGAGCGGCTTGGCCGACGACAACCCGTAATCGGCACGGACAGCCTGGCCGTCCGACTGGGCACCGAGTGGGTCGTCTGGTTCGCGGCGGACACGGGCCGGGTCGGATGGGACCGTCGAGCGGTGGGGACAGGGCGTGTCACGCCGGCGCAGATCGCCAGCCAGCTCGTCAACTTCGCGGAGCGCGTTGCCCTCGAGGGCGCAGATTCCACGCTCGCCGCATGGCTCATGGTCCAGACCGTTCCGTTGCAGGACCCGGCGCGCGCGGACTGGTCGCGAGCGTACGCCGAGATCGGCACGGTGCGGAGCTCCGTCATGCGGCGATGCCGCACTGGCGACGCCGGGGCGTGTCTGAGCGCACTGGGCGTGCGAGCCCCAGGGGAGAACCGACTGACGACCTGGTACGATCCAACCGACTATCGCGCGCTCCTGAGTCTGGTGAACGTGCGGGCCGACGACTCGGTCGGTGTGTCGGCTGCAGTGCGTTGCCGGCGCAACGGGGAGTCCGAGGCGTGCACGACTGCCGCCCTGGCCATTCCCCAGTCCCTGGTTCCCCTTCCTGCATCCGCGCTGGCCCGCCGGCTCTTCCTCGACGACGTGTTGCGCGCTGGCGGCAGCGACGCGTACGCGCGGCTCATGGCGGCACGCGGCTCGATCGAGGCGCGGCTGTCGGCCGCGGCCGGGGTGCCGCTGGAGCAGGTGGTGGCACAATGGCGCTCCCACATCGCTGCGGCACGGCCGCAAGGCGCCGAGATCTCGGCGTCCACGGTGTTCGTCACGCTCGCCTGGTGTGGCGTCTTCATGGCGTTCGCGGTGGTCCGGAGGGGCTCATGGATATGAAACTCGCCAGATGGGTGACGCTGGTGATCGGCCTGTGCACCGCGATCGCGTTTGTCACCGTGACAGTCCCGCTGGGCGGTATCCGGCTGCCCGCAACGCCTGACCAGCGACGCCTGAACGTCGAACGCGCGCGGCTTCGGTCGTCGTCAGCGGCGGTGGACCGGGCTCTTGCCCGCTATCGCGCGATGCTCAGTGTGGAGCGCTGGCGCGCTGTGACGGCGAACGACACTGGCGTCGTTGCGGTCGACGCCTCTCTCCCGCCGATGGTCCGACCGACGTTCGAAGCAGCGTTACGGACAGCCGGGGCCCCACTGGCACGCGGCCCCATGCGCGCGTCTGCGGTGGTGTTCCTGGACACCACCATCGTGGCCCTGCAGAAGGGCGTGGACCGTCGCCCCGCCAGCGCGGAGGTGACGTACCTGGTTCCCGCCTCGCCGGTCGGCGTATGCGGGGCCGTGACCCGCGTGCGGCGCGTCGATGCCGCGCTGAGCGCCGGCGAGGTGTATGGCCCGTGCGCGTTCTTCGCGGCCTTCGGCATGCCGGGGCGCGGCATCCGGGCCTGGCTGGAGGGCACCGGTTACGAGACGGGACGGTGGGCCGACTGGACCTCCACCGCGCCCGGCGGCGCTGAACACGACGCGTCATGGTACGCGCTCGCGAGTGACGAGGCGCGCTGCGCGGCGCATGGTGGACCGGTGTGCCTGACGGTGATCGGTCTCGATCCGGTCGCGGCGGCGGCCGGCGTGGCCTCATCCCGGTCGCACGCCGACATCCTTGGCCCGTTCGAGACTCATGATTCGCTCTGGACTCCGACTGCGTCGTTCCTGAAGCGCCGCCTGCTTGCCGACATGGTGCGTCAGTTCGACCGGGACCGCTTCCGCGTCTTCTGGACGTCGGACGACGCCCCGGCCGCGGCCTTCCAGCGCGCCACGGGGATGCCGCTGGAGACCTGGCTTCACGCGTGGCTGACCGGTCACGTGGTGCGACCGGTCACGCGTGCCAGCGTGTCGTTCAGCGCGTTCGCCTGGCTGGCGGCGGCGATTCCGCTGCTGTTGTTCGCCGCGATTCGGCCGCGCGACGTTGTGCGCCACGACGCCCGATGAGGGTGCGGGACGAGCCCTGCGGTGCACGGGCGCGAAGAGCCAGCGGTCGGGATTGAACCGACGACCGCCCGATTACGAATCGGGTGCTCTACCACTGAGCTACGCTGGCGTCACTGCAGGTCGGAGGTCACTCCCGTTATGCCCTGGGGCGGACTCGAACCGCCACGCCTTTCGGCACCACCCCCTCAAGATGGCGTGTCTACCAATTTCACCACCAGGGCGAATCACAGTCACAGCGGCCAGCGATCAGATCGCACCGTGCCAGGCTGAATGCTCCTCGCTGAACGCTGAATGCTCCTCGCTGAACGCTGAATGCTCCTCGCTGAACGCTGAATGCTCCTCGCTGAAAGCTGAATGCTGCTGCGCTACGGGGCTGACGGGGATCGAACCCGCGACCTCCGGTGTGACAGACCGGCACTCTAACCAGCTGAGCTACAGCCCCAACTTCCTCGACCTGCACCTGACGACACCGCGTCCCGTCATGGCCCCAACGGGAGTCGAACCCGTCTCTGCACCTTGAAAGAGTGCCGTCCTAACCGATAGACGATGGGGCCCTCGGTAAACGCTCCGCCCACGCGCCGACGTGCGCGCCCGATACGCCTCCCGACGTGGTCCATCTCGCTACATAGCGGTAACGGGATTCGAACCCGTGTTCCAGCCTTGAGAGGGCTGTGTCCTGGGCCTCTAGACGATACCGCCCAACCCGTGGCACTGGATTGCTCCCATGCGACCGCCGATCTCCGACAACTGATGACTGACCGCTGATCGCTGACTTTGATGATTGCGTAGCAGGCCGGGAGGGACTCGAACCCCCAACCGCTGGTTTTGGAGACCAGTGCTCTACCAGTTGAGCTACCGACCTAACGCCGCTCCGGGTACGCGGGATGACTCCCGGCCGGCACACGCGTCATCGCGCGTCCCCGCTCCCATCACCGCTCCCCTTCGACTCCCCAGGGTGACTGACGGGAATCGAACCCGCAACCCCCGGAGCCACAGTCCGGTGCTCTAACCGATTGAGCTACAGTCACCATGAGCGACCAGGGCATGGCGCGCGCCCAGCGCCGCCATCCAGATCGCGTTGTCCGCGCGCACCGTGGCGCAGTCCTTCGTGCGCGGAGCCACGCAACCTACACGTGCAAAATCCCGTTATCAACCAGCGTGTCCACCCACTTCCCGGTCACGCGCCGCAACTTTGGCACGCGTGCCGGCTCGTCAGTCCTTCGCGCGATCGAGGTACTCCCCCGTATTCGGGTTGACCCGCACGCGCACCCCCGCCGGCACGAACTCCGGCACGTTGATCGTGACGCCATTCTCCAGCTTCGCCGGCTTGAACGAGGCCGTCTTCGTGGCGGTCTTCATCACCGGCGACGTGTCGACAATCTCGAACGTGAGCGCGCCCGGAAGCGTGATGCCGATCGGGCGTCCGTCGTAGAACTCGGCCATGATCCGCATGTTCGGCACCATCCACTGGGCATAGTCTCCCAGTGTCTCGGCGTCCAATTCGAGCTGGTCGAAGTTCTCCGTGTTCATGAAGTGATACAGTTCGCCCGACTGGTACAGATACTCCAGCTCGTGCGTCTCCATGGACGCCTTCTCGACCGAATCGTCGGCGCGAAACCGATGCTCGAAACTGGATCCCGTCCGAAGGTTCTTGAGCTTGGCCTGCACCATCGCCCGGAGGTTGCCGGGCGTGTGGTGACGAAACTCCACGATGCGGCATGGATCCCCTTCAAAGACGAGCACCATCCCACGACGGATCTGGGTAGCTGGAATTGCCATCCTGCATATTCCTGTTTGTGGTTGACCAACGCCTAAGTCGAAACAGCCGTTAAGCTTACGTGCTTTGCAGAGCGAATTCAAGTCCTCCGGTTGCCTGGTAGTGGCTCGGGGCCATTACCGCTTGCCGAGCCTGCAGCCCCAACACCAGCGCGGGCGGTTTCGTCCCCTTCGTCACCGGGCGCGGAAGCGAGACGCCGCAGCCTGCATGTTCGGTCCCACCAGCGCCGAAGGGGCCAGAAGCGCCGGCCTACCTCCCCAAACGGGCCAGCGCCGGGGCGAGGGCTCGCCAGACGTTGTCTGCCACGATCTGTTCACCCGTGAGATTCGGGTGAATGCCATCTCCCTGGTTGAGACTCGGCACGCCGGCCACCCGGTCGAGCAGAAACGGCACCAGTGCGGCCCCGCCCTCGCGAGCGACGGCCGGAAACATCTCGTGGAAGCGCGTCGTGTAGTCTGCACCGAGATTGGGAGGTGCCTCCATCTGCGCCACGAAGACCAGCGCCGAGGGTTTGGCCGCGTGGACTTTGCGCACGATGGCGAGGAGATTCGCGCGGCTGGAGTCGACGTTGACGCCTCGCAGGCCGTCGTTTGCTCCAGTCTCGATCATCACCAGGTCCGCACGCTGCTGGAGCAACCAGTCGATGCGGCGCAGCGCGCCCGCGGACGTCTCTCCACTGAGACCGGCGTTCACGATGCGCACCGTGAAGCCCGCGGAATCCGCCTTGCGCTGCAGCATCTCCGGGTACGCCTGATCGGGATCGAGCCCCAGACCAGCGGTGAGCGACGTGCCGACGATGAGCGCGACGGGGCGCGACGTATCCGCGGCGGCGCCGACCGCTGCATCGAGCGAGTCGGGAATACGCGGCATGGGCGTCGGACGAGGCGTGAGGCGTGCGACACGCCCCGAATCACCGACCGCGGATACTCCGCTCGGTGTCCCCTGGCCTGCTGACCCCTGGCCGGGTGGCCGCTGGCCTCCGGCCTCTGACCTGCTCTTCGAGGTATCTTTGGTGGACCCACGTCCGGCACAGGCGAGCAGGAGCGGGACGACCACCACGGCTACGGCCACGGCGACGCGACGACTCATGTTGGTTGCAGAGAATCTGACCAAGGAATTCGACAGCGGATCGAACCGCCTGACCGTCGTACGCAGCGTGAGCTTCACGGTTCCGCAGGGTGAATTCGTGGCGATCGTCGGACCGTCGGGCAGCGGCAAGACCACACTTCTCGGGCTCCTGGCAGGACTGGATTCTCCCACGCGCGGTCGCGTGCTGCTCGACGGCGCCGACCTCACGGTCCTGAGCGAAGACGAACGCGCCCGCCTGCGCGGCGAGAAAGTCGGGTTCGTCTTTCAGACCTTTCAACTTATCCCAACGCTCACGGCGCTGGAGAACGTGCAGGTCCCTCTGGAGCTGCGTGGAGAGGCGGGCGCACCGGCACGTGCCCGCGAGGTGCTCGGACGGGTGGGATTGCAGGACCGCGTCCATCACTTCCCGGCCCAATTGTCCGGCGGAGAGCAGCAGCGGGTGGCGATCGCCCGCGCGTTCGCCAACCGGCCGAAGATCCTGTTCGCCGACGAGCCGACCGGGAATCTCGACGGAGCGACCGGCGCCCGCATCGTCGAGCTGCTCGTCGATCTCAATCGCGAGTCGGGGTCCACGGTGGTGCTGGTGACCCATGATCTGATGCTGGCCGAGCGGGCCACGCGGCTGCTGCGGCTGGCCGATGGCGTGGTGGTGGAGGATCGGGCGAACGGTGCGCTGGCGGCCGCCTCGCCGGCGGACGCGACCCTCACCGTGTCGTCCGGCGGGGAACGGGCGCCGTGACCGCCCCCGGCGAATCCGGGCGGCGTCCGCCGCTGCTGTCGCTGGCCTGGCGCGAATCGCGCACCGCCCGCCGCCGCCTGCTGCTGTACATGTCGTCCATCTCGTTAGGCGTGGCGGCACTGGTGGCGATCGATTCGTTCGCCGCCAACATCATCCGCTCGGTCCGCTCCCAGTCGCGGGCGCTGTTCGGCGGCGACATCGTCTTCGACGCCCGGCAGGGATGGAGCCCGGTCACCGATTCGCTGCGCCAGACGCTCACCGCACAGGGCGTGACCGTCACCCGCGCCACGACGTTCGTGTCGATGGCGCTCGCACCGCGCACCGGCCGAACCCGCCTGGCGCAGGTCCGCGCCGTCGGCGAGGGGTATCCGCTCTACGGCGACATCACCACCGCGCCGCCCGGGCGCTGGGCGCAGCTCCAGCAGGGGCGTCACGCCATCGCCGAACCGGCGCTGTTCACGGCCCTCGACGCCGTGCCCGGCGACTCCGTCGCCATCGGCTACGTGAAGTTCGAGCTCCTTGCCGCGGTGGGGGATGCGCCGGTGCGCCAGGGGTTCACCACCGTACTCGGCCCCACCATCTACATCCCCGAGCGCTATCTCGCGGATACCCGCCTGCTGGTCACCGGAAGCCGCGCCGATTTCGAGATGTACGCCCGCGTGTCGTCCGGCGATCCGACGAAACTCGTCCAGTCGTTGCGGCCGATGCTCGAGCGCGAGCGCATCCGGGCGAGCACGCTGTCGCGGATGGAATCGAACCTGACTTCCGGGATCGAGCTGCTGTCGAATTTCCTCGGGCTGGTCGGCATCGTGGCGCTCCTGCTCGGTGGGGTGGGCGTGGCGAGCGGCGTGCACGCCTGGGTCATGCGCAAGATCGACACGGTGGCGGTATTCCGCTGCCTGGGCGCGACCACACGCCAGGTCATGGTCATCTACATCTCGCAGGCCGCCGTGATGGGCCTGTTCGGCGCTGCGATGGGCGCGGCGCTGGGCGTTGGCGTGCAGTTCCTGTTGCCGGGCCTGGTGCGCGGACTGCTCCCGGTCGACGTGGTGGTGCGGCCGGAACCCCGGGCCATCGGGATGGGCATGCTGCTGGGTGTCTGGATCGCGCTCGCGTTCGCGCTGCGACCGCTGATTGCGCTGCGACGCGTCTCGCCGCTGCAGGCCCTGCGGCGCAACGAGGACCCGGCCCCGTTCCGTCAGGCCTGGCGCGATCCACCCCGGATGGCGGTGAATCTCATCATCGCCGCGTCGGTATTCGGGCTCGCCGCCACCCGATCGCGTTCCGCGCTGGAGACCCTCGGATTCAGCGCGGCGATTGCCGGCG
Organism: uncultured Gemmatimonadaceae bacterium; assembly: GCA_963740565.1. Lineage (GTDB taxonomy): Bacteria > Gemmatimonadota > Gemmatimonadetes > Gemmatimonadales > Gemmatimonadaceae > CAVUFA01. Next base: position 148,469 of record CAVUFA010000016.1, on the reverse strand, counting down.
CCCTGATGCTGCTGGCGGCGAGCGCCTATCTTCTCGCCCTCGTGGCCCGGAGGGCACTGCGCGGCGGCTGGCCCTATGTGGTCCGGCAGGGCGTCGCCAACCTCTATCGGCCCGGGAACCAGACCCGGAGCGTCGTGCTCTCCCTGGGGTTCGGCGCCTTTCTCGTCACGACGCTGTTCCTCGTTCAGGGAAATCTGCTGTCGCAGTTCCGGCAGCTGGAGTTCGAGGCGCGTGGCAATCTGGTCTTCTTCGACGTGCAGGACGATCAGGTGGCGGGGGTCGATTCGATCATCGCCGGCAGCGCAAGTGATGAAATCGAACGCGTACCGATCGTCACCATGCGCATCGCGTCGATCAACGGACGCACCACCGCCGAGATCATCGGTGACTCGGGACGCCGGCGCGACTCGTGGGCGTACCGCCGCGAGTACCGCTCGACCTATCGCGACAACCTCACATCCACCGAAACGCTGGTCGCGGGGAGGTGGTTCCCGTCTCCGGCGGCGACCGGGCGCCAGCCGCCGTACGAGGTTTCCCTCGAGCGCGACGTCGCGACGTCACTGCATGTGACCCCCGGAGACACCATCACCTGGAACGTGCAGGGCCTGATGGTTCCCACCGTCGTGACCAGCCTGCGCGAGGTGAACTGGCAGCGCTTCGAGCCCAACTTCTTCGCGGTATTCGAGCCAGCCGCGCTGGAGCAGGCGCCCAAGATGTTTGCGGTGCTCGTGCGCACGGTGAACGATACGACCGTTGGCGTGCTGCAGCGCGACATCGTCCGTCGCTACCCGAACGTGGCGAGCGTCGATCTGTCGCTCGTACGTCGCACCATCTCGCAGATCTCCGGTCGGGCCACGCTCGCCATTCGCTTTCTCGCGATCTTCAGCCTGGCGATGGCGGTTCCGGTGCTGTTCAGCGCCGTATCGGCCACGCGCCGGGAACGCGTCCGCGAAGGCGTGTTGCTCAAGACGCTTGGCGCCACGCGGCGCCAGATCTCGCGCATTCTCTTCAGCGAGTACGCGCTGCTCGGCATTCTTGGCAGCCTGGCCGGCATGCTGTTGTCATTTGGCGGCGCGTGGCTGCTGATGCGCTACGTCTTCGAGCGCCCGTTCCACCCCTCAACGCTCCCGGCGCTGGTGATCGCCGCGGCTCTGCTGACGCTGACGGTCACGATCGGCCTGCTCGCCGGGCGTGACGTGTTCCGGGAAACGCCGATGGCGGCATTGAGGGAGGTGTAGGTCAGGCCAAAGGCCAAAGGCCATCAGCCCGGTCAGCAACCACCGTCAGTTCAGGCGCACGACATACACCCGCGCCCCGGCAAACGTCACGGGAGCGCCGCCGGCCGCGGTCATGCGAAACGTGGCCTGGGGCGACGCGCTCTGCCGCGTGAGACGAAAGTAGTTCCCGGACCCCGAAAGCGACTGGGTGCTGATGGCGCTGGGCAGCGAGGTCACCAGCAACGGGAAAATGCCGTTGTTCACCGCCTGCATGACGTCGCGAATGTTCCAGCTGGGCACCGCGTACTGCGCCGACAGGCCGGTCACGCCCGTCTCGTCGGTGTACATGCTGACCAGGAAGCCCCGCAGCATGTCGTCGAACTGCGCACCGTTCGACCACTGCACCAGATTCCGCACTCCGATGTCCGGACCCGCCACGATGTGCCGCAGGAAGGCCTTGGCATTGCCGTTGGCGAAGTGATCGGTGAGGTATCGCAAGAGCATCCACGCCGCGCCCCGCGGCGCGAGCTGATCGCGCGCCTTGACCGATATCGGAGATGAGGTGTCGGGGCGCGCCATCCACGGGCGCAATCGGAGGAGATTCTCGCGGAAGAACGCCAGATAGTCGTTCTGGGAACCGGGCGTGGGATTCACGTCATGGAAGGAGAGATTCTGGAAGTCGCCGAAGCCGCGAAAGGCGCGGCCCACGATCTCCTCGGCAAAGTGTGAGAGCCCTTCGTTGAGCCAGATCGTCTCGCTGCTGTCGACCGCCGGATTGAGCAGACGGAGCCCCTGATTGATCATGTGCTGGAATTCGTGCGCAACCGTCCCACGCGTGTTCTGCTTCACCGTCTCCACGCTGAAGACGTTGCTGTTCACCGTGCCGCTCGGATCGGGAACGAGCATGTAGAAGATCTCCTGCTCGTTCGTCTGGGGACACGACTGGTTGATCTGCTGATACTCGGTCTTCTTCACCAGGTCACCGCCCCAGAAGAAGCCTGCGATGTAGCCGCCGGGCTTTCCCTGCGGGGTGGCCTTGTTCACCTCCGGCGTATAGAGAATCGTGATGTGCCCGTCCTGATTCCGGTCGGTGGGAGCCCCGAAATACATCGTGTCGGTCGGGAAGATGAGGCTCTCCCATTCCGTCGCGATGTCCGTGTAGTCCTGGGCGGCAAAGCCGCCGCTGGGCGCGCTCACGTCCTGCACGAAGACCCCGTGCTGGCTGACGTACTTCACCGCGCCGCGAACGGTGGCGTACGTGGCACAGAGATCGGCGGCGTGGATGTCGGGAACGCGGTACGTCAGCGTGTCGCCCACCGATGGCGGCGCAACGAGCAGGTCCGTGTTCGCGCCGACGGGCGGCGTGAGCTCGGTGCGAATAGCGCGCAGGTGCGCAAACGCTGCGCGCTCCTGTGCACGAATGCGGCCGTCCACGACGTCGGGATAGTCCGCACCCTGGGACTGGACGCTCGACTGCAGATTGTATGCGGCCAGCGACGCCGAGACTGCCGACGCGACGGCACCTGCCTGCTTCGACAGATTCACCGAATAGAATGCCAGCTCATCCATCCCCTGGTCGGCGTTGGCGGTCACGAACAGAAAGTCGGTCGCGCCGGTGGTGGGAGCGAGGGTGATGCAGGCGACGGCACTGGGGCCACTGAGTTGTCGCACGTCCCCTACCTGGAGGTCCAGCGGTGTGGTGCACGGGTCCGGATCGACCGTGAGGGTCGCCTCTCCGGATATTCCGCCCGAAGTGGTCGCCCGCACCGTGACCATCCCGACCGCGACACCGGTCGCCAGGCCCGATGCGGTGACGGTAGCAACCGACGGCTGCAGGCTCTCCCAGGTGACCGTCACACCCGGAATCGCCTTCGCATCCTGATCGAACACCCGGGCCGTGAGCTGCACCGAGCCGTTCACGACCAGCACCGACTGCGGTGTGATCACGATGACGCTCTTGGCTTCCGGCGGTACGGGTGTGGTCGGCGACTTGTCGCAGGCGACAGCGACCAGCGTGGCGAGGAGGAGGAACTTCTTCACGCGGCGGGATCCTGATGTGAACGGGTGAATCGGGCGGGACGGGGCATCCGCAGAGAATCTACTCGCGCCACACGCAATCACCGACACTCGAACCCGGGCCTCACCCCACCTTGCGGCGCGGGGTGCAGTATCCGGTGCGGGCCGGACCCCACCGGGCCGTCAGCGGATGTTCAGAGCCGCGCCGAGCCGGACGGTAGTGAGGTCCCTGGGAACGGAGTACACCTCCCCGGTCACCTCCAGCGCCCGCGAGTACCGAAGGCGCCCGCCGAGCATCACGGAAACCCGGTTGAGATTCACGGTCACCCGCGTCGAGTCGAAGGGCGCGTTGGCCGGCTGGAACCCGACCTGGAATCGCGGCTGCAGGCGCGAGAAGCCGGTCCCGACATAGCCGGCGAAGCGCGCCCTCGTGGCCCAGGTCAGCGCCGCCTCCACCCCCAGGATGTTGGGCCGATAGGTGTCGCGGGATTTGGCGGTCCCGTAGCACGCCGCGTCAGGATCCGAGAGCTGGAGCTCGTCATCGGGGCAGGTAATCGGCCCCTTCACGTTGCCGAACGTGGTGTGCGCACGGAGCGCCAGTCCGAACGCACTCCCCACCCGCCTAACGACGCCAGCGGCGAGGCTTGCCATGTTGGGCGTGGCATCGGCAACCGTGATCGGCGGCAGGTACGCCCCTTCCACGAAGAACCCGCCGGGCAGCCCGACCGCCAGCCGCGGGCGCGGGACCACCGGGGACAGCTGCGAGCTCTCCCGCTTGGGCTTGAAGCAGATGCTCGTGTGGCGGAGCTCATCGGCCGGTTTCGGGATGTAGGTGAGCTCGAACGCCGCGCGCACGCTCCCGGGCTCCATTCGCTCGAGCATCCCCGATGGCGAAAACGCAAGGGGTACCGCGTAGTAGGCGAGGAGCTTTGCCTCGTTGGTTTCCTTTCCGACGCGGCACTGCGCCTGCGACATTCCGGACAGCACCAGCAATGCCCCCACGCTCGACAACATGTACTTCATGCGCACCGCCGGTCTGAAGGACCGCGCAAGTTAGGCAGCGGCATGGTCGCCGAGCCAGTCCGCACTGCTACGGAGACAAGGACGCCCGCCGCCCGAGACGTGCCGACGCTCGAGCGCACGATGTGACGACGTGACGGAACGGCGCGCGACCAGGCTGGGAGGAACGGGGAAGACGCGTGCGCCCGATGGCCTCAGCCGATGGCCGCAGCCGATGGCCGCAGCCGATGGCCGCAGCCGATGCGCCTCAACCGATGCGCCTCAACCGATGGCCTGGGCCAGGTCTTCGATCAGGTCGTCGGGGTGCTCGAGACCGACGGAGATGCGCAGCAGGTTCTCCGGTGACCGCGTCGCCGGTCCTTCGATGGAGGCGCGATGCTCGATCAGGCTCTCCGGGCCGCCGAGACTGGTGGCACGGGCGAACACCTTGACCATGGCGGTCACCGCCATCGCCTCGGCGCGCGCTCCGCGCACCTGGAACGACGCCATTCCACCAGCGAGTCGCATCTGCCGTGCAACGACATCACGCCCCGGGTGCGTGGAGAGGCCGGGATAGTGCACCGCCTCCACCTTCGGATGCGCGGCCAGGAATCGGGTGACGGCTTCCGCGTTCTGGGTGTGGGCGCGCACGCGCCAGGCAAGCGTCTTGAGCCCGCGCAGCACGAGCCAGGCGTCGAACGGTGACGCCACCGCTCCGCCCGTGCGCTGAATCATCCTCGCCCGCTCGAACAGCGAGTCGTCCCCCTGCCGCGCGATCAGCGCCCCACCCAGCACGTCGGAGTGGCCACCAAGGTACTTCGTGGTGGCGTGCATGACGATGTCCGCGCCCAGCTCGAGGGGCCGCTGGGAGACCGGCGTCGCCCACGTGCTGTCGACCACGACCCGCGCTCCCGCGGCGTGCGCTCGCTCGCAGACCGCCGCGATGTCGGTGATGGTGAGCAGCGGATTGGACGGCGTCTCCACCCAGGCCACGGCGGTGCGCCGAGCGAGGGCACGTTCAACGGCCGCCAGGTCGCCCATGTCCACCTGCGTGACCTCGAGGCCCCACGGCACGAAGATCTCCCGCACCATCTTCGGCGTGCCGTGATACACGAAGTCCGGCAGCACCACGTGGTCGCCAGGCTTCAGCGAATGGAAGATGGCGTGAGTCGCGGCCTGCCCGGACGAGAATGCGAGCGCCGCGTCGCCTCCTTCGATCGCCGCCAGTGCCTGTTCCAGTGCGAGACGCGTCGGATTGGCGTCACGCGTGTAGGTGAAGCCGCGACGGAACCCGCCATCCTGGTCGCGCTCGAAGGTCGTGGAGAGCTGGATCGACGGCGCGATGGCACCCGTGATGGGGTCGGGCGCCTGTCCGGCGTGCACGGCGAGGGTCTCGAAATGCATAGTCAGTTATCAGCGATCAGTTATCAGCGATCAGTTATCAGCGATCAGTTATCAGCGATCAGTTATCAGCGATCAGCGATCAGCATTCAGCTTTGCAGCTTTGCAGCTTTTCAGCTCTCGGTCATCAGCCAGGTCCTCGTCGTCAGGCGCCTAGGGTTTTCCTCCCTCCTTCCACTCCACCCGTGGGCCGTCGGCCAGGATGCGCACGGCACGCGCCGCGACGTTGATCAGCGCGGCCATGTGATCGAAATCCACCAATCCGACTTCATCCGCCGGTGTGTGATACTCGCTGTGCAGGTTGAACGACGACAGCGTGTGCGCGACGATCCCGCGGCGGGCAAAGCCGATATTGTCGCTGCGGTAGAAGAATTGCTGATTCGGTCGCTTGTCGGGCTCGATCGGGAGGCCCGCCGCGGCGAATTCGTCGCCCATGGTGGATCGCTCGTAGCCCGTCAGCCAGCCGCGGCCGGGACCGCCGGCGAGAGAATCCGGGCGCCCGACCATTTCGATCTCCAGATTGGCCACGTACCGATCGAGAGAGCCCACTGGATGGGCAGCGAACCAGTTGGTGCCGACCAGGCCGACCTCCTCTCCGGTCGTGGTCAGAAAGACGACCGTGCGTCTGGGCCGCGGGCCCCCCGCCATGAGTCGCGCAACTTCCAGTACGGTCACCGTCCCCGAGGCGTCGTCATCCGCACCGTTGTAGATCGAATCGCCGTTTACCGGCCGTCCGATGCCGAGATGATCGTAGTGTGCATCGACGAGGACTACCTCAGCGGAAAGCGACGGATCGCTGCCCGGGAGCACTCCAACCACGTTGCCTCCGGTCAGGCGCCGGCTGGCGGGAACGGTGTCGAGCGCGTCGAACGACGGAAACAGCGTCGGACGGGTTCGCCCGGTACGCGCGTTGGTGACGAGGGCCATGGGCACGCGCTGGAAGTAGCCACTGTCTCCAGCCGGCTGGAGGCCGGCCTGGCGCATCCGCTGCGCGATAAAACGCGCGGCGCGCATGGAGCCGGGCGTGCCAGTCCCCCGCCCTTCCATGGAGTCGTCGGCGAGCGCCGACAGGAGCGCGCGCGTTCGCGCCGCGGTCGCCGACGCCGGGGTCGCGATCGGCACCGTGCGCGGACGCGCACACGCGACGGCGATCCCGGCGAGCAGGACGAGCGGCAGGGTCGCCCGCCGGGCCGGATTCGCCCGCGGCGCCAAGGCAGCCCCTCGCGTCATCGTCGCCCGCAGGGCCGAAACCGCACGCCGGGTGAGCGTTGCCTCCGGCGCGAGACTCGCCACCGGCGGCGGCCCGTACCGATCTTCCGTGGAGGTCATGCCAATACCATCCTCATGACTGGGACGCGTCGAACCGCCTGCTCACGTGCCTCGCGCGAGCAGGAGAAATATGTCGTACAGCGCGTGCGTCCAGGCGGTGATGCCGAATCCGCGGGTGACGTACAGCCCGCTGAAGGCGAGGCCGGCCACCGCGCGGAAGACGAACGAGCCGATGGTCAACTGGTCGGCGTAGGGGCCCACGTAGTGGAACGCCGAAAAGGTGATCGCGCCGCCGAGCACCGCGAAGGTGCTCGCGCCCGCCGGTCCCAGGCCGAAGACGTGCCTGGCCGTCAGGAGGAGGAGCGAGACGAGAACCACGCGGAACAGCAGCTCTTCGTACAGCCCCGCACCTAACGAGACCATGAGCCCGGTCGGCCAGCCCATGGAGTCGAGGGGCCCGATCGCCAATCGGTGCATGGCGCCGATCAGTTGGGCGGTGACGAGTCCCACCACCACGCCGAACACCACGGCCAGGGCCGCCGATTCGAGCAGCATGCGCGCGAAGATCGTGGCCCGCAACCGCCCCGGGTTCCTGCGCACATCCCGAATGATCAGCGCCACCATCGTTCCGGTCAGCAGGATCGCGAACAGCACCGGACCTCGCGGTCCGGCCAGGCGCACGAACAGGCTCTTCAGCAGGACATCGGCCCCGTTACGGACCCCGCTCGCGCCCCGATTCACCAGCACCGCCATCAGCTCGTAGAGCGCCAGCAGGGGAAGCGCGAGGGAGAGGCTGTATCGCGGCGCCCGACTCACGTGCCAGTAGGTCGCGCGCGATTCCTTCAGGGGCAGGTTCGGCATGGTGCGATCAATACGGCGCACGCGACGCCCCGTTTCAGGATCGCGACGCGATCACGGTCAGGATGGCGCTACCCGATCACGGTCGGGATGGCGCGACGTGATCACGGTGAGGCCCGGGCGACACCATCACGGTTTACCCGGGGGCGTGCGCCCCCCGCGCAACGACGGAGGCAGGGAATCCAGGAGTGGTCGCAGATCCGCTGCGCGGTCGAGCGTGGTGACGAACGTGAGTCCCGGCAGCGACACCACGAGCAGCCCATTCACCCCGTACAGCACCACCGTGCCGCTTTCCGAGTGCACGACGTTCCCCGATGCGTCGGCGAAGTGCACGAGTCCGTAGGCGCCGTTCCCCGAGTCATCCAGTTCGCGCGCCCGTCGCACCGAGGCCCAGGTGCCGACGTCGTCCCACCCGAAGTCCCCGGGCACGACCACCACGCGGTCGCTGCGCTCCAGGAGGCCGCGCTCGATCGACACGGTTCGCAGCGGCTCCTTGTACCGCACCTCCTCCGGTGCATCGAGCAGCGACAGGCCGCGTCCGAGCTCGTGCGCGTGGCGTTCCAGCGCGTCAAGGACCACCCGGGCACGCCAGGCAAAGATGCCGCTGTTCCAGAGGGCGCCCATCCGCAACAACTCCTCGGCCCGCGCCCGTCCGGGCTTCTCCACGTACGCGCGGACCGCGCACGCACCGCCGCGGTCGATCGGGGCATCGGGGGACAGGGGCTCGCCCGGAACGATATAGCCAAACCCTGTCTCGGGACGGGACGCCGGAACGCCAACTGTGACGAGCACGTCGTCCAGCGCCGCCGCGCGTGAGGCCTCACGCAGCACGTCGCGGAACGCATCGGGAAACGCGATGGCGAGGTCGGCGTGCAGCGTGCAGAAAATCGTCTGCGGTCCGGCGCGCCTGGTCAGTTCCCGCGCCGCCCAGGCCAATGCGGCGGCGGTCCCGGCCGGCCGCGGCTCCACCAGCATGTTCGTTGGCGGAACCTCGGGAATGGCGGCGCGGATCGCATCGGCGATGTCGGCACTGGTGAGCACCAGAACGCGCTCCGGTGGCACGAGGGGATGGAGCCGTGCGACCGTTTCGGCGATGAGCGGGCGTTCGCTGACGAGGGCGAGGAGCTGTTTGGGACGATGCTGCGAGGAGAGCGGCCAGAAGCGCGACCCGATGCCGCCGGCCAGGACCACCGCCCACAGGGCGGCGTCGGCGGCCCGCTCGTCGGGCCGCTCGACCCGCTCGCGCGGCAGTGCGTCGAGGGCACTCGTGCCGGTTGAGAATCCCGGAACGGTCACGCGGCGGTCGGGCGCGCCGGGACGGTGCGGTGGCGAACCATGGTGGCGAACGGGAGAGTGGAAGGGGAAAACGGTCCGGGGTGACCGACAGTAAACTACACCCACCGTCGGTTTCCCTCACCAGGGCGCCATCGGGCCGGACGCCCGCTCCCACTCCCCTCAGCACCATCATGGACCCAGGCCGTTCCCAGCCGGGTGGGCGTCACTCCGGGAGTTCCTTGCGCCACCTGGATGTCGAGGCGCACCTGCGTGATCCGGGCATCAAGCAGGCGTTCGTGACGCCGATGTTCGATCTGATCGCGCCGCGGTACGACGCCTTCACGCGACGGTTCTCTTTCGGGATGGATGCGGCATGGAAGGCGGCGCTGGTGGCACGCGCGGCACAGGCGATTCCCGAGGGTGGCCACTGCCTCGACGTGGCGTGTGGAACCGGTGACCTGGCGCTGGCCGTGGCGCGCGCGCGGCCCGACGTCTCGGTGACCGGCATCGACGCCTCGGCGCCCATGCTGGCGCTGGCCGAGGCGCGGCGCCTGCGCGCCGCACTGCCGAACGTGAACTTCGCCGCGGGCGACCTCGCACGCCTCGACGCACCCCCGGCGTCGGTGGACGCGATCACGGCCGGCTATGCGCTGCGGAACGTGCCCTCATGGCGCGAATCGTTAGGCGAACTGGCGCGCGTCGCGCGCCCCGGCGCCCACCTGTTGACGCTCGATTTCTACCGCCCGGAACACCATCTCTGGGGGTATCTCTTTCTGCGCTACCTCGCGGCCGCCGGCTGGCTGTACGGGTGGCTCTGGCATCGTGAGCCGGTGGCCTACGGCTACATCGCGCGCTCCATCGCACATCACGTCACGGCGTCCGGCTTTGCGGCTGGTCTGGCCGAAGCGGGGTTTCGCCCGGTCGGGGAGCGGCGATGGCTCGGCGGCGGCATCGTGATGCATCACGCGGCACGAGCCTGAACGGGTGGCGGCCGGACCCGGGAGTTCAGCCGCTCCCGGTCATCGCGGCGCGCCCGTGCATCTCATCGATGTGCATCCGGAACAGCACCGACCGTCCCGGCGTGGGGTCCGCGGCGGTCAGGGCCGCCGGCGTGAGCCGGCGCAGCGCGCGCACGGTGCGCTCGAAGATCTCGTCCAGTCCGTCCGAGCCGTCACGCTCCACGAAATACACCGTCCCCTTCAGCACCACGCTCCGCCAGTCGAACGGTCCGCGGACATCGTCGATCTCGAACGCCACCCACGGGTGATGCGCCAGTACCGTCAGTTTCGTGCCGGGCTCGGTCCGGCCGTACAGCCAGTGATCCTCGTACACGTAGCTGATCGGCTCGATGTCGACGCGGTCACGGAAGGTGAACGCGAGGCGGCCGAACTGATGGGCGTGCAGCATCGCTTCGATCTCGTTGAACTCGAGGTCGCGAAACGCGACGGCGACGGAGGACATGCGCGCGGGGCTCCTGGGCTACGATGGGCGATGCGTCGCGTGCCGGCTCGAGCGTCATCGCGCGTGACGGCGCGGTCGGGACGACCGGTACGCTGAAATGAAATGTACTGCCCTCTCCCTCCGTACTCTCCACCCACAGGCGTCCGCCGTGCTCCTCCACGATCCCGCGCGCGATCGCGAGGCCCAACCCGGTCCCCGCGGTGCGCGCCGACCGTCGCGCGTGCCAGTAGCGGTCGAAGATGTGCGGGAGATGCTCCGGCGGGATCCCGACGCCGGTGTCGTGCACGTCCACGACGACTTCCGATCCCGCCACGGCGGCCGACACGGTGATCACACCGCCGCTCTCAGTGAACTTCACCGCATTGGCGATCAGGTTGGCCAGCACCTGCACCACCCGTCCGGCGTCCACGTGCACCTCGGGGAGCGCCGGCGCCAGAGCGTTCCGCACCACGACGTTCCGCTCGCGCGCCGCATCCCGCACCATGGCCAGCACGCGCTCCAGCAGATCGGGGAGCGCCTCGGGCTGGCGCTGGATCGCGAGATGACCCGATTCGATCATCGAGACGTCCAGCAGGTCCTGGATCAGGCGATGCATCATGTCGGTCGATTCGAGGATCGCGGCGACCAGCTCCCGCTGATCGGCGGCCTCGCCGGGCGGCGCGTTGACCAGGACCCGTGCGCACATGGCGATCGCGCTCAGCGGATTACGCAGATCGTGCGAGACCACCCCAAGGATTTCGTCCCGTGCGGCCGCGGCGCGTTGGGCCGACTGATACAGAAAGGCATTGTCGATCGCCAGCGCCCCGAGTTTCACCAGCGCCTCCACCAGCGCGCGCTGGTCCGGGCCGTAGTGCCGTCCGGTGCCGGTGGCCAGCATGGTCAGTGCCCCGATGGTCCGGTTCCGCGCCACCAGGGGCACCGTCATCATCCCGGTGATGCCTAACGACCCGATCTCCTCCTGCGTGGTCATCGTCGGCGCGGTCGGTGCGCCACCAGTCCGCGGGAAGGCCGTCTCGCACCACCGGCTCTCCCGTCTCCAACGCCGTCGCCACCGGCAGCGGCCAGGCCGGGTCGGCCACCCGGCGCGTCTCCAGCGCCCGCAGCCGCCTGGTGCTCGCCGGATCTTCATGCACGCTGGCCACGCGTCGCAGCCCGCGGACGGGATCGCCCACATCGAGGATGCAGCAGTCGGCGAGGTACGGGATGGCCAGGTGTACCACGCTGCGCAGGGTCGATTCGTAGTCCAGCGACGCGCTGAGCGTGGCACCGGCGCCAACGAGGAAGCGCTGGTCGTCCTGCTGTCGCTTCCGTTCGGTGATGTCGCGCAACACCACGGTGAGCAGACACCGGCCCCCAAGCTCGAGGCGCGAGATGGACGCTTCGGCGGGAAACTCCTCGCCCGAGCGCCGGGCGCCGAAGATCTCCTGCCGCTCCCCCATCCGTCTGGCGACTTCCCGCGCGTCGCGGAATGATCCGACGTGGCCGCTGTGCCTGGTCCGGAATCTGGCGGGAATCAGGCGGTCGAGCGGCTGGCCCAGCATCTCCGCTTCCGGCCAGCCGAAGATCTCCTCGGCGCCCCGATTGAAGTGGACGACCCGCTGCGCCTCGTCGATGGTAATGATCGCATCGGCCGCGATCGCGAGAATGCCGGCATACTTCTGCTCGGACGCCCGCCGTTCCCGGTCGATCGCGGCCCGGGTTCGGGCGTCCCGTCCCACGGCGCGGAAGCCGAGGACGGCCGCGACCAGGCCGAGTCCGGACAACCCCACGGCAGCCAGCTCCAGCGGCGTCGGTGCGCCCGGCGCCTTGTGCGACGTGACGGCGATGATCGACAGCGCGCACCCGGCCGCCAGGATGACCGGGGCCGCCAGCAGACTGCGACGGGACGAGAAGTCGCGGCGATCGGAGGTCGGGCTGTGCATCGCGTCGCGGTCCCCCGACACCGATCAGAAGATCCGCAGGTTCACGTACCGCCGCGGATTCTTCCGGATGTCCTCGAGCAGCGCCTGCAGCTGGATCATCAGTGAATCGGCGTGATGATACAGCGAGGGATCGTTCACCATCATGCCTAACGATCCATGCCCGCTGTTGATCTTGTCGGCTACCGAGTCGCTGCGCGACAGGAACGACTCGAGCCGACCCTGCGAGCTCCGGAGCTGGTCGGAGATGGTGAGCAGCCGCCGACTCGCGTCCCGCATCTGCCGCGCCGCCTCGGCCGCATCGTCCACGATCTGCCGCACCTCGCCCTTGGAGGTGGACGAGTCGACGCGCTCCGACACCGCCTGCAGCAGTTGTGCCGACTTCGTCAGGGACGCCACGCCGCCGCGCACATCGGCCGACATGGTCGTCAGATTGGCGGACTGCTCGCGCACCGTCTTCGCCAGCTGTGTGGACATGTCGGAAAAATTCCGGATCGACACGCGGAGTTCGCGCGCCGCCTGCTCGTCGAATGCGACCCGCACCCGCTCGGCCACCGACGCCACGTCGCCGGCAATCCGTCCGGCCACCGCCGTCAGCTTGGCGATATCCGGCAGCGTGGCGCCCGGCAGGACATTGTCGCCCCGCGACGCTTCGGTGAGCTGCTGGTTCACGTCCTCGTCGCTCCCCACCGCGTCACGGGCGGTAATCGTCGCCTGCCACTCTCCGAACAGGCTCGACTCGTTCAGCAGGACCACCGGGTTCCGCGGGAGGACCACTCCGGGATCGACCGACATGCGCACCAGCACGAATCCGGTCGGTGCCAGCTCCATCGCCTCGACCTTGCCGGCCCGCACACCCCGCACCACCACCGGCGTTCCGATGCGCACGTTCCCGACATCACGGAAACGGGCCATCACCTGCGTCGGCCGGGGGCCGAGGTTCACTTCCTTCACCCAGAGAATCGCGGCCACCACGATCACGATTGCGGCGAGAATCGTGAGTCCGACGGTGAAATCGTTGCGCCGGTTCACGGGTGCCGTCCCAGCAGCCAGACCACTGCCCAGAACGCGTCAAGCACCAGGATCATGACCGCCGAATACACGACCGCCGTGGTCGCCGCGCGCCCGACGCCCTCCGCCCCACCCCGGGCCTGCATCCCCTGCATGCTCCCGATCCAGGTGACGACGGTGCCGAAACTGGCCGACTTGACGAGCCCATAGCGCACGTCGAACTCCGAGAAGAAGAGTCGCAGTCCCTTGACGAAATCGGCCGACGTCAGATCGAGGAGCAGCGTCGAGGCGATCCATCCCGCCGCCACCCCGACCACCATTGCCAGCCCGACGATGACCGGAAACATGACCGTCCCGGCGATGACACGCGGCACTACAAGATACGCGAAGGGATCATACGCGAGAGTCTCCAGGGCGTCGATCTGCTCGGTCACGCGCATGGTTCCCAGCTCCGCCGCGATGTTCGCGCCCACCCGTCCGGCGAGGGCAAGGCCGGTGAGGACGGGGGCCAGCTCCAGCGTCACCGTCTTCTCCACCAGCGTGCCGACGAAGTACAGCGGCACCGCGCCGGTGAACGAGTAGCTGGCCAGGAGCGACAGCACGATCCCGGTGAAGACCGCGATGTAGAGCGCGATCGGCAGCGACTGCACGCCGAGCGTCGTGGCATGCAGCGTGACCCTCGGCAGCCAGGTCCCGGGGTCGCCCCCGGCACGCAGCGTCATGCCGACAAACCGACCCGTGCGGCCCAGCCCTTCGACCCGCTCGCGGCCCCACCGACCGAGTGACGCGACGGCGTCGTATGCGAACATGCCGGTGATGATGCGCCGCGGCACGCGGCCCGGCTACTCCTGCGTCAACAATCCCAGCCGCAGTGCGAATTGCACGTAGTCCGCACGATGCGAAAGCCCCAGCTTCTCGTTGATGCGCTGCTTGTAGGTGTCGACGGTCTTCGGACTGATGAACAGGCGCTCGCCGATCTCCGGGGCCGAGTATCCCTGGGCCGTGAGCCGGAGCACGTCCCGCTCGCGTTCGGTCAGTTTCTCGAAACGCTCCCGGTCGGCCTGCTGCGGATCCTTCCTCGTCAGTCCCTTGGCCAATACCCGCGCCGCAGTCGGGCGCACGTACACATCCCCCTTGGCCACCGCGCGCACCGCGTCGACGAGTTCGCGGTCGGCCACGCTCTTCACCAGGTATCCGGCCGCACCGGCTTCGAGCAGCGGAACGAGATAGTCCTCTTCCGGATGCATCGTGAGGACCAGGACCCGAGTCTCGCCGCCCTTCGCCACGATGGCCTTGGTCGCGGCCACCCCGTCCATGCCGTTCATGGACAGGTCCATGACCACGACGTCCGGATGGAAGCGATCCACCAGCGCAATGGCCTCCTCGCCGTTCTTCGCCTCCCCCACCACGTCGATGTCCTTGGCCGTGCCCAGGACTGCTTTCAGTCCGGCACGCACCACTGTGTGGTCGTCCGCCAGCACGACGCGAATCAGATCGCCAGCCATGGTCTCCTCGATGGTACGAATTCGTTAGGCATGCGTTTCAGGCGCGGGCATTGGCCGCCAGGGCCGGCGTCACCGGAATGGTGGCCGCCACGCGGGTTCCGTGCCCGGTCTCGCTCGTGACTTCCACCGCCCCCCCCACCAGCGCCGCGCGCTCACGCATGGTGAACAGCCCCATCCCGGGCCGTCGCCGCTCGGCATCGGCCACGCTGAAGCCCGCGCCGTTGTCCTCCACCTCGAGCCGCGCCACCCCATCCCGACGGTGCATGCGCAGCACGATCCGCGTCGGCTTGCCGTGCCGCATTGCGTTGTTCACCGCCTCCTGCGCTACCCGGTACAGCACCGACGTGACCGTCACCGGAATCTCGTCCACCGCACCGTCCGACTCGACCTGCACCGATGCCGGGCCCCGCTCCTGCGCTTCGCGTGCCAGGAGCTGCAGCGCCGCTACCAGGCCCAGATCGTCCAGGACCCGCGGATGCACGGTGTGCGCCAGCAGCTTCACCTCATCCAGCACGTTGCTGGCGATGCTCCGCACCCGCTCCAGCCGCGCGCTCAGGAGTGGGTCCCGGTTTTCACCCGCCAGCACGCTGAGTTCGAGCAGCAGCGCCGCCAGCGTCTGCGCCGTGGAATCGTGCAGCTCGCGCGCGATGTGGGCGCGCTCACGATCGCCGGCGTTGATCACCTGCGACGCCAGCGCCCGGATCCGCGTGCGCTCCTGCGACAGGCTGTCGAGCAGCGCGTTCAACGCGCTGCCCACGCGCTGCATTTCCGAATCTGCCAGCACGGAACGAGGAACCCGCGCGTCCAGGTCTCCTCGCCAGATGCGATAGGCGGTGTCGTGCAGGTCCTGCAACGGCCGAAGCGCAATCAGCACCAGGATCACGTTGACGATCAGCGTGCCGCCAAGTGCCGACGCCAGGATCACCAGGAGTTGCGTGTCCGCCTGTGTTCCGCGGTCGCTGGCCATTGCCGCGACCAGTGCGCCAATCACGATCACGACGTTGGCCCCGGCGATCTTCCCGACCAGAGGAACATGCAGCAGAGCCTGGACCCATCGCGGAGCGCTGGGGCGCTGAAGAGCCGCCTGCCCGTCGCGCCCAACGGGGTCCGAAGTCGCGAAGCGACGTTCGTGGAGCGAAAGGTCAGGTCCGCTCATCGCGCGTGTGCCAGACTCCCCATCAGATATGGTAGTTGCCGTCACATCACTCACTGTCCCGATGTCCGGACACGGCCGAGCGTCCCGGGACCAGCCCGAGGCGGTCAGGGAAATCCACCTGGAGTAAGCCTATCCCTCATGCCACAGTGCCGAAGCCAGAGGGATTCCCACCTAAGGTGTAGGTGTTTTCCTGACAAGCGGCTGTCCGGGATTCGATCCTATAACCCCTCCAACACCACCACACCGCGGCATCCGGCGCCCGACAGACGGCGTCGAGCAGTCGAGTGAACTTCGCTCAGCAACGCTCCACAACCTCCTGACGCGAGGGCAGGCATGATCGACTCCGTGCAGACACCGTTCGGTCCCGGACCGGCCGTCGGAGGTAACGCAACCGGCGAGCCCTCGCTGGGCCGTATCGTGGCTTTCGGATCGCTTCCCACCTGCTGGCGGCAGCCGTGGCGATTCGAGGTAGAGCGATCCGGGCTGGCTCTGCGACTTCCGGAGCCGGTTGACCGACTGGGTCGCACAGACTCGGCATTGCTCATCGCGTGCGGCGCGGCGCTGCAAAATGTGCGACTGGCACTCAGCCACTACGGATTCCACGCGGTAGTTCATCGCCTGCCCGATCCGGATGACGGGACGCTTCTCGCCACGGTGCGGCCGGGTCGGGCGTCGACCCCGTCGGCGGAGGACGAGGCGCTCTTCGCGATCCTGCGCGGCCGGCTCTTCCTGCGCGGGCTGGGACGCAGGCGCGGCGTCGTCTCCCCGGCGTTGCTCGCCCTCCTCCGTCACGCCGTGCGCAGTGAAGGAGCATGGGTGGAGTGCATTGCCGACGACGCCCGCCGGCAGGCACTCTGCCGCCTGCTGACCGGCACGGCGAGCAACGGACGGCGCCGCCACGCGGTCCCCGACTCGGCACGCTCCCAACGCGTTCACGGATTGTCGCTGGGAGACCTCCTCGGAGGACTTGGCGCCACCGTTCGCACCGACGTCGCGGACTGCCGGCAGCGGCCGGACTCGGTCGAAGACGCCATGGCCAGCGCGCCGGTGCTGGCGGTTCTCGACACCTCAGGTGATTCGCCGCTGGATTGGCTGGTCGCCGGGCAGGCCTTGCAGCGTTTTCTGCTCCATGCGTCCGTACAGGGGCTGGTAACGACCTTTTTCCCCGCGCCGCTGGAGCAATCCCCTCTTCGCGATGCCATCCGAGGACTCCTCGCCGCACCCGGAGTACCACAGATCGTCGCCCGTCTCGAATTCGATCTGGCCGGCATCTCTCTCGGAGCATTCCAGGAACTGGGCCCTCGAACCAGCTGACGGGACATCCGGCCGGCGCGCGTTGCACGTTCCCTCGACAGGGGACGCGGCACCGTGATCGATCCGGTCGTGGTACGCTTGTCCGTCGCCGCGTTGAGTGGCCTCGCGGTCGGGCTCGAGCGCGAACGGTCGGGGCACGCGACGGGACCACACCGCCGGTTCGCCGGGATCCGGACGTTCCTCCTCCTCGGTGGGACGGCGGGCGTGGCAGGGTGGCTCGTCGCCACCGGCACGGGGGCGCTGGGGGTCACGCTCATCGCTGGCGAGCTGCTGCTCGTGGTGGCGGCCTACCTGGCCGCCGCGCGACCTGGCGGCGTCGCGGTGGAGGCCACCACCGAGGTGGCGGCGGTCCTGGTCATCGCGTTAGGCGCGGCGGCCGGCCTCGGCTACATCGAGATCGCCGGTGGCGCCACGGCGGTGATGGTCCTGGCTCTGAGCGAGAAGGAGCGAGTGCGCGCGGCCGTGCCGCGCATCGGCGAACACGAGTTGCGCGCCACGGCGCAGTTCGCGGTGCTCGCGCTGGTGGTGCTGCCGCTCCTGCCCGATGCCACCTACGGCCCGTTCGGCGGCGTCCAACCGCGCGCCCTGTGGATGGTGGTGCTGCTGTTCTCGGGGCTGAACTTCCTCGGCTATCTCGCTCGCAAGGCGGTGGGTGAGGAGCGAGGATACGGAGTGACGGGGATGCTGGGAGGGCTCATCTCGTCGACCGCGGTGACGTTCCAGTTTTCGCGCGCCAGTCATGAAGCAGAGCGGTCACCGGAGGGCCTCGCGGTGGGGGTGGTCGGCGCCTGCACCGTGCTGCTCCCGCGAGTGCTCGTCCTGAGCAGTGTCCTCTCGTACCGGGTCGCGCTCGCGGTCATTCCCTTCTTCGTAGCGCCCCTGATCGCCGGAGGGGTGATGGTCGCATTCGCCTTCCTGCGCCGCTGGGAGCCGGCGAAACCGGACGCCCCCGAACACCAGGCGTCGAGTCCGCTCCGCCTGTGGTCAGCCATCAAGATGACCGTCGCCTTTCAGGTGTCCCTGATGGTGCTCAGTGCGGTCCGACGGTTTCTGGGTACCGCCGGGGTGCTGGCGTCCGCGGCCGTGCTCGGACTCACCGACATGGACGCCCTCACCCTCTCGATGAACCGGCTGGGATCGTCACCGGACCTCGTTCCGCTCGCGGCGCGCGCCATTGCCATCGGCGTGATCGCGAATTCCGTGCTGAAACTCGCCCTCACCCAGGTCCTCGGTACGCCGCGTTTCAAGCGGCTGGCCGGCGCGGGGCTGGCCATTCAGTTGGCGGTGGCGGTCGTGTCGCTGGTGGTCTGGTGGTGAGGCGGGCGTCAGGCTGCGGGGGGGAGCGACGAGCGCGTCCATCCCCCTCAGGCGGTAGCCATGGATGAGGACTTCGGTATCCGACGCCGTCGTGTGGCGGGGACGGGCTCCCGCGAACCACACGGGACCCCGTCTCCGTGAGTGCTACCGCGCGAGGGTGAGAATCGTCTGACCGTCTCCATGTGCCAGACGCAGGATCCAGTCCCGGCCCCGGTCGTCGCGCAGGAGGTGGATTTCCTGAACATTGGCGATGCCGCGCGCCAGGTGCCGCTGCGTGCCCACGAAGTCACCGAGCATGATCTCGACCCGGTCGTCGTTGTGGTCGTACGCGATTCCCTTGAATGGGTAATCGTGCTCCTGCGCCTGCGCGCCGATCTCCGGATCGTCCACCTCGAGCGCGGCGCGTCGACCGGCATTCCGCCTCGTGAATGCTTCCAGCTCCCGCGCCCATTGCTCCCTGGGAATCGTGACCTTGTCGCCCTCGGGGGTTTCGAAGCGTCGCTCGGCCAGACTGGGCGTGGGAACGGCCAGGACCGAGCACTGCGCCCCACGAATCAATCCGGTCGCGGTACTGCCCACCAGAATCCGGTCGATGAGCCCGGCGCCGCGGCTTCCCGTGATGACGAGGTCGATGTTGGCCGAGCGCGCGAACTCCAGCAGCTCGCGCGATGCCTTTCCCTGCAGGGTGAGCGTCTCGACCGTGATGTCGGATGGTATGCCCAGTTCCGCCTTCACGCGATCGAAGGCCGGCGTCACGCCCTCTCCATACAGCGACATCCAGGCGGCGAACGCCTCCGGTTGCAGCTCGAGCCGCGGCGCCACGTGGGCGACATACACCATCGCGAGGGAGTCGAAGAGCGCGAGTCCGGCGCGGGCGGCTCGGACGCTGGCCACGCTGAAGTCGGTAGCAATGATCGCGCGTCGCGGCAGCCGATCGTACTTTGGCGAGACGGCAAACACCGGCGTCCGGGTAAGCCGCAATGTGTGCAGGGCGGTTTCCCCGCCGAACAGCCGGTCCAGGAGCTCATGGTGCCCTATCCCGACAACGATGAGGCGCGCGCCCATCTCTCGCGCGGCGTGGGAGATGGCCGTGGCCGGATCGCCCTCGCGGAGTTCGACCCGCCAGTCGGTGCGCTGCCCCACGACCTCGGCAACCTGACGCCGGACCCGGTCCAGCAGCGCGTTGCGGCGACTCAGGCTCACATCGCGGGGGGGCAGCAGCAGCCCGTAATCGGCGGCCACCAGGGGCAGCAACTCGAGGACGGTGAGGACGGTGACGCTGGAATCCGCTCGTGAGGCAAGCTGCGCCGTGGCCTTCAGCGCGGCTTCACTCGATTCGGTTCCATCCGTTGCCACGAGGATCGGTCCGACCGCCGTCACGGGGTCGTAGGCCCGGTCCATGTCCGCCTTGTTCATGACAGCCGCGCTTGACATGGTCTCCTCCGCGTTTTGCCCAGTCCGGACACCGGCTGGCGCGCCATTGTTCCGGTGGGAAAGATGCCGACCTCGGTGCCGGGGGTCTGTCCGCTACGCACTGAGCGGATGTGGGGACTCGGGACGTTGCGGTGTGAGGCATTGTCCGACGTCTCGTCAGGCGGGGCCGGTTCCCTGCGACCTCGAGCGTGCGTCGAAGCTGGCGCGCAAGGCGTTCACGATCACGGCGACGTCGATCGCCTCCTGCAGCAACGCCCCCATCACCGGCGCAATGGCGCCGGCGGCGGCAAAGATCATCGCGGTGCCGCTCAGCGCGAGCCCGACCCAGATGCTCTGTCGCGCGATCCGCATCGTTCGCTGACTGATGGCAATGGCGTCACCGACGCGCGCCAGATCGTCAATCAGGATGACCACGTCGGCTGCCTCGGCGGTAATCCCGCCGCCGTGACCGGCGAGCGCGATACCGACGTCGGCGCGGCTCAGAGCCGGCGCGTCGTTGGTTCCGTCACCCACCATCAGCACGTGACCCTCGCGCGCCGAAAGTTCCGCGACCTGGGCGACCTTTTCGGCGGGCAGCAGGTCGCCCCGCACTTCGTGAATGCCAACCGACCGGGCGACGTCGCGCGCGTTCTTCTCGTTGTCACCCGAGAGCAGCAAGGTGCGGCGCACCCCCAGGTGCTTGAGCCGGTCCAGTAATTCGCTGGCCCCGGGGCGGATCCGATCCGCATAGTCAAACGCGCCGGCGACCGCACCGTCGATCGCGACATAGGCGCGCAGTCCGGTCCCGTCGGCGTCCATTCCGTCGGGGACGGACCCGCCATCGAGGGATTCGCGGATGAAACCCAGCGCGCCCACGCTGACCCGACGCCCCTCGACCTGCCCGGTGATCCCGCGCCCCGCGGACTCCCGCGCATTCGTCGCGGACGGCAGAATCCCGCCGAGCCGTTCGGCGGCTTCCACGACGCTGCGCGCCAGCAGATGTCCGGACTGCTGCTCCAGCGCGCCGGCCAGGCGCAGCACTTCGCGCTCGTCATGCGGCGGGACAGCGCGCACCCCCGAGACGTCCGGACGACCGATGGTGATGGTTCCGGTCTTGTCGAAGATCGCGACGCGCACGCGGTCCAGGCGCTCCATCGCTCCGCCGGTTCGCATGATGATCTGTCGCGCCGCCGCCCGGTTGATGCCGCCGATGATGGCGATCGGCGTGGCCAGGATGAGTGGGCACGGTGTCGCCACCACGAGCACCGCCAGCGCCCGGGTCGCATCGCCGGACCACGCCCAGCTCGCGCCGCACACGACCAGCGTGATGGGGGTGAACCAGATCGCGTATCGATCCGCCAGGCGCTGCAACGGCGACTTGCTGGCCTCCGCCGATCGCACGAGCTCCACGATGCGCGCGTACTGGCTTTCCCGCGACAACGCAGTAGCGCGCATCACGAGCGGGCCTTCTTCGTTGAGCATCCCGCTGAGCAGCCGCGTCCCCGTGGATGCGGTGAGCGGAAGCGGCTCTCCGGTGAGCCGCGAGGTATCCACATGCGATCGTCCCTCGCTGACCTCGCCATCGCAGGGGATCATTTCGCCAGGACGCACGAGCAGACGGTCGCCCACCGCGATCTCGTCCACCGCGACGTCTTCGGTGCCGCGAGGCGTCACCCGGTGCGCGACGCGCGGCGCGTCCTCCTCGAGGCGACGAACGGCCTGCGACGCCCTCCCCTCGGCGAAACGCTCGAGAGCCTCGCCGCCCGTCTGCATCAGGACGACGATGAGACCGGCCAGGGGCTGGCGAAGCGCCACCGCCGTGACGATCGCCAGCATCGCCACGATGTCCGTCGCGAAGTGCCCGATGGCAATGCGACCGATCGTGCGCCATACGACGGGGGCGCCGGCGATGATCAGACCCGCCATCCAGGTGGCATCGCCCCAGCGCGGGTCCGCGCTCGTGAGGCGCAGCGCGGCACCAGCCACCGCGAACACCACGGCCGCGGCCGGTATCACCGCGGCGCGAAGGGCGCGGTGCGAAGCGTGATTCGGCGAAGGCACTTGGGGCGAACGCTTCCCAGGTGCACCCGCCCCGGAATGTCGGCGGAACTCCTTCCCCCCGTCAGGGAAGACGCCCATGCCGAGCTCCCGATCCGGTCCGTTCATCGCGGTTTGGTGTGGCACGATACCCTTACCCCGGGTTCAGGTCTTCCCGACTCCGCGGAGTGGGACGGCCAGCGATCGTACGGATGCAGGAGTGGCCGACCGGGGACAGTCCGGCACGACGACGGGGAGGGACCGATGAGAATCCACTCGGCGTTGGCGATCGCGATCCTGAGCGCGGGCTGCGCGATGCATCCGAATCCGGTGCCCGTGATCGGGACGGCGGGCGATCTGCGGGAGCTGGCCGGCGAATGGGACGGCGAGTACCGCAGCGACGAGACGGGACGGACGGGCTCGATCACCTTTACGCTCTCCACCGGACGGGACACCGCCTACGGAGACGTTGTGATGATTCCGCGGGAGCAGCTGCCGGCGACACCGGAGACCATCCTGCCGACGCCGCCAGTGCGGCAACATCCCCAGGTGTTGACGATCTCCTTTGTGCGGGTGAGTGGCAAGACGATCTTCGGCACCATCAGGCCCTACAAGTCGCCCGACTGTGGCTGCGAGCTGCTCACGACCTTTCGCGGCGAGCTGCTTGGGGACCGGATCGAGGGCGACTTTGTCATCCGGCACAGCGAGCACGACATCCCGCCACAGAAGGGAACATGGTGGGCGACACGCACCAGGATCGTCGTCTCGCCGTAGACGGATTCGGTGCCTGTTCCTGAGGGGCGTCAGCGGCCCAACGGGTTGTCAGCCAGCCGATCCTCAGCCGACGGGCACTTCCTCGCTCAGCCGGCGCTCGGCGACCGCGCGCAGGATGTCGGTGGTGGTCAGGATGCCGACCAGCTTGCCCTGCGAGGTGACGAGCGCCCGTTGTACGCCAGCAGCCAGCATCCGCTGAGCCGCCAGCGACACCTCGAGGGCGGACGGGACCGTGCACACGGAGCGGGTCATCGCATCACCGACGGTATGGTCGGCCAGGAAGTCCAATTCAGGACTGCGAGTGGACTGGAATCGCTCCGATACCAGCGATCCATCGTCGGTCCACAGGTCCGTGAAGAACGCGGACGGGGCTTCGTCCCCCTCATCCCACTCCGATGCCGGAGTGAAGCTGCTGTCGTCCCCGCCCTCGTCACGCACATCGTCGATCGGATTCACGGATTCGAACTCCAGCACGTCGGGCGCGGACAGCACGCCCACGACCTTTCCGTGTTCCAGCACCGGTGCTCCCCCTATGCGGCAGGTCACCAGCGTGTCGATCGCGTCACGCAGTGTGGCATCCGCAGCCAGGGTGACGACGTGCGGGGTCATGATGTCGCGCACTCGAACCATGGGCGCCTCCGTTCGCTGACCGGTCCGGGACATGGGTCCAGTCTGGGTCCCGACCTCTGCCCGGTCAGTCCGCCGGAATCCGGCACGACGTAGGGGAATTGCCCGCTGCGGTCCGGGCGCGCACCCCTCGGCCCGGTAGCGCGGCTACGGTGACCGGCCCGGCACCTGCAGGTGGCAGGCGAGGCACATCGGCGCCGCCACCTTCGCCATCCGCGCCGCGTCGAATCCGGGCCCATGGGGATTGATGCCCCAACCCACGGTGGAGTGACACGTTAGGCAGTCGCGCTGGGTGTGGCAGGTGGTGCAGTTGGCCAGCCCCTGGCGCGCCGCCCGGCCGTGCTGGAGCAGCCACTGTGGCTGCGCCGAGTGGTAGGCCACATCGAGGCGGCCCTTCGAGGCGAGTCCCGCTTTCTCGTGACAGCCCTTGCAAAAGGCCTGGGCGTTGTGGCAGGAGCTGCACTCGGTCTCCCTGCCCCAGGCATTGGCGGCGTGCCGCGAGACGTAGTCCGTGGGGTGAAAGCGCCGCTTCCCCTCGCCGGCATGACAGTCGGCACAGAATCGCTGCGCGTGACAGCCGGTGCAGGTCAGCGCGCCTGACGCGGCCTCGCTTCCGTGAGCCGTGCGGAACCCGGGATCGTGCACGCGAACCATGCGCGGCGCGGGTGCCTTGCCGGACGGGATGGTCTCGGCCACAGCGACCAGCGACGGGATGGACGCAGTCGCCGCACGGATGGGCATCGGAGGATGCACCAGCTGCACGCCGGGCGCCCCCCCCTCGGCGCGAGGCATCCCGCGAACAACCGGGTTGGCGGTTTCATTCGTATGGCACGTTTCGCAGCTCGCGCGCGTGTGGCAGGTGGCGCAACGATCGCGTGCCGTG
Organism: uncultured Gemmatimonadaceae bacterium; assembly: GCA_963740565.1. Taxonomy (GTDB): domain Bacteria; phylum Gemmatimonadota; class Gemmatimonadetes; order Gemmatimonadales; family Gemmatimonadaceae; genus CAVUFA01. The sequence goes on along the minus strand of CAVUFA010000016.1, from coordinate 124,017 downwards.
CGCGCCAGGGATCCGTGGTCCCAGGAGAACGCGCTGGTCCGGTGATCGGCGGGCGTGGGATATACCGGTGCCTTCGCCGCGACCAGGGCCGCGACCCGCGGGTCGTGATCGAGGGCGGTGATGGCCGGCAGGGTGGACGCGTTCACATGACAGCGTGCACACGACTCCCGGGCGTGGCAGACGGCGCATCGCTGTACGTCGGACGCCGCCGGGGCGTGATGGCTCACAAAGTCCGAGCGTTCGTGGGAGGGCGGCCTGGGAAAGGCGGCGATACGCTCCCGCGTGAGGTCACGGGCCTGGGTCAGGGGGATGTGACAGGTAGCGCAGGCGTTGTCGTCGGCGAGATGTCCGCTCGCGGCATGCGTGTGACAGGAGAGACAGGTCGCGGGGACCGGCCTCGAGACGTTCATCCAGGCAGTGTCGCCGGGAGAATGGCAGGTTGCGCACGCCCGTGCGGCCGAATCGGCGCTGCGTGCGTGAACTGGATGCGAGAACTTCAGCATTCCGGCGTGCGGCGTTGGCCGCGTCCACGTTACCGCGCGCACATCGGTGCCGTTGTGGCACAGGCGACACTGTTCGGGCGCGGGGAACGAGGTCGCGGTATTGCCGGTCGAAATCCCGGCATGACATCCGGTGCAGGTCGGAAAGAGATTTCCATGCTGCCGGTGCGGAAACGCCGCGCCGCGCTGGGCCCCCAGAGCGGCTGGAACCAGCACCGTCCATGCGACCAGTACCCGCGTCGGCAGGCTCCAGCGGGTCATGGTGCTGTTCCCTTCCGCGCGCCGTTCGGCGCCCTGGATGGAGGCAACGCATCCTCGCCGGCATCCCGCCCGAGCGTCCACTCAAGCCGGACCGACACCCGTCGCTGGCCCCAGTCGGTGAAGGGCGCGCCGTTGGTGCCGCGCTGCCCGTAGAAGGCCGCATCGGCGAGAATCCGCGTGTCGCGCCCCACCGTCGCACCGGCCTCGGCGCCGATTCCCAGGATGCGCCCGGTACCCACGCGGAACTCGTAGATGTTCTGGAGGGCGCTGAGCGCACCGCCAAGGAAAATGCGCTCGTTAGGCGTCCAGCGTACACCGGCCGACGCATCGCTGATGGACGCGCCGAACCCGATGTCGATGTCGTAGTCGGCGTGCATCGTCCAGACCGGGGTCGGCGCCCACTGCGCGGCCACCCCGGTGCGCCAGCCATCGTTCTTCAGCGGGACCGACTCGAGTCCGGTGGTCGCGTCTTCGTATCGCCGCCACGCGCCGCTGGCGTCAACCAGCAGGCGGCCGGTCGCGCTGTGCCAGCCGAGGGTGGCCCGAGCCTCGTCGAACCCAACCGGCGAGAACGCACCCCAGATCGTCCACGTCTCGAAGAACGGCCGATGGCGCCAGACGTCCAGCGACGCCGATACCCCTTGCGGCAACTGGCGCGTGGCCCGCAACCGTGCCTCGTTGACGCGGGCCGCCACCAGGTCGTAGACGAAGGAGCCGTCGAACGCGGCGCCCAGCGCGCGCACCGATCCGTCGAGCGAGAATCGCTCCGAGTACAAGCCTCCGCGATCGGCGCGAATCACGCGCTGGTACACGCCTGCCAGGGAGCCGTAGCCCAGCTTCGCGGCGCCCCGGACGCCAAGCAGATAACCGCGCTGGTCGGGGGGCAGGTCGTTGATATCGCCGAGCGTCCCACCGGTCGGCGTTTCGTTGAGTCCCTGCACCAGACTGAGGCCACCGAACGCCTCGACCGACGCCCGGCCGCGACGCACCTGCACGGCGCCGCCGTCGAAGTTGTAGAGGCCGAGCCCGTTGGTCGCCCACTGCCGACCGAACCGCGCGCGCCAGTGCTCGCGGTCGACCTGCAGATACGCCTCGAGTGCGTCGAAGTGATCGTCCGCGCGTGGCCAGAGAAACTCGTTTCCAGACAGCGACGCCCTCGCCCGCAGGTGCGCGTGCAGGCTGATGCCCTCGCCGAACCCCCAGGCCGTTCCCTCCAGGTCCTGCACAACCGGCATCGCCGTCACCCGGTTGCCCGAGCGACGGAACCGGCAGTAGGGATCGGGATCGACGCACCGGACCAGGCGTCCGTCAGCGAGCTGCCGGTACGGGCCGGTTCCTTCGGCTTCGGTGGCGAGCACGCTGTCGTCCACCAGCGGCCGCAGGTCGACCGTCTGCACCGAGGTCACCCCGGTCACCCGCACCGATTGTGCGGTCACCAGGCGGCCACCACCTGACGAGAGCAGCGCCCCCAGCAGCGTCAGGAAACGGCACGCGCCATGTGGGGCGGCACGATGTCGTGTATCGTGTGATCGAGGGAGGCTCGCTGGAGGTCCGCCCGCCCTGAGCGCGCGCTGCACCCGTCGGGGCGCGTCACGAGCGGATCCGTCCAACACGTCGCGACCGGCGCGAAAGAAGGCAGACGTGGCCGGGGTCGCTTCCCGCCCATGACACCCGGAGCCACCGCATCGGCTGGGGTGCCGCTGGTGCGAGAAGGACAGGGTTCGCGTGCGGGGAGACGGCAGCACCGACAGGTTCATGGTAACCGGGACGGTGCGAGGTGCTGCCAGCTGAGCGGTCTGGTGGCAGCGCGCGCAGTCGCGTCCAAGGGAATGTCCGCATGGTGGCACGTCGCGCATTGCTGGGCGAGAGGCTTGAGGGCGCCGTGCGCCTCAATGCTGCCGTGGCGGGTGGTGCAATCGAGCGACGGGTGAATCCGATGCGAGAACGGCGTGGAGTCGCGGGCGACCGGCGCCATCACACCCTGCACGGGCGGGGGCGGTGGCGCGGGTCGCCGCACCGCCTGGCGGCTCGCGACCGGTATCAGTCTCGCCGCCGGTGAATCTCGCCGTCGACCCCCCCCGGCGGGACGCGGCTGCTCTGCCGCGGCGCCGCCGGGGAGCGGCGACTTCACGACAATCGAGTCCCCCCGCGTCACCGTATCGACAACGGCGGGCTGCTGGAGCGTGATCAGCACGTCTGGTCCGAGGAGAGACATGCGCGCTAGACCGGCGAATCGGTTGACCGGGCGAAGTTAACGCCGGGAAGGAAAGAACGGAGCGAGTGAGACCTGCCGGTCTCACCCGCCCCGTTCTCAGCCATCACGCGACGCCGCGTCCTAGTTCGCCGCCTTCCTGGTGTATCGCGGCGAGAGAGAATAACCCGGCGAAGGGGTCAGGTTGTAGTCCTTCGCCACCTGGGAGATGCTGGCCCGCAGCAGCTGCTCCACCAGGAACGGATTGTGCACGAACGATCCTGGTTGGTCCGCGAGGTCCGCATTGAACTTCGCGCCGCGCGCCGTGGTGTAGATGGGCCCGACGGTGAACTCGCTGGCCGGGACGAGCGCCAGCAGCCGGCGAAGCTCCACGTTGATCGAGGCGATGCGCCCCTGGGCCGTCGTGTAGGCCGACCGCGCCGCAGTCTCCGACCCGTGAACGTGACACGGAGCATCCGTGCACGCCTTGAACGACCGCGAGGTGATCTGGCAATTCTGATCATCGGTCGGCGCCCCGTTGGCATCCACGCAGGGAATCGCCAGGAAGCGGTGCCCGGTGACCTGGAACGTGAAGGCGCCCGTCGCCTTGTCGTTGACCGTGTAGCCCAGCACGTGGCAGGTCGCGCAGAGTCGCGGATTGCTCTCGCTGCCGTGCGTGGCCTGGATCGCGGTCCCGAGATCGAGATTGGGCGGCCACCAACCGGCATCGCCGAGGAGTAGCGGCCCCTGCTCGGAGTGCGGTCCGGAATTCGATGCCGGATCGGGCACCGCGCGCCGCTGATGGCACTTCATGCACAGGTTTTCGTCGGGGCTCCGCGCATCGATCGGGAAACGGAGCTGGTGCTCGTTCGACGAACCGTGCGGATCGTGGCAGACCACGCAGGTCACACCGGCCTGTACGTACGTGGAGGAGTTCTTCTCGATGTAATTGGTGTTGACGCCCCAGGCGGACAGAACTCCCAGCGCATTGTGACAGGTCTGACACTCGGCCCGCGTGTTGGTCGCCGACGGGATCGTCGGACTGGCCTGCGTCCCATGGCCCGACTTTTTCCACTCCTCCACGAACGGATGGTGCGTTCCAGTGTGGCACTCCGCGCAGCCGTTGGTGACCGCGCTTCCCGTGTCGGCCAGGATCGACGCGAGCATCTGACCACGTGCCGGCGAGCTCACGTGCTGCTGTCCCGGTCCATGGCAGCTCTCGCACTGCACATCGTGGTAGCGGGTGTCGTGCGTGGTCTTCCACCCCGCCGACGTGTCGGTGACCGCATTCCCTTGGTCGTTGACGGTGTGACATGCCTGACAGGTACCCGACGCGTGACCGCTGTTCTCGAGCGTCGCGAACGCGTCGGCGTGCTTGGTGCTCACCCAGTTGCCCTGCTGCGTGGCGTGGCAGCTTCCGCACACCGTCTGTTTCGTCGGCTCGTCGGCATAGCCGAGAAAGCTCGCGGCGGCCGCGGGCGGCGCAACGAAGTTCGGACCGTTGCGGTACACGATCTTCTCGTCGACGCACGAACCTAACGTGAACACCAACGCGATGGACGATCCGGCGTACACCATCCACCGCAACTGTTGGCGCCTCATAGATGAATCCTCCCTCGTCCTCGCAGGTGACTCGCGGTGGGCGAACGACGCGACGTCCGGAAACACCATCTGCGACCCGCCCCAAAACCCCGCATGATCTTTGATGCTGAAGGTCGACCTCCGTACTGTCCCCATCTATCAGGCAATCCCCTACGTATTGGACGGGATCGCCGACGCCGAATGTCCTCCGTTTGCAGTCTGCGCACGGACGTCACAGTAGACCGGGGACGAACACCGAACTCGCTGGGGCATCAGAGGTTCGACCGCGCACCCTACCAGCGAGCGGTCTCCGAAAGTCGTTGTTGCTTCGCCGGGTCACGGGACAAACCGACGGTCAGTCGGCGACCTCTTCCGAACCGCGTGACGCTGCAGGGACGAGCGGGCAGTGAAATCGAACAGACTTTGGCGGCACCGTGTTGCCCTCCGTCGCGCCCGGGGGATGTTCGCGGAGCAACCCCGGTGCGTTCCCCCCGGGATCAGTGGCGCGGCGCATCGCGCGGCGGCACGTCCACTCCCGCGGGCCCGGACCCGACGGCCACCCAGCGCTTCACCGAGCGCCAGATGATCGCGAACCCTCCCAGGACCGCCAGGATGGGGAGCAGGTACACCAGGAGATTCACCCCCACGGGTTTCGGTTCGAGCAGAATCCACTCGCCGTACTTCGCCACGAAGTACTGGCGCACCTCGTCAGGCGTGCGACCGGCCTTGAGCTGGTCGCGAATCACTCCGCGCATTCCCTGCGCGAGTTCCGAAGGCGAGTCCTGAATCGACAGCCCCTGACACACTGGGCACCGCAGTTCGCTCGCCAGCGTCCGCGTCATCGCATCGACGGCGGAATCGGAGGGTGTTCCCTGCGCCAGCACTGGGCCGGCCGCCAGGACGAACACCGCCATTGCCAGGATCCGAGCCGCGCGGCTCTTCGTCATTCCGGCAGGGCGGGCGCCTGCAGCAGCGAGTCGAGCTTCTGCACCAGGACGCTCTCGGGAATCGGTCCGGTCTGCTTGTACGCAACGCGGCCGTCACGCGTGATGAAGAAGGTCTCAGGCACGCCATAGAGGCCGTAGTCGATCGCGGTGCGTGCGTGCGGATCGATCAGCGCCGGGTACGCCTGCCCCCCCATATCGGCGATCCACTGCAGTCCGTTGGTGGGCACGTCGTCATACAACACGCCGAAGAAATGTGCCCGACCCGCATACGCGGAGGCCACCGCCGAGAGCAGTTGATGTTCCACGCGGCATTCCAGGCACCACGACGCAAAGAAGTTCAGCACCACGACCTGCCCCCGGTATGCTGCGAGACGCACGGTATCACCCGTTGGCATGGCGGTGGCGCCCTGTCCCGGCGAGAAGACCGACAGCGCGAACGTCGGCGCCGGCTTGCCCGGCAATGGCGACGGAATCTCGCGCGGATCCTGCGTGAGTCCGTACCCGAGCAGCGCGACCAGGGGCAGCGCGACGGCGACGGCGGCGAAGGCGCGCCGCCAGTTCATGAGGCGCCCCCGAAGGGCTCGGCGGCCGCCGGCGGGACCTGGCGCCACGCCAGCTTCCCCACCGGTGCGGGTACGCGCTCCCTGGCTCCACCCATGGATACCAGGGCGCCGAGGACGATGATCAGCCCACCGGTCCAGATCCACGGAACCATCGGCTCCACGATCACCCGCAGGGTGGCGTTGCTGCCGTCCTGCGCAAACGCCATGAGGTTCACGTACACGTCACCCGATGGTCGGCTGCGCACCGCCGGTGACGGGACCGGTTGCTCCGAGGTCGGATAGAAGTTCATGCGCGGCTCCAGGCGCCCGACCTCCCGGCCGCCACGCAGCACCGATACTCCGGCCGCAACCACCTGGCGTTGCGGCTCCTCGCGCCCGTAGACATCGTTCAGCCTGATGGTATAGCCGTGCAGGGTGAGCGACTGTCCCCTGGTGAGCGTCGCTTCCCGATCGCTGCGGAACGTCGCCGATGTCGCAATGCCTAACGTGACGCAGATGACGCCAAGGTGGGCGATGTACCCTCCGTGGCGCCGCCGATTCCCGCCAACCAGCCGCAACAGCGCCGTCACCGGCGACTCGCCGTGAGCCCGGCGCCGCGCCATGGTCCCTGACACGAACTCGCGCACGTTGGCGGTGAGCGCGAACGCCGCAAACCCATAGGCGGCGAGCGCGTACGCCGACCGGGCGCCGACCGCGAAGGCGACCACCGCCCCGACCACGGCCGCGATGGCGGGAGGCATCAGCTGCCGCCGGATCACGTCGCTCGACGCACGCCGCCATGGCAGCGCCGGACCCACCCCCATCAGGAAGAGCAGCGCGGCGCAGATCGGCAGCGTCATCTCGTTGAAGAACGGCTCCCCCACGCTGACCTTCACGCCGCGCGCCGCCTCCGCCACCAGCGGGTAGAGCGTTCCCACCAGCACGGTCACGGTGAAGGCGGTGAGGAACAGGTTGTTGAGCAGAAACACCGACTCGCGCGACACGGCCGCGTCGAGCGAGCCAGTGCCCTGCAGCCGGTCGGAGTTGCCCGGCCACCAGCGCGAACGACGTCAGCAGCACCAGAGCGATGAATCCGAGGAAGTAGTATCCGATCGTACCCTGGGTGAACGCGTGGACCGAAGAGATGATGCCGCTGCGCGTGAGGAACGTGCCGAGGATCGTGAGCACGAACGTGGCGACAATCAGGTTCAGGTTCCACAGCTTGAGCAGTCCGCGGCGCTCCTGCACCATCACCGAGTGCAGGTAGGCGGTGGCCGTCAGCCAGGGCATGAACGAGGCGTTCTCCACCGGATCCCACGCCCAGTACCCGCCCCACCCCAGCACCTCGTACGACCACCACATCCCCGCGATGATCGCGGCCGAGAGAAAGCTCCACGCCACCAGCGTCCAGCGTCGCGTGAGACGAATCCACCCGTCGTCGGCGACCTCGCCGGAGAGCATCGCCCCCATCGCGAACGAGAACGGCACCGACATCCCGACGTACCCGAGGTACAGCAGCGGCGGGTGGACCGCCATCAGGATGTGATTCTGCAGCAGCGGGTTCGGCCCGGGACCGTCGGCCGGAACCGGCGACACCAGGCCGAACGGATTGGCCGGACCGACCAGCAGGATCAGAAAGAACGCGGCGATCACCATCAGGGTCCCGCCGGCATACGGCACCAGCCGGCCTGGCCGGCCCCGCAGCTGATAGATCACCAGCGCCGCGTACATCGACAGCACCCACACCCAGAACAGAATCGACCCCTCGAGGGCGCCCCACAGCGAGATGACCGTATAGAAGAGCGGCGTCTCACGACTGCCGACCTGCGCCACGTAGCTCACGCTGAAGTCGTGCGATACCAGCGCGTAGATCATCGCGAGCACTGACACGGTGATCAGCCCGAAGGCGACGAAGACGGCCGTGTATCCCATCTGCATCCACTGGTCGCGGCGGCGCCACGCCCCCAGCAGCAGCGCGATGGCGCCCACCACCACCGTCGCCAGCGCGACCACCAGCGCGTCGTATCCGAGCAGGCGCGTCACGACTTGTTCTCCCGGATGAGAGACTTGTACATCTCCTCCGGCATCTGACCCGGCTTGGGAGGGTGGTACTCGTTGGAGTGCTTCACCATCAGGTTCGTCGACTCGAACACCCCGTCGTGGCGATACCGGCCTTCCACCACGACCCCCATGCCGTCGCGGAACATCTGCGGCGGCGCACCGGTGGAGTGAACACCGACGGTGTCGGTGCCGTCGGTGAGGACGAACCGGAGATCGAGCCGCTGCGCGTCCCACTTCACGGACCCGGGTTCGACCTGGCCCCCAAGGCGCACCGGCACATCGTACGCCGCGGTGCCGCGCGCCATCAACTCCCTGGGCGTGAGGAAGAACACCACGTTCTGGTCGATCCCGCCCCAGATCAGAAAGCCGAACGTCCCCAGCACCAGCACGACCGCCACCGCGATGGCGGCCCGGCGTCGTCCGCGTGCGTCGCTCATACGCTCCTCCCGGTTTCCAGGCTCGCGCCCGCGGCCTCGTCGTATTGGGCGCGCGCCCGGCGGGCGACCACCTGGAGCCGCACCGCGTACGCGATGAAGCAGACCCAGGTCACGGTGTACGCGGCGATGATGAATCGACTGTTGTCAATCATGCTGCCCCCTCCGGGCCAAGCGCCGTGCGCTCGGCCAGATGCTCCGCCGCCCGCTCCAGCTGCGCGGCGCGATACCGCTTCAATATGAAATACGCGAGCACCAGCAGGAACGCGATCGCGTTCGCGCGCAGACCCTGCACGTACCGCGGATCGACCGTGTTCGGCGACGATTGAATCTGGTGAATGGTCCGCCACCAGCGTACCGACATGTACACGATGGGGACGTTGAGCGCACCGAGGAGACCCACGGCAGCGCTCCATTGAGCGCGGCGATCGGCGTCATCCACGAACGATCGCAGGGACAGATATCCCACGAAGATCAGGAGCAGTACGGCGGTCGACGTCAGCCGTGCGTCCCACGTCCACCAGATCCCCCAGGTGGGACGGCCCCAGATGGAACCGAGCACGAGCGTGAGCGCGGTGAGGACCGCCCCGACTTCGGCCGCCGACGCGGCGAGCAGGTCGTGGCGCTCCTGCCCCTTCCATAGATAAAGGAGACTGGAGATCGCCACGATGAAGTAGGCGATGAAAGCATTCCACGCGGCCGGCACGTGGACGTACATGATCTTCTGCAGGTCGCCCATGTCCCGGTCCGGCGGACTGGTCAGGATGCCAAGCAGTTGCGCACCGACCAGGGACACCAGCGCGAGGGCGCCGAGCCACTCGAAGCTCCTGGGACGCGGTGTCGAGGTGGTCGCCGGCATCACCGGCTCGAGCAGGACTGCATCACGCATGTCAGACCTCGATCACGGAATCGAATGCAAAGACCGATGCCACCACGAAGATTACGTCAAAGGCCGCCAGAAGTCGTACCCAGGCTCCCGCTTCGTTCATCGGATCGCCGGAAAGCATGGCCTTCGAGGCCTCCGCCGCCGCCAGCAGCACGGGCACCAGCATCGGAAACAGCAACAGCGGCAGGAGGACCTCCCGGGCGCGGCTGCGGCTGGCCATGGCGGCGTAGAACGTGCCCAGTGAGACGAACCCCACGCTCCCGAGCAGCAGCACGCCCGCCTGCGCCACCCATGCTCCCGAGACGCTGACGTGAAACAGGATCGCGGCGACGGGCACGACGATGAGCTCCACGAGAAGCACAAACAGCAGATTGGCGACGACCTTGCCGGCGAAGATGGTCCATCGCGGTGCCGGATAGAGCAGCAGCGGCTCCAGCGCCCCGCCGTCCAGCTCGAGCTGATAGGAGCGATTGAACGCCAGGACGCCGGCGAACAGGATGGCCAGCCAGAGCGCGCCGGCCGCCGCCTCGCGCAGCGCCTCGGCGTCGGGACCCAGTGCAAAGCCGAACAGCAGCAGGATGAGGACCCCGAGGAACGTGACCGCGTTGAAGCCGGCCTTCGACCGGCGCTCGGACGTGAGATCCTTCCAGATGATCGCGCGCACGCGGCGCAGATCCGCCGGCAGCGCCACCTAACGAGCCCCCTGCACGGCGACGGCGGCATCGGACACTGCGGTCGCCTCACGATCCTCGATCCCGGTCACCACGCCCCTGGTGAGCTCGATCGTGCGATCCAGCACCACCTCGCCCTGGCGACGGTCGTGCAGCACCACCAGTGCGGCACCCCCGCGTTCCCGCGTCTCGAGGATCACCTCGTTCACCAGCGCGATGCCCTGGGCGTCGAAGTTGTTGTACGGTTCGTCGAGCAGCAGCAGCCGTGGCTCACCGAGCAGGACTCTCGCCAGCGCGAGCCGCCGCTGCATGCCCGCCGAATATCCGCGCACGCGCTCGTCGCGTTCCCGCGACAGACCAACCCGCTCCAGGGTGGCATCGATCGGTCCGGCGTCCACATCCAGCATGGCGGCGGCGAAGCGGAGGTTCTCCCGCGCGCTGAGGTCGTCGTAGAGGCCCGGGGAATGCGCGAGAAAGCCGACGAGCGTGCGGACCTGGAGGGCCTCGCGCACCAGATGATAACCGTAGATCCAGCCCTCACCCGCGTTCGGCCTGAGTACCGTCGAGACGACTCGCAGCAGCGTGCTCTTTCCGCTGCCGTTGTGTCCCATTACTCCCACCACCTCGCCGGGAGCTACACTGATGGAAACGCCTCGCAGAGCCCATCTGGTTCCGAACCGACGGGCAATGCGATGAAGGCGAACAGCTTCCTGGACTGTCGACGTGGAGTGCGGGGTCAAGTGGGTGTCTGGTGGGGCCTTTGGCGCGAACCTATCGGTATGAATGCCGACTCATAAAGTCGGAATGATGCCCCCAAGGCTGTCGGAGATTACCTGAGGGAATACCGCGCCCGGAAGGCTCCCGACCTTGCGGGCAGGCCGGGATAAAGCGACGATTCTGCCGGCTGCCCGGCGGACGGGATGGGACGGCCTCCGCTGGAACAGGGGTGCAGCTACCGCACCCGGGAGTCTTGACGGTAGAGCTCGCGGGCAGTGCGTGCAGTTCGGTAAACGGCCGTCGCCAGTGCCCCAAGGCCGATGAGGCCAACCGTGGCGGCGAGCAGACTGCCGCTCCGCCAACCGGCGCGGGAGGTAACCGTGGGATCGAGGAATGCGGCAAGAGCGAGCAGGACGAGTCGTTCGGCGCGTTGCATGATTCCGCCCGTGAACTTCACGCCGTGCGCTTCGCCGCGGGCGCGCGCGAAACTGACCAGCAGCGAGCCGCCGAGGGCAAAGGCCGTGGCCACCGCGCCCCAGGGCACGCTGGCCAGGAACCAGGCCACGCCGAGAAAGGTGAAGGTCTCGGCAAAGCGGTCGAACGTGGAGTCCACGAAGGCGCCGTACTCGGAGGCGACGCCGAGGGCCCTGGCAATTCTGCCGTCGAGGATGTCGGAAACGCCGCCAAGCACTATCATCCATGCGGCCAGAGATGGCTCCCGGAACGCGAAGGCGATTCCGGCGGCGGCGCCGAAGAGGACTCCGAGGTAGTTGAAGACGTCTGGGGACACGCGCGCCTGTACCAGACGACGCTCCACCGGTGACAGAATCCAGATGAACCAATCGCGTATCCACAAGCCCAGGAAGATGGTCGTCGGTCGTCGCGCGACGTCGGCGTCCACCGAGCGCACGCGTGACCGCAGCGCGAAGACGGGCATTGTGGCGAGCGCGGCGATGCCCAGCGCGAGGGCGGCGATTTCGACGGGGCTCATCTCAGTCGCGGCGTTGCGGCCGGGTGCGCAGATAGCGAAGGATTTTCGGCCACATGAAGATCAGCGGCCAGCGGCGCTCGCGTTCGGTCACTTCAATTCGCTCCCCGGTGCTGCGCGAAACCTTATGGAGGATGTAGTCGAGCCATCCCTCGTACAACACCACGTGCTTGAGGAGGCGAAGCGTCGCGCGCGCTTTGCTGCTCCGAAAGTAGAAACGAATGCGCGCCCTGTCGAGCGCGTCCGGCGGCGCACGGTGTCGATACGTCTCGCCTTCACGGACGAGGAGATCGCGCTCGGCGAGGTGCTCGAGCCACGGTCCGTAGATGGCGAACAGCAGCTCACGCTGCGCCTCGTACAACGCGACGATGTGAGACCGGGGTTCCGGGCGGATTTCGCCGGCGAACGAGACGTCGAGGAGCGTACGACAGTATTCTTCGACGCTGAAGCGCTCGGGGAGAAAGGCACGCACCCATTCGTAGGTGTCGGCGCGCGCCGCGACGACGGCGTCGGTCACCAGCCGCGCGCTCCCGGGATCGCGGCTCCAGGCAAGCGTCAGGCACTGCATGAGACGGCCGCGCACGAAATGGTCGCGTGCGCGCTCGGAGCTGGCTCGACGGAAGTCCTGCTCGGACAGCACGGCGCATTTGGCACGCTGGCCGGCACCGCTTCGGTCGGAGACCGAGATCACGTTTGGCGGGAGCACGCGTGCCAGGGCAGCGGCGACTCCAGGGCGGTAGTGGGTGCCGGCGGTGTCATGGAGCGACCGGTAGGCCGAGCGGTACTCGCGCACGATGACGAAGAAGTCATAGGCACTCTCGGTGCGCGTGGGCCGCCCCTGGGCCCGGGACCCGTAGTGCACTACAGCCAGGGTCGCGTCACCGAAGTCCGTCGCCAGCTGCGCCGCCAGCGCGCACGCGTCGGCTCCCGGGGGGCGATCGAGGCCCAGCGCCAGCGCCGCACGCACAGCCCCCTCAGCCGGTGGCCTGCTGCCAGTCCGCATCTGTCTGCGTCGACAAAGTGGGCGTGGCGCGCGATTCCCGCAGCGTCGTCACCATCCGGTCCCGGAGCGACGCGATGAAGTCGGGAATCTCCTGCTCATCCTGCGGTGCCGTGAACGGTCCGATGATCCGGACCGTGACCCGCGTTCCGGCGAGCTTCGTGAACACATCGGTCAGCGTCCGCACGCGCCACATGCCGTCGCCGACCACGCAGTACACGGGGCGGTGGACGCGCCTCAGCGAGCTCCGGAGCCCGCGTGGCATGAAGGGCCCGATGTCGCCGGTCCGGGTGCGGTGGCCCTCCGGGAAAATGAAGATCATCGCGTCTCCACGCGCGGCGCGTTCGGCTTCCGCCTCGATGGCCGCCAGGTCCGCGTCGGCGGTGGCACGCTGCTGCCTGATGAACGGGAATCGCGCCGCCCGCAGGAACGGTGAAATGCCGGGCATTCCCCACCGGTATCGCGTCCGCACCGGGATCAACGGAAGCGGACCGCGTGCCACGCACAGCGCGATCATGGCGTCCAGCACCGATTGGTGGTTCATGACAGCGATCCCGCACTCGGGCGGCAACGCACCCCGGATGTCCAGACGTACCCCCCCTGGGAATCGCGCCAGGGCGCGGGTAATGCGCGCGCTGGGCGCGAATCCACGGTCCCAGTATCCGGTCCCGGCGTTTGGGGAAGAGCCAGAGGAACGGGAATACGATCAGACGCTGCGGCAGTCCAAGTCCGACCAGCAGATACAGGAAGAAGACGAGCAGGAATACCGCGCCGCGAACGGCACGGAACGCACCGAGCCACCCCGGAGTCTGGGGGGCTCGGGTCGAGCCGATGCCAGTCGAGTAGCGAGAATTCACAGGGAGACCCCTCATGGCCACACGAGTCGGGCCGCTGACAACAGACGAGGCGGAACGATATGCGACCACGAAGTCGAACGGCGCCCTTGCCGACTACGACTACAGCAATTTCTACTACTCATCCAGCGAAGACCTTTTCGCGATCTTCGATCCATACGATGAGTGGTGGTACGGTCACGCGCGAGGCAACGGCTACTACCTGTTCTCCCAGCCGATGTCAACGCCGCCGGCGCCGAGCATCCAGCTGGAGGAGCAGTTGCGCCACCAGCACCTCCGCCTGCTGAATCTCGCGTCCTACAACTACCTCGGCCTGTCGTACCGTCCGGAAGTGATCGCCGCCGCCAAAGGGCGCCCTCGACCACTACGGCCTGGGAGCGGCCGGATCACCGATCCTGAGCGGGACCATGAACATCCACCTGGAGCTCGAGCAGGAACTCGCCCGGTTCAAGCGAAAGGAAGCGGTGATGATCTTCCCGACCGGCTACAGCACCAACGTCGGACTGATCGCCGCGCTGATGCGTCCCGGCGACCACATCATCATGGACCAGAACGTCCACGCCAGCATCGTGGATGGCGCGATCCTGTCCAAGGCCAACGCGCGGTTCTTCCGGCACAACCAGCCCGAGGAGCTCGACCGCAAGCTGCAGGGCACCAGCGGGCAAGCGGCTGGTCATCGTCGAGGGCGTCTACTCCATGGACGGCGACGTGGCGCGGCTGCCCGAGATCGTCGAGGTGGCCAGACGCACGGCGCACGCGTCATGATCGACGAGGCGCACTCCGGCGTTCATCTACGGCGCCAGACGGGCGCGGCGTCGTGGAGCATTTCGGCCTCGAGGACGAGATCGACATCCACATCGGCACGCTTCTCCAAGGCGCTGGGCGGCATGGGCGGATGCATTGCCGGATCCCAGAGTCTGTACAACTACCTGATGGGTTTCGCGCGGTCTCGGGTCTTCTCGTGCGCCCTCTCCCCGGCCGTCACCGCCGGAGTGCTCCAGGCACTGCGGATCGCGCAGCGCGAACCCGAGCTGCGGAAGCGGCTCTGGTCGAACGTGGCGTTCATGCGGCGCCTCCTCGCCGAGGCCGGCGTCGACGTGGGCGAGTCCACCTCGCAGATTATCCCGGTCATGATCCGCAACGACCGCCAGATCTTCCGGCATCGCGCAGGCGCTGCAGCGCGCCGGCCTGTACCTCCAGCCGATCATCTATCCCGCCGTGGCCAAGCACCGTTCACGCTTCCGCATCTCCATTTCCGCCACGCATACCGAAGCGCAGCTCGCCGAAGGCGCCGGCATCCTGGTCAGACGTGCTCGCGCGCCGAGGGCGTGCTGTGAGTGCGGGCGGGTCCGGCATCGTGCAGTACCACTTCCGTCACGCCATCGGCGGGTTCTTCGAGTTCCCCACCGCGAATGCGCGACGGATTCTCCCCCGCATCTTCAGCCCGTGGAGCCCCATCATGGGCAGAGCGTGCTCTCGGTGATGGCGTTCGACTTTCACGATTCGCTCGTCGGCGCGTACGGGGAACTCATCCTCTCCGTGCACGTCGCGCCGCGCGTGGAACGCGGCACGCCGCCTGCCCCGCGCCGCGTTCTATCCATTTCTGCTCGGAACCACCACGCGCGCATCCCGCGAGCATGCCATCGAACGATGGCACCTGCCGCACTTCATGGACGACATCGACCTCGACGTTCGAACGCGCGCGACCGGGATATCGGCGATCGCGGCCTCACACCAGGGCGGCGCCGATCATCGACATGCGCATCACCGACTACGGCTGGGAACCGGTGCAGCATCGCTACCAGGCGTTCATGCGCGATGACAGCGGCGCGTACATGGCGACGATCATCATGGCGGCGCCGTTCAGCGAGAACGAAGAGGAACGGGGACGCATCGACGATCCACGGCCACCAGTTCACCGAAGGCGATCGATCGCGACGGCGTCAACACCACGCCGTTCCGCGAGCTGTGGATGCGGAACGGGTCTGCAGACGTTTCACCCCCTCGAAACGCTGGTCCCCGCCACGGCCTGATGGCCGGAGCACGTCTGCGTCATCGTCAACCCGGCGGCGGGCCGGGGCACGCGGCGCCCGTGCACTCCCCGCGGTGCGCGAGGCCTTCGCCGCGTTAGGCGTCGCCGATATCCGGGTCACCACCCCGCAGGAGCGGGAGGACACGCTGGCGCGGCGTGCCATCGCCGAGGGCTGCACCACGCTGGTGGCCGTCGGCGGCGACGGCACCTGGAGCAACGTCGCCAACGCCATCCTTCACGCAGGCGCGCGACTGCCGCCTCGCGCTGATCGCCGGCGGCACCGGGCAACGATTTCGCCAAGACCGCCGGGGCGCCGGCCGCGACGTCGGTGCGCACCGCCCGCCTTGCGGTCGAGGGACCCGACCGCCGTGTCGACGTCGGGACGCATCGAGGACCACTTCTTCCTCAACATCGCCGGCTTCGGCTTCGACATCGCGGTGCTGGAGGACATCGCGCGCATCGGCTGGCTGCGCGGCGACGCCCTCTATGTCGTACTCCGCGCTCCGGCAGATCGTGGGATACCGCGGCGCGGAGATCGGCGTGGCGTCACCGGCGGAAGCGCGCGCCGCTGCCGCGCACCTGATGCTCGTGGTGGCCAACGCGAGCAACTTCGGCGGCTCGTTCCGCATCGCGCCCGACGCCTCGATCACAGACGGCGTGCTCGACGCTATTTCCATTCACGATGCGCCACCGCTGGCGGCGGCTGCGGCTGTTTCTGGCCGCCACGCGCGGCACGCACACCGCGTCTGCCCGAAGTGCGTCGTCGAGCGGGCCGCTTCGTTCTCCCTCCGGTTCGCCGTCGCCGCCGGGCTACGAGACCGACGGCGAGTACCGGCGGGCCGCCTCAGCCGAGTTGCGGATCGAGTGCCGCACGCGGGCGCTGCGCGTGGTCGTGCCGGAGAGCGTCGTCGAGAGCAGTCTCGCCCGGTCGAGCGTCGATCGCCAGTGTCGTGAAGGCGATCAGCTTCGCCGCGCCCATCCCCACGTACCTGGCGACGCTCGCGGCCGGGCGACTCTCGACCGCGCGCTGTACGTCGGTCCGCATGCCTGCACGCGCTTCGGCGAGGTGGCCTTCGCCGGCGCTGCCGGCGCGGGACTGGGTCCGCAGTCCGCACCCGGCTGGGCGGCATCTGCGGCAGCGACCTCGGCATCGTCGTCGCTCCACGCCAGTCCGTCGGCCTCCCCGTTCTCCTCGTTCCCCTTCGTGCTCGGCCACGAGAATGTCGGATCGATCATGGAGACCGGCGCGCGCGTGCGCGGCATTCCGCGCGGGCGAACGGGTCGTCGTGAATCCCTTGCTCTGCTGCGAGCCGCGCGCAATCACGCCCCGTGCGCGGCGTGCGCCGCCGGACAGCATTCGCGCTGCATCGCATTTCACCGACGGCGCGCTGCCGCCGGGCATGTTCATCGGCACGACCGATCGTTAGGTGGGAGCTGGGGCGAGGAGTTCGTGGCCCACGCGTCGCAGCTGGTCCGGGTGCCGGACACCATGACCGACGAAGAAGCCGTGCTCGCCGAGCCGCTCGCGTGCTGCGTGCACGCCGTGCATGGCGCCATGCGCCGACGCGCCAGCACCCGCGCGGTCCTCGTCATCGGCGCCGGCACCGATGGGTCTCCTGCTGACCGCGGCCCTGCAGGCAGCTCGCGCCCGTCGACGTCACCGTGCGTCGCGCGGCATGCCTTCCAGGCGGACCATGCCTCGCGGCTCGGCGCGGCGTCGAACCGTTCTCGCACGCGGCGACTATCTCGCCGCGCTCGCCGAGGCGGCGGAGACCCGGCTGCTCACGCCGATCATCGGCCGGCCGACCGGGCGTCGGCGGGTTCGATGCAACGTTCGTGTGTGTCGACGGCAGTCCGCGCCATGGAGGACGCGATGCGCTGCACCCGCGCAGGGCGGCATCGATCGTGCTCATCGGGAACGCGAGCACACTGCGCGGGCTCGACTGGACGCCGCTGTGGCTCAAGGAACTCACGGTTGCGCGGCACGCTCGCGCTATGGCGTGCATGGACACGGCGGCCTCCGGACGATGCCTTCGCAGGCGGCGGATCGTCATCGCCAGCGGCCGCGCCGCCTGTCGGCTCGCTGGTCACGCACCGTTCTCCGCTCGCCGACCACCGGCACGCGCTGGAGACGGCGCGCGCGAAGGGATCGGAGCGGAGCGTGAAGGTGGCCTTTCGATTCCAGGATGATCAGGTCCGTCGCGGCCGGCGGGAGGAAGTCCGCGAGACGCGGCGGTGAGTGAACCATGCCACGCCAGGAGAACGGGAAGATGCCGGACGAACTCCAACGCGCTGATTCGTGACCACACCGACTCCTCCGGAACCGGGCGCCTCGCCGCCCGCGGCAGCGATAAAGCTTCCGCGTTCGTTCTTCATTCCCGACGGCGGCGAGCGCACGCTGTCCCGCGATCTCTCTCTCAAGGACCTGATGGCGCGCGTGCGACACGGCGCGGGCAAGCTGTGGGTGGACATCGACAGTTCGGTGCGACAACAGGGGGCACTGCTCGAGAAGGTGTTCGGGTTCCATCCGCTGGCCATCGAGGACGTGCTGCACCCCGAACAGCCGCGCCAAGGTGGAGGAGTACGACGGGTACCTGTTCATCATCCTGCGCGTAGTGAGTCTGCGACACGGCGCCGAGATCCCTACGACCTCGACACGCGCAACCTCTACCTCTTCCTCGGTGCCAACTACCTGGTCACGGTGCACAGCGGCGCAGCCCCCATGTCGACGAGGTGGTGGACCTCGCGGCGCGGAACCCGGACGTGCTGGCGCGGGGCCAGGCCCGGCTCGCCCATCAGGTCATGGACGCCGCGGTGGACGCGTTCTTCCCGATTCTGGACCGGCTCGACGAGTTCCTCGACTGCCTGGAGGAGCGCGTCTTCCGGAGTTCGACGAGGCGGCGCTGCGCGACATCTTCGCGGTGAAGCGCATGGTGCTCTCGCTGCGCCGGTACCTCTCGCCCGAGCGCGAGATCTTCAACGTGCTGGCCAACCGGCCGTCGCAGTTCCTCACGCAGGAGGTGCAGCTCTATTTCCGCGACGTCTACGATCATATGCTGCGCATCAACGACTCGCTCGACACCTTTCGCGACCTCCTGAGCAGCACGCTCGAGAGCTACCTGTCCCAGGTGTCCAACCGGCTCGGGCTCGTGACCAAGGGACTGACCGTGGTCGCCACGCTGTCGGTGCCGTTCGTGGTCGTGAGCGGCATGTGGGGGATGAACTTCACCCGGATCCCCCTGTCGCAGAACCCGATCGGATTCGAGATCCTGCTGGTGCTGCAGCTCGCGTTCGGCGTCGGGCTGCTCTGGTTCCTGCGGCGACGGGGGATACTGTAGGGCGCGCCCCGCGCCGATCGCTGCATGGTGACCGCTGGTCGCTGACCGCCGACCGCCGACAGCCGACAGCCGACAGCCGACCGCCGACAGCCGACAGCCGATCGTCATGGTAACGGCCCGCGCCACGCCGCCAGTCCCAACTCCGCCAGCAGCGCCAGCAGCGCCGACCGCCAGCGGCCACCGGTACAGCTCCGCGTAGCGGGTGTAGACGCGCGTACGGACCGGCGTCCGCTCCAGACGGTCGATCTCCTCGGTGATGCGCGTGAGCGCCTCGGCATCGCGCGCCCGGAAGTAGCGGCCACCGGTCTTGCTGCGCGATCTCGGTCAGCAACGCATCGTCGATCTCCACCGGACGATTCTCATAGCGCAGCCCGAACACGCCGCTGCGAAACCGGGACCGGGGCCATCCCCTCCGTGCCCACGCCAATCGTGTAGATCTTGATGCCGAACGCCGCCGCCGCCTGCGCCGCGGTGCGCGGATCGATCGAGCCGCGATTGTTCACCCCGTCCGTCAGCAGGACGATCACCCGCGAACGCCCGGGAGCGTCGCGCAGACGATTCGCCGCGGTGGCGATGGCGGTACCGATCGCCGTTCCGTCCTGAAGCTGGCCGGGCTGCAGGTTGTCCACCGCCGCCAGCACCACGGGGTAGTCGGTGGTCAGCGGCACCTGGGTCAGTGCCTCCCCCGAGAAAGCGACCACGCCGATCCGATCGCTGCTCCGCATCGCGATGAACTGCTTCACGCGTTCCCGCGCCACCTCGAGCCGGTTCTGCGGCTGGAAGTCCTCCGCCAGCATCGAGCTCGAGATGTCGAAGGCGATCACGATGTTGATCCCTTCGCTGTTGGTCTGTTCCATGCGACCCGCGGCGCGCGGTCGCGCCAGCGCGATCACGAAGCCCGCGACCACCAGCGTCCGCAGGCCCACCAACAGGCGCGCCAGCGCGCGGCCGGCTCGCGGGCCACGGGCAAGCACCGGTACTCTGGAGTAGACGATTGCATGCGCCCTCCCCCTCCCCCTCCGGCGCCACCACCACCAGGCCGGAATGGCGGCAAGAAGGATCAGGATCCACGGATTCTGAAACTCGAATCGAATAACGTTCATGTCCAATGGAGCGGGTCACCAGGAGCACCGCACTCGCCTTGCCACCTGACGTCTCGCACAGCGGCGCCGGGCGTTGCAGCCGGCACCGGACGATCCGAGCCTTATACCACACGTGCCACCCCAAGAGCCCGGGAGGGCGGGCGCCTCACGTGCTCCTGGGGGCCCCGAGGCATGACGGCGTGAGAGATGCGGAAATCCGCAACCCTCAGGCACTTGGCGCGTCTAGATGATAGTCTGCATCGCCCGCGAACGCACCCGCGGCGACAAGTGCCCCCAGCCTCCTCCTGCCGTTGAATCCCGCGACCGAACGCAGGCCATTCTCGCTCGCCGGCGCCGTCCTTCTCATGCTCGGCGCCAGCCTCGCCGTGTCGGCCGCGGTCCTCGGTCGGCCGCGACTCGCGGTCACGGGTGTGCTCCTCCTGTCCGCGGCGCTGATCGCGGTCGTCCTCGCGCGCAAGACGGTCCCCGAGGCGCACTCGGTGCCACCGATGGCAGATATCCCGGTTCGAGCCCTGATGCTCGACGCGGTGCCGATGGCCCCCGCGCCGCCTCAGCTCACCCCGCCGCCCATGGACGTGCCGCTCTTCGAGCGGCTATCGGATCCGGTCCTCTTACTCGACGAGGCCGGGATGGTGACGCGAGCCAGCGCTTCGACCGAACGGGTGCTGGGTCACGCTCCATCCCGACTGACCGGACGATACCTGGTAACCCTGCTTCACGAAGACGATGTCGCGAATGCCAGGGAGTTCCTGAGCGATCTCGCCGC
Source organism: uncultured Gemmatimonadaceae bacterium (assembly GCA_963740565.1). Lineage (GTDB taxonomy): Bacteria > Gemmatimonadota > Gemmatimonadetes > Gemmatimonadales > Gemmatimonadaceae > CAVUFA01. Next base: position 103,145 of record CAVUFA010000016.1, on the reverse strand, counting down.
CGGCGGCGAGGCCCACCCGTGGCCACGCTGGCGTGTCCGCTGCGCCGACGGGCGCTGGAAGACGGTTGACGCCCACGCCACGAGCCTGCTCGACGAGCCGGGGATCCAGGGGATCGCCATCGCGCTCTGCGAGGTGATCACGCGCCCCTCGCTGGCCGGGATTCCCAACGACGCAGACCTGCAGGACCCGCTCACCGGCCTTGGTACGCGCGCACTGCTCCGCGACCGGGTGGAGCACGCGCTCACCCGCGCGCACCGCCATCAGCTGCCCTTGGCGGTGGTACTCCTGGAATTCGACGACTTCCGATCGGGCGGCCTGCGCGCCACCTACGCGGAGCTCGAGGAACTCATTGCGGCGGCGGCGGCGCGATTGCGCACCTGTCTGCGGGCGTCGGACTCCGCCGCGCGGCTCGAGGGGACGCGCTTCGCGATCCTGCTCGAGGACATGTCGGACGAACGGAATTTCGTCCAGGTGGCGCAGCGCCTCGTCTCGCTCTTTGCCACCCCGCTCTCGGTGCGGGGGAAGGACTTCACACCCAGCGCGTCGATGGGCATCGCCAGCGCCATCCCTGAAGAAGGGCCCGAGGATCTCCTCCGCAACGCCGACGTGGCGCTACGGTCGGCCAAGCGCCGGGGACGCGGCGCGTGCGAACTCTACGACCCGCAGATTCACCCGGCGGCGCTCGGCCACCGGCACCTGGAGGATGAGCTGCGACGAGCCATCGAGCAGGGCGACTTCTCGCTGGTCTACCAGCCGATCGTCGTCCTCCGCAGCCGCCGCATCGCGGGCGTGGAGGCGCTGGTGCGCTGGCATCACCGCGAGCGCGGCCTCATCCCGGCCGCGGCATTCATTCCGGTGGCGGAAGAGACCGGCCTGATCATCCCGCTGGGACAGTGGATCCTGAACGAGGCGTGTCGCCAGCTGCAGCGCTGGCAGGAGGTCATCGGGACCGAGCGGAGTCTCACAGTGACCGTCAACATCACGCCGCGCCAGCTGCTCCACGCCGACTTCAGCACCGACGTGGCCACCGCAGTCCGCGAGTCCGGGATCGCTGCGCATCGTCTGGTCCTGGAAATCACCGAAAGCGCTCTGGCGCGCTCGGTCACCGACGCGCTGGCACGGCTGCGCGAGGTACGCACCCTGGGCGTCCGATTCGCGATCGACGACTACGGTTCGCGCAGCGCCACCATCGGCGATCCAACGGACATTCCAGTGGACATCCTCAAGATCGACCGCACGTTCATCAGCCAGGTGACGCGCCGGCCCGAGGACCACGCGGCGACCCGCGCCATCATCGCGCTCGGCAGGCTGAAGCAGCTGCGCACGGTCGCTGAGGGTATCGAACGCGAGGACCAGCTCACCGAGCTGCTGCGGTTCAAGTGCGAGTACGGGCAGGGCACCTTGTTTTCCGAGCCGGTGTCGGCCGAGGACTTTCTCCAGCTGTTGCGTCGCGACTGACGATCGCCAGGCGCATCACCCGGCCCGTCGAACCGTCAGACATCTGCTTCGGTCGCGGCCCCGTACTCCTTGCGGTAGAAGTCGATCAGCTCGAACAGGTACGTGATCGCCAGCGGACCGAGCAACACTCCGAGCAAGCCGAAGTATTTCACGCCCGCGAACGCGCCCAGCAAGGTGATCATCGGGTGAATGCCCGAGACTCGCTTGTAGACGAGCGGACGGATGAAGTTGTCGATGTTGCTGGCGAGCACGCCCCCGATGGCGAGCAGCACGATGGCGCGGCCAAAGCGCTCGTTGGCGAGAAGCACCAGCACGCCCGGCAGCCAGATGAGTCCACTCCCGAGCACCGGCAGGATTGAGGCGAAGCCGGTCATCGTTCCCCAGAAAAGTGGATGCGGCAGGCCGACCATCCAGAATCCCGCGCCGACGATGCTGCCCTGGAGCAGCGCCGTCACGGCCGTCCCGAGCAGGGTGGCCCTGGTGATGCTGAAGAAGTGCACCCGCAGCGCGTCCGCCGTGGCAGCCGAGAACGGAATGAACGGACGCACCGAGGTCCATAGCTCATCACCCGAGCGCAGCATGTAGTACAGGCCGAAGAAGGCGATGAAGAGATTGATGATCGCCTGCGCCGCGCTCCCCACCACGCTGAACGCCTGGCGTGACAGCCACCCTGCCGCGGTGTCGCTGGCACGGGCGATCTGCTCGCCGACGTTGAGTCCCCCGACGCGCAGCGCCGATACCCGCGACAGGAAATCGCTCTGCTGGGCCCCGCGCAGAATCTCGGGCGCCTGGGCGACGACCTGGCTGACGAGCCAGACCAGGGGCAGGGCGATCCCGATGACCGCGCCGATGAGGGTGAGAGAAGCCGCCAGGTCCGGATGCAGGTGGCGCCGCATGGTGCGATAGGTGCCGACGCATATGGCATAGAGCACGGCCGCGCCAAGCAGCCCGATGACGAACGGCGCCACCAGGTACAGAATACCGGCCGCCAGGACCAGGATCAGGAAGCCGGCGCGGTCGCGCGGCGCGTGGAGAAACTGCATCGCGCCTAACGAATCTCGCGGCCGCCGCGCCGGTCGTCCGGAACGAAGCGGTCGTGCGCCGGCATCCGGACCGCGACCAGGGAGGCCGAGTCGAGCGTGGCGCGGGCCGGGAGGATGCCATTGGCCGCCAGCAGATAGGCGGTCAGGCTGTAGGTGTCGGCGTTCGACAGCGTCCCCGGCGTCAGCAGCGGCATGGTCCGCCGGACGTAGTCGAACAATGAGGTCGCGTACGGCCAGTAGTTGCCGATGGTGTGCTGCAGGGCGGCATTGGTCGCGAACGGAAAGCCGGAGCGCGGATCGCGTCCGATGAGCGGCGGGTTGGGCGCGATCCCTTCACCTCCGGCACCGTGACACACCGCGCACTGGGCGCGATAGAGCCGCTCGCCGGTCGCGACGTCGCCACGCCCCGGCGGCAGCCCTTCGCCGGACGGCGACACGTCGATGTCGAGCGCCGAGATTTCGGCGGGCGTCGCGAGCGTCCCCAGGCCGTACCGCCGCGCTGCCGGAGCCGGGGCCCGCATCCGCGCCGAATCGACCCCGGCCTGTTGCTCACGCGCCCGACACGACGACAGGAGTCCACACACCGCGACGGCGGCAACCGCCCGACGGATCCGCATCAGGTCTCCCCGTGAAAGAATAGGCGGCCGTCGCGCTGCACCCGCCATCCTCGGATGCAGTTGAAATGGTAGCTCGTACCGATCCCCCGCACTGCCAGCAGTGCCTTCCGCGTGGGCTGCACGTAGCCGGTGTCGTCGGTGGCCCGGCTGAGCAGTGTCGCGTCTTCTCCCCGCCATTCCCACATAAGCGAGAAGCGCGTGTGCGCGCACGGCAGCGCCGGACCGTCCAGCACGGCATCCGACCAGGTACGGCCGGCGTCGGTGCTCACTTCCACGCGCGTGATGCGCCCTCGCCCCGACCACGCCACGCCGGACACCGGATACCATCCCGGCGACGGCAGCCTGACAGGGTACGACGGCGTCGTGATGACCGACTTCGCGTCCATCGCGAAACTGAACTGTCGCGCAGTACCGTCAGGGAGCGGATCGGTGTAGGTCGACGTCTCCCACCGGGTCATCCAGGGCTGTCGTCCGAGTTCGATCCGGCGGAGCCATTTGACGTTGGTGTTTCCCTCGTAGCCGGGCAGCAGCAGGCGCAACGGGAAGCCCTGCTCCGGCCGAAGCGGCTCGCCGTTCTGCCCCCAGACGACCAGGGCGTCGTCCCGCGCCTTCTCGATCGGGATGCTCCGGGCAAGCTTGGACGCGTCGCCGCCCTCGGCGAGAAACCACGTGGCGTCCGGCGCCGCCCCGGCTTCCTCGAGGAGAACCGCGAGTGGGACGCCCGTCCATTCGGAGTTGCTGGTGAGTCCGTCCACCTGCTGCGGCGACATCTCCGGTTTCGGAGCCACCCACGCGCTGCGTCCGTTGCCCGAACACTCCACGAAGTGAATGCGCGTGACCGCGGGGAAGCGCCGCAGTTCATCCACGGTCAACATCAGCGGCCGTTCCACCAGTCCGTGGATGAGCAGACGATGCCGCTGCGGATCGATCCGTGGCACCCCGGCGTGATGCCGCTCGAAATGGAGATCGGATGGCGTGATGGTCCCGCTCAGACTCTGGAGCGGCGTGAAGGAGCTGCCGACGATCTGACCAATCGGCGCTCGGGGAGTCGGTTCGGCGAACGGCGAGCGCGACCCCATTGCGCTGGTGGGCACTCCGGGCGCAGAGGTGGGATCCGCCACGCCGGCGCCGTGGTCGCCGCCGGTGGCCGTCTGCGCGTTGCCCACACCTCCGTCTCCCACGGACCGCGCCGCTGCCGGGAGCCCCGCGAGCACGGCGCTTCCGAGGGCGCCCGCCGCGCCGGCGAGGAGTCCTCGACGCGTCACCGTCGGCTTGCTATAGCGCATGGCGTATGCTCCTGGCTGGCAGCTGGTCATTCCGGAATGGCAGCGACCAGAGTGACTGCGGCCTCTCCACGTGTCAATGGTGCCATCTCCCGGTCTGACCTGGTGGGCGCGCCGGCAGGAGCTTGGCAATGCCGCATTCCTCGCACCCGCTGTTACCGCGCCCGGACCACCGTCTGGACGGAGCGGATTCTCCGTGGCGAGATTTGACCGGTTGGCGTGTACCAACTCGCGGTCACCCGGCCGGGATCGACGGGGGCGGCTGGCGAGGGCGCGCCTCCCCGCGTTCCGCGGCGAGCGGGGCATCGCGTCGCAGACAATACCATCGGCGTTTCGGTCCATGCCGGTCCGACTGCCTAACGAGTTTACTGCCGCTTGCGGAGAGACCCCCCTTCAGGAGGCTGCCGTGGATACCACGCGACGTGAGTTCATCGAGCGCATCGGCGCGGGAGCCGCGCTGTTGAGCGCCGCCCCCCTGTCCATCGACGCCGTCACGCGAACGCTCGCGGCATCGCCGCAATCCCAGGAGAAATGGGATCTGTCATGGGTGGACCGCCTGACCGGCGCGCACAAGGCGGTGTTCGACGTCCCGGCCATCGAGAGCGGGTACGGCGTGTGGCGGGCGACGCTGTGGACCAGTCAGTACAACCAGGTTCTCGGGATCCCGGCGCGCGACCTCTCGGCCGTGGTTGTGCTGCGGCACGAGGGAATCGCCCTCGCCATGCAGCAGGCCTACTGGGACAAGTATGGCATCGGCAAGGCCAAGCACGTCCTGCACCCGGTCACCCAGGAACCGACCGATCGCAACCCGGTGCTCCTGTCATCGGCGCGCGGCGAAATACCGGCTGACTTCGATCCCGTGCAGCTGGACAAGTTCATCGACCGGGGGGGCGTGGCGCTGGCGTGTAATGTCGCCTTCGACGACTGCGTGCAGACGGTGAAGGCGAAGGACGGGGTGAGTGACGACGAAGCCCGGAAGCGCGCGTTGGGGTACCTGGTGCCCGGCGTCGTCCTCCAGCCTTCGGGCGTGTTTGCCGCCATTCGGGCCCAGGAAGCCGGATGCATCTATCTGCGCGCCAGTTGATCCGGGCCTGAGATCGTCGCGTCACGTGTGCAGAACGCCGGCTCGAGGGCCGGCGTTCTGCGCATGGGCTGCGCGCGAGCCGGAACTGGGCGCCGCGTTCAGCCCGGATCCGCAGGCCTGATTGCACCCGGTGCCCCGTCCACAAATCGGGTCAGGCGTGACCCCACTGCGCTCGCACGCGTCCGCTGCCTGTGGCACCGGCCAGGTGAGACCTTGCACACATTGGTGTATTCTAACCATTCCTGCGGCTCCGGATAATCCTGCGTCCATGTTGCAGTCTTTCGCACGGAGAACGAAGCTGGTGCACGCCTGCGGGCTCGCGGGGCGCTGCTGCCATTCACGTTGCGCGGGCACACGCGCAATGAGCGATGGGCATGGGATCTAGTCGCGCGCTCTCCATCCGATACCGCCTCCCGCTGCTCATCTGCGGAATCGTGCTGGGTGTGGTGGTCATCTATGGCGGCGCAGGCTACCGTGAGGAGCGGCGCGCCGAACGGTTGCGCGCGGTGCAGAGTGTGCAGAGTGCCGCCCGGCGCATGAGCGACGTTCTGGGCAATTCGGCGGCGCCTCTCCTGGCGCACGCCAGGGCGATCGTGTCCCTCCCGTCGGTCGCCGCGCGACTCGGCTCCGCCGCCACCACGGGATCGGGACGCCTGCTCGATACGCTCCGGGCAGTGGCGCGGCGAAGCCCGAACCTCATGGCGATCGAGTTGCGCGACCCGCGAGGTGAAGCTGTCCTCGCCACGTCGACTGGAGGCGCGGTGCGGGACAGCGTGGCCCGCGCACTGATTGCCGCGCGCGGCGATGCTGATGATGCGGCCGTGGTGGGTCCGCTGTTCGCCGTGGACACGGGGGTCTTCTACCCGGTCCTCGCGCGCGTACGGTCCGCCGGGCGTCCTGTCGGGTGGGTGATCGAAGTCCGACGCCTCGGACTCGGCACGCAGGTGAAGAAGCAACTGAACGAACTCGCGGGGTCGGAGGCACGCCTGCTGCTGGGCAACGCCGCCGGCGACGTCTGGACCGACCTGGCAAGCGTGGTTCACGCGCCCGCGATCCCTGTGGCCACACCGGACAGCGTGTTCCGTCTCGCGGGACCCGATGAGAGCGCATGGCTTGCCTCGATGGCCCCGGTCGCGAACACGCCGTGGGCGGTGGTTGCGGAGCTGCCGAACGCGCTGGTCCTGCAGCGCGGGCACGAGATTCTCCTCTGGCAGGTCATCGCCGGTCTGGTTTTGCTGGCCGTCGCCGCGATCATTGCCTGGGCGGCGAGCGGCCGGATAACCGGGCCGCTCTACGAGCTGTCGGAAGCCGCGGCCGCGGTCAGCGCCGGGGACTACTCTCGCAGGGTACGCGCCGTCAGGCGTGATGAGGTTGGCTCGTTGGGCGCCGCCTTTAACGGGATGGCGGCGAGCGTGTCCGACGCGCGCCGCCAGCTCCAGGATCAGATGGCGGCGCTGGCGGACTCGGAAGCACGGTACCGGGATCTGTTCGAGCACAACCCGAATCCGATGTACGTCTTTGACGTCGCCACGCTCGCGTTCCTGGACGTGAACAAGGCGATGGTCCAGCACTACGGCTATTCCCGCGACGAATTGCTCGGGATGTCTATCCGCGACATCCGGCCGGCAGAGGACGTGTCGGAATTGCTGCGTGTCATCGCGCAGTTGCCGCCCGAGTTTGAGAATGCGGGAGTGTGGCGGCATCGGAAGAAGGACGGCGCGCTCATCGAAGTGGCGATCTCCTCGCACGAGCTGACGTTTGATGCCCGTCGCGCCCGGCTCGCCCTGGCGACCGACGTCACGGAGAGCCGACGCGCGGAGCGCGAGCTGCGCGCCGCCCGCGAGCGACTGCAGAAAGTGATCGCCGCCAGCGGCGCGGTGATCTACCAGATGCGGGTGCACGATCGCGAGGCGACGCTCGAGTGGATCAGCGAGAACGTGACCAGGATCCTCGGATACTCGATACAGGACGCCCTGTCGCCGGGGTGGTGGACCGAAAACGTCCAGCCGGATGACCGGACGCGACTCTTCGGCGATCCGCTGCACCTGACGCGCGACAAGCTCGAGGCATACCGGTTTCGACACCGGAATGGCACCTACCGGTGGGTGCGCGACGAGCAGCGCGTGCTGATCGATGCGGATGGCGCTCCGACGCAGATCGTGGGCGCGTTACTTGACGTGACCGAGCAGCATCAGCTCGAGGAGCAGTTCCGCCAGGCGCAGAAGCTCGAGGCCGTCGGCCGCCTGGCCGGCGGTGTTGCTCACGACTTCAACAACCTGCTCACCGTCATTCTTGCCGAGTGCGACATGGCGCTGACCGGTGCGCTGAACAGTACGACTGGCGGACCTCCATGGGACGAGGTGCGCAAGGCGGCAGAACGGGCCACGCTCCTGACCCGTCAACTGCTGTCGTTCTCACGGCGCCAGCTTGTCTCTCCCTCAGATCTCGACCTCAATGACGTGGTCGCAGGACTGACCACGATGTTGCGGCGGCTGATCGGCGAGGATGTCGAGTTGCGGACCCGCCTCGCCAATGACCCTCGGCGCAATCCATGCGGATCGTGGACAGATCGAGCAGGTCGTGGTCAACCTGGTGGTGAATGCCCGCGACGCCATGCCTACCGGCGGACTGCTGGTCATTGAAACCACGCATATCCTGCTCGACGAGGCGTACACCCGGCTCCACGCCGACTCCGCGCCGGGCGAATACGTGATGCTCTCGGTGAGCGACACGGGCACCGGTATGACGGCCGAGGTGCAGTCGCACCTGTTCGAGCCCTTCTTCACGACCAAGGAACGAGGAAAGGGTACGGGTCTCGGGCTCGCCACCTGTTACGCCATCGTGCAGCAATTCGGCGGTCACATTGGCGTCTACAGCGAGTCGGACGTCGGCACGACGATCAAGGTCTACCTGCCGCGCATCCAGAAGACGAGCGAGCAGGATGACGCCGGCGATGCCCAGGTCGACGCGCGCGGCACCGAGACCATCCTTCTCGTGGAAGACGAGGCCCCGCTGCGCGCCATTGCGTCGCGTGCGCTCACCAGTCGCGGACACACGGTGCTGCAGGCCGCCGACGGTGAAAGCGCACTCCGGTTGCTCCAGGAACACCGGGACCCCATCCATTTGCTGCTCACGGACGTGGTGCTCCCGCGGATGGGAGGCCGCGAGCTCGCGGAGCGGGTCCGGGCCATGCGACCGGAACTCCGCGTGCTGTTCGTGTCGGGGTATACCGATGACGTGATCCTGCAACACCGCCTGCTGGAGCACGACATCATGCTCCTGCAGAAGCCGTTCACCATTGCCGGACTCGCGCAGAAGGTACGCGAAGCGCTCGACGCGCCGGTCCCCGCCAACGGCCGCCACACCTGACGAGCGGGCTCCGGAATCGGAGCCCGCTCGAGTCCTGCCGCGCCCGGGAACTGCTACCGTTGCCCTTCGCTGGCCGGCTGCCGCGGCGCCGGGCGCCCGGCGTCGAGGTCGTTCCAGTTCAGGATGGCGTTGAAGCCGAAGATGTAGGTTCCCTGCGTCTGCCAGCGCCAGTAGGGGCGAATGGCGAAGCTCACCACGTGGCCCTTTCCCACCGGTGCATCCACCAGCTGGGCGCGTCCCGAAAGCGCACTGCCGCCGGCCAGCACGCCGGAGAGCAGCATCTGCGTGGTGTCCGAGGGGAAGCGGAGCACCACCCGCGGCGGTTCGGCGGCACCGCCGCCGCCGAACCCTCCGCGGCCGCCCCCGCCCCCGAATCCCCGCCCGCCCCGGCCTCCGCGCCCGCCGCCCGCTTCGGCCTCCGGCTGCCCGGCACCACCTAACGAGGGAAACGGTGAGACGGCCGGCGGGTCGGCCATGGGCTGGGTGTTCTGGCTGTACCCGCCGCCGCCGCGGCCTCCGCGCCCGAACGCCAGCGCGCCGCCGCCACCCGCGTTCAGGACGGGACCCTGGCTGAAGTAGACCGGGAGCTGCGAATCGGCGAGCCCGTAGGCGAGGGGACTCTTCGCATCGCTCACCATCGCCCGCAGAATCGTACCGCGCGCAAACAGCCCGTCCGGCTGCTCCACCGACACGCCCGGCGTGAGATTGTAGTCCGGGAAGAGGGTGGAGGTCGACCCTTCGGTGATGAGGGTGCCGCCGGCTTCCACGAACCTGTAGAGATTCATGAGGCCGTCGATCCCCATGCCGCCGCGAATGTCGTCGGTGGAGTCGGGGGTCCCGAAGCTCGGCGTCGCCGCGGTCTTGCGATAGGGAATCGGCGTGGTACCCGTCATTGGCACGCCATTCACCGCCGACTGCGCGTTCCCCCCGGTATGGGGATAGATGACGACGTCGTACTTCGACCGCAGGTCCGGCATGTGCGCCAGTTCCTTGTCACCCGTGTAGGTGAACGGAATGCCGTAGGTCTCGAGCGCCGCGCGCACCCACCCTTCGTCCTGCGTCCGGCTCCAGCTGTGGAGGTAGAGAATGCGCGGGATGTCGAGGTCGTGGGTCTTCACGGTCGGCGCCGAGGCCATCGCCCACGCCGAGAGGCCCAGGTTCTTCAGGACGGGCTCGACCTGCGCCGCGTTGGCGTTGGGGATGATGATGGCGCCGGCCCGGAAGTGATGCCCGCTGGCGTCGAAGTCGTCCTCGGCCGCCTCCATCTTCACACCGGCGAGCTTGTAGCGGAACGTGACGATGTTGTTGTCGCCTGAATGCTCCACCACGATCACGTTGCCCGCACCGGCAATGCCGCCCGGCGCGGTGACGTGCCCGGTCACCATCTTCATCGGCTGCTGCAGGATTGCCTTGTCGTCGACCGCGTTGATCACCATGTCGCGCAGGTACTGAAAGGTCCAGCCGGTGTCGTCGTAGGGTGACGGGTTGCCGGTGGCGTAGCGCTGCACCGAGAAGTACATGTCGGCCACCGTGCGGTAGGGCTGGTCGCCGCGAATGATGTAGTCGCCCGGCTTCACGTCCACGTTGCCCGCCTTGAACGCCGCCGACGCCGTGTGGAACTCGACGCCCTGGTCGATCAGTTCGTTCACGGCGTCGGCGGCGTCGGCCTTGCGACGCTGGGTGGCCGGTATGACCCAGGCGTACGTGGGGCCATCCTTTCCTTTCGCCACCGCGCGCTTGTTCTTCACCCAGTAGTTGTCGAGGAACAGCTCGCGGTCCTTGCCCACCCGGTTCAGGGCGAAGAGGATCGCCGACTCCTGGATGTTGGTGTTGTTCCGCGGACCCCACGGGACGTTCGACGGCGTCGGATTCGGACGGAACCACTCGCGGCTCTGGTTGGTGCGCACGGTGCTGGTGTCGGGGCCGTAGCTCTGGACTTCGTAGAAGCGCCCGATCGCGTTGTGGGCATGGGCAACGAAGAACATGTAGTTCGGGACCCAGCCGTCGTAGAAACCGTACGTCCAGACGCCCGGCACGCCGCGCTTCGTCATCTCCATGACGTCGTTCTCGGCGAGCAACCACCATTCGTCGATCGTGATGGCGTCGACCTGCTCGTTGTACGGGCCGGTGCCGGTCGAGGCGTAGAGCAGCGTCTGCGCCTCGTGGAGGTCGTGCAGGATCGTGGGGTGCCACTCGATCCCGAACTTCTCGATGTTGCGCGTGAGCGCGAGGAACTGCCCCATCCCGTCGCGGTTGTTGTCGTGCTGCACGTACTTCCCCCAGTACATCATGAGGTTGTTGCGCGACACCCCCGGATGCGCCTTGCCGTAGTTGTAGGCGTCCACGACCTTGTCGCGCCCGTCCGTCTCCACGACCGGCGTGATCATCGTGATCACGTTGTTGCGGATGTTCTGAATGAGCGGCGTCTCCTCCACCACCAGGCGATACGCCAGCTCCATCAGCATTTCCGGACCGCCCGTCTCCGGCGAGTGCATGCCGCTGGTGATCCAGTAGATCGGCTTCGCCACCTTGATCATCTGCTCAGCCTGGGCCTGCGTCGTCTTTCGCGGATCGGTGAGCGCGGCCAGGTATCCCTTGTACCGGTCGAGATTGCGGATCGTCTCCTCGTTCCCGATCACCAGGACCGCCATGTCGCGCCCTTCCTCGGACTTGCCGATCGTCCAGTACTTCGCGCGCGCCGGCGCCGCCTTCGCGACCTTCTCGAGGTACGCGTTCATCTGCTCGTTGTTGTCGAGGATGCCCCACGCGCCGATGATGTGGCCGAAGTGGGCCAGCGGCGTCGGTACGGTGCTGGACGCCGGCAGATGATCCACCAGCTCGGTCGAGATGCGCGGGTCGCGCAGAAACTGCTTGATCTGCTTCGTGTACTCCTCGTCGACCTTCTGCTGGGCCCCCACCGCGGGAACCCGAGTGAGCGACCACGCGGCCGCCAGCAACAGCCACGCGAATCGGCGCGTCGAACGCGACCGAAGGGACATGTCGATTCCTCCGACTTGTGGATTGCGGCGCCGGGCTCTCCGGCGCGTGCTCAGTGTGATGCGCTCAAGGGATACGCGCAATGGGACCACGGCGCTGGTGGGGCCCGCGGGCTGGCCGGCCCGCCTAGCTCAATTCGATCCGGACCTGGATGGGATCCCCGTCGACGCTGTAGAGATGCACCAGCGTCCGGTCGCCGTGCCAGCCGAAGTGCAGCGAGACGCGCGACCGGCCCACGGCCAGCCCGCTCACGGTCAGCTCGCGGAGAAACGCCGGCAGCATCGGATTGCGGACGTGCAGCACGCCCGCTTCGGCTTCGGGGAAGATGCCCAGCACCGATTGCAGCATCATGAACAGCGCGCCGCTCGCCCAGGCCTGCGGGGCGCAGCTGACGGGATAGAGCACGGGTCGAACGCCGTTGCCCCGCCGCATGCCGCAGTACAGTTCCGGCAGCCGATGCGATTCCAGGTTGGCTGCCGCATCGTGCAGGGCGGTGATCACCGGCATGGCGCGCGCGCTCAGTCCGTAGTGCGCCAGTCCCATCACCACGAGTGCGTTGTCGTGTGGCCAGATCGATCCGTCGTGATAGCTCATCGGGTTGAACACCGGGTGTCGCGCGCTGAGCGTCCGTATGCCCCACCCGCTGAACATGTCCTCGCCGAGCAGGACGTCCGTCATCCGTGCCGCCCGGTGGGCGTCGGGGAGCCGGCTCCAGAGGAGGTGTCCCGCATTGGTGGTGACCGTGGGAACGGGCTTCTTCTCCCCATCGAGGGCGAGCGCGAAGGTCCCGGATTCCTCCATCCAGAACTGGTCCAGCACGCGGCCCCGCAGCACCTCGGCTTCGCGGCGCAGCCGGGCCGCGGCGGACTCGTCACCGAACCGTTCCAGCAGGGCGGCGGTGCGCAGTTTGGCGTCGTACACGTAGCCCTGGACCTCCACCAGCGCGATGGGCGGAACCGGCAGCGCGCCATCCGGGAAGGGCACGCCATCCCCCGAGTCCTTCCATCCCTGATTGACCAGACCGCGCTTCGACGTGGTGACATACTCCACCAGGCCGTCCCCGTCCGCGTCGCCGTAGTGGTCGATCCAGTCGAGCGCCCGGCTCACGTTAGGCAGCAGTTCGTGCACGATGGCATCGTCTCCCGTCCAGCGCCAGGTTTCGTGCAGGAGAATGAGCCAGAGCGGGGTGGCATCGATGGTCCCGTAGTAGGGAACGTGCGGAATCTCGCCACTGCGGGCCATTTCACCACGGCGGAGCTCGTGCATGATGCGGCCCGGCTGTTCTTCCGTCTGCGGCTCCTCGGCGGCGCCCTGGCGACGGGCCAGATAGCGCAGGGTGTCGCGGGCAATGCGGGGATTGACCGACAGCGTCTGCAGTGACGTGATGATGGCATCGCGGCCGAACACCGTGGAGTACCAGGGAATGCCGGCGGAAATGACCTGCTCGCCATCGGCCTCGACGTACAACGCGCGCAGATCGTCGATCGCGCGCCCAAGCGTGGCGTCGAAGACTTCCACATCGCTGTGCCAGCGCGTGCACTGCGTGTTCCATCGGTCGTACATGCCCAGGAGCGTGTGCCGGCGCTCATCGATCGCCGCACTCCGAAAGATGTGCGGTTTGCTCTCACCGCCCTCGGGCGCGGTGTCCACGAATGTCTCCCACAACAACTCCACCGTCTCGCTCGGCTCGAGACGTCGGAGCCACCGCGCCCGGCGCCCGTCCTGCTCCTCGGGCGCGTCGTGAAACGCGATGCCACTCTGGATGAGTCGGTGATCGGTGCCGCGATACGTGAACAGCATGCACCGGTCCCGCGTGTGCGGGGCATAGAACTGGCCGCGACGCGCCCGTTTCCAACCGCGAATCTCGAAGATGTCGGCGAAATCGCACGCCATCCGGAGCTCGAGCCAGTAGTCCACGGCGGAGGTGAGGTAGTTGGTGAGACGCAGGCGCTCCAGCAGCGTGTTTCCGAGCACGAGCTCGCGACGGATGTGTATGGCGTGCTTCGGATCCCAGGTGCTGCCGCCGAACGCGTGGTCCGATATGGCCAGATCGATCTGCGCGGCATATGGCCGAATCACCTGCGACGAGAGGAGCGACGGCGGACCACCCAGCATCTGCAGCGCATAGTGACTCAGCACCCGCGTGTCGTCGTGGAACAATCCCAGCCGGCAGCGCCCGGGTGGCTCGATCTCGCCGGCCGCGGTTGCGATGAGGAACAGACGGTCATGCTTCAGCACCAGAGCGCCGTCGGTGGGGGTCTCCGCTTCGCAGGAGATCTCCGTGTAGCCGACCGCCTCCTCCATCGAGACCGGCTCCAGCCGCCCCCCGTGGGGCGACCCCTGGGCGCGAGTCCTGGGATTCGACGTCGTGGAATGCGTCACGAGACGCGCCTCCGTGTCGCGGACCGCCGCGGCATCCCGGGACGCCGTCGTACCGCGACGCGGGCGTAGATGTCGAGATAGTCCGTCGTCATGCGCTCGCGGCTGAATCGTTCCGCGGCCCGCTCACGGCATCGGCGCCGGTCGAAGCGATCGACGGGTCCCCCGGGCTGGATGAGCGCCGCCATCTCGTCAGCCGTACCGGCAATGAACCCCGTGACGCCGGGCTCCACGAGTTCGGCCACGCTGCCGTGACCGAACGCCACCACCGGACACCCCGACAGCATCGCTTCCATGAGCACCAGCCCGAACGGCTCGTTCCACTCGATCGGGCGCGAGCAGCGCGCGCGCATCGCGCAGCAAGGGCACCTTGTCGCCTGGACCTATTGGTCCGAGATGACGCACGTGCGGCAGTGCCAGGCGATGCGCCAGCTCGGCTGCCGCGTAGGTGCGGTCCGGCGGGTGCACGTCACCCGCCACCTGGATCGGCACCCCTGCCCGTGCGGCCACGTCGATGGCGATGTGCAGGCCCTTCACTTCGCGAACCGGCCAACGAAGCAGACATAGCTCGGATGCACGCTCGATCCACCGATACCGCGCCGTGTCGAGTCCATGGTAGACGACGTCGGCATGGGGCAGCGGCACCTCGCGGCGAGCTGATCGTGCGAGATGGCGACATAATGCACCTCGGGGAAGTAGCAGTAGTATGCCGAGAGCCCCTCGTGGCGTTCGTGGTGGAGAGTGTAGACGAGCGGGAGCGTTCCGGCGAGGCGTGCGCAAGCCAGGGCCGTGGCCGAATGCGCATGCACGACGTCGTAGCGGCGCGAACGGACACGTCCTGCAGCGCCCAGGAGATGTGATTGAGGTCCATCAGGGGTTCAGGCGGCCAATGCGGGCTGCTCCATAGAGAGCGCGCAGATCTCCCTCGAATTCCGAATCGCCCGTGGCATACAGGGTCACGTCGTGACCGCGATTCCGCAGGCCGACAGCCAATTCGTAGCACGACCAGCTCGGTCCCGCCGTAGGTTCGCGGCGGCACGGTCAGGAATGGTGTCGACAGCAGGGCAATGCGCATTCCTTTCGACTCCCGAGGAATCAACAGAGTCCGCCTGGCCGCTTCGAACCCCGTCCGACCAACTGGCGCAGTATCACGACTGCAGTACACCGACGCTCCGCACTTGGTGTACACGATCACCCGAGCGAGCGGGCTCGTTTTCGACACAAGGCCATGTCTGCCGTGACGGAGCCGACCCGGCTGCGATGTCTGCCGTGGCGAAGCCGACCCGGCTGCGCCGCACATTCGCGAGACAATCCTCCCGTAATCGCCGCGTTAGGATCGGGTCACCAGCTTCAATCCAGTGGCCCCGGGGCGGCACGTCCGCTCCCATCGTGCGTAGCCGCGCGCTGACCCGCGACCGTGCATGGTTCAACCTCGATGCGGATTCCGCCGTATACTTACGTCGGAGCCATCGAACCCCGCGAGGAATCCATGCCTGGTCTTTCCGCTCGTCCTGCCCGGTCTTCACGCCTGCGCCCTGCTGATCCGATACCCTGCGGTTGTCGCCGCCGCGTTCACTTGCTTGTCCTGCCGGTCGCGGTGGTCGCCGCAGCAGACGCGACCCGACAGCGCCCGCCGGTTCCGCCAGACGCCAGTGGCGATGGACAGCGTGCGCGCGGCCCGCCTCTATGTGAGCAATCGGCCGGAGGATCTGCCCAAGGCCGACTTCGAACGGCAGATCGCCGCAAAGAAGCGCACCGACAGCATCTACTGGCGCGCAGCCGGGCGTCATGGATTCAGGAAGGTCACGTACAAGAGCAGTGCCGGCGGCATGGAGATCCCGGCCTATCTGTTCACACCACTCAGCGAAGCGCGGCACGCACGGGCACGCCGCGATGGTGTGGGTGCACGGCGGCGTGCACGGCGACTGGGGCACGGACATGTTGCCCGTTCGTGAAGGAAGCGGTGGAGCGCGGGTACGTCATCATCTGCCCCGACTACCGCGGCAGCACCGGCTACGGCGATGCGCACTACAAGGCGATCGACTACGGCGGCAAGGAGCTCGACGACGTCGCTCACGGCGGTCGACTATCTCAAGTCGCTGCCGTACGTCGATCCCGATCGCGTCGGCATCATGGGCTGGAGCCACGGCGGCTTCATCACCGCGCATCTCGCGATGCGCGAGGACACCCCGTTCAAGGCCGGCGCCGCGATCGTGCCGGTGACGAATCTCGTCTTTCGCCTCTGATACAAGGGACCCGGCTATCAGCGGAGCTATGCGGCGGAGCCGGCCATCGGCGGCTGCCGTTCGAGAAAGCGCGAGGAGTACATCAAGCGCTCGCCGCTGTACCACGTGGAGAATCTGCACATCCCAATGCTCGTGCACGTGGCCACGAACGACACGGACGTGAACTACGTGGAGGACCAGCAGCTCGTCTGGAAGCTGCGCGCGCTCAAGCCGGATCTGGCCGAGACGAAGATCTACGTGGATCCGCCCGTGGGGCCGGCGGGTGGCGGACACGCCTTCAGCCGGCGCGTGGATCCGGTGACGCTCGAGCGTGAGGATTCGCCGGAGCAGATCGACTCGTGGAACCGGACGTGGGTCTTCTTCGAGTGGTGGCTGCGGCCGTACGAGGACAAGTCGAAGGCGGCGACGTCCAGCATGCCATGAACGACGCGGGCGCGACCTGGTGGTCGCGCCCGTTGTGTTGCGAGGCGCGCAGCGGAGCGGCGGAGCGCTCAGGCTGCGGCGTGCGACTTTCCCGGGATCCCGAGCAGTGCGTCGAGATGCTCCGCTGGCACCGCGTGGCTGTAGAGAAACCCCTGGGCCGCGTCGCAGCCCAGCGCGCGAAGCTGATCCTGCTGGCGCACGTCCTCCACGCCCTCGGCGATGGTGCGCAGCGTGAGCGTGCCCGCGAGGGCCACGATGGTCCGGACGAGGGCAGCGTCGTTCGTCCCGCGCAGCAACCCGTCCACGAACGACTGATCGATCTTGAGAACGTCCACCGGGAACTGCTGCAGGTATGACAGCGAGGAGTAACCCGTCCCGAAGTCGTCGATCGCCAGGCGCACGCCGAGCGATTTGAGTTCGCCCAGACGCTGGAGCGTGGTCTCGGTCTCGTGCATGAGCACGGACTCGGTGATCTCGAGCATCGAGGCATGTCGGGCGCGAGGCCCGTCCTCAAGGGCGTCGCGCACCTCCGGCACGAGCTTTCGTGGAGCAGCTGCTTGCCCGAAAGATTGACAGTGACCGTGAGGGGCGAGCGCCGCGCGCGGTTCCAGAGGGCCGCCCTGCCGGCACGCCTCGCGGAGCACCCAGCTGCCTAACGTGATGATCAGGCCACTCTCCTCGGCCACGGGGATGAACGTCGATGGCGGGATCGTCGCCGCGGCGCGTGATGCGCCCAGCGGAGCAGCGCCTCGACTCCGGTGACTTCTCCGGTCGCGAGGTTGACGATCGGCTGGTAGGCCACCGTGAACTCCTCGCGCTCGATGGCGACGCGCAGATCGGACTTCGAGAGACACCCGGTCCACCAGGGCCGCGTGCATCTGCGGATCGTACACCACCCAGCTGCCGCGCGCCCGGTTCTTGGCCTCGTACATTGCCACGTCGGCGTTGCGCATCAGTTCCTCGGCGCCCTCCTCGCCGCCCAGCACCGCGATCCCTACGCTCGCGGTCACGGTCATGACGCGGCCCAGCGAGATCTCCACCGGATGCTGCAGCGCCTCGATGATGCGCGTGGCGACGATCTCCGCGCCCGCTCGCGGCGTGCATCTGCTCGAGCAGCACCGCGAACTCGTCGCCACCCAGCCGCGCCACCGTGTCGCAGCCGCGCGTTGCCGCGCGCAGGCGCGCCGCCACCACCTCGAGCACGCGATCTCCCGCCGCGTGGCCCTGCGTGTCGTTCACCGTCTTGAAATTGTCGAGGTCCAGCAGCATCACCGCGATGCGGCCCGGACTCGCGCGCGGTGCGCGTAAGGGCATGCTCCAACCGGTCGCGGAAGAGCGCCCGGTTGGCGAGCTCCGTGAGCGGGTCATGGAACGCCTGGTGCAGCAGCTGCGCCTCGAGCGCCTTGCGCTCGGAGATGTCCTGCACCATTGCGATCGAGCCGCAGGTCCTCCTTGTCCTGGGCACGCGACACGGTCAGCGTTCCCCAGGCCACGTGCCCGTGCCGCGCCCACGAACCGCGCTTCGGCGGTGGCGTTCTCCCCGCATTCCCGTCGGCGACCTCGCGCGAGAGAATCGCGGTCGCATCGGCGTCCTCGGCCGGCGAGAAGTCCGAGAGCCGGCGCCCGGCCATGATCGCGCAGCGATGAGGTCGAGAAATCGCTCGAACGCGCCGTTGGCCTGCAGGACGCGGGCGTCACCGTCGAGCAGCACGATGCCGACCGCAGAATGCTCGAACACCGCGCGGAATCGCTCCTCGGACGCGCGCATCGCCCGACCGATCGTCGCAGCGTCTTCTCGTTCCACGCCGTCGCGTACGTCAGGACGACGCCCCCGACCAGGATGAGCAGCACCTTCGCCCCTTCGTCGAGTGGCGTGGAGCCGCTCGTGCCCGCACCGAGTCGAGCGGGCTCGTGAGCAGCGGAAGGCGCGTGGTGACGAGGAAGAAGCAGCGCAATCAGCTGCGTACTGCACGGCCGCGGTCGCCGTGGCCTTGGCGGCACGAGACGGCGAGCCGGTGAACGGGCGCGCGGCCAGAATCACGCAGGTACGCGGTCCACATCGGCGACTTGACCGCGAGATCGGGCATACCGAACAGCCCGTACCCCAGCAGCAGCAACGAGACCGCGGTGATGTCGACGTAGGTGTTGAGCGCCGAGAGGTGCGACCAGCGCCGCCCCGTCTTGTGCAACAGCAGGTGCTGACCTATCGCCCACAGGAGCATCGGGGCGCAAACGACGACGTTGACCCAGTTCAGATCGCGCGTCAGGTACGGGGCCCACAGACGCCGCGACGATGCCGAGCAGGCCTATCACGGCGATGCGAACGCCATTGATGATGCGCTCCGCCGCGGCGTACTGTGCGTCGAGCACCGCCGCCGTTGCTGCGTCAAATGCGGACTGCGATCCCGGTAGGATGCGGCGCATGTACGGGTATCTTCCCTTGTACGGTGGATTTAGAGTCCCGGCACATATTGACGGCAGAAACTGGCTCGCCGTCACGGCTGGCGGGCGGCGCCCGGCGCGCGGTATCACATTTATGCTGTTGTGTCCGGCATTCCCTGACACATGAACGGGGCCGTGCCGCGGCGCCGCAGAACCGATGCCGGAAGGCCGGCGGCGGCAGGTTCACATGGCCTCGCGCTCACCGCGGCGATCGGACGCCGCCGGCATCGGTGGGGACCGATGCCGGACGCTCGAACTGGGAGGACACCCCGCGCGTCTGGTTTGGCCGGGCGCATCGCCCGTGCCTTAATATCCGGATCCCCGACGAGCCGCGCACGAACGCCCTTCACCGACCGCCGGTCTTCCATCGCCATGTTCACCGGTCCCCAGATCGCCGAGCTGGTAACCTCGTTAGGCGTGACGCACGTGGTGACGGTGCCGGACAGCACGATTGGACGCTGGGAGCCGGCCATCGAAGGCACGCGGACCACCCGGCTGGTCCGCGTCTGTCGCGAGGGCGAGGCGTGGGGCGTGGCGGCCGGACTGTATCTCGGCGGCGCCATCCCGCTGGTGATGATCCAGTGCACCGGGCTCTTCGAGTCCGGTGACGCGCTTCGCAACGTCCTGCACGACTGGAAGCTGCCGCTCTTCTGCCTCATCGGATACCGGAGCTACCTCAATCAGGACACGCTGCCCGGCGACACGTGCCTGGTGTTCACCGAGCCGATCCTTCGTGCCTGGGAAATCGACTACCGGCTCATCACCTCGCCGGAACAGCTCCCGACCGTCGCCCAGCACGCGCGCCGTTGCCGCGCCGCCGGCATTCCCGGCGCAGCGCTCATCGCGGAGGGAAAGGCATGACCGCGTCAGCCGGCGATCACTCGGCACCGGAGCGCGATGCGCCCGAGTCGCACGGCACGCCGTCGCGCATGTCGCTGACGGAGGCTTCACGGCTTCTGCACGCGGCCCGCCACCACGATGAAATCGTGATCACGGGAATGGGGGTCGCACGGGAGTGGATGGCGCTGGGTGCGGGACCGCTCGACCTGGTGTACGTGCCCTCGAGCATGGGGCAGGCGACGTCGGTCGGCCTGGGGCTCGCCCTGGCGGTTCCGGACCGCAAGGTCATCGTCTGCAACGGCGACGGGTCGATGCTCATGAACCTCGGCTCGCTGGTATCCATCTCGGCCGCGGCACCCGGGAATCTGGTGGTGCTCGTGTTCGACAACGGGGTCTACGAGATCACCGGAGCGCAGCCGACTCCGGGAGCGGCGCGCGGCCGACAGGATGGACGGGACATCGATTTTGCCGCGATCGCCCAGGCCTGCCGGTTTCGCTCGACACGTCACGTCCACGACGCGGCATCGTGGGAGCGCGACGTGCGCGCGATTCTCGACGCGCCCGGTCCGACCTTCGTGGTGCTCGATGTGGCTCCGGTGCCCAACGCTCCCGGTCCGCGCTCTCCAGGCCCCGGCGCGGAGCGTGCGCGCCGCTTCATGACCGCGGTGGCGAAGTCAGATCAGGCGCTTCACCCGCCGGGTGCCGCAGACCGAGCCGTCCCCGGCGCCGGCCTGGGGCGGGGAGACGGGCGCGCGCCGGCATAGTATCATCAATGGAGCCGTCAGAGGCAGTCGCTCTCCAGGAGGTGGATCCATGTATCGTCGACTCCTTGCTGCCACGTTTGCGGCGTCGATCGGGACCGTGTCGTTGCCCGGCGCGGCGCATGCGCCCCGCCCCGTTCCCGGCGTCGCGCCGTCGATTACCGAGTTCGAGATTCCGCGGGCGGGGGCGTTCCCGCACGACCCGGCGATGACCCCTGACGGGGTGGTCTGGTACACCGATCAGAACAACAGCTACATCGGCCGGCTTGATCCCACCACGGGCGCGTTCACGGATGTCGCAACGCCGACACCGGCGTCGGGACCGCACGGCATCGTGCCTGACGCGAGCGGGATGGTCTGGTACACCGGCCAGCGCGCGGGGGTGATCGGCCGACTTGATCCGCGGACGATGACGATCACGGAGTTCAAGCTCCCCGCCGGGGTGAACGCGCCCCATACGCCGCTGGCGGTGGGGAACAGGATCTGGTTCACGGCGCAGACCAACAATGCCTACGGGGAGTTCGATCCGGCCACCGGGAAGGTGCGCACGTTCGAATGTCCCACGCCGCGCTCGCTGCCGTACGGCCTCCGGCGCGCGCCCGACGGCATGCTCTGGATCGCGCTGTTCGGCACCAACAAGCTGGGCCGGGTGGATCCGGCCAGCGGCGCGATCAAGGAGTTTGTACTGCCCGAGAGCGGCGCGCGACCGCGCCGGCTGGAGGTCACGAGCGACGGGATGGTGTGGTATTCCGATTACGCGCGTGGCTACCTCGGCAGGCTCGATCCGAAGACCGGCCAGGTGCGGGAGTGGGCGTCGCCGTCGGGGGCCCGGTCGGCGCCATACGGGATCGCGATCGGCAGCGACGGACGCATCTGGTACGACGAGTCCGGTCCCGGTAACATGGTGGGATTCGATCCCCGGACGGAGCAGACGGTCACGGTGAAGATCCCCACCCGCGGTTCGGTGGTTCGCAACGTGTTTTCCGATCCGAAGAATCATCGGATCTGGCTCGCCGAAAGCGGGATTCAGCGCATCGGACGGCTGGACCTCGAACGTTAGGCATCGCGGTCGTTCATCGGGCGGGGGTCGGCGTGGCGCCGCGATCCTCTCCCTAAGGGAGGATCCCGGTGCGCCGCCTGGTGCGATCGCGGCGCCCGGCGCTCCGCTGCCAGACACCGCCGCCGCGCGGCGCGCGGCGGTGTTCGGGACGAAGCACGGCGTTCCAGGGGCCTCGGCCGTCGGGCGGCATTCGCGTCCAACTGCAGGCCGTCGCTGACGGACGGGGTCGGCCGCGTCACCCTCCCGACCGAGGGGCGGTGCCGGGCCGGGCAATTCACCGACCATCCACCATTCGCGAGAGAGGGCATGGTGCATCTCTGGTTCGATGGCTGCCTGGTGACACGCGCGGTGGCGCGCCCGTGAGCAGTGGTCCGGTGGCCGGCCGGCGCGCGGAGTATTTCGTGCGCCTAACGACGCCGGCCGATTTCGCAGGTATCGTCGCGGTGACGACCCAGGTCTACCCGGCGTCGCCGCCGTGGAGTGAACGGCAGCTCGCCTCGCATCTGGAGGTTTTTCCGGAGGGACAGTTCGTGGCCGTGGAGGCGGAGTCGGGCCGGGTGGTCGGGATGGCCGCGAGCCTGATCATCCTCTGGGATGACTACGATGTCGCCACGAGCTGGCGGGACTTCACCGACCATGGGATGTTCACCAATCACGATCCCGCGCCCGGGCGCACCCTGTACGGGGCCGAGGTGATGGTCGATCCCGCGACCCAGGGGCGCGGCGTGGGCAGTCTGCTCTACGACTCCCGACGTCGCCTGACCCAGCGCCTCGGGCTGCTGCGGATCCGCGCCGGCTCGCGTCTGCGTGGCTATCACCGCCATGCGGAGGCGATGAGCGCCGCGGAGTACGTGGAACGCGTGATCCGCGGCGACCTGACGGACCCGACGCTGACGTTCCAGCTGCATCGCGGCTTTCACGTGCTGGACGTGGTTCCAGGCTATCTGCGACACGATCCCGAAAGCCTGGGGTTCGCCGCGGTGATCGAGTGGATCAATCGCAAGGTCGCGCGGCCGGAGGACTTTCGCCACGGCAACCCCCGGTTCCGCGACGCCGAGCGCGCACCGGGCTCACCGGCACACGAAGAGTGAGGAGCAGACATCCGGAAAAATGGGGTCAGACTCGAATTTCGCGTAATGGGGCCACTCCCCCGCTATCGCGTTAGGCGATCAGCCACCAGCGATCAGCTGGTGGCGGTTGGCTGGGAGCTGTTCGCTGATCGCTGCTGTTTGCTGATAGCTGGTGTTTGCTGATAGCTGGTGTTTGCTGATAGCTGGTGTTTGCTGATAGCTGGTGTTTGCTGATAGCTGTTGGCTGATTGCTGTTGGCTGCTGCCCGTTCGTCAGAACGCCGCCTTCACCCCGAACAGGAACTGTCCGTCGCTGTTGCTCGACGCCCCGCGCCGGAGCGCCTCGCTGTCGTATCGATCGCGGAGAGTGACCGTCATCGCCACCGCCGACGTCACGTTCACCTCCAGAGCGGTGGTGACGTCCGCGGTATACCTGCCTAACGCATTCACCGCCGGCTGATAGAACGTCACGTGCGAGAAGTGCACGTTGGGGCCCAGCTGTTTCCGGAACCGGAATCGCAGCGACCAGCGCACCCGGGTGGCAACCGGCGCGGTCGCGGAGTCGGGATGCAGGGCCCGGGTTCGCTCCCACAACGCCGCCAGGCTCACGCTGAGATCGTCATCCTTCTCCCAGCGCCGGAGCGTCAGTTTCGCGCCAGCCCCGCTGCCATAGCGGCGCGCGATGCGCTGTTGATAGTTCGATTCCGCACTCCCGAACCAGAAGGGACTCCACCGCCCCTCGGGGAGGTAGTCCGCTCCCGCCGTCGTGCGCCAGGAGCGCGCCGTTACCCGGCGGCGGCCATCGCTGTCGCGCGAATCGGCGTAGGTGACGTTGACGTCGCCGTGCAGTTCCAGCGTGCTGTCGACGTGCGCCGTGCCGACGGTGCCGGAGACCACGCGACCCTGAGCCGCACCGAACAGCAGGTTGGCGCTGGCCTCAACGGTCGTGTGCCACCCCTCCTCCTGCGCCAGTGCCGCTGAGGCAGGCACAAGGAGGGGCGCCGAGCTGAGCAGGAAGCGAACCGCGGCCCGCGCAGTGCAAGGCCCCCCTTTCATTAGCGCCATTTTGCGAATCTAACGAGCGATCAGGGGCCGTCGGCGCGACGCGGTGGTCCCTGAAGGACGTCGTTGGTCTCTGCGGCGGGGCCGCGTGGCCGGAGAGAAATGAATTGACGCGGCGCCATTTCAGCGACACGATTGTACGGCTGCGTTCGTTGCCCTCTACCCCTTTTGCTTCCGACCATGCGACGACTTCATCTGCGTCACGCCATCGCCGTGCTCATCCTCGGCGCCTGCTCGAAGCCCGCGGCGGCCCCAGCTCCGGCACCCGCCCCGCCACCGGGCGGACGCGGGAATACGGTGCCCACATCGCGCACCGACACCGGAGCCCCGGAACAAGGTGGAGGGGGTGGTGGCCGCGGCGGGCGTGGCGGACAGGGCGGCGGGCAGCAGCCTGCCGAACCGAATCCGCAACCGTACCGTCGCGTGGTGACGGGTGAAGCGAAGTCGCGCAGCGGCATGTTCGCCGTGCATCGGATCGGCTCACGGGTGTTGTTCGAGATTCCCACCTCGCAGCTCGACAAGGACGAGCTGCTGGTCACCGAGATCGCCCGAACGGTGCTGGGGAGCGGCTACGGCGGTCAGGCGGTGAGCAACCGCGTGTACCACTGGGAGCGGCACGACAACCGCGTCTACCTCCGGAGCGTGTCGTACGAGGCCCTCGTGGACACAGCGGTTCCCGAGTATCGGGCGGTGCGGGCCGCGAATGTCCATCCGATCGTCGCGTCGTTCAACGTGGAGGCGTACGGGCCGGACAGCTCCATGGTCATCGACGTCTCACGGTTGTTCACGCAGCCGCCCACCGAGCTGGGGCCCGGTACCCGAATCCCCGGCAACGTCGATGCGGCCCGGTCGTGGATCGAGAGTGCGACCCCGTTCCCCGACAACGTGAACGTCTATTCCACGCTCACCTTTGCGCAGCAGAACGCCGCTGGGCGAGGCGGCGCGGGTGGAGGCGCACCGCCAGGTGGTCGTGGCGGCGCCACCAACACCAACCCGTCGAATACGATTGTGATGAGCTGGAGCTTCCATCGGCTTCCCGATGTGCCGATGATGCCCCGCTATTGCGACAATCGGGTGGGCTACTTCTCGGTGCGGGCGACGGATTACACGGACACCAACGATCGCGTCAACGAGAAGTGCTTCATCACCCGCTACCGGCTGGAGAAGAAGGACCCCACGGCGGCGGTGTCGGATCCGGTGAAGCCGATCGTGTACTACATCGACCCGGCCACTCCGAAGAAGTGGGTACCATGGTTCAAGAAGGCCATCGAAGACTGGCAGCCGGCCTTCGAGGCGGCGGGATTCAGCCATGCGATCGTGGCCCGCGACGCGCCCGACGATCCAGACTGGTCGCCGGAAGACGCGCGGTACTCGGTGGTGCGCTGGCTCCCGTCGACGACCGAGAACGCGTCGGGGCCCAACGTGCACGACCCGCGTTCGGGGGAGATTCTCAACGCGCACATCCAGTTCTACCAGAACGTGCAGCGGCTGCAGCTGGGATGGTACTTCACACAGGCGGCGGCCAACGATCCCCGCGCGCGCACCTTCCCGTATCCGGACTCGCTGATGGGGCGTCTGCTGGAGTACGTATTGGCTCACGAAGTCGGTCACACTCTGGGCTTCCAGCACAACATGAAGGCCAGCTCCGAGTATCCGACCGACTCGCTTCGCAGTGTGTCGTTCCTCCGGAAATACCAGCACACGCCGACCATCATGGACTACTCCCGGTTCAACTACCTGATACAGCCGGAAGACCACGTGCCGGTCGACCTGCTCGTGCCGGGCATTGGACCATACGACATCTGGGCAACCATGTGGGGCTACAAGCCGATCCCGACGGCGCACTCGGCCGATCAGGAGCGCGTCACGCTCGACACCTGGGCGCGTGAACAGGATACCAAGCCGTGGCTGCGCTTCTCCACTTCGGGACAGGCGGGAAGCGATCCGGGCGATGAGACCGAGGCGGTGGGCGACCAGGACCCGGTGAAGGCCACTGGCCTCGGCATCAAGAACCTCAAGCGCGAGATGGCGTATCTCATTCCCGCGACGGTCAAGCCGACCGAGGGGTACGACGACCTGGGCGACCTGTACGGCCGGATGATCGGACAGTGGCGCACGGAACTGGGCCACGTGGCAAACGTCGTTGGAGGCGCGGAATCGCAGGAGAAATACGGGAGCCAGCAGGGCGTTCGCTTCGTGCCCCTCAGCAAGGCGCGCCAGCAGGCCGCGGTCCACTTCCTCAACGAGAACGCGTTCCAGACCCCGACCTTCTTCCTTGACGAGAACATCACCAGACGGATCGAGCCCTACGGCGAAGTGGCGCGCGTGGTGAGCGCGCAGTCCGCGCTCCTCAATTCGGTGCTGCAGAACAACCGGCTGATCCGTCTGAGCGAGTACGAAGCGCTGGCCGAGCCCGGCGAGGGATACAGCATTCCCGATCTGCTGAGCGACGTTCGCCACGGGATCTTCACGGAACTGGCGAAAGGCCAGAACATCGACGTCTATCGGCGTGCGCTGCAGCGAGCCTACGTGGAGAATCTGAACACCAAGCTCAATCCACCGGCGGCGCCGGCCGTCGCGGCGGGTGGACGTGGAGGCGGGGGTGGCCGCGCCGGCGGCCCGCCGCAGCTCGATGTCAAGCTGACCGACATCAACGCCGCGGTGCGGAATGATCTGCGCGAACTCGACGCCGACCTCAAAGCGGCGGAGAACAAGGGCGACAAGATGACGCGGGCGCACGTCGCGGACCTGCGCCATCGCATCGCGGAGGCATTGAAGGGGAAGACCGGGTCGGCAGAGGAGTAGCCGGAATCGGCGCGCTCCAGCACCGGGCGGCCGGTCGCAACCCGGCCGGCCGCCCGGTGCTGTGTGCTACTGCCTGGTGCTCGCGGCGTACACGACCCGTCCGCCAGCCACCGTGAGGACGATCTTCCCTCGCAGCAGGGCCTGCGGATCGCTGGCGCCGGTCACCAGCGGATCGAGATCCATCGCGGTCAGATCACCGGCGCGTCCTGGCGCGAGCACGCCGGACCGATGCTCTGCGAACTCGGCGTACGCGGCCCAGGTCGTGAACCCGCGCAGCGCTTCCTCCGGCGTCATCCGCTGATCGGGATACCACCCGGCCTGCGGAAGCCCGTCTCTCCCCTGTCGCGTGATGGCGGAGTGCAGGCCGTAGAAGATGCTGTAGTCGGTGGCCGGGAGGTCGGAACTGAACACCAGCCGGGCGCCGCTGCGGCGCAGCGATCGCCACGCATAGGCATTGCGGATTCGCCACGCGCCCAGCCGCGCCTCCGCCCACCCCATGTCCTCCACCGCGTGCGACGGCTGCATCGAGGCAATCGTGCCGGAGCTCGCGAACCGGGGAAGGTCGGCAGGGCTCAGCACCTGTGCGTGCTCGATGCGGTTGCGCGTGTCGAGCGCCTGCGGGGCGGCGGAAAGGAAGTCGAGCGTCTCGCGATTGGCGGCATCGCCAATGGCGTGGACGGCGATCTGGAAGCCGCGACGCATCATCGCGAGCACCAGCGCGGAGTCGTAGCCGTAGGCGCCGCCGGTAATGCCCCGCACGCCCGGCGCGTCGGCGTAGTCCTCGAGGAGCCGCGCGCCCCTCGAGCCTAACGCGCCGTCGGCGAAGGCCTTGACGGCGCGGACGACCAGGCGGCCGGAACTGGTGTCAGGGCCCCTCGCCAACCACCGGCGCAACAACGCGGTGTCGGTCGCCAGCAGCATCACGTAGGCGCGGATGGGGAGCTCGTTGCGCTGCGCCAGCGCCTGGAACGCGGCCAGCTTTGCGCTGTCGGCACCGGCTTCGTGCACCGAGACGTAGCCGGCTTCCGCCATCGCGATGAGCGCCGCACGGATGTCGCGCTGCATCTGTTCCGCGGTCCGTGGAGGAACGGCCTTCGCCAGCAGGCCGACGGCGCTGTTGAGGACGATGCCGGTGGGATTGCCCTGCGCGTCCCGCAGGATCTGTCCGCCCGGCGGGTTCGGTGTATCGCGGCCGATGCCGGCGCGCTGGAACGCCAGCTGGTTCCCCCAGGCCGCGAAGCCGTGCAGACCTCGCAGGTAGACCGGATGATCCGGCACGCTGCGGCTCAGACGCTCCATGGTGGGATAGTGGTTGGCCCAGGCTCCTTCGTCCCATCCCGTCCCCAGGATCCAGTCCCCGGGCGCTGCGTCCCGGGCCCGCGCGACCACGCGCGCCACCGCCTCGCTCTCGTCAGGCACTCCCGTCAGATCCAGCAGCGACAGCTTCTCACCGAGGGTGGCCAGATGGACGTGGGCGTCGATCAGTCCCGGGACGGCGGTGGCGCCCGCGAGGTCCACCACCTGCGTTGCCGGTCCGCGATACGACGCCACGCCGGCATCGTCGCCCACGTACACGATGGTGTCGCCACGGATGGCGACGGCCTCGGCGTCGGGATGCCAGCCAGTGGAGTCGTGCGGCGCGTCGGCGGACGGCGTGCCGTCGAGGGATGGCTCGGACCAGCGCAACGTGTAGACGCGGCCGTGCATAAGGACGAGATCGGCCGGCGCCGGGTGCGACGAACAGCCGGCCGACACCAGTGCGCACGCCGGCAGGGCGAGAAGGAGGGTCCGGAGTGACACCAGCATGAGCCCGACACTCGGAGATTGGAGGCCGGGCTGAACCTACCAGCGGGTGCTGTGTGGAGCCAGCGCAGCCGTCCGGACCCATGGCCTCTGGCCTATGCCCTATGGCCTATGGCCTATCTCCATCCCCTTCCCCATCCCCGTCGTTCCGGCGACTACTGTCCCTTCTTTCGCAAGCTGCTCTCCGCCGGCGTTCACTGATGAAGCATCCACGTTACGCCGTCGAGCGAGAGAAGAGACATACGGCTCGAGAGAGACCGAAGTGATTCGTCCGAACGAGTCGGCGGTACTATCCGTGGAGGCCTGGCGCGGACCTTGAGTCGTAACGAACCGATTCTAAACGAGAGATTGCTGCGCCCTGTTCCCGGGTGGTGGAGCCGCCGGCGCCGCGACGGCGCTCGATTGTCGTGGCTCCCGCCGACCGCCTGCGGTGTACACTCGGTGCTCCATCGGCGGCTCGTTCGCCGTGGGACTGACGCCTGACGCGAGGTGAACAGGAAAATGGGGTCAGAGTCGAATTCGGGGTCGCGGCTTCCCCTGAAGCGGTGCCTCCCGGTGGTGGCCCTGTTCCTGGCCACGCCCGCCACCGCCCACGCGTGGGTGCAGCGCGCGCCGTGCGACTCCCTCCGCACCGCGCGGCTTCCGGCCCTCGCGCGACGCGCGTCGCCGGATTCGAACCCGACCCTTGTCGTGCTGCTTACCGGCGATGGCGGCTGGGCGCACGCCGACGAGCGGGTCGCGCAGGGCTTGCTCGTCCATGGCGCCGATGTCGTCGGCCTCAACATGCGCGCGTATCTGCGCCGGAAACGGAATCCCGACGAAGCCGCTCAGGACGTGGGATGCCTGTCGCGCAGCTACCTCGCCCGCTGGAATCGCGACCGCCTCCTGCTCCTCGGCTATTCGCGCGGCGCCGACGTCGCTCCGTTCATCGCCGCCCGGCTGCCGGCTGACCTTCGCGAGCGCGTGAACATGGTAGCGCTGGTGAGTCCAGGCAGGCAGGCGAACTTCCAGTTCCACCTGATCGATCTCGTTCGCGACGTTTCCCGGCCGGACGATGTTCCCGTGGCTCCGGAGCTGGAGCGCCTGCGCGGCCTTCGCATCCTCTGCGTGTACGGCAGGGAGGATCGCGATTCGCTGTGCCGCGACGTGGACACGACCTTCGTCAGCCGCGTCGAGCGCGATGGCGGGCATCGCATCACCGGCGGCTACGGCGTGGTGGCCGGTGTGCTGGAGGCCGGATTGCATCCCCCCGCCGCCGGGGGCGGCTGACGCCGGCGTCGCCCGGACCAGCCAACGGTCAGCTGTTCGCCGGGTCGAAGCGCGTCAGTCCGAACCGGAGCGCCACGGTGGGATCCACGCGCGCGGCGCGCCGCGCGGGCACCCACGCCGCCACCGCCGCCACCGTCCCGAGCACGGCGCCGCGATCGGATACGACACCGGATCCGATGCGGCCACACCGTAAAGCAGGCTTCCCGGAGCACCCGCGCGAAGAACACAGCCGCACCCGCGACGCCGACGACCACCCGCCGCCGTCAGGCCTAACGGCGCCGCGCACGATCATCCCCTGCACCTGCCCCGGCTCGCCCCGAGCGCGAGCCGGACGCCGATCTCGTTGGTTCGCCGTCCGACGATATAGGAAATCAGCCCGTACAGCCCGATCGCCGCCAGCAGCAGCGCAACCCCGCCGGCGATCGCCAGCAGTGTCATCGTGAACGTGAGCCGGCTCATCGATTGCGCCACTATCGTCTCCATCGACTGGCGTTCGCAAGCGGGATCCCGGGTCGATCGCCGCGACGGCGTGCCGTACGGCCGCCAGATACGATTACGGATCTCCGCTTCGACGTCCGCACCACGAGATATACGGCCACGGGGTCCGCGCCCTCCACCGTCGGCTCGGAACCACGGGATAGTAGATCGCGATCGCCGGGGCATCGTCCACCGACGAGAACCGTGCACGTCGCCCTACGACGCCGACCACGTGGTAGAACGTGCGGTCTCGTCACGACCGTTCGGATTCACCCCCTTCCCGATCGGATCCTCACCCGGCCAGAACGCGATCCGCGAATGCCTTGCTCACGACCACGGCCGGCGTTCGGCTCCTCGTTGTCGCCGGCCGGAACATCCGGCCGGCAATCAGCGGGATTTCAGGGTCTCGAAGATAGCCCGGCGATGTGGCCTCCTGGCCGGCGCAGGTGGTCATGTTGGCGTCCTTCACGCGCTGATACACCGTCTTGTCCTCGAACCCCTGCACCGTGCAACCGTAATCTGTCCTGAGCGGCAGTCCCTCGGACACGCCCGCTGTCGCTCACGCCCGGGCGCCGCGCGCAATCGCTCGAGCATCGCGGCGTAGAACCGCCACACTTTCGTCAGGCTGTCATAGCGCTGATACGGGAGGTACAGCTGACCGTGAGCACGCCGCGCGGGATTCACGTCCCGGGTCCACCGACCGGAGCCGCGCGAAGCTGCGCAGCAGCAGCCCCGCGCTCACCACCAGTATGAGCGCCAACCCGACCTGCGACACCACCAGCGCGCCGCGGAGGCGGTGGCGGTCCACGCCCGCCGTCCCGCCCCGTCCACCTTCGCCCAGCGACCCGACGTTTCGCCGAGGCGGAACTGCAGCGCCGGCACCAGCGCCAGGGTCACGGCCACCGCGACCGCCATGCCGCAGCGCGAACGCCAGACTGTGCTAGTCCAGCCGGATCTCCTCCAGTCGCGGTAGTCCCGGATGGCGCGAGCGACACCAGCCACCGGGCGCTCAGCGTACCCGAGCATCAGCGCCAGCGCACCACCGCCCGCCGCCAGAACGGCCCCTTCGCGGAGCGCATCGCCGGCCAGCTCGCGCCACCCCGCGCCTAACGCGGTACGAATGGCGGTGTCGCGGCGCCGTCCCTCCAGTCGCACCAGGAGCAGATTGGCCACGTTGGCACAGGCAATGAGCAGCACCAGACCCACCGCCGCAAACAGGATCCACAGGTTGCGGGCCACGTCGCCCACCA
This sequence comes from uncultured Gemmatimonadaceae bacterium, assembly GCA_963740565.1. Lineage (GTDB taxonomy): Bacteria > Gemmatimonadota > Gemmatimonadetes > Gemmatimonadales > Gemmatimonadaceae > CAVUFA01. The sequence continues at coordinate 71,407 of CAVUFA010000016.1, read as the reverse complement.
CGAACGCTTGAGGTCGTAGAGGCGCGTGTGGAAGCCGTACCGGTTAAAGAACTCCTGCGAGTACGCGCGCGGAAACGCCGCCGGCAGCTGCGAGCGGAGCTGCGCCAGCTCCCGCTCCGCTGCCGTCGGTGTCGCACCGGGCGCCAGCCGCGCGATCGCCGGGAGCAGTGATTGTTGTAGAAGGGACCCGCAGGATCGAGCTGTTTGGCCACCCAGACATCGCTCGCTGTCCGCATCGTCTCTCCCCGATCGGGAGGGAGCTCCACGCCACGCGCCATGACGCCGATCACCTGGAACGGCTGGTCGTCCAGGCGAATGGTGCTCCAGACGACCGAGGCGTCTCCCCCGAACTGCCGCTGCCAGAAGTTGTACGACAGCATCACCACCGGCGCGGCACCCGGGCGATCGTCATCCGCACCCAGGACCCGCCCCCGCGCGGGGTGCGCCCCGATGAGTCCCAGCTCCGGCGCGCTCACCTGGCCACCCGGACCCGCTGGGGTGTTCCTGCGTCGACGTGAAGTTGGACCCGTCCTCGAATACACGCCGATCTGCGCCAGCAGGTGGGCATGTTCCGTGAAATAGAAATACTGCGCCGAAGAAATATTCCACTCCTCGTCCGCACCCACACCCGGCACCGGATTCCGCACGCGCACCAGCCGGTCGGCGTCGGGATAGGGGAGCGGATCCAGGACCACGCGCTGAAGCAGTGTGTAGATCGCGGCGCTGGCCCCCATCCCCAACCCGAGTGTCAGGATGGCAGCGGCCGTGAAGGCCCGGCTGCGTCCGAGCGATCGGAGGATGGGACGAAACCCGCGGAGAATGGCTGGCACGTTGGTCTCCTCGGCGCGTGGTCGTGACGGTAACCCGGCGGTACGGGTTTGGACACCCAGCGTTCCGCCAAAGGTTGGTCCCCGCCTACTCCGCCCGCAACGCCGAGGCCGGATCGACCCGCGTGGCACGCAGGGCCGGCGCCAGACCCGCCGCCACCGTCACCACCAGCAGGACCGCGGCCACCGCGGCATACACGGCAGGATCGCGCGGCGACACCTGGTACAGCAGCGGCGCGACCCATCGCGTTGCCCAGAGTGCGACCGCGCCACCCAGCAGGATTCCCGCCGCGCCGACGCGAACGGCATCAAACAGAACCAGCCGAAGTACGACCTCCCTTCGGGCACCGAGCGCCATTCGCACGCCGAGCTCGTGACGTCGCTGCGTGACGCTGTAGGCCACCACGATGTACAGGCCGAACGCGGCGAGCAGGAGCGCCAGGGCGCCAAAGAGACTGAACATCATGGCGCCCAGCCGCCAGGATCGCATGGCCGGCGCGAGTCGCTCCGTCAACGGCGTCACGGTCAGGTACGAGACACCAGGCATCAACGGCTCCAGCGCGCGCCGGATACCGTCGGCCGCGTCGGTCGCCTCCCCGCGCACGCGCACAAACAGCCCGCCGCCGGCCGCGTCCGCCTGATCGATCGGAAGGTAGTACGCGAATCCGGAATCGCTGTGGAGATTCTGGGTGCGTGCGGTCTCCGCGATTCCGACCACCTCGCGGCACGGCGCCGTGTCCGCGCCCACTCGAATGCACTTTCCGAGCGCCTCCGCTCCAGGCCAGAGCGCCGCCGCCATGGCATCGCTGACAATCATCACCGGTGGAGCGCCGGCCGCGTCTCCGGCGGTGAACGGACGACCGCGCATCAGGCGCGTGCCCATGGTCCGAAAGAAGTCTGGCGACGCCGTCTGGATCGTGAATGGCCCGAGCTGATGGAGTCGCGCGGTATCGACACCGGCCACGAAAATATCCTCGTCCCACTCCTGGTAGAACGGAATGGTGGAGGCGCGTGTGGCCGCGAGCACCTCCGGCAACGCTCGTGCCCGGTCGAGGAGGGCGTTGCGCAGCGCCGCCCCGCGCGCGCTGTCGAGCGCCACGCCGCGCATCGCGGGCCACACCTCTGCCACGTTGCTCACGTCGTAGCCCAATCGCAGACCATTGAGTTGCCAGACGCTCCGTACGAACAGACCGGCCCCCACCAGGAGCACGACCGACAGGGCGCCCTGCAGCACCAGCAGCCCGGTGCGCACCACGCTTCGACGATGCGTGCCCTCGCGCATCCCCGCCTTGAGCGTGCTCGCCACGTCGCTGCGGAGGCTGTAGGCGGCGGGGGCGAGGCCGGTCAGCATACCGACGAGCACCGTGGCGCCTAACGCGAAGAAGAGGGCGCGGGGATCGTGCAGCAGCGACGGCGGGTCGGCGCCAGCGAGGAACTGCGCGCGCAGCACCGCGCCACCCCACTGCGCCAGGGCCACACCGACCGTCGTGCCCAGTACCGCAAGCACCAGGCTCTCGATCAGGAGCTGGCGCAGGAGGCGACCCCGCCGCACCCCGATGGCGAGACGCACTGCGATCTCGCGGCGGCGGCGCAACGCGCGGGCCAGCAGCAGGTTCGCGACATTGGCGCAGGCGATGAGCAGCACGATCGCGGCCACTCCGACCAGCCAGATCGCCACCTTCGACAGGCTGCCCTGGTTGGGGCCGCGCTCCGCCAGCACCGGTCCCAGGGTCGCGTGCGGCCGCGCGACCGCTATGGGGACTGATGTCTGGTGCAGCTCGAGCTGCGCTCGATAGCTGTCGACGAACGCATGCGTCAGATCGGTCGTTGCCGCCGCCACGGTCACGTCAGGCCTCCGCTCGACCAACATCTCCATCCACGAGGTGGTGTAACCTTCGTAGTAGCCGGTCCAGCCGGGCCGACCGAGCATGAGAAAGGCGAAGCTGGTAATCGGAATGATGGCGACCGGAGAGAACGTGGCGGTCGCCCGGAAGCGCTCCGGCGCGACCCCAATGATGGTGAACGAGCGAGGGCCGATCTGCAGCTGCTGCCCCACGACACCGGGATCGGCGCCATAGTGGTTGTTCCAGTAGGCGTAACTCAGGACCGCGACATCCGATCCCGATGGCGTCGCGTCCTCCGCCGGCGAGAAGAAACGTCCCACTACGGGCCGGGCGTCGAAGAAACCGAACGTGCTCGCGCTGACTGCGCCGACGCGCATCTCCCTGGCATCCGATCCCACACCGATCGCCACGCGAGGATAGAACACCGCCGCCAGCCGCGTGAACGACGAGGTGGCGCGTGCGAGATCCTGGAACCGGCGATACTGAATGTTCTGTTGCGCAAAGTTCTTGCCCTGCACCACCCGGTTCAGATACACGCGGTGGGTGAGCGAGGGGTGTCGGAGGTAGGCCGGCGGACGGAGCAGCAGCTGGTCCACGATCTGGAACATCGCGGTGTTCGCCCCGATGCCGAGGCCGAGAATGATCGCCACCGCGAGCGCGAAGCCCGGGTGCAGCCGCACGCCCCGTACCGCGTACCGCAGGTCCTGCCAGAGATCGTCCAGATGGCTTCGGACGCGCATTCGCCGCTCCCGGAGTTCGGCAGAGTGGTGGATCATCGAACGCACGCCGTCCTCGTCGGCGCCCAGCCGGCTCAGTGCTTCGGCGCGCGCGGCATCGGGTGTCATCCCGCGGGCAACGTGGTGATCCACCCGGGCGGCGAACACGGCACGGAGTTCCTCGTCTGCGTCCGCACGAATGCGGTCAGCGGTGCGCAAGGGCAGGCGAAAGAGCCGCCGAACGCCGGTGCGGACCTCCCCCCAGGTCACGGGATCGGCTCCATGGTCAACTCCGCAGGGCGGTAAGGATCGTCGTCAGAGCGCCCACATGTTCCACGAGCCTCTCGCTCTCTGAGCGCAGGTGAGCCCGACCCGCGGCACTGAGTCGATAGTAGCGCGCCCGCCGGTCGTTCCTGGTAGTGCCCCAGTCGGCGATCAGCAGCTTGCGCTCCTCCATGCGGTGCAGTGCCTGGAGGAGGGCCGCGTCCTGGATGCGCAACCGCCCGTTCGATCGCTCCTCGAGCCAGCTCGCGATCTCGAAAGCGTGCATCGGGCCCCAGGAGAGGGCCTTCAGCACCAGGACATCGAGAGTGCCTTTGAGCAGAGCCATGCCGTATGGTAGTCGCCCCAAGTGTCTTAGGGTAGACACTTGGGGCGGCGGATTGGTTGTCGGCGCGGGCCTCAATTGCCCACCGCGCGAACCCGGTGCAGGTTGTGCGTTCCCCTCCCCGTCAACCAGCCCCCGCCTTCGTGCCTCGCTTCACCCTTCTCGGACTCCCCAGCTCGATCTCGATCCTGATCGCGGTGGTCGTGGTGACGGTGGCCTCGATTGTCGTCACCGGGCTCATGCGGGGGGCGATCCATCGCGCGCTCGATCGGCGCGGCGTGGACAAGTCCGGTTCGATCTCCGTGCTGACCCAGCTCGGCCAGTACGTGCTGGTTGCGCTGGCGCTCATCGTGACGCTGCAGTCGGTGGGTGTGAACCTGGTGGCCCTGGTCACCGCCGGCGCCTTCTTCGCCGCCGCCCTCGGATTCGCACTGCAGAACGTGACGGCCAATTTCGTCGCCGGACTCGTGCTCCTGTTCGAGCGGACGATCAAGCCGGGGGACGTGCTCGAGGTGGACGGGACCGTGGTCCGCGTGACGCGGGTGGGACTCCGCGCCAGCATCGTGCGCACGCGCGACGAAGAGGACCTGATCGTTCCCAACGCCTCGCTGGTCCAGAACACCGTCAAGAGCATCACGCTGCGCGACAACATCTTCCGCGTGCGCACCAACGTGGGCGTTGCCTACGCATCCGACCTCGACCTCACGTACCGTGTGCTGACCAACGCCGCGCGTGGCGTCCCGGGCCGCGTACCGTCGATGGAACCCCGTGTGCTGCTCTCCGAGTTCGGCAACTCCGCGGTGGACTTCGAGGTGTCCATCTGGACCCGCGATCCGTGGGGAGCGCGGGTCGCGCGGTCGGATCTCAACTTCGCGATCTGGCACGCACTGAAGAGCGCGGGCATCACGATCGCCTTCCCGCAGCTCGACGTGCACTTCGATCACGGCGTGGACGGCGGAGCATTGCTCCCGAACGCCGCGCACACCGGCGGCGGCGCGCCTGCCGGTTCTTCCTGATCGCGTCTACTGCACGGTCCGGGGGTGCAGGGTGAGCTTCTGCATCCGCCAGTTCAGGAGCTCTCCCACGTACAGCGTGTTCTCCGAGGGACACGCGATCTCGTGGATCCACCCGAACTGCTTCGGCTCCTTGCCCGCTTCGCCGAGCACCCCCACCACCTTGCCGTCCAGCGTGAGCTTGTAGATCCGGCCCGGCACCGCATCCGCCACGTACAGGAACTCATTGGGCGCCGGGGTGATGCACATCGCCCACGGCGCGCCCGACTGCGCCAGTGGGTTGCCGCCTCCTCCCGGCGCGGCGCCGAGCAGGATGTTCGGTTCCTTCGTGAACGGGACATCGATAGTGAACTGTCGTTCGAAGTTGCCGTCCGGATCGAACACCTGCACGCGACGGTTGCCGCGGTCGCCGACGTAGATGTTTCCGCGCGCATCGTTGGCGATGGCGTGGGGCGTGTTGAATTGTCCGGGGTCGGTACCGCGTTCGCCCCATGTTTTGACCCAGCGGCCGCTGCGATCGACTTTCACCACCCGTGAGTTGCCGTAGCCGTCGGCGATGAAGGTGTTGCCGTGCGTGTCCCACGCCACGTCGGTGGGACGGTTGAAGGAGCCCCAGCCGGCGCGCGGCGGCGGCGATCCGGCGGGACGAGGTGGCGCCGGCTCGGCGGCCTCCTCGCGTCGACCGAGTACCATCAGCACGCGGCCCTCCGGATTGAACTTGATGATCATGTTCGTGCCTTCGTCCGTCGCCCAGATGTTGTCGTCCGAATCGATGCGGACCGTGTGCGCGAAGGCGAACCCGTAGAGGTTCCTGCCGATCTCCCGGATGTACTTGCCGTCGGCCCCGAACTCGAAGAGCTGTGAGGCGGTCGCGCCGTGAACCGTGGTCCGCTCACCGGTGCGGCTGAAGATGAAGAGGTGCCCCTTCGAGTTCACCGCCACGCCGGCAACCTCGCCGAGGTACATGTCGGCGGGCAGTTTGAGAAGATCGACGTCGCCGTCGAACGGGATTTCGGGAACGGATGCCTGAGCGCGCAGGATGGCAGGCGCGCAGGCGACGAGCATCGCGAGAGACCAGCGGGTCACGGGATCCTCCTTGATCGAGCGACAATCTGGACCCGCTCGCGCCACTCGGCTACCGGCTCCGGATCGTCGTGCACCGTGCGCTGTCGCGCAGGCCGCGTGGGGAGATTCCGGTCTGCGTGTGCGAGGACGCTCCGATTCCGGGCCGGGGCCTCGAGATCGAGCGCGGATCGGGCGCGCCGCGAGTTCGCGGCGCGTCCGATGAGCGTCGTCGATCGCGCAGCAGCGCGGGCTGGCGCGTGCTCAGCGACGTCGCTTGCGTCCTGCCGGGCGACGGGACGCCGCACGGCGCTTCCGTCCTGCCGGGGCGCGGGTCGCCGGACGGCGCGTGCTTCTCTTCGGGCGCGTCGCTTTGGCGGTCCGACGTGCAGCGACCCTTGCCGCGCGTTTCTTGCCGGCGCCACCGCGTCTCGCACTCTTCCTCCGTGTACCTCTGGATGATGCTGCTTTTGCCTTGCTCTTCGTGCGAGCCCGCGATCGTGCAGTCGCGCGGGGCTTCGCCCCACGACGCGCTTTCTTCGTCACCCGGGCCGGCGCGCGCTTCCCAGCGGGGGCCTTCGCCGCGGGGGCCTTCGCCGCGGGGGCCTTCGCCGCGGGCGCCTTCGCCGCGGGGGCCTTCGCCGCAGGCGCCTTCGCCGCGGGGGCCGACGATGGAGCGCCCCCGGCGCTGGCCTGGATGTCAGCGGCGACGGTATGGACCGCGAACTGGGCGCCCTGCGGGTCGCGGAAGGTCACGATGCGATCGCCGCCGGGCACTTCCATCGGGCCACTCATGACCATACCGCCGCGCTTCACCACGACCTTCACCAGGCTGTCGGCATCGGGGACGCGCACGTAGCTGAGCCATCGGGCTCCGCCCTCGACGTTAGGCGGTCTGTTGTACATGCCGCCCAGCGGGATCCCGTGGCGGCCGAACATCTGGTAGATGCCGCCGGGCCCCATGTCCATGGACGACGTGGTGTCCCAGCCGAAGAGCGCCTGATAGAACACCAGCGCGCTCTTCCAGTCGCTGGTCATGAGCTCGTGCCACGAGAATTCCCCCATGGTGGCGGGTCCCTCGTGGCCGGGCCAGCGTCCCGCGGCGCGGTAGACGGCAAAGGTCGCGCCCTGCGGATCGGCGAGCACCGCGAACCGCCCCACGTTGGGGATGTCCTTAGGCTCCACGTACGTCCTGGCGCTCATGGCCGTTGCCTGCCTAACGCTAATATCGACGTCGGGCACGGCAACGTAGGGCAGCCAGTGCGGTGGCTCGCCCATCGCCTTCGCCTCGTCAGGCAGGGCCATCAGCCCGCCCATCGGCACGCCGGCGGCCGTCCACATCCGGTACGAGGGATCCGCGTCATACGGCATGATCCCCCATCCGGTCACCGCGGGATAGAACTTCGCGGCCGCCTGGGGATCCGTGGTGAGCAGCTCATGCCACTCGAACCGACCGCGAGGTGACGTCTCAGCCATACGTTTCTCCGCTCTCGTGAGGCCTCGAAAGTAGCGCCGAAACCACGCGAAGATGAGGAGGGTGGGACGAAGCGAACGAAACGGTTACATCGCCGGGAATAGGGGGGTCCGAAAATGGGGTCAGACTCGAATTTCCGGAAATTCGAGTCTGACCCCATTTTCGGACCCCATTTTCGCCATCCTCGGTGCCCCTCGAATAATTGCGATTCCGGCACCGGTGTCTAAGTTGCGCCCCGTGAAGGACCTCTACGTCGCCATCGGCATCGACTGCGACCCCGATCGGGACAGCTATCCGCAACGACTGACCTGGCGGGGGATCGAGGCCCTTCCCCCCCTCCTGGACCTTCCCGACGTCAAATGGACCCTCAACGTACGGGCCGACACCCAGGTTCGGGACTACTGCGGGTCCGCCGGCTACTGCTATGAGCGCTATCGAGAGATCTGGGATGCCGCACGACAGCATGGGTCGGCCATCGCCTGGCATCTCCACTACTTCGATCGACACGGCCGACAGGATGTCTCCGAGGCCAACATCCTGGAGAACATCCGGGTCGGGTCCGAAGCACTCGGGCGCCCGGACCTGGTTCACATGGGATGGACCTTCCAGAACGAGTTCTCCATTCGTCATCTGCATGAGGCCGGCGTCCGAATCGACTACAGCCCCGCGCCACGAATGCGATTCCCGGGCAATGGCCAGGTGGATGCCTACGACTGGTCGCAGTTCGCCTATCGCCCCGTGGTCTGGCACGGGGTGCGGATGGTCCCGGTCTACACGTTTCGACACCGGCTCCTCGAGCGCCGCTTCGCGACCGAGCGGGTCATGCTCACCACCACCACCGCGCCGATCCTCTACCGCTCGTTACTGGCAGACTTCTTTCGCAGCGGCTCGGACTTCTTCGTCTCCTACTTTCACGCCGACGAGCTCGTCCCCGCGCTCGGTGACTGGCGCGACCGGCTGTATACGTTCCGGAACCTCCGGGCGAATCTCCGGCGCCTGCAGACCCTGGCGGATCGGAACGACTTCCGCATCACCTTTGTGAACATCCGTGAACTGGCGGACGTCCTCTTCGCCGGATATCGTTTGACGCCCCTCGATGAACGCCGCTCCGGCTCGCGCGATCCGCGTCGTCCTGGTCACGCATGATTCCGTGTTCGGCCGCTACCTCGCCGCGAGTCTGCACTCCGCGGGCAAGGTCGATCGGCTGATCATCGAGACCGGGCGACCGGGGTGGCGGTTCTATTGGCGCAAGCTCCGGCGCGTCGGACTCGTCAACGCCGCCTTTCAGGTGTGGCTCAACCGCTGGTTCCGACGGGAGGGACGACGCCATCTGCCGGACCTGCCCTTCCCACCTCACGAGACCGTAGCGACCATCAATGGATTCGCCTTCGGCGGCCAGGATCTCGTCATCGGCTTCGGCACGTCGATCATCACCGCCCGCACCCTCGACGCGCTCAAGCACGGGTTCCTCAACCTCCACACGGGCTGGCTTCCGGACTACCGCGGCGTGAAATCGGAGTTCTGGACGCTGGCCCGGAACGACGCGAGCAAGGCCGGATGGACCCTGCATTACATGACGCCGCGCGTGGATGAAGGCGACATCGTCCTTCGACGCACGGTATCCGCGACCGGCAGCAACCCCGGTGAACTGCGGGCCATGCTGGTGCGCGACACCGTGCCCGCCCTCGCGGAACTCATCGACCGCGTGCGGGAGCACGGATTCGACGCGATTCCGCGGCGGCCACAGGACGATGGCCGCTACTTTACCACTCCCACGTGGCGCGAGTGGCGGGACTACCGCCGTGGCGCGCGAGGACCCCAGACCGACACATGAGTCACCCGCCACGCCCGTATCTCCTCGCCGAAGCGACCTGGAAGGCGGTGAAGGAAACCGCCTTCCAGGTGGCCGTGTTGCCCTGGGGCGCCGTCGAGGCCCACAACTACCACCTCCCCTACGCCACGGATGTCGTGCTCACCGACTACATCGCCGCGGAATCGGCGCGCCTGGCATGGGAGGGCGGCGCGAAGGTGATCGTGCTTCCCGGTGTTCCGTTTGGCGTGAACACCGGCCAGCTCGACATCCCGCTCACGATCAACATGAATCCGGCGACGCAGACGGCGGTGCTGGAGGATGTCGTCGCCTCGTTGGCCGGACAAGGCATTCCCAAACTGGTGATCCTGAACGGGCATGGCGGAAACGATTTTCGGCAGATGGTGCGTGAGCTCCAGCCGCGGTATCGGGACATCTTCCTGTGCACGGTGAACTGGTATCAGGTGGTTGACCCGAACCTCCACTTCCGGCCCGGCGATCACGCCGGCGAGATGGAAACGAGCGTGATGCTGCACTGCGCCCCGGACGTGGTGCGTCCCCTGTCAGAAGCGGGACCGGGGTCGGCGCGCGGCTTCAAGCTCCGCGGACTCCGCGACAAATGGGCGTGGGCGCCTCGCGAATGGAAGCATGTCACGGACGACACGGGGGTCGGCGATCCGCGCGACGCGACCGCCGCCAGGGGCGCGGCGTACGCGCGTCTAGTGACCGAGAAGATCGCGGGTTTCCTGGTGGAGCTGGCGGCGGCGGATCCGGGGGATTTGTACGAATAAAGGCCAAAGGTCAGAGCTCAAAGGCCAGAGGCCAGAGGGAAGGCCAAAGGTCAGAGCTCAAAGGCCAAAGGGAAGGCCGAAGGTCAGAGCTCAAAGGCCAAAGGCCAAAGGGAAGGCCAAAGGTCAGAGCTCAAAGGTCAGAGCCCGGCGTGCCGTGGCGCCTCTTACCCCATAGTCTTGCGCTTCAGTAGGACGCCTAGGTATATACCTCGGAGACCTATGGGAGACGCACCGTGGCCGACCCGTCAATCGAATTCCTGAAAGGGACGCTCGACCTCATGATCCTCAAGACGCTGTCGTGGGCCCCCACCCACGGCTACGGGATCGCACGCTGGATCGAGCAGTGCACTGATGACGTCCTCCAGGTCGAAGAAGGCTCGCTCTATCCCGCCCTCCACAAGCTGGAAGAGCGCGGACTCATCACCGCCGAGTGGGGCATCTCGGACCATAACCGCCGCGCCAAGTTCTACCGGCTGACCGCGGCGGGAAAGAAACAGCTCGGGGCGTCGCACCAGTACTGGTCCCGCTTTGCCAAGGCGGTCTCGAAAGTGCTCGAGACGGCGCCCCGCGCGGTCTGAGTCGCGTTATGCAGGATCCCACCCAGACGCCGGCTCCGCACGCGCGCCTCGCTCGCACCTGGCGCCGCTACCTGCGTTTCTTCGGCCCGCGGGCCGACGCCGACGTGGACGACGAGCTGCGCTTTCACTTCGAGATGCGGGTGCGCGACTATGTCGTCCGCGGCATGTCCGAGGCGGACGCCCGGGACGCCGTCATGCGGCGCCTCGGCGACCTGGCCCGCGTGCGCGCCGAGTGCGTCACCATCACATCGCGTCGCGAACGGCGCGTGGCCCGGACCCAGATCGTTGATGCGCTCGTGCAGGACGTGCGATTCGCCGTGAGAACGCTCGGCCGTCAGAAGGGATGGACCGCCGCCGCCATTCTCACGCTGGCGCTCGGCATCGGCGCCACCACCGCCGTCTTCAGCGTGGTGAACAGCCTCATCCTGCATCCCCTGCCCTATCCTCACGCCGACCGCGTGGTGCTCGTCTTCCAGGAGCCCACGACCGGAAACGAGACCGGCATCCGCATCACGGTGAGCCCGGATTACTCGCTGGCGCGCGCCTGGATCGAGGGCACCCGCTCCTTCGAGTCGCTGGAGGCGTACACCACTACCGACGTGACCCTGGAGCCACCGGGTGGGACGCCATCCACGGCACGCGCGGCGCGGATTCGTCCGGGCTTGCTTCCCTTTGCCGGACAGCGTCCGCTCCTGGGCCGCGCCTTCACCCCCTCCGACATCGCGGAGCGCGCGCCCGTCGTCATGATCGGCGAGGGCATGTGGCGCTCCCGCTTCGGCGCGGACTCGCAGATCATCGGCAGAGCGATCACGGTCGACGACAAGCCGTACACGATCGTCGGCGTGATGCCCGAAGCCATGCGACTGCCTCGATTCCGGCAGACGGGAACGGACCTGTGGCTTCCGCTGGCGTTGACCGACAGCACGCTGGGAGTGGCACTCGTCGGGCGCCTGCGCCCCGGGGTGTCATTCGCGAGCGCTGCGCAGGAGCTCGACTCGGTCACGGCGCGTACGCAGGGCATCAAGGGTGATGAGATGCGTTTTCGCACCAGGCTCACGTCACCGGGAGAGATGGTCAGCTTCCGCGAATCCCTCCTCCTGCTGAGCGGCGCGGTGGCGCTCGTGCTGCTCATCGCCTGCGCCAACGTGGCGCACCTGCTGCTGGCGCGCGCGGCGACGCGGCAGCGTGAGCTGGCGGTGCGCGCCGCGCTCGGCGCGAGCAAGCTCCGCGTGATCCGGCAGCTGCTGACCGAGAGTCTGGTACTCGCCACCGCGGGATGCGTTGGCGGATTGGCCATCGGCTACCTTGGCTTGCGGGCGGCCATCGCGCTCCGGCCCGCGAGCGTGATCGAATTGAGCGCCGCGACGCTCAACAGCACGGCGCTGGTGGTCACGATTGCGCTCTCCCTGGTTGCCGGACTGGGCGTGGGGCTGATCGGTTCGCTGCAGTCGGCCCGGTACTCCACGCACGAAGGCCTCAAAGCCGGTGCCCTCACGACATCCCACGCCCGCCGTCACAACCGGCTGCGATCGGTGCTGGTGGTGAGCGAGATGGCGCTTTCCACCACATTGCTGGTTGGCGCGATGCTGCTGGTGCGCAGTGTAATCCGGCTTCAGGCGACCGACCCGGGGTTCGAGCCGCGCGGGTTGTATGCGGTGAGTCCGGATCTGCCGGACCGCCGCTACCCGAACGACACGGCCAAGCGCGCATTCGACGAGGAGCTGGTCCGGCGGGCGCGCGCGATGCCCGGCGTGGAGGCCGCGACGCTCGCCGACGGCGCACCGCCGGGATACCGGTTCCTTATCGGTGCGCTGCAGGTCGAAGGCGACCCGCCTCCGCCCGCCGGTACGACGTCATTCCTGCGGTACAACGCGGTGGAGCCGGCCTATTTCCGGATCATGGGAATGCGCATCGTGGAGGGGACCACGTTCACCGACTCGTCGCGTGCCGGCGGCCAGCTCATCGTGAACGAAGGTTTCGCCCGGAGAATCGGCCGCGGACGCTCGGTGCTGGGCACCAGGGTCCGCCTGATGCAAGGCGACCGGAACGGACCCTGGCACATTATTGTCGGCGTCGTCGCGGATGCCGCAACCGGCGGCCTGACCGACCAGCGCAGCGATCCGATCCTGTACCTTCCGTCTCCGGGCCAGTACGCCCTCGCCGTCATCGTCCGCATGAAGGCGGGTTTTCAGGCGATGCCCGGACTGCGGGCTCTGGTTGCAGAACTCGATCCCCACCTGCCGCCGCCGGAACTGGTGGACATCGAAGCGGCAATGGAGCGCAGTGTGGAGGGCCCGCGGTTCACGATGATGTTGCTGGCCGCCTTCACCGCGATCGCCGTGGTGCTGGCGGCGATCGGACTCTATGGCGTCATGGCATACACCGTGGCGCAGCGAACTCGGGAAATCGGAATTCGCATGGCGCTGGGCGCGACGCGGCGCACAATCGCCGGGGGTGTGGTCCGCAACGGGCTGTCGCTCGCGGCGTTCGGGCTTGCCGCAGGGCTTATTGGCGCGTGGTGGGCCACCAAGGCGGTGGAAAAGATGCTGTACGGCCTGTCTCGCACCGATCCGTCATCCTTCGCCGCGGCAGGCGCGGTCCTGCTGGCCACAGCGATGGTGGCGTGCGCGGTGCCCAGCCGGCGCGCAACCGGAGTGGATCCGTCGATCGCGATGCGCGCGGAGTAGAGCGCGGGGGTGCCGGAGCCGCCTATGCCGCCGGGATCACGCGCTGGCAACGAGCGCTCATGTCTCCGGTCGCAGTCCGATGCGGTCGACAAGCTCGGCGTACCGAGGATCGCCGCGAAGTGGATGGTATCCCGTATCGACGTGAAGGAAAATCAGACCGGCCGACCGCTCTCGGAACGCCCGCTCGAGATAGAGGAACGCGCGGTCGAGGTCGCCGGTTGCTGCATAGCCCATGGCCAGGCTCTCGGCGCGAACGTATTGCTTGGCGCCCTGCCCCTCCAGCCGGCGAAGGATCGCCTCAGCCTCCTCCCGCTCGCCGAGCGCCGCGAGGGCACGAACGATGTACGCATCGTACGATCGCACCGCCGAATCGAGCGACTGCCCGCGCTGGAACCAATCGAGGGCTTCCTTCGCCTTGCCCTGCCCCAGGTAGGCGGCTCCGATGTTCACGTACGCGGGTGTGTAGCCGGCATGCAGCTCGAGGGTCATGTGGCCCTGGCGGATCGCTGCGTCGTACTCTCCCGCGTAGACCAGAAACCGGCCGAGGTACCGACCATACACCGGAGAAAGCGGGTCGAACACCAGCGCCTGGCGCATCTCGCCGATCGACTCCGACAATCTCCCGAGCGCCGGTAGCGTGGTACCCAGCACGAAATGTGTCTCGGCCGTGTTGGGGCTGATCGCGATCGACGCGCGGAGTTCACGCTCGGCCAGGCCGAAGTCCCAGCGGTACCAGCAATGCACTCTCCCGAGCGCGGTCAACGCGTCGGGCAGGTTGGCGTCCAGGGCGAGCGCCCGTCGGGCTGCCGCCTCCGCCTGGGGGTAGGACTCGGCGGGCGCCACCCAGTCGTCCGCAAGGCGGGACCAGCTATCGGCGATGCCGGCATGGGCCTTCGCGTAGCCCGGGTCGATCGCCAGCGCCTGCTCGAACACCTCGATGGCCTTTCGGAGATCCGGCTCGGTGAATTTGTTGAACACGAATCGCCCCTGCAGATACAGGGTGTAGGCCTCGAGATTCGTGGTCGCCGGGGCCACCAGCGAGTCGGCCCCGACCAGCTTGAGCTTCAGCGCGTCCACGATGGCGCGGGAGATCTCGTCCTGGATGGCAAAGACGTCCTCCAGCTGCCGATCGTAAGAATCGGTCCAGAGCGTATACCCGGTCTGCACGTCGGTGAGCTGGGCCGTCACGCGGATCCGGTTGCCCACCTTGCGCACGCCGCCCTCGAGTACCGTACCCACGCCGAGCTTTTCGCCGACCTGCCGGATGTCCACGTCCTTTCCTTTGAACGCGAAGCTCGATGTGCAGGACGCGACCTGAATGCCGGCGACCTTGCCCAGCACGTTGATGATCTCCTCGGTCATTCCGTCGCTGAAGTACTCGTTTTCCGGATCGGCGCTCCGGTTCGTGAGCGGCAGGACGGCGATGGTCTTTCCGGCCGAGGCGCTCCTGATCTCTGGCGGAGTACGTGTCGGCGCCGCGTGACCGTCGCCGAGAACCAGTCGTAGCGCCTCGGCGAACTCCGCACCGGTCCGGAACCGGTCCACCGGCGTCCGCGCAAGCGCGCGAGTTACCGCCGCCTCTACCGCCTCCGGAACGTCGCGGGTCACTCGAACTCGCGGTACCGGCGAGACGAAGCGCTTGGCGATGATCGCGGCTGCCGTCGGGCCGCCGAACGGCACCTCACCGGTGAGCATTTCGTAGAGCACGCAGCCCAGGCTGTAGAGATCGCTGCGGCCATCGACGTCGCTCTCGCCGCCCGCCTGCTCGGGACTCATGTACGCCGGAGTGCCCAGCGACATCCCCGTCCTGGTCACCGACTTCCCGCCGCTCAGTGCCTTGCCGATACCGAAATCCGCCATCATCGCCGCGCCTTCGTGCAGCAGAATGTTCTCGGGCTTCACGTCGCGGTGGATCACCTGCTGGCGGTGTGCGTAGTCGAGCGCCGATGCGATCTCGCGCGTGATGCGGAGGGCGTCCTCCAGCGGCAGCTGCTTCTCGCGATCGAGCAGCTCCCGCAGCGAACGCCCCTGCATGTTCGGCATCACGTAGAACAGGAGTCCGTCAGCGTCGCCCGAGTCGTGAACCGGGAGGATGTGCGGGTGGGTGAGTCGGGCGGCCATCTTGATCTCGCCGAGGAAGCGCTCGGCGCCGATTTCCGCGGACACTTCCGGCCTCAGCACCTTGAGTGCGACGCTGCGGTCGTGACGGAGGTCCCGGGCGAGAAACACGATCGCCATCCCGCCCTCGCCGAGCTCTCGCTCGACCGCATACCGTCCGGCGAGACTTTTCTCGAGGCGCTCTTGCAGACTCATGACCGGGAGCAAGATGGAGCATGCCGGCTGAGTATGCCAGCCCGACGACTTCATCCCGACGCGCCACGCAGCCGGGCTGGCGGAGCCGCCGCGCGCGTGTCGGGCTCGCGCGCACGGCCGGAGTGCGCCTATGGCTTCACGTTGTCCCGCACGTTCTCGTTGATCAAAGCCTCGAAGTTCCCGGTGGTGCCGCAGGCAATGCGATCCGCGCTGCCGCCGGTAACGTCCTGGCCGATCGGCACGAAGGTCGTCTCGAGGCGGGTTCCGCCCTGCCCGTTTGGTGCCACGATCGTGAGAGCGGACATGTGGATCCGATAGGAGTCGGCCTTCGAGCCCGTCATGCCGGTGCCGCAGTTCACGAAGTGCGACATGGGGAGCCCCGCCATCGTGCGTGACTTGAAGAAGTCGTTGTTGCCGATCTGCCGGGTTTTCGTGTTCTCGACCGTGACGGGAATGTCGAGAGACTGGTAGACTCGCTTGACGATCGTCCAGACCGAGGTTGGCGGTGCGGCGATCTCGAGGCTCACCGCGCGCGGGGCGTCCGCCTTGATGACACGATCATCGGTCAGCACCGTCGCCTGGCGCGGCGTAATCTCGTCGGTGCCGGACGTTTGGGGGGACGCGCACGCTGCGAGAGCGCAGAGCACGAGGAAACGGCGCATGGGATGATCCGGCATGGGTGTGCCCTCAAAGATGTGTCTCGTCCCGGCCGTTCAATAGCTCTGTGTTCCTCCGCTGCCTCCGGCCGACTCGGTGAAGGTGGTCTCGCGCCGCCAATTCCGGGATCGTTCACGATCCTCATGATCGGGGAATAGATGGAGAGCACATTTCTCAGCCTGATCCCGGATTTGTCCTCGTCCGGCTCGTGAGCTGCACCTTCGCTTCGTCGTCAGGCGAGCGGAACGATCCTGGAGCCCCGAATGTGCCGGTCGCGGGTCAGCAACGGCACGTTGTGAACAACAGCCGTCGCGCCGATCAGCTCATCCGCCGGATCACCCGAATAGTCTAGACGGGTGGACTCCACACTGATGGCCAGATCGATGGGCCAGACGAGCAGTGCGGACAAGGTCCGCACCGTCTCGGCGTCATCGAGATCGAGCTCCAGACGGCCAAGCTGCACGAGCTTTGCCAGCTCCCAGAGCACGATGGCCGAGATGCTCCACGTGTCGGCCGTGAGGACTCGCCGCTCGGTCGCCGTCAGCTTGCCGGCCAGGGCGAACACGAGCACATGCGTGTCGAGGCTAACCATCCGCCTCCCACGAAATCCCGGTACTGAGCAAGTCCCCCTTGATCGTCACCTTCCCCCTCAGCGCCCCGATCAGCTCTGCGGACGATTCTCGCATCGGGAGCACGCGGGCCACGGGCCGGCCGTGCTTGGTGACCACGACGCCTTCGGGGCCCAGTCGGTCGAGAATGGCGAGACACTGCTCCTTGAACTTTGCCGCCGCGATCTTCTTCATGACCACAACTTACAACCGGTCATATATTGTGTCCAGATTAGCCACTTCTGAGCCTCTTTACCGTGCGACCTCGGGTGGCGTCTTTCGCGGAGCCGACGCCTCAACCCGGCAACTCATCTGCGTCCCCGAACGGCGAGGCGAATGGACCGCACGAATGGAGAGCCAGCAGCTCAATCCTGAAAGCTCGAAGCGCCACGCGGCACGCGAAAAGCCCGCGCGGAGCCCCTGGGCTCCGACGGACGAACAACGTGAAGAAATGGGCCTGGGTAGAGTTGAACTACCGACCTCACGCTTATCAGGCGTGCGCTCTAACCACCTGAGCTACAGGCCCTTACAAGGGCTGACAAGCTACGTTGCGTCATCTCGTCGCGCCAATTCCGGCGACGCTGCTATTCTAACGCGCCCCGTACCCCCATCCAACTTCCATCACCACATCACTCTCTGGCTCGGGGAAGCTCCGAGGCACAGGGCTTGAGAACCGATCAGCGAGTAGACGCGAGTCTCCGGGTTCGGAACCGGTGCATTCCCCCTCGATACTTTCCGGCGTGCTCTCCGTCACACGCTCGAACCTGCCTCGTCGTACTATCTATAATGATGAGCCGACTAACCCTGAATCCGGCGTCCTGGCCGCGCCGCCCGGATCCACGCTCCGACATCCGATTTTTGATCTCGGATCTCCTGTCCCCGAACTCCGATCTCCGACCCTTGGTCTCTGCCCTTCTGGCAAGCGACGTGCTCGCCTCGTGAGTCGTAACGACATTGTCCTCATCGTGCTGCTCCCTGCAGCCGCGATCTTCCTCGCGGTGTTGTTTGGCGTTGTACTGCCCCGGATGAACCGGCGCCGCAGGATGCACCGCCCCATCTCGGTCGCGGTGATGAACGTGCCGAGCGACATCGTTCCTCCTCGCCCCACCCGAGCGAGCCCCACGGCGCAGCCGGCTGCGACATGGGAGCGGGTCGCGACTCCACCACCGCGTCCGGCTCGTCCGTCACCGGAGCCGAGCGTCAGCGTAGCCTCCGCCACGGGCACGGATGGGCCCGTCGTCGCAGAGTCCAGTCCCCTAAGCGAACTCCAGACGCCGCACCTGCGACTGGAGACCTTTGCGGCCGATTCGACAGCTCCGCGCGCAGAGCCCCGTACCCCGCCCCGACGGCCCCAACGAACGCCCGACGGCACCCTCCAGTTCCTCCCTGGCAGGCTGGAGGTGATCGAAGGCCGTGACATGGGCCAGGAGATCCGTTTCGTGCGACACCCGGGCGAGAAGGACACCGTGGTCACGTTCGGGCGCAGCGATGGACCGCAATACCGCCACGTGCAGCTCCACGAGCACACCGTGAGCCGCCTCCATGCGAAAATCACACTGGAGGGTCGTCGATGGCGGATGAGCAACATGTCGGCTACCAACCCGGTGATCGTCAACGATACCCCGCTCGAAGGGGACGACGGCTCCGTGTTGTTGAACGAGGGCGATCGAATCGAGATGGGTGAGGTCGTCTTCCGATTCCGGGCGAAATAGCCGACCGGCGGCGCCGGGCGATCGGTGGCGCCCGTCACTGGCGCCCCCGTGAGGTACGTCTAGCTTAGGACGGAGGCCGCGCCGCGTCCCGGCCCGTGTCGCCAGGGCCAGCGTCCGGACAGCCGGACACCGGCCCCGGTACCACAGGCGAGTGGGTCAGCGGATCGCCCGCGCACTCTGTCACGGAGCGGTTGAGCCGGAATGGGAGTCAGCACTGTCAACCTTCTCATCATCGCGGGCGCCATGGTCGTCGCCCTGGCACTCGTGCTGGCGGCACTGCGAATCGTCCGCTGGCGGCGCGATCTGGCCTTGCGTCGCCACACGGTGCCCGCGCTAATCATGCCCCTGATGGCGACCGACGTGCCCTTGACCAGACCGCCCGCCCTTCGCGAGGTACAACCCTCCCCGCACCGCTCGCCCCCGTCGGTTCGACAGGTACCTCCCGCCGCCAGGTCGCTCACGGAGGCGGAGGACGACGATCTTATCCTCGTGGCCGAAGAGCCGATCACCCAGCGGCCCACGCAGCCGATGATGGACGCGATCACGCAGGAGATCCCGGATGGCGGTCACATGGTCGCCGGCAGCCAGGTCCGGTATTATCGCGCGGAAGAAGGAACGCTGGAGTTCCTTCCGGGTCGACTGGAGGTGGTTGGCGGAACCGACGTCGGCCAGGAGATCCATTTCATGCGTCGCGTCGGGGAGGAGAGCACGACAGTCACGTTCGGCCGCAGCGAGGGTCCCCCGCTGCGGCACATACAACTGATCGATCCGACCGTGAGCCGCCAGCACGCCCGACTCTCGTATTCCGCCGGTCGCTGGCACCTCGCGAACCTCTCGCAGACGAATCCGGTGACGTTGAACGGTGTGGCGCTGCCGCCAAGCGGCCGCGCGCTCACCCTCCAGGAAGGAGATCGGCTGGAGATGGGCGCGGTGGTGTTCGTCTACCATGAGCATTGAGCCGGAAATCGCGATGCGGAGCGAGGGCGAACACGTGCAGGGTGAACTGCCGCCGCCTGAGGCACCGGTGACCGAGCCGGCCTTCGGAGAGGGCGGCCCGGCCCCGGAGGGAGGACCCGCGCTCTGGCCGAGCGAGCTCGATTCCGATTACGAGCTGCTGGGTGAGCTGGGGCGCGGGGGGATGGCGGTGGTGTTCCGCGCGCGCGACCGCGCCCTGCAGCGGGACGTGGCGATCAAGGTGGTGCGGCCTCGCCTCTCCCCCGACGAAGAAGCCGTGTCGCGACTGGCTCGCGAGGCGCGGACGGTGGCCCAGCTGCAACATCCGAACATCGTCGGCGTCTACGCGATTCGGCACCTCTCCGACGGCAGTCGTCGCACTCGTTATGCAGCTGGTGCCGGGACGCACCCTGAAGGCGGCGCTGGAGGCCGGTCCGTTCGACGTCAGGCGCGCCGAACACGTGCTGCGCGACGTGGCCCGCGCGCTGGCCTACGCCCACGAGGCGGGCGTGGTGCATCGGGACGTCAAACCGGAGAACATCTTCCTCGACGAAGTCTCGGGACGCGCAATGCTGTCGGACTTCGGCGTGGCGCGCGTGCTGGATGCCCCCACGGAACTCACCGCCACCGGCACGACCATCGGCACGCCGACCTACATGGCGCCCGAGCAGGTCGACGGATTTCACATCGACGGGCGGAGCGATCTGTACAGCCTGGGCATGGTCGGCTGGGAGATGCTGACCGGGGCACGCCCCTGGTCCGGCGAGACGCTCTACAACGTGATCTACCGGCAGAAGCACGATTTCCTCGCCCCGCTGGACGAATTCCGCAAGGACGTGCCCCCCACCCTCCAGTACCTGCTGGAGGGACTGATGCAGAAAAACCCCGACCGGCGATGGAGCAGCGCCGGGCGGTTTCTCGCGCTGTTGAGCACCGAGCCGATGCCCACGGGATTCCGGGAGTGGCAGTCGGCGCAGCGCCGGCGACGACGCTCCATGACGACGCGCCAGGCGCGCGGCCAGAGCGATCCGGCAACGGAGTCGGCGCTCGAGACGGTCAGGTTCGATCGTCAGGCGGTGCGGGTTGGCTCGCCCGCGGACGCGCCGGCCATCCCGGACCCCGACGCGACGCTGAAGGAGCTGTCGTTCGAGCAAGTGGAAGGCATCGAGCCGACGCTCCGGGGGTTCGCCATACAGGAGGAGGTCCGCCGCGAGTCGCGGTCCGGACTCTGGCTGGCCGTCGGCGGTGTGGTGCTGCTTGCCTCCGCGGGCGCGCTCTGGTTCCGGCTACAGGCGACGGAGAGCGGCACGGGAGACGCCGGCTCGGTGGGCTTGATGAACGACCGCGCCGCGGTGGAGATTCCCATAGCCACCGCCGACTCGGTGCGCCGGTGGGATTCCACGCTCGACCTCGCCGCAGCGCCACGGCCCGACACACTGGCCGGCCGCACCGTACCCGACGCGCACCTCGGCGCCTCGCCAGGACCCCTCCCCCTTACCCCGCCCCGTGACGAGGCCGCCGCGAAGAGCGGCGTGACCGCCGCGAAGAGCGGCGTGACCGCCGCGAAGAGCGGCGTGACCGCCGCGAAGAGCGGCGTGACCGCCGCGAAGAGTGCCGGAGAGCCGGTCCCGAACGCCGACGCCCCGCGAGCGCGAACGTCCCCGGGTTCACGCGATTCCGTCTCGCGGATTGTCCCGGCGGCCCGCGGCACTCCGCCACCAGCGGTTGCCGGCGGGGCAGCGGGCTCCACGCTCACCCGCCCATCCTCGACAGTAGTCGCCACGCCGCTGCCGTCCGCGCCACCCGTGCGTGCGCTCACGTTCCCGGTGGTCCGCGGCACCATCACGGCCGGCAGTCGACACTCGTGCCTCATCGGCGACAATGGGCGCGCGGCGTGCTGGGGAAACAACGAGAGCGGTCAGCTGGGCGACGGATCCTTCCAGGGACGCGCGTCACCGGCGTCGGTGGTGGGCGACTTTGGCTTCACGCAGATCGCGGCCGGCGCCTGGCACACGTGCGGCGTGACGACCGGCGGTGAGCTCTACTGCTGGGGGAAGAACGACTCCGGACAACTCGGCGATGGCACGACGTCGGTGCGGGCCGCGCCGGTTCACGTGAACAGCGCCACGTCATTCCAGCTGGTGCGGACCGGCGCCGCGCACACCTGCGCCCTGTCGCGCTCCGGGATTGTCTTCTGCTGGGGCGCCAACGCGTATGGCCAGCTCGGTGACGGCACGCGTTCTTCCAGGACGGCGCCCGGCCCGGTTCCCCTTCCCGCCACGGTTGCGGTCCTGGCGGTGGGCTGGAACCACACGTGCGCGCTGACCCTCGAGGGGGTCGCCTACTGCTGGGGCGAAAACCGGAACGGACAACTCGGTGATGGCAGCACCACCGACCGCACCACACCCGTCGCGGTCGCCACCGATGCGCGGTTCATCAGCATCGCCGCCGGGAGCGGCCACTCCTGCGGCATCACCCCGGCTGGCGTGGCGTACTGCTGGGGTCAGAACAACTACGGACAACTCGGCACCGGCGCCGCGGGCGTCCCGGCGCTGTTCCCTCGCGCCGTCGATGCGTCGGCGACGTTCCTCACGGTCGTTGCGGGAAGCGGACACACCTGCGCCCGCACCATCGATGGCCATGCGCTGTGCTGGGGCCGCAACGCGTACGGCCAGCTTGGTGACGGCACTACCACCGATCGCTCCCGTCCGGTGGCGGTGACCGGATTGTCCCGCCTGGCCGCGCTGCACGCGAGCGGCGCGCACACCTGCGCCATCTCGACGCTGAACGAGGCGTACTGCTGGGGCTACAACGTCGACGGACAGTTGGGTGGCGGTGATCGCGAGAACGCGGCGCTCCCCACACGCGTCGTCGCGCCTCGTTAGGTCCGGAGCGGTCGGTGCGGTCCGGCGTGTCGGAAACCAGTCGAACGGGACGCGCGCGACGCCTGCCGCTCGCACTCGCCTGCGCCGCGCTCCTGCTCTCGTGCGACAATCCGCTGTCGCCCCGCGAGGAAAAGGTGAGCCGGGTGGGCGTCGACCCTCAGGTGCTCAACCTGGCGGCGGGCGCGACGGCGCCGGTGGCGGCGCACGTGTTCGACGATGCCGGCCAGGAGATCGTGGCGCGCGTGTTCTGGTCGTCGCAGAATCGGGCCATCGCGACCGTGAGTCAGGCCGGGGTGGTGACGGCCGTGTCTCCCGGCGCCACCCAGATCGCCGCATCGAGTCGCGGCGTGCCGGCGTTCGTGGCAGTGACCGTCACGACCGCACCGGTGGCGATCGTGCGGGTGATCCCGTCGGCCACGAGCGTCGAGGCCGGGAGCAGCAGGCAGCTCGGGCTCGAGGTGCTGGACGCCACAGGCGGGCCGATCACCGGGCGGACTGCGGTCTGGTCGTCGAGCGAGCTGTCCGTCGCTACCGTGGACAATGACGGCACGGTGACCGGCGTGGCACCGGGCGTGTCCACGATCCACGCCACCGTCGATGGCGTGCAGGGGACCGGCGTCGTGACCGTGGTCCCGGTCCCGGTGGCCACCATCACCATCGTACCGCCCAGCGCCAGCGTGCAGGTGGGACGGACGCAACCCCTCAGCGCCACCGCGGCCGACGCCGACGGCCATACGCTCACCGGACGCACGATCGTCTGGTCGTCGAGCAACGACGCGATCGCGGCGGTCTCGCAGCAGGGAGTAGTCACCGGGGTGAGTGCGGGCGTCGCCACCATCACCGCGTCGTCGCCGGAGAGCGGTCCGGGGGGATCGACGCCCAGGGGCACGGCCAGCGTGACCGTTGGTCTCGTGCCGGTCGCGACCATGAGTGTCGTGCCCTCGTCCGCATCGATGCGGGTGAACGAGACCACCGACTTCGGCGTCAACCTGTTCGACGCCAGCGGTATCCCGCTCACCGTGAGCGGCCGCACGGTGGCGTGGTCCAGCAGCGATCCCACGGTGGCCACGATCGACGGCGCGAGCGGCGTGGCCACCGGCGTCGCCGTGGGGAGCACCATCATCAAGGCCACGGTGAC
The DNA here is from genome assembly GCA_963740565.1 of uncultured Gemmatimonadaceae bacterium. GTDB lineage: Bacteria > Gemmatimonadota > Gemmatimonadetes > Gemmatimonadales > Gemmatimonadaceae > CAVUFA01. The sequence goes on along the minus strand of CAVUFA010000016.1, from coordinate 47,731 downwards.
CACGCCGGGGGCGCCCCCACCCGGGAGCGTCGAGGGCACGGCGACCCTGTCGGTCTCCAACGCGCCGGTGGCATCGGTGGTGGTGACGCCCAATCCGGCGACGGTGCACGTCGGGGCGACGTATGGGGTGCGTTTCACGGCCGCCACGCTGGACGCCCTGGGCCATACCCTCACCGGGCGCACGATGCTGTGGTCGTCGTCGAATCCGGCAACGGCCAGCGTCGATGCGCTGACGGGCGTGGTGACCGGCGTGGCGCCAGGCGTGGCCGAGATCCGCGCGCTCAGCGAGGGCGTCCTGGGCACCGCCAACGCGACGATCGACCTCGTGCCGGTGGAGCGCGTCGATCTGTCGCCGCCGACGGCGACCCTGTTCCCGACGGCGACCCAGCAGCTGATCGCCACCGCGCGCGATTCCGCCGGCAGCGCGATCGCCGGGCTGGCGTTAGGCGGCCGATCCACGTCCTGGAACACCAGCAATGCGGCCGCGGCCACGGTCAGTCAGAGCGGACTGGTGACCGCGGTCTCGCAGGGATCGGCCACCATCACCGCGACCGTCGCCGGCAAGAGTGCCACGTCGGCCATCACGGTGCTGGCGGGCACGGGATCGGTGGTCGTTGCCGTGACCCGGGACTCGCTGATTCTCCCCGGCGGCTTGTCCGGCACCGTCACCGTCCGCGACGCGAGCTCGAACCCGCTCCCCGGGCGTTCGGTCGCCATCTCCTCGTCGAATCCCGCGGTCGCGACTGTGGCGCCCCTGCTGGCGACCACCAGTGCGACCGGGACCGTCGCCATCACCGTCACGGGTGTCGCAGCGGGCTCGGCGACCATCAACGCGAGCAGCGGCGGGCACAGCGGGTCGGTCGCGCTGCGGATGCTGAATCCGGTGAGCACCGTGACCGTGACGGCACCCAGTGATTCCATCGTCGGCGCCTCCACGCTGCAGGCGACGGCGACGCTCAGGGACGCCGGCAGCGTCATTCTCACCGGACGCCCGATCGCGTGGACCAGCAGCAATCCGTCGGTGGCAACGGTGAACGCGTCCACCGGGCTCATCACCGGGGTCGCGGCCGGCACCACGACCATCACCGCCACCAGCGAGTCGAAACAGGGAACGAAGAGCATTCGCGTGGTCACGGGCGTCGGCTCGGTGCAGGTGACGGCCAGCGCCGACTCGCTGATCGGAGCCGGAACGCTGTCCGCCACCGCGAATGTACGCGACACGAACAACAACCCGCTTCCGGGGCGAACGGTCTCGATTTCCTCGAACAATACCGCGGTGGCTACGGTAACTCCTCCGAATGCCACGTCCGGCGCGGGCGGAAACGTGCCGATCAGCATAACGAGCGTGTCGCGCGGGACCGCCACCATCACCGCCACCAGCAGTGGCGTGAGCGGCACGCTCGTGGTCCGCATGCTGGCGTCGGTGAACTCCGTGTCGGTGACCGCACCGTCGGACTCGATCATCGGCACCGCCACGCTGCAGGCGGCAGCGACGCTTCGCGATGCGAGCAACAACGTGCTCACCGGGCGGCCCATCATCTGGTCGAGCAATGCCACGCCGGTCGCCACGGTCAATTCGGCGTCCGGGCTCATCACCGGCGTGTCACCGGGGAATGCCACGATCACGGCAACCGTTGAAGGGAAGAGCGACAACCTGGTGGTCCACGTCCTCGCCGCGGTGGGCTCGGTGCCGGTGACCGCGCCAGTCGACACCTTGATCGTCGGCACCGGGACGCTATCGGCAACGGCGACCGTTCGCGATGCCACGAGCACCCCCATCCCGGGGCGCACGGTCACCATCGCCTCGAGCAACCCGTCCGTGGCCACGGTCGCTCCGTCGAGCGCCACCTCGAACGGTTCCGGTGAGGTCGGCATCACGATCACCGGCGTCGCGGCGGGGAACGTGAACATTACTGCCACCAGCGCAGGCATCGTGGGGACCTTGCCCGTGCACATGCTGGCGCCGGTGAACACGGTGACCGTGAATGCCGCGGGAGACTCGATCTTCGGCACGGGGACGCTGCAGGCCACCGCGACGCTCCGCGACGGAGCAACAACATCCTGACCGGACGCCCCATCGTCTGGTCGTCAGACAGCACCGCGTACGCCACCGTGGATGCGATGGGGCTCGTCACGGCCGTCGCCCCGGGGAATGCCCCCATCATCGCCACCAGCGAAGGCAAGTCCGACACGCTGCTGGTTCGCGTGCTCGCGCACGTGAGCACCGTGACGGTGACAACTCCCGGCGATTCGATCATCGGCACCGGGACACTGCAGGCCAGTGCGACGCTGAGAGATGCCGCCAACAACATTCTCACCGGACGCCCGATCATCTGGGCGTCGAGCGATCCATCGGTGGCGACGGTCAACGCGGCATCCGGGCTCATCACGGGCGTGGCGCCCGGCAACAGCACCATCTCGGCCACGAGTGAGGGGCAGGTCGGCGTGACGGTCGTTCGCGTGCTCTCTGCGGTCGACACCGTGTTCATCACGCCGAGCTCGGCCAGCGTATCGGCGGGTGCGATGACCACGCTGACCGTGAACGTTCAGGATGCTTCCCACGCGGCTTTGGCCGGGCGCCGTTGCACCGCGACGTCGAATCACTCCAACGTTGCAGCGGTCTCACCGGTGACCGCCAACACGGACAGCGCGGGCCAGATCGCGCTCACGGTGACCGGAGCAGCAACGAGCCCTCCGTCCGCGACCATTACCGTGACGTGCGAAGGGAAGACGGCGACCTCGTCCATCACCGTGAACTAGGAGCGACGACGTGAATCCGATTGTGCGGTTCATTCTTCGACGCGCACTGGTCGTTGGCGCGGCGGCGATGACCGTGACCGCCACGGCGCGCGGCGTGAGCGCCCAGCGCCTTGCACCGAAACCGACGCTCGCGGCCAGCGGAGCCTCCGGATGCACCAGGTACGCGCCGACGACCCCGGGAGCACCGATCGGTACGGGGTCCGGGGACGACGCCGAGACGCGTCAGCTCATCGCCGATGGACAGGAAGCGGCCCTGCAGGGGGAGCACGCCGCGGCGCGCGACGCATTCTTCAAGGCGGCGCTACGGGCGCCGTCGAACGCGCGGGTCGCGTACTACCTGGGGCGCGAATACGAGGCGCTCGATTCGGCCACCGCCGCCGTGCGCGAATACTGCCGCTACCTGGTGCTCTCGCCTAACGCGCCGGATGGAGACGAGGTTCGCGGCCGGGTCGTGCGGCTGGTGCCGGCCTCGGAGCTGGCACGGGTGGAGGAAGCCCGGGCGAACTTCCGCTCCGGCGTGGCCCTGCTCGAGCGGCGTCAGTTCGTCGCCGCCGAAGCCGTTTTCGGGGCCGTCACCACCCAGCTCCCCACTGCGGGCGAGGCATACTACAACCGCGGCCTTGCCCGCGCCGCGCGGGGTGAACGCGCGGCCGCCATCGAAGACTTCGAGAAGTACCTCGACCTCGCGCCCGGCGCCGCCGACCGCGCTGCGATCCGGACGGCGTCGTCGCGCCTCCAGGATCGGGTCTACAGTCCCGGTCGCGCGTTCGTCTCGGGCATCGTGCCCGGGCTGGGGCAGATGAACACCGGCCGTCCGCTGCTCGGCCTGGCCATACTCGGGGCCGTGGCCGGCGCCGTCTACTACGGCTTTCTGTCGGCGGAGACGATTCACGTACAGCAGTTCACGGATCCGTTCGGCAATCCGTATTCCGACTCGATTCCAAGGACGGAACGTCCACATTTCGTAGTCGCCGCAGCCGGCGCCGGCGCGCTCTGGCTTGGCGCGGCCATCGAAGCCATGGCCTACGCGCGCGGGACCCGGGCTCGCGCGGAGTCGATCATCGATATGTCACCCGGTCGAGCCTCCCGCACCGGCAGCCCCGCGCAGATGTCGGCGGTGTTGCCGCGCCGCGACGGCGGACCGGTGCCCATCGTGCTGGTGACGTCGGGGCGTCGTGTGGGGATAGGTGTCTCCCTGTCGTTCGGCGCGTCCGAGGTGCAGCGTTAAGCGGACTGAAGACCTGAGTGGTGGCGCCATGTTTCGACCGCACACGCGTCGGCCGCCCCGCACGAGGCCGCCTGAAGACGCCGAGAGGCAGGAAGTACCGCGGGCCGGCACCTGGTGTGTCACCGCTCACCGCGCGCGCCATCGTCTCGGCGCAGTCATAGCATGATGACGTCGCATGCGAACGGCGGCCCCCGACTGTCGAGGTCGTGGCGCCGGCTCACGGCCGCCGCGATCGTGGGATCTGTGTTCTCCTGTCAGGAGGCAGGGACGCCGACGGTCGCCAACGTGACCGGCCAGCTCGAGGTACGCCCGGAGCAGGTCACGATCACCGTGGGCAGTACCGCGAGGTTATCGGCCTTCACGTTCGACCAGGATGGGAACGACGTGGAAGCGCGGAATCCCTTCTGGTCCGTGGAGAACAGCACGATCGTGACGGTGAGCCAGTCGGGGGTGGTGTCGGGTCTGGCGCCGGGGACGACGCAGATCGCCGCCTCGCTCATGGGGACGTCGGGAATCGCCGTGGTCACCGTCACCCCCCGCCCGGTGGCGCACGTGTTGGTTGCACCAGCGCAGCCGGACGTGGAAGTGGGGAAGACCGTTCAGCTCGACGCGGAGGCCCGCGACGCAGACGACAACCTGCTGGCGGGTGTCGCCATCAACTGGACTGCAGACAATCCGGCCATCGCGACGGTGAGTGCGTCGGGCGTTGTCACCGGCACCGCGCCGGGCGCGACGCTCGTTCGCGCCGCCGCCGGGGGCGTGAGCGGGACGGCGTTCGTGACGGTGGTGCTGGTTCCGGTATCGTCGGTGGTCGTGAAGCCTCCGACCGCGAGGATCACCGCCGGCGGCTTCGTACAACTCGCCACGACCATCAGCGATCGCGACGGCAATCCCCTCACCGGGCGCCTGGTGACGTGGAACTCCAGCAACCAGAGTGTCGCGGTCGTCTCGAGCAGCGGACGCGTGCAGAGCGTGAGCCCGGGGAGCGCGACCATCACGGCTACGTCGGGGGGCGTGAGTGGCACATCCGCAGTGACCGTCATCCCCGGCGCGGCGGTCACGCTGCAGATCGCTCCGACTTCGCCGGCGCTCACGGTCGGCGAGACCCTGCAATTGCTGGCGACCGTACGTGACGGACAGGGGAACGTGATCACGGGCGATTCGATCGGGTGGGCCACCAGCGACGTGAAGATTGCCACCGTCAGCGCGGCGGGCGTGCTCTCAGCCGTGGCTGTCGGCACCGCAACGGTGACGGCATCCGACGGCGGCGCCACTGGAACGGCCGTGGTCACGGTGTCGCTCGCGCCGATCGCGACTCTGGAGGTCACGCCGTCGCCAGCTACGGTGCAGGAGAAGCACAGTCTTCAGCTCACGGCAATCGCGCGCGACGCGCGCGGAAATGAGCTGTCGGGACGGACCATCGAGTGGTCGTCCAGCAACGGCTCGGTGGCGTCGGTGTCGCAGACCGGTCTGGTAACCGGCATCTCGCCGGGTCAGGTGACGATTACCGCGTCGTCACCGGGAGGGGGCATCGGGGGCGCGACCCCCAACGGATCGAGCGCGGTGACCGTGAGTGCCGCGCCGGTGGCGTCGGTGGTCGTGCAGCCTCCGTCGGCGACGGTGCACGTTGGCGCGGCGTATGCGCGTCGGTTCATGGCGGAGGCGCGCGACGCGTCGGGGGGCGTGCTCACCGGGCGGGCCATCGTCTGGTCCTCGTCGGCGCCGTCGGTGGCCACGGTAGACGCGGCGACCGGGGTGGTCACCGGCGTGGCGCCGGGTGCGGCGACGGTTACCGCCACCAGCGAGGGAGTACCGGGCGTCGCGTCGGTGACCGTGGATCTGGTGGCCATCGCGACCGTGGACGTGGCGCCGCCCACGGTGGATCTGGTCGCGCCCGCGACGGCGCAGCTCGGGGCGACGCCGCGCGACTCCGCCGGGACAGCGGTGGGCGGTTCCGCGTTAGGCGGCCGGGCCACGACCTGGTCCAGCTCGGATCAGGCGGTGGCCACCGTGTCGCCGGCGGGACTGGTCTCGGCGGTGGCGGGCGGCGTGGCGACGATCACCGCCCAGGTGGACACGGCGCATGGGACGTCGACGGTCACGGTGGGGTCGACGGTGACGGCCGTGGCGCTGTCGCTGGCGGCCGATTCGGTGATCATCCCGGGGACGGTAGGGGGCACCGTAAAGCTGCTTGACGGCGGGGGCCAGCCGATTTCGGGCCAGCACGTGGAGGTGGTCAGCAGCGATCCCACGCTGGCGTCGGTCGCGCCGGACTCGGGGACCTCGAACTCCTCGGGCGAGCTGGCGGTGACGGTGACCGGTGTGGCGCCGGGTACGGCGACGATCACGGCCACCAGCGCGGGGGTGAGCGACGCAAAGGTGATCCGGGTGGTGGCGGCGACCGGGAGCGTGACGATCGCCCCCTTATCGCTGAACGTGGGAGTGGGGAAGAACGGATCGCTGAAGGTGCACGCCGTGGACGGCGGCGGGGCGCGGCTGCCGGGGGTCTCGTGCGCCATGAGCTCGAGCAACATCCTTCGGGCGCTCGTGTCGCCGCTGACCGGGGTCACGAACGCGAACGGTGAGATCGCGCTGACGGTGAGGGGCGTGTCGAAGGGGGGTGCGACCATCACGGCGGCGTGCGGAATCGGGTCGGCGAGCGCGGCGGTCACCATCAAATAGCCGAATCCCCGGCCCTGCCGAGCAGGACCGGGGATCCGGGAAGTAGCATCGAGCGTGTGCGGGCGGGGTGCGACTCGTGAGCCGCTTTCGGCCGGCGCCCCGAAACCTGTTCGTTAGGCGCTGGGTCCTACTCGCCTGCTCCGTTAAGGAGGTGATCCAGCCGCAGGTTCCCCTACGGCTACCTTGTTACGACTTCGCCCCAGTCACTGCGCTTGCCTTCGGCGGCTTGCTCCCTTGCGGGTTGCGGCACCGACTTCGGGCACTCACAGCTTCCATGGCGTGACGGGCGGTGTGTACAAGGCCCGGGAACGTATTCACCGCGGCATCGCTGATCCGCGATTACTAGCGATTCCAGCTTCATGCCGTCGAGTTGCAGACGACAATCCGAACTGAGGACGGGTTTCTGGGATTGGCGCCCGCTTATGCGCTGGCTGCCCTCTGTCCCGCCCATTGTAGCACGTGTGTAGCCCTGGACGTAAGGACCATGATGACTTGACGTCGTCCCCACCTTCCTCCGGTTTGGCACCGGCAGTCGGACTAGAGTCCCCGGCTGGCTTGCGCCCTCTCCGCTGGCAACTAGTCCCAAGGGTTGCGCTCGTTGCGGGACTTAACCCAACATCTCACGACACGAGCTGACGACAGCCATGCAGCACCTGTGCACGAGCTCCGAAGAGAACGCCCCGTTTCCGAAGCGCGCCCCGTGCATGTCAAGCCCAGGTAAGGTTCTTCGCGTTGCGTCGAATTAAACCACATGCTCCACCGCTTGTGCGGGCCCCCGTCAATTCCTTTGAGTTTCAGCCTTGCGGCCGTACTCCCCAGGCGGGGCACTTCATGCGTTAGCGCCGACCCCTAAGGGGTCGCTCCCCCAAGGATCTAGTGCCCATCGTTTACGGCGTGGACTACCAGGGTATCTAATCCTGTTTGCTCCCCACGCTGTCGCGCCTCAGCGTCAGGCCCGGCCCAGCCGACCGCCTTCGCCACCGGTGTTCTTCCGGATCTCTACGCATTCCACCGCTACACCCGGAATTCCATCGGCCTCTACCGGCCTCCAGCTCCCCCGTCCGCACGGCCGACCCGGAGTTGAGCCCCGGGCTTTCACCGCACGCGCGAGAAGCCGCCTACGCGCCCTTTACGCCCAGTGATTCCGGACAACGCTCGCACCCTCTGTATTACCGCGGCTGCTGGCACAGAGTTAGCCGGTGCTTCCTCCCCCGGTACCGTCACGGGCCCCTTAGACCCCGTTCGTCCCGAAGAACAGCGGTTTACACCCCGAAGGGCGTCCTCCCGCACGCGGCGTCGCTGCGTCAGCCTTCCGGCCATTGCGCAAGATTCCCCACTGCTGCCTCCCGTAGGAGTCTGGGCCGTCTCTCAGTCCCAATGTGGCTGGCCATCCTCTCAGACCAGCTACCCGTCATCGGCTTGGTGGGCCGTTACCCCGCCAACTACCTGATAGGCCGCGAGCCCCTCCGCCTGTAGATCGCTCCTTTCCTCCCCCGTCCATGCAGACAGAGAAGCGTATGCGGGCTTACCCGGCCGTTGGGCCGGCTATCCCCCGCAAGCGGGCAGGTCGCTCACGTGTTACGCACCCGTTCGCCGGTCGTGGGTTGCCCCACGCCCTCGACTTGCATGTGTTAAGCACGCCGCCAGCGTTCGTCCTGAGCCAGGATCAAACTCTCCAAGAAAAGCTCATAGCTCATGGGCCGCAGCTCACAGGCCATAGGCCGGAGTTCGATTCAGCTCATGGGACGCGATCGCAATCGCGCCCCGAATCGATCGTGTTCCGACTCTCCCCGTTGCGCACGATCGCAACGGATCGACGAGAACCCCACACGCACACGCTCGATTGTCAAGCAGCGTCGATGCTCCTGATGCGAACGTCCCGCCAACGCGCTTCAGCGGGACGTCAAACCTAAGAGGACCGGGCGGCGAATCAAGCGGACGGGACTGCCATGGCCTCCGGGCTGTGGCCTCTGGCCTCTGGCCTCCTCCCCCTAATCCTCGTCCCGATGGTGGCCCGGCTTGTGCCGGTCCTCCTCGTCGAAGTCATCGTACTCGTCGTCGAGATCGATGAGATCCTCGTCGAAGTCACTGTCGAACTCGTCGTCATCATCATCATCCGCATCGTCCCCGTCCGCCTCGTCGTCGTCCTCGCCGTCGTCCTCTTCATCCTCGTCGAGATCGTCGTCGAATTCGAGGCTCTCGGAATCATCGAATTCACTGTCGGCGTCGTCGTCGTCGAGATCGTCGTCCGTATTCGTGTCGTCGTCGAAGTCCTCATCGCCCTCGCGAGGCGGCGTGAACCGCGCCGCGCGCTCCACACGCCGCACCTCGCCGGATTGCTCCGACGATTCGAACTCGTCCCGCATACCAGGGTCTCCGTGGAAGGTTAGACCAGCGCGCGCTCGCGCTTCTGTTCACGCGAGAGCTTCTTCCTCTCGTTCAGGCTCAGCAACCGCTTGCGCAGACGGATCGAGTGCGGCGTCACTTCGATCAGCTCGTCGTCCTCGATATACTCCAGCGCGCCTTCCAGCGTCAACTCCCGCGGTGGCTCGAGCTGGATGTTCTCGTCGCTCGCCTTGGTGCGCATGTTCGTCAGCTTCTTTTCCTTCGTGGGATTGACGTCCATGTCGCCCGGGACGCGAGTTCTCTCCCACGATCATCCCCTCGTAGACCGGCGCGCCGGGCGCCACGAACAGCGTCGAGCGTTCCTGCAGATTGAACAGCGCGAACCCCACCGCCGTCCCGCTTTCCATCGACACCAGGGCGCCGCGCGTCCGCCCGGGAATCGGTCCCGCCCACGGACCGTACTGATAGAAACGATGGTGAATGACCCCGGTGCCTCGCGTGTCGGTCAGGAACTCGCTCCGATAGCCGAACAGCCCCCGCGCCGGAATCGCGTAGCGCAATCGCACGTTCCCCTGCCCCGGATTCCGCATGTCGAGCAGCTCGGCGCGCCGGCCGCCCAGGCGTTCGATCACCGCGCCCAGGTACGTCTCGGGCACGTCGACCGTCAGCTCCTCGTACGGCTCCAGCCGCTCGCCGTCAGGACCCTCGCGTGTGATCACCCGCGGACGCGACACCTGGAACTCGTACCCCTCGCGCCGCATCGTCTCCATCAGGATCGACAGGTGCAGCTCGCCGCGTCCCGACACGGTCCAGGTATCGGTCGCGTCGGTGTCCTCCACGCGCAGCGCGACGTTGCGCTCCAGTTCGCGGTACAGCCGCTCGCGCAACTGCCGCGACGTGATGAACCTCCCCTCGCGACCGGCGAACGGCGAGTTGTTCACCACGAAATCCACCGAGATCGTCGGCTCCTCCACGGCGATGCCGGCTAGCCGCTCCTGGTGCTCCACGTCCGTCACCGTGAGGCCGATCTCCACCCCCTCGAGCCCCGCCAGCGCGACGATGTCGCCCGCTGATGCGCTTTCGACGTCGAGGCGCTCCAGCCCCTCGTGGGTGTAGAGCCTCGTGACCCTCGCGGTCTCCGCGGCCCGGGTCGGGGTCCAGCGGCAGCAGCGCCACCGACTCCCCTACGCGCACGGTTCCGCGCTCGATGCGGCCGATTGCGAGTCGGCCGAGGTACGGCGAATGGTCGAGCGTCGACACCAGCATCTGGAAGGGCCCGTCGGCATCGCTGGGCGGCGCCGGCACGTGGTCCGACGATCGCCTCGAACAGCGGCTCGAGGTTCGTCGGCGGCTGCGCCAGGTCGGTGGTCGCGACTCCCTCGCGCGCCGACGCGTAGAGCACCGGCGCGTCGAGCTGGGCCGCGTCGGCCTCGAGCTCGATGAAGAGGTCGAGCACCTCGTCGTGGACGCGGAGCGGATCCGCCCCCGGTCGGTCGATCTTGTTGATCACCACGATCGGCGTGCGGCCGAGCTCGAGCGCCTTCCGCAGCACGAACCGCGTCTGCGGCATGGGACCGTCGAACGCATCGACGACGAGCAGCACGCCGTCCACCATGCGCATGATGCGCTCCACCTCGCCGCCGAAATCGGCGTGCCCGGGCGTGTCGACGATGTTGATCTTCGTGCCATGCCACCGCACGGAGGTGTTCTTGGCGAGAATCGTGATCCCCCGCTCGCGCTCGAGCGGGTTCGAGTCCATCACCCGTTCCTGTACGACCTGGTTCTCGCGAAACGCCCCCGCCTGACGTAGCATCTTGTCGACGAGGGTGGTCTTGCCGTGATCGACGTGCGCGATGATGGCGATGTTTCGGATCTGCATAGCCTTGAAGTATGACCGGGCACGTGAACCGATCAAGCACTTGCCAGCGCCGCGCGGAATGCGCACCGTCGGTTGGACTCGTTACCGCAGGAGGTGTCCCATGCACCAGCACCGGAGTCCTCGAAAGGCAGCTACCCCCACGGCCGTGGATACGGCCACGACTACATGCGAGGTGGCGAGGTATTCGGCGGCTACGGGTACAGCGAACGCGACGAGTACGACAAGACGCGCGGCGAACTGGACGACCGAGTCGTCGCCGGACGAGGACCCCCCGGACGAGGATAGAGCACGTAACGGACGTACGATCTTACCTGCACGTCAACAGCGCGGCGCCCACCATCGGGCGCCGCTTTTCCTTGCCGGCGCCACGCGCTAGCGCTTCGAAGGCGCCTGTGCCGCGGTCCACGGGCGGCATGGCGGTCGCATTGATGCCCGAGTCGTACCGGACACCGCTTCCGGTCTTCTCGGGCGCGAGTCTCTCCGTCGACGAACGACGCGTCGAGGCCGCGGGTCCTCAGGGCCTGCGCGATGGCCGCTTTGTCGATGGCCTTCGCGTACGCCTCCGTCGCCTCGATCCTGCCCGCCTCCACCAGCTCCAGCAGCGCGTCGTTCAGCGTCACCATGCCCATGCGGCGCGATGTCTGCATCACCGACGGGATCTGGAACGTCTTGCCCTCACGGATCAGGTTCGAGATCGCGGGCGTCGCCAGCAGAATCTCCATGCGCCGCCACGCGGCCACCCCCGATCTTGCGGCACAGCGCCTGCGAGATGACGCCCTTGAGCGACTCCGACAGCATCACCCGGATCTGCTCCTGGCGATCGCTGGGGAACTGATCGATGATGCGATCGATCGTGCTCGGCGGCCGTCGACGTGTGCAGCGTCCCGAACACGAGATGGCCAGTCTCCGCCGTCTCGATGGCGATCGAGACCGTCTCCAGGTCGCGCAGTTCGCCGACCAGCACCACGTCGGGATCCTCGCGCAGCGCCGCGCGCAGGGCGTGCTTGAACGAAGACGTGTGGACGCCCACCTGTCGCTGCGTGATCAGGCACCCCTTGCTCTGGTGCACGAACTCGATCGGATCCTCGATCGTGATGATGTGGTCACGACGCGTCCGGTTCACCAGATCGATCAGCCCGCACAGCGTGGTGGACTTGCCGCTGCCGGTCGGACCCGTGACGAGCACCAGGCCCTTGGACAGCGAGCAGAGCGCCTGCACTTCCGCGCTCAGCCCCAGTTCGTCGGCCGTGACGACTCGCGAGGGGATGGCGCGAATCACCGCGCCGACACCGCGCCGGTCGCGGAAGATGTTCACCCGGAATCGCCCGGCACCGTCCAGCTCGTAGGCGAGGTCGGTGTCGTTCATCTCCCGGAACTCGTGCCGATTCCGCTCCGGCATGATGGCGCAGAGCATGCGCCTCGAGTCGGTCGTGCTCCAGCGGTTCGGATGCCCTCGATGGCGACGATGTCTCCGTCCACGCGCAGCAGGGCGCGCTCCCCGCTTCGCAGATGCAGGTCGGACGCCCCCCGCTCCATCTGCATGCCGCAGCAGTGCATGCAGGTCGCCGCGCGCGCCTCGGGTCCGCGGCCGGGTCGGGTTCCCGCGTCGGGTCGGCGGCGGCGTGGCCACCGGCCGTGACCCCATTGCCGTTCGCCGGGGTGTACGGCGGCTTGGGCCGTACGGCTGCCGTGAGCCGGCCGCCGGCAAAACTGCATGTTCGCGACGAAGGTCTCGTTGCCGAACGGCGTATTCGAACTCGCGCGTCGCTGCCGCTCTGAAGACGCTCCGCAACCTCGGCCGGCGCGACTTCACGCAGGAGCGCCAGCAACTGGACCGCCGCTCAGCGGCTGGCGGGTGACCGGATGCTCCGTGCCGCCTTTGATCAGGCGCGCGTGCTCGTCCTGGGAAATGCGCAGGCTGTCGCCACGGTTCTGCGACAGAACCGACAGCAGCCGGTCAAGTTGTGGCATCGTCGACCGGCCGCACGTAGGCGATGTGGCGGCGGTTCAGCAGGACGCACCTCGGTTTCGCGCAGCAGCAGGATGAAGGGCTCGCTGACCCCGGTTGAGATAGTCGAGCACGCGCGCGTGGCCGACGTAGTGTTCCACCTGCAGATGACCGTGGTGCGTGGCTCCGCCCTGCATGGCGATGTCCACCGACACCCGGTCACCGAACGCCCATTCCACACTCGCCGCGTACTCGCGCGGCGACGTGCACGGTGAGGACGTGGCTCTTGGAGATGAGCAGTGTCTCACCATTTGGCAGGCGCAGCGGAAAGAACGGCTCGGAGGAGTTCATGAACTCCGGAGCGTCCTCGAGCGCGGAGAGATGCGCGAGCGCTCGCCTGAATGAACAACTCGCCGCTGCAGCGATTCGCCCCCGGTCAGCGTGAGCGCGACCGGCATGCGACTCTTCTGGATGTAGAATTCGTTTGTTTGCGTCTCCATATGCATGGGCGGGGGCCGGATTTGCGGCTAATCGAAGGACGCCCGACCGGAAGGGTCGGTCACCGCGGACGCGACGCTCCCCTGACACCACCCAGGTTTGGCGGCTGCTGTCCGACACCTGCAGGCTCCGGCATCGTCAGGGGTGCGTTTCGCGCGCACATCTCCTGCCGCTCGAGCTGCATCGTGACGTGGCGATACCCAGGCCATCGCATCTCGCGAACGGCAGCCTCCAGCACCTGCTGGTTCTCCCCGGGCTCGCGCACGATGGCGTGGGCGCTCATGGCCATCATCGCCCGATGTGACCGTCCACACGTGCAGATCGTGCACCGACTCGACGCCGGCGATCGCCTCCAGGCGTGCGCGCACGGCACCGAGCGAGATGTGCGACGGGGTGGACTCCAGCAGGACGTCGACCGACTCGCGCACCAGCGTCCACGCCGACCGGACCATCAGCAGCGTCACCACCAGCGACGCGATGGGATCGGCCGCGAGCCAGCCGGTCCATCGAACGATCACCGCCGCCGCCACCGTGCCCACCGAGCCGAGCAGGTCGCCGAGCACGTGGAGGTACGCCGCCGCGCGTGTTGAGACTGTGGCCGTGCACCGGGTGGAGCATCCACGCCGCGAGCGCGTTCACCACGAGCCCCCCAGGGCCACGACGAGCATGAGCCCGCTGCCGATTGGCTGTGGCGCGCGCAGGCGCAGCACGGCCTCGCCACACGATCGCCGCCGAGATGACCAGCAGCACCGCGCCGTTCAGGAAGGCCGCCAGGATTTCCCAGCGGAGGTAGCCATACGTCTTTTCGGGCGACGCGGGCTGCCGACTGAACCACGCGACGAACAGCGACAGCGCGAGTGCGCCCACGTCGGTGAGCATGTGGCCGGCATCGGCGAGCAGCGCCAGCGAGTTCGAGAGCAACCCGCCCACCACCTCGGTGACGAGGAACAGGGCGGTGAGCGCCAGCGCCAGGCGCAGGCGCGATTGCTGCCTCGGCTCGATCCGGCGGCAGCGCGATGCCGCGCGTCCGGGAGTGTGGCCGTGGTGCCGGCGGGGCCCGGTGTGCGTCGACGCGTGGGACGTGGAAGGTGGTTGCGCCATTTACGAGGCGTTACGCGCGTTCGGTATGTTCCGGGCGAAATGGGCCGGCTCGCCGCCATCATCGTCCTGCTCCTGCTCAACGGGTTCTTCGTCGCCGCCGAGTTCGCGCTCGTCCGGTCGCGCCGGACCCGGCTCGAGGCGATGGTTCGCAGCGGCGACCGGCTGGCCCAGGTGCGCTCGCACGCCACCAGTAATCTCGTGCGTGTCCTCTCGGCAAGCCAACTGGGGATCACGCTCGCCAGTCTGGCGCTGGGCTGGGTGGCGGAGAGCGCACTCGGCACATGTTCGCCGGCTGGTTCGCGGCGCTCCCGCTCGGGATCGAGGCAAGTCGGTGCGGCTGACGCGTGGCGGCAGAGCTCGCGCTGGCGCTGCGCCACGTTCCTGCACGTCGTGTTCGGCGAGCTGGCCCCGCGCGCCGTGGCGCTCAACCATCCGGAGGAATTCGCGAGGTGGCTGGCGCCGCCGCTGCTGGCGTTTGCCTGGCTCACGCCGCCGTTCACCTGGGTGCTCAATCGATCGCGGCGGCGGCGTGCTGCCGAGCCTCGGCACAGCGCGGCGACGTCGCGCGACGAGCCGGTCCATTCGCCCGAAGAGCTCCGCATGCTTGTGGAACAGAGCGAAGTGGGCGGCGCCATTGAGCGCCAGGATGCGCAGCTCATCGAGGGCGTGTTCGAGTTCTCGGAGAAGAACGCGCGCGAAGTCATGACGCCGCGCACCGAGGTGGTTGCGTATGCCGCTCGACGCGACGCTCGATGACGCGCTGGCGATCGTCGAGGAGAGCAACTTCTCGCGGTACCCGGTCTTCGACGGGACGCATCGACAACGTTGTCGGCCTCGTCCTGGCGAAGGACCTGCTGCGGGTGGTGCGGCGCCGATCCGGAGGCTTCACGGTTGCGTCGATCATGCGCGAGTGCACGTGGTGCCGGGCTCGCGCGAAGTGGAGGAGGTGCTCGCCGACTTCAAGCGGCTCAAGGAGCACATGGCGGTGGTGCTCGACGAGTTCGGCGGAACGGCCGGCATCGTGACCATGGAGGACCTGCTCGAGGAGATCGTCGGCGAGATCCTCGACGAGTACGACGAGCCGGAAGCGCGTGCCGCCCCGTCGGCGGCCGGCGAGGTGCTCATTCCCGGCGCCGACGCACATCACCGACGTCAACGACGCAGTACGGGCTGTCGGTGCCCGACGACGACTACACGACCATCGGCGGCTATGTCTTCGGCGCGTTAGGCAGGCTGCCGGCGGTGGGATGACCGTGTGAGCGTGAACGGCGACGCATGTTCACGGTGCGGGAGATGGACGGCCGCCGCATCGAGACCGTGGCCCTGCGCCGGAGGCCGGGCGTGGCCGCCCTCGCGCCGGCGACGTCGGACGGCGGCTCACCGCACCCCTGAGTCACGCCGCGGACCGGCGGCCTCCACGCCGCCCGAGCGCCGCCTCCCGAATGCGCGATACGATCGCGGCGCACATGCAGACCGCCTCCATCATGCTCGCGGCATCGGCGATGCCCCGGCCGGCGATGTCGAGCGCGGTGCCGTGGTCGGGCGACGTGCGCGGGAACGGCAGGCCGAGCGTGACGTTCACCGCCGTGCCCGAACGACGCCACCTTGATCGCCGTCATGCCCACATCGTGGTAGGGCGCGATCACGGCATCGAACTCGCCGCGCATGGCCCGCACGAACACGGTGTCGGCCGGGAACGGACCGGCGATGCCGGCGGCGCGAGCGGCCGGAGCCAGCATCGTCGTCGTCCTCGCTGCCGAAGCGACCGCCGTCGCCGGCGTGTGGGTTGAGTGCGCAGAGCGCGAGGCGTGGCTCGCGCGATCCCGAACCAGCGCCGAGGCACTCGCGGGTGAGGTCGGCGGTGCGCACGCAGGCGACGCGGGGGTCACCAGCGCCGGCACGTCGCGCAGCGCGACGTGCGTCGTGGCCAGCACCACGCGCAGCCGGTCCGACGCGAGCATCATCGCGACGTCGGCGCCGGTGAGCGCGGCGAGCATCTCGGTGTGGCCCGGGATAGTCGTAGCCGCCCGCGAGCAGCGCGGCCTTGTCGATCGGCGCGGTGACGATGCCGTCCACCTCGCCGCCGACGGCGAGCGCAACGGCGCGCTCGATGGCCCGCCCCGCCAGCCGTCCGGCCTCCGCGCGATGCGCGGAACGCGTCCAGGTGCCCACCGCCAGGTCCACCCGCGTTTCCGTTCCGACGGGCCCGACCACCACGGGTCGCAGGTTCCCGCCACGCGAGGGTCCGCCAGCGCCCGGGCCACGATCTCGGGTCCGATGCCGCGGGGGTCGCCTAACGTGACGCCGAGACGGGGACGCGGCGACGGGATGGGCACGCGACGGAGAGGGCCCCGGCTGCGATCAGCGGAGCGGCCGCCTTGCGGCCTTGGCGGGCGGCGCCTTGGCGGGCGGCGCCTTGGCGGGCGGCGCCTTGTGCCCGCCGCGCCATCGATGTTGATCGAGACGAACGTCTCCTGCTTCAGCGCGTCGAGCAGCCGGCGGTATGAGCGCTCGTTCTGCAGCTGCTGGCGGATCTGGTCGCGCAGATCCGGGAGTGTGTAGTCCCCGGCCTGGCTGACATCGATCAGCTGCGCGATGACGAACTTGGGAACGCCGCGCTGCGGGTCGTTGATGGCGAACGGCTGCACGAAGTCGCCGTTGTCTTGCCCTCGAACGCCTGGCGATACGACTCGGGCAGCTTCTCGATCGGAAACGGCTCGAGGCTCCCTTCCGTCTCGTCATGATCGTGGAATTTCCGGTACAGCGTGTCGTACGGCGTCCCCGCCTTCCAGAGCGCGAGGACGCTGTCGGCCAGGGCGTGGGCGCGCTTGACGTCGGCGGAATCGATCGTGGGGCGGATCAGAATGTGCCGCGCCTTGACCTCCGTGGGCTTGGCCCGATCGACGCTTGATGATGTGGAAGCCGTACTGCGTCTCGACGACCGGCCCCACCTGCCCCGGCGGCAGCGAGAACATGACATTGGTCGAACGCCGGCACCATCGCCTCGCGACGGTTCCACCCGAGGTCGCCGCCCTGTCCCGCGTCAGCGGATCCATCGACTCGCGCTTGGCGAGCTGCTCGAAATCCGCGCCGTCGCGGATCTGCACCAGCAGCGACTCCGCCTTGGCGCGCGCCACCGCCCGGGCCGCCGGTGACGCGGTCGTTGGGATCACGATCTGCCGGAACGTGACCGACGGCGGACGCTTGGGGAGCTGTTCTTGGCCTTCTCGCCTCGTACGCCTCGGTGATGTCCGCGTCGCTGACGGCGACGTGATCATCTTCCCGTCGCGCTGCAGCCTGGCAACGTACCGCTGCTGCAGCGCGCGCCGGCGCGCCTGCTCGGTGAGCCAGCGCCGGTATTCTTCCTGGCTGCCGAATCCGCTGCCGCGCAGCGCGTTCAGGAACTCCTGGTCGTTCGAATCTGCGTCGGATCTGCTTCATCTGCTGATCGACGGTGTTCGCCAGATCGGCATCGGCGACCGTGATGCGGTGTCGGTCTGGGCCCGCTCCACCAGCAGCTCCTCGTCCACCAGGTCGGAGACGATCTGTCGCGATGAGCGCGACCTGCCCGGCGGAGTCTTCGGGGAAGGTGGCCCCCGGCGCCCGCCGCTGGTGGATCACTTCCTGACCTCGCTCCACAGGATCGGCGTGCTGCCCACTACCGCGACGATGCGGTCCAGCGGATTCCGACCGCGGCCGGCTGCGCCTGCTGCGCCGGCAGCGACGCGGCGCACAGCAGCGCGGTCAGGAGAAATGCGGGGTGTTTCATCGCTGACGGACTACCCGTGACGAACGTCGAAGGTTCGCTCCGGGCGCGCGGCGCCCGCCAGCACGTTGCGGGCGCCGCGCGCCGCGGGTCACTTCTGCCTGCGCGCGTGTCCGGCGGCGTGGTGGGCATCGGGACCGCCGACTTGGGCTGTCCGCTTGCGTCTGCGCCGAATCCGCCGCCGCTCGGATCTTCTGGGCCGCTGCACCGCGCGTTCCAGGCCGGCCGCGTTGACCTTGGCGTCGTACTTCTCGTGCAGCGCGTTCGACAGCGGCGTCTGGACATCGACGTACTGCTCCTGCTGCTGCAGCAGCCGGTCCATGAAGGCGTCGACGCGGCCGCCGCCAGGCGCTCCCGCTCGGCGACCGTCTTGGCGCTGTCGGCGCAGCGAGCGCGGGCGCGATGCGCAGCCCGCCCCACGAGTTGATCAGCATGATACGGAAGGCCTGGCGGATGGACGCCAGCTCGGTCGAGTCGAGCTGCACCTTCGCGCTGTCCGCCTGACGCAGGAACAGCTCGTTCCGGACGAGGATACTTCACGAAGATCCGGCATCATCGAATCGGCCGCCTGCTGGATCTGCATGCGCGTCGCTTGCGGGCTGCGGTGAACCCGCGATCCACCGCGCGACCTCGCCGGCGGTGTAGTTCGCCGACGCCGACGTGGCGACCGTGCTCTTGTCGCCGCTGTGGGCCGTCGGGTCCGCCGCCACCTCCTTCACCAGCTGGCGCGCGTTCGGCTTTACCTGGATCTTCCCGGCGTTCTCGTACCGGTCGACGTAGGCGCTGTCGAGCTTGTACATCGCCAGCGAATCGTACGCCTGGCGGAACTCGTCCTTCACTTCGTCGTAGGTGCTCCGCCGGATGATGTGGTACCCGAACTGGGTCTTTACCAGCGGGCCGATCTCACCCGGCTTGAGCGCCTGCACGGCCTGCGTGAACTCGGGGACCATCTGGCCGCGCCGGAGACAGACGCCGAGGTCGCCGCCCCCGTCCTTGGTGCCGTCGGAGCCGTATTGCTTCGCCATCGCGGCGAAGTTCGCGCGGTCGTCTGCTTCAGCACCGCTTCGCGCCTTTCGGCGGATGGAGTCGCTCCCGGTCGGTCCCTGGCCCTGTGGCACCTGGAAGAGGATGTGGCTCGCCGCGAGCAGGTCTCCCTGCGTTGTACTTCTGCTCGAGATTGGTCGTGTCGACCTGCCACTTCTGCGCAGAGTGCCGACCCACTTCTCGATGCGGCTGCGGCGTGAGCACGGGCCACATCGCTTCGTCGATCAGCTTGCGTGTCGGACAGGGAGTCGTTGTGCGCCGCCGCCTTGCCGAGCAGCTGGTAGTTCACCCAGACGTCGGCGATGGACCGGGCGACATCCATCCGTGACCGGGACCTGGGGCGTCTGCCCGATCATCTCGGCCAGGCGCTGCACCGTCAGTTCCTGCGAGCCGGCGCGCGCGGCGACGTCAACGTGGGCCGTCATGGCCTCCTTGAATCCTTCGCAGGCCGGCACGGAGACGAGGGCCGCGAGGCCTGACGACGCGAAGCGTTCTTCATAGAGTGAAGTCAGGAATCCGAGAAGACGCGAAACTCACGCGGTCGCGACCGGTCGGGTACCGATCGAAGCAGCTGGAGCGCGCGCACCGAGCCCCTCCAGCAATGCCCGAGCCGCCAAGCCGCGTGAGCTTGAGCGAAAGCGGGTGCGGCCGCCGCACGTCGGCGCGGAACTGCACCTCGTGAAACGCCGCCGGCAGCCCCTTCATCCGCGGGGCGGCAGTGTCTCGAAAGGTAATACGGGCCTCGTCGCCATGCACCAGGATGCCCTCGATCCCCAGCTCCGCCCCGATCGACGCGGAGCAGCGCCAGGCGAAGAGATGTCGCGCCGGCGGCGGGCAGCGGGCCGAACCGGTCCCGCAGCTCGCTGCCGCAGGTCCTCGATCTCCGCCGGCTCGGTCATGCGCCGTCAGACGGCGGTAGACGTCGAGCTTGGCCTCCTGCGACGGCGATGTACTCGTCGGGCAGGTAGGCCGGGAGGTCCAGGGACACGTCGGCCGGCACGGCCCGCGGGGCGTCGTCGCCGAGCTGCAGCCGGCGCACCGTCTCCTCCAGCATCCGCAGATACAGGTCGAAGCCCACGGCGTGCACGAAGCCGGACTGCTCCGGCGCCGAGCAGGTTGCCCGCGCCGCGCAGCTCCAGGTCCTTGAGCGCGACGCGGTAGCCCGACCCGAGCTCCGTATGGTGCTCCAGCACCTGCAGGCGGCGCTCGGCGTCCTCGTCGATCGGGTCGGGCACCAGCAGGTAGCAGTACGCGCGCCGGTGCGAGCGCCCGACCCGGCCGCGCAGCTGGTAGAGCTGCGCCAGCCCGAAGTGGTCGGCGCGGTTCACGAACATCGTGTTCGCGTTCGGCACGTCGAGCCCCGACTCCACGATCATCGTCGAGACCAGGACGTCCACCTCGCCGTTCACGAACCGGCGCATCACCTCCTCGAGCTCGCGCTCGCGCATCTGCCCGTGCCCCACCGCCACGCGGGCGCGCGGCGACGAGGCGCCGCACGTGGTCGGCCACCGCCTCGATCGTCTCGATGCGGTTGTGCACGAAGAACACCTGGCCGCCGCGATCGAGCTCGCGCGCGATCCCCTCCTCGATCAGCCCGTCGTCCCACGGCTCGACGAACGTGAGCACCGGGCGACCGGTCGCGCGGCGGCGTCTGCATCAGCGTCATGTCGCGCAGCCCGGCGAGCGACGAGGTGCAGCGTGCGCGGGATCGGCGTCGCGGTGAGCGTGAGCACGTCGGTCTCCAGCTTGAGCTGCTTGAGGCGCTCCTTGTGCTTCACGCCGAACCGGTGCTCCTCGTCCACCACGATCAGCCCGAGCGTCGGCGAAGCCGACGTCCTCGCTCAGCAGGCGATGCGTGCCGATGACGATGTCCACCGTCTTCGCCGCGAGTCCGCGAGCACCTCGCGCCTGCTCCTTCGGCGTCTGGAAGCGGCTCAGCGTCGCGACGCGCACCGGGAAAGTCGGCCAGCCGCTCGCCGAACGTGCGCAGCGTGCTGCTCGGCGAGGATCGTCGTGGGGACCAGCACCGCCACCTGACGCCCCGACTGCACGGCCTTGAACGCGGCGCGGATGGCGATCTCGGTCTTGCCGTAGCCCACGTCGCCGACGAGCAGGCGGTCCATCGGCCGCGGGCGCTCCATGTCGCGCTTCACGTCGTCGGTCGCCTTGCGCTGATCCGGCGTGTCCTCGAACAGGAACGACGACTCCAGCTGCCGCTGCCACGCGCGTGTCGGGCACGTGCGGCGGGCGCGACGCGAGCTGCCGGCGCGCGTAGAGCTCCAGCAGCTCCGTCGGTCATCTCGCGGATCGCGGCGCGCGTCTTGCTCGCGCTGCTGCGCCCAGCGCCGGCCGCCGAGCCTGTGCAGCCGCGGCGGCGGCGCGTCCTCGCCGACGTCGACGCCGGCGCGGTAGCGCTCGATCTGGTCGATGCGGTACAGCGGGACGTTGAGCCGGTCCCCGCCCTCGTACTCGATGACCGCGACTTCGATCGTGCTCTCGCGCACGAAGATGCGTCTCGATGCCGCGGTAGATGCCGACGCCGTGCTCGAGGTGGACGACGTAGTCGCCGGCCTTGAGCGCCGTGATCGTCTCGAGCGCCGCCCCGGTCGCGTAGCGACGCGCGCGGCGCAGCCGGCGTTCGCGCCGGAAGATCTCGTGGTCGGTGAGCACGCGGAGGCCCGCGGACAGATCGAGCGGCGCGGTGGGCCGCACGGCAGTCGCGTCCTCGCCGACCTCGTCCGTACGCTGGCCGCCACCGGCGGGATCACGAAGCCGCCGTTCAGCACGCCGATCGCGAGCGCGGCCGGGACCGGGACGAGCGCATCCTCGTTCAGCAGCTCGTCGAGCCGCTCGCCCTGCCCGGCGTTGTCGCACAGGATGATCGTCGGCGTCCCGTCGCGGACGATGCGGCGGAGCAGGCGGATGTCGCGGTCGATCGGCTCCGGCGGCCGGACGGGGAAGACGATCGGCCTCCGGGTCGCTCGCCGGGTCCACGACGGCGATGCGTCCCGAAGGCGCTGCAGCGATCGCGAGCGATCTCGTCGGGCGGGACGAAGAGTGCGTCGCGCGACGGCACGTCTTCGCCGCGACGCCGCGCCAGCTCCAGGTGGTGCTGGGCCTCGTCCCACGTGCGATGCAGTTCGGGCGCCAGGTGCGACTCGTCAGGCAGCACGACCACGCGTGTCGGGCGGCAAGAGCTCGCACGATCGGAGCGCCGCTCCATCGCCGGCATCGTCGGACGGGAGCCGCGTCGACCGGCAGCACGAGCGCCACCTCGGCGCCGCCGCGTCGATCGCTGCGTGACCAGGTCGAAGTGCCGCAGGTCGACGATCTCGTCGCCCCAGAACTCCAGGCGGACGGGATCCGCCATGCCGAACCAGTAGATGTCGAAGATGCCGCCGCGCACCGAGAACTGCGCGACGTCGTCCACCATCGGCACGCGCTCGAAGCCGATCGCGTTCGAGGTGCGCGGCCAGTTCCTCGGGACGCCGCACGTCGCCGCGCCGCAGCTCGAGGCGCGAGCCGCCGCAGCGCGCGCGGCAGGCGGGTCCGCTCCATGCACGGCGCGCGCCGGTCGTGAGGAGCACGCGAACGCCCCGCGGGTCAGCGCGCTCGAGCGTCTCCACGCGCTCGCCCGCGATCTCGGCGTGCGGCTCGACCTCCCCGAAGCCCTCGCGCGGCGGGTACAGCGCGACGCCGCGTCGTCGGTCAGCACCTGCAGGTCGGCGAGCCAGCGCTCGGCGTCGGCCACCGTATCGGTGACGACGACGAAGAAGCCGGTGGGAGAGCCGGCGCGCGAGCCCCGCCACCAGCACCGCGTCGCTGGAGCCCGCCAGTCCCGCGACGGTGAGGCGCCGGCGGGCGGACGGCAGTCCCTCCGCCAAGCGGCGGAACGCGGGCAGCGCCTCGAACGCCTCGACAATGCCACGAAATGCCATCAGGCGGCTCGGCGTCGTCGCTCGGTCACGGGGTGCCTGACGATGAGCATCTCGGCGAGCAGGCAGACGAGGGCCAGCGCCAGCAAGGCCGTCTGCAGTGGACGGCGCGCGGCGCCGCTGAACGCCGCGCGGCGGCAAAGCGCGGCGTCCGCGGTCACGTGGACTTCGGCGGATCGGATACGGCCTGTCAGCTCGCGGGTCTCGATTCGCCGGAGGTCCGACTCCTCGGCTTCCGGATTCACCACCAGCGCGCCGACCCGCTCGGAACCCCGCCGCAGGAAGTAGACCCCGGCGCGCGACGGGCGCGATGGCAGCCGCGGTCGCCGAGACGACCTGCCCGTCGTCCCTCTCCATTCCGGTGACTTCAGCGGGCAGGTCGACGGTGCGCACCGGGAGCCGCTTCGATAGTGGCCGACACGCCGGAGGTGAGGCGTTGCGCGATGACGTCCGCCAGCCAGGGCAGAAACTGGGCGTTCATCGGGAGCGACGTCGCGGCGGGATCGAGCGGCGAGCCGATCAGGACGTACGGTCGCCGGCCACGATCCACGGTTCGCCGGAGGCCGTCGCGAGCGTGTCTCCGGCACCTCCCGGCACGCCACGCAGCGGGTACCGGAGTGACACCGTTATCCCATCGACCCCTGCTCCCCGCGCCACCGTCTCGTCGCGGCGCAGCTCTCCGAAGCGCCAGGGCACGCCCAGGCGTTCCAGCGCGCGGTTGGCCGCGCCGAGCCGCACCGGATCGGCGGGCGCCAGCAGGAGTGCGGGCAGCCGCGCCGGCCGCTTCCGCCGGCGCCAGGTCGATGCCCTGGCCAACGGTCGCGCGTTCGGTCTGCGCGAGCGCTTCGACCGCACTGCGGGCGAATACCCCGGCGGCCGGATCCACGTGCACCGACGGCGGCGGCCCAATCCAGACCGCGAAGTACCGGATGTCGTCGCCCCGGAGTTCGTCCGGCGCGAGCTCCGCGCTGCCGGCCACCCATCCCCGCTCCGGTGGTTCGCCTCGAATCGTCGCTTCGTCGTTCCCCCGCAACGATCCCCTCGCCAGGGTCCGCTCGCCTAACGACACACGGTAGGTCACCGAGTCGGCGCCCGATGCGCGCACGATCAGGGTGCCCCGCGGAGTCCACCGGGGCGGCCGCGGCTCGGCCGCCGCCATCGCCCGGTTGGGGGGAGGCGTCGTGCCCGGCACCAGCGCCACCACGCGGACGTCGCCCAGCGAAGCGGTCTCACGCCATTGCGTGGCCTGACCGTCGGACGCCACCAGGACCGCGCCGGCCGGGAGTCCGGACGCCCGCACCAGCCCGGCGGCACGCGACAACGCCGACGTGACATCCCCCCGTCCGCCGAACGCATCGGCCCGATCGATCGCGCTGCGAACGGCGGCGCCGGTCCCGCCCGTCACGGACCCGTCCACCGTCACCAGCCAGAGCCGGTCGGTCGCGCTGGCCTCGTCCACGACCGACCGCGCGGCGTCCTTGAGCCGCGCGAGCAGCGGGGCACCGTCGATGATCACGCTGGTGCTGAGCGAGTTGTCCAGGACGATCGCGGCGGCCGTCGGCACGTGTCCGGCCCCGATCAGCCAGCCGATGGGGCGAGCGGCAGCCAGCGCCACGAACAGCACCGCCAGGGTGCGGAGCAACATCAGCAGCAGATTGCGCAGCCTCAGGCGGCGGATGTTCTCCTTCTCGGCGCGGGCCAGGTAGCGGGCAGCCGGGAAGTCCACCCGTGTCTCGATGTGGCGTCGCATGAGGTGCAGCACCAGCGGGACGGCGATCGCCGCCGACAGCACCAGCCAGATTGGCGCGAGAAAGCTCACAGGATTCGCTGTCGGGCAGCGAAGGCGCGACGGAGAGGCACGCCGAACGGCGAGTCGGTCATCACCACCTCGTAGGCGGCGCCGATTGCGGCCAGACGCAGGCGCCACTGCGTGATGGCCTCCTCGACCGTGGTGCGATAGGCACTGCGCACGTCGGCGACGTTGGCCGCCACTTCCAGGCCGGTCTCGGGGTCGACGAAGATCGCTTCTCCCGGCGTATCGAGGTCGCGCTCGGAGGGATCCATGATGTGCAGGACGGTGACCTGATGGCCTACCGCGCGCGCGAGGCGCAGCGCCTCCTCCATCGCGGTCGCGTCGACGAGCAGATCGGAGACCACGATCACCATCCCGGGCCGGCGAATGAGACGTGCCGCCTGCCGCACCGCCTCTCCCATCTGCGAATCCTTCCCCGCCCCGTCGTCCAGGAGAGACCGGACGATGCGGCGCCATTGGACCGATCGGGCCCGGGCGGGCAGCACGGTGCGCAGGCGATCGTCGTACCGCACCAGACCCACGGCATCGCGCTGCCGGATCAGCAGGAGCGCGATGGCCGCCACGATCTGTTCGGCGTAGCGCAGCTTGGTCAGTCGCGCGGGGGAGCCGGACCAGTCCATCGATCGACTGACGTCGAGGACGATGGCAGCGCGGGTGTTGGTTTCTTCCTCGAACTGCTTGACCATCCAGCGGTCGGCGCGCGCCACGATCTTCCAGTCGATGTAGCGCAGATCATCGCCGGGCTGGTAGGGCCGGAACTCCGCGAACTCCACGGAGAAACCTTTGCGAGGTGAACGGTGTAGCCCGGTCAGGAATCCTTCGACGATCCACCGCGCGACGATTTCGATTCGGCCGAGCGAGGCGAGGGAAGCGGGGTCGATGAGGTCGGCTCGTGTTCGCCGGGCGGTCTCCATATGGGCGGAAGGTAGAGTGGCGCTGGGGAGCGGTCAAACATCGTCCACCAGCGGAGATACCGTTCTTCTGGCGTCCGCCCCGGAACCCGCTAGCTTGCCTATAGGCGTCCGATCGCCCTCGCGTGCGAGGCGACGTCGAAGGTCCTCCTGCCGGAGGTTGAGATGCGTGCCAGTTCCCTGTTCGGTGGAACCGCGCTGATGGCCCTGCTCAGCGCGTCGGGGCAGGCGCAGGTACAGCGCTGGAACGATCGCGGAGCGTCGAACACGGCCGATGATGCCCCCCGGATACACCTGATCATCGACGGCTATCGGAGCTTCTACTATGGCGAACCGGTCCCCGTGCACTTCGAGGTGTCGGACGACGCCTACGTGCTGGTGGGCCGGGTCGACAGCCACGGCCGCCTAACGATTCTCTTCCCGCGCAGTCGGCTGGCCAGTTCGTTCGCCCCCGGCAACACGCTGGTCCGGGTTCGCGGCTCCCACACCGCTTCGTTCGGCGCGTTCTACGCCACCGACGTGGGTCGCACGGGATTCGTGTTCGCGCTGGCGTCGTACGCACCGTTCGATCTCTCCGCCTTCCGCACCCAGGACTTCGAGCGCATCGGCCTTCCCAGTCAACTGTCCGAGGTGAACCGCCGCTACGCCTACAATCCGTCCGAGTACGTCGAGCGATTCGCGAGCTGGGTGCTGTTCGACGGCAATACGCCCTACGATTACGACGTCGACTACTACTCGGTGGACTTTGACCCGCTCATTGCCGGCGCCGGCGCGTCTTCACAGTGCTATTCGAACAGTGGATTCTGGTACGACGACGGTGACCGGTACCTGCTGGGCTCGGGGTTCAATGGCTTCGGATTCCATCCGTATGGATTCCGCTGTGGCGGATTCTACTACGGTAACTACTCCTGCTACGGCTTCTCCCTGTACAGCCTCTACGGGCCCTGCCTCGACATCCGCGGTCCGTTCATCGTGCATGGTCCAATCAACGGCGGGAATCCGCCGCGAACGCTCCCGCCGATCATTGGCGGACCTGGCGGCGTGAATACCAAGGTCCTGACCGGGGGACTCTGGCGCCCGGACACCGTTGGACGAATTGCGGACGACGATAGCCGGCTCAAACCGCCTGAGCCCGCGCAGGATGCCGGGGGCCGGCGAGCAGCCCCGACCGCCGACAGTACCTGGAGCCGTATCTTCGCCCTGCCGCACGCCTCCAACCCGGGGCCTCGGGCGACGGCGCCCGTGCGCCATTCGAACAGCGACGCGACCGGCGCGACCCGACCAGGCTGGAGCGACGATCCGGCGCGGAACGGGCGCACGACTCTTTCGAGAGATGGCATGACACCGCCCCGGCCGACGGAGGCTCCGCCTCGCAGTACCGATGCCCACGCGCGGCACGTGCCGACGCCGGCGCCACCGCGCGTGGAATCGCGGCCGTCCAGGGAGAAGCAGCCGTCGTACAACCCTCGTCCGCCCGAACGGGTCGCCGCACCGCCGGTTCGGGAAACCCCGCGCGCCGCTCCCGAGTCACCACGGACGCGGAGCGCGACCCCCCGGCCTCCTCGGGAAAGTGCCCCGGCCGTCCACCGCGAGCCCTCCTCCCCGCCGCCGGCACGTCAGGCAACGCCGCGTGAGCCGCCGGCTGCACCGCCTCCACGACAGGAGACACGCCAGCCTCCGTCACACCCGGTGATGCGCGAGCCGCCGGCCAGTCGCCCTGCGGTGCGCGAGGCCCCGCCGCCACCGGCTGTGCGTCAGGCGCCACCATCGCCGCCCCCCAGTGCGCCTGCGGCGACCGGATCCAGCAGCTCGCCGAAGAAGCCGCCGCGCGACTGAACGCCCCGTGACCAGCGTCCTTCCGAAGCCCCGGGCAAACGCCCGGGGCTTCGCATCTGCGAGCCTGGCTGCGTTGGTCCGACTCCGGTGCACCGCTATGTTTCCAGCCCCGGGTGGCCTGCGCCGTGTTTTCGCGCGACCAGCCGACGCCGGTTCCCGCTCCAGACCGCTGCCTTGAACCTTCAGCATATCCGCAACTTCTGCATCGTCGCGCATATCGACCACGGCAAGTCGACCCTGGCCGACCGGCTGATCGAAGCCACCGGAACGCTCGCCAAGCGCGAAATGAAGGAGCAGGTGCTGGACACGCTCGATCTGGAGCGGGAGCGGGGCATCACGATCAAGCTCAACGCGGTTCGCATGCAGCACGTGGCCCGCGACGGCGAGACGTACGAGCTGAACCTGATCGACACCCCGGGGCATGTGGATTTCACCTACGAGGTGTCGCGGTCGCTGGCGGCCTGTGAGGGCGCGATTCTGGTGGTCGATGCGTCACAGGGGGTGCAGGCGCAGACCGTGTCGAACCTGTTTCTCGCCCTCGATGCCGGCCTCGAGATTCTGCCGGTCCTGAACAAGATCGATCTTCCCGGCGCCGAGCCCGAGCGGCGCAAGCAGGAGATCCACGACCTCATCGGCGCGAATCCTGATGAGATCCTGCTGGTGAGCGCCAAGGAAGGCACCGGGGTGCCCGACCTGCTCGAAGCGATCGTGCAGCGCGTCCCGCCGCCGCGGGGCGATCCCTCGGCGCCGCTGCGCGCGCTGATCTTCGATTCGTACTACGACCGATACCGGGGGTCCATTCCGAGCGTGCGGATGGTGGACGGCGAGCTGCATCCGGGCATGGAGATCTGTTTCGGGTCGAACGACGGCCGCTACGAAGTGGCCGAGGTCGGCTACCTGCAGCTGCGTCAGGTCCGTGGCGAGCGCCTCACCGCGGGCGAGGTCGGATATGTGGTGGCGAACGTGCGGTCGGTGAAGGAGACGCGCGCCGGCGACACGATTTTCGACGCGGCGCGGCCGGCGGCGGCACCGCTCCCCGGCTACAAGGAAGTCCATTCGATGGTCTTTGCCGGGATCTACCCGACCGACACCCAGCAGTACGAGCAATTGCGCGACGCGCTGTCGAAGCTCCAGCTCAACGACGCATCGTTGCGCTACGAGCCCGAAACGTCGACCGCGTTAGGCTTCGGGTTTCGGTGCGGGTTTCTCGGCCTGCTGCACATGGAGATCGTCCAGGAGCGGCTGGAGCGGGAGTTCGACCTGAGCCTCGTGACCACGGTGCCCAACGTGGAGTATCATGCCTTCCGCACCGACGGGACGCGCGAGCTGATCGAGAATCCGTCGAAGATGCCGCCGCCGGCGTCGCTCGACCGCATCGAGGAGCCGTTCGTGACGGCACGGATCGTGGCGCCGGCCGAGTACATCGGGCCGATCATGACGTTAGGCAACGAGCGGCGGGGCGTGTACCGCGGGATGAAGTACCTCGACCCTACCCGCGTGGAGTTCGACTGGGACTTTCCGCTGGGCGAGATCATTCTCGATTTCTACGACCGGTTGAAGACGATCAGC
This sequence comes from uncultured Gemmatimonadaceae bacterium, assembly GCA_963740565.1. Lineage (GTDB taxonomy): Bacteria > Gemmatimonadota > Gemmatimonadetes > Gemmatimonadales > Gemmatimonadaceae > CAVUFA01. Next base: position 18,415 of record CAVUFA010000016.1, on the reverse strand, counting down.
CGCGGCTACGCCGGTCTCGATTACGAGCCGGCCGACTACCGGACGAGCGACCTGGTGCGCCTCGACATGCTGATCAACGGCGATCCGGTGGATGCCTTCTCGGTGATCATCCATCGCGACAAGGCCTACGAGTGGGGCCGGAAGATCGCCGACAAGCTGAAGGAACTGATTCCCCGGCAGCTCTTCGAGGTGGTGATCCAGGCGGCGATCGGCAACAAGGTCATCGCCCGCTCGACGGTGAAAGCCCTGCGAAAGGATGTGCTGGCGAAGTGTTACGGCGGCGACATTACCCGCAAACGCAAGCTCCTGGAGAAGCAGAAGGAAGGGAAGAAGCGGATGAAGCAGGTGGGATCGGTGGAGATACCGCAGGAGGCGTTTCTGGCGGTGTTGCAGGTGGATTAGGCCAAAGGCCAAACTCGACGATCTACAACGGAGCCAGGCGGCGCAACATTGCCGTGAGCATGTTCGTCACTTCCACCAGCAGCAATCGCACTTCAGCGGCGTCGTGTTCGCGGATGAAGCCACACGCGTGGGCCACAGCAATCAGCGTATCGAGCTCCTGCGCTGAGCCGCGAGCGATTGCGAGGTATCGCGCGAACTCCGTTCGCGTGCGTCTCCCTTTGCCTTCAGCCACGTTCGCCGGGATCGATGCGGCCGCCCGCCGAATCTGCTGGCCCAGCTCGAATCGTTCTTGCTCAGGAAGCGCGCGCGCAATTGCGTACGACATGGTTGTCAGCCGCATCGCCTTTTGCCAGACCACAAGATCCCGGTGGGACGCGATCGCCATCGAAACTCCCTGATGCGGCAACATGGGACGGCAGCGTGCCCCACGCGCAAGCCTCTCCGTGCAACACGCATCTTTCCATCGCAAGGGCCCGGCGGACTCCCGGCCGAGTCGGACGCACGACGGTTGCCCCTCGACCGCGATGCGTAGGACGGTCTATGACCTTTGGCCTATGACCTTTGGCCTATGACCTTTGGCCTATGACCTCTGACCTCTGACCTCTGACCTATCTGTTTGGCCTTTGGCCTATGACCTTTGGCCTATGACCTATGGCCTTTGGCCTTTGACCTCTGACCTCTGACCTTCTGTTTGACCTTTGGCCTATGACCTTTGGCCGATCTGTTTGGCCTATGGCCCTTGGCCTCCCACCATGCCCTCTCTCGTTCTCCAGACCTCCTTCCTCGGCGACGTGGTGCTCACCACACCGCTTATCGCGCATCTTGCGCGACAGGGGGCGGTGGACGTCGTGGCCACGCCGCGTGGGGCGGCGCTCCTGGCCAACAATCCAGCGATCCGGCGGGTGATCGTGTACGACAAGCGCGGGGCGGACCGCGGACTCGGGGGACTCCTGACCGCCGTGCGCGCCGCCGCGACGGACGGGAAATCCAGTATCGCCTACTGCGCCCAGGGCTCGGTGCGCACCGCCTTGCTGGCGCTGGCATCCGGGTATCGCTCGCGCGTCGGATTCGACACGTCGGCCGGACGATTGTGGTACACGCGGCGCGTCCGCTATCATGCCGACCGCCATCACGCCGAACGCCTGCTGCGACTCGCCGTGGGCGACGATGCGGCGATCGCCCCCGATGCGTTGCGCCCGCGACTTTATCCCGGCGCCTCCGACGTGAAGGCGGTGGACGACCTCCTCGAGGCCGCGGGTCACGGCGGCCAACCGCTCGTGGCGCTCGCCCCGGGGAGCGTCTGGGCCACGAAACGCTGGCCCTACTACGCCGATCTTGCTCGACGCTTCGCGGGAACGGCGCGGGTGGTGGTCCTCGGCGCCCGGGAGGACGCGGACCTTGCGCGAGCCATCCACGAGGCGACCGGGGGCGCGGCCATCGACGCCACGGGACACCTGTCGCTCCTGGCGTCGACGGCACTGCTGGAGCGCTGCGTGCTGCTGGTGACGAACGATTCGGCGCCGCAACACCTGGCGTCGGCCGCCGGGACTCCCACCCTGGCGATCTTCGGTCCGACTGTCCCCGGGTTCGGGTTCGGCCCGCTCGCTCCCACCTCGCGCGCGGTGGGCCACACGGCGCTGTCGTGTCGGCCGTGTCATCCCCACGGTCCGCCGGCGTGCCCGCTCGGACATTGGCGTTGCATGCGCGAGCTGGGCGCCGAGGAGATCCACGAGATTGCCCTGTCGATGCTCACCCCAACGACTGCCTGACGACACCGCGATGATCCCGTCCCCTCTCGGACTCCTGCTGGGACTGGCGGTCGGAATCGTGCTGGGACTGCTCGGCGGAGGCGGGTCGATTCTCGCGCTGCCGATTTTCGTCTACGTCTTTCACCAGCCGACTGTGCCCGCCGTCGCCATGAGCCTGGCCGTGGTCAGCATGAGCGCGCTGGTTGGCTTCGTTTCGCACTGGCGCCAGCGCAACGTTTCCCTGCCGGTGTCGGTCTCGTTCGGGCTGATCGCGTCAACCACGTCGTTCCTCACGGCGTTCACGAAGTTCGTGCCGGAGGGCGTTCATCTTCCGTTGTTCGCGGTCTTTGCGTTCACGGCCGCGTTCTTCATGCTGCGCGATTCGTGGCGCACGCCCGCGGTCGAAGCCGAATCCGTCCCCGCGATACAACCGCGGATCACCCCGCTCGTGGCGCTGGAAGCCATGGGGGTGGGTGTGCTGACGGCGATCATCGGCGCCGGCGGCGGGTTCGTCATCGTCCCCGTGCTCGTCCTGCTGGCCGGGCTACCCGTCCGCGTGGCGGTGGGCAGTTCGCTGCTGATCATCTTCCTGAACGCGATGAGCGGATTCCTCGGCTACGTGATCCGCGGAGTCGCGATCGATTGGCCGCTGGTGCTGGCCTTCACCGGGGTGGGTGCCGTGGGGGCCGTGCTCGGGACCCGTCTGAATCGACGGCTCTCGCAGCGGCGCATCAAACAGGCATTTGCCGCATTGATCCTGGTTCTCGGTCCGTATTTGATTGTGTCCAGGCTGCTGTCGCACCAGTAACCGTTCCAACGTCCCGCGCGCGAGCGGAGCCGTCCGCCACCGTCGCCTCACCGGTGGATCGGTCGTTCGGCGCGGCGAAGTGCCTGCTCGATCGCATCGCGTCGTTCCCTGCCGGATCACACGTCGAATCAGGACGCACCAATGCCCCAGAAGAAGCGCTCGAACTACATCGTAGGCGTCGATCTTGGTGGAACGAACATCGTGGCCGGCGCGCTGTCGGAGGACGGCAGTGATGTCTTTGCGCTCCGCTCGGAGCCCACGCGGGCCGACCAGGGGGCCGAGGCGGTGGTGGACCGGATCGTCCGCATCATCGACACGGTGATCGCGGAGACGACGGCGCAGACCGGCGCCAAGCGGGGAATGTTCACGGGAATCGGCGTGGGGTCTCCCGGACCGCTCGATCGCGAGCGCGGCCTGGTGGTGACGACGCCCAACCTGGGGTGGACGAACTTTCCGCTGCGCGACGTGATCTCCCAACGCACCGGCATCGCCACGAAGATCGACAACGACGCGAACTGTGCCACCCTCGGCGAGTGGTGGCTGGGGGCGGCGCGGGGTGCCCGCAACGTGGTGGGGATGACCATCGGGACGGGTATCGGCGGAGGACTGATCATCGACGGCAAGCTGTACCACGGTTCGTCCGACGTGGCCGGCGAGATCGGCCACACGACGATCGATGTCACCGGACGGCGGTGCAAGTGCGGCAACTACGGGTGCCTGGAGGCATACGCGTCGGGGCCGTCGATTGCGGAGCGCGCCCGGGAGGCGGTGGCCGGGGACGACGATTCACTGCTGCGCCGGATGGTGGGGGGCGAACTGGAGCGGCTCACCGCCGCGACGGTGTACGATGCCGCCAAGCTGGGTGACGAGGTAGCGGTGGACGTAGTACGTGAGACGGCGCGCTTTCTGGGCGCGGGGATCGCCAACCTGCTCAACATCTTCAATCCCGACGTCGTGGTGATGGCGGGCGGCGTGACGCAGGCCGGCGACACGCTCTTCGAGCCGATGCGCAAGGAGACGCGGAAGCGGGCGTTCCGGCCGGCGGTGGAGGCGTGCCGGATCGTGCCGGGGGCGTTGCCGGGGTCGGCCGGGGTGGTGGGCGCGGTGGCGTCGTTCAAGCAACAGGCGGAGTGAGGCGGTCGCTGCGCTTCGCGTCTCATGCACCGCGTTGGCGTGATCGGCAGCTTCGTGTGGGACGTGATCCACGGGCGGGATCCGCACCGTCGCACGGTGGAGGAGTGGGGCGGGATCACCTACGCGCTGGGCGCGTTCGACGCGGCGCTGCCTAACGACTGGCAGATCGTGCCGCTGGTCAAGATCGGCACCGACGTGCTCTCACGTGCCTACGACTTCCTCGGGTCGCTGCGACGACTGGCCCCCGACGCCGCGCCGATCGAGGTCCCGTACCCCAACAACCGCGTCGAGCTGCGGTACCAGGATGACGAGCTCCGCTCCGAGGTATTGCGCGGCGGCGTGCCGCCCTGGACGTGGCTCGGCCTCAAGCCCCTGCTCCGCGATCTCGACGCGCTGTACATCAACCTCATCAGCGGATTCGAGCTCGACCTCGAGACCGCGCAACTCATCCGCCAGCACCTGCGCGTCCCGATCTACTGCGACCTGCACTCGCTGCTCCTCGCCATCCAGCCGGGCGGGTTGCGGACGCCGGAACCGCTGTCGAACGCCGCCGCGTGGTGCGCCTGCTTCGACCTGCTGCAGGTCAACGAGGTGGAGATGTCGATGATGGCCCCGGACCCGATGGCGCTGGCCGCCACCGCCATGAGCGCCGGCGTCCGTTCACTCCTGGTCACGCTGGGTCGGCGCGGCGTGGTGTATTTCGCGGCGCCGGGATTCGAGCGCCTGGCCGACGTGACGCCGACGGGCGCGTCCCGCGCGCCGCAGCGCGACGACGACCACGCGGGCGGCGCCGCGATCGGCAGGCGGGATGCGGGCCGGCACGGTGTGAGCGCCGTGCGGACCGCGCTGGTTCCGGCTGAGCGCGCCGACGCAACGCCGGGCGATCCAACCGGGTGCGGAGACGTTTTCGGCGCGACATATTTCTCCCGACTGCTCGCCGGTGATAAGTTTGCTGACGCCTTGCAGGCGGCTGTTCGCGTGGCGGCGCGCAACGTGGAACACCACGGGGCAACCGGCCTCGCACCTTTTCTCCGGAGAGAGCTCCTCTCGACGTGACGACGGTCATCGCCGTTCCGCCCTCGCTGGATGACGAGACGTTCGAACAGGTGATCGAACAGCTGGCGCCGCTGTCTCCGGAACAGAAGATCCTCGTCGACGCCCGGCACACGCGCTGGGCGTCTCCGTACGGCCTGACCGCGCTGCTGGCGCTGGCGCAGACGCGCAGCGAGCGCGCGGGTTTTGCCGGCCCGGAGGCCGAAGACACCGCGAGCTACTGGCAGCGGGCGGGATTCTACCGCCACGCCGAAGAGGTGTTCGAGATGCACGGCCACGTGCCGCGGCCGCGGAACGGCACGGCCGAATCGAACGTGCTGCTCGAGATCACGCCGATATCGAAGAGCGACGACGTCCACGAGGTGGTCGAGGGCATCCAGGCCCGGGCGCAGACGATCCTGGTGCACGAGCTGAACCTCGATCCGCAGGCCACCATGCGCTTCGCGATGACGCTCTCCGAAGTCTGCCAGAACATCGTGGAGCACGCGGGACGCGGGGGGTGGGTGGCGGTGCAGACCTACCACTACCGCAAGCGGCTGGGGCGCCGGGTGGTGGTGATTGCGGTGTGCGACGCGGGGATCGGGTTTCGCCGGTCGCTCGAGAGCGCGCCCAACCGCCGGTTGAGCGGATCGGTGGGACGACGCCATGGCGCTGGAAGATGCGCTGATCCGCGGGGTGAGCCGGTTTCGCGATCCGGGACGCGGACAGGGTCTGGCGGGCGTGCGCCGCTATGTCGGCAAGTGGGACGGGAAACTTTCGATCCGAAGCGGAACGGCGCGCATCGCGATCGTGCCGAGCTGGGATGACATGGTTCCACTGGCCGAGGGTCTGCCGCCATTTCCGGGCGCGCAGGTCCAGATCACCATTCCGGAGCGGACACCGCAGCGGTGAGACATCACATCGACGTGCACTCGGTCCTGAGACGGACGGTCTGCGATCTGTACTCCAATCTGGTGACGCGCCCCACGGGCGCGGCGGTGCGTCAGGAAATCGAGCACCTGCTCGCCGAGCGAGCGACGCCGTCGCTCATCGTCATCGACTTCTCCCACGTGGGGCTGCTCGATTTCTCCTGCGCCGACGAGGTCATCGGCAAGCTCCTCGACGGGATGCGCCACTCCGCCTCGTCGGGCGACGGAGCGGAGACCACCGAGGCATACTTCATCGTGCGTGGGGCGCGGAACGACCATCTGGAGGCGATCGAGTCGGCGATTGCGCGGTACGAGCTGGCGGTGATCGTCGAGGCCGGGGATGGCTCGATGGAGGTGCTGGGGGTGCTCGACGATCCCCTGCGGCAGGCCTGGCACGCGGTGCGTCGCAAGGGTCGCGCCGTGCCGGCTGATCTGGCCGAAGAGCTGGAGCAACCGATCGATGCCCTGGAGCGCGTCCTGGAGTCGCTGTGGGAGCGCCGGCTCGTGATGCGGGATGCGGCGGGATACCTGTCGATCGAGAGCCCGTCGTGACCAGGCTGTACAATCCCCCGCTGCAGGTGGTGGGATTCGTAGGCACGCGGCGCGGTGACGCCGACCGTGGACCGCAGGTGCGGCTGCGCGCCGAGGAAGCGGCGCTGCGCATGCTGATCGACGGTGAGCTGGCGTGGGTGCAGGGCCCCCGGCGCCAGGAACTGGCCACGGTCGTGATCGACGACGCGGTGCCCAAGGGCGGCGTGGTCGTCCGCGACGTCGCGGGCGCGGGGGTGAGCGAGATCGTCCGCCTCGTCAAGCCCGACCTCGATCGGGCAACCCGGACCACTGGCATGACCGGTACGCCGGCCCGCGACGGGACCGCATTCGCCACCCAGGTGCGTGCACGGCGGGCAGCGGCGCCCAGGTCGACCGACGCGCCGGTGGTCACGCCGCTCGTCCAGTCGGTCAACTTCATCCAGGCCATCGGCACCGCGGAGGGCCTGCGCTATCCGCGATACGGCAACGCGCCTAACGCGGAGAGTCTCCAGCGGCGATTGTCGGTGCTGGAAGGCGCGGAGGCCGCGCTCGTCATGGCCAGCGGGATGGGCGCGACCGTGTGCGCGCTCCTGGCCCTGCTCCGCCCCGGCGACCACCTGCTCGCCAGCCAATGGCTCTATGGCGGCGTGCGCCGCCTGCTCGAGGAGGAATTCCCGAACTTCGGGATCACGTCACGCTGGTCGACCCCACCGCGACCCGCGAGTGGCGGCGCCGCCTGCGCAAGGAGACGCGGGGCATCTTCGTGGAGACGCCGGCGAACCCGACCTGCCGCGTCCCCGACCTCCGCCCGCTCAGCCAGCTGACCCAGGAGCTCGGGCTCGCCCTGGTCGTCGACTCCACCTTCGCCAGCCCGGTCAACCTCCGGCCGCTCGAGCACGGCGCCGACGTCGTGATCCACAGCGCCACGAAGTACCTCAACGGACACAACGACGTGCTGGGAGGCGTCGTGCTCGGCACGGCGTCGTACATCGAGGAAGTGCGGCAGAAGATGATGGTGTGGGGCCAGGCCCCGGATCCCTTCGCCTGCTGGCTGCTGGAGCGCGGACTCAAGACCCTCGACGTGCGCGTGCAGCGCCAGAACGCCAACGCGCTGCGCATTGCGCGCTGGTGCGAGAGCCGGAAGGAGATCGCCAGGGTGCACTACCCGGGTCTCGAATCGCACCCCGATCACGAGGTGGCGAAGGCGCTGCTGTCGGGATTCGGCGGGATGATGGCGCTCGAGCTCGCCGACGGCGCCAAGCACGCGTCCCGTTTCCTGAAACGGCTGCAGCTCATCAAGCACGCGCCCAGCCTGGGTGGCGTCGAGACACTCGTCTCGGAGCCGCGCTTCACGTCCCACGCGCACCTGACCTCCGAGCAGCGCGCCGCGATCGGGATCCCCGACGGCTTCCTGCGATTCAGCATCGGGATCGAGGACGCCGAGGACCTGATCGCGGATATCGAGCAGGGGGTTGGGTAGGAGGCCACAGGCCAGAGGCCAGAGGCCAGAGGCCGAGCCGAGGCCAGAGGCCAAAGGCCAGAGGCCAAAGGCCAAAGGCCAAAGGCCAAAGGTCAAAGGCCAAAGTGAAAAAGGGGTCAGACTCGAATTTCCGCTATTGGTGCAAAGGCGTCAGACTCGACTTTCCACCTTCGGACGGAAGTTCAGCCCGACGCGTGAAGAGCACCGAGCACCGTGCTACCATCTGCGCCGAGCCAGTCGTCTAATTGGCGAGATGACGGCCGCGACCATGATCCGCTTCGCCAACGTATTCAAGGAGTACCCGCGCACGGGGCTCGCCCTCAGCGACGTCTCCTTCCAGATCGCCAAGGGCGAGTTCGTCGTTCCTCACGGGCCCCAGCGGAGCCGGGCAAGAGCACGCTGCTCAAGCTCGTCTATATGGATGAGTTCCCTTCGCGCGGGGCGGTCTGGGTCAGTGGCACGCGTTCGCCCGGAGTGAAGCGCAACGAAGTCTCCCGCCTTCGGCGCAAGCTCGGCATCGTGTTCCAGGATTTCCGGCTGCTCGAGGACCGCACGGTCGAGGCGAACGTGGCGTTCGCGCTGGAAGTCGTCGGCACGCCGCGCGACAAGATCTCTCCCCGGGTGGCGCGGCTGCTGACGCGGGTGGGGCTGGCGTCGAAGGCCACGAACTTCCCGCGCGAGCTGAGCGGCGGCGAGCAGCAGCGCGTGGCGATCGCGCGGGCGCTGGTGAACGACCCGTTCGTGCTGATCGCCGACGAGCCCACCGGCAACCTGGACGAACGGGCGACGCGCGGCGTCTTCCAGCTGCTCAAGGACATCAACGCGTCGGGCACCGCGGTGATCATGGCCACGCACAACCTGGAGCTCGTGCGGAAGAACGAGTACCGGGTGCTGGAAGTGAATCGCGGGCAGCTGGTGTTCGATTCCGCCGGTGAGTCCAAGCGGCTCGAGGAGCTCACGCCGTGAGGCTGGCGCTTCGCGAAGCGCTGCATCGGCTTCCGCCGCGCGCCGCTGCTCAGCGTGCTGAGCATCACCACGATCGCCTTCTCCCTGTTCGCCTTCGGGCTCTTCTCGCTGGTGGCGCTCAACATCCGGAACACGCTGCGGAACGTGGAGTCGCGGGTGGAGATCCGGGCGTTCCTCACGACGGCGCCTCGGTCGACAGCGTGGCCAGGACGATGGAGACGATCGGCACGTTCCCGGAGGTGGAGCGCGTGGAGTACATCTCGCCGGAGCAGGCGCTGGAACGCGCCCGAGCAGGAGATGGGGGAGTTCAAGGACGTGTTCGAGGCGGGATTCCTCCCGGCATCGATCGACATCCGGCTGCGGGAGGAGCTCCGCGACCCGCAGACGGTGCGCGACGTGGCCGATCGCGTGCGCGACATGGGGCTGGTGGAGGATGTGCGCTACGGCGAGGACTGGATCACCAAGCTCTATCGCATCCGCAACATCGCGGCGGCGGCGGGCATGATCCTCGGCATCGCGTTCGCGGCCGTGGCCATCATCATCATCGGCGCGACGATTCGGATGACGGTGCTGGCGCGCAGCCGCGAGATCTCCATCATGCGGCTGGTGGGCGCCACCGACGGCTTCGTCCGCCGCCCGTTCCTGCTCGAAGGATTCGCCAAGGGCGTGCTGGGCGGTGCGCTGGCGCTGCTGCTCACGTGGGGTCGCCAATTCGCTCATTTCGCGCGCGTTCATCCAGACCGATTTCTTCCCGGCTTCGCTGGCGCTGCTCGGGATTCTGGGCGGCGCCCTGATCGGCGTTCTGGGCAGCGCCCTGTCGGTGGGGCGCCATCTGCGCCGGGTGCAGTGAGACCCTGGCGCTCCTCCTCGCGCTCCTGCTCCTGCGTCCCGGTCGGCGCGCACGCCCAGTCCGCCGACGACCGACTCCGGCAGCAGCGGGAGGAGCTCGACCGGATCCGGCGCGAGCGCGACTCGCTGCGCACGAGGATGACCGAGATGCAGGGACGGGTGCACGACCTCTCGGATGAGGTCACCAACCTCCGTCGCCAGGCGGACGCGACGTCGCGTCTGGTGAAATCGCTGGACCAGCAGCTGGTGAGCCTGGATGACGAGGTGAAGGCGGCCAACGACCGCGTGGCGCAGGCCGAGACCGAGGTGGAAGCGCGTCGCGGCACGCTGAAGAAGCGCGTGGCCGACATCTACAAGCGCGGGCCGCTGTTCGCCACCGAGGCGCTGCTGTCGGCGCGATCGTTCGGCGAGCTGGTGGCACGCTACAAGTACCTGCACGAGCTGGCGCTGTACGACCGCGCGGTAGTGCGCCGGGTGGAGGACCTGCACGACCAGATCGACTCGCAGCGGCAGCTGCTCGTCCGGCTGCAGGACGAGTTCGCGCGCAACCGGCAGGAGAAGGCGATAGAGGAGCAGCGGCTGCGCGACCTCGAGACGCAGCGACAGCGGAGCCTCGCCCAGGCGAAGCAGTCCACGCAGCAGATTCAGGACCGGCTCACGCGGATCCAGCGCGACGAGTCCGCGGCTGTCGCAGCTGATCGCCTCGCCGGAGGAAGCGCGGCGCCGCGCCGCGGCGGCGCGCCCGGAGGACGCGGAGCTGCGACCAGCACCCTCAAGACGAGCGACTTCGGCAACCTCGACTGGCCGGTGGACGGCGACATCCTGTACCAGTTCGGCCGGGCGGTCAATCCCGAACAACACCGCGATCCGCTGGAACGGCATCGGGATCGCGGCGCCGATGGACACGCCGGTGCGCGCCATCGCGGCGGGCGAGGTCATCATGGCCGACCCGATCGGACGTACGGCCTCACGGTGATCGTCCAGCACGGCGGCGGCGACTACTCGGTGTACGGCTCGCTCAGCCGGGCCGACGTGCAGAAGGGGGCCGCGGTGCAGCGCGGGCAGGTGATCGGGGCGGTGGGGCGCGCGGATCCGGACATGGAGCCCCACCTGCACTTCGAGATCCGGCCCAAGGGTCGGGCCACGGATCCGCTGGCGTGGCTGAGGGCGAAGAGGATGTAAGCCGCCAGGGGCCAAAGGGCAAAGGCCAAAGTCCAAGGCCAAGGAACAGCCCCGTCAAGCGGTCCGAACTCTCTGCTTGGTCTTTGGCGTCCGACCTGTGGGCCTTCGGGTGTATGGCCTGTGCCCGTGGCCTGCGACCTATGGCCCATGACCTATGATCCATGATCCGCGCCCCCCTGACCTTCTTGGAGCCCACGTTTCCACCGCCGGCGGGGTGTCGGCGGCGCTCCCCCGGGCACGTGCGATCGTGCCGGCGCGATGCAGATCTTCACCAAGCCGGCGAGCCAGTGGACCGAGCCCGCGATCGACGACGGTCGAGCGGACGCGTTTTCGCCGCGGGGTCAGCCGATTCGGCGCTGCGCGCCACCAACGCCCACGACAGCTATCTCATCAACCTCGCCTCGCCGGTGCCGTCGCTCCGGGCCCGATCGCTGGTCTCCTTCATCTGCGAGCTGCGCGCGGTGCGAGGGGCTTGGCTTGCACGGCGCTGGTCTCCCATCCCGGCAACTTCATCGACGACCGGGCGAGCGGCCTGGCGCGCAATGCCGAGGCGATCGGCATCGCGCTGGAGGTCGTCCCCGGCCCCACCCGCCTGCTGCTGGAGATGACCGCCGGCAGCGGGACGGCGCTGGGCAGCTCGTTCGAGGAGATGGCCGCGCCTGATCGCCGCGATCCCCGCCCGCAGCGCCGGCGCGTCGGCGTGTGCGTCGACACCGCGCACGTATTTGCCGCCGGATACGATCTGATAGCGGGACTACGACGGCGTCTGGACCCGATTCGACGACGCTGGTCGGATTCGACCGTCTGGGCATGCTGCACCTCAACGATTCGAAGGCGCCGTTAGGCTCCCGGCGCGACCGGCACGAACTGATCGGCGAGGGCGCGCTTGGCCCGGCGCCGTTTCGCCGCATCATGACCGACCCGCGGCTGGCGCGCGTGCCGAAGGTGATCGAGACCCCCAAGCTGGACGACGCCGCCGCCACCGACCGGAGGATGCTGCGGCGGCTCCGGAGGTACGCCGCCGCGGGGTAGCGCATCCCGCCCACCCGGACCGGCGCCGCCGCACCAGGCGGCCGAGTGACGCGCCGAAGCCGGATGTCCCCGCGACATCGCGGACACCCGGCTTGGCGCCGCACCGTGCAAAGCCGCTAGAACAGCACCTTGTACACCAGGGCCACGTTGCGGCCGGGGTTGTACGCGAAACTCTTGATCCAGCTGGTCGCATCCCGGTACTTCGTGTCGCGTCAGGTTGTCGACCCGCAGCGTGAACTGGTGCACCAGCCCGCCGCGGATCATGCTCCACCCAGCCGTGAAATTCACCACCGTATAGGCCTCCGTCGGCACGTCGATGTCGCCGCCCGAGACCTTGTCCTGCTTCAGCCCGTGGCGGACGTCGCCGCCAAGACTGAACCGCCCGTTGTCCCATCGGAGGTGTCCGCCAATGCGCGCCGGCGGCATGAACGGGACGTTGTCGCCTCCGGTCAGCGTGCCCCGCACGAAGTCGCCCTGGCCACCCAGCACGACGTGCGGCAACACCTCACCCTCGATCTGTGCTTCCACGCCGCGCAACGAGGCATCGGACTGCGAGAAGTGATTCAGCGGTACCGTCTCACCGTCGATCACCGTGTCCCCACGCACATCAGGCACGATGAAGTTGGTGATCCGGTTATAGTAGGCGGAAAACTGGCCGTTCACTGATGAGGACGCGATCCGGTAGACGGCTTCGGCGCCGTTGTTGGTCTCCGGACTGAGGTCGGGATTGCCCACGTCGAACGCGCCCTCGGCGGCGTGGAAGGCGTTGGAGAAGAGTTCCTCGACCGTCGGCGCCCGGAACGACCGCGCGACGTTCACAGCGAACGAGGCGCTGGGACCGGTCGGAATGGTCACCCCCGCCGATCCCGAGAAGGCGGTGAAGGTCCGGCTGCGCGCGGCCCCGAACTTTGGATCGCCGGCCTTCGAGTCGATGCCATAGGTGTCGAGCCGTGCGCCGACTTGCAACTTGGGCACGTTCTCTCCCGAGCTGCGCAGCGGGAACTCCGCGAACAGGAACGTCCCGAAGTTCTTGCTGTCGGCCGCGGGCGTGAGGGCCTCCGCACCGGTTGACGCGTACTGTTTGAGCAGCCCGCTCACACCGATGGCCCCCGACACGCCGCCGAACTGCGTCTTCGCGGTGGCATTCGCCGTCTGCGTCCTGAGGTTGAAGGACGTTCCCACGTCTCCGGTGTTCTCGAGCTCGTCGTGCTTGTACGTCTGCACCGTGCCCGTGAGGTTGAGCCCGCGGAAAGCGCCATTGCTGCCGCCCAGGTCCGCGCGCAGAGACCCTTCATTGCGGAGCCCGTCGATCTTTCCGCCGAGCTCGGGGTCGCCTTCTTCGCCCGGCAGCCCGTAGGTGAACTTGTAGCGCCGGTACGAAACGCCGAGTGATCCCTTGTCGCCCACGTAGCCGAGTCCCACGTGTTCATGGTTGTCGCGCGCATCGGAGTTCTGCAGCCGTTCGCGGCCACCCATGTAGACGCTCTGGTCGTTGCGCAATCCGCCGCCGCCGGTGAGGGCGAGCGCCGTGCCGAGCGGGATGGTCGCGGTGGCGGTAGCCGCGCCACCGGGATGCACGGTCTCGGTCTGTCCGGCCAGGAAGCCGGAGAAATGCGTGGGCACGGCGGTGGGGATGTCGTTCGAGATGACGTTGACCACACCGCCCAGGGCCGCCGTTCCGTAGAGGAGCGACGCGGGCCCGCGCACGACCTCGATGCGATCGGCCGACAAGGGGTCGATGGTCAGGCCGTGATCGGGTGCAGCGGACGAGAGGTCCCCGCTCCGCTGGCCATCCTGGAGGACGAGAATACGTTCCCCGGTAAGCCCACGGATCACGGGCAGCGTGGCCGCGGGACCGTTGTAGCGCGTCGCCATGCCCGGTTCCTTCTCGAGCGTCTGGGCGATGCTGGCCGCGAGGGTGGCGCTGAGGTCCTTGCCGGAGAGATCCACGGTGGACTGGGTGATGCCCAGGGCATCGCCCCCGGTGGGCGACGCCGAAACCACGACCCCCGAGAGCCGCACCGCTGTTGGATGCATAACGATTTCCACGGTGACGTCCGGTCCGTTGGCGGGTACGTCGACCTGCGCTTCCGCCTTGGCGAACCCGATCAGGATGGCGTCGAAGTGGTGGTGGCCCGGAGGAAGGCCGCGGAAGGTGAAGTGTCCCCCGGCGTCGCTCGTGGTCGAGCGATTGAGCGCGGCGATGATGATCCGGACGTCGGGGAGCGGCACCCCGGAGCTGTCGCGCACGGTGCCGACCACGGCAGGGGCGACGGACGGAATCGTGATGCCACTCGGCAATTTCGCCACCGGGGTCACGAGGTGCCCGGGTGGATGCAGATATGAGGTGGCGGCGACGAGAACACCGCGCGTCAACGTGGAGACTCGCATGGTCTGAACTCCGCAATTGTGGGTGGCCGCACGCGCGATGTCCCCTCGCGCAAGAGGGGTCGGGGGTGCGGCGATGAGGGGGAGGGACGCGCCGCGTCAGGCGGCGCGGCGTTCAGACCACGGGCGGAGCGCGGGAATTGGGCGCGGCCCAGCGTCCGGCGGTCACCTCGCACGCGAGGACGTCGGCTGGCGGGAGGGCGCGGGTGTTTGCGGCCGGGATGATCGGCGCGCGATGCGTGGGGGTGAAATGTCGCGCGGCGATCTGGCAGAGGACGCAGTTATCGAGGTGCGAGCGCCATGGGTGCTTCGCGCCGAACTCCTCGACATGGGGCGCGATGTGCTGCGAGAGCGCCGCCGCTTCCGGACGGGCGTCGGCGACAGACGCGATGCCCGGCGCCAGCGCCTGCAGCATGGCCAGCACGGCCAGGACGATGCGCAGCCACGATCGGTCGCGCGCGCCGGATGCAACGACGCGGCCGACCGCCCTGCTCGTGCGGCGGTGTGCCTCCCCTGCCACCGTCCGCCGGTCCGTCGATGGCATGCTCATCCGCGTTCGGCTATACCTCCAGATGATCGTCTTCCCGTGCTGCCACAAGATACAACACGGGCATGAGAAAAACGCTGATGAGGAGGCGCGAGAACAGGCCGCCCACGATGACCATCGCGAACGGCTTCTGCGAGTCCGACCCCACGCCGGTCGAGAGCGCGGCCGGGAGCAGGCCTAACGCGGCGACAAGGGCGGTCATCATGATAGGCCGCAGCCGGAGAACGGCTGCTTCGCGCGTGGCGTCGTGGATGCCCCGTCCCGCAAGCCGCAATTCGTTGGCGTACGAGATGTAGACCACGGCCGTCTGGACCGACACGCCGAACAGTGCCAGAAAACCGATCCCCGACGACACCGAGAAGGGCGTCCCGGTCAGCGCGAGGACGATGATGCCCCCGATCGGCGCCGACAGCAGCACTCCCACCACCGTGATCAACGGGAACTTGAAGTTGTGATAGAGGGCGAACAGGAGCAGGAAGATCGAGACCCAGTGTAATCGGGAGCACCAGTTGGAGCTGCGAACGCGACGCCGTGTATTCCTCGAACTCGCCCCCCCAGACCGTGCGGTATCCCTGCGGCAACGAGACAGTTCGCGCCACCTGTGCCTGCGCGTCGCGGACCGCGCCTGCGAGATCGCGTCCTTCCACCGAGTACTGAATGCCGATGAATCGCGCGTTGTTCTGGCGGTAGATGAACGACGCGCCGTTGCTCAACTCCAGCCGGGCCACGGTACGCAGCGGAACCTGATCGCCGACCGGCGTCGGGAGCAGAATATTCCCGATCGCTTCCGGCGTTTCCCGGTATTGCGGCGACAAGCGCACCACCAGATCGAACAGGCGCTCTCCCTGAACCACCTGCGTCGCCGCCGCGCCACCTACCGCTGCTTCGATCAGGCCGTTCACATCCTCCACGTTGAGCCCGTACCGGGCGAGTTTCTCGCGATCCGCGGTCACCGTGAGGCTGGGCTGCCCGAGCTCCTGCACCAGCGTGACGTGCGTGATGCCACGCACCCCGTCCAGGACGTGCTTGATCTGCAGGCCCTTGGTCTGGAGCACCTTCAGGTCGGGGCCGAAGAGCTTGACGTCGAGAGAACTCTTCAGGCCGGTCTCCACCTCGTTGACGTTGTCCTCCGCGGGCTGGGTGTAGTTGAACGTGATTCCCGGGAAGGCGGAGAGCTTCTTGTCAACGGCCTCGATCAGCTCCGGCTTGCGGTGATAGGGCCCTTTCCATTCCGAATACGGCTTGAGCCCGACGAAGAACTCCGCGTTGAAGAAGCCGGTGGCATCGGTGCCGTCATCCGGCCGTCCGTGCTCCGACCCCACCACGGTGACTTCCGGGAACGAGCGGAGGATAGCCCGGATCTGCGGGACGATCTTCTGCGATTCTTCGAGCGAAATGGTGTACGGCATCGTGGCGCGCACCCAGAGCGCGCCTTCGTCCAGATGGGGCATGAACTCGGCGCCGACGGTGGTCACCAGCAGGAGGGCAAGCCCGGCGAGGAGCACCGATCCCCCGATGACGATGCGCCGGTGAACCAGGCTCCAGTCGAGTCCGCGCTCGTACCACGACCGCACGCGCTCGAAGACCGGATTCCTCCGTTCGCGCACTCCGCGTCGGAGCACGCGCATGCACAGCACGGGCAGCAGCGTGAGGGTGAGCACCAGCGACCCGATCAACGCGTAGATCATCGTGTCGGCCATCGGCGTGAAGAGCCGTCCCGACGGTCCCGAGAGCACGTAGATGGGCAGGAATCCGGCGACGATCACCGCCACCGCGTACACGATCGGACGGTCCACTTCGGCGGCGGCGGTGGCGATGACTTCGCGAATCGAGTACGTCGTGCCGTGTCGCCGCGCCAGCTGACGGTAGATGTTCTCCACCATCACCACTCCGCCGTCCACCAGGATGCCGAAATCGATCGCACCGATTGACAGCAGGTTCGCCGGAATGTTTCGCAGGTCGAGGATGATGAAGGCGAACAGCAGCGAGAGCGGAATGGTGGCCGCGACGATCAGCCCGGTGCGCACGTTGTACAGGAAGAAGATCAGGACGACGATCACCAGCACGATTCCGCGCAGCAGATTGTCCTCCACGGTGCGCGTCGTGAGCGCGATCAGGTCGCTGCGGTCGTAGTAGGGCCGGATCTTCACGTCGGGCGGCAGCACCGTGCGATTGAGCTCGGCGGTCTTCGCCTCGACCCGCTTCAGGACCGTCTGGGCCTGCTCGCCCGAGCGCATCAGCATGATGCCCTCCACAGCATCATCGCGCTCATTGAACCCGAACTGACCCAGCCGGGGCGCGTGGCCGATCACCACCTGGCCGATGTCCTTCACCGTGACCGGCTTCCCGTTGTCGACCTTGAGGACCACCTTGCCGATGTCGTCGAGCGTCTCGACCCGGCCGAGCCCGCGGACGTAGAAGAACTGCCCCCCTTCGGCGTAGAAGCCGCCGCCGGCGTTGCGCGTTGTTGGCGCCTAACGTCGAGACGAGGTCGCCGATGCCCAGCCCGGCGCCGGCCAGCTTGATCGGATCGACCACCACCTGATACTCCATCGTCTCACCGCCCAGCCCCGACATCTCCGCCACCCCCGGCACGCCCTTGTACGCCTTGGCCAGCACCCAGTCGTTGATGACCTTCAGGTCCATCGCCGACCGGTCGGGGCTGTCCAGCACGTATCGGTAGATCAGCCCCGACGGCGCCATCAACGGCTCCACCGACGGCGAGACGCCGTCCGGCAACTCGGCGTCGGCGATGCGCTCGAAGACCCGCTGGCGCGCGAAGTACGGATCGGTGCGGTCGGTGAACGTCAGCGACACGTCGGACAACCCGAACAGCGAGACCGACCGCTCCACGCGCAGCCGTTCCACGCCGTTCATCTCGTTCTCCAACGGCACCGTGATCAGGCGCTCGACCTCCTCGGCGGCATGCCCGGGCCACTGCGTGATGATGTCGACGATGGGCGGGGAAATGTCGGGATAGGCGTCCACCGGCAGCCGCGTGAACGACCAGACACCCGCTCCGACCACGACCAGCGAGAAGATGAGCACCAGCAGCGGCTGTCCCAGCGCCGCGGTGACGATGCGGTGAATCAGCGAGGGGCCGCTGGGTGCCTGGTCCGGCGACGTCGGCAGGGACGAATCGCTCACTGGGACTCCGCGAACTGGATGAACAGCGCCCCGTCGACGACGACGCGGTCCCCGGCTTTCACCCCTGACAGGATCTCGTATCGGTCCCCGAGGTGGGACCCCAGATCGACCCGGTGACGCACGAAACTGGAGTCGGTACGGGCGAGGAACACGAACGGCAGATTGTCGTCATCGCGCATCACCGCCGAAGCCGGCAACAGGATGCCCTTGCGCGGACGATCGGCGTGGATGCGCACCGTC
>CAVUFA010000015.1:0-53175 GCA_963740565.1 uncultured Gemmatimonadaceae bacterium | reverse complement strand
CGCGACACCGCGCGCGGGCCGCCCGCGCCTCCGCGTTCCAACCCTCGGCCTCGCCCGGCACCCCGCTCCGCACGCCACCCCGTTTGAGTTCAGGTGAGTGCGGGTCGCGCCCGTTCCCGGAGTGCGCCGTTGCTCCCGCGTCACGGCGGCCGGGGGGACGGGGGCCCACTGCGCTGCGCGCCAGCGCCGCGCGCGCCGGGCCCGGGGCGCTGAGGCCGCCCGCGCCACCACGCAGCGTCCCGTTTCCGCCCGTTCCGTCCCGCGCCGATCGCCGGCACCCGGCCCGACGCCCCGGCCCGCCCCCGATCGACCGCGCCCCATGCTCACCACCCAACGTTGCCGGCGCCGACGGGCGATTCAATTTCCTACTCGCCCCCCGAGCAGGATCCAGGACACTGCCGGGAAGGTCACGCCGATTGAAGTTCTCATCCCGTCCTTGCGTTGCGTTCAGGACCACGCTCAGTTTCCGGGACCTCAAAGAGCAGAGAGCTGATGGATCAGCCGGTGCCACGGGACGTGTCTCAGAAGGAACACGTCGGAGCAATTGGCACCCCGGCGCCCGCCGCTGGTCCCGTGCAGCCGACAGAACGCCTGGTGGTTCTCGACGTGTTGCGAGGTTTTGCCTTGCTCGGGATCATCCAGGTCAACTGGCCGGGGGGACCACGGACCTCGACCATGGTGGAGCTGAAGAACTTCCTTGTCACTGGCTCCTTTCTCGCGGCCTTCTCATTGCTTTTTGGCATTGGCTTTGCGCTCCAGCTCACACGTGCCGAGGAGCGCAAGCGTCATTTCGTCGGGCGGTACCTGTGGAGGAGCTTGCTCCTGTTCGCCATTGGTGCCTCCCATGCAATGTTCCTGTGGTCCGGGGACGTGGTGGGGAGGTATGCGTATGTCTCAGTCGTGCTCCTGCTGTTTGTTCGGTGGCCCGCGCGACTGTTGCTCCCCATGGCAGGCCTCTTCCTGGCATTCTCCATGTACCGGGGGCCCGTACCTGAGGTGGGGATCGTCAACATCGTCCAGCGGCTGGACACGGCGAGGTTGCATGGCCAGGAGCGCATCCGAAACGCACGGATAACCCAGCTGCGCGTGGTGGCAAACGAAACCGGTCGCTACGGGGACCGGGTCCGGTCAATTGCGTTCCGGGCCGACCTGCCGCATTTGCTCCTGAGCCTGACGACGCTTCCCGGCCTGCAGCGCAACGCGCAGTACATCGCGCTGTTTCTTCTGGGGCTGTGGATTGGGCGTAGGAGGATACTCCCGGACCTGGTGCAGCATACGCGACTATTGATGGCGGTAGGTCTTGGCGGCCTCGTCGTCGGCCTCGCGGGCAACGCCAACACCGTCTTCGGCGCATTCGGCGGCCCGCTCGCCAGCTGGCGTCTGGACGCATTCTGGGACATCAGCCTCGGCCTGAGCTACTTATGCATTCTTGCCCTTGGATTCACCCGTTCTGCACACGCGCGTCGGCTGCTTCATCCGTTCTCCCATGTGGGTCGCATGTCGCTGACCAACTACATCATGCAGACCGTTCTGATGATGGGCCTGTTGCGGTTGGGCCTGACCGCCGTGAGCGATGGACAGTCTGCACTCCGCAATCAGCTCGTCATGCTTGGCACCGTAAACGCCGTGTTCCTGCTGCAGGTGCTGTACAGTCGCTGGTGGTTTTCCCGATTCATGTTCGGGCCCCTGGAGTGGGCCTGGCGATCCGCTACCTGGTTCCGGGTGCAACCATTCGGCACGGTCGCCATTGCCGCACACTGAGACAACAGGCATCACGGTGTGACACCAAGTCGCCTGAGAACGTCTTCGACACCTTTGTTCCTGGGATTCAGTGCGAAAGATCGTCGGTAGCTGGCGATTGCCCTGGTCGTGTCGCCCACGCCCAGGTGGGACTCAGCCAGTCCCTCATGGGCACTCGCCAGGTCCGGGGACCCCCGGTCACTACCCGGTTCGGCCCAGCGGAAAGCGCACTTCCACGACCGTCCCCACTCCGAGCGTGCTCTGAATGGCGAGGTCGCCACCGTACGCAATGGCGATGTTGCGAGCGATCGGAAGCCCCAAACCGGTGCCCTTGGTTCGCGTCGTGAAATACGGGTCAAACGCGTGCTGGATCTGCTCGACGGTCATCCCACTGCCACGATCGTCAATCGCTATGATGAGATGACCATCGGCGATCGTGCCTGAGACGCTGGCCTCGTCGTTGGGCGCCATCGCCTGTTGTGCATTCAGCAGGAGGTTCAGGAACAGCTGATGAAATGCCTCGGCATCGCCACGCACCACGGACGCCGGAATGTCACCCAGCACGAGTCGAGTGCCGGAGGCGGCGAAGCTGGGCTTCGCGACTTTGACGGTGTCACGGAGCACTTGCGACAGATCGATATCCGTTGATTCGACACGCCCCGTTCTGGCAATACGCAGCGAACCCGTCACCGCGGCGTCGAGCCGCCGGACATGGGACAGGGTTCGACCAATCAACCTCCGATTCTTGGCGTCTTCGCTTCGCTCCTCAACCCGCTCGAGGTCGATCTGGACCGACGTCAGCGCGTTGCGCACCTCGTGTGAGAGCGCCGCTGCAAACTCACCCACGGCGGCCAGGGCACGTCGTTCCGACAACTCGGTGACGAGCCGGCGCAGGCTCTCGGTCATGGTATTGAACGACGCCGCCAGGCGCTGGAATTCGAGCGGGCCGACCACTCGTGCCTGGCGTCCCAGGTCTCCGTCGGCAACCGCGCCAGCCGTTTCGACGAGACCGCCGACCGTGCCCGCCAGCCGCGTCGTGAGAAGCGTCGTGAGCATCACGGTGGTCAAAGCTAGAATCGCCAGCGCTACCAGCCCTGTCCTTCCGTCACGCTGGAATGGCTTGACATACGGCCCCAACGGCCCCGCGACCACCAGCTCAAGTGGAGGATCCGAGAGACGCGTCGACTCGAGCATCCACTCATCGCCAGCGATGGCAACGACCCCCGTCGTCGGAAAATCGACCGCACCACGGAGTCGAACCAGCACGTCACCACTTTGGTAATCACGTAATGCCAGGGCGGATCCCGGCAAGAGCAGTCGCGCCGAATCCGATGGGAGTATTGCGTCGAGAAAGACCTGAGCGGTCACGGAGCCGAGTACTTTGTCCGCACGGTGAACCGGATAGTCCACACTCATTGTCGGACGGGGAGGCGCGCTGGCCTGAACGGTCGGCGCGCCTTGCCGCGCGCCCCTGGAGATGGCCGGGGTCGATGAGTAGACCACCGCGCCCGCACGGTCGCTGTACGTGAATCCGGCGATGTGGCGGGACATGGCTGATGCCACTTCCGTCAGGAACGCGGAATCGGCCGCAGACACTTCACCGTGGAAGAGGACTGCGTCGACCACCTCATTCCCTGCCAGGAACAAGAGGTCGCCCCTTCGAAGGTCCCATTTCGTGTCGACGGATTGCTGGATGTTCGTCACGGATTCCCGAAGCTGATCCTCGAGCAGGGCGCGTCCCGATCGCACCGCACTCTGCGTCAGCCAGAGCCCGATCATCGCCAGTGGCATGATGGCACCCAGAAGCACGATCGCCAGAAAATGTGACCGTATCGATGCCGGGGGCCGCACGATGCGAGGCACCTATTGCAGGCCGTGCTTGTGCAGCATGCGGTTGAGCCGCGGACGCGAGATACCGAGGATCTCGGCGGCGCGCCCCTTCTGCCCCTCAGTCGCCTTGAGCACGCGCTCGAGATGCTCGCGTTCCATCGCCTCGAGCGACGAGAGTTCGCTCTGTCCAGCCTCGCGCGGACTCGACATCGACAGATGCTCCGGCCGGATCACGCTGCCTGATGCAATCACCACGGCGCGCATGATACAGTTCTCAAGTTCCCGCACGTTTCCCGGCCAGCGATGTGCGATGAGCCGGTCAAGCGCCTCCTTGGAGAGGATCGCCACCCCGGTACCCAGCGCCTGGCTCGCACGCTGGACCATATGACGGGCGAGCAGCGGAATGTCATCCAGCCGCTCACGGAGTGGCGGAATGACGATCTCCACGACGCGCAGTCGATAGTACAGGTCCTCACGGAAGCGCCGGTCCGCCATCATCTGCTCGAGATCCTGGTGGGTGGCGGCAATCACGCGCGCCTCGGTTCGCTCCGCCCGTTCTGCACCGACGGGCTGGAATTCCCGGTCCTGGATGACGCGAAGGAGCTTGCTCTGAAAGTCGAGCGTCGTGTCGCCGATCTCATCGAGGAAGATCGTTCCCTTTCCCGCCAGCGCGAACCGGCCGCGGCGCGACTCGTGCGCCCCGGTGAAGGCGCCACGGACGTGACCGAACAACTCGGACTCCAGCAGGGTGCTGGGAAGGGCCGCGCAGTTCACCGGCACGAATGGCTCGGCCGCGGCCTCCGAACTGGAGTGGATGGCACGGGCGACCAATTCCTTTCCGGTTCCACTCTCCCCGCGAATCAGGACGGTGGCTCTCGTACCTGCCGCTTGGCCGACGAGCTTGTAGACGGCGATCATGCGCGAGTCACGACCGACAAGTTCGCCGAGCCGCGCACGCTCGGCGTCCGGACCGTGGCCGGCACCGCGTCGCGATCGCCGATCGTCGAACACCCGTTCGACCACGCATCGCAACTGGCGCAGGTTCAGTGGCTTTACCAGGAACTCGACGGCGCCACCGCGCATCGCCGCCACCACCGAGGGCATGTCATCGAATGCGGTCATCAGGACGACATCGATCGCTGGCGATCGTTCGCGCAGTGCGTGCAGCAACGCGAGCCCGTCGAGATCAGGCATTCGGACATCGGAGAGGACGACAGCGGGGGACGCCGCCTGCAGCACGGCCAGTGCAGCCACGCCGCTCTCCGCCACAGTCACGACATAGCCGTCGTCCGAAAGCACTTCGGCGATCGATGTGCGAATCGCGGGATCGTCGTCAACTACCAGGATGCGTCGCGCCACGGATTTCCTGTTGCCGAATTGGGAGTCGACTTCGGATGGATCGCGTCACGCCGGGAGCTTCCCGGGCGCCGACGTCTCGCGGTCATCGTCAAAGGTGGTGCCATGTCATGCCGTGCCGACATCCCCGTTGTACAGGAGGGGCGTCAAGACCGAAGGAGGAGGAGAGGCCTTGCTCCCACCAACCGATCGACGCCGCCCCCGTGCACAGGGCGACTTCCAGAGACGCCCGGAATCGCCGCCATGGCGCGCTGCGTCCTAGGGTCTCCCCGGCTGGCCCTTGAACCTTGTCACATCGAACGCCTGGAAAGTGGTGACGTACGGTCCACCGACAGTGAACAGGAGCGTCCGGCCATCCGGCGACAGCGCCATATAAGGAGCCTGATTATAGTCCTGGCCGGAGAGGTCCACGAGCCTTCGCTCGGAGGTTCCGTCCAGCCTGGAGATCAGGATCTGGCAGCATCGATCCTGCTCTGCCAAGACGCCTGACGAGAAGATGATGCTCTCACCGCCGGGTGTGAGCAGCGCTCGTCGCAGGATGTACGGCCCGTGTCTCCCGTTCGGAGTCTCGACCGTAGAGACATGCCTTCCTCCCGCCGTGACGAACTCGAATCGGCCGACACGAGGTCCCAGCGGTCGCAGCACAACCATGTCGCCGCGGGGTGACACACTGGGTGTTGCACTGCGCCGCTCCAGCAACCGGATCGAGCGTCCGGTCTTCAGTGAGACGACGTCGGTGCTGTCGCCCCGCTTGACGATCACGGCCGTGTCCGACGCGAACCACATGCTCCAGTCGTCGGCGTAGATCCAGCTCCAGTCGTCGGTCACGCCCTGGAGATTGTCGATACCACGATCGATTTCCCTGACGAGCACGTCCCGACCATCGAGCGTCATGTTCCGGACCGTACGCACCCCGCCAGATGTCCTCCTGGTCCCGCTCACGTAAATGACCCGCTTCGAATCAGCGGACCAGTGTGGTCGATCCACAAGACCAGAGGTCGGCAGCGAACGAACGGATCGCGTTGCCACATCGATGATCAGGAACCGTATGCTGTCGCCCGCGGCGACGACGAGCCGTCGGCCGTCCGGCGACCATGACAGATCGCGGGCCTTCTGACCAACCCCGAGGGCAACGGATCGGCGCGTGCTGCCATCGGAACTGGCAATGACTACGCTGGCTCCGGCATCGGCCTCAGTGATCGCGGCGAATTGCCGGCCATCCGGTGCCCACGCCACTTCGCGAACATGCAGCGTCCACGGGAGTACCTCTCGTATCGTCCCGCCATCCAGTGACAGGCTTCGGAGAGCGTTCGCCTGCACACTGGTCCATTGCACGATGCTCGTCGGAGAGGACCAGCGCCGATCGCCTGACATTCCCGTTATCTCACCCAACCGTTTGCCACTGAGGTCGGTGACGTCGACCACCCACGGCCGCGCCGATGTGCTGAACGCGAGCATCGAGCCATCAGGCGACAACCCTGGCCGAGATTCGTCCACCTCGCTGATCCGCACGGGCGTCCCTCCTGCGATGGCGATTCGCTCGAGATAGCCTTCGCCCGGGTCATTGCGGTAGTACAGCCATTTGCCGTCGGGCGACCAGGCGAGACTTACCGGATGCGTGGTGCCCTCGGCCACAACACGTTCCCTGCCGCCGCTGGCGGGAATCACGGTCAACCTCGTCAGATTCGCCACGAATGCAATCGACTTGCCGTCGGGAGAGAAGGCTGGGTAGTCGCCCGTGCTCATGCTCGCGCGTCTGGCGGGACCGGAAGCCAGGCCCGTCCGCGGATCGAGAGGCAACGTCCAGATGTGGGATTCTCCGCTGGTCGAACCCTCCCGCGAGTATGCGAGTTGATCCTGTTGCCGCGATACCACCAACCGCCAAATTCTTGAGCCGGTTGTCACGCGCGTTGACTGACGTGACGCGAGGTCGTAGAGAAAGACGGAGTCGGCCAGCTTGTAGTACAGCCGTCTGCCATCCGGCGTCGGGGCAACGTCGAAGACGCCGCCCGCGGTGACCATCGAACCGAGCAGCCGTGGAGTTGCCGCCGGTGCCTGCCCCTGTCCCAGGATCGGGATCAGAGCCAGCATGGCGGGGAGGTGCGTCCTGATTCGCATCGAATCCTCTGGGGATGGGGTACGCCGGTCCCCATGACAAGTCTCGGGCCACACACGGACGCAACACGCGAAGTCCTTCTGTACAAGCGACTTCGCTGCCACTGAGGGGAGAGGCGCTTCCTCGGATTCCCGTAACGTCTTGCCTCGCGGGCCGACCGGTACGTTACGCGACGACCGGAAGATTGGTACTCCGCGGTCGCGGCCACCGCGCAGCAAGGCGCCGGAGTCAATCGTCGTGAGCAGGATCTTCAGCTGCATCGCTCCGGCCACGCCGGCGCATCAGCATGTGCCCGAACCACATCGCATCCACCGACCTTGCGGAGAATTCCAACGATGAACGCGGGCTATCCTGCGATGGCTCGCATATAGATGGTGCGTCGGGAGTGACGCAGGTGCCCGAAAGGCGTCGCGATCCGGTACGCCGAGCTCGCCGCGATGGACGTAGCCAAGCTTCGTCAGGGCCTTCACGACGTGCGGAATGTCGCGCTGCGAGGCGACCACGATGCACGCATCGATGACGGGCTTCGCACGAAGGCCTGGTACGGACGTGCTGCCCACGTGCTCGAAGCCTGTTGCAGCGTGTTGAACGGCCGGCCACGCCACTGCGCGCGGGCTTGTTATGCCGCCGATTGCACCCTGCGTGCCCTGAAATACAGATGCAGGATTACGCGGCGCCGCGGCCAGGTCACGGTCTGATTTTGTCCAGAATCGATTTGCGGATCCTTGCCACAACGGTATTAGGGCCTCCCGAACAACAAACATTCGCGATATCGAGTTCCAGCGAGCTACCAAGAAGGAACGCGAGATCCTGCTGGGTCAGTCGGAAGTCTTTTGCGAGCCATTCTGCGAGATTGGTGTTGGCGAGGCGGAGCGCCTGGGACAGATCGGCCGACATGCCAAAGGCCATGCGGTAATCGCTGTCTTCAGCTCGGATCTGGGTAGCGTTCGCGCCGCGAATCACGTCCACCACGAAATCGACGTCCGCATTCATCTCGACACCTGTTCCCACCAGTTCGCCGTCGCCCTGCGCAGCATGCATGTCATCGATAGGAATTCCAATCGCGGCAGGTTCGGTCGTCCATGCGGGAGAGTCGGCGTAGTGGGGCGTGGCGGACGCGGTGGCGGGGCTCCCGCCGGCTCCGCGCGGTCCCAAGACGGGTCGACCCGGCGCGGCGCGCGATGCCACGGGGGCATGAAGCGGGCATTCGGGGCGTCGCCGGCGCTGCCGCGCAGCCCACGAGGCCCCGTGCGGGTCGGGGCTGCGGGGCTGCCTGAGCGGGTGGGCTACGCCGGCCGGGCGGCGTCGGCTTGGCGGTGGGGTCGCCGACTGGGGCGGCGCTTCGGCGCAACCGCTGGCGGTGGGCCCCGCGCATCCGGTGTGCGCGCGGCGACCGCGGCGAGATGCTCGAGGATCCGGTCGATCACCGCCCGCTCGGTAATGCAGGCCACGATCCGCATCGGGCCGGCACAGCTGGGGCAGGTGAGCGGGTCCACCTCATAGATGCGCCGGAGCAACTCGGCCCAGCGGCGCTGGGCTTCGCGGAGCGGCACACGCGCGCGGGGTGCGACGACTGTCGGCCCCGCATCTGTCGCTGCGCGGCGGGACCCCCGCACCCGGTTCACATACCAGCCGTAGTACCGCGTCATCACCTGGTGCTTGTCGGGGATGTGCGCCGTGACGCGCGCGAGGAACTCGAGCGGGTCCACGGTCTCGGTGCCGGCCGTGGAGCCGTCGCGCTTGTCGGAGCGGTACTGCACCGGCGCGCCGGGCGCGTAGGTGAGCCGCTCGAGCGCCACGGGGTTCCGCGCACAGTAGCGCGCGAGCCGGAGCGCAAACGCGGTGTCGCCGTCCGGGACCCAGACCGCGTCGTGCACGTGGAACCCGGAGTGCGGCCACGCGAGCATCGCATCGGCCGCGTCGGACTCGAGCGCCTAGTTCCTTGCCTGCGGGGTGCTCGAGCACGGCTTCGCGCGCGTGCGCTGCGATGCGTGCACGCACGAGTATCTGCTCGCGTTCTCGTGCAAGGCGCGCTACTTCTGCCCGAGCTGCCACGCCAGGCGGTTAGCCCTCTGGACGCTGTGGCTCGAAGCGTCGCTCCTCGTGCGCGGCGTGCCGCATCGCCAGGTGGTGCTCACGATCCCCAAGCGGCTCCGCGCGTGGTGCCTCTACCGCCGCTCCCTCCTCGGCGATCTCGCCCGCGTCGCCGCGCGCACGGTGACCGCCGCGGTGCGCGCGCTCACCGGGGAGCCCACGCTCGCGGTGGGGATCGTGGGCTGCCTCCAGACGCACGGGTCCCTCGCGAACTGGCACCCGCACATTCATATGATTGCGACCGACGGGGGCTTTCGCGCCGACGGGACCTTCGTGTCGTGGCCGGCGCACGACACGGCCGCGCTCACGGAAGCCTTCCGCCGCGCGGTGCTCCGGCTCTTCCTGTGGCGAGGGCTGTTCGAGCGCGAGGACGCCGAAGCGATGCTCGCGTGGCCCCACTCGGGGTTTCACGTGCACGACGCCGTGCTCGTGCCCGACGGCGACACCGCGTTCGCGCTCCGGCTGGCGCGCTACTGCGCGCGGAATCCCGTGGCGCTGGAGCGCCTGGAGTACGACCGCTCAGCGCGCCAGGTGCGCTATCGCTCGGACAAGGCGGACGGTCCGACCGCGGGCACCGAGACCGTCGATCCGCTGGAGTTCCTCGCGCGGGTGACGGCGCACATTCCGAACAAGCACCAGGTGATGACCCGGTACTACGGCTACTACGCTAATCGTGTGCGCGGCGCGCGGCGCAGGGAGACCGCGGGCGCGGCGGACGCACCGGTCCCGATTGCTGCGTCGGTCCCGCTCCCGCTCCGCGAAGCGCGGCGACGCTGGGCGGAACTCCTGCGGCAGATCTTCGAGGTCGATCCGCTCCGGTGCCCGCAGTGCGGGGCCGAGATGCGGATCGTCGCATGCATCACGCAGCGCGCGGTGATCGATCGGATCCTCGATCACCTGCGCCGGCGCCCGGGGCGCTGAGGCCGCCCGCGCCACCACGCAGCGTCCCGTTTCCGCCCGGTTCCGTCCCGCGCCGATCGCCGGCACCCGGCCCGACGCCCCGGCCCGCCCCGATCGACCGCGCCCCATGCTCACCACCCAACGTTGCCGGCGCCGACGGGCGATTCAATTTCCTACTCGCTTCCTATCCCGAAGACCGGAACGGGTCGGCGCAAGCCCCGAAAGGTTCGCCGACGAATGCCGACCAACTGCCCCGATCCGCGATCGCGGCGCCCACGTCTCGAAGCTCGATCGGGCAGCCGGGGAGCGGGTCGTGCCGCCATCGAAGCGGTATGTTGATGCAGGGAATCAGCCCGGAGAACCGTACGGTGAATCCGACCCGACCGCTCCGCCGCCTATCGATCGCCGCATCGGCCGCCGTCCTGGCGCACGGCGCCAGCGCCTGCGTCGGAAACACCCGGCCATCACCGCCGAGCGCCCAACTGGCGAGCGTCACTGCCGCACGCGAGTTGATCGCCCGCGTGGTGCCCGGCCGCGCCGGCGATTTCGAGCTGGCGATGATCCCCGACAGCGCCGGACACGACGTATTCGAGGTGGCCGGCGATCACGGCAGGGTTGTCCTTCGCGGCTCGTCCGGTGTCGCGATCGCGTCGGCGCTCAACTGGTATCTCGAGCACGTCGCCAAGGCCGATGTCGAGCTGCCGCCCGTTCCGATCCATCTCGACGGCCCGCTCCCGGCGCTCGATCGCGCCGTCCGCCGCGTGACACCGTACCGCGTCCGCTACCTCTTCAACTACTGCACCTTCTCCTACTCGATGGCGTGGTGGGACTGGAACGACTGGCAGCGGATGATCGATTGGATGGCGCTGAAGGGGATCAACGCGCCGCTCGCCATCACCGGCGAGGAAGGGACCTGGCGCGCGGTGCTGCGCGACATGGGCTTCTCGCGCGCGCAGATCGGCGACTTTCTCGTCGGCCCCGCGTACTTCCCGTGGGGATGGATGGCCAACGTCGACGGGCTCGGCGGCCCGCTCCCCGATTCATGGATCGATTCGCACACCGCCCTCGAACGCCAGATCCTTGGGCGCGAACGCGCCCTGGGCATGACCCCGATCCTGCAGGGATTCACCGGCCATGTGCCGCAGTCGATCACCCAGGTGATTCCGGGCGTGAAGATCCACCAGACCGGCCACTGGTCGGCGGGATTCAAGGGGACCTGGTTCCTCGATCCGTTCGACTCGCTCTTCCAGCGGTTCGCGGCCGATTTCATGAAGCGGCAGCAGGAGCTCTTCGGCACCGACCACTACTACGCCGCCGATCCGTTTAACGAGATCGATCCACCGTCGAACGACTCGACCTTTCTCGCCGCGATGGGGCGCGCGATCTACCACGGGATGGCGACCACCGACAGCCACGCGATCTGGGTGTTGCAAGGATGGTTCCTGGTCAGCTCGCCGGAGTTCTGGCACGATCAGCAGGCGTCCGCCCTGCTCGGCGCGGTCCCCGACGACCGCATGCTGGTCCTCGACCTTTGGGGGGAGCGCTCCCCGGTCTGGAAGACGCGCCACGCCTTCTACGGCAAGCCGTGGGTCTGGAACGTCCTGTACAACTTCGGCGGCAAGGTGAGCGTCGGCGGCGACCTGCCGCACATTGCCGCCAATCTCGATAGTGTGCTGGTGAGTCCGGAGAAGGGGAAGTTCTCCGGCATCGGGATGATGATCGAGGGCTTCGGCGCCAATCCGATCGTCGAGGAGTACGTGTTCGACCAGGTCTGGCGCGACTCGGTGGTGCAGCCGGAGGCGTGGGCGCAGGACTATATCACTCGGCGGTACAGTGTTCTCGACTCGTCGGCATGGCACGCCTGGCAGATCTTGCTGCGCACCGCGTTCCGCTCGCCGAACCAGACGGGCAACTTCCTGGCCGAGCGGCCGCAGTTCCTGATCAAGGGTCGCCGCACGTACCGCACCGTCCCGGTCCCGGCGTACGATCCGAAACTCCTCGCCGCGGCACTCGATTCGCTGCTTTCGGCCGCGCCGCGTCTGGGCGGCAACGACAACTACCGCTACGATGTCGTCAATCTCGCCCGACAGGTGCTGGGCGAGCGCGGGCTTCCGCTGGTGGATACGCTCCAGGCGGCGTACCAGCGCCGCGACCGCACCACCATGATCGCGACGGAGCAGCGGATCGCGGCGCTGCTTGGCGACATCGACACCCTCCTCGCCACGCGCCCCGAGTTCCTCCTCGGCCGCTGGATCGCCGACGCCCGCCGCTGGGGAACGAACGACGCCGAGCGAAACCTGTACGAGTGGAACGCGCGGAACCTGATCACCCTCTGGGGAACGAAGTGCACCGAGGGCGAGAACGACGACCTCAATCTCTACGCCTTCAAGGAGTGGTCGGGGATGTTCAGCGAGTACTTCCTGCCGCGGTGGGAGAAGTTCTTCGCGGCACTAAATGTGTCGCTCGATTCGGGCACGACCTTCGACCGGAAGCCGTTCGCCGAGGCGTCGTGCCAGTGGGAGCAAGGGTGGTCGAAGGGCACGGAGCGTTACTCCACCGAGCCGCACGGTGATGCGATCGCGGTTTCTCGGGAGCTGGCAGCGAAGTGGGAGGGCATGCGAGGTGGCCCGCCGTAGCCCGCGCTGGCGCTTCGCGCTACCGACCGACCTGCAGCGGGGCCAGCGGGTGCGCTGGTACCTGATGTCGTCCACCAATGACTTCGACGTCCATTCCCCGCACTGGCATGGCAATACCACGCTCATCGCCGGAATGCGCACCGACGTGGCGACGCTCTCATTCATGGGGATGGTGACGGCCAACATGGTGCCGGACAACGTTGGCATCTGGCTGTTTCATTGTCACGTCTCGTTCCACAACGCCGCGGGGATGGCGGTGCGGTACCAGGTATTGCCGTGACTTGCGGGGCGGCCAAGGCAGGGAGTGACAAAATGACCGGGCAGCTTCCGGACGTTTCGCCCGCGCTGGACGCGCGGCGTTCCTGGCGCGGCTGCATGAACTCGACGCGTCCGATCACGTGGTCTTGATCGACGTCTGGCGCCGTCCGGGCGATCGCTGGTTCTACCTGAAGCGGCTCGCGACCGAAAGCACCGCGAAGAGCTGTACGTGCGATCCGGCCTCAACGGCGTCGAGCGGCTCCTCGTCGATCCGGCGACGATTCGCGGCGAAGGATATCGGGGGCGCATTCTCTTCGGAAAGGATCTCGATCGCTTCTGAGCATGCACCTGCGAGGGGGAGTCGATGCGAGGACTGATTGAAGTCCGGCTCGCTGTGACTCACGTCGCCCTGGCCTTTGGCGCGCTGTCAACAGTCAGCCTGCCGTGCCGAGCACAGCTATCGCCTTCACAGCGCGATAGCATCGAAGCGCAGGTTCAGGCCGCGCTCGACTCTTTGACCGACGCGTGGCGGCACGTGGACATCGACGGCATCCTTCGCTTTTATCTGGACTCCGCGCTGTTGAACGGCGGACTCGTCACTCCCAGCGAGCAGAGGGCGGGCTGGGACCGAGTCCGCTCGGCCATGCTCCGGCAGGAGATCGGGCCGTTCCGGCCGATCCAGTTCGACGTGCTCAGCCCGGACGTGGTGGTTGTGGGTTGGGTCAACCTCTTCAGGGTGATCGACACGAGTGGCCACGCGCAGCCCACCATGGTGGCGAGTAATACGTACGTCTGGGTCCGGCGGGGTGGCGCCTGGCGCATCCTGGCTGCTCACGAGTCCAGGCGGATCGCACCTGACAGTGTGGCCCTTCCGCCTCCCGTCACGCCGGGAGCGGATTCGGATCGGCTCGGCGGCCTCCTGAAGGATGTCCCCGAGCTTCCGGTCGAGCGCGTCGAGCTCAAGGTGCAGCCGTCACTGATGCTTGAAACGATTTCAGCGGTGACAACCGACAAGCACGGAAACATCTACATCATTCATCGGCCATCGAGCGGCGATCCCATAGTTGTTCTCGACCCTCAGGGGAATTTCATCCGCTCGTGGGGCAGAGGGTTGTTCACGATGCCTCACGGCATCCGCATCGATCCCGACGGAAACGTGTGGGCTCTGGATGCCCATTCATCGACGATTTACAAGTTTACGCCCGAAGGACGGACGCTGCTCGAGATTCGTGTCGGCGACGTGCCCGATACGACCCGCACGTTTTGCGGCGCAACGGACATCGCGTTCGCGAAGCCAGGACATATCTTCGTCAGCGACGGGTATTGCAACGCTCGCGTGATTGAATACGACGCGACCGGAACAAAGCTGCGCGAGTGGGGCAAACACGGCACCGGCCCAGGCGAGTTCAAAGTGGTGCATTCGATCGCGTTGAGCCCCAAGGGGATCCTCTACGTCGCCGACCGGGAAAATGGGCGCATCGAGCGGTTCGACCAACGCGGCCAGTTCCTGGGACAGTGGCAATATGATAGTGCGCTAGCGGATCCTCGACCACGTGCGCCGGGCGACACGCCGGCAGACTGCGGTCACACGCCTGTGCGAGGGAACGTGGCGCTTGCCATAATGAAGTCTGAATGCTAGACTTAATAGCGTGACCCTCGCCGAACTGGCCCACCTGGCCGGCGCCGAACCGAAATGGGTGCTCAACGCGTTCAGTGCGCTGGGTCGCGAGGCGCCCCGACATTACACGGCCGATCTGGCCAGACGCCTCGCGGTGACGCGCTCGGTCCACTACGCCACCGGGATGCCGATCAGCGCTGCGTACGCGTTGGCAGCACGCGCGCTCCGTGCGACACGAGGCGCACGTGCCGTCCCGGTCTCCACCGACGATCCCGATGTCGTGCTCTCGATCGACGTGACGAGAATTCTCTCGTCGGTCAGCGTCCGGGAATCGGTGCTTCGCACCACGTTTGCCCCGCGGAAACGCGGGCGTCCTTTCGGACGTCGTCGAAACGCGATACGGGCCGCACGCGAGTTCGGGCTCGATCCCTCGCTCCTTGCCGACAACCTCGCCCTCACGCCGGCGGAGCGGTTGCGGCGCCTCGATGCGATGGCGCGGTTCCGGCGCCACGTGCGCCGAGAGACTGCCCCGTAACATCACACCGTGTTCGAGGCGATCCTGGCGGCGCTCGTTGCCCATGGTATTCGGTTCGTCGTGGTCGGCGGCGTGGCAGGGACGGTGCATGGGTCGGCGCGCTTCACGAATGACATCGACCTGTGCTACGACACGTCGCCGGACAACATCGACCGGCTGGTGGCGCTGCTCGTCGAGTGGCGGGCGTATCTCCGCGGGGTTGAGCGCGGGCTTCCGTTCATTCTCGACGCCCGCGCATTCAGGACGACGCCGATGATGACGCTCACTACGACGATGGGCGCCATCGATCTTCTGGACCACGTGCCGGGTGTCGGGAACTACGCCAAAGCACTGGCCGCGTCGGAGCCCGTGCGGATCGGCAGGACGACGTTTCGTGCGCTGACCCTCGAGGCCCTCATTGCTTCGAAGCGGGCCGTGCGGCGAAAGAAAGACGTCGAACAACTGGTGGAGCTCGAGGCGCTGCTCGCCCTGCGTCGCGGATCAGAGCAGCCGTAGTCACCCGAATTGGCTGGATCATCCGACGGTCGCAGCGCGACAATCGAGCGCGGCCGGGAGCGTGCACACTCGGCATCGTCGCCGCCTTGGCGACGTGTGCGACGGCGGGGGCGATTCAATTTCCTATCCCTGTGCTGTCGGGCTTCGCTTTTCCGTCGGGCGGGCCAGGCGGCGTCAGCGGCCAACGCGGATCGAGCGGCGCGGCAGGCGGACAGACACGGACGCGGAGCATGGTGGAGAACCGCCGACCTCCCGGCCGGCCGTTCGCACCCTGGGTGAATGGCCGAGTCGCCTTGCAACCCGCGCACCGGGCGCACCGCTTGCCGCCGAGCACCCGACAATTTGCTGCCATAGCATGGAGGACGCGAACCGTGGCGCTCGAGATGCGCGCGGAACGCGAAATATGTCACGCGCCGCTCGCACCAGACGGTCCCGCGCGCCTCCGCCGCTGCGAGTTCATCTTCTGCGTGGCCTGCGCAACCGCAATGCAGGATTTCTGTCCGAACTGGCTGGTCCCGCGCCCTCGCCGGCGATCGCGTGAAGCGACATACCGATCACCGCGGACCAGACTGTGCGCTGCTATCCGCGCGCGATCGTAGCCGATATATTGCCGAGCGATGGCTCAACTCGCTCGACTCAACCGGTGGGCGACTCTCCTCGGCGTGTCGATCCCGCTGACCGCGGGCACTCAGCGCTCGCTCGTGTGGTGCGCGGACGTCCACCGCCGTTGGCCAGACCGTGCCCCGTGAGCACCCCTGTCGACCTGTCGGCTCGACTCGAGAACGCAGCGGCGGGACGTTACCGCATCGTGCGGGAACTCGGGCGCGGCGGAATGGCGACGGTCTTTCTGGCGCGCGACGGCACCCACGAACGGATGGTGGCGATCAAGATGCTCCAACCGGAGCTTTCGGCCGCCGTGACGGCCGAACGCTTTACGCGGGAAATCCGACTGCTCGCCACGCTCCAGCACCCCAACATCCTGCCGCTCTACGACTCCGGGACGGTGGACGGTGTGCTGTACTATGTGATGCCGTTCGTCGCCGGCGAATCACTGCGCGATCGGATCACCCGCGAGGGGCGTCTTCCCGTGCCGCTCGCGCTCCGTATCGCTGAGGAGACCGCGGCCGCACTCGACTACGCGCACCGGCAGGGCGTGATCCATCGGGACATCAAACCGGAGAACATTCTCCTCTCCGACGAACACGTCCTGGTCGCAGATTTTGGCATCGCGCGCGCGGCGATGCAGTCGGCCGACGATCGGCTCACGATCACATCGCTCATCGTCGGCACTCCGGCGTACATGAGTCCAGAGCAGGCGAGCGGCGACGCGACGCTCGACGGCCGCAGCGACATCTATTCACTGGCATGCGTGCTGTACGAGATGCTCGCCGGCGAACCGCCGTTCACCGGGCGGAGCGCCGCGGCGACGATGGCCGCGCGCTTCGCCGGTGTGGTCCCGCGCGTCGCGTCGCGACGACCCGACGTGCCCGCCCACGTGGACGACGCGATCGCTGCCGCCATGGCGCTGACTGCTGAGTTGCGGCCTCCCACGCCGGCCGCCTTCGCCGACCGCCTTCGCGACGCGGGCTCGAGGGCTCCGTCCCACCCGTTCCGTACAGGGCACCGCGGCCTGATGCTGCGCGGCGCCGCGGCGCTGGGGCTCGCTGCGGTGATCGGCGCCGCGCTCTGGCTGGGACTCGCCCGGTGGCGGGGCGCCGGTAGCGCGCCCATCGCGCTGGCGGTTCTTCCGCTCGATGTGGAAGGCGCGACAGACGACAACAGGTATCTGGGCGAGGGCCTCGCCGACGAGTTGACGGACGCGCTGAGTGGCATGCCGGGGTTGCGCGTGACGTCGCGTACGGCAGCCTTTCAGTTTCGAGGAAGTCAGCTGGGCCTCCCCGAGATCGGTCGTCGACTGGGCGTCCGAATTCTCATTGGAGGATTCATACAGCCACGCGGTAGGTCGATGCACGTGACGGTGGAGCTCACCAATGCGCGCACCGGCGCTCGCATCCAAACTGTGGCGGTGGACCAGGATACGACGGATCCGCTCGGACTCCAGGCGCGTGTGGCGCGGAGCGTCGCCGACGCGCTCTCGCTGCGCTTGAGCGAGCGCGACTCTGCGCGCTTCACGAAGCGGCATACGATCGACCCCGAAGCCCACGATCGTTACCTGCGGGGTCGCTACTTCTTCGACCGACTCGAGGCCGGGGCGCACCAGAAGGCGATCGCGCAATTCAACGCGGCGATCGCGCGGGATTCGCTGTACGCGCAGGCCTGGACCGGTCTGGCCGAGGTCTATGCATCGATTGGCATCGGCAATGTGATGGCCGGTCCGCCACGCGAAAATTTCGAACGGGCGCGCGCGGCGGCCATGCGCGCCCTGGAAATTGACAGCACGATTGCCCAGGCACACGCCGACCTCGGACTCGTGCGGATGATGTACGACTACGACTGGCGGGGAGCCGCGGCGGAATTGGATCGTGCCCAGCGGCTGGACGCGGGCAACATGGATACGTACCTGTATCGCTCGTTCCTGTACTCGTGGCAGGGGAGGTTCGAGGACGCCGCGACGCAGAGCGCGACGGCTCTCCGCCTCGCGCCCACCACGCTGCGCGTGCTGCTCAACAACGGGTTCGAGCTCATGCAGGGACGGCGGTATCGGGCGGCGGATAGCGTGCTCGCGCAGGCTATGCAGCTCGACTCGACGCACGGCCGCGTGGCGGAGATCTATGGCGAAAATCTGCTGGCCGCGGGGCGGACTCGGGAGGCATTGAGCACACTCGATCAGGCGAGTCGCCTGCTTCCCACCAGCTCGCGAGTCGCGGCACTGCGGGCCGCCGCGCTCGCCGCTACCGGGAACCACGCGGCGGCCGCGCGGCTGGTCGATTCACTGCAGAGCGCGACGGCGAGCGCATTCGTGTCCGAGATGGACCTCGCCATCGCACGCGTCGGAGTCGGCGACAAGACTGGCGCGCTGGCGTCGCTGGAGCGCGCCTATCGGCAGCGGACATTGCGGCCCCGGATGCGCGATCCGGTATTCGATCCGCTGCGGTCGGAGCCGCGCTACGTCGCGTTGCTCGATACGCTGCGCCTCAGACACTAGGCGGAGCGCGGGGACGCGGCCGAGGCTGCATTCCAAGACCGGTCGTGCACACAATCGCCAAATAGTGGGCAGCGAGCGTTTCCGGCGGCGCGGGCGAGCGGGGCCGGCCCTGGGGATCGTGGGCTGCCTCCAGACGCACGGGTCCCTCGCCAACTGGCACCCGCACATTCATATGATTTCGACCGACGGCGGCTTCCGCGCCGACGGCACCTTCGTGCCGTGGCCGGCGCACGACACGGCCGCGCTCACGGAAGCCTTTCGCCGCGCCGTGCTCCGGCTGTTCGTGCGGCGCGGGCTGTTCGAGCGGGAAGACGCCGAAGCGATGCTCGCCTGGCCCCACTCGGGGTTTCACGTGCACGATGCGGTGCTCGTGCCCGACGGCGACACGGCGTTCGCGCTCCGCCTCGCGCGCTACTGCGCCCGCAATCCCGTCGCGCTCGATCGCCTCGAGTACGAGGCGAGCGCGCGCCAGGTGCGTTACCGCTCGGACAAGTCAGACGGCCCCACGGCCGGGACGCAGACGGTCGATCCGCTGGAGTTCCTCGCGCGCCTCACCGCGCACATTCCGAACAAGCAGCAGGTGATGACCCGGTACTACGGCTACTACGCCAATCGCGTGCGCGGCGCGCGCAAGCGGCGCGAAGCAGCGCCTGCGGAGCCACCACCGGTCGCCGAGCCGGTGCCGCTCGCGCTGCGCGAGGCGCGGCGGCGCTGGGCGGAGTTCTTGCGGCAGCTCTTCGAGGTCGATCCGCTCCGCTGTCCCGGGTGCGGGGCCGCGATGCGCATCGTCGCGTTCATTACCCAGCGCGCGGTGATCGATCGGATCCTCGATCACCTCCGCCGCGCACGGGACTCGGCGCGCGGGCCGCCGAAGCGGCCGCCGCGTCCGCCGCGCCCGGCACGGACGACTCGTGAGCCCGCCTGAGCCCGTGCCGCGCGCCGCCCCCTCCGTTCGTCGCTGAGCCGATTCCCCGCCGCCCTCCGCGGGGACGCGTGGGCTGCGCGGGGCTACCGCCGAGCGCTCACCCACGTCGCGGACGCCGATGCGCCGCGCCCGCCAGACCGTGTTCAGCGCCGCCGACCCGCCGCAGCTCCGCCCGGATGACGATCCGGATGACGATGGCGACGACCGGGTGACGCTGCCTCGCCGCCGCACTGCCCACACGTGCGACGGCGGGGGCGATTCAAGTTCCTATCCCTCTGGTATCAGACAGTTTGAGGAGGCGGAGTCTGACGCCGCGGCACGCTTCGGTCCACGAGCGAGCGCCAGAACGCAGATCCACTCCGGCATCAACGAACCAATACTGGCTCGCCTCGACCGGCCTGGTCATCTCGCGTTTCCTGGCGACCGCGCATATTGTAGCGAGACGCGCTCCGGAACCACAGCAGGTCTCGAGGCATGCATTACCGGCGAACCGCACCATGGCCTCGCAATATCGCAGCGGGAGTGGGATCGAATCCCACCCCGACACGGTAACTCGGCTTCTGCTCGAGTTGAGGGCGGGGAACCAGGACGCGCTCGATCAGCTTCTGCCGCTCGTGTACCATCACCTTCACGAGTTGGCCAGACAGCAGCGTCGTCGCTGGAGTGGTGACGAGACGCTCGATACGACCGCGCTGGTTCACGAAGCATATCTCCGCCTGGCCGGCGAATCGGCACCAGTCTGGAAGAACCGAGCGCACTTTCTGGCTGTGGCGTCGCGCGCCATGCGGCACATCCTGGTCGATTACGCGAAGCGGCAGCACCGCGCGAAGCGCGGAGGTCATCACGTCCGAGTCGCACTCGACGAAATCGAAGCGGCGCTCCAGACCCGGGCAGATCCTGCTGACGCGGGAACGGAGACGCTCGTCGCCCTCGACGAGGCGCTGCGGCAACTCGAACAGCACAATGCAAGACAGAGCCGGATCGTCGAGTGCCGCTTTTTCGGTGGCATGGCGATCCAGGAGACGGCGGAAGCGCTCGGCGTCTCGACGGCGACCGTGAAGCGTGGGTGGGCAATGGCGCAAGCCTGGCTGCATCGCGAGTTGGCGCGCACGCTGGAGACGGCAACGTGAGCCTGACACCGCACGCCGAAAGCGACGGCCAGCGCGACCGCGCCGAACACCTGTTCGAGGAAGCGCTTTCGCTTCCCGCGGAAGATCGGACGCGGTTCATCACCGCGGCCTGTGCTGACGATGCTGACCTCGCCGGCGAGCTCCTCTCGCTGCTCGGGCACGCCCAGCCCGGCGAGCAGTTCTTTGGACGACTCGCTGAAGTCGTGATCCCAAAAGGCATACCATCGACGGTGAGCGCGGGTCGCTTCGAGATCCTGGGCGTGATCGGTGCTGGTGGGATGGGGACGGTCTACCGCGCGCATGACACACGGCTGAACCGTGCCGTCGCGCTGAAGTTCCTGCCGCCGCACCTGAGCCTGGCGCCGGATGCCGGAGGACGGCTGTTGCTCGAAGCGCGCGCCGCAGCCGGCTTGGAGCACGTCAATATCTGCACGGTCCACGAGATCGGCGAGACGGACGAGGGTTGGCCGTTCATTGCGATGGCCCTCTATGAAGGTGGGACCATCAAGGAGCGGCTCGCCCACGGCCCGCTCCCGGTGACTGACGCAGTAGATATCGCGCTCCAGGTCGCGCGCGCCCTCGGCGCCGCGCACGCGCACGGCATCGTGCATAGAGACGTGAAGCCGGGCAACATCATGCTGACAGCGAGCGGCACGGTGAAGCTCCTCGATTTCGGCCTGGCCACGATGCCTGACGCCCACCTTACTCCCGGGATCACGCCCGGCACCGTTCCATACATGTCGCCGGAACAGGCGCGCGGTGAGCCGGTGGGCCCAGAGAGCGACCTCTGGAGCCTTGGTGTCGTCATGTACGAGATGTTCAGCGGCGTCCGCCCGTTTCGAGGCGACAACAACGCGGCAGTCATCGAGGCAATCCACCACGCGACGCCCGAGCCGCTGCGCAGGAGAGCGGGCGCTGCATCTGCTCGGCTGGAGCGCATCGTGGAGCGGCTACTGCAAAAGGAGCCCGATCGACGCTACCCGAACACCGCCGAGCTCCTCGCCGACCTCACGCAGGAACTTCCCTCGTCCACCCGAACAGCGATCCCCTTGCGAGCTGTGGTCGCTTCACGACGGCGGCGGGTGTTGCTGCTGCTCGCATTGCTCACGGTTGCAACCAGCGCGAGTGCGACGTGGTGGAGCGCACGTCGTGCTTCCGCACGCTTATCCACCCTGGCCGGAGCAATCTCCGCATCGAGGCCGCGGACGCTCGCTCTCATCCCCTTCGTCAACGAGGATCGCGATGCGGAAAACGAGTACCTCAGCCAGGGCCTGACCCAGGAGCTCACCAGAGCGTTGTCGAGCCTGCGTTCTGTGCGAGTGGTCAGCCGGACGTCCGCCTCCAGATTCAAGAGCGATCAGCGGGACGTTCAGCAGATCGGCCGCGCCTTGAAGGTCAGTACTATCCTCGCCGGCACTGTGCAGACTCCGAGTGGCCGCCTTCGCATCAGCGCGCGGCTCGTCAACGTTGCGGACGGCACCGAGCTCTGGTCGGAGACCTACGACCGCAGCCCCACGGAGATAGCCGCATTGCAGCGCGAGCTCGCCCTGCGCATCGTGAACGCGCTCGAAGCCGAGCTTTCGCCGGGCGAACGTGATCGACTCAGCCGGCCTGGAACCAGGAGCCAGGAGGCACTCGCCCGCTACTTGAAGGGACGCTACTTCTCGAATCAGCGTACGGCCACGGGGTATCGTCTTGCGATCGAGTATTTCGAGGGCGCGATCGCCGCCGACTCGGAGTACGGCGCACCCTGGGCAGGCCTCGCGGCGGTGTACTCGCAGCAGGGGATGTCTGGTCAGCTCACGCCGCAGCAGGCGCAGCAACGAGCGCACGCGGCGGCGCTTCGGGCGATTGCCCTCGATGACAGCCTGGCCGAAGCGCACGCCGTCCTCGGTGTTTATCTGCACGCGTACGCTTGGGACTCGGAAGGTGCCGAGCGAGAGTTTCGGCGTGCGGTCGAGCTGGATCCAAACTATGCCACCGCCCGTTTCTACTACGGCAATCTGCTCCGGGCGATCGGGCGGCTGGACGAGGCGGTGGTGCAGCAGACAACTGCCGTCGAGCTGGATCCGCTCGTTCCCGCTTTCAACGAGACGCTTGCATTCACGCTGCTATTCGCGGGTCGAACGGACGAGGCACTTGCCCGCGTACGCAATGGGCTCGAGCTCGATTCCACCTATTGGCGAGCGCACGCGGTCCTGGGGAACATCTTCGAGTTCACGTATCGCTACACCGAGGCGATTCGAGAGTACGAACGCGCGAACCAGCTCGCGGGCCCGGCCGCTCACCGAACTACCGGCGATTTAGCCCGCGTGCTGGCTCACATCGGTCGGAAACACGAGGCACGCCAACTGCTGGCGGTGCTGCAGTCCAGAGCAGTGCACGCCAACGTTTACGAGCCGGCGGTTGCCACAGCGTTTCACGCGCTCGGCGACGATGCGGCGGCCTACGATTGGCTCGAGTACGCCTACCGTCAGCGGCAGCCTGAGCTTCGGTTCATCGCCGGCGACACGAGGTTCGCGCCGATGTCCGTCGACCCGAGATTCGTAGACCTACTGCGCAGGCTGCGGCTTCCGCCTTGATATTCGTCAGCGGCGCGGCGTCGATCTCGTGTGTTTCGTCAGCACCCCGGATCCGGCGCCGGAGTCGAAATTGGTCCGCTCACCGGGATATTGAAGCGCGTAACCAGCAGCACGGCATCTTCGCTGCTCACCACCACTGCGCGGTGAACATGATCGGCCACCTCGAAATAGACCTCGCCCGGGCCATGGACTGGCGTCTCGGTGCAGCCATCCTTGGCAGAAAACTCCCTGAGCTTGATCTGTCCCTGGATCACGTAGACGAAGGATGGGCCCGGATGCGTGTGCCAGGCTCCGGCACCCGGAACGAAGACACTGCGCTGCATGACAATGTCGCTCCTGGTGCGTGACTGCATCATGAGATCGGGCAGCTGCAGGATCTTGTAGGGATCAATCGGCGCCCGGTACGTGAAGGGATCCAGCAGAGTCGCGCTGATGTCCGCTCGAGGGCTCAGGAGCGAACCTGCACGATCCAAGGCGGTCGGCGTCCCATCCCCATCACTGCAACTCACGAGAAGCGAGCCTGCTGCTGCGATTGCAGACAGCGTCCTTATCCGAATGCTGCGCATGAGACACCTCCTCGGGTGACATGAAAGCCTTTCTCTAAACACGACAAACCGTCGAATTGTGGCTCATCACCCGAGCTGGCGAGTCGAGTGCCGGGCCAGGACCGTCACCCGCTTATCCTCGGTGGACACTTCAAAACCGGCCACTTGTCGACATCTGAAAACCGGCCACCACGGGTGAGCGTCCGGATGCCGTGCTCGTGCCCGATGGCGACGTCGCGTTGGCACTCCGCCTCGCGCGCTACTGCGCGCGCAACCCCGTGGCGCTGGAGCGCCTGGAGTACGACGGCTCAGCGCGCCAGGTGCGCTACCGCTCGGACACGGCGGCCGGCCCGACGGCGGGGACCGAGATCGTTGATCCGCTCGAGTTTCTCGCGCGCGTGACGGCGCACATTCCGAACAACCACCAGGTGCTGACGCGCGACTACGAGCCCTGCGATTCAATTTCCTTCTATGGGGCAGGATGTCAACACGCGCGTCCACTTCACGCTGACGGCGTTTGGTATTGCAGCCAGCGTCCGCCTTGCCATTGCGCACGGAGCCGCGGGGCGGGAGTGGTGTTGAGCGCTTGATCGTCGCTCGCCGAGCGAGATCCCGGAGGACTCTACAGCCGAGGCGTTCTCCGCTTGAGAGCGGGAACCATCCTTCTATCAGGGACTCAGTGGCCCATGGCTTCGTTCGGCTCTCCAAGGGGGCATAGCCTATCCGTGGGGACTCCGGCGCCAAGGCCGGGACCAGAATTTCAATGGATGCTCTCCCCGGTAACCGCTTTGTCTCCGAGCCGGCCGATCGGGCGCAGTCAACATCGCTCACGCCTGCGCCGATCACGTGCCGGTTGCTATCACCTTCCGCTCGAGCTTCTTGGGGTCGTATGCCTCCTCGTGGCGCCAGAGTGAGAGCACGATCGATGCGATCTGCCGCGCGAGCGTCACCCTGGCCAAATTCGGTTTCGTCCCGCCGTCGAGCAGCTGCATGTAATGCCGGTACAACGGCTCGTCCGGGTCCCCGCGACTGATCACCGTGAGGGCCGCGCCCTTGAAGATGTGCTTCAAGACGCGATTGAAGTTTCGGTTCAGGCCGCGCGTCTGCTGCACCGACGCCTTCACCCACCCGCCACTGCGCGTGCGGACCCAGTCCGACGAGCTCCGCATCACGATCCCCAGCCCGCAGTAGCTCCAGAAGCCGCGCTTGTTCGCGAACCGATACGGCGTCACCACGATGGGCAGCAGTTCCGCAGCGCGGATCGGACCGATCCCGGGCACGCTCGTCACGATCCGGTACGCGCGATGCTTCCGGGCCTCGGCGATCAGTTCGTGCTCCGCCCGCGCGCGCAGTTGGAGCAGACTGCCCAGCTCGAGATACAGCAACTCCGCCGCGGGCCGCGCCGCCTCCGGCAGACGGGCGATCCATTCCGCCCGGCCCGCCGTGGAGTACACGGCCGTGCCTGACACCGGCACGCCGCGTGAGCGCATGAGACGCTTGAGCCGGCTCATCACCCGAACCGAGTCGCCCACGAGCAGCCAGTGGGCCTTGGCTCGATGCCCCAGCGCTGCAAACTCGCCGCGCTCCTTGTACACCCGCCGCGTGAGCGCACCGATCCGCAACTCCTCCGCCCGCGCCAGCGCATCCCGTGTGTCGCTCTTGGGACCGCGGCTCTCGCGCACCGCGGCCACCACGATCTCGTCTACATGCGGCGAGAGGACCTCGTACAGCCAGCCCGCCAGGGTGCCCTCCTCCAGGCACAGATGCCGCGGGCCCGGGATCGTTTTGCGCACGTCGCTCAGCGAGGCCGCGTTCGTCTCCACCACGTGCGAGCCCAGTCGCTTGCCGCTCGGGCCGATCACCGCGAGCGTGCAGCTTGACATCTGATGCGTGATGCGCTAGCATCATGTGCATGCGAACGACCCTCGATATCGCAGACGACGTGCTCCGCGCGGCGAAGGAGCGCGCGAAGCGCGAGAACAAGACGGCCGGTGAGGTCGTCTCAGAGCTCCTGCGCCAGGCGCTTACCGCGCCGAAGCCCTCCGCGGTGCGTGAGCCGAAGCCCGTCCACGGCTTCAAGCCGTTTGCCAGGCGCGGTGGCATCGTCACCAACGAGTTGATCGACAAGCTGCGCAACGAAGACGCCTACTAACGGGGCGATGCGCGCGCTGCTCGACGTCAACGTGCTGATCGCGCTGCTCGACAGCGATCACGCCTCACACCGCAGCGCCGTGGCGTGGTTCAGCGACAACGGCGCCCGCGGTTGGGCGTCATGCCCCATCACGCAGAACGGATGCGTGCGCATCATGTCGCATCCGGGATATCCCAACGCGTTCTCCGTGGTCGAGGTCGTGGAGCGCCTTCGCGCT
Organism: uncultured Gemmatimonadaceae bacterium; assembly: GCA_963740565.1. Lineage (GTDB taxonomy): Bacteria > Gemmatimonadota > Gemmatimonadetes > Gemmatimonadales > Gemmatimonadaceae > CAVUFA01. The sequence continues at coordinate 26,940 of CAVUFA010000015.1, read as the reverse complement.
GCGACCGCGCACCCTGCGCACGAATTCTGGCCCGACAGCCAGAGCCTGCTCGACCAGCGGCTGATCGACCCCACGCGCGTGCATGGTCCCCGGCAACTGACCGACGTCTACCTGTTGGCGCTCGCCGTGAAGCAGGGTGGCCGCCTGGTCACCTTCGACGCGACGATCGCGACCGGGGCGGTGAAGGGCGCGAAGCCGCAGCACCTCGTCAGCTTGTAGCGAACGCCGGTCATCGCGCGCCTTTCCGGTGCTCGCCTTCTTCCAGCTGGTCGGGGCCGCGGCTGCCTCGCGCACCCCCGAGCTGTGCGCGAAGACCGTCAGCGCGTATGCGCGCTACGGGGTGACCGTGGTCCCCACCCTCGTGAACGCCCTGGCGGCGCCGCACCCGCTGCTCGACGATTCGCTGCGCATGCGTGGAGTCCCCGCGCGCGTGCGGCGGTCCTGGAAGGCGGAGGAGGCCCGGAGCTTCGAGCCGATGCTGAATGCGCAGGGGACGAAGGACGCCGCCGACAACCTCCACCTGCTGCACGCGGCTGGTGTGCGGATGCTTGCCGGCACCGACGTCGGCAACTCCTTCCTCGTCCCCGGGAGGAGCCTGCACGAGGAACTGGCGCATCTCGTCGAACTCGGCGGCCTCTCCCCCCTCGAAGCGCTGCAGGCGGCGACACTCGGGCCGGCCGAGGCCTTCGGCATGGCGGACTCGTTGGGCACGATCGAAGCCGGCAAGCTCGCGGACCTGGTGCTGCTCGACCGCAACCCGCTCGAGGACATCCACAACACGCTGGCGATTCGCGGCGTCGTGTTGAATGGCCGGTACCTGGAGAAGGCGGCGCTCGACAGCCTGGTGATGAGCGCAGAGGCACGGCCGGATACGGGCGGATCCTGAGCGCCTGGCGGGCGAGCGTCTCGAGCCGTTCCGGCCACGCCCTTCCGCACCGCGGGGGTGAGGCGCCAGCGCCTCGTGGACTGCTGGCCGAAGAGGTGCATGGGATCGACGTTCGTCGTCATCTTGTGCCACGCCCCCCACTCGTCGACCACGAGCTTCACGTGGTGGTTGCGGTCGGACTCGCGCATCACCTGCCACTGGCTCGCGAGGAGGCCGTCCATCCGGTCGGCGCTGGCGAGGAACTCGTACCAGTCGGTCGGGTCGAACTGCAGCGCGTCGCCGTTGGGAGCACTGCAGTAGTGGTGCATCGCCCATCCCCACATCGGCCCGATGTCGTTCCGCTCGGCGAGGGCGCCGAAGAAGCGCCGCGTCCAGTCGCAGTCTGCGCCGCTCGGCCCCGCGCCGATGTAGCGCAGCTGGTAGCCGTCAGGGTTTCACGTGCCACTCAGGGTTTCACGTGCACGATGCCGTGCTCGTGCCCGATGGCGACATCGCGTTCGCACTCCGCCTCGCGCGCTACTGCGCGCGCAACCCCGTGGCGCTGGAGCGCCTGGAGTACGACGGCGCAGCGCGCCACCTGCACTACCGCTCCGACAAGGTGGACGGCCCGACCGCGGGCACGGAGACGGTCGACCCGCTGAAGTTCCTCGCGCGGGTGACGGCGCACATACCGAACAAGCACCAGGTGCTGACGCGCTACTACGGCTACTACGCCAATCGCGTCCGCCGCGCCCGGCACCGGCGACTCGTGAGCCCGCCTGAGCCCGTGCCGCGCGCCGCCCCATCCGTTCGTCGCTGAGCTGATTCCCCGCCGCCCTCCGCGGGGACGCGTGGGCTGCGCGGGTGCGCCGCCGACCGCTCCACAGGACAAGCTCGAACGCGTCGGTCGGCCACGGCGCCGGCGGCCCTTGGAACTCGGCCAGGCGGTCGATGAGCCGGGCGGCAGTAGCTGGGATTGCTCCGCTCGCGGCTTCGCCGCAATGACGAGGGAACGTCGCAGTTGATTCGTAGGCGTTAGGCGTCGACCCGACGTTTGTTCAGCACCGATGAAGGCATCCCGAGCGGCGGCCGTGGCCTCGGTGATGTAAATTGGAGAGTCGCTCAACCGGATGTGTCCATGCCCCTCAGTCTGACGGCCGTGTATCGCCACGTGCCAGAAGGTTTTATCGCGTTCGTCGAGGAACTTCCTGGCGCGAACACCCAGGCGGCTACGCTCGATGAAGCCCGCGTGAACCTGCGCGAAGCCGTCGCCCTCGTGCTTGAAGCCAATCGACAGTTGGCGGAGGAAGACCTGCGTGGGACCGATGTGATCCGCGAGCCTCTCCTGCTCAGTGCGTGAAACGGGTCGAACTTGTTCGGCATCTGGTAACCCACGGGTGCGAATTGCTGCCTGAGGGCGGGAATCACTCCGTGTTCGTGAATCGGCCGGTTCGAAAATCCTCGGCGGTGCCACGGCACCGCGAGATCAATGAGTACCTGGCGCGCAAGATTTGTCGTGACCTGGAGATTCCAGAACCTTGACCGCCTAACGAAGCGTTGCGACTGCAGCCTCGCCCGCTACTGCGCGCGGAATCCCGTGGCGCTGGGCCGAGTTGCTGCGGCAGCTCTTCGAGGTCGATCCGCTGCGCTGTCCCGCGTGCGGGGCCGCGATGCGCATCGTCGCGTTCATCACGCAGCGCGCCGTGATCGATCGCATCCTCGAGCACCTGCGCCGCGCACGGGACTCGGCGCGCGGGTCGCCGCCGCACGGCCCGCGCAAGGCCTGCCAGCGGCGGGGTGCCTCGGCATCCGTCGCCGCACTGGCGACGTATGCGGCGGCGGGGGCGATTCAATCTCCTATCCCTAGGAGTGAGCCGGATCCGGCACGAATCGGGGGTTTCCTCGCGCTGTCGTCAAACGGCACTCCACGAGTCCTTCACCGACGGCAATGATCTCGTGGGAGAAGTCCGAGAACTCGTCGCGAAACACCCAGCGACAGGAATCGCGATCGGGCTCCTGCGCTCCAATGATCGTTTAGGTGGCCGGTCGAGGAGCATCAATTGTATCGACTGCGCCCTCGAGCGTCGGAGGCACATTGACCTGGGGATTGGAGAGCAGCCTGATCGCGTGCTCGGCAATCGCCTCCATCTGTCGGTCGCGCTCGCGCGCCCAGCGCGGCAGGCGAACCAGGTTGGCTCCGAACGCGGCCAGGGCCATCCCGCCGAACATACCGAGGACCACCAGCGCCTTCCCCGGCTTGCCAGCCGCAGCAACCACTGCACCCATGAGAATCGACATCCCTCCCATCACGAGCCCCAGCGCGTTGAGGGCCATGGCGTCGCCCTTGAGCGTGCTGAGACGGAGCTGTTCGCCATGCTCGGTCGGCTCGACACAGATGTGCAGGTTGCCCTGGGACCATTCGCGGAGTCCGCCGGAACTCGTCGCGTAGCCCTGCGCCCCGAACGTCGTCCTGAATTCAGCAATCAGTTGTTCCCACTCCCGATCCGTTGGGGCTCGCGGAAGATCGACGACCCGCGACAGTCCGATCGGCAGTCCGAAGGATCGCCGGACGGGCGCCGACCTCCCGCGGGAGTCGAGACTCGCCGCGGCTTGCGCGACTCGCGCTGGGTCGATGCCCGCCTCCTGACCGATGTGCTGGAGCTCATCAAGGGTCAGGCCGCCGGATTCGGCGGGCACCGACTGGTCGGGCGTGTCGCCCGTCGTCGCGAGACTGAAGATCTCGCGTACCTCATCGTCCCCGTATCGACGTTTTGTCATGTTATCGATTGTACGGTGCCCGCTTGTCTCGCGCTACCGTTCCGCCGACGCGTTTCACGCTGCAGCCAGCGAGTCCGCGGGTCTGCCGAAAAACGGAGAGCGGTCGGGGACCGGCCGGGATTCCTGGAGCCATCCCACGGCCGTCGGCCGCGGCTCCTCGTTAGGCGGCGCGGCCGCGTGGATCGCGACGCCCGATCGGCGCGCCCCCACGGGCTCGTCAGACCGGCGATGAGCGCTCTTGAATCCCGCCGCCCGGACGGATACTTTGCACCATAAAGGGCTTGGCGCGCGACTGAAGGCAGAGACCGAGGCGGCACGCGGCGCTGGAGTCGGGAGACGATCATGCGGACGTGGCTGCGACGCATTCGCGGTGCAATCGGGATGGGCGTCACGTGGGCAGCAGCCTTGTTCGCCGTGGGCAGCGCGCCGCGTTGGGTGTTTGGCGTCAATACCGACGTCCCAATCCCGCTCGTTTTCGGTGTATTCGGCTTCATTGCCGGGGTCACCTTCTCCGGGCTCCTCGTGCTGACCGAGAGCCGTCGTCCGTTTGATCAGATATCGCTTCCGCGCGTTGCGGGGTGGGGTGCCTTGGGCGGCCTTCTGCTCTCGGCCCTCTGGGCAAATGCCGCGTCCCTCGGCTGGGGAGACGTGCTTGTGATCGCCCCCACGTTCGCCCTTGCGTCCGCGGCCTGCGCCTCTGGTTCGCTCGCCCTGGCCAGGCGAGCTGCAAGGCGAGAATTGCCCGACATCCGCGGGGAGACCGCCGAGGCCGAACTCACCGACCATGCGAAGCGGAAGTTGCTTTGAGGCGGCGACTCAAGCGCGGGTTGGGCCGCTTTTCACCTGCTACTATTCGGGTTGCTGACGCTCAGTGGTGTAAGCTGTATCTGCTTCGAAAGATCATAGGCCGTCGGCAGGTCGCTGTCGCTTTTCACAAGCACGCGCCCGGCCACGATCACCGAGTTGTTCGGCGAGGATATCTGCTTCATGCCGCTCGGTACCTGTCCTTTCCTATTCCGCCCCGTAATGAGATAGTCTCCCGCCTGCGTACCCGTGGTGCGCGTGCCGACGTAGGCGAAAACCGTGTTTGTCGACGGATCCGTGAATTGCACGCTGTAGTAGCGATCGCTCATCTCGGGTACGTGCAAGACGAGCGGCCCTTGACGGAGGTCCAGCCAACCGGCGGTAAGGAGCGTGTCATGGTTCACGCCCCTCGTCAGCACATTCGAGCCCGAGGCGGTTTGCGCGGCGATGGGATCGGCAAAGAGTTTCTGGGGCTGCGTATGGAGCGTATTGACCGGAATGGGGCCGTCACCGAACCCTTTGCCGAGCGCCGCCCGCTTGTACACGGACAGGATCATGCGCGGCCAGGAGTAGATCACTACGCACCACACCACGACCACCACCGCACCGAAGATCAGCACATTCTGGTTACTCATCGCCATCAGCTCACTTCGACCACCGGTGGGACGATGTACTCGCCCTTCAGGATAGCCTCGCCAGGGATGTAGACGCGCAGCCAGAGGATGAAATTGCCCGGAGGCGCGGGCAGCCAGTTGGACTCGTGCCCCACCGGAGCCGGCTTTTGAATGTATACATCGACCGAACCATCGGGGTTTTGGGCCAGGCCGGTACGATCGCTGACACTGTACCGGTTGAGCGGATTCGCCACAAAGTGATTCCCCGCATCCCCCATCGTGATCGACCAGAAGGCTCTATTCGGCGGGAGCCCTCCGGCCGGGAAGTGCAGCACGTACTCGTGTGCCCCGGTGAGGGCATGACCGGCGCCATCCGCGTTCGTCCACCAGTACATGGCCTCCTCCGGCGTGTTGACCGGGCCGGGGAAGAGCTGGGCGTGGGCGGCGCGCAGGAACATGCCGTTGCCCGGACGGCCCAAGCCGTACATGGTGATCCAGCCGTTGACCTTCGTGGCCTTGACCCTTGCGTAAATCCGGGCCGAGACGAACGCCAGCCCGAAGCCGATCAGAGGGCCCTGGATAAAGGCATTCCGCAAGAGCATGTGCTGGGGGAAGAGGGCGGTGCGGACGAGGAAATAGACGCATACCGCGCCGACGAGAGATCGGAAGGTAAGAGTAGAGTTTGCTCATGTTGTTCTTTTCAATTCAACGGCGTTCTTCCCCTTGTGTACTCCCGTCAATTCTCAAGGCTGAACGCAGTAGAGATTCTTGTCGCGCGCAGCCGCGGATGCGTGACCGATGCTCGTCCCCGAGTGGAAGCCCCTGGTGCAGCTGCGACTGAAGGCTTGCGCGCAGGTCCACGCGACCTTCATGGAGGAGGGGAATCACCCGAACGTACCGCGGGTCTACCGTGGTGGATAGCGCGAGGCAGGAGCAGCGCAAACGAGGATGCGAACGCGGCCGCGGCACCGTATGTTCTCGCCCTGCCTGACGAATCCACGAGGAGACCATGTCCGACCCCGCCACCCGCCTGAATGCCGCCCTCGTGGGCCGCTACGAAATCGTCCGCGAGCTCGGCCAGGGCGGCATGGCCACGGTGTACCTGGCGAGGGACGTCAAGCACAATCGAAACGTCGCGGTGAAGGTGCTCAAGCCCGAACTCGCCGCAGTGGCAGGTGTCGGTCGATGGCGGACGCGTGCCACGTTGGTCTCACAGTGGCCGCGAGCTCTTCTGGCAGATGAATGGGCCGAGGGGAGCGATGATGGCGGTCGAGGTCAAGCCTGGTACTGCTTTCACCTTCGGAGCGCCCAGGGTGCTCTTCGACGGTCCCGACGGGTGGGCAGGAAGCCCCCGGACCAACAATCCGTACGACGTCGCCCGCGATGACCAGCGCTTCCTCATCGCGCGGAACGCGCAGGCGTCGGCAGGTGCTTCCGCGGACAGCACCAGCGCGCCGCCCCGCGTCATGCTGGTCAACAACTTTTTCGAGGAGCTGAAGGCGCGCGTGCCGAAGTGAGGCGACGGAGCGCCGTGCATTCCAGAGTCATCTGGCCGCCGGCGCGATCCGACACGATTCTTCGTCGCTCGAGGCGCGACTCATGGAACGGCTCGGCTGTGAGCGCGCAAATGTCCGGCGCAAGCCGCGAGGTGGCCGCGGGAAGCTTGGCGACCTCCAGGTTGTCGAGGTTGCGTCGAAGATCATTTGCCCATGGCTCGGGATGGTCTGTCGCGTCGTCCATAGTCTCTAGTGCAGTCTAACATCTTCGGCGCGCACTCGAACTGCATGGTCGCGCTGATTACCCAGCGCGCGGTGATCGATCGGATCCTCGATCACCTCCGCCGCGCACGGGACGCGGCCCGCCGCCGGTTCACCGAGGGGTTTGCGGCCGCGATGCGATCGCTGGATGGGGGTTTCCCCGTGTATCCGGTGTCTGTGCGTTACAGCGCCGAGGCCCTCCGCGGGGCGACGCCGATGGTTCGCCCGCTTCCCGGATCCTGGTTCGGTACTTTGGCGCAGACGCTTGGTCCATTGGCTCCGGCACTCCGGGGCGTCGCGGGGGTCGTGGCACCATTCGTGGGTCGCGCGGCCCTGCGGTTCCGGTAACAGACAGGAATGCGCGCTGGCCGGTTGCCTTGCATCGCGCGCCCGATTCCCATGCTGAGCTCCCGCGCCGGGATGTCGCTCCAGGAATGAGCGGCCTTCTCCCTCGTGCATCACGGTGTTCCGTGATATTGTCAGGCGACTGGCGGAACTCCCGATAGAGGCGTCGCAGTATATGAACACGCTGTCACAGCTCAGCACCTCGCTCGCCGGCCGATACGACATCGAGCGCGAGATCGGTCGCGGTGGAATGGCGACCGTGTACCTTGCGCGCGACGTCCGGCACGACCGCCACGTGGCGCTCAAGGTGCTCAATCCCGACCTGGGCGCGGTGCTCGGCGTGGACCGGTTCCTGGCCGAGATCAAGGTCACGGCCAACCTGCAGCATCCCAACCTCCTGCCGCTGTTCGACTCGGGCGAGGCGGGAGGTCTCCTGTTCTACGTGATGCCGTACGTGGAGGGCGAATCGCTCCGCGCGCGGCTGGAACGGGAGAAGCAGCTCCCGGTGGACGAGGCCCTGCGGATCGCGGTGGCGGTGGCGAGTGCGCTGGATTACGCGCACGCGCACGGAGTCATTCACCGCGACCTCAAGCCGGAGAACATTCTGCTGCAGGCCGGGCAGCCGATGATCGCGGATTTCGGCATCGCGCTGGCGGTGTCGAACGCCGGCGGCAACCGGATCACTCAGACGGGGCTTTCGTTAGGCACGCCCCAGTACATGAGCCCGGAGCAGGCCACCGGCGACCGGGTGATCGACGGGCGGAGCGACATCTATTCGCTGGCCGCGATGACCTACGAGATGCTGGCCGGCGAACCGCCGCACATCGGGAACACCGCGCAGGCGATCATCGCGCGTGTGCTCACCGACCGGCCGCGGGCCATCCGCACGACGCGCGCGGCGGTGCCGGACTATGTGGAGGCGGCGCTGGCCCACGGACTCGAGAAGCTGCCCGCCGACCGATTCTCCACCGCGCGCCAGTTCGCCGAAGCGCTGCAGGGGCGCGGTGCGCCGGTGGCAGCCGCGGGCACGGCCACGGGCATCGCGACCGTTGTCACCCCGGCGGTATCGTCCCCCCGCAGGCGCCTGCGCGATCCGGTCGTCCTCGGCCTGGGCGCCGTCGCGTTGGCCGCCGTCGTGACGCTCCTCGTGATGGCCCGTGGACCCTCCGCGCCCGCGGCCACCCAGGCCGTGCGTTTCGTCGTCGCCGCCCCGGACAGCGCCCGGCCGTACGACAACTACCCGTGGCCGGCGGCCATCTCGCCGGACGGCGGAGTCGTCGTCTACTCGGTGATCGTTGGCGGGACAGCGACGTTCTACGCGCTGCGCACCGATCAGCTCGACGCGCATCCCGTTCCCGGTACCAGTGGTGCCGCTCAGCCGTTCTTCTCACCTGATGGACGCTGGCTGGCGTTCGAGGCAGGCGGCAAACTCCGCAAGGTGCGGCTCGACGGCAGCGCGCCGATCACGATCAGCGACGGCGGCAGCTACAACGGCGGTGACTGGACGATCGATGACGAGATCGTCCTCGGAGCGGAGGGCTCGGCGCACGGGCTCTCGCACGTGAGCGCCGCCGGTGGCGAGCGAGTGGAATTCACCGCGCCCGATTCCGCGCGCGGCCAGACGGATCATCTGTGGCCGATCGCGCTCAGCGACGGCAAGACCATCGTGTTCACGGTGTGGTCCGGATCGCTCGCCAGCGCCGTGTTGGGGATGACCGCGTTGAACGACGGCAAGGTGACGATACTCGACGTGAAGGGCATCCGCCCGCTGGCAGTGCTGGACGGGACCCTTGTGTACGTGCAGGCCGACGGGTCGGTGATGGCGATTCCCATCGATCCATCTCACAATCGCGTCACCGGCCGTCCCGTGCCGGTGCTCGAGCCCGTCACCGTCATCGGGGGTCTCAACGGCAACTCGGGCATCTTCGTGTCCCGCGGGGGCGCGCTCATCACCTCGCGCGGCGGCACGCGAAGTCAGTTGTCCTGGTTCGGCCGGAGCGGCGCCATGCAACCTGCATCGCGCGAAACCCGCGGGTTCGTGGGCCCGCGCCTGTCGCCCGATGGACGTCGCATCGCCGTGACGGCCAGTGACCATCAGAACACGGACATCTGGATCTACGACATGCCCACCGCGACGCTGTCGCGGCTGACGTCGTTGTCCACCGCGTATTCGCCCGAGTGGACCGCCGACGGCAGGCGTGTGGTGTTCATCGGCGCACAGCGTGACGGCAGGCCCGCCATTCTGTGGCAGCCGGCCGACGGCGGCGCTCCGTCGGAAGTGTTGTACGAGCCACCGGATGTCGCGAGCGATGTCGTCATTTCTCCCGACGGCAATTCGCTGCTCTATACGGCCTATCACAACAACACGTGGGACATCTTCCGTGTGCCGCTGGACTCCACGCGGGCGGCTCGTCCGTTTCTCTCTTCACGCGCAGACGAGACCGAGCCGAGGTTTTCGCGCGATGGGCGCTGGGTCGCTGTCAGCAGCGACGAGTCCGGACAGGCGGAGGTGTACCTGCGATCGTTTCCGGATCCGGCCGCCCGGGTACAGGTTTCAGCCGGCGGCGGCAATGAGCCGGTCTGGTCGGCCGACGGGACGCGCCTGTACTACCGGGCTGGCACTGCGCTCATGCAGGCGACGCTCTCTCCGTCGCCCACTATGCGCGTGATGGCACGTGACACCGTATTTTCATCGCAACGCATTCAGGCCGCGCCGACCCTTTACGCCAACTACGACGTCACACATGACGGCACGCGATTCATCGCCCTGGTTACGGACAACGACGACTACCAGCTCATTGTCGTGCCGAACTGGCTTTCCGAATTGCAGCAGCGTCTCAAGGGAGCCGGCAACAGGTAGTCACACGAAATCCATGAGGTCGTCAAATGCCGCATGACGCCAACGGGCCGCGGATCGCAGCGGAGCCCGTGAGGAATCGACGGCCCGCGCCGGCGCTTCGGCGCCGCACGAGGTACGCGGCGTGCATCGGACTGCTGGCGGTGTCGTGCCGCGGGGGTGAGCATGGGCCACCTGCGCCTCCCCTGCCCCTGCCTCCCCAGGCTCGGACGGTATCAGCGGACTCGACGTATTTCGGCACCACCGTGCGCGATCCCTATCGCTGGCTCGAGCAGGGCGACTCGCCCGATGTGAAACAGTGGATCGACGCGCAGAACGCGTACACCGACAGCATCGTCAAGCTGTTCAACCAGGGGGCGGAGTTCGAGAGGCGGATCGAAACACTGGCGACCACGTCGGCCGACCGGTTCTCGCCCGTCATCGCCGGCAACACGCTGTACTATCTGCGCGAAACGCCCCCGCAACCCCAGCCGGTGCTGGTCGCGTCGCGGTGGCCGTCGGGTCCGGAGAAGGTACTGGTGGACGTGAACGCGTCAGGCGGCGGAACCACCATCGCCGCGTACTGGCCGTCGCCCTCGGGGCAATTGCTCGCCTATGGCACCGCGGAAGGCGGAAGCGAGCTCACCACGGTGCACTTCATGGACGCGCGCACCGGCGAGCCCCTTCCGGATACGCTGCCGTACGCGGGCGGAGGCACCTCACCGCAGACGCTGGCCTGGGACGCCGACGAGCAGGGTGTGGTGTACGCGCGATATCCGGTTCCGGACTCCGGCGCTCCCCTCCGTCCGTTCGACGTCGCGCTGTACCACCATCGGTTCGGCGTGCCTGACGACTCCGCCGAGTTCGGCGCCGGCTATTCTCCGATCGCCGAGTACCGCCTGCTCAGTTCCGACGACGGGCGGCATATCGCGGTGCTCGCCAACAAGGGCGACGGGGGACCGGCCGCGGTGTATCTGCGGAGCGCAGATGGATGGACGCGCGCGCTGGACGAGAGCGCGGGCGTGACCACCGCCTCCTATGTGGGTTCGCGTCTGCTCGTGGTCGCCACCGCCGGCGCACCGCACGGGCGCATCATGGCGGTGGCGCCCAACGGCTCGACCTCCAGCGTGCTGGACGAGGGCGACTGGGCGATTCAGGGAATTGCGCCGATCGCGGGGGGCATGCTGGTGCTGCGAGTGTCGGGTCCGGACTGGCGGGTGGAGCACTATGCGGGGTCGGGTGCGCTCATCCGCGTGGTGACGCTTCCCGCGGAGGGTATCAGCGTCGACGGGATCGCGTCATCCGAGGCGTCGAGCGACGCGCTCTTCTCGTGGTCGGGGTGGAGCACGCCGCCGCGATGGCAGCGTTACGACGCACGCACCGGCCGGCTCACCACGCTGTTCGAGGTCAGGGCGGCGGCCGATTACTCCGGCGTCACGTCGCGCGTGATCCAGGCCACGTCGAAGGACGGCGCGCGCGTGCCGGTCACCGTGCTCGCGATGGGCGGGACGCCGCAGGACGGATCGGCGCCGGCGATCCTCTACGGGTACGGCGGCTTCGGCATCCCGACCGCGCCGTTCTTCATCGGGCCGTACCTCGCATGGCTGGAGCGCGGCGGCGTGTTGGCGTATGCCAATATCCGCGGCGGCGGCGAGTTCGGCGAGGCGTGGCATCAGGCCGGTATGAAGACGCACAAGCAGAACGTGTTCGACGACTTCTACGCCGCCGCGCAGGAGCTCGTCAGGCAGAAGTGGACGTCGACCGACCGCCTCGGCATCCGCGGCGGCAGCAACGGCGGGCTGCTGATGGGCGCCGAATTGACGCAGCACCCCGAGGCGTTCCGCGCCGTGGTCAGCATGGTGGGCATCTATGATATGGTGCGGCACCAGACGTTCCCCAACGGCGCGTTCAACGTGACCGAGTACGGGGACACGGGGGATTCGACGGAGTTCGCCGCACTGTATGCGTACTCGCCGCTGCAGCACGTGAAGAAGGGGACGGCCTATCCCGCGGTGCTGATGGAAACGGGCGTCAACGATCCGCGCGTTGCGCCGTGGCAGTCGCGGAAGTTCGCTGCGGCGCTGCAGTCCGCGACCACCTCCGGGCATGCCGTGGCGCTCCTCACGCGGATGGAGGCCGGGCACGGGATCGGGGCGCCGTTCGCGCAGCGGGTGGGCAACACCGCGCTCACGCTCACGTTTTTCGCGCACGAGCTGGGGCTCGCGCCCGCGGATTCCACGCGGGCCGCGCTCAACGACTCGAGCCGGAAAGTAGAGGTGAAGCGCTAGCTTCCTTTCACCGCAGAGGGCACAGAGCGCGGCGCCTCGAACTACTTTTGCCGGCGCAGTCCTCTGCGTTCTCTGCGACCTCCGCGGTTGAATTCGTTCTCTTCACCACGGAGAGCGCAGAGGTCACAGAGCGCGCGCACCCGAACCACTCTTGCCGGAGCAGTCCTCTGCGTTCTCTGCGACCTCCGCGGTTGAATTCGTTCTCTTCACCACGGAGAGCGCAGAGGTCACAGAGCCTTGGTGCCGACCCACTCACGCCGATGCCGTCCTCTGTACTACTAACGATTGGTTTCTGCGCAAGGGGCGAAGATTCTCATGGATCATGCAGCCGCAAGGAGTCGTTTGGTGTCGGCAGCCCGTGCAGCGAGGAGTGCGGAGATTGTGAGGCGACCTTTTGTAGTGAGTTGATAACGATGAGTACCACTGACCTTGCGAACCAAGCCGTGGGCGCGTAGCAGGCGGATGCGGCGGGTGACCTGTCCGCCTTGGCGCTTCGTGAGCGTCGGATCGCAGGTGTCTGGGAAGAGCAGCGCGCGGAGGTCGCGGTTGCGGAAGCCATTGAGCGTGAACTCCCCGCGGCTGACCGCTTCGAGCAGCATCGCGTCTTCGGCCGCCAAGGGATTCAGGCCGCGTGCGCTGCGGCCTTTCCACCGCACGCGATGACAGACCTCGGCGGCGACTTGGCCGAACGGGACATCCGTCGCGACTGCGCCGAGCGCTTCCAGATATCTGCTATTGGCGCGGTCGCTGATTTCAGCGCGCCGCGCCAGATCCGCTACGCCTTTCCGCAGACGCAGCCATTCGGGCCGGACGGTCGGGTCGGCGGGGTCCGCGCCCTCCTTCGTCCGATAGACCTTCATGTCGCGCGGATCGTTGATGACCGTCTCCACGCGCAGCACCGAATCGGCCTTGTCATACATCTTCAGCCAGTTGCGGTTGACCCGATGTTTGAGCCGCACGGCTTCGTGGCTGCGGCGCGTCGCACCAAGGCGATTGGCCGGACGGAGGTCCGTGAGCACCTCGCCGGTGAAGTGCAGGGGCACCGAGCCGTCCGCGTTCACTCGCTTGCCCAGGTACCGCATGATTTCCGGGCACGACAACGCCGTCAAGCCGTGACGAATGAGACGCGGGTACAGGGTCGTGAGCTTGGCGGCATCGGTAAAGAGCACATCGGTCGCCCATTCCGTCTCATCGGCGCTCCAGTAGTACTCCATGGGGTACTCGGCGAAGCGGCCGACCGCGCGCGGCAGCGTGCTCATGACGAGCGCGTTCAGTTCCGCCCGCCAGTCGAGATCGACCTGCTGGCGAAGGAACGCCTGAGCCGCCACCACGTCATCCACGGCCGGGAAGCAATTGGCGGCGCGCGTATCGCCGATGCCGGCGGCATCGAGCTGCCGCGCCAAGAACTCTCGCCCATTCAGACAGACCCATTGATTCAACGGAAACCAGCTCTGCACGCGGGTGTGGAGGAAGCCGAAGCGCTCATGGAGTTCATACACGTAGTAATGCTGACAGCGGCGCAGAGCCGGTTCGAGCACCAACCGGCCCTTCGCTTTGTCCGAGCGGAGATCGAACGTCTGGCATTGCTCCACGCACGACAGAATGCAGATCAGCCCCGTCTGCACGCCGTCGCGCGCTGCGATCTGACGGGCTTGCTCCTCTTTGGACATCTTCCAGCTCGTCAGATAGAGCAGCGGACGATCGGCCGCCGTTGCCACCTGCTCGATGTGTGCGCGAACGTTCGCCGAGACGTCCGAGACGAAGGCTTTGAATTCCTTCATTCGCACCCCGAGATAGGCCATGAGGGTACTCATGCCTTGACAGTTTGCGATGCGACGTAGCGTGCCGCGAAAGCGAATTCTGTCCCAGCCACTCAGCACTCCACGAATGTCCGATTGATGCTGCTGGAGAAAGCTCTGCATCGTGACGTCTCCACTTCGCACGGCAGCCTGCTTAGCGAATCGGGAAGGCCGTCAACATGCGACACCGCGGACCGGCGCGCACGCGGCGTCCGAAACTCCGCCGTTACTTTGGTTGCGGCCGAAGGCTGCCCCAAGTTCTCCGTGTCCTCCGTGGTTGAATTCATTTGTCTTCACCACGCAGAGCATAGAGTGCGGTCCCCACGCCCCTCATGCCGAGGCTTTTCTCCGAGGCCTCAGCGGTTCGAGCGCCCGAGCATCGAAGATGGCCGTACCCGACTCACTCCTCGACGCGACGCACGCGCCTTCGCCCCGACGCCGGAGACACATCAATCATCAGGGCAATCACGATCCCCACGATCGGCCAGAAGGACCAGACGCCGCCGAACCAGTTCACCACCACCGAATACCAGAGCATCGTAGGCAGGAAAACGAATCCCAGGACGGGCCAGAGCAGCGACGTGAAAAGCCCCGAAAACCAGTTCGTGAAGAACCAGAGGAGGGCGATCATCAGGCGCGGCGTGATCAGCGCGATGAGGACGAACAGGCAGGGCAGGCCTGAGTAAGCGCAGTGCGCGCTTCGAAGGCAAGGGCGGCCATGGATGGTCGGCGCCGGCCTCGGCATCTGGACCCACCTCCCCGCTGCCGCCGTCGCGGCTGGAGGCTAGAATTCCCCCGCCTCCTTCCTCTCCTCCGGTCGCGCCATCCAACGCTTCACGGCCTGGAGTGTGTCATACACACATGACCTTCGACAACCTGCGGCACGACGTCCGATACGCCCTCCGCGGCCGACGCCCACTTCGTCACTGCCGCGGAACTCATCGACGACCTCTCCGCCGCTTTCCGCGCGGGTCGCCTCGCTGACGCGCTCACCGCCTACACCCATCCGGGCTTGCTCGTCGTCGATGAAGTAGGCTATCTCACCTACGGCACCGACGCCGCGAACATGCTCTTCCATGTCGTCAACGACCGCCACAAGCGACGCCGTGCGATGATATTTACCACCAACAAACCCGTCACCGCCTGGGGATACGTGCTGCATGACGACGACCTCGCGCTGGCGATCGTCGACCGTATCCTCGAGCGCGGCCGGGTCCTCACGCTGGACGGCCCCTCGATGCGCACCAAGCATCTCGGCCTGGAAGACCCAACGTGACCTGAGCCCCAACCTCAGGTGGCCAGAATTTCCGGAATTCGCGCGCCAGAATTTCCGGAACCCACAATTGACTCGCGATGGTCCCTTTGTCCTCCCGCATCTGTGTCGAAAGGCGGCCAGTGGCGCAACGTGATAGGAAACAAATGAAATGAACTGTTGACATCTCGAGGTTTCGCACACTATCGTCGGCCTCCCCGGCGGCTTGTGGAGGCGCCATGGCTGGTGAGATAGGGGGAGCCGCATCCGGCTTGGCGAGTCTCGCCCGAATCGCGCTCGTTTCGCAAGTTCGCGTTCACGCGGAGTCCGTAGCCGCTCGCCTGCGCACTCTCGAGCGTCTCAGGAACGTTACTCTCGCCCGTGTTGAGGATTGCACTCAGTCGCAGCTAGAGCGACAGCGTCCTGCGTTGCTTCTGATTGATTCCTCGAGCGTGTCGGTCATACCCCTCGTCGACGCACTGGGTGTCGCGGGCTCCGTGACCGTCGCAGGCCTTGCGCTGAAGCTTGTGGCATACGGCCTAGCCGAGGGCGATGAGGAGTCGATACTCGAATTCGCCTCACTTGGCGCACTGGGATTTGTATTGTGTGACGCGACTTTCGACGAGCTGGCGAAGACTGCGGTCGACGTGCTGGATGGAGAGGTGCGTTGCCCCCCGAAGGTGGCCGAGACCCTGCTGCGGCACTTTGGAAACTCGGCCCGCATCAGAGCGCGCCTCGACGTGTTGTCCCCTCTTAGCGTGCGGGAGCGTGAAGCGCTTCTTTTAGCGATTGCTAAACAGGACAACAAGCAGATCGCTGCGCGCATGGGGATTGAGGTGACAACTGTCAGAACGGAACTACACAATGCGTACCGTAAGCTTGGCGTCAGTGGTCGTGATGACGCGACAAAGCTCGTTCGGTTCGGGGTCGCCATAGAAGATTGAAGCGACTGTCCTAGCGAGCGTCGATGTAGCCGAATTGCCCAGCGAAGTCGTCGTGGATGAGATGTCACGGCCAGCGCAGCAAGCGGTCACCTCTTCATCCGCCCTTACACCGGGGCGATGTATTGCTCTGCCTTCTCGTGAACCACACTGTGGAACGCATCTTTTTGCCTTCAGGAGGCATCATGTTCACGAGGACAAAACTGTACCTAGCGGGTCTGATCGGTCCCTTTGCGCTGCCGCTGACGGTGCATCCGACTGCCTTTCTATCAGCTCGCTCCGGCGACACGCGACTGTTAACTGCAAACGAGGTGTGCGCCAGCAACTGCACCGTCGTAAATCCCTTTTGGAAGTGCTGCGAGGGGACAAAGTGGTTGGAGGGCTCGTCGTGCGATGGTGATCCAAAGACGTACTGCCCTAACGATGGCTGCACCGGAGGTGGTTAGAAGTTAGACGTCCTTCCTGCGCCACCGATCGTGGATCAGCAAGTATTCTCCTCGGACCGACGGGCGGTCAGGTGCGGTCTAGGAAGGTAGCATGTGCGTTAGACACTCGGAGGCAATAAGTCGTGGCCTTTGACGCGTACCATTCTCGCCTTAACGACGCTCTCAAAGGCCGGCTTGAACATGAGCCAAACGGGAACCACCGGTGGTCGCAAGCACTCGTCGTCTCTCGCCTCACAGCGAGAGCGACGGTATTGCTTCATGCTGGAATAATCCTAGCCGGCAGCCTCAGTTGCACATCACACAAAGAGCAGTTCGCGCGGCGTGTCTACTATACGAAGGCGCCAGCTCAATTCATCAAGCACACACGCGCGGAACACCGACAGATCGATTCGCTCCATCGGCTCCTGACGGTAGGCGACTCCTTTGACTATTGGATGACCGCGGCACTCCGCGAGGTCGGCAAGTATATCGTGGTCGCGGACCAACGTACGTCGCCTCATATCTCAGTGGTAGACACGCGGACGTGGCGGATTGCTTCTCGTGTCGGGTCGCATGGATCTGGAGCTGGCGAGATGCTGGACGCAAGCTCTATTAGCCGCTCGGTCAACGACGAGCATGCTGTATGGGTCTTTGATACGCGACTCGCGCGGTTTAGCTCCGTGGAAGTGGACGCCACGGGACACGCGCGGATTCGCCGCCAAGTGGTGCTGCCAACTCAATTGCCAGCGCAGACAATTCAGACCGCGCATACGGCGACCGGTATCGTCGCGAGCGGAAGGTACGGAGATGCCGCGTTGTATCTGATCGACACGATTGAGAATGTCACGACCATCGTCTCGGGGCCATTACCATTTGACTCCTCGATTGCGAAACGCTCGTCGACACGGCAGGAGCTGAATAGACACTCATTCGCGGTCGCGCCGCGCTCCCGCCGCATTGTGATTGCGTACCAGCATACCAACCGACTCGACTTCCTCGACTCAACAGGAATGCATCTCGGAACGGTGTACGGTCCGCGCGAAGCACGAGCGCACTACGAACTAGTGGCTCCCGACGCACCTTTTCGGTGGTATGATGACACGGAGTTCGCGTACGTGGATGTGAGCGCTACCGATCGGTTCGTGTATGCCCTTTTCTGCGGCTGTACGAAGCAGTCGCGGGCATTTGCTGCGTTTGTTCAGGTGTTCACTTGGCAAGGCGACCTCGTAAGGGAGTACGTCTTGGACATGCCGGTTTATCGATTAACAGTCTTGACGGGTGACTCAGTTCTACTCGCACCAACGTGGAATCCGTATCCGTCGCTAGGTGTCTGGGCCTTACCAGCACTGCCGCCGCCTGCTGGCGCGCCTTAGCGGACTTTGAATCGGCTTCAGCTCGTCGAAGCTGTGGAGAGGCTGGAGTGCATCAGGTCATCAGTACTCGTCCGGCAGCGGACAATCCGAGTCACCGTAGTCTGCTCCACAACGCGCATCTGCACGGTCGGTCCCTCGTGGCAGCCTTGACGATTCTGGTCGTTCTGCGGCTGTTTGCCTGTGGCTTCTATAGTGTGACGTCTAACAGCATGGCTCCTGTACTGCTGCAGGGCGATTGGGTTCTGGTGAACAAGCTTCGCTATGGTCCGCGGATTCCCTTCGCACAGCATCATCTCCCGGGATACGCCAGGGTGTCTCTCGGAGACGTCGCGTTGTTTGTCTCCCCGCAGATCGTGGGAACCGGGGCCTACAGCACGGTGCTCGTCAAAAGAGTTTCAGGGATGGAGGGAGATACGATACTGATGCGCGGCGGGGTTCTTCGGCGGAACGAGCCACCCGTGCATGCTGACTCGGTTCAAGGACAGGTGATGCCGTTGGCGTACACTGAGCGGCAGTTGTGGTGGATACGCGATCGCGCCATTCGCGGTACTCGCTTTGGGCCGCCTCCGGTGAACCCTACCATTACGGATTGGGGACCTATCGTAGTTCCGAGCGACAGTCTGTTTCTGGTAGGCGACAATGTCTATCATTCGGAAGATAGTCGACAGTTCGGCTTTGTCGGCCGCGACGCTCTGATAGGGAAAGCAGCCGCGGTCTATTTTTCGTTGACGCGGACCACCAGCGGCATGAGGATGCAACATGGCCGCTTCGGCCATTGGATTAGATAGTCGTCACAGCATGCGTTAGGCAAATCCGCGCCCTTCGCGCCAGGTCTGAACTTGTTGTCTGTGCCAAAAGCATTCTTCGGCCGGGGCTCCAGTCAGCCTTTGATACCAGGAAGGGGTTTCGCTAGAGGACTCCGTGGTGGTTGCGTTGTTTCGGACAGAGGACGTCTCGACGGAACGCTAGGAGGAAGGATGAGGCACGGTATCAGTGTGATTCTGGCGACCTTGATCGCGGCAGCATGCTCCTATCCCGCGGGCGCACAGTCTTGGCGGGTTGACTCAAAGCCGTTCCTCGATATCAGCGCGACTCGGCCAGATGGAAGCATTGCTTTTTCGTTGGCTGTTGGTGCCTCGCGTTTTGCTACCGGAGCGGTGATCATCGCGGACGCAGCGGATGCGCACCTGACCCTCTTCGACAGCTCCGGACGTGCCGTTTCTACGATCGGTCGGAAGGGGCAAGGTCCGGGTGAGTTTGGCGTGATCACGTGGATGGGCCGTTGTTCGTCCGACTCTGTGTTCGCGTGGGACCTATCGTTGCAGCGCATGACGGTGATTTCAGTGCAGGGGGCGATCGTAAATCAGGCGAAGCTCCCCGCTGAAGTCACAGCGACTGTAGCCCCTTACTCTTTAGCATGTTCGCGCAATGGCGTGCTCGCGGCGCTCGGATGGGGGAGGGGCGGTCAACCGGATGCCGTTGGCATCACGCGTGCCACCTCTCCGCTCGTGCTCTTCGACCTGAAGGGACAATTGATCGGCAAGATCAGTGACGTGCCTACAGCAGAGTCAATCGTTTCTAAC
Source organism: uncultured Gemmatimonadaceae bacterium (assembly GCA_963740565.1). Taxonomy (GTDB): domain Bacteria; phylum Gemmatimonadota; class Gemmatimonadetes; order Gemmatimonadales; family Gemmatimonadaceae; genus CAVUFA01. The sequence continues at coordinate 7,280 of CAVUFA010000015.1, read as the reverse complement.
GCTGTCGGTTTCGCGCCACGGCCTCTCGGTAGACGCAGTGTGTTTGCTTTGTCCTCTAGTCGGCTGTTCCTCGGAACAGCGGATTCCGCCGTGATCCTGAGCTTCGACCTTCAGGGCGGGTTGCGGGAAGTTCTTCGCATATCGGAGACGCGCAGACGTCCAACGCAACAACACAAGGACTTAGCCATCGAGCCGCTGATCGCCTTCTTCCCCAGAGGGAGCCAGCGCGATCACATGCGACAGGCTTTGCGGGACGTTGCTGCGCCAGCCGATCTCCCTCCGTACTCCGCGATATTCGCCGATCCCAATGGGCTTGTTTGGATACAAACTTCCTTTTCCGGCGACAAGGCGACCAAGCTCGAACAGGTGTCACCATCCGGTCGGCTCTTGGGTACCATGTTGTTGCCTGCCAATGTGACAGTGTTTGAAGTCGGCGTAGACTACGTTCTCGGCAAGTTTCTTGATGCGAACGATGAAGAACACGTCGCGGTATACCGGGTCCACGCACCCGCACGGTAGAGCCGATGGGCATAATCCGTCTCCATCATCCAAGCGCAGGCTGCGATGTCCGTGCGGAGGACATTTACTTCGCGTTTGCGAGTGGTCGACTAACATATGATTGCGTGGAATGCGGATCAAAATGCTGCCGTGGATTCGGGTATGCTGTGGTTGCTGAGCAAGAACTTGGATATCAGCTGCAGGTAGCTCCTCATCTCGAACTTTTCGTTGATACAACCAAATCAGCCCCGGTGGCCACCCAAAATCCCCCACCCGTGGCCACCCCAATCTCCTCCACCTCGCGTGATCGTCTGAGCGCCTAATCTCGGGGCGCCGCACGGCGGGACGTTACGCTTGCCTCCTCACCATGAGGAGGGGAGGAGTGAACGTCTTGAAGCCGTTTCTGCGCATCACCATCGCCACGCTGCTCGGCAGCGCGACGCCGCACCGCGAGATCGAGCGGCGGACCGGCGTCGATCGGAAAACCATCCGGCGCTACGCCCTGAAGGCAAATGCCCCCGGGGTGGCCACCGGCTCCGTCGCCGTCAACGACCAAACTCCCCCACCCCGGCCACCGGCTTTGGACGGGACTGCGGCCCCGGTGCGACCGGCCCTGACCGTCTCGGCGTGCGCGGCACACCGCCCGTGGATCGAGGCGCAGGTCGCGCTCGGGCGGAATGCCATGAGCATTTTCCAAGACCTGGTCGAAGCCCATGGCTTTGCCCATCGGTACAACTCCGTGAAGCGCTTTGTGGCGACGCTGAAGGCGCGCGCGCCCGAGCGCTACGACGTGTTGGAGTTCTTGCCGGGCGAAGATTATGGAGAGTGCCGCGTTATGTGCTCACCTCGCACATTTCCGACGCGGCGACCGACGATCGACTTTCCATAATTTCGTCCCCTCTCTTTGTGTTTCCACCAGAGAGAGGAGGCAAGCCGATGCTGAGCGGTTTCGTTCCGGCGGCTCAAGTAGCGTCGTATCAGTCGTCCCCGTACAAGCGGCGAATCGACCTGATCGGTGCCCACTTGATCCAGCAACGGTACCTGCGCGTGGTCATTGCGCAGCACATTCGCGAGTGGCTTCGATTCACCGCGTACCTGGAGATTCATCGGGGCACGCTTCCGGCTGACAGCCGATCACCTGCAGTCGAGAACTATGTCGTTGAGCGCCTGCAGGATTTTCAGAGTGCGAGCAGGGCGCGGTTTGTTCGCGCGTCGGTCCGCATCTTTCTCGAAGCCGATGAAACCGGCCAGTTTCGCCGACGCGTCGGAATAGCACTCCGGCCAGTGCCGCTATGGCTTGGCGGCATCGTCGATCAGTACGTCGCGTTCCTGAAACGTCACCGCGGCTCGGCCCCCCGGACCGTCGCGAAGCACGTCTGGCAGCTCACGCGATTCGCGGACTTCGTCGAGAAGGAAGGCGTGGCGGATCTCGCGGCCGTCTTGCCGCAGCACATTCAACGATTTCTAATCGACCTCAGCGCTCAGGCCTCAGTGACGCGCATGTCATACGTCACGAGTTTGCGGAGCTTCCTTGGCTGGGCGTACGTCAGCGGCCTTGTCGCGACGGATCTCCGGCCGGCCGTCATGGCGCCGCGTCGATTCAAACAGCGCGGCATCCGTGATGTGCTCACGGAGAGTGATGTCGCACGGATTCTGACGGCAACTGACCGCACATCGGCGACAGGGCGACGCGATTACGCCGTGCTGATCTTGGCGGCTTGCTACGGCCTCCGTCCGTGTGACATCCGGCAATTGCAGTTCGACGATTTTCATTGGCGGGAGGGAGTCCTCTCGATCCATCAGGCCAAGACCGGTCGGTTGCTCACGCTCCCTCTGCTGCCGGAGGTGACCGAAGCGATCGTCGCATATCTGCGGGATGGCCGCCCAGCGACTGTCTCGCGGCACGTGTTCGTTCGGCACCGAGCCCCCTTCGAGTCGTTTGTCCCCGCCAATAATCTCGCGGCGATCATGCGCCGCGCGCTCGCACGCGTGGGACTTGATCAACGGCGCGGGCGACGCGGCTTATACCTCTTTCGGCACACCCTGGCGAACCGGATGCTCTCCGCGGGCTGCCCGATCAAGAGCATCGGTGACGTGCTCGGGCATGCCTCGACGGAAGCGACAATGGAGTACGCGTCGATCGATCTCGCGGCTTTGCGGCGTGTGATGCTCTCAGAGCAGGAGGTCCGCACATGATCACCATGATCACGCCGTCGCGCGCCGACTTTTGCTCGCCGCTTGCACCAGCGCTTGCGCGATTTCTCGAGAGCAAGCGCGCCGCGGGGTACCGCTACCGTGACGAGGCGCGAGCCCTGCATGTGCTCGACCGCTTCTTGGCGCAGCGACTTCTGCCCGATGATCCCGTCATCACGACTGAGGTCGTGCGCGCCTTCGTGGCCCGCCGGGACAGGGAGTCCGAGACAACTCGCCAGCATCGCCTCAGTTTGATTCGCGAGGTGTGTCGGTTTCTCGCCCTCGAGCAACCACGCACGGTCATTCCCGGGCCACGCTTCCTCGGAATCCATCGACGTGGCTTCGTGGCCCGTGTTCTCACGCACACCGAAGGGCAGCGCTTTCTTGACGCGTGTGAGCAGCTCGCCAGTCGTCATGGATCGCCCCTGCGCGGTCCCGTCCTGGGAAGTGCGTTGATCGTGCTCTATCTCACCGGATTGCGAGCGGGAGAACTCCTCCGGCTGACGCTCACGGATGTCGATCTCACAGCCGCCGTGCTCCGTGTGCGGGATACGAAATTCGGCAAGTCCCGCCTCGTGCCGATTGCGCCGGACGTCGTCGCGCGACTCCAGCGCTGTCATCAGATGGTCACCGAGCGTGTCGGCGAGCGTGGGCCAGACGCCCCATTCTTTCCGGCGCCCTCTCGACGGTCGTACTCGCTCTCGTACTCATTGTCTGCGCTTCGCGAATCGTTTCATCAGGTCCTCGCAGATGCTGGCATCGCGCACCGCAGCGGCGGGCGATCATTACGCCTTCACGATTTGCGGCACTCCTTTGCGGTCCTTCGACTCACGCTTTGGTATCGGCAGCGAGTCAATCTCGGGTCGCTCTTGCCGGCCCTCGCCACGTATATGGGGCACGTCGGGCTCACCAGCACTCAACGATACCTGCAACTGAGCGAGGACGTGCTGGATGAGATCACGCGCCGGCACGGTGCGCGCTTTGGCTACCTCATTACCGATGGAGCAGACCCATGAGCACGCACGATCTCGCTCCTCTCGTGACGACCTTCTTCGTGCGCCACTTGCCGGCTGAGCGCAATGCCAGTCCGCACACCATCGCAGCCTATCGCGACACATTCAAGCTGCTGCTGAGATTCATCGTCCAGACGACGGCACGTCCTGCGGCGACGCTTCAGGTCGAAGAGCTCACACCGGATCGCATTCTCGAGTTTCTCACCGCGCTCGAAACAACCCGCCGCAACACGATCCGGACGCGCAACGCGCGCCTGGCCGCCATTCATAGCTTCTTCCGGTACGTGCTCGATAGCGATCCCGCGCTCGCGGCGCAGTGTCAGCGCGTGCTCGCCATTCCACTCAAGAAGTCGCTACGCCCGGTCTTGGGCTACTTGAGCGACACCGAGCTCGCTCATCTGCTTGCGCAGGTCGATCGGTCGAAGACGATTGGCGAGCGCGATTACTTGCTCATCGCCCTTCTCTACGATACCGGAGCGCGGATTCAAGAGCTGCTTGATCTCGCTCCGCGCGATTTTCGACTGACGCCGCCAGCGCTTGTGCGCCTCCGAGGAAAAGGGCAGCGCGAGCGGATCTGCCCCGTGCTACCGCAGACGGCGCGTCTGGTGAGTCGTTTCTTGTCGACCACGGGCCGGCTGCTCGACGATGCGAGCCCGCTGCTCCAAAACCGTCACGGTCATTGTCTGACCCGTCAGGGAGCACGCTACTTGCTCGCGAAGTACGTGCAGCACGCCCGGATCTCATTGCCGCACCTCGATCGCGTGCGCATCAGTCCCCACACATTGCGGCACACGAAAGCAATGCACTTGCTGCAGTCGGGCGTCCCGCTCATCACGATCAAAGACATTCTTGGCCACGCCGACGTGAAGTCGACGGAGGTCTACGTCCAAATTGATCTCGAGATGAAACGCGACGCGTTAATTCGAGCCGGCACACCGACATGCGCGCCGAAACGCTCTCGCGTCCCCAAGGACCTGCTTGCCTGGCTCGAAGCACTATAGGAATTATGTGAAGTCCGCGCTACGACGAGGAGCCGGGTGTGCCGCCCGGCCCTCGCCGGGCACTCAACATAACGCCGCACTCTCCATAATCCTCGCCGGGCGCGCTGTGATAGACTCCGACGGCGCGCTTCGGCCGCTCGAGGCCGCGCACGTAGCGCTTGACCGATTCGTAGCTCGCGCTGTAGCCGAATTCCTCGCGCAAGTCCTGCCAGATCCGCTGGGCCGTGAGCCCCTGCGCGAGCTTCTCCTCGATCGCCGTCCGAAACGGCGCCGCCGTAGAACGCGCCGCGGAGCGTGCCGGCGTGCCCGCCGGGCCTGGCCCCTTCGCGGAGCCGGGGAACACATTGGCCGGATTTGCCGGCGAGCCGGCGAACACTTTGGCCGCATTTGACGGCTCGTCCGCCGCATTCCCCCGGGAGACCGCTTCGTCGGACGCCGCCGAGCCGGGGAACACTTTGGCCGCATTTTGCCGGCGCATCCGGTCGTAGCGCGAGATCGTCTCCCGCCTCACGCCCGTCTCGGCCTCAATCCGCCGATACGACCAGCCCAGCTCCAGCAGTGCGATAACCTGTTGTCGCTTCATGCCATTCAGGTAGTGGCCCATCGCCTCCCCTCGGGAAAAGGTCCCGAAGGATGGCGAGTGGTTCTATGCCTGAGTCTGGCCGCTTTTCAGGTGTTCGCTCGTGGCCGCATTGGGGTGTTCGCTGACAGGAGGCGCACGATGCCGACGACTGGTGCCCGGCTGGGGCGCGATCGCGCTCATGCCCATCGTGCGCCTCAGCGTCCCGATGCGCCGACGCCCCACGCCAGGGAATTCCGTCTTCCGCACGCGACGCAGGCCGCGCGCCCCGAACCAGGGCATCTCGAGGTGGACGGCATCGATCCGGCGCATCAGAGCGAGATCGAAGACCGAGGTTGGCCGAGGCGTGTAGTACCCTGCGCCCCGGCTGATCCCCAGCGCCGCCGCCTGCTTCGTGATCGGCAAGGCGTGCGTCCGGTCGATCATCGCTTGGCGCTCAGCAGGCCGGCCTTGCCGAGCGCGCGTTCTAAAATCATTCTCGAGGGCGAGTTCGCCGATCTTCGCGTGCAGCGTCTTCACGTCGATCGACGACTTCTACGCCGCGGCGCAGGAGCTCGTCAGGCAGAAGTGGACGTCTACCAATCGACTCGGCATCCGCGGCGGCAGCAACGGCGGGCTGCTGATGGGCGCCGAGCTCACTCAGCACCCCGAAGCGTTCCGCGCCGTGGTCAGCATGGTGGGCATCTATGATATGGTGCGGCACCAGACGTTCCCCAACGGCGCGTTCAACGTCACCGAGTACGGCAGCACCTCGGATTCGGCGGAGTTTGCGGCCCTCAACGCGTACTCGCCGCTCCAGCAGGTAAGGAAGGGGACCGCGTATCCCGCGGTGCTGATGGAAACCGGCGTCAACGATCCGCGCGTGGCGCCGTGGCAATCGCGGAAGTTCGCCGCCGCGCTGCAGTCCGCGACCACGTCCGGGCATGCCGTGGCGCTCCTCACGCGGATGGAGGCCGGGCACGGGATCGGGGCGCCGTTCGCGCAGCGGGTGGGCAACACCGCGCTCACGCTCACGTTTTTCGCGCACGAGCTGGGGCTGGCGCCCGCGGATTCCACGAGGGCCGCGCTCAATGACTCGAGCCGGAAGGTAGAGGTGAAGCGGCACTAGCTTGTTTTTCACCGCAGAGGTCACAGACCGCGGCGCCTCGAACCACTCTTGCCGGCGCAGTCCTCTGCGTTCTCTGCGACCTCCGCGGTTGAATTCATCTGGCTTCACCGCAGAGAGCGGCCATTGGGGCCCAGGCGCTCCTCTGAGTCCTCGGCGGTGCCCGCGCGAGAGATCGGCCGCCGGACGGCAGCCCGGTTCAGTCCTCGACGCGACGCACGCGCCTTCGCCCCGACGCGGAAGACACGTCGATCATCAGGGCGATCACGATTCCCACGATCGGCCAGAAGGACCACACGCCACCGAACCAGGTCACCACCACGGAATACCAGAGCAGCGTGGTGGGCAGGAAAATGAAGCCGAGGAGCGGCCACAGCAGCGACGTGAACAGCCCCTTGAACCAGTTCGTGAAGAACCAGAGGAGGGCGATCATCAGGCGCGGCGTGATCAGCGCGATGAGAACAAAAAGACAGGGCATGGCCTGAGTAAGCGCAGTGCGCGCTTCGAAGGCAAGGGCGGCCATGGGTGGTCGGCGCCGGGCTCGGCATCTGGACCCACCTCCCCGCTGCCGCCGTCGCGGCTGGAGGCTATCATTTCCCCCCCCTTCCTCTCCTCCGGTCGCGCCATCCAACTCTTCACGGCCTGGAGTGTGTCATACACACATGACCTTCGACAACCTGCGGCACGACATCCGATACGCCATCCGCGGCCTCCGCCTCAAGCCGGGCTTTGCCCTCGCCGTGGTCACCACCCTCGGACTCGGCATCGGCGCCAACGCGGCGATGTTCGGCATCGTGGACCGGCTCCTCTTCCGGCCTCCGCCGCTCATGAAGGACCCGTCCACCGCCCACCGGATCTATCTCTACGAGACATACCGCGGAAAGGAAGAC
>CAVUFA010000014.1:0-238636 GCA_963740565.1 uncultured Gemmatimonadaceae bacterium | reverse complement strand
CGCCGGCGCAGGTGATCGAGGATCCGATCGATCACCGCGCGCTGCGTGATGCATGCGACGATCCGCATCTCGGCCCCGCACTGCGGGCACCGGAGCGGATCGACCTCGAAGATCTGCCGCAGGAGTTCCGCCCAGCGTCGCCGCGCTTCGCGGAGCGGGAGCGGGACCGACGCAGCAATCGGGACCGGTGCGTCCGCCGCGCCCGCGGTCTCCCTGCGCCGCGCGCCGCGCACACGATTAGCGTAGTAGCCGTAGTACCGGGTCATCACCTGGTGCTTGTTCGGAATGTGCGCCGTCACCCGCGCGAGGAACTCCAGCGGATCGACGGTCTCGGTGCCCGCGGTCGGACCGTCCGCCTTGTCCGAGCGATAGCGCACCTGGCGCGCTGAGCGGTCGTACTCCAGGCGCTCCAGCGCCACGGGATTCCGCGCGCAGTAGCGCGCCAGCCGGAGCGCGAACGCGGTGTCGCCGTCGGGCACGAGCACGGCGTCGTGCACGTGAAACCCCGAGTGGGGCCACGCGAGCATCGCTTCGGCGTCCTCGCGCTCGAACAGCCCTCGCCGCAGGAAGAGCCGGAGCACCGCGCGGCGGAAGGCTTCCGTGAGCGCGGCCGTGTCGTGCGCCGGCCACGACACGAAGGTCCCGTCGGCGCGAAAGCCCCCGTCGGTCGCAATCATATGAATGTGCGGGTGCCAGTTCGCGAGGGACCCGTGCGTCTGGAGGCAGCCCACGATCCCCACCGCGAGCGTGGGCTCCCCGGTGAGCGCGCGCACCGCGGCGGTCACCGTGCGCGCGGCGACGCGGGCGAGATCGCCGAGGAGGGAGCGGCGGTAGAGGCACCACGCGCGGAGCCGCTTGGGGATCGTGAGCACCACCTGGCGATGCGGCACGCCGCGCACGAGGAGCGACGCTTCGAGCCACAGCGTCCAGAGGGCTAACCGCTTGGCGTGGCAGCTCGGGCAGAAGTAGCGCGCCTTGCACGAGAACGCGAGCAGATACTCGTGCGTGCACGCATCGCAGCGCACGCGCGCGAAGCCGTGCTCGAGCACCCCGCAGGCAAGGAACTTGTCGGCCACTTCGCGCACGACAGGACGCCAGTCGCCATACGTCGGGGCGAAACGCTCCTCGTACGCGGCGTGAAACGCGCGAAAGTGGTCGCTGACGAGCCGAAACAGCGGCGCCGCTTGCGGGCGACGCGGCTTGTAGACGCCCGGGGCCGCGCAGGCAGTGACCGCGGACATCGCGCACGGCGCTCCGAAGCACGGGAGCGCCAAGCATGCGGCCGCTGTGAGCGGACGCCGTCACCGCCATCTTCCGCGCCGTAGCGTGCCAACGCCTCCGGGGGCGCGGCAGCGGCGGCGCGGCAGCGCGGTCGCGTGCACGGGACCGAACCCCGCTCCACCGCGTGGTCGGTCAACGGTGGGTGCACTCAATGGCGCGCGCGCCAAGCCGTCCGATGCGCGGGGTGTTCAGGACCGCCAGCATGCTGAGGCTCAATCGGCGATCAGACGCGTAATGGACCGCTCCGCGCGCTCCTTGTCCCCCAAATGCGCGAAGCAAAGGCCCATGAGCATTATGGCTTCCCAATCGTTCGGGTTTTGATCCACCCAGCGCTGCAAGAGAGGGAGCGACTCGTCCCAATGATCAGTGTCATATAGGATGTATTCCAACTGGAGACGGGGGCCACAGCGCTTGCGCTCGTCCGTCGTTAGGGCTCGGATGCGCACGAGGGAGCTATCGAGAATAGCTTCTCTGCAAACAGGGTGTCTCCGAGGCCCCAGAACTCGATCGCCAGCCAGTGATACGCATTTCCGACACAGCTGCGGGGATCGGGTACGGTCCCCATTCGCAAGACGAGTCGGTGCGCCTCGTCGAACTGACCGGCCGCGGCAAGGGCGTTGGCGTGGAGCCGCATGACCGCTCATTCACCGAGCACGATGATGCCGACGGACCGCTCGTGGCCATCATCGATGAGAGCACCGCTCTCAAGTATTGGCCAGACAGCGATCCGCTGGGCCGGCGAGTGCGATTCGGACGAGACGCGACCAAGCCTTGGACGACCATCGTTGGTGTCGTGAAGGACATGAAGAGTGACGGTCTCGACATCGCTGGCGTTCCCCACATCTACGTTTCGCTCTATCAGGACAACAGCAAGCGACTGAGCGTGGTGTTGCGCACGTCTCTGCCCGCGGCCCTGCTCGAACCGAAGATCCGGGGTGAAATCCAGAGCATTGACCCCGCCTTGCCGGTATTCGGTGTTTCGTCGATGAATGACGTCCTGGATCGTTCAGTGGCTTCGCGTCGTTTTTCTGCCGATCTGGTAGGTGGATTTGCCGGACTGGCCGTGCTTCTGGCCTCCATCGGAATTTACGGCGTGTTGGCTTATATCGTCGGCCAAAGATCGCGGGAGATCGGTATCCGCATGGCGCTGGGCGCCCGGCGGGGCGACATCCTGAGAATGTTCTTGCGCAAGGGTGTCGCGCTTGCCGGCATGGGAATCGTTGCCGGATTGATCGCTTCTGCATCGACTGCGTCCCTGCTGGCAAATGTGCTCTATGGTGTTCGCCCCCATGATCCGGCAGTCTTTCTGATCGTGCCTGTGATCTTGCTGGCGGTGGCCGCTCTGGCGAGCTATCTCCCAGCACGCCGCGCGACGAAAGTGGACCATGAGTGCCCTTCGCCAGGCATGAGCTCACCGGTCGGCCTGGATGGTCGCAATCCGGTTCTTTGCCTTTGACGTTCGCTCGGATGAAGGATGCGATCGTCAGGCCGAAACGACTTACCCCGTTTTCCTCGGTGTCCTGAGGAAAGCGGGGTGGTCCCGGCTGACTAAGTCTTCGCGCCTACCGGGCCGCGTGTCGGGCGTCCGGGTGTCCGGCGTCACAAAGCGCCGCAGAACGATTCCGCCAAGCCGGTCGCGATTGTCTGTCGATCCTCAGACGCAGCTGGGCATCGTCGCCGCGTTCAAGACCACCACCCACGCCGCTCCCAGACGACACACCACGCGCAGAGGAACGAAGCCGCGCGTCGGCTCAAGCGGCAGACGATCCGTTCACTGCACGATCAGGATCGTGTACGGTGCGTTGACCGGCGCGTCGAGGGGATCCCAGCACGTCACGTTGGCCGCGAGGTCGTTCACGCCGCTGTTGCCCCAGGACGCCAGCGTGCAGTACGGAGCGCCTTGGCCGAACGTCGACACCTGCACACCCTCCGTTCCGCCGGCCGAGTGCGCCAGCCCGGCGAACACGATCTGGTACGTTCCAGTTCCCGTGCGTTTCGCCGTGATCGCACCGCCGGACGAATTCGCCGATACATCGGGCGTCGGGGCATACCCGGTCGTGTTGCCCGTATTGTCCGCCAGCGCATAGCCGTAGCGGGCCCCTGGCCTTCCGCGTGTAAACCAGATTACGCTGAACGGGCTGTCGCCCAGGCCGGCGCCGCCAGTGGTGTGGCAGGTGATGCCAAGTCCGCTCTGCGCCAGGTCGTAGGCGCTCACTTGACAGCGGCGCGCCCCGTAACCGGACCCCGATGCGATCAATCCAACCGGCCCTGAGACTCCACCAGACTGCGGTCCCAACCCCGTCCAGAGGGTCGCGAACGCCCCTTCCGAAACGTGCCCCACCCCGATCTGCCCTCCGGCGGAATTGCGGGCCGTTCCCGAGCTGTCGAGCACGACCGTGCCGGTGTCGCCGTTCGACAGCAGGAAGCCGAGCGGCGTCGACGCGCCGAACGCTCGTGCGCCGATCGCGAGGATGGTGAACTTGCTGTCCGCCTTTGACGCGTCGCGCCTGACGCAGTTGACCGCCACGACAAGATCGGCGCCCGACGCGTCCCACGACGCCGGCTTGCAGTAGATCGGACCGCTGCCGTACCCCGTGACCTGCACGTTGTCGCGGCCGCCGGGCGGCCGACCGAGTCCGGCGAACGTCACGCTGTATTGGCCGACGGACGTTCGCGTCACCGTGATCGTTCCGCCGCTCGAGCTGTAGCGAGTCGACGCGTCGGGGGAATACGGGCTCGCCGCGGCCGGCTGATCGGCGAGCGCGTATGCGAGGCGCGAGTCGTCGCTGCCGACGGTCACGATTGCCGATCCCGTTTTGCCTTGGAAATCGGCGAAGATGGTCGCCTGGCGTCCGGCGACGAGACCCCTCATGACGCCCTGCGCATTGATCGAGATCGCGCTCGGATCGCTGCTGCGCCACGCATCCGGCCGGAGGTCGGGGATGGTGACGCCGTTGCTTTTCGTTGCGCTGGCGTGCACCTGCAAGCTGTCGCCGACGAGGATTCCGGGCGGCGCCCGAACGGTTACGTCCGTCACCGAGGGCGCGCCCGTGACGGAGGCGATCACGTTGCAGTCAGTGAGCGTCAGACTCAACGCCAAAGCGAGTGGGACAAGCGCTCGACGCGACATTGTGGAGGACCAGGTCTGGGGGGGCCATCCATGATAGCATGGCCATTTCGGTTCGGCCAGAATGCATCACATTGACCATCCCACCGAGACCACCGCTCGTGCAGTCGTGAACTATCTCAAATGGGACCGGGTGACCCGATCCGCGTCTTCGTAGCACGAGGTAGGCGAGCCTCCGTTCTGTTACGGAGGTATGAGTCCCTCCCTCACCGTTACTCTTGCGCTACCTCACGACCGGCCGCTCGATGTACACGCCCGAGAATATCGCCCGTTTGAGTCGCGAATATCGCCGAATCGGCAAGCCGTGCGGTGACCTCTGGCCGCGCCCCACGCGTGTCATGACTCCCGACGAATACATCGAGCTGCTCCCCAGGCGCTACGGTCAAGAGTTACGAACTGGAGCGCGAAAAGGGAAGACTGATCTGGTCCTTCGACATGAAGATTGCCGGCAAGTCCGGCATCGAGGAGGTCAACGTCGATGCCATGACCGGCGCGACGGTCGGCGAGGTGCAGCACGAGGCCGATCCGGCCCCGAAGAAGCCACCAGTCAAGAAGCCGTAACCGCCCCCGAGGTGGCCCCGATCAGCGAGAACCGACACGGCTAGACGCCGAGAAAGCGCCCGGCCGTTGTCGGCTTGGCATAGGGCCGGTTGCTATACGCTCAGGGCCGCTGACACCCAACGATGCTCAAGCGGCGGCGGACTGCAGCAAGCCGTAGTTAGGGAGCGCCGAACAGCAGCCATGTTCCCAACACCCCGACCGCCGCACCCACCAGTTGGCCGAAGCGACGAATGGACAGGCCAAAGAGCATTCGCTCTCCCAGGACAGTGCCGATGAGCACCCCCACCACGGCGGTGGCGATCACTGGCCAGACGGGGAGTAGGTCCTGAACGCCCTTCCAGAGATAAACCGGGCTCGGGCGGCGTCGACGAGCAAGCCTGTACCCGTCGCGGTGGCAACGAACGCGCCAGGGGAGAGTCGAAAGGCACTCAACGCCGCGGCCCTCAGGCCACCCTGGTTGCCAGCCACGCCGCCGAAGAAGCCCGAAGCGAGTCCGATGAACGCGACGATCGGCCCGCGCGGATGCCACCGGGCGCTCCAGCCCGTCAGTTGAGCGGTGGCCGTCAGGACGAGCAGCCCGCCGAGAATACGAGTGAGCGCCGATGAGCCAAGGCGCGTGTATAACAGCGCCCCCAGAAGTCCTCCCACCGCACTCAATACGCCGAAGCGGAGCAGAACCGTCCGGTCGATATGGGCACGCAGACGCCAACATCGAAATGCAGTGGCGAGCACGTGGGGGATGGTAACCGCCGCTACCGCGATGCTCGTGCCGAAGCGCAGGGCAAGCAGCGGGGTCAGGAGACTTCCGATGCCGAAACCCACTACCGAGGCGGTCGCGCCGGAGAGTAGGGCACCGAGAAAGACCGCGAACGCGAAGATGATCACGGGAAGGTGTGGTGCAACCTAACAATTCTGCGCTTCGGCGGCGGCCCGCACTCTACAAAAGGTACTCCGTCGCCCCGCATCAACGTGACGCAAGCCGCCGCCGCCGGGTGGCGCCGCCGCGCGGTCACATCGTCGGGTGAGGTCGCCGGATAGAAACGATGCCCAGAGCGTGCTCCTACTAGCGGCTCGCGCCAACTCAATGTGATGGGACCAGCCCGTTCGTTCTACGCCGCGTCGCCCGGCGATCCGATCCTGTACGCGCACCACACACCCGTGGGGCAGGGCTTAGCCAACCCTCCTTGAACGCTTGAATCGCAGCAATAAAGGCCAGAATCGCCAGGACGGGGAGAAGAAACGGAAATAGAAGGATCGGCACGAGGGGCATGAGGAAGAGCAGCGGGATACCGAGCACCGCCAGGAGGAGCGGAGAGATCGGCGAACTAATGGAGCGACCCTGTAGCGCCGCGGCCCCTGCGCCGGGTACCTTCAATCGGGAGCCCTCATGCCGCACCCCTCGTTCCTCGTCGCGATCACGCTGTCGGCGCTCGCCGGCGCCAAGCCGGCGCAGATTGCGCTGATCCGCATCGATGGAGCGATCGGGCCCGCCACAGCCAATTACATCGCCCGGGCCATCAAAGTCGCTGGCGCTGAGCGGGACGAATGCCTCGTCGTCGAGCTCGACACCCCTGGCGGGCTGCTCGAATCCACCAAACAGATCGTGCAGGCCTTGTATGCCGCCACGGTGCCGGTGGTCGTGTGCGAGTAGGAAATTGAATCGCCCGGCGGCGCCGGCAACGTTGGGTGGTGAGCATGGGGCGCGGTCGATCGGGGGCGGGCCGGGGCGTCGGGCCGGGTGCCGGCGATCGGCGCGGGACGGAACGGGCGGAAACGGGACGCTGCGTGGTGGCGCGGGCGGCCTCAGCGCCCCGGGCCCGGCGCAGGTGATCGAGGATGCGATCGATCACCGCGCGCTGCGTGATGCATGCGACGATCCGCATCTCGGCCCCGCACTGCGGGCACCGGAGCGGATCGACCTCGAAGATCTGCCGCAGGAGTTCCGCCCAGCGCCGCCGCGCTTCGCGGAGCGGGAGCGGGACCGACGCAGCAATCGGGACCGGTGCGTCCGCCGCGCCCGCGGTCTCCCTGCGCCGCGCGCCGCGCACACGATTAGCGTAGTAGCCGTAGTACCGGGTCATCACCTGGTGCTTGTTCGGAATGTGCGCCGTCACCCGCGCGAGGAACTCCAGCGGATCGACGGTCTCGGTGCCCGCGGTCGGACCGTCCGCCTTGTCCGAGCGATAGCGCACCTGGCGTGCGCTGCGCCTCGTACTCCAGGTGCTCGAGCGCCACGGGATTCCGCGCGCAGTAGCGCGCCAGCCGGAGCGCGAACGCGGTGTCGCCGTCGGGCACGAGCACGGCGTCGTGCACGTGAAACCCCGAGTGGGGCCACGCGAGCATCGCTTCGGCGTCCTCGCGCTCGAACAGCCCTCGCCGCAGGAAGAGCCGGAGCACCGCGCGGCGGAAGGCTTCCGTGAGCGCGGCCGTGTCGTGCGCCGGCCACGACACGAAGGTCCCGTCGGCGCGAAAGCCCCCGTCGGTCGCAATCATATGAATGTGCGGGTGCCAGTTCGCGAGGGACCCGTGCGTCTGGAGGCAGCCCACGATCCCCACCGCGAGCGTGGGCTCCCCGGTGAGCGCGCGCACCGCGGCGGTCACCGTGCGCGCGGCGACGCGGGCGAGATCGCCGAGGAGGGAGCGGCGGTAGAGGCACCACGCGCGGAGCCGCTTGGGGATCGTGAGCACCACCTGGCGATGCGGCACGCCGCGCACGAGCAGTGATTCCTCCAGCGCTGCCGATTGGCGCCGGAGTCCGCGTTGGACGGCGTGGGTCTGCCAGGGTGCGCTACCCTTGCGCGACCAACCCCGGGATGGAAACGCGGAATTCGGTACGGCCCGGACGCGATTCAACGCCGATCTGGCCGTGGTGCGAACGCACGATTCTGCGGCTGATATCCAGGCCGAGTCCGGTACCCGCTCCGATGGGCTTGGTCGTGAAGAACGGATCGAAGATCTGACCCTCGATCTCCGGCGGGATCCCGGGACCGTCGTCCGTAACGCACACCACCACGGTGTCGCCGTCCCGCGACGCGGTCACCGTCACGTGTCCCGACGACTCCACCGCATCGAGCGCGTTGTCGATCAGATTCGACCACACCTGATTCAGCTCACCGGCGAAACCGGACACTCTCGGGAGATCCGCTGGCACGTCGAGCCGTACCGACACGGACTTCTGCTTTGCCTTGGCGGCGAGGACCGACACGGTGTCGGCGAGCCCTTGTCCAACGTCGGTCGGCTCCATGACGACGGCGCGATCCATGTACGTGAATCGCTTCACCGCCGAGACCAGATCGTAGATGCGGTCGGTAGCGCGCTCCACGTCGCGAACAAGCGCCCGCGCGGTCCGGTCGGCCGCGATCCAGCGCAGCGCCGCGTCGAGCGCCGTCCCGCTGATCACTTCGGCGAATTCGTCCAGCCGCTCCCTGGTGACGTCACCTTCCGCCAGCGCGGCCGCGCGACTGGTATCCGCTCCGTGGGCCGCGAGCCAGCTCACGATCTCCTCTTCGCGATCCGAGCGCTCGATCGCGGAAAAGACTCCCGTGGTGGCCGGGATCAGGCTCCGATCGCGAAGGTCCAGCAGTCGCCCGCGCTGGGTGACGGTGAGATTGATGGCGCCCAGCAGGCGCGACGCCTCTTCGACTTCGCTCAACACCTCATTCAGCAGCTTGGCGCTGCGCGCCGCGGCCGACGCCGGGTTGTTCAGCTCATGCGCCATGCCAGCCGACAATCGCCCCAGCGACACCATCTTCTCGTCCTGCCAGTCAGTGGACGCGAATTGACGCGCGCGATCGAGCATGACATGCACGATCGTCGCGGTGATGACCGGGCACTCGCGTATCATTTCCGGAAAGTGATCGCGCGAGACCAGGAGCGCGTCGGTGGTGTCCTCCATCACCACGTCGCCAACGACGGTAACCACGCGGGAGTAGGGGAGGGCACCGGTGACCGCGCCGGCCGACGTTTCCAGGAGGTGACGGCGGCCGGAAGCGCGCTCGACGTGGACAACCGTTCGCCCGCTCAGCAGGACCGCCATTTCGTCGACCGGCTGTCCTTTGGCGAGGTACACGGTGCCCGCGGGGAAGCGGCGCAGTTCGCCGTGCGCCACGAGCCACTCGAGCTCCTCGCGCGGTGCATGACCGAGGGTCTGATGCGCGGCCAGTCGGGCGAGGAGCGCCTCCCGGTCGGCGATGTCGATGGCGTCAGTGGTCACGTGCGCTCCTGGTGTTCCACAACGATGCAGAGCTGCGCCGCCCGGCGCGACTGCCGTCTTCCGGTCGCCGTGCCTTCGCCCTATTGTCCACAAGTTCGGCGCCGCCGGGCGTCACGCATCGTACCACGTTCCTCCCCCCGCTGGAGTCTTCCGATGGCCCCTCCTCGCGTCTTCTCCGCCGCCTGTGCCATGGCCGCATTCGTGGCGGCGTGTCAGCGGCAGCCGGCTGATGAGCACCTGGATCACATGTCGCCCGGCGACGTGGCCGCGCCCGCGGCCGCCCCGAGCACCGATCAGGGGGCGATGAATCTCCCCGCGAGCGACCAGCATGCGGCCGCCCGCCTGAACGCGAGTCCGCGACACGGCGAGTGGGTGAAGATCGCCTGGGAACCCGGTTCGAGCGACTCTCTCATGGCGTGGATCGTGTACCCCGTCACGTCGAATGCCAGGACGCCGGTGGTCGTGGTGGTCCACGAAATCTACGGGCTCTCGACCTGGGTACGCGCGGTGGCCGACCAGGTCGCAGCCGAGGGGTTCATCGCCATCGCGCCTGACCTCGTGTCGCGGGCGCGCGGCGGACCGAGCACGGTCGAGCTGTCGAGACAGGAAGCAAGCCAGCTGATCCGCGGTGTCGACGGCAACGAACGCAATCGGGGCATCGACGCTGCGGCGCGGTACGCGATGTCGCAGCCATCGGCCGCGCAACGGTACGCCATCATCGGGTTCTGCTGGGGCGGGACCACGACCTTCCTGCACGTCATCAACGGCGGTCTGAACGGATTCGCGGGCGGCGTGGCGTACTATGGACTGCCGCCGTTCGACGGGCCGGTGCCCGTCGCGGACTCGCTGGCGAAGATCAAGACGCCGGTGATGCTGCTGAGTGGTGCCAAGGATGCGCGCATCAGCGCGGGCATGCCGGCACTCGATTCGGTGATGATGGCCATGCACAAGGACTATTTCGGCAGGAACTACGACGGCGCCATCCACGGCTTCATGCGCGCGCAGGACGACTCCCTGAATCCGCCCAATCCCGACCAGCAGGCGGCCAACCTCGCCGCGGCCAAGGACGCGTGGCCGCGCACGGTCACGTTTCTGAAGAAGCATCTTGGCGTGAAGTGAGGTTGCTGGGAATCAGCTATCAGCGGCCAGCTCTCAGCGCCCCCGGCCGGAGGCCACATGCAGGATGTCAGGTATGCCGTGCGGAGTCTGCGCCGCTCGCCGGGCTTTACGGCCGTCACGATCGCTCACGCTCGCGCTGGGCATCGGCGCCAACACCGCGATCTTCAGCGTCGTGCACGCGATGCTGCTGCGCGCCGCTGCCGTACCGCGATCCGTCGCAGCTCGTGTTCGTCTGGTGCGACCTGTCGTCGGCCGGATATCCGCGGGCGCCGCTCTCCGGGCCGGAGCTCCAGGACCTGCGCGATCGCACCTCGCGTCTTCTCGGAGTTCGGCGCCATCTGGGCGACGACCGGCAGCACTCACGGGAGACGGAGATCCCGAGCAGCTGCGCGTCGGCCTGGTCACCACGAACTTCTTCTCGATGCTCGGCGCGGCGGCGCCGCATCGGGCGGACGTTCTCCACGGACGACGAGTCGCCGGCCGCGCCGCGCGCCGTCCTGCTTCAGCTGGCCCGCTCTGGCAGCGGCGGTTCGCCGGCGATCCCGGCATCGTGGGCCGGCAGATCCAGGTGAACGGGCAGCCGGTCACTGTCGTCGGCGTCATGCCCGATCGATTCCGCCTGCTGATGCCGCCCGATGCCAACGTCCCTGACGATCTGCAGGCGTTCGCGCCCCTCAATCCCGAATGCGCTCACGCGCGGGCGCGCGGGGCCAGAAGTACCTCCGCGTGGTCGGGCGCATGAAGCCGGGGGTCACGGTCGAGCAGGCGCGGCAGGATATCGACGCTGTGGCGGCGGCGATCTCGCGGGAGTTCCCGAATACGGGGCCGGCCGGGCCGCGTCTTCACGACTGTGGCGCTGCAGGCCGACGACGTGCAGGCAGATCCGGCCGGCGCTGCTCGCGCTGTTTGTTGGTGTGGCGATCCTCCTGTCATCGCCTGCGTCAACGTCGCCAGCCTGCTGGTCGCGCGCGCCGCGGGCCGCTCCCGCGACACGGCGGTGCGCATGGCGCTTGGCGCCGGCCTGTCGGCGCCTTGCGCGGCAGTGCCTTGTGGAAGGGCTGGTGCTTGCTGTCGTTAGGCGCCATGGCGGCGGCTGGTCTTCGGCTACTGGAGCCTGCGCGCGCTCTGTTGCGCTCGCGCCGGACAGCCTTGGCCGGCTCGGCGCTGGTCCACGTCGACACGACCGTGCTGGCGTTCACGCTGGCGACGACCGCGGTCTGGGGACTGCTCTTCTCCCTCGCGCCGGTTGCCGAGAGCGGCGCGCACCGACCTGACGGTCGCGCTGCAGCAGGACGGGTCGCCGCGCCGGCGGGCGGCATCCACCAACGGCTTCGCTCGGGGCTGGTGATCCTGCAGATCGCGCTCAGCGTGGTCCTGGTTGTCGGCGCGTCGCTGCTGGTGCGGACTTTCTTGGCGTGCGCGCGCGTCGATCCGGGTTTCCGCAGCGACCATGTGCTGTCGTTCAAGATTTCGCTGCCCGGGCTCGCCGCTACGGCGACTCAGGCAGCCATTCAACGCCTTCGGCCGCCGGCTGCAGGCGGCGCTGGCGGCATTGCCCGGGGTCACCGGCGTGGGCAGCGTGAGCCACATGCCCTACGACAACGTGCCGAACTGGGGAGGCCCGTACATCACCGAGGAGAGCGCGGAGACGAATCCACGGCGCCGTTCGCCGACAATCGCGCGGTCACGCCCCGGTATTTCGAGACGGTCGGCGCGACTCTTGTGGACGGCCGGTTCTTCACCGAGTCCGATGACGAGCACGCACCGCCGGTGGTGATCGTCGACGACCAGCTCGCCAGGCGGTCGTGGCCCGGGCAGAGCGCCATCGGGCAGCAGGATCGCGGCGGATCCGTTCGTCGACCGGACATCCGAGTCTTTGGGCGACAGTGGTGGGTGTTGTCAAGCATGTGCGGCATCGCAGCCTGCGTCGAGAACCTCGGCGACCAGGTCTTCTTCGCCGAGCGGCAGGTGCAGCGGAATCCGATGGCGTACGTGGTGCGCACGAGCGGGCGATCCGTCGGCGCTCGGCCCGCGGTTCGCCGCGCAGTGGGCGGCCATCGATCCGCTCCTTCCGGTCTACGACGTCCGCCCGCTGGCGGAGTACGTCGTCGGGCGCGCGCTCGTCGCAGCGCTTCACGTCGACTACTGGCGGCGGCTTCGCCGCGCTCGCGCTGCTGCTGGCGTCGGTGGGCGTGTACGGCGTGGTCGCGTATGCCACGACGCGGCGCCGCTACGAGTTCGGCGTGCGTCAGGCACTGGGCGCGCGGCCGCGTCAGGTGGCATCGCTGGTGTTGCGCGAGGGCGCGGCACTGGCCGGCATCGGCGTTGACTATTGGCGTAGGGCGGCGCGGCGCTCGGCGCGCGCGCATCCGCGGGCCAGTTGTACGGTGTAGGCCGCGCCGATCCCGCGAGCTTCGTGGTGGCGGTCGCTGGTGATCGGGGTGGTGGCGCTGCGCGGCGTGCTGGCTTCCCGCCCGGCGGGCATCGGCGACGAGTCCGCTGGTGGCGATGAAGAGTGAGTGAGGTGTGATGCGGCGCTCACGGAGGTGTCGATCCGGGCCGGACCTGGAGAAGTAGGGGCATCTGCTTCCTTCTGCTGGGCACTGCTCCTGGTGACGGACGCTACTCTTCTTCTTCGCGTCTGGATGTCGTGGCCTCGTCAACTGGATCCTCTGATTGACGCCGCGTCAGTTTTCGCGACTAGCCCTCACATCGATCGGTCTTCGCGGGATCCACGGCGAACGCCCGGCCGGGGAAGGTCACGTCCCACCCGGGCGAGTCCTTCGGAACAAAGTCGGGCGTCTCTCCCATGGTGAACCTGCCCACGCCGTCAAACGGCCATATCCCCTGCAGAAGGTACTATCCCTTTGTGCAGAGTTACTGCCGCCGTGGAACGCCGCCGAGTCGACAGCGACAAGAAGAATCCCGTCGTCGTCGAAGGGAGTCCATACCAATGTCGTTGTGTCGGCCGGACCGAATACGCGCAGCGTCCAGGATTCCGGAAACGTCAAACACGCCGACCGGGTGTTCACTTCCCCACCACACCGAAGCCCTCTATTGGTTGAGGGACCGTGAAAGTCAGGACGAATGCTCGAACTTCGATCGTCCGGCAGCCTGCACCATCACACAGGGCGTTCTTCACCAGAACTGTGGGCCGGACGCTTGCTGGCGCTGTTGGCTGCGAGCACGCAACGGCGACCGCGGCCATCAACAGAAGGGACGCAGGTGTGCGACGGAACGTCGACCAGTCGCGCTCCAGGAATGACGACGATCCTCCGCCTCACGAGCTGTGTTCACGGACATATGACGTCAGGCTTTACAGGGCCCAACGGGCCCGATAGCAGAAGTGTGGACTCCGCCGCAGCCCAACCATCGGATGATCTGCTCACTCTCCGTGCGGATTCTTGGACTCGTATGTCGCATCTTGGCCTACAGGGCCTCGCAACTGCCGCTGGCTGACCCCGAGCGCGTCCAGCAGCAGAAGCAGGAGAGGGGAGAGCGATCCATCGGCGAGCAAGGCCGGCACGAGCGAACCCTGCGCGGCGCCCATCGGCAGCCCCGGGTGTCCCGACGCCGCCTTCTCGACGCCGTCGATGCTGAGCGTGCGGATCGTGTTGATGCAGAGATCGTCAACGGCGCCAAATGAGCTGGTCATGTCGCGCTTTTGTGCCGCAGCCGCATGTAGCGTCGCATCAAGGCGGTGGTCGAGCTGTCGTGGCCGCCGGGCGGCGGGCCGTCGCCCTGCAGCTCGCCGCCGATGCGCTGTGCCAGGGCCTTTCCCAGTTCCACGCCCCACTGATCGAACGAGTCGATGCCCCAGATCGCGCCCTGCGTGAAGACGCTGTGCTCATAGAGCGCGATGAGCGACCCGAGCGATTCCGGCGTGAGGCGGTCGGCGAGAATCGTGGACGTCGGACGATTCCCCTCGAAGACGCGGTGCGGCACGAGCCAGTCCGGCGTGCCCTCGGCCTTGCACCTCGGCCGCCGTCTTGCCGAAGGCGAGCGCTTCCGTTTGCGCGAACACGTTCGCCATCAGGAGGTCGTGGTGGTCGCCCAGCGGATTGAGCGGCTGGCAGAAGCCGATGACGTCGCACGGGATGAGCCGCGTCCCCTGGTGAATCAACTGGTAGAACGAATGCTGCCCGTTGGTGCCCGGCTCCCCCCAGACGACGGGGCTCGTCTGGTAGTCCACGCGCGTCCCGTCGAGGGTGACGTGCTTCCCGTTGCTCTCCATCGTCAGCTGCTGCAGGTACGCCGGGAAGCGCTTCAGGTACTGCTCGTAGGGGAGCACCGCCACGGTGCTCGGCGCCGAAGAAGTTCGCGTACCAGACGGCGAGCAGACCCATGATCACCGGCAGGTTGCTGTCGAACGGCGCGGTGCGGAAATGCCGGTCCATCGCGTGGAACCCGGCGAGCATCTCGCCGAAGTGCTCCGGGCCCACCGCCAGCATCGTGGAGAGCCCGATGGCCGAATCCATGGAGTAGCGCCCGCCGACCCAGTCCCAGAAGCCGAACATGTTGGCGCTGTCGATGCCGAACTTCGTGACGCCATCGGCGTTGGTCGACACCGCGACGAAGTGCCGGCGCACCGCACGCTCATCGCCGAGCGCGCGCACGCACCAGTCGCGCGCCGTGTGGGCGTTGGTCAGCGTCTCCAGCGTCGTGAAGGTCTTGGAGCAGACGATGAACAGCGTCTCCCCGGGATCGAGGTCGCGCGTGGCTTCCACGAAGTCGGTGCCGTCGATGTTGGAGACGAAGCGGAAGGTCATATCCCGCCGGCTGTAGTGACGCAGCGCCTCGTACGCCATCACCGGGACCGAGATCGGAGCCGCCGATGCCGATGTTGACGACGTTGCGGATGGGCCGGCCGGTGTGGCCCTTCCAGCGGCCGCTGCGCACGTCGTCGGCAAAGGCCGCCATGCGGTCGAGCACCGCATGGACCTGCGGCACGACGTCCGCGCCGTCGACGACGATCCGCTCGCCAGCCGGCGCCCGCAGCGCGACGTGAAGGACCGCCCGCTGCTCGGTCACGTTGATCGCCTGCCCGCTGAACATCGCCTCGATCCGCTCGGCGAGGCCGCAGTCGGTGGCGAGCTGGCGCAGCAGCCGGAGCGTCTCGTCGGTGACGCGATGCTTGGAGTAGTCGAGGTGGAGTCCCGCGGCGTCTGCGGTCAGGCGCGTGCCACGCTCGGGGTCGCCGGCGAAGATGTCCCGCAGGTGCATGCCGGAGATGCTCCGGTAGTGCTCCTCGAGCGCCTTCCATGCCGCGACGATCGGTGAGCGGTTCGGCCGGGCAACGCCTCGTTCGCCCTCATGGTTTCCTCGCCGTGGCGTGCTCCGGTTGCGTCAGCGCTGTGCGCTTCGCCGCGAGGCAGTCGAGGAGATCCTTCCAGGACTTGTCGAAGGACTCGGCGCCCTCGCGCTGGAGTCGCCCGGCAAGCGCCGCATCATCCACTCCGGCGCGCGTGAACTCAGCGATCACCGCCTCGGCCTCGCCGCCGTCGAACGGCAGCGTGCCCGTGATCTGGCCGTGATCGGCGAAAGCCTGGAGGGTCTTTTCGGGAAGGGTATTGACGGTGTCGGGCGCGGCCAGCGCCTCGACATAGAGCGTGTCCGGCGCATCGGGATCCTTGGTGCCGGTGCTGGCCCAGAGCAGGCGTTGCGGCCGCGCGCCCGCGGCCGCGAGCGCGCGCCATCGCGGCGACGCCAGCACGCGGCGGTACTCCCGATACGCGCGCCCGGCGATCGCGATGCCGAGTCGATTGCGCAGCGCCGGCGGCACGGTGTCGTGCACCGCCACGTCCCATCGGCTCACGAAGAGCGAGGCCACCGAACCGATTCGCGGGTCGAGGCCCGCCGCAATCCGTCGTTCGATGCCCCGCATGTAGGCTTCGGCTGCTGCGACGTACTGCGCGGCAGAGAACAGCAGCGTCACGTTGACCGGCACCCCGCGAGAAGATCGACGCTTCGATGGCCGGGACGCCTTCGGCGGTGCCCGGGATCTTGATGAAGAGATTGGGGCGTTGTGCCCGGCCGTGCAGGTCGGCCGCCGCTCGTATGGTCCCGGCGGTGTCGTTGGCCAGGAGCGGCGACACCTCCAGCGACACCCAGCCGTCCACGCCGCCGGTGCTGACGTGGACGGGGCGGAAGAGGTCGGCGGCGCGCGCCAGGTCCTCGATGGCGAGTTCGAAGAACAGCGCTTCGCCGGACTTGCCCTCCGCCGCCTTCCGGCGGATGGCTTCGTCGTAGGAATCGCCGCCCTTGAAGGCGTGATCGAAGATCGTGGGGTTGGAGGTCAGTCCGGTCACCGACAGCTCGCTGATGTGGCGCTGCAGCGTGCCGTCGTTCAGGATGCCGCGGGTGATGTTGTCGAGCCAGAGGCTCTGACCGAGGTCGTGCAGCTGCTGTGTCGCCTTCATTGTGGCTCCAGTGGCGGCCGCCTGGTGGCGGTCGCGCCAGGCATGGCAGGGACGGTGCCAGTCACCGGATAGCCGATCCGTCCGACCGCGAGCGCGGCCGTGGGATGCGCAATCTGCCGGATTGCGCGCCCTGACCGTTCGTTATGAACAATACGGCGCGCCGGCGATCGCGCGTGCGATGACCGCCGAAGCGCGGCCCCGGGCGCGCTGCCGCTCTCGGTGCGCACGATTGCCGCATTCTCGAGCGCCGCGGGGCCATCGACCGGCGGGCGCGCGTGCGGCGCTCCCCTCCGCCGCCAGGCTGGTATCTCCCCGCGGTGATGCGCCACGAGGCGGAGCTCGACAGCTTCACATTATCTCCGAGTTGGCGATCGCGCAGGGCCCGCAGGTCGAGGTGCTTACCAGCATGTCGCTCCACGGCGGCGTGGCGGCCGCGTAGCCCCTGGCGTGGGTGAGCGCTCGCGCTGTCGTGCCCCGGCTCACCGGCCACTGGCGCGAGGTGGGGCGACCGGCCTACGCCCAGTTCGACAACGACACGATCTTCCAAGAGCCGCACCAGCATCGCGACGCGATCAGTCGCGTCATGCGCCTCTGCCTGGCCCTCGGGATTATTCCGGTCTTCACCCCGCCCGCGAAATGGGATCCCAACCAAAGGGATAAACTGAACACGTAACGAGGGCGCGAGCGCAGCCATGGCCCGAAGGGACGACTGTCGCCGGTTCTCACCGGCCGTTCGACGCACCAACGGTCCGCCTCACTTTGTCAGGTTCTTGCGAGTAGACGTCAGTTCCTGGCGGCGCGCCGCCGTGGTTCTGGGATATGCCATGTCGAGCCCGCCGAGCGTTCTTGTCCGGTTCATCGATGCGGCCGAGAAAGCGCTTGCGCTGGTCTTCCTGCGACAGGTGGAGGAAGATCTTGACGATCCGGGTGCCGTTCCGATGGAGGTGCTTTTCCAGGTCCACGATGGAATGATACCGCTGCTTCGACGGCAGTATCAGGTGGGCACGGTGGTCGCGTTCGGCTTCTGCCTGGTCTTGGCGCCGGGCGCAGCGCCAGGCGCAGGTTCCGCCTTCGTGCGATCGAAGGCGCGATACGCCAGCAGCTTGATGCGATCGTTCACGAGGAACCACACCAAGGCATATCCCCACACGAACCCCGCCCACCCCCAGCCGAGCGGAGCCATGAAGAGGCCGTACACGGCGATGACCGTCGCTATCGCCTGGGTGCCGATCACTGCCACCCAGAGTGCACGCGCCGGGCGCACCGACCAGAAGGGACCTCGCGTGCGCGTGAGGAAGATCGTCAGATGCCCCGCCACCGACAGCTTCAGGTACATCATCGTCTGGGCATGCAACCGGTCGATGTGGAACACGCGCACGGCGAGAAAGAACAAGCCGAATGCCGCCACGACCCCGACGACGCCGAGGACGGTGGAGATGCCCAGCACGAGGCGCATGTTCCACGTCTCGGGCCGGTTTCGGTACCGCACGTTGTCGTAGGCGATGGACAGGATGGCGCCGTCGTTCAGGAGCATGATCATCACGATCATCACCGCGGTGACCGGATAGTAATTGAACACAAGGATCGAGAACGTCATGAACAGCAGCACCCGCAGCGTTTCCGCGATGCGGTACATCGCGTAGCTGTTCATGCGCTGGAAGATCTTCCGGCTTTCCTTGATCGCGTCGATGATCACCGACAGCCCTGGCGCCAGCAGCGCGATCGACGCGGCCGCGCGCGCCGCGTCCGTTGCGCCCGATACGGCGATGCCGCAATCGGCCTGCTTCAGCGCGGGTGCGTCGTTCACCCCATCGCCGGTCATGCCGACGATATGGCCGTGGTGCTGCAGCACGTCCACGATGTGGAACTTGTGCTCGGGAAATACCTGCGCGAACCCGTCCGCCTGTTCGATGGACGTCGCCTGCTTCGCCGTCGCGGCGCCCTTCATGTCGCCCAGGCCGCTGGCGTCAAGGATGTTCGTGCCCATGCCCAGTTGGCTGGCCATTTCCCTGGCGATGGCGAGCTGGTCGCCCGTCACCATCTTGACGCGCACACCCATCTTCCCGGCGGCGGCGAGGGTTGCCTTGGCCTGTTCGCGCGGGGGATCGAACAATGGCAGGATTCCCACATACTGCCACTTGTCCTGCTCGTCCGCGCGCGCCACGCCCAACGAACGGAAGCCGCGCGCGGCAAAGGCATTGACGGCTTGCTCCACCGCCGGCCGCACGTCCCCAGCATTCGTCGCCATCTCCAGAATCACCTGCGGCGCACCCTTGGCCACCTGGAACTGCTTTCCATCCGCACCTTTGACCGTGGCTTCGGTGCGCTTGTGCACCGGGTCGAAGGGCTGGAAATGGATCACCTGGCAACTCTTCAGCGCGTCGGCGTTCTTCACGCCGGCGATCACGGCCAGGTCGATGGTGTCCTTGTCTTCCGCCCGGGACGCCAGCGCCGCGTCGAGGATGACCTGGTCGGCCCCGATGCCGTCGACGCAGAACGGATCGCCCAGCGTGAGCTTGTTCTGGGTGAGCGTACCCGTCTTGTCCGTGCACAGCACGTCGACGCCGGCGAGCTCCTCGATCGCCGCCAGCCGGGTCACGATCGCTTCCTTCTTCGCCAGCAGGCGCGCGCCAACCGCCATCGTCACCGACAGCACCGTGGGCATCGCCACCGGGATGGCGGCGACCAGGAGCACGAGGGCGAACTCCAGCGTCGTGAGCACGGGGTCGCCGCGGAGGATCGCGACGGCGAGGATCACCGCCACCAGCACGCCGGCGAGGATGATCAGGTAGTTACCGATCTTCAGCACCGCCCGCTGGAAGTGGCTGACGGTATGTGCCGCTTGCACCAACTGCGCGGTCTCGCCGAAGTAGGTGTTCGTGCCGGTGCCGTAGACCAGCGCGTCGGTTTCACCACGGCGGATGATCGATCCCGAGAACACCGCCTCGCCGGCGTTGCGCGTGGCCGGTAACGATTCGCCCGTCAATGCCGACTGATCCACCGACACCGGGTCGCCCGCCAGCAACCGCGCGTCGGCGGGCACGATGTCCCCCAGCCGCACGCGGATGACGTCGCCCGGTACGAGTTCGCGGGCCGGCAGCGTCTTCCACTGCTTGTCGCGTTTCACCGTGGCCTTGACTGCCAGCCTGGCCTTGAGCGCGGCAATGGCGTTACCAGCCTGGTGCTCCTCCCAGAACCCGACGATGGCGTTGGACACGAGCAGGAGCAGGATGATGCAGAAATCCATCCAGTGCCGGACGACCCCGGACAGGATCACCGCCACCTCGATCATCCACGGGATCGGTCCCCACAGGTAGGTGAGGAACTTGAGGAACGGGTTGGTCTTCTTCTCCTCGATCTCGTTCGCCCCGTAGCGGGTCAGCCGTTTCCGAGCGTCGGCTTGGCCGAGACCGTCGGGCGACGACCCCAGCTTCTTCTCCAGCTCCGGCAGGGGCAGGGTCTTCAGACCGTCCGTGGCGTCGGGCGTGGTGTCGGGCGTGGCGTCGGGCGTGGCGTCGGGCGTCGCGTCAGGCGTCGCGTCAGGCGTCGCGTCAGGCGTGGCGTCAGGCGTCGCGCGGGGTTTGCTCATCATTGCAGGCCCATGTCCCTGCACAGAGGTCGGCCGTCATTCCTCTCCACCGGAGGGAAGCGGCTCACTTCACCGGCGGCCCTGAACACACCGTTACTTCCTGGACTGCCTCGAAATCATGACGGCCAAGAGGACCACGACGCATACGCCGACCGCGATCAGGAGCCACATTCCTGCGCCTCCGTTCCCCCAACCACTCATCCATCCGTTGCGATTCATCGTGTTACTCCGGTTGGTTGTGATTCGACGAGCTTCCGTCCGGCAAGCCGGACCGTTCCCCACTTCACCGTCCTGTCATCGTACGATCTTCAGCAACCGCGCGTTGACGGCCACGATCACCGTGCTCACGGACATCAGCACCGCACCGGCCGCCGGGCTGAGGAGCAGGCCCCACGCGGACAGCGCGCCGGCCGCCAGCGGTATGGCGACGGCGTTGTAGCCCGTGGCCCAGAACAGGTTCTGCATCATCTTCCGATAGGTGGCGCGCGACAGCTGCACCACGGCGACGACGTCCAGCGGATTATTCCGCACCAGAATCACGTCGGCCGTTTCCACCGCGACGTCGGAACCGGCGCCGATCGCGATGCCCACGTCCGCCTGCGCCAGCGCCGGCGCATCGTTCACACCATCGCCGGTCATGGCCACCACCATGCCCCGCGACTGGACCTCCTTCACCTTGGCGGCTTTGTCCTGGGGCAGGACTTCGGCGAAGTACTCATCCAGTTCGACCTGGTCCGACACCCATCCGGCCGTCGCCTGGTTGTCACCCGTGAGCATCAGGCAACGGATGTGGAGCGCCTTGAGGGCAGCGATGGCCGCCTGCGCCTCGGGTCGGATGATGTCTGCCAGCGCGATCGCTCCCTTCAGGGTTCCGTCAACGAGGACAAACACGACCGTCTTGCCCTGAGACTGCAGTCGCGCGATGCGCTCGTCGGTGAACGCAATCTGCTGTCCGCGCAGGTAGCCCGGGCTCACCACCTGGACCTTGTGGCCCTCGACAGTGCCCTCGGTGCCCTGGCCCGGGATGCTCTTGAAGTCCTCGACCGGCAGCTTCTTCTCCGCGGCAGCAGCGAGCGCCTGGGCGATGGGATGCTCGGAGCTGGACTCCACCGAAGCCGCGTACAGCCGAAGCGACGCTTCGGTGACATCGTGGTCCAGCACCAGGACCTCGGTCACACCGAAGCGCCCTTCCGTCAGCGTGCCGGTCTTGTCGAAGATGACGGCCTGCAGGTGTCGGGCGCGTTCGAAGGCGGCGCGATTGCGAATGAGGAGGCCGTTGCTCGCCGCCAGCGCCGTGGAGACGGCCACGACGAGCGGCACCGCCAGGCCGAGCGCGTGCGGGCAGGTGATCACCATCACGGTGACGGCGCGTTCGATGGCGAAGGAGAAATCACGGTTCAGGAACACCAGCCAGAGGGCCAGCGTGAGGGCCCCGCTGCCGAGCGCGATGATGGTGAGCCACATCGCCGCCGTGTCGGCGAGGCTCTGCGTCTTCGACTTGCTTTCCTGGGCCTGCCTGACCAGCGCGATGACCTGCGACAGAAACGAGTCGTTGCCGGTGCCTTTGACCTCGATGGTGAGCGCGCCTTCGCCGTTGATCGAACCGCCAATGACCTTTCCGCCGGCCTGCTTGTTTACCGGGGTCGATTCACCGGTGAGCATCGCCTCGTTGACCGCGCTCTCGCCCTTCATGATCACGCCGTCGGCGGGAATCTTCTCACCCGGCTTGATCAATACCCTGTCATCCAGTGCCAACGCGCTCAAAGGCACATCCTTCACGCTGCCGTCCGCCATGAGCTTGTGGGCGTCGGATGGCATGAGCCTGGCCAGTTCCTCGAGGGCCTTCGAAGCGCCCATCACCGATCGCATCTCGATCCAGTGCCCCACCAGCATGATGTCGACCAGGGTGGCCAGCTCCCAGAAGAACATCTTGCCGGCGAGGCCGAACACCACGGCGCTGCTGTACACGTAGGCCGTAGTGATGGCCACCCCGACCAGCGTCATCATGCCCGGCCGCAGGGACCTGACCTCCGTGATCAGTCCGGTGAGGAACGGCCATCCGCCGTACCAGAAGACCGCCGAGGCGAAGGCGAACAGCACGTAGACGTCGCCCGGGAATCGGATCGCTTCCCGCAGGCCCACCAGTTTCTGGAGCAGTGGCGAGAGGAAGAGAATCGGCAGGGTCAGGACGAGGGAGATCCAGAATCGCTTCCGGAAGTCTGCCGCCATATGCGCGTGGTGATCGTGCCCGGGCATGTCGCTACCTGCCCACGGCGCCGGGCACCGGCTGCTGGATGCGGGGCCTGAATGCCAGGTTCTCGCTCGTCACATAGACAACCATGGCCCCGACCATCAACACCACGCCGACCCAGAAGCGCCAGTCATGATGCGCGCGCCTCCAGTACGGCCCAGGGCCATCCGGCGCCGCGTGTCGATGCGGCAGGGGATGGTGGGGGCTGTGCTCATGCTGGCTCATGTGCGTCCCGCCGCCTCGACCCTGATGGCGATGATGGCGGGGCACCATTGCCACGCGACTCGTCCGTCCATTTCCAGTTCCGGATTTCCGGCATGTCTTCGCCGTGCTCGTCGATGTAGCGCTTGTGCTCGATGAGCTTGTCCTGCACCATCTGCTTCAGGTACGCGGCCTTCGCCCCGAGCTGCGGGAGTCGATCGACCACGTCCTGCACGAGGTGAAAGCGGTCCAGGTCGTTCTGCACCCGCATGTCGAAGGGCGTGGTGATCGTGCCCTCTTCCTTGTAGCCGCGCACGTGCATCTTGTGGTTGGTCCGTCGGTACGTCAGG
Source organism: uncultured Gemmatimonadaceae bacterium (assembly GCA_963740565.1). Classification (GTDB taxonomy): domain Bacteria; phylum Gemmatimonadota; class Gemmatimonadetes; order Gemmatimonadales; family Gemmatimonadaceae; genus CAVUFA01. The sequence continues at coordinate 215,525 of CAVUFA010000014.1, read as the reverse complement.
CGATGGACCAGCCACGGATATCCATGAAAGCCGAAGATGATGTGCTTGTCCCTCGTAAACAGGGCATCGTAATCCAGGTCGCTCAGGCCGTGCGGATGTTCGCTGCTGGGCTGCAGCCGCATGAGATCGACCACATTGATCACCCGGATCTTCAGCGCGGGCAGGTGGTCCCGCAGAATCGACACCGCGGCCAGGATCTCCAGCGTGGGGGTGTCGCCGCAACAGGCCATCACCACGTCCGGCTCCGTACCCTGGTCGTTGCTGGCCCACTGCCAGATGCCGATGCCTTCGGTGCAGTGCACGACCGCCTGTTCCATGGTCAGCCACTGGGGCAGCGGGTGCTTTCCCGCCACCACCACGTTCACGTAGTGCCGGCTGCGCAGGCAGTGATCAACGACGGACAACAGGCAGTTCGCATCGGGCGGCAGGTAGACGCGCACGATGTCGGCCTTCTTGTTGATGACGTGATCGAGGAAGCCCGGATCCTGGTGCGTGAAGCCGTTGTGATCCTGCTGCCACACGTGGGAGGCGAGGAGGTAGTTCAGCGAGGCGATCTTCCGGCGCCAGGGCAGTTCCCGCGTCACCTTCAGCCACTTGGCGTGCTGGCTGAACATCGAGTCGACGATGCGAACGAAGGCCTCGTAGCAGTTGAACAGCCCGTGCCGCCCGGTCAGGAGGTAGCCTTCCAGCCATCCCTCGCACTGGTGTTCGCTGAGCATCGAGTCCAGCACCCGTCCGGCGGGTGCGAGGAATTCGTCATTCGCGACTTCGCGGGCGTCCCACTGGCGATTGGTGGCCTCGAACACCGCGCCCAGGAGATTCGACAGCGTCTCATCAGGACCGAAGACGCGGAAGTTGCGCTGATCCTGGTTCAGCCGGGCGACGTCACGCAGGAACCTGCCCAGCACCAGCGTGTCCTGGGCGGCGACGGCGCCGGGCGAAGGGACCGCTACCGCATGAAGGCGAAAGTCCGGCATGCGCAGGTCGCGCAGCAGGTTGCCGCCGTTGGTGTGCGGATTGGCGCCCATCCGCCGATCCCCCCGGGGCGCCAACTCGGCCAGTTCCGGCACGAGCCGGCCACTCGCGTCGAACAACTCTTCGGGCCGGTAGCTCTTCAACCAGCGTTCGAGTTGCTGCACATGCCCGGGATGATCGGCGTCCACGATGAGTGGCACCTGGTGCGCCCGGAACGTGCCCTCGATCTGCAGGCCATCCACCACTTGCGGTCCTGTCCATCCCTTCGGTGACTTGAGCACGATCATCGGCCAGCGCGGCCGACCGCTGTCGTTCCGGGTCCGCGCGTTCGTCTGGATCCGCCGGATGTCCTCGATGGCTCCGTCCAGGGCAGCGGCCATGAGTTGATGCATCGTCTCGGGCTCGTCGCCTTCCACGAATCGTGGTGCCCAGCCACAGCCCCTCAGGAATTGCTCCAGCTCCTCGCCCTCGATGCGCGCGAGGACGGTCGGATTGCTGATCTTGTAGCCGTTGAGGTGCAGGATCGGCAGCACGGCGCCGTCGGTGATCGGATCGAGGAACTTGTTCGACTGCCAGGCCGTGGCCAGCGGGCCCGTTTCCGCCTCACCGTCACCAATGATGCAGGCGACAATCAGTTCGGGATTGTCGAACGCGGCGCCGAAGGCATGGCTGAGCGAGTACCCCAGCTCGCCGCCTTCGTGGATCGATCCCGGCGTACTCGGCGCCACATGGCTGGAAATTCCACCGGGGAAGGAGAACTGCTTGAACAGTTGCTTCAGTCCCGCTTCGTCCTGGCTGATGTTCGGATAGATCTCGCTGTAGGTGCCCTCGAGATAGGTGTTGCCGACCAGTGCCGGGCCTCCGTGACCGGGACCGGCGATGTAGAACATGTCGAGGTCATACTTCGTGATGACGCGGTTCAGGTGCACATAGATGAAGTTCTGGCCGGGCGTCGTGCCCCAGTGTCCAACCACCAGCGGCTTCACGTGCGCCAGCGTGAGCGGCTCCTTCAGGAGCGGATTGTCGTAGAGATAGATCTGGCCGGCCGACAGATAGTTGGCTGCTCGCCAGTAGGCGTCCATCCTGCGGAGCAGGTCTGGTGTCAGCGGTGAGGCTGTCATGATCGGTGTGTCCCGTTGCGAGTCCTCCGCCAGGCGCGATGGGCCACGCCCTGGCGTTGTCCAGCATGGGAGGGTCCTCAGGAAGTCCGGGTTGCGATTCTGCCCGCTGCGCACGCCGGCTGATGCCGAGTGTCATCCACGCAGCCACTTCGCATGTTACCAATCCGGAAGGCCGCGCCGCATCGCTCGAAAGAATGACTCGTGGCCTCGGCCGCGCGACGGACTGGCGGCGCGGGGCGCCGGACGGCGCGCCGCTGGGGGCACGTTAGGCGCTGCCGTGCTACGGCGGCCTCCGTGCGCCACGTCCTGGTCGCGCCGGCCTCGCCGGCGCGCCGGCGGCTCATACGTCGAGCCGCGGGATCCGTGTGACGGCGCGCGCGATCATGGGCGCGATCCCGTGTGCGTCGGGTTCTGCCATCCACCGTCCGCGGCGATGAGCGCGTCGGCCTCCTTCGGCCCCCACGTGCCCCGCTTGTACGGGATGGCTCGGGGATGCTTCTCGAGCACCCCGTCGACCGCGACCCATGCGGCCTCGACCGCATCCCATCGCGCAAACAGCGCGCCGTCGCCGTCCATGGCGTCGCTGAGCAGGCGCTCGTACGGGGGGGCGGCGCCGAGAAGCTCCTCGACCATGTATAGCTCCCGGAGGTCGCCCACGAATTCCCTGCCGGGCCGCTTGGCGCGGGCTGCCAGGGCGATCGCGGCATTGGGCGAGAGCCGGAAACGCACGTAGTTCCCCGGACCGGCAGTCGGCGCCGCATCGTCGAACAACCTCGCGGGCGGCGCCTTCAACTCCACCACCACCTCGGTGGCCGTTTCGTGGAGGCACTTTCCGGAGCGCAGGTACCACGGCACCCCCTCCCAGCGCCACGAGTCAATGAAGAGGCGCACGGCGCAGTAGGTCTCGACGTCGGATCGCTTCGCCACGTGCGGCACCTTCCGATAGCCGGCGTATTGTCCGCGCACCATATCGCGCCGCTTGAGCGGGCGCATCGCCTCGAAGACCTTGGCCTTCTCGGTGTGGACCGATCCATATCCCTGGTAGACTGGCGGCTCCATGGCCAGCAGGGCGACGATCTGGAAGAGGTGGTTCTGGATCACGTCGCGCAGGCAACCCGCCGATTCGTAGAACGCGCCGCGGTCGTGCACGCCGAACCTCTCCGCCAGGGTGACCTGGACGCTCGCCACGTAGTTGCGGTTCCAGATGGGCTCGAGGAAGGCGTTGGCGAACCGGAAGTACAGAATGTTCATGATCGCTTCCTTCCCCAGGAAGTGATCGATCCGGAAGATCGCATTCTCGGGGAACGCCGATCGTGCGACGGCGTTGAGTCGTCGCGCGGAGGCCAGGTCGCGCCCGAACGGCTTCTCGACGATGACCCGCGCCTGGTCCGCCAGCCCGGCCGCCCCGAGTCCCTCGATGACCGTCGGGAAGAGCGACGGCGGGATGGCGAGGTAGTGCGCGGGGCGCTTCGCGGAGCCTAACGCGCGCTTGAGCGCCGCGAACGTCCCGGCGTCGTTGTAGTCGCCGGACACATATCGCAGTAGCTCCAGGAGCCGCTCGAGCACCCGCCGATCGACCGCGACGCCGGACTTCCTGATGCTGTCGGTCGCCCGCTCGCGCAGTTGCGCCACGGTCCATGGCGTGGAGGCCACCCCGACCACCGGTACGGTGAGCCCGCGCCGCCGGACCATCGCGTACAGCGCGGGAAAGATCATCTTGTGGGCGAGGTCGCCCGACACCCCGAACAACACCAGCGCATCCGAGGGCGCCGGACGGTCTTTGCCTTTGTTCATCTCGAGCTCCACGGATCAGGGAACGAGTTCATTCTCGTGGTGCGACTCGCGGCGGCCCGGCCGCCAGGGCCTTGTCGACGATCGCCTGTGCCTCCTCGACAATCCGGTCCAACTGCGCTTTTCCCCGGAAGCTCTCGGCGTAGATCCTGTAGATGTCCTCGGTTCCCGAGGGGCGCGCGGCAAACCACCCGGTGGCGGCCGACACCTTCACGCCGCCGAGGGGCGCGTGGTTGCCCGGCGCCTCGCTGATGATGCTGGTGACCTCTTCTCCGGCCAGCTCGCTGCATTGCACCTCGTGGGGCGCGAGGGCGGCGAGTCGCTTCTTCTGCTCCGCGGTCGCGGGTGCTTCGACCCGGTCGTACGCCGGTTCGCCGAACTCGCGCGTCAGGTCGGCGTAGATCTCCCCGGGATCGCGGTCGCTCAGCGCGGTGATCTCCGCCGCGAGCAGCGCCGGTATCATGCCATCCTTGTCCGTCGTCCATGCCGTCCCGTCGCGGCGCAGGAACGACGCGCCAGCGCTCTCCTCGCCGGCAAAACCGAGTGAACCGTCGCCGAGCCCGGCAGCGAACCACTTGAAGCCAACCGGCACTTCGTGGAGCCGCCGGCCGAGCTTCGCGGTCACCTTGTCGATCATGCTGCTGCTCACCACCGTCTTGCCCACGCCGGCATCCGGGCCCCAGTGCGGTCGATGCTGAAACAGGTGATGGATGGCCACCGTGAGATAGTGATTGGGCGGCAACAGCCCCGTGCTCGGCGTGACGATCCCGTGACGGTCGTGATCGGTATCGCACGCGGCGGCAACGTCGAACCTGTCCTTCAGGCCGATCAGGCGTTGCATCGCGTATGGCGACGACGGGTCCATGCGAATGCGGCCGTCCCAATCCACCGACATGAACCGGAATGTCTGGTCGACCACGTCGCTCACGACCGTCAGGTCGAGATGGTACCGGTCGGCGATCGGAGCCCAGTAATGGACGCCGGCCCCGCCAAGGGGATCCACGCCCACGCGAATGCCGGCGCCCCGGATCGCGTCCATGTCGATCACGTTCGCCAGGTCGCGCACATACGCCGTGAGATAGTCGTGGCGGTGTGTCGTGGCGGCGCGCAACGCCCTTTCATGTGGTATGCGCTTCACTCCCCTCAGCCCGCGCTCGAGGAACTGGTTGGCCCGGGCTTCGATCCATTTGGTGATTCCGGTATCGGCCGGCCCCCCATTCGGCGGGTTGTACTTGAACCCCCCGTTGTCCGGTGGATTGTGCGACGGCGTGATCACGATGCCGTCGGCCAGCCCTGTGGTGCGCCCGCGATTGTAGCAGAGGATGGCGTGGGACACGGCGGGGGTCGGCGTGTACTCGTCGTGCTCGGCGAGCATCACGTCCACGCCGTGCGCCGCCAGCACCTCGAGGGCGGCGGCGCATGCGGGCACCGACAGCGCGTGCGTATCGATGCCGAAATAGAGCGGACCGTCGATGCGGTGGCGCTTGCGGTAGCGGCAGATGGCCGCGCTGATCGCGACGACGTGCCATTCGTTGAAGGTCCTGTCGAATGCCGTGCCTCGATGCCCCGACGTGCCGAAGGCCACGCGCTGGGCCGCCACCGCGGGATCCGGCATGTCGGTGTAATACGCCGTGACAAGCCTGGACACGTCGAGCAGCATCGACGGCGGAGCAGGATGGCCTGCGAGGGGACTGATATTCATGGCTGTCGCCGTTCAGGAATCGCCGCCTATTCCTGGAAGCGCCCGGCGACGGGGGAGGCCGCCTCGTCGCGGGTGACACACTGCGCGAGAAAGTCGGTCATGGCGCCGGCCGTACCTCGGGATGGACCGGTTTCACGGAGTACGGCCCGCACTCGATGCGCCGCGGTGGACGCACGAGTTCACGCGACGCCGACCTTCCCTTCGGGAGTGGGCCGAAGTCCGATGTTGCTCACACGCTGATTGCGCGCTGTTAGACGGCGGTAACGTCGTCGCCCGCGTCAGGGTCCGTGTCGACGTCCTTCTCGAGGTCGGAGCCGGGGTCGCTGTTGCTCCCGCCACGAAATCCGTCGGCGAAGTGCTCAGCGGTGTCACTGTCGAACAGCGCGGTGAGTTCTTCGCCGGTCGCGCTCGCCCGGCCCGTCAACTCCTCGGTGAGCGGCTTGTCGCCTTCGCGCTGAGGAGGATCCGGGCGACGCGTCTCCGCGACGCGGCCATGACGCTTCCTGCCGGACTTGTCGTCGTCAGACATGCGGCTTCTCCTTTGGAGACGGCACCATCATGCGCGACGTGCGCGCACGGCGCCGCTCACTTCCATCCGGGTGAACGATCGGGGTACCTGTGCTTTCCTCGACGGCCTTCCTGGTGCGTCTCGCAACGGCGCAGCCGGGGCGGACGTCGCTTGAATGATACACTGCGCCGAGCAACCACGGAGTGACGCGAGGTCGGCCGTGCGGCGGAGGGGGACTCCGTCATGCTGCCGTCGCCGGAGCCATCGTCCCCGGTTCTCCCAGCACCGCCCTCACCTGATGGCTCCGCTCATCGTCGGCAAGCGGAATGCTGGTGCGGTCATCCAGCGCGACGCCGTCCAGCTCGAGTATCGCCACTCCGCGACAGACGCCGCCGGGATTCTCCACCGCGATGTCGTACCGTGCCGCGCAGTGTCGCAATGTCACGGTGAACCCCGGCCATGCCGCCGGGATGCACGGGTCGATCACGAGGCGCGTGCCTTGCACCCGGATGCCCAACACCCATTCGATGCCGGCGCGATACAACCACCCCGCCGACCCGGTATACCAGCTCCATCCGCCGCGCCCGACGTGCGGGGCCTCGGAGTAGACGTCGCCCACGGCGACGTACGGTTCGACGCGGTATTGCTGGACGTCGTGCGGAGTCCTCGTATGCGTGATCGGATTGAGCATGGCAAGTAGTTCGCCGGCTTTGTCGCCGTCGCCCAGCGCAGCGAAGGCGATCACCGCCCAGACGGCCGCATGCGTGTACTGGCCTCCATTCTCACGCACACCAGCCACGTAGCCCTTGATGTAGCCGGGTTCGAGCGCGGTATGGTCGAAGGGCGGTGTCAGCAGCAGGATCACGTCGTCATTCCGCCGCACCAGATGCTCGTCCACGGCCGCCATCGCGCGGTGCGCCCGACGGGGATCGGCGGCGCCCGAGAGCACACCCCACGATTGCGCGACCGAGTCGATGGCGCACGCGTCGCTGCCGGCGGTTCCCAGGGGCGTGCCATCGTCGAAGAATGCGCGGCAGTACCAACTCCCGTCCCACGCTTCACGTTCGATGGCCTCGCGGAGCGCCCGGGCGTGTGCCACCCAGCGCTCCGCGCGTTCGGTCTCCGCGCGCGCCGCCGCCACCGGAGCCCACGTCGAGAGCACGCCGTGCAGGAACCACGCGAGCCAGACACTCTCCCCCTTGCCCTGGGCGCCGACGCGGTTCATGCCGTCGTTCCAGTCTCCCGTCCCCATCAGCGGCAGCCCGTGCGTGCCGACGTCGAGACTCCGGTCGATCGCCCGCGCGCAATGCTCGAACAGCGTTCCGCGTTCGGCAGCGACCCGCGGTTCGAAGTACGACTCCGTCTGTCCTGCGGCCAGCAACGCCCCCTCCAGGAACGGGACGGCCTCGTCCAGGATCACGCTGTTTCCGGTCACCTCGAGATAGTGCGCCGTCACGTAGGGCAGCCAGAGGAGATCGTCGGAGATGCGGGTGCGCACCCCGCGGCCGACGGGCTCGTGCCACCAGTGCTGCACGTCGCCCTCGACGAACTGGCGCGACGCAGCCTTCAGGATCTGTGCGCGCGTCAGGTCGGGCCGCGAAACGGCGAGCGCCATGACGTCCTGCAGTTGATCGCGGAACCCGAACGCGCCGCTGGCCTGGTAGAATGCCGTCCGCGCCCAGACTCGGCAGGCGAGCGTCTGGTAGAGCCACCACTCATTCAACATGAGATCGAGCGCGCGGTCGGGAGTCTTCACCCGAGTCGTGCCCAGCACCCGGTCCCATCCGTCGGTGACCTTCTTCAGTTGGGCGTCGAGATCGTCGGCGCGATAGCGCTTGATCAGTGCCCGTGCCTGGTCAAGCGTCCCGGCTTGACCCAGAAGGAAGACCACCGAGGCGTGCCCTCCGGCGGGGATCTCCACGGTGGTCTGGAGCGCGCAGCACGGGTCGAGCCCCACGCCGGTGCGCCCGGACAATGGCTCGCGTCGGCCGAGCGCGGCGGGGCGATCGAGAGCGCCGTTGCGCCCGAGAAATTCCGTGCGGTCGCCGGTCCACTCGGTTTGCGCACCGCCCAGGTCGGCAAAGGCGATTTGTGTGCCGAAGTCCCGGCTCCACGAGTTCCGCGCGAACATCGCTCCGGTGGCCGCGTCCATCTCGGTCGTCACGAAGGGCGCGGAGCCGCTTCGCGACACCCCGAGGACCCACTCGAGATACGCGGTCACCGCCAGCCGCCGGGCGTGGGGCGAGTGGTTCGTCAGCGTGAGGCGCGCGATCTTGATCGAGTCGGCCTCAGGTACGAACTGCAACAAATCGAGGGCCACACCGTGCTCGTCGTGCATGAATCGGGTGTAGCCGTGTCCGTGTCGCACCACGTACTGGCCGCTCTGGTCGCGAATGGGCAGCGGCGTGGCACTCCACAGATCCCCGGAGTCCTCGTCGTGAATGTAGAACATCTCGCTGGGGGGATCGCTCACCGGATCGTTCGACCACGCGGTGAGCAGGTTCTCCTGGCTGTTGACCGACCATGTGCAGCCCGCGCCTGCCTCCGACACGAGACATCCGAAGTTCGCGTTGGCGATCACATTGATCCACGGCGCCGGCGTCCATTGTCCCGGGCGGACGATCGTCACGTACTCGCGCCCATCGGCGTCGAAGCCGCCCATGCCGTTGTAGAACTCCAATGGTAGCGTCGGCTCCGCCGTCTGCACGGCTGGCGGCGCCGCGACCGCCCGCGCCCGCGGCACCGTGATCGGAGCGGGCTCGGCCCGGTAGGCCCGCGCGACCTGCTCCTCCAGTGTGCGACGCCGGCTCGAGAGCGCGACGCGTGCCACGCTCTCCAGAACGTCGCGCTGCGCAGCCGTTACCCGGTCCGCCCGCAGCGTGAATACCCGTCCCTGCGACTCCGATCCCTCCGGGCGCGGCATCGAATGGCTCGTGCGCACCAGCGTCTCGATCAGCGCCTGCAGATCCTGCAGGTACGAAGGCGCGCGGTCGTTCAGGATCACCAGGTCGACGGGGAGGCGCTTTATCCGCCAGTACGCGTGCGCGCGCAGCAACTGCCGCACGATGCCGATATCGTCGGCATCGTCGATCTCCACGAGCACGATGGGCAGGTCGCCGGAGATGCCGTGCACCCAGAGTGCGGCGACCCCCTCGGTGCGTCGGGCCGCGACGTCAACCGAGGCGCGCAGCGCCCGATCCGCGAACACGATTGACCCGGCGAGCGTCTGGAAGAGGTGGGCTTCGTCGGGCCCGATGCCGAGGTGGTGGAGCTGAACCTGGGCCTGCGTCCAGGCGAGCGTGGCGACCCGCTCGAAGGTGGTGACGTCGTGGTACTTGTCCGCGAGGTCGAGCACCGCGTCCCGCGACGACGCCACGAGAGTGGCGAAGGCCACACGGACGGTCTTGCCCGGACGGATGCGGACCCGGCGCCGGAAGCTGACGATCGGGTCGAGCACCGGACCGACCGTGTTGGAGAGTTCGCGGCCGCCGGTCTCCGCCTGGGGCGCGCGGATGTCCCTTCCGCGCCCCAGGAACTGCCCGCGATCGGTTTCCCACTCCAGGTCGCCGATCGTCTCGCCCTCGACGGCCACGACGTGGGCGAGCCAGATCTCCGCGTCCTCCACCGTCCGGCGCCGTCGCGTGGCGAGCAGGGCGTCCACCTCGGCGACGCACTCGGTCTGGACGAACAGGTTCGAGAAGGCGGGGTGGGCGGCGTCCCCGACCGCCGGTGCGAGCACGATCTCGGCGTACGAGGTGACCTCGATCTCTCGTGTCCGCACGCCGTGGTTCGTGAGCGACACACGCCGCACTTCGGCATCGTCCTCCGACGACACGATCACCTCGAGCCGCGTCGAGAGCGCCCCGTCGCGGCGGAGGAATTCCGCGCGATCCTCGGTGAACGTCACCTCGTAGCTCTCCGGAGCGGCGCCGCTCGGCTGGTACCCGGCCGACCAGCGCTCGCCGGTGGCGACATCGCGCAGCAGGATGTACGACCCCGCATCGTCGCGGGTCACATCCTCGCGCCAGCGGGTGACGGCGAGGTCCTGCCAGCGGCTGTACCCCGATCCCGACGCGGTGATCATCACGGCGTAGCGCCCGTTGGACAGCAGTTGGGTGCGAGGCGTGACGCTGTGCGGTGACGAGAAACGGCGGGTGTGCGGCGGCACCAGCTCGCGCACCTTGTCAATGGTTACGGCGGTGTCCAGTCGCGGACGCGCCACGGCGACATCGCGCGGCGTCCGCTCCTGCAACAGCATCTCGCTGGCCCGCACCATCGGCTCGCTGTGAAAGCGCGCACGCATGGCGCCGCCGTCCACCACGTTGGCGATCGCGACGATGGCCATGCCCTGATGGTGGGCCATGTACATGCGGACCACTTCCCGCTGCGTGCCGGCCGGGAGCCGCGCCGGTGTGTAATCCACCGATTCGTAGAATCCGTACTGCCCGTCAGCGCCGATGCCGGTGAGCGCCCGGAAGTTCCGTTCCGCCTCCTGCGGCTCGACCATCGCTGCCAGCGCTGTCGCGTAGGGCGCCACGACGATGTCGTCGCCGAGTCCGCGCCGGAGGCCGAGACCCGGCACGCCGAAGTTCGAATACTGATACGTCATCGCGACGTCGCGCGCGAAGTAGCCCGACTCCGACGTGCCCCACGGGACCCCGCGTTCGGCGCCGTAATCGATCTGGCGCTGCACCGCGAGGCGACAGGTCTGCTCCAGCAGGCTCCCGTTGGGCGCGCGCATGATCAGCCTGGGCATGAGGTACTCGAACATCGAACCCGACCACGACATCAGGACGGAATCCTTCCCCAGCGGAGTCAGCAGGCGGCCGAGCCGGAACCAGTGGCGCACGGGCACATCCCCCTTCGCAATGGCGACGAAGCTCAGGAGCCGGGCTTCGGACGCGAGCATGTCGTACCGCTCGGGGTCGAGGCTCCCATCGGTCATTCGATAGCCGATCGCAAAGAGCATCCGGGTCGGATCGAACAGAAACCCGAACTCCATCGCCGCCACCATGCCGCGGGCCATGGCGGCCAGACGCGTGAGCCGCTCGCTGAGCGCCACCGCGGCGGCGGCCGAGCGCTCGAGGCTGCCGGCGAGCGCGTCGATGTTCCGCAGTCTGATCGCGTCCACCGCACCGGACTCCTCCACAGCCGATCGCACCGCCGCGAGTTCGCGGAGCGCCGCTTCGCAGCGGCCGGGCGTGTCGGTGAGCGACGGCGGGGGAGTCAATCGCGCCATGAGGGCCGCCGCCAGGTCGTCGACTCGCAACGTGGCCCAGGGCATGAGCGCGTCGAGATCGCGCACGTGCGTCTCCACGGCCTGGCGCAGCGCGTCGGCTCGAGATTGCACGCTGGTCGGCCTCGCCGCGTCGTGGTCGGCCACGTCCCGAGCGCAATTCGCCACCGTTCGCACCGCGGCTTCGAGTTCCGACAATCGCGCCGACCACTCGGCGGGCGTGTCCGGATGCTGGGTGGCCACGGTCATCACCACATCGAGCGCCTCATCGAGCCGCAGCAGCTCGGCGGGCACCGCATGCCGTCCATGGTCCGCTACGCGCGCCGCCTCCCGCAACAGCAGCGCTGCATCGCCAATGCCCGACAGTGCCGCCGGTCCAGGTGCCGCCTGGTCGAGCATCTCCTGGCACGCATTGGCCAGCGTAAGCAGCGAGCCGGCGAGGTTGCCGCTGTCCACCGAGGAGACGTACATCGGCTCCAGCGGACGGCCGTCCCGCGTGTCGTACCAGTTGAAGAGGTGGCCGCGATGGTGCTCCAGGTTGTTCACGGTGTGCAGCGTCTGCTCGATCCGATCCACCGCGTCGAGGGTCCCCAGCCATCCGAAGTCGCGCGCCGACACCACGGAGAGCAGATACAACCCGATGTTGGTTGGCGACGTGCGGTTGGCGACTACCGGGACGGGCGTTTCCTGAAAATTGTCCGGCGGCAACGCATGGCTGTCTGCCGTCACGAACGTCAGGAAGTAGTCCCAGGTGCGGCGCGCGATGAGGCGGAGCGCACGCGCGTCGTCCGGCGACAGCGGAGCGGTGCGCGCCGCCGTCCCCGGACGACTGACCCACCACGCGACGGCGGGCGCGAGCGCCCACATCAGCAGGACGGGCACCGCGGCCGGCGTGGCTCCCGGATGGCGCCATGCCACCACAGCCGCGGCCACCACGGCAAGAGCGACGGCGCCTGACATCCGGCGATAGAATCCCCCGACCGTGACCGGGACGCGCGACGCTACGCGCTCCATCGTCGTCCATTCCAGCATCCGCCTGTGCGTCACAAGCACGCGCCACAGGGTCCGCGCGATGGCGCCGGCCATCAGCGACGCCTGAAACGTCATTGTCGCAGCCGTGAGCGCGATCTGTCCCACCGCATATCGAAAGTCGCGCGCCACCGCGCGCAAGTGGCTGCGCTTTGAAATCCCCGGGACGCGCGGCCACACGCCGGCGAATGCCGGAAGCAGGGGAGGGATCGCGATGGTCGTGAGCACGTAGGCCGCCCAGAGGCCGGGCGGCGATCCCATCCAGGCCCACCCGAAGACGAAGGTGAGAAACGCCGCCGGCATCGACAGCGTCCGCCGGAGATTATCCACCATCTTCCAGCGATCGATCGACGACAGCCGTTCGCGCACGATCCAGGGGAGCAACTGCCAATCCCCACGGGCCCAGCGGTGCTGACGCGCCGCGGCCGCCAGATAGTTCGATGGCGCGCTCTCGAACAACTCCACGTCGGTCACCAGCCCAGCGCGCGCGAACAGCCCCTCGAACAGGTCGTGGCTCAACAGCGAATTGTCGGGCACCCGCCCCGCGAGCGCCGCCTCGAACGCGTCGATGTCGTAAATGCCCTTGCCGGTATACGACCCCTCGCCGAAGAGATCCTGATACACGTCCGACACCGCCGACGCGTAGGGATCGATTCCCGAAATCCCCGAACAGAGCCGCTGGAACACGGAGCCCGTGCGGCCCGGGAGCGGGGGTGCCACGCGCGGTTGCAGCACCGCGTAGCCCTCCACCACGCGCCGCATCGCCGGGTCGAGCCGCGGCCGGTTGAGCGGGTGCGCCATTGTTCCGGCGAGGCGGTTGACCGCGCCCATGGGGAGCCGCGTGTCGGCATCAAGCGTCAACACGTAGCGCACCCCAGTCGGCGCGGTCGGGGCGCCCCCGCCGGCGGTCACGAATGTCGTGTCACCCGCGCCGCGAAGGAGACGGTTCAGCTCGTGGAGCTTGCCCCGTTTCCGCTCCCATCCCATCCAGACGCCTTCGCGCGCGTTCCACAGCCGCCGGCGGTGAAAGACGAAGAAGCGATCGCCCCCGCCCGGCGCGGGGCCATGGCGGGCGTTCAGCCGCGCGATGCCGTCGCGCGCCGCGGCGACGATCGCCTCGTCTCCCGGCACGTGCTCGGTGGCTGCGTCGGCCCAATCGGACACCAGCGCGAACCGCACGTCGCCGTCCGCGTTGGCGAGGTAGTGCACCTCGAGCCGCTCCACCTGCGCTTCGACGTCGGCGCATGAGGTGAGGAGCGTCGGCACCGCCACCATGGTGCGGAATTCCGTCGGCACGCCTCCCGGCCATTCGAGGCGCGGGAGGAGAGTGGGCGTGACGACCATGGTCACCAACCGATTCAGCAACGCGACCGCCAGATCGGACGCGGGCCCCAGCGCGAGCACGCCCAGCACGAACAGGCCCGCAGTGGGCATCCGCGCCGCCGAGGCCATGATCAGCGGCACGGCCAGTATCGCTGCGGTGGTCACGATGAGCGATCCGAGATAGCCCGCCGTCGCCCGGTCAAGGACAGCACGCCGCACCCGCAACCACGGCCGCGGGCGGTAGCCCACGGCGCGCTCGAACGACCGGCGGCCCCCGCCTACGAGATGGAACCCGGGGTCGGCCCGGCGGTCGTCCGGCGCAACGTCGCCGTCCGGCGGCTGCGCGCGCGCCGCAGCGATCCGGTCCAGCACTTCATTCACGATATCCAGTTCCGTGCGCCCCGATCCGCGCGCCAGTGCCTCGATCGCGTGGCGATAACTGTCGCGGCTCGCGAAGTCCATCGCCGCGAAGTCGCTTCCCGCTCGCAGCCGCGCATCCACCAGGCTGACGCTCTCGAAAAACGCCGGCCAGTCGAGCGCTGACATCAGCCGCATGCTGGTGATGATGTTGCGCACCGTCACCGTCATCGCCGCCTGTCGCCGGTGCTCCACCAGGGCGATCTCGTCCGCCGTCGTCCCCTGCGCCGCCAGCCGCTGGTGCAGCCAGGCCAGGGCCGGCGTCACCGCCGGATCCTGATCGCGCAGCCGCAACACGAGCTCCACCGCGAACGCCGTCACCAACCTTGGGCTGTCGGCACGGGACATCACCGCCGCCACCGACTGCACGTCGCGCCCGCTCAGCCCGAGCAGCTCGTCGGCGAGCGCATCGGCCTCGGCACGAGCAGCGCGCCCCCGTACCATCGCGTCCGCCAGACGCCGCAGGTTCTCCACCAGCACCACGCGCAACGAGATGGTGACCGCCCAGAGTTCTCCGATGGTCAACGGCTGCACCGTCTGGTAGGCCCGCACGAACCGCCGCAGTGTCTCGGGATCGAAGCGACTGTCGGTGTGCGCGACGAACGCCCACGCGATGCCGTACACCCTGGGATACCCGGCCAGCGGACCGTCGGCGAGCGCCGGGAGTTCCTTGTAGAAGCCGACCGGCAGATCGTCGCGAATCCCACGCAACTGCTCGTCGACGATGAAGAAGTTGTCGAGCAGCCACGCGGCGGCGGGCGCGGTCCAGCGCTCCTCGCGCACGGCCTCGGAGAGCGCCCTGTTGGCGTTGCGCAGCGCCCGGCCGTTGTCGTCCACCCGTGGCAGCAACGGTCGTCTGGGCGCTACCCCGCTCGCGATTCCCTGCGCGGCCGCCAGGCTCCTGGCATGCTGCTCGAGACGCTCGATGCCGAACAGTTCGGCGCGGATCGGGTCTTCGAGCGGCGGAAGTGACGGAAAGAAGAGCGGCAGGGTGACGCGCATTCCTCACCGACTCCCGGCGTGGGACGACGGCTCAGGATGCGCCAGCCAGCCACCGGTGAATCCGGCGGTCCGCAATCCCGCAAGCAGGTAGCGGCAGCCACGCAGCAATTGCCACACCAGCCCCGAACGGTAGTTCTCGACCATCACGATCATCGGTCCCTGGTTCAGGCCGCAATGCCACGGGGCTATCCAGCCCAGCGGAGAGCCGCCTGGATCGGGAAAGGTGGGATTGAACGTCGTCTTGACTCCATAGGGATGCCTGCCGCCCAGTCGCAGCGACCGCAGGTGGGCAATGGTCGGCAGCACGATCTCCGGTGCGAAGGGCAGCGATGCAACCACCGCCCATGGCGCCACTGTGCCGTCGTCGGGACCATCGGGAACGCCGCGCGCCCTGTAGCCGAAGAACTGTCGCCTGACGCCACCGACCTCCAGCGTGACGTCCCCCGGTCCGCCGCTCGCGGTGAGGCCCCAGCAGTGTTCGCCGTAGCAGGCGTAACCGCAGGGATTCCGGATGGCGTACTGCTGCTGCACGATCGTGGCGCGGCGACTGTTCTCGAAGTAGTCGCTCTCTTGCCCGCGCATGAACGTGTCCCGGATGCCACGGAAGTCGATCCACAGATGCGAGAGCTGATGGGTGAACAGCGGACCCGCATACAGGAACGACGTCCCGTACACCGTTCTCCACTTATACGTCGCGGCCCATGCCCGATAGCTCTCGGCGGGCAGCGGATGAGTCGGGGATCCGAGGCCGAGCACATACAGCAGCAGCGCCTCGTCGTATCCCACCCAGCGGTAGGGCAGAAACCCCACCTCCGGTTTCCACCCGTGCGTCACCGTCACTCCGCCGTTCTGCGCCCAGGGCCAGTCGACCCGGGCGTACAGGCGCTCACCCAGGTCGCGAATTTCCTGTTCGGCCGGCCGGTTTCCGTCGAAATAGGCCGCGGTGGTCAGCATCCCGCCGAGCAGGAGCGCCGTGTCCACCGTGGAGAGCTCGCACTCCCACACCCGCGCCCCGGTGTGCATGTCGAGGAAGTGATAGTAGAATCCGTGGTACCCGGTGGCTTCGGGCTCCGGCCCCTGCCTGCTCTCCCAGAAGAACCGCAGGGTTGTTCGTACGCGTACCGCGGCTTCGGAGCGCGACATGAGCCCGCGTTCGACGGCGACCGGATACGCGGTGAGACCGAGCCCGATGGCCGCGATGCTCGCCGGCGCGCGGTCGGTGGTGGTGTCCGTCACCAGCCCGTTGGCCGGATTCGTCTCGTGCGCGAAGTAGCTGAACGCTTCCCGCTGGATCGCGTCGAGCATGCGCCCTTCCGCGTGATCGGGACGCCCCGTTCCGCTCATGTGACTACCAGCGCTCGAGCTGCCTCCGATGCCTCAACAGGTGACACACGGCATGCTCCAGGATCATCTCCGGATCGTACACCGGACCCCACCGTACCGTGAATGAAATCGCCTGGATCTCTTCCTCCGATGCGTTGAGCAGCGGCCCGACCGTCGCTTCGGTGAACACGATTCCCTCGGCCAGCGCCCCGCGCACGTCACGGGGCGAGCCGATGCGCGCCGGATCCAGCTCGTAGCGTTCGATGAAGTCCTGACCTCGCGCTTTCCGGATGTAGTACGCATACCGGAACGCGGCGCCGCAGGCGTGCACGCAGATGGATTTCGGCGAAACGGTGTTCGGATTGTTCGATGCGCGTTCCGTCGCGAAACGCGAGGCGTCGAAGGTCTCCACCACCCGGCAGAAGTCCTCGGCGGCGCGAGCGTATTCGTCCATGAGGGCGCCGAACGGACCCGAGCGGCCCGGATGCTGGATGAATGCGGTGGCCATATGACTCGTAGGTGAATGACGGAAGGGGGCGGGCGATGTTATGGTGACCTGGCGGATTCTCAACCAAGCGGTTGCTATCGGCAGCGGCGAAAAAAAAGGGGCGCCGCCCGCCTCACGGTTTCTTCCAGGTGTTGTTCGTGCGGTCGACGTCGGGGAAATTGCCCGCCGCGTCGATCACGACGTGCGTGACCGGCTGGCTCACGGCGTGGGTGGACGTGATTTTGCGCGCGCCGCCGAACCAGACCGACGCCGGTTCGCGCCAGGTCACAGTCGATCCGTCGGCGAGCGTGGCGCTGAGATCCACCGGCGCGTAGAGTCCGCCGACGTTCTCCACGGTGACAGTGATCTTGCCGCGGCCGGGCGTCACGCTCGTCACCGCCTGGTCGAGCCGCTCGTTGGTGAAGAACCAGGGCTCCCAGAACCAGTCCAGGTTCTGGTGCGTTACGTCGGCGAAGGTGTTGAAGAAATCCCACGGCGTCGGATGGCGGTACGCCCACCGCTGGATGTACGTGACGTAGGCGCGGTGAAAGAGATCGGGCCCCAGGATGCTGCGCAGCGCCCAGAGCGTGGAGCCCGGCTTGTCGTAGGCCTCGGGCCCGTAGCCCGAATTGGGAGACACCCCGAACGCGTTGGCCGGGGACATCATCGTGAAATCCTCGTCGGCATCCTTCGCGAACCCCACGTACGCGTCGCGCGAGTCGATCCGGCCCCGGTCCTGATTGGTCGTCCGGAAGTAGTCGTCGGTGGCGAAGAACGTGTCGAAGGTATTCAGCCCTTCGTCCTGCCAGCCGTATCGTGTCTCGTCGCTGCCGACCAGCATCGGAAACCATTCGTGCCCGATCTCGTGTGCGGTGACCCCGTCCAGCCGGAAGGGGTCGGCGTAGGCCTGCACGAAGACGGTCATCGGGTATTCCATCCCTCCGCTTCCGCCCTCGGTTTCGGTGAGCTGGGGATAGGGATACGGCACCATGCGCCGCGAGTGGGATTCGAGGGCGCTCCGCGCCATCGCTGCCACCTGGACGAACCCGGGTGCACCGTCCCGATACAACACGTTCACCGCTGCGTAGCGATGCGAGGCGGAATCGACCAGGGCGCGGGTCGCATCCCACAGGTAGTGATCGCTGAACGAGAACGCCACGTCGCGCACGCTGTCGGCGGTGAACGTCCAGGTGAGCGAGTCGCCGGGCTGGCCGGTGGTCGCCCGTCCGGCGCCTGACGAGGACGCTGCGACGACGTGCACGATCTCGTCCGTCTGCATGGCGCGATTCAGGGCCTCGCGCACGGATGGCGCCAGCACCATCCCGGCGTTGGTCAGGGTACCGGTGCCACCCACGACATATCCGGCAGGGAGGGTGATGCGGTACCGAAAGCGCCCGTAGTCGAGATAGAACTCCCCGGTGCCGGTGTACTGCTGGGCGTCCCAGCCGTGGAGGTCGTCATACACCGCGATCTGGGGGTACCATTGCGCGACCTGCGCCGTCGTGGCGTCCTGCATCCCCATGCGGTCCGCGTTGGCCGGCGGGATCGTGAAGTGCCACTGGATGTGGAAGGTGGCCGAGTCACCGGGGAGCAGCGGGTGGGGAAGTTGCGCGATGAGCACGGTGCCGATCACCCGGGTCGTATCGCCCGGCGTGATCGCCGGCGTGCCACCAATTTCGAGCGGGATGGGAAGCGCGGTGCCCTGCGCGTCCAGCCGGTCGAGGCGCATGCCGGTGGTGGTCCATTCGTTAGGCTGCTCGCGCCCGGCCCCGGCCGCGAACAGATTCTGGTAGAGGTGGATCAGCACATGCGCCAGCGTATCGGGCGACCGGTTGAAGTAGGCGATAGTCTCGTCGCCGCGCAGCAGCGAATCATGCGGTGACACCGTGGCCTGGATGTCGTAGTTGGCGCCGTTCTGCCAGTAGCGCGGCCCGGGCGCACCATTGACGGCGCGGGTACCCCGCGTCACGGCACGCTGCACCGCGGGAGGCGGCACCACGATGAGGGGTGAGAGTGCCGGTCCCGGCTGCTGGGCCGCGGCCGGAACCACGGCGCCCGCCACCTCGAGCAAGATGAGAAAGGCCGCGAACAACCGAAAATCGAGTCTGACCCCAATTATCCCGGCCATCGGGTTACCCCTCCGCGTTCCCGTCAACATCGCAACACCGGCCGCTTCTCCTTCGGCTTGGGTCCGAGCAGAGAATACCAGACCATTTCGCCCACGTACGCGCCGAACTGGGTCATCGTGGCGTGTGACCGGTCGCCGCCGCAGCGATTGAACCACCTCGTGTCGCCGGGCGCTTTCACCGAGTCGTCGCTGCTGGTGAACAGCACCGCCACATCGGACGCCGTCACGCAGGTATATCGGCTCCCCGTGCCGGGCAATCGGTCGCAGAGCGACCTGGTGTCGACCTGCGGCCGCACGGTGATCGTGAATGACGCTTCCATACCGTGCAGCCGGAGCGCGTGGAGCGTGAGGGCATGTCGCAGCGCCGTCTCGAAATCATCACCCGACCCATACCGCTCATCGGCGCCGTAGTTGCCCGCGTTCTTTCCCGGGCCCCAATCGATCACGAGTTGGCAGGAATTCATGACGCAGGGGATCGTGCCGCCCGCCGGATTCTGCGAGGCCGCGATCGCCGGAATGACCACGACGGCCGCGCTGGCGAGTGCAGTCCTGATCAGTCGATGAGCCATGGGCATATTCATCGCTCCAGAGTATGGCGCGGGCATGACGTGGGACCGTGAGGCTCCGGGCAAACTCGTCCGGCCCGTGGCCATCCGACCACTGTATTCTAGCCGGAATCCGCCGCGATGCTGACCCTGCTGCGGGCGGCGGCTCGGGCCATCATCAGCGCAACGCCTCGTGGGGTCCCGATGGAGATGCTCCCGCCCGGTCGCGACTCGCGCCACGCCCGTCCGGTTCATCCCAGCACGGGGTACCCGACCATCGCCGACCGAGCTCGGCGCCAGTCAGGTGTTGAGGCCGAGGTAGGTGAAGACGAGGAGGAAGGCGATCGTGGCGAAGCCGGCGATGCGCCAGGTCGGGCGGTAGGCTCCGTCTTCTCCGGGCTTGTCGAGGAACGGGATGAAGATGAGCAGCGAGGCGACGAGGCTGAACGCCACGATGCCGAACGCATCGCCATCGAGCCCGAGTACCTTGGCCGGGAGGTACTTCAGCATCTGGTACGGCGCCATGAAGTACCACTCGGGCTTGATGCCGGCGGGGGCCGGGCTGAACGGGTCGGCTTTCGTCCCGAGTTCGCCGGGGAAGAACACCGCGAGCGCGGCGATGGTGCCGAGGGCGAGGAGCCAGCCGATGAGATCGTGGAGCAGGAAGTTCGGCACGAACGGTACGGAGCGGGTCTTGCCCTCGCGCTCCACCCCCGGCGGTACGCTCATCCCGAGACGTTGCACCAGCAGGACGTGTATCCCGAGAAACAGGAACGTGAGGCCCGGCAGCAGCGACGTGTGGAGGGCGTAGAAGCGGGTGAGTGTGGCGCCGGTCACGTCTGTCCCGCCCCGCAGCATGCGCTCGATGAACGGGCCGATGCCGGGAACCACGCCGGCCATCGAGGTGCCCACGCGCGTGGCGAAGTACGAGAGCGTGTTCCACGGCAGCAGATAGCCGGTAAATCCGAGCCCGAGGGTGAGGCCGAGCAGGCCGAGGCCGCTGAGCCAGGTCAGCTCGCGGGGCGCGCGGTAGGCCTTCAGGATCCACACGCTGAACAGATGAATGAACAGCACGAAGATCATGAGGTTGGCGCCCCAGACGTGGATGGAGCGGATCAGCCATCCGAACTTGGCCTGCGTCATGAGGAACTGGACCGACTCGTACGCTTCGCCGGCGCTCGGCCGGTAGTAGAAGAGCATGAGGATGCCGGTGCAGACCTGAATGACGAACAGGAACAGGACCATGCCGCCCAGAAAATACCAGACGCTGTGACGGTGGACCGGCACCCGCTTCTTGTGAATGAGCGGAAGCACTGCGCTCATCCCGATGCGGTCGTCGAGCCAGGTCCAGAGGCGGGCCCTGCGGCCGCCGGGTGGCACGCTCATCGTCAGGCTTCCTTGTTCACGACGATCTGATCGCCGCGCACATTGACGGCATAGGGCGTGAGCGGCCTCGGCGGCGGCCCGGAGACGTTGCGGCCGTGGAGATCGTAGTGGCCGTTATGGCACGCGCACCAGATATCGGAGTTCTCCGCGCTGTACTGCACGATGCAGCCGAGGTGGGTACACACGGCAGTGAACGCGCGAACTTCGCCGGCCGATGTCCGGATGATGAGGGCCGGCTCGTTGCCGAACTTGAAGATCTCGCCGGAGTTCGGTTTCAGATCCGACGGCTTCATCGTGAGGGTGACCGAGTTGACGGTAGACTCCCCGGCCTCGGGGGGGACGATGTAGCGGAGCATCGGATAGAACACCGCGATGAGCAGGCCACCGAACGTGGTGCCGAGCAGCCAGTCGATGAACTTCTTGCGGGTCATGGCGGTCGGGTGCGAAGTTGGTGTCGAAGTAAATCTGCCGAGCTGGCGGCGTTAGGCGGTCGACTTGAGCGGGCGAGCGCCCGTTGCCCCAGCCGCCGGCGTCAATGCGTCCTCTTTCCGGTCGGGTCGTGCTCTTCCTCCTCGTCGCGCTGCTCGGCCTCGATCATGCGGAGCCGCAGCCAGAGGGTGCCAGCGAGTCCCAGAATGAGGGGCACGGAGATCGCCAGACCGAGGCGCCGATACCGGTGTTCGGCGAGCGCGGCCTGGCCCTGCCCGGCCGCGCCGGTGGCGGTTTTCAGGCCGACCGCGACCTGCATCGCCACTGTATCCGCCCGGAACGAATGGACGGCGGTGCGCGCCTTGGTAAGTGCGGTGGTCACTTCGCTCAGATCGAATTGCGCCTGGCTCACGTCCATACCCAGGTTGTTGGCCTCGTCGAGCACGTGCTGGCTGTGCTCCTGGGCCGCGCGCAACGAGTCGAGCAGCGTCCGCATCGTGAGGAACTGGCGGCCGGCAGGGGTGTCGGCGTCGTGACACCGCTGGCAGACGGTGTGTGCGCGTGCCGTCAACGTCGTCTCCGCCGGCTGCACGATGTCGTGATTGCTGTGACAGGTGACGCACCCCGGAAGCTTGTTTGCCGTGAAGATGCTGTCGTGTCCGTTGGCGGCAAAGTAGTCGGCGACGGTCGCGTGGCACTGGCTGCAGACGTGGGGCACGTCCGCGACGCCGGGCGGGGTGGCGCCATGATTGCCGTGACAACTGTTGCAGACGGGCGCCGAAAGGTCGCCCTGCTTCAGCATGTCCTGGCCGTGCACGCTCTCCGTCCACAGCCTCTGCTGGTTTGTCGGAATGTCGTACCGCGCCATGCGCGTCGAATCCGAGTGGCAGCGGCCGCAGGTATCCGGCACGTGCGTCGGGTACACCGAGGACGCCGGATCGGACGGCGGCAGGATGCGGTGCGCAGGGTGGCAGTCGCTGCAGGTCGCGACGGACGTGTCGCCATATTCGAGCAGCCGCTTGCCGTGCACGGAGGTGCGATACTCCGCCACCTGGTCCACGCGCAGCATCGGGTTGAAGCGCTTCATGAATCCGGCATCGGAGTGGCAGCGGCCACACAGGACGGGGATGTCGCGCCGCGCCGGTTTCGTCAGGAAGCCCGCGCCCGGGGTAATGTTGCGCGGATCGGCGCCATGTTGGATGACGTTGCCGTGGCAGTCGAGACAGCTGAACCCCTTCTGTGCATGGATGTCGGTTTCGAAGTTCTTCGCCGGCGCCGACAACCGCTCGTCCCGCTGCTTCAGGTGGCAATCGATGCAGACCTGCGAAGTGGGAAGCTGCTGCGCCCGCACACGCGCCGAACCGGCCAACATCGCGACGAACGCCAAGATGACGGGCGCGCACCACCGCGCGTGCAGAGCCCTCGGACCCGTGATCTGCACGCGGGGGCTACGCACCCGGCACCTTCGTGTGACACAGCAGGCAGCTCTGCGGATTGCGCTGCTGCGCCCGTTTGGCATCGAAGTCGGCCGGGTGTGGATTGATTCCCCAGCCGCCGGTGGCGGAGTGACATTGCGCGCAGCTGGCCTGCGTATGACAGGCGGCGCAGGCCTCGAGCCCCTGGCGAGCGGCTTGGCCGTGGTTGAGCAGCCAGAGCGGCTGCGCGCTGTGGAACGCCGCGTTCGTGCGCGTGCGCGCGCCGGTTCCCGTCCGCATGTGACACGTGCGGCAGAACGCTTCGGTGCTGTGACAGGCAGTGCACTGCGCGTCGCTGCCATAGGCCTCCGGACCGTGCTGCTCGACGAAGTTCGGGGGATGGTACTGTGCCTTCTGGCCCTGGTGACAGTCCACGCAGAAGCTGCGCGCGTGGCAGGCGGCGCATGCGCCACCTGCTGCGGCTTGGGCGGGGTGATCTTTCAGGAACCCGGTTCCGTGAACCGGCCGCTGTGGGATATGCACCCCGAACAGGGTGTCGGCTCCCGGCGCCGGCAGCGCGTCGATGGCTGGTGTCGCGCCCTGGCGATGGCAGGTCCGACAACTCGCCTGGACGTGACAGTTGCTGCACGTTCTGGTGGCCGCCACAACGCCGCCCGTGCCGACGCCGCCACCGCCGGCGACCGTACCGTGTTTCCACTGCCATGTACCGGTGTCGTGGCTCGCCGGCTTCGGGTACGTTGGCGCGCGGCCGCGCACCAGCGCGGCGATGCGGTCGTCGGGTTCGAGCGCGCGGATGGCCGGAATCGTGGCGGCATTGAAATGACAGCGCTCGCAGCTCTCCCGCGCATGGCAGATGGCGCAGCGACCAGTCGCGATGCCCGGAGTGGACGGCGCGTGCTGCATCACCCAATCGGGCGCCGCATGGTCGGTCGGTTTGGGCAGCACCTCGACTCGAAAAGCAGGCAACCGGGTGCGCGCGAGTGCGACGTGGCACGTGGCGCAGCGCGCAGCCGTGTCCGTGTGCTCGGGCGCCGCATGAGCGTGGCATCCGATGCAATACTGTGGTTGAGGCCCGCTCACCGCCATCGCGCTCGTGTCTCCCGGTGTGCGGTGACAGTCGAGACAGGTCAGCCGATCGCCGGCCGAGTCGATCGACTGTTGATGCCGCACGTGGGAGTACGCCAGGTTGGAGATCCGTGGCGTCGGGCCCGGCCAGCTCACAGGCGGCTGCACCGTGCCGTCGTGACAGTTCGCGCAGGCGTCGGGCGGCGGGAACATCCTGGCCGTGTCGCCCGTCGGCACACCGGAATGGCACGTGGCGCACTGGGTAAACAACCCCGCGTGCCGGCGGTGCGGAAACTGCGGCGTTGCGGGCTGGGCATACGGGTCGTTCACCCGCCGCGGTACAAAGGGAAGGCTCTGCACGGCAACCGTGACAAGGAGACCCATCAGGACCGATGAGGCGAGCGCGGCGACTCGCATCACATTCCTCCCGGCGCCGGCAGCCCGGGCTCGGCGCCCACGGTCCAGGTGCAGGTGATGGTGGCGCGCAGCTGGCTCCAGTTCGGTCCGCTCTCCGGGACCCTGCCCACGTGCCTGTAGTCGAAAACAGATGCGTTCAGCCGGCTGCGTTCACTCAGGCGCAGCGCGCCATCGAGTCCTATCCCCACCACTGTGCCACTGCGCACGCGCAGTTCGTCGGCGGTCTGGAAGGCCGTGCCGCTGAGAGCGACCGAATTGCCGTCCGTGAGTGAGCGGCGCAACTGCAGCCCGGCCCGGCTCCTGGCGGTGCCGAAGCCCAGATCGAGACCGTACTGCGCGTCCACGACCCAGAGTGGAGCGAGGCGCGCCGCGCCGGAGCCGTTGAGCGACCATCCGCTGGAGTGCAACGGTGCGAAGTCGATTGCCGCGTCGGTGTCGAGGTAATGGCGGCGCGAAGCCTGGCCGTCGAACGTGACCGCGCCGTCGCCGCTGCGCCAGCTCGCACCCGCTCCGCCGTCGACGAAGCCGACGGCGCCGAACGCGCCCCAGATGGTCCACAGATCGAAGTACGGCCGGTGTCGGCGGGCGAAGGCACGGACAGTCACACGCGGGTTGAGCGTGTAGCGAAACTGTCCGCGCAGCTCGTTCAGATCGGCCGTCGCCAGGTCGAGTTGAGCTGCCCAGTCGAACGACATCCGGTCGCCACGGAGCATTCCGTTCGTTGCCGCCCGCTCCGAATAGAGACCGTCGCGATTCGCCGCAATGGTGCGCTCGTAGACGGCGGACAGCGACAGCGCCGGGACCGGCCGCGCCTGCGCGCGCGCGCCGACAAGCACACCGCGCGACTCCGGGGCAAATGGCTCGACGGCGGCCAGGGCGCCATTGGTCACCGGCTCGTTGAGCCCGTTCTCCAGGGTCCATCCACCGTACGCTTCGACGCTCAGCGCCCTCGTGGGGCGCAGCAGCACCGACGCGCCGTCGAAGTTGTTGAATGTCAGTCCGCTCACGTCCCACTGTCGGCCGGCACGCACGCGATACCGTGGGCGCTCCAGCTCGAGGTAGGCCTCCAGGGCGTCGAAATGGTCGTTGGCCTGCGGCCAGAGACTGTTGCTTCCGGAAACGACGGCCCGGCCGCGAAGGTCGGCGTAGAAACGTACACCGCGTCCAAACCCCCAAGCGCTCACGCGCAGATCCTGGAGCGCCGGTGCGGAGGAGGCCACGGTTCCGTTCCCGTACACGTAGCAGTACGGCGCCGGATCGACGCACTGCACGGTGCGCCCGTCGGGGGCGCGGCGGAGAAGGGAATCACCCGTTGTGGTGGACGACAACACACTGTCGATCCGCAACGGCCGCAGCTCCACGTAGTTCATCGTGGTGGTACCGCTGATGCGAACGTGCTGTGCGCGGGCACGCCCCGCACCGCCCAGCGAGCCGCACACGAGCGCGAGCACGAGCGCCCCCCGGCGGTGGAGCAACGATGCGGAACGCATGGCGGCCCCGAATCCAGAGGCGATGCGGCACAGGGACTTCATCGGAACGCACCCCCCGTCCGACCGAGCGAACCCTTGGGCGGCTGGAGCATGTGGCACCGGGCGCAGACCCTGCCCGGCTCATGGTTTACCCGGTCCGCATGGCAAAGGAGGCATTCATCGCGCGACAGCGTGGCGACCTTCACTGGAGGTTCTGGTGACAGCCCGAGCCCGCGCACCCGTTGTGAGCCGCGTTGGTATGCACACCGGTCGGCGGTGATTGGTGACAGGTGCGACAGTTGGCCTGGCCTTCGTGGTGCACGTGGCAGGATCCGCACGCCTTCGTCGGCACGAGTTGTGGCTGGTTTATGTGACAGTCCGTGCATTGCAGGCTTGTGTGCCATCCATGCTCGAACGTCACGCTTCGCTGCCGCGGCGTGGGCCACACCGACAGCTTCCATTGGAGATCGAGCGTCAGCGGCGCGCGGGTGGTGGTCGCGGCGTGGCAGCTCATGCAAGGTCGTCCCTGCGTGTTCGCGTGATGGCAGGCGGCGCACTCATCCGCCTTGGGCGGCGGACCGGTGGCTGGAACCGGCGCGTGGCACGAAGTGCAGGCCACATTCGTGTGTACCGTGTGTCCCGGCACCGCAGCGTGGCAGCGCTGGCACTGCAGGCTCCGGTGCTTCTCGTGGCGGAACGAATACGGCCCCAGGGAAACAGCGACGGGAGGAGCCCGGGTCAAGGCAATGCTCGAGACGGCGCCGGAGCGCGAGGGTGCGGCACTCGAATCCACGGCCGTAGAGTCCGCTGAGGCATGCATCGCGGAGTCCGGGGCCGCCTGCTCGGGCGCCCGCGAGCATGAGAGAACCGCGACGGCCAGCATCAGCCACCAGGAGACAACCCGCACAGACCCCTCGAGTCTGGTCCCGGGCATTAATAAGGATCGGCGCGTCCGCGCGCCATCAAGGCGCTATTCTCCTGCCCGGGAGGATGTTCTCGAGCGTGATGCCTGCCACCGGCGCTACGCCATAGTCCTTCTGAAGCTGCTTGATGCTCGCGGTCAGCAGCGCCTCCATGAGGAATGGATTGTGGACCGGTGAGCCGGCCAGGGCGCCCAGGGCCGCGTTGAACTTCGCCCCCTCGGCGGTAGTAACCACGCTGTCGGTGTTGTTGAACGCCGATTTTGGCACCAGCGCCAACATGGCGGTGATCTCCTCCACCAGCAAGTCGATGCGCTCTGTGGCCACCTCCTTGGCGTTGCGGGCCACGCTCTGGTCGCCGTGACAGCCGCTCCTGGCGCAGGCGGCGAAGCTGCGCTGCGACTCGTCGCAGCCCTCCTCCGCAGTGGGCTTGCCAGTGGCGTCGAGGCAGGGAATGGGCACGAAGAGGTGACCAGTGGACTTGAACACCACCGCCCCGCTCGCGTCCTTCACGTCCATGCGTGCCACATGACAGGTGACGCACAGATCCTCGTTGCGCGAGGAGCCGTGGGTCCCGTGGATCGTCGTGTCAACGGGCCCGAAGTCCGGCGATCGCCAGCCGGCCGAGCCGAGGAGGAGGGGACCCTGCGGCGACATCGGTCCGCGCTGGTTCGCGGCGAGGTCCGGCACCGCCCGATAGTGGTGGCACTTCATGCACAGGTTGTCGCTGACGCTCGCCACCGTGATCGAGTAGCGCAGTTGCTTGTCGTTGGTCGCGTCGTGGGGATCGTGGCATACCCCGCACACGATGGGCATGTGACCTGCAACGGCAGCCAGGCTATCCTGCTCTGCGTATCGCACGTCGGCGCCCCATGCCTCCAGTGCGCCGTTGCCGGTGTGGCAGTCGCGGCACGGCTCGTTTACCCCTATGCTGCCGCTTGCGCGCGGCACCAGGCCGTGCGCTGACTGCGACCACTCCTCCAGGAACGGATACTGGGCGGTCTGATGGCACTCCCCGCAGCCGTTGGTGAGTGATTGGCCCACGAACATGGAGGCCAGTGGCTGCGAGACGTCAGGATTCGTCACGTGCGTCAGCCCCGGACCATGGCAGGATTCGCACTGGACATCCTGATACCGGGCGTTGCGCGTCGCCGTCCATCCGACGTTTGCGTCCGTCACGAAGTTGCCGTTGGCGTTCACAGTGTGGCAGCCTTCACAGGCCGTCGACGACATCCCGCTGTTTTGCAGATCCGTCCATGCGTGGGAGTGCGCGGTCTGCTTCCACTCGCCGAGCTTGCCGATGTGACAATTGCCGCACACGGGCGTGCGCGCCGCGGTGTCCGAGAAGCCCAGGAACCCCTGGGCCGCCTCCGGCGGGGTATTCGCTGACGAATTCGGCGCGACGATCTGCGTCTTGTCCACGCAGGCGGCGGCAGCCAGCGTCAGGATCACGAATGCCGAGAACCGATATCACCCTGTTCTGCACATCCATGCAGCGTATCCTCCCCAGTGGCACGCGGCCCTGATGGCCATCCCGCCCCTGGGCAGCGGCCGCGTGATCCAGAGCGTCGGACGCGTGCCTCGGACTTGTGTGTCAGGCGTTTCCGCCGTCCGTTGCCCGGGTTTTCACCGCGATCCAGGCGGCCCATCAGCGATAATGCGGCGAAGAAGATTGAAGGAGGGGGAAACCCCTACTGTTCGTGTCGGATATTTCCCGCGATCCAGGCTCCGCTTCCGTCTGCAGGCGGTGGGTGACCGGTTTTCCGTGGGGGGATTCGCTCAGGGCAGCACCGGCGTCGGGTGCTCCGTCGACGCGATGAAGTCCGCGATGTCCTTCTTGAGCTGCTTCGCCGACGCCTGGTTGAGATACGCCATGTGGCCGCTCTCGTAGTACGCGAACTTCACCCGATCCGTGTACGTCTTGTCGAAGCCCAGATGGCGGAAGGTGTACTCGGCGCCCGCGAACGGGGTCGCCATGTCGTAGTAGCCTGCACCCACCATCACGTGCAGGTAGGGGTCCTTGGCCATCGCGGTCCGCAGCGATTCGACCTCGCTGGCGTAACCGCCGCCAAACCCGCCGGTGGTGTACTCCCAGCGCCCGGTGTGGCCGCCCATGTAGTACTGCAGGTCGCTGGAGTACCCGAGATCGTCGTGGAGATAGCGCATGAACGCCGACATGAACGCACCGGACGGCGCCACGTCGGACGGATCGTAGTCCTGCCGCTGACTCGCGGCGTTGCCGTTGATCCCGATCATGCGGCTGTCATAGCGCCCCACGGTCTCGCGCTGCTCGCGCAGTAACTCGGTCCGGTACGTGCCGGCGTCGATGCGCAGGTTGGTGTTCAGGATGTACTGCTGCGACACCCCCGTCAGCTGCGCGAGCTTTGCCGCGGTGGCGGTCCGCTCCGCAGGCGTCATGGCGCTACCCCTGGCCAGCGCGGTCAGGTAGTCGCCGAACGCGAAGTCCCGGGCCTGCTGCACTGCCTGCTCGAGGCTCAGCTTCTGGAGCTCGGCGGGGAGTTTCTTGTGATACCAGGCAGTCGCCGTGTACGTCGGAAGAAAGGTCGCGAAGGCGAGATCGTTGTTCGGCGACTGGGCGATGGTCTGGAAGTCGAGCACCGTGCCGAGGAGCATGATGCCATTCAGCTCGATCCCTTCGTTGCTCTGCAGCTCCGACGCCAGCCCTGCCGAACGGAACGTGCCATAGCTCTCGCCGAACAGATACTTGGGTGACGCCCAGCGCTGGTACTTGTCCAGGTAGTTCCGGATGAATTCGCCGAACATCGCGATGTCGTTGCGATCGCCGGTGTAGTCGGTGGCCTTCACCCCCGGGCCGGGGCGGGAATAGCCCGTCATCATCGCGTCGACCTGAACGAGGTCCGTCACGTCGAGCGGCGAGTACGGATTGGTGGTGAGGTTGTATGGGGGAGCCGGCTGCGAGCCGTTGGGACCCATGTCGGGGTGCATCGGACTCATGATGCCCATGTCGAGCCAGATGGACGCCGAACCCGGGCCGCCGTTGTAGAAGAAGGTGACGGGACGAGTGGCCGGGTTTTCGCCATCGCGCGTATACGCGATGTAGAACACGGTGGCCTTGGGCTTCCCGTCCGCGTCGTGAAGAACCATCGTGCCCGTGTGAGCGGTGTACGCGATCTCCTTGCCCTCGATGGTGATCTTGTGCTGCGTGGTCGACACCTTCTCCACGGCGCGAACGCCTTCGGCGGATCCCGAGTCGGACGGGGAAGCGCCGCCACGGCCGCCGGGACCTCCCGGTGTCGGACGCTGGGCAGGAACGGGCCCGACGACAAGGAATGAAGCGGCGACGCCGAGCAGAAGCGGTCGAACGTGCATGAGGAAACCTCCGGGTTTGCGATAAGGTCGGAGACGAACCGGACGCGAGTTCCGCGAGCGCAACCGCGTGCCGAGCCCGTGGCCTTCCGGTTGTAGAGGTAGCTTAGTGCTATCGCGCGATCGGCGCGATGCGTTGAGCCGCCTCAGCCGTACGTGTGAGGCGAGATCGATCCGAAGGGCCTGGGCGGGCACTGGCCGGAGCCGGCCGACCCAGCGGACCCGCGACGCTCCCCGGTGTCCCCGCACGCTTTCCATAGAAGAGTTTCGGCTGTACCTTCGCCCCGATCCCGGGTCCGCTCGGGATGCCTCTCCTGCACCCATTGTCATGGCCTTCTCCTTCTTCCGCGCAGCGGCCGGGTCCGCGCTCGCCCTGAGCGCGGTTGCCATCCCGCAACACCGGAGCGTCGCCCAGACGCCCATGTCGGGCGTGGAGCAGGCAAGGCGCGACAGCATCCGCCGGCCGTACACCAAAGCCGACATCGACTTCATGTCGGGGATGATCGGCCATCACGCGCAGGCCGTGAAAATGGCCGGGTGGGCGCCATCACACGGCGCGAGCAAATCCCTCCAGACCTATTGCGGGCGGATCGCCATGGGGCAATCCGCCGAGATCGGGCTGATGCAGGCCTGGCTCAGAGACCGGAACCAGCCGGTGCCCGAGGCCGATCCGCGTGGCATGAAGATGAGCATGGGCGGGATGGACCACTTCATGATGATGCCCGGCATGCTCACCGACGCCCAGATGGCACAGCTCGACTCCGCTCGCGGCGTCGAGTTCGACCGCCTGTTCCTGATTTTCATGATCCAGCACCACCAGGGCGCCATCGACATGGTGGATACGCTGTTCAACACGCCGGGTGCGGGGCAGGACGAGATCGTGTTCAAGTTCGCCAACGACGTCCAGGTTGATCAGGGCACGGAAATCGAGCGCATGAAGCAGATGCTGGCGGCGCTCCCGCCTGCATCGAAGTCCCGACCTCATTCCCACGACTGAATGGCGCGACGCAGCTGATCGCGCGCATCGCGTCTTTCTCCGCGTCGCCCCTCTCCCCCACTCCCAGACCGGAAGCACCCATGCGTCCCGTTCCATCCACGCACCGTATCGGTACGAGATCCCCGTGGCCCGTGCTGCGCACCGCATGCGCGGCGATTGCCTCGCTCGTCGTGGCAGGCTGCGCGTCATCGTCAGGCAGCTCGATGTCCGAGAGCCCGCAACCGCAGGGAATGGTCGACATGTCCGCGCCGGTGGTGACGGCGCCGTCGCCCGATCCACGGGTCGGATTGAAGGCGGGGCTGCAGGACGCCGGGTCGGCAATCTGGAACATGCGGCTGGTGTCGCACACGCCGTCGCCGCAGGGATTCGCGGGGATCACCAACTCCGACCTCGCGTTCTCCGGCCAGAATGTCATTCAGGGGAATTACAACGGCTTCCAGGTCTGGGACGTCTCGAATCCGGCCCAACCGAAGCTGCGAATCGGCAAGATCTGTCCTGCTTCGCAGAGCGACGTGTCGGTCTATCGGAACCTGCTGTTCGTGTCGGCCGAGGCGCCGAGCGCGCGCCTCGATTGCGGAACGCAGGCCCCGCGCGATGTGGTGAGCAGCGATCGCATTCGCGGCCTCCGCATCTTCGACATCACCGACATCGACAATCCGAAGTACATCGCCAACGTGCAGACCTGCCGCGGTTCGCACACCCATACCGTGGTGCACGACCCCCGGGACCCCGCCAACGTCTACGTCTACATCTCGGGCACGTCGGGGGTGCGTCCGTCCGAAGAACTCGCGCGGTGCAATGACAATCCGTGGGACCCCAACACCTCGCAGTTCCGCATCGAAGTGATCAGGGTTCCGCTTGCCCATCCCGAGCAGGCGTCGGTCGTGAGCGCTCCCGAGATCTTCGCCGATCCCACCTCGGGCGAGGCGGCCGGCCTCGCGTATATCTCGAGCCACGGCGCGTCGCCGGCGGACACGGCGAACCTTCGTCGCCGGGCGCAATTCGATAGCGCTCGCGCCCGGCTGGCGCCGGTGACCGCGACGTCGCCGGCGTCGGATTCGGCGCGCTGCAATGCGGAGGTCGAGGCGCTGGCGCGGACGTACGATGTGGACCTGACGGCGGGACGTGGGGGGCGCGGCGGCCGCGGCGGACTGGTGGGCGGAGGATGCGGACCCGATGCCGTTGGCGGTCGCGGCGGTCGGGGAGGCCGCGGCGGGTTCGGAGGGAACGCGACGCCGGTGACGCGTGAGGATTCAGCGCGGGTCGCCTTCACGAATGCGGTCCAGGCGCTCAAGCCCCTGACCGCGACGTCGAGCAAGTCGGACTCCGCCGCGTATCGCACGCAGGTCGATGCCCTGGCGAAGCGGTACGGCGTCACGTCGCCGTATGCGCCGCGCATGATCACGCAGTGCCACGACATCACCGTGTATCCGGATGTCGGCCTGGCCGGCGGCGCGTGCGCGGGGATGGGGCTGCTGCTCGACATCCGCGACACACCGCATCCGAAGCGCATTGCGGCGGTGTCCGATTCCAACTTCTCGTTCTGGCACTCGGCCACCTTCAGCAATGACGGGTCGATGGTGCTGTTCACCGACGAGTGGGGCGGGGGTGGTGCGGCCTACTGCCGCGCCGGCGATCCGCGAGAGTGGGGTGCCGACGCCATCTTCCGGATCGTGAACGGGAAGATGGTCTTCCAGAGCTACTACAAGCTGCCGGCGCCGCAGACGCAGCTCGAGAACTGCGTGGCCCACAACGGGTCGTTGATCCCGATTCCGGGGCGCACGGTCATGGTGCAGGCGTGGTATCAGGGCGGCCTGTCGGTGTTCGAGTGGACCGATCCCCGGCATCCGCACGAGATCGCGTTCTTCGACCGCGGACCTAACGATTCGACGCGGGCAATGGGCGGTGGATTCTGGTCCGTATACTGGTACAACGGACATCTCGTCGGGTCCGAGATGCAGCGGGGCCTCGACATCTTCGAGCTCACGCCGAGCGCGGCGATTTCACAGAACGAGATCGACGCGGCGAAATCCGTCCGGATGGATTTTCTCAACGTGCAGGATCAACCGAGGTTCGTCTGGCCGGCGAGCTTTGCCCTGTCGCGGTCGTACGCGGATCAGCTCGAGCGATGGAAGGGTCTGGCGCCCGACCGGATCGCGGCGGTGCGCACGGGCCTGACGAGCGCCGAGGGGATGTCGGGCGCGGCGCGGCGGAGTGCGCTGAACGCACTGGCGGGACAGGTGGGCGGGTACGTGAAGGGCTCAGGCGATCCGCAGCGGGTGCAGTGGCTGGCGGCGTCGGTCCGGGACCTGGCGAAGGCGACGCAGTGACCGGCCGCACGTTGGAATCGGGGCAGCTCGTGAAGATCATACCTCTGATCGGATGGTAGCCACATGCGCAGCGCACGTCTCGTATTCCTGTCCGGCGTCCTCACCGCCGTTCCGCTCCCCGGTCGTTCCCCGGTCGCGCCTCCCGTCGCACCCTGCACGCATGCTGTCACGGCCTGCGAGCGCTGGATCACCTACGGCGGCGGACCGGCCCGGTCGATGGTCTACTCGAGCTATGCGCTCGGCACGCCCAACCCGGCCATTACGCGCGCCCTCATCATGGTGCACGGTGCAGGGCGGAACGCGGACCACTACTTCGAGACCGCCACCGCCGCCGCCTTTCTCGCGGGAGCGCTCGAGAATACGGTGGTCATCGCGCCGCGCCTGATCGCCTCCCCCGACAAGCCGCAGCCGAACGAGGTGATGTGGCCTAACGGGCGCAACAGCTGGCGCGCCGGCGGCGTGTCCCCCTCGATTCCGACGCTCACGTCGTTCGACTTCGTCGACGAGATCGTGCGGAAGCTCGCCAACAAGAAGACGTTCCCGAACCTCACCCGGATCGTGGTCACGGGACATTCGGCCGGCGGCCAGTACACGACCCGCTACGAGATGGCCAACAAGGTCAACGATACGCCCGGCGTGAGCATCACCTACGTCGTCGCCAATCCGTCGAGCTACGCGTGGCCAAGTGCCGTGCGGCCGCTTCCCACGGGGGACGGGGATCCCGCGACCGCCGACAAGGAGGCCCTGGGCCGGGACGGCGAGAAGGTGCACACCCAGTTCACCTACGGGCCGTTCGACTCGACGAAGGTGCGCAACTACAATCAGTGGCCCATGGGGCTCGACGGTCTGGCGGGCTACACCGGGAAGATGACCGCCGAGCAGCTGCGGAAGCAGCTGGCGGAACGTCCCACGACGTACCTGCTGGGCCAGGTGGATGTGCTGCCGCTCGGCGGATTCGATTCGTCGCCGGCCGCCATGGCGCAGGGTCCGACGCGCCGGGCGCGGGGCGAAGCGTTCGTCAAGTACGTCGACGATTCGCTCGGCGCGAAGCACACCGCGATCATCGTCCCCGAGTGCGGGCACAACGACCGGTGCATCTTCACGACCGATGTGGTGTTTCCGGTGATCTTCCCGAAGTAGGGCGATCCGGCGCCCTTCCGGGCGACCCGGTCTAGTTCTGTCCCGTCCGGGTCGCCGTGTGCATCCGCAGCCCGGGCGTGCATAACGATGCCAGGATCGTCGGGGTCTGACCCGCTGCCGTGATCGTCCAGTTCGACACTGCGTTCGCCGCCGGCGCCCACGAATCGTCCCACCCGTTCACACCGCCGAAGTCCGGCGTGATCAGCCCGACCGCCGCGCCGGTGCCCGTCCAACCGACCGTGGCCGTCATCGACACCGTGTTCCGAACACCTGTCAGCGGGAAGTAGGAGAGGGCGACGAAGACGTTGTAGTCGGCCGCCAGACTGAACGCGCTGTTGAGCCGCTTGTACGCCCCGGACGCCTGTATGACCACCGGCGCAATCTCCGGCGGCAAGTCGATCGCGCGATCCGCCATGGAGTGGAACACCTCGGTGACGCTCCGCGTGCCCGTTGCCGCTGTCGTCGCCCCGACGCTCACCATGTGCATGTCGCCCGAGCGCATCCTGGCGTCCGGAATACCCACGAGCAGGAAGGGGGAGGTCGCCGGCGAGTAGCCGGTGAGCACCGACGCGTCGCACGACGCCCCGCTCAGGAACACCACGCTCGAGGTGATGATGCTGCCGGCCGCCACGCCGTTCACGGTGAAGTTGCCCGTCGCGGCGGCAAACGACTCGGCGCCCGATACGTCAAGCGTGCCGACATTGGTGTTGTGCACCAGTGTCTGGTCCTGGCGAATGAGCGCCCGATCCTGCGCACTCGGCGCCGACGTGCTGCGGAAGACCACCAGATCGTGCGCCCCGTCAGGCACGTTGGACAGAGTGAAGTTGGGGAGAGCCGGCGAGGCGATGCCAGGTCGCCCGCCCAGGTATACGTTCGCCGCCTCACCGCCGCTCAATCCCGCGACCGTGCCCGTGATCGTCCGCGTGGGCGGGGCCGGCGAGTTGCAGAAGTTCGTCGGCGCACCGCCGGCGCTGACCTCCGCGCGCGTCCCGAGGAAGACCGTCGTGCTGTGCGTGGCGCCCGCCTGTTGCGGCGTGACGTAGGCGTAGCCGCCCTTGGCCTGGGTGATGGTGAAGGTGTACGTGTCATTCGTTCCGGTGACACGCACCCAGGTGCCCGACTCACCGTCCAGGAACGCCACCCAGATTGGCCTCTGGGCGACGTTGCACTGCGTGAAGTTGAGCGTCACCGATCCACTCCCGCCGCCGGTGGCGGTGATCGTGACCGCGACCGCGACCGTCTGTTGCGCGACGCCGGAGGCTGTGCCGCGGATAGTAAGGTTGTAGGTACCTGTCGCGAGGTTGGCGGTGGCCGTGAGCGTGAGCATGGAGGCGGCGCCCGTGACGCTCGAGGGGTTGAGCGAGGGGGTGAGTCCCGCCGGCGCACCCTCGACGGTCAGAACAACCGCTCCCGCGAATGGCGCGGTGCGGGTAATGGTGATCGTGGTCTGCCCGTTGGCGCCTTGCGCGAACGAAAGGGTCGCCTGACTGACCGAGAGCGTGAAGCTGCCGCTTCCTCCACCGCTGCTCGTGAGGCTGAGGGTGAGAGTGGCGCTGACCGGTTTGACGCCCGAGCCGGACGCGCTGATGGTAACGGTGGATGATCCCGCGGTCGCCGAGTTTCCCCCCGCGAACGTGATGACGGCGGTGGTCGTCGTACCGTTCGTGTTCTGGGTGTTCGACGCCACGGTCACTCCGGTCGGGAGGTTCGCGACGCTGAACGTCACCGCCCCGCTGAAACTGCCGGTCCGCGTGACCGTCGCTGTCACGGCACCTGTGCCTCCGATCGCGACGGTGACGACCGAGAGGTCGAGCGACATGGCAATCGAGCCCGAGCCCGGACCGGACGAATCACCGCCTCCCGAGCAGGCGAAGAGCGCGCCGAAGGCGAGGAGAGCTGCACGGCGGACTGCGCGACCAAACGGCATGGCGGGCATGACTCCTCTGACGCGAAGGCTGGCTACCCCAACCAATGCGCCAAAGGCGGGCAGAAACCGTCAGCGGGCCGGCCGGCTCCTGGGCAGCGCCCGTTCCGATCGGGTCGATCACGACCGCAACGTCAGCCGAAGCCCGGTGACCGGTTCACGACCAAAGAGGCCGGACTCCCGTCAGCGCGACGGACTCGTCCCGATACACCATCCCGGGGACGAGCCGCCGCGTTCGACGCCAGGTCTGTTTCGCGCGCCTATTTGTGCAGGGTCGAGTGGACCTCCGGCATCGGCGTCCTCGAGGTCGGCGAGCGCTCGCGAGGACGCCGAAGTGCAGATTGCCGTTGCAACAGCCGGGCGTTAGGCTGCTGCCATGCAATTCCTCAGAGTCTTGCGCGACCGCATTCGCAGAGGGGAGATCACGTGCAGTGTCCGGCTCTGGCAACGCTCCCATGTAAAGGTCGGCGGGCGGTATGCTCTCCCTCCGGGGCATATCGTGGTGACCGCCGTCTCTGAGATGTCGTTTGAGGACATCACGCCGGATCTGGCACGGAAGTCAGGGTTTGTGGGTCTGGTGGATCTCCTGAAGACGGCAAAGCACGGCCCGGGTCGGCGGGTGTTTCTTGTCGAGTTCCGCTATGTGAAACCGCGCAAGCGGCGATCGCCTTCGGCGTAGGACGAATCGGTGGCGGGCGGCGACGCGTGGAGAGAACTCGACATCCGCCGGCGATGTGCGGACGTAGCCAAGCGAATTCGCGCGCACGTAGGGGTCGAGCAACAGAATCAACGACTCCACTGCATGCTGATGGTCCCAGCTCGGTGCGGAGGTCACGAAGAGCTCGCCGTCGAGCACTTCGTATCGCTTCCCGTCGTCGGGGAGCGTTCTCGCCATCTCCGCGGTCCATTCCGTTTGTTGCGCGGGCATGCCCATAGCGTACGCTCGGCGTCGACGAAGTGACAAGCGAACATACGCCGAGGCTACACGCTGGGCGATCGCGATATGTCATCGTGCGAGTGCCGTCGACATCGTTTGAGCGCCGCCCACGCCAGGCCTCAAAAAACTGCCGGCCGCTGGCCACCTAAGAATGAGATGGCCGCGGCGGCTGGCGGGTCATCTGGATGTGGCGCGTGCGAGTCAGGCAAAGCCTGCGCGGGATCATCACCGTCAACGCGCTCAAAGAACGCGAGCTCGCATGACGCCCGGCCTGTTGTTGATCTGGCGGGCGATGCGGTTGAGTCCCATCCTCGCAATGCGGTCGGAGCGGGTGTGCGGCGCTTCGGGTACGGCCACCTGGCGATACCGTTAGTCGCAACCGAGCGGGGCACAGCAATCCGCACAGACGGTCCGTCCACGCACCGCTTGAATACCCTCCCAGGCAATTAGCGGAACCATCGCCAAGCCCGCAACGGGATCGGCCCACCACCAGCTCAGTAGCGCGTTGAGGGTGAGCCCTGCGAGCAGAATGGCGGACAGATACATGCAGAGCTCGGTTTGTCGGGCCTCAGCGGTCAAGGCGCGGCTCGTCAGCTGCGCGGCCACTCGCCGCTTTGCGCGCGCAAGGAGTGGCATGGCGAACAGAGAGCCGGCCGCGATGGCGATCCCGAGTGGTGATTCCTCCGGCGAGCGCTTCAGGAGAAGGGTCCGCAGGGCGTCAATGAGGACATAGGTGGCAAGGAGGAGAAAGCAAGCGCCGATCGTCCGCAGGGCGAGGCGCTCGGCGTCGGCCCGCCGCGCCGGCGC
This sequence comes from uncultured Gemmatimonadaceae bacterium, assembly GCA_963740565.1. GTDB lineage: Bacteria > Gemmatimonadota > Gemmatimonadetes > Gemmatimonadales > Gemmatimonadaceae > CAVUFA01. The sequence continues at coordinate 177,333 of CAVUFA010000014.1, read as the reverse complement.
CGAGTCGGCGTGCAGCCGCCAGAGCCCCGCGAGGCTGCTCATCAACTCGAGGATACTATCGAGGCCAAAGCCGACCAGGGCAACGGAACCGGCGAAGACGCCGGCTCCAAGGGAGAGCACAGCTTCGAGGCTGTTGTAGGCAATGGTGGCCCACGTCAGTCGTTGTCCGCGACGGACCGCGGCTGAGCGATCGAGGACGGCGACGTTCATGGATGCGATCTAACGACCCTCAATTCCCTGTGCCTCGCTACGCAGCAACCAGAGGCCATTGGGCGACACGTTCGTGACTTCAGCGCTTGAAGTGCGCGTCCCACGCCGCCCGGATTTCATCGTAATGCTCCTCGGCGAATCGAATGGCCGTTGCTAGACGTTGGGGCGTCAAGGCGTAATTCTGAGCAACTTCCAGGTGCGGGTCGAGCCAAAGTTTCGCCTCGCCAGTCGCGTGTTGAACGTGAACGTGCGCGGTTCTTCGCGGGAGAAGAAGTAGAACCGATAGCCTCGGATGCGAAGGACCGTGGGGCTCAACCATCGAAAGATAGCCGAGCAGAGCCGATGCTTGGGACGCCCCAGAATGCCTTCGCTGGACCGTCTCGGCAGTGTTCCGCTGCAGTCGCCAAGCCTCTCCGACGCGCCCCAGCCGAGCGCCGCGGCGATACGCAACAGGTGTGGCGGCCGGCGCTCAGGAGGGGAGGGCGGTGCCCAGTGCCGGCGGCTCGGCATCCATCCGGCCGCGCACCGTGGTCTCGGGAGTGCCGAGCAGAATGTGGTCCACCGCCTCCACGCCCTGCAGCGCCGAGTGATCCTGGTTGGACACCTCGTACCTCCATGCACCGAATCGCCCGCGGCTGTGGATCCCCACCCGGGTCAGCGCGGCCTCGGTGGTGCCGAGCACGTCGTCCCGGCTGAGCCACGGGGTCGGATACCCGTGCTCCATTCGCGCGTGGAAGCGCGACACCGGCACGGTCCGATCGTCCATCAGGCGCGCATGACCAAAGCCGGCGATCACCTCGTCCACCACCCGCGACGCGTCGACCGGCTTGTCGGGGGACTCGCTCACTTCGGCCATCAGCGACCACTGTGCCCCGGGCCGCGCGACGTTGTTCGGGGAGTAGTTGCTGAATACAGTGGCGCGGTAGAACGGCGTGTCGTCCTCGGGGAAATACATCCAGCACTTCGTGCCGAGCGTCTCCGGCGTGACACCGTCGAAGCCGAGGCCCACGATGTGACTCGACGAGTGAACGAACCGGTCGGCGAGCGCGGTCAGATCGGGACGACGCTGGAGCATCCGGAGCAGCAGATCCCGCGGCATGGTCGAAATCAGGAAGTCGTAGCGCTCGAGGCTTCCGTCGGCGAAGCGCACGGTGTGTGCGTCAGGATCCACCGCCACAGCCTTCCGCCGCAGGGACAGGTGCTGTGGCGGCAGCTGCGCGAACAGGCTGCGCCAGATGGCGCCGGTGCCCCCGTGGAGGGGGAAGCGGAAAGTCGCGTTAGGCCCCCATCCCGCATCGTCGCGCCGGAGCTCGATCCCGCGCTTCACCCGATCCAGGTCCACCGTTGCCACCCGCTCGCCCATCCAGCCCACGCCCAGCCGCGACGGGTCGTATGCCCACACCTTGCGATTGTAGGGCAGCATGAACAGGTCGCACAGTCCCTCGCCGAAGCTGCGCAGCAACCACTCCCGGAAGGTCGCCGGGGGCGACGCGCCGGCCGGCGCAGCGGCGATCGCTTCCAGCCCGGACACGGCGCGCTCGATGTCCTCGGCGGGAAGTCGCCAGAGGTTGTTCTGGAACGGATACGGAACCCACCGGTCGCGGATCCACACCCACGCCTCGCGCTCGTGCTCCACCCACCGATCCCCGAGAGCGCACGTCATCAGGCGGTCGAAGTAGCGGTAGTGGGAAAACAGCACGTGGCCGCCGACGTCCCAGGTAAAGCCCTGCTCGTCCACGAACGAAGAGGCGAGACCGCCGGGGTGATCGGCGGCGTCCACCAGCAGCCAGTCCTCGTGGCGGTGCTCGACCAGACGCCACGCCGCGCCGATCCCTGTCGGACCGGCGCCGATGATGAGAATGCGCGGACGATGAGTCAGGCCTGGAGTCTCCGGCGGAATGCGAGCATCTGGCGGAAGGCGCGCGCGCAGAACTTGAACAGCCGCCAGCGCCGGATGGAGACAACGCCAGTCTCGCGCTCCCGGTGCGCCACCGGGATCTCGGCGACGACGTACCGGTGAGCCCGCGCCGCCAGTGCCAGAAAGAGTGATGGGGCCAGCGTGTCCTCCGGAATCAGCGTCCGGGCATCGTCCCAGACGCGGCGGCGGAGCAGCTTGAACGGCGCGTTCGCATCCACCAGCCGCACGCCGAACAGCATGGGCAGGGTGCCGCGGATCACCCGGGTGAGCCACAGCCGGATCGTGGGATCGTGGCGCTGCGCGCGCACGCCGAATGCGGCGTCGGCTCCGGCCTCGACCGCGTCCCAGAGCGGCGCGAATGCGTCGAGCGGGATCTGGCGATCGCTATCGATCAGGAACAACCGCTCGCCGCGCGCCGCCTCGATGCCGGTGTGGAGCGCGGGACCATGACCGCCGTTGGGACGGTGAATGACGCGGACGCGCGGGTCGGCCGCGGCAAGCGTGTCGAGAATCGCCCCCGTGCGGTCGCGCGAGCCGTCGTCCACCACCACCAGCTCAGCGCCGCGAATGCGCTCGAGGATCCACACGCGCACGTCATCCACGGCGGCCTCGATGGCGCCTTCCTCGTTGTAGGCTGGCATCACCACCGACAGTGGCGGGACCGCGTTCACGGACCGCCCGTCGTCAGGCGAAACCGCCGCACCTGGCGCGTGGTGTCGCCGATGGCCACGAGCCCGAGCGACGGTGGAAGCCGATCCCGCACCACCCTTTCGTCTCCCTGGTTGAACGCCATGACCCAGACCTCGTCGCCGTCAGCCACCGGCAAGGCGCGCATCTGCTGAAACGCGGGCATGCTCCGGTTGATGGACATGATGCGCGCGCCCCCCAGCGTCATCCACGTTTCGCTGCCAAACTCCCCGCCTGGCTTCCGCGAGAGATACCGGGCGCCGTACAGGGGCGCATAGTAATGGAAGACGTGTCCGTTCCATCCTCCCATCAAGACCATGACCGTGTGCCCGCGCTCGCGGCCGGCCGCCACCTCGGCCAGAGCAGTGTCCAGCGCCCACTGCGTGCCGTTCAGTCGTCCGAACCCGGGATGGCGCACCGAGCGCACGAGAAAGCCGGGCACGAAGTACGACTGGTACAGAAACGCGCCGGTCCACATCGGGCCCACCCCCGTCTCGAACGCTGCCTGCGTAAGCAGGTTCTTCAGCGAACCGGGAGCGAAGCTTCCGAGTCCCACGAACAGATGGACGACGGAAAACGCAGCGAGCACTGTGACCGCCAGGCCCCGTTGCAGCGGTGCCATCAGCGGCACCAGTGCCACGAGGCCGACCGCGGTGGCGACGCCAATGGGAACCGTCGTGGGGACGAAGTAACGCGGCGTCGTGGTGGCGCCGACGTAGAACATGAAGAAGGGCAGGCTCCACGCGGCCACCGCCGCCAGCAATCCTCGCCGTCCTGCCAGCATCTCGCGAAGCCCGAACGCGGCAAAGAGCAGCAGAAATGGCGACGTGGACCAGAGGAGATAATCCCAGAACCTGGTCCTGAATTGCGGGTCCGTCAGGTGACCAGTCACGGCATGGACGGTCCCCGCCATGTGGGCGTCGGTCAGGAACAGCGTGCCGTACGACACCGCCATCACCACGCCGAGCAGTCCGCAGCGGAGAGCCACCGCGCTCAGCGAGCGATAGCGCTGGTACAGGATCACGGCGATCGCCGGGCCCGCAAGCACGGCGTCGGCGCGGATTGCGACTGCCGCGCCGAACAAACCGAGCGCCGCGATCTCCGCGATTCGCGACGGCCGGTTGGAGAGAATCGTCACCGCCAGAACAGCGAGGGCGACCGACGGCATGGCGCTGTTGCCGTAGGTGCTGCTCAGCCACAGAATCGGATTGACCGCCAGCACGCCGGCGAGCACCGCGCGCTCGGCGGTGGAGAGAAAGGACGGGAAGAGAAAGAACCCGCACACGGGGATCAGCGTGCCGGCAAGTGCCGACAGCCAGATCATGATCAGGGGGATGGCGCCAATGCGTCCGCCAAGGACGAGGTCGAGGCCCTCGACCAGACGGTAGTAGCCCATCTGGGGCCCGTACCGGTACAGGTTCCCGATGGTGTCGCGCACCAGCGCGGCGACCCCCGCCGCCAGCGAGACCTCGTCGAGCTGGAAGAAGGCAAGGAAGTGCGCGCTCAGCAGCCGCGCCACGAGCAAGGCCGCGGCGAACAAGGCGATGAGCACTGGCCGCGGCGTCGCCGTCGGAGCGGGCGAGCTGGTCACGTCTTCTATAGAGAGGGCTCGGGGTGTGCGGACGATGATAATGACGGACGGGCCCGGGCGCCCGCAACAGCCCTCGACCCGCTCAGACCAGCCTGGCCCCGTGCTCCTCGAGCAGGGCGCGCAGCACGGAACGATGGCACCGGCTCTCGTCGGCACAGTAGCAGCCGACTGAGAAGTTGGACGTGCGCGAGAGTGCCGCGAGCAACTCGAGCATTCGCACCCTGTCCGGCGCGCCCATTTCGGATCGATAGCGCTTCACGAACGCGGCCCACTCCTTTGGAGTCACGGCCCCCTGCGCGAACTTCACGGCTTGCGCGCTTGGCGCGAGCTCCGGCAGCCACACATCGTACCAGTTCTGCGCTGCGTGCTGGCTCTTCGGCACTCCGCGCGGCGGATGCCGGACCGTGCCGATTCGCAGACCCTCGCCGCGGATTCGCGCGGTCCCCAGTCGAACGATGCGGACAGTCACGGCACCCGTCGTGCCGGCGGCATCATGTACCTCCTGCCTGGGATCCGCTCCCAACGAATTCGGGTCACTCTGAGATGTACCTGTGCCAGGTTGGGAAGACCAGTACAGGTACCGCGCGGCGGCCATCGGCACGCACGAGCCACGGTCCCGAGCCATGACGGCTTTTCCAGCGGCTCCGCGCATTGTGAGTGGCAGGGCCCACGCACGGCCTCCGTGGGGAGCGGACGACGGGCGACTTATCCAGGGGAGGCCGCGCCTCTCGCGCAACTTCTCACCATGGGGATGTCCAGGATCGGCATATGCGCAAGGCACTGACGCTACTTCTGTGTTCCCTGGCTGCCTGCAGCAGCGGTTCGTCCACCGGTCCCGGCGGGAACAATGGCAACAACAATGGGACCAGGCAGGGAACGTTCACCGCGGTCATCGATGGCCAGTCCTGGGTCAGCACGACCAATCAGACCACCGGAGGCTCCGGGTCCAACCAGGTTCCCGGGCTGGTATCGATCAGCGGCACCAAACTGGTAAGCGCGACCAACTACACCACGTTGACCCTGACGCTGGGCTACATCGCCGGACCGGGGACCTATCCCCTGGGTGTCAACCAGGGAACGACCGCTGGTGGAATCGGCCTCGTCTTCGCGCCGCAAGGCAGCAGCTTCGGGGACTGGTCCACCGGGCTCTCGGGAGCGGCGGGAACTGTTACGGTCACAAGCCTGACGAGCACCCGAATCGTCGGGACCTTCCAGTTCACGGCCCCGCCTCAGGCTTTCACCTCCACCACCGGTACCAGAGTGGTGACCGACGGCGTGTTCGACATGCCGCTGCCGGCCAGCTTCGCCGCGGCGCCCGCTGCGAACAAGGGGAGCAAAGTGGCCGCGCAGATCGGCGGGGCTGCATGGAACGCCGCAACCGTGGTGTCGCTCGGCGCCAACGGCGTGTTCGGGTTTACCGCGACCACCGACTCGCTGTCGGTCAGCCTTACTCCTGGCACCGTGATGAGCGCGGGTAACAGCTACCCCATTGGGGGAGCCGGTGGCGCCACGATGATCGTGATCAAGAGCGGCACCTCGCTCAGCTGGACGAGCGCAGGGGGCAGCGCGGTGGGAACCATCAGCGTCGGAAGCTACAGCGGCACCCGTGCGGCCGGGACGTTCAGCGCGATACTTGGCGGCAGCGGTGGAGCGCTGGTGATGACGAACGGGACCTTCGACGTCCGGATCGACACGCCCTAGCCTGCGGCCTCAATACAAAGGAAGCTTGTCGAGGAGCGCGAACGTGTCACCGACCGACTCGAACAGGTCCTTGTTGTGTTTGATCATCTTGCTGCGCATGTAGACGCGAAGCCACTGCTTGCAGGTGTGCAGCTCGTACCGGTCGAGCATCTCGCCCAGCGGCAGGTCGCGTTGCGCGATGAGTTCGCCTGGTAGTCCTCGACCGCGATGTGGACGATGCCCGTGACTTGGGCGCCGAGCCCGGGAACGATCATCGAATGACTCATCGTCACCCCCTCGTCCGGATTGAGCGCGCCACGGCCTCACGACCGCCGCGGCACGACGAGCAGCCCCGCGCCGACGATGACCGCCACCAGGCCCACGACCGGGGGCACGTAGCCCCGCTCCTCCGTCGGTGACGACCGGCGCAACGCGCCGGCGTCAGCGGCCGGGTTGTGTCAGGTCGATGAGCGCGAGCGCGCTTTCGCCATCATGCGCCCGGCGCAGCGGGGTCGCCGTCTCCGTCAGCAACATCTCGACGGTCGGCCGCACCGTGCCCGAGAGCAGGTGACCGCCGCACGTGGTGCCGTCGTGCAGGCCCAGGACGACATGGGCGTGCACCTTGGGTTCGCCATCCGGTGCGAGTCTGCCGGTGAACTTTTCGCCGCCACCATCCGTCCCTGAGGGCGCATGACCCCGAACCCGACGTTCACGCGATGACGGCGCGCCGCCTGGAGAATGGCGGCAGGCTGCGCCTGCACCTGCTCGTGATGCGGTGCCAGGCCGGCGACGAGCGTGCCTTCACGCGCCTGATGGAAGAATTCGGTGAGAGAACCCTGCGTTATCTCAGGGGGCTGGTGGATGATGCCGCGGAGGACCTGCAACAGGACCTCTGGTTGGCGGTGTACCGAAGCGCGCACACGCTGGCGGACCCCGGCGCCTTCACCACCTGGCTCTTTCGCTCGGCGAGGCACCGCGCCATCGACCACTTGCGGCGACGCCGGCTCGAGCGTGTCCTCTTCGCGGAAACCGACGAGGTCGAAGCGATCCCGTCGCCCGCGGCCGACGACGACGCGGCGCCCGACGTGGCCGATATCGCTTCCCGCCTCGATTCCCTCGCGCCGATCCACCGGGAGGTGCTCATCCTGCGATTTCAGGGCGGCATGAGCTACGCCGAGATCGCGCTCGTGGCAGGGTGCAGCGTGGGCACCGTTCGCTCCCGGCTCCATTACGCCAGGCAGCATCTCCATTCCCTGCTCAGCGCAGGGGCACACCCGCGCCGGTCCGACGGCGCCGACACATCCCGAGGAGACCAATGACCAGTTCACAGGAATTCCGACACGAGGCCGTATGGGCCGGCATCGAGCGTGACAAGCGGTACGATCGCCGCCTCCGGCGCATCAGCACGGCGGCCTGGGGCGTGACTCTCGTCATCGTGCTCGCCTGGGGAGTTCTCACGGCGCTGCAGGTCGTCAACCTGATTCGACTGATCGGCGTCGGCCTGGCGACGCGACTGGCGGTCGTGGCCGCGGTCACGCCGTTCCTGATCGCGCTTGGCGCCCTGAGCCTGCTCGTCGCCGTGCTGAGCACGGTCGGTGTCTTCCTGCGGCTCCGCACGGCGAGCCTGGCCGAGATCCAGCTGCGACTCTCCGCGGTGGAGGCGATGCTGGCGGGCCGCGGGGAGGGGGCGGGCGCGTGAGGCGGTGGGGCGAGCCCTTGCCCGTACACGCACCCCACGCCAAGCTGGTTCACTCCCGGCCACACGATCGGACGCTGCGTTTCCCCGGTGCTGCCTCCCCCCGTCGCGAGCGGGCCCGCGGGTTCGCCACAGCCAGTCCCGCGGATCGGGCTAGCTGCCGGCCGGGTTCGTCGGCGGTGGCGCGTACCGCCAACCTGAGGCGCGCTGATACGCCCGCGCGAGCGCCAGCACCTGGTCGTCGCCACCCCGCGGACCGACGAACTGCACGCCTAACGGGAGACCGTTCCCGTCGACGCCGCCCGGGACGCTGATGGCGGGCAGACCGAAGTAGTTGCAGAAGAAGGTGTTGTCGGCGGACACCGCCATCGCGCCCCGGGCGCGCGCGTCGTCCACCGTGGGCGCCGGCGCGGTGAGGGTCGGCAGCATGATCGCGTCCACGTCACCGAACAACGACCCATTGATCGCCGCACGATCGCGCTCGATGTTGCTCAGGTCGAACGACGCGTCTTCGAAGGGCACTCTGAGCCCGCTCGTGGCGATTCTCATCGCCGCAAGACGTGCCGTGACCACCTCGAAGGCGGCCCTTACTTCGTCGGCTGCAAGGAAATTGGAGACGATGCCGACGCGACGAATAGATGACGGTTCCTGTGAAGACTCGTGGGCAGGCGCCGGATGTGCTGATGCTGCGTCTCTGAGCGCATCGAATGCGAGTGCGACGTCGTCGGCGCTCCGCGCCGTCACGCAGGGGCAGCTGAGTAACAGGATCGCCGGGTCCGCCTGTTCGCCGGCGAGAATCCCCGACGTGCTCAGGAGACCGAACGAGGGCTTCAGGCACGAGACACCGCAAATGGCGGCCGGGAGTCGTCCGGACCCGACCGCATCCGTGTCCACGGTCGCGAAACAGAGACCGGCCGCGACTGCCGCGGCCGATCCACCAGACGAACCGCCGGCCACGTGCCTCGCGTTCCACGGATTGATGATCGGTCCGAAATGGCTCTCGAGCGAAGTCGTCCCCATTCCGAGCGTGTGCATATTCGTCTTCCCAACCAGCACGGCGCCCGCTTCACGGAGCTGCACGACGATTTCCGCGTCCTGAGTCGGCACCCGCCTTTCGAAATGCTCGAAGGCGGCGGTCGTTCGAATTCCAGCGGTGTCGTAGAAATCCTTGACGGCAACCGGCACGCCGTGCAGCGGGCCTCGCCAGTGTCCGCTTCGAATGTCGGTCTCTGCGCGGCGGGCCTGTTCGCGCGCCAGGTCGACGGTTACGGTGATGAAGGCATTGAGGGTTGGATTGAGCGTTGCGATGCGCGCCAGACTATGCTCCACCAGAGCGGCAGTCGACAAGCTGCCATCCCGCAGCCGCACATTGATGTCGACGATGGATGCGAACGAAAGGTCCAGCTCCTCCGCCATGCCTTCACTCCTTCGGCGACGCCAGCAACGGCCCGCCCGCACTCAGCGAAAGACGAACAGATCGATGGGTTCCGTGACCGCGCGGTCATCTTCCCCGGTTGCGCGACGGCGCAACTCGGCCAGGCCGTTCTCCAGGTCCTCTGGGCTCAGTCGGGCGAGGACCGAATCCCCCCCGGCGGCGAGTTTCTCCGCATAGGCCGCCCAACCCGGGGCGATGGTTTGTGTGATGAGCTCCGTCGCGGCCAGGTGGAATCCGGCGGCCTCGAACGCTCCGCGGATGGCGGCACTGTCCGGCAGCGTCTCCTCGAGCAGCGGCACGCTGGCGGGAAAGAACGGCATATACGGGTATGATCTGCTCCGCTCACGGGTCGCTGTTCGCACCAGGACGGGCCCCGGCTCGCGCAGCACCCGTCTGCACTCCTGCGCGGCACGGTGCGGGTCGCTGAAGTGATGAAAGCTCATCGACATGAAAATCATGTCGATGGACCGAGGCACGAGAGGAATGGCTTCCGCGTGTGCGCGCTGGTAGTGAACGCGATCGGTGCGCCGCTTGGTGCGGGCGAGCGCCAGCATCTTCGCCGAGGGGTCGACGCCGATGACGTCGGCGCCGAATCGGACCGCGAGTGCCTCCGAGAACCGCCCGGTACCGCAGCCCAGGTCGAGAATCCTCGTGATCGCTCGACCGTCGAGATGCGACGCGACGGTCTTCATCCAGAGGGCGAGGAACTCCGGCCCATGGTCCCGGCCCCGATCGTAGCCGGCCGGAATGTCCGTCAGGTCGTAGTCTGTCATTTCGTTCCGGGACGGATCGCAGCGGAGCGCCTGGCGCCTCGTGCGCCCGCCCCTGCGTCCCGCGGACTGCCCGTTCCAGACAGTCGCACCGTGCGCGCGATCGCCAGCAGCATCGCCTGGAACCGGCGGTCGGAGCCACCGCCCGTGAGGTAGAGCGTGATGGAGGGGTCGATCGACACCAGCGCCATGACGTCGTACCGGTCCGCGCGCCGTCCATTCCGGAAGATGCCGCCAGTTGTCCGCCACGCCTGCACCAGGATCTGCCGCCCCGGAATCGAATCGATACACTCGGACATCTCGTTCATGCCCGGCGAGGGGGCACGGCGCAGCGTGAGCCAGAATTCGCGGCTCCGGATGAAGCCGATCGCAAGGTCTCCGAAGGATGCGCTTTCGTACTGCCAGCTGTGGTGTGCGAGGCCGTCGTCAGGCTGCCGGCGGAAGCCAGGCGGCAGACGGTATGTCACCCCTGACGAATCAGAGACCGCTGCCCATCCGGACACGTCCAGCGCAGGGGCGGGACAGGCCATGATCGCGGCGATGGGCGCGGGTGCGGTTCGGGGATGGCAGGCACCGAGCAGCAGGCATGAACTCACGAGGCCGGTTGCATTGCGGGCGATGCTAGGCACGTGATGGCACGGAGCGGTCATCAAGCGGCGGCAGCGGGCGCCTTGTCACTATCCGGTGCTACGCGCACCTGGTCCGGCGACCGCAGGATCTCCGGTTTCCCCTGATAGATCTGGACCTTGCCGCGCACGTCGATAGTCTTGCCCTCCCATTGTTGCGGCGACGTGAACCGCGCGGAATCGCGAACAAAGATCACCGCGTTGAACGTGTGGTTGGGAAAGGGTTTGTCGAAGTTGACGAAGATGGTCCCCGCGCGTGAGGTCGACACCTGAGCGACCGGCCCGCGCACGATGACCTCGCGGCCGACGTACCGCGCGGCCGCCGACGGCGCGATGACCGGCAGGCTGTCACCCTGGGCACGCGCGAGACGCGGGGCGAACACGACCGAGGCCAGCAGGAGCAGCTGCGCGGGCGTCATGCGAAAACCATGTGTGAGCCGCCGGGTCCCCGCAAGCCTGCGCCGACACCGACGCCGCCTGACCCCATGGAGTGGTCGCCGTCGAAGCCCACTTCGGCAGCTCCCTCTGGACAGCGGCCGCCCCGCGAGGAATTCCTTCCCATGAACCAAGCCACGCGGACCCGCCATGACCAGTCGCAGAACGTTCCTGTCCTCGGCGCTCAACGCCGCCGTCGTCCTTCCGGTGCTGAACGCCGCCGCCTTCCGGCATCTGGAACGCGCCGGGGAAATCGCCGGCACGCGGCCCCCGCTCGGACTCGCCGATGACGAGGCGTACTGGGGAGAAATCCAGCGCGCCTTCGATCTCGACGACACCGTCATCAACCTCAACAACGGCGGCTGCAGTCCGGCGCCCACGCACGTCCTGGAGCAGATGATCCGGGACATCCGGTTCTCCAACGTCGTCCCGGTGGAGCACATGTGGCGGGTGCTCGAGCCGCGGGTGGAGAGCGTGCGACTGGATCTGGCCCGCGAGTTCGGCTGCGACCCGGAGGAGATGGCGATCACCCGCAACGCCAGCGAAGCCAACGAGAACGTCATCTTCGGCATCGACCTGGAGGCGGGCGACGAGATCATCGCCACCACGCAGAACTATCCGCGTATGGTGAACGCCTGGATGCAGCGTGGTCGTCGCGACCGCATCGTCTTCAGGCAGATCAAGCTGCCTACCCCGCCTCCATCGGACGACGAGGTGGTGGCGGCGTTCGAGGCGGCGATCACGCCGCGCACGAGAATGATCGAGGTGATGCACGTGAGCTGGCAGACCGGGTATGTCGCCCCGGTGCGCCGGATCGTCGACATGGCGCGCAAGCACAACATCGAGGTGCTGGTGGACGGCGCACACGCGTTTGCCCACTTCCCGTTCACGCGCGACGGGTTGGGGTGCGACTATTACGGCACCAGCCTGCACAAGTGGTGCCTGGCGCCGATCGGGACCGGCTTTCTCTACGTCCGCCGCGAGAAGATCCCCCATATCTGGTCGATGTTCGCCGGTTCGCCTGACGAGGACGGGAATATCAGGAAGTACGAGGAGATCGGGACGCACCCGGCCGCGAACCACAACGCCATCTCGGTGGCGCTCGCGTTTCACCGGAGCATCGGCGCCGATCGCAAGATCGCGCGGCTGCGCTTTCTGCGCGACCGGTGGGCGCGCCGGGTCCTGGCCGCGAGCGACCGGGTTCACATGATCACGCCGATCGGGCCGGACAAGAGCGGCGCGATCGGCGTCGTCGCCATCGACGGAATGGATTTCGGGAAGCTCGGCGGGTGGCTGGCTGCGCGGCACCACATCGTCAGCACGCCGATGGTGACGCCCGAGTTCCAGGGGTTGCGCGTCACGCCGAACGTCTATACCACGCTCGACGAGATCGATTACTTCACGGACCGGATGATCGAGGCGGTCACCAGGGGTATCGCGTGAGCCGCGCCGCGCCTAACGCGGGACCGACCACCAGGCCATCACGCCGCGAGGGGCGGCGCAGGCATTGTCATACGCGTACGCGTCTCCCCCCAATTCCCGGATCGCCGGCACGATCCACCGCAGCTCCCTGGCGCGCGCCGCGTCGAGGCGGACTATGATCAGGCGCCCCGGGGGTGGTGTGGGCGGCAGGATGGTCCGGAGCGCCTGCACGAGACGCGCGCTATCCATATGATTGCCGTTCAGGTCATAAGCTCGGGCTTCTCCGAACGACAGGACCAGCGGGTGTTGGGCATGGCAGACCGTTGCCGCACCGGTCTTGAGGCGCTCCGAGTCCGGGTGCCCGAGCGTGCATGCGCCCGTCACCGCCATCACCACCACGGCCAGAAACCCACTCATCGTTCGCGTCATGGTACCTCCGAACCGTCGCGATTGGATCATCCCACCGTCGAGCGATGCGGGTGTGCGCATCCCTCCGGATCCGGGAGCGTTGTCAGCCTGCGATCAATCCGCCCGCAACGACTGCACCGGGTCGATCCGCGTTGCAAATCGCGCCGGCACGTACGCCGCGACCAGCGCCACCACCAGAAGGACTGCGGCTGACCCCAACATCGCGATCGGATCCGCCGGGTTCACCTCGTAGAGCAACGTCTTCAGCAACCGCGACGCGGCCAGCGTGACCGCCAATCCGACCACCACGCCCACTCCGGTCACCGCGAACGCCCGGGCGAGCACGCCACGCCGGAGGCGCTCGGGTGACGCGCCGAGGGCCGAGCGCACGCCCAGCTCACGCATGCCGGCGCGCACCGATGAAGCCATCACGCCATACAACCCGATCGCCGCCAGCAGCATCGATACCAGGGCGAAGGCGCCCAGCAGCAACGCGCTCACCCTCGGCTGCATCAATGGGCCGGCGAGGAGGTCGGTCATCGGCTTGGCGTCCCAGAGCGTGAAATCGGGATCGATCTCGCGCGCCGCCCGGCGCAGGGCAGGAAGCACCCTCGTCAGATCCCCGCTCGTTCGGATCGCGAAATTGCCCTGCCAGAACGATTGACGCCACGGCAGGTACACTGACGGCGTCGCATCACGCAACGAGCGATAGCGGATGTCGCCCGCCACCCCGACGACTGTCCGCCAGGTCGTGGAGTCGGCGCCCCAGAAGTAGATGTGCTTGCCGATCGGGTCGTCGTCAGGCCAGAGGCGTCGAGCGGTGGCTTCGCTCACGACCGCCACCATCGGAGCGTTCTCCCGGTCGGCGCTTGTGAAGGGACGACCGCGACGGATCGGGATCCCGAACGTGCGGAAGTAGTCCGCGCCGCCGGCCTCCATGGGGAAGAACGTGTTCGACTTCCTCTCCTCGGGTGTCTGTCCCTCGACATCGAGCCGGCTGATGAAGACGCTCGCGCCGAAGAACGGCGGAATGACGACCGGGGTTACGGTGGTGATCCCGGGCACGGCGCGCAACGCCGGCAACAGCCGGTCGCCCAGCGCGTTGACCATGGCCTGACTGAACTGACCGGCCGAATCGAGGTACGCGCGGGGTGGGAACGAAAAGGAGAGCAGGGAAAGGCGATCGGGATTGTAGCCAAGCGCGATGCTCTGCAACCGCTCCAGGCTTCGTCCCAGCAGTCCAGCGCCGGCCAGCATCATCAACGCCAACGCGACCTGCGAGGCGACGAGCGCCTCACGCATGCGCCGGCGCGCTCTGGTCTCGGTGCCGGCGCGTGAATCGAAGCGCAACGGGGACGCAAGAGACCCGCGTGAGGCGATGAGCGCGGGGACGACCCCGAACAGCAGCACGGCGGTCAGGGTCACGCCAACAGCAATGGCAATGGGCGCCCCGCTCAGGCCGATGACGTCGGTGCGCGGGAGTTTCGGCGGCGCGTACGTGAGCAGGACGCCGGTGAGCGCGGACGCGCAAAGCATCCCGAGTGCGCCGCCAGCCACCCCAAGGAGCCCGCTCTCCACCACCAGCTGTCGCACGATGTCGCCCGACCCGGCGCCGAGCGCCCGTCGCACGGAGAGCTCGCGACCGCGGCCTGCCGCGCGCAACAGCAGCAGGTTGCCGACGTTCACACACGCGATGAGCAGGAGGAGGCCCACCGCCGCCGCCAGCATGACCAGAATGGGCCGGATGCTGCCGACGACGACTTGCGTGAACGAGGCGAGATGAACGCCGTCGTAGGTGCGGTCCGGGAACAGGTGCCGCATGGTGCCGAAGAACTCGGTCTGCGCCGCCAGCGGAGTCGCGTCAGGCGCGAGGCGGGCAATCGCAATCACCGACAGGTTAGCCGACGGCTGCCAGGCGGGCATCCAGAGCCCGACCCCCGACGGATAGTCGAGACCAGCGGGCGCCACCCCGACAATGCGGTAGTTCAACCGCTGGTACGGCTCCATCAGTCGGCGACCGACTATTCCCGAGTCACCGCCGAATACGGTGCGCCACGTGCCATGGCTGATGACCAGCACCGGTTCCGCCCCGGCCACCTCATCGTTGGGCCGGAGCAAACGCCCGAGGACCGGTCGCGCGCCGAGCACGTCGAAGAAGTTGCCAGTGACGGTCGTTCGACTGATGATCAGTGGCCGATCACCGTCGAGGAAGGGCGCGCCGCTCGCACCCCAGTGCGCGACCCCCGCGATGTCGCGCATCGTCCGGCTGGTCGCTGCGACCTTGGGCAGATCCTCGCGCAGCAACCAGAAGTCGGCGTTGGGGTCGCCCCGGTAGGTGAACAGCTGGACGATACCACGGGCGTCACGCACCGGGAGCGGGCGCAGGAGCACGGCGTCGAACACTGTGAACATCGCGACGGCCATGCCAATGCCGATCGCCAGGATCAGCACGGCCGTTATCGCGAACGACGGCGAGTGTCGGAATCCGCGGAGGGCGAGGCGGGCGTCGTGCGCGATGCGATTCATGAACGGTGCCGCTCCGCCGGGGGGATGAGGGGTCGGATGGAATAGAGCAGCTGTGTCCGACCCTCGCCACTCATGACGGCCCTCGCGGCGGGGTGCTGGTACGTACCTCTACCCGCGGTGGGCCTACTGCGTCGCGTTGCCCGCGACCGCCTTGCGCGCCGACGCCGCGCCAGGCGAACCGTCGGTCAACTCAGGGCGTCTTGACCACAATCGGCGGCAGCGACATAGGATTCCTGTTGGTCGGATCCGTGGTCGGCGTCGCCGCGGGCGCCGGCTTCCGCGACGCGCTGGCCGGAGAGCCTTGGACTTCCTTCGGCTGCAGGTTCGAGACGTCGGCCCGGACAACGGCGTCGAAGTAATAGGGCTGTTGCACGAGCTGCCTGACCCTGCGGCCGTTCAGCTCGGGGGCCACGAATCGCATGCTCGGCACGGCGGCTCGTACGGCCTGGGTGAGCAACGAGTCGGTGGAGCGCACGATTCTCAACGATCCCGGAAGCACCTGGCCGCTGCTGTCCACTACGAACTGCGCGAGCACCTCTCCCTCGATATGCGCGCCCGCCAGAGTGGAGGGGTAGACCGGCACCCCGGATCCCTGCAGCGGGACTGCCGGCGTTGCTCCCTTCGGCGCGTAGTACGTCCCGCTCGCCTGCTGCGGGTTGCCGGCGACGGTACGATCGCCCGAAGACGTCGCGGCCAGATCCGTTCCGTACTTGGTCGAGCACGCCAGGGCGAAGGCGGCGATCAGCGCGAGTGCTGCCACACGAGTGTAGGGGTTGGCGGGACGGGGCGTATTCATCTCGGAGATCCTCCGGCTCAGGTCGGAATTCGATTCGGCCAGCATGGTGGCCACATTCGTGCGTGACTGGCGCTGGGCGATGAACAGCAGCAGGCGGCCGTAGCGTTCGGTGTCTCCAGTGGTGCGGAGCACACGGGTATCGCAGTCCAGCTCCACGGCCAGGCGCAGTCGTCGTGCGATCCACCACGCCGCCACGTTCCACGGCAGGAGCGCCACGGCCACCGCAGCGGCGAGCGCGAGCTGGGGATCGCGCGCCTGGAAATGCTCCTGCTCGTGCTGCACGACGAGGGCGCGCAGCGGCGCGTCGAGATCGAGCAGCCACCCGGGAACGAGCAGGCGGGGACGTCGCACGCCGAAGACCGCCGGGCCTAACGATGGCGTGACGAGGACCGGCACGCCGGCGATCATCCCCGCACCGGCCCCGCGTTCCACCGCCGCCAGCGCCCGCACGGCGACCGCGAGCCTGACGAGCAGGACCGCCGAGGCGACGGCCCAGAGCACCACCAGCGCCCTGTCCAGGCGCGCGGTCCACGGTCCCTGCAGAGACGGCAGCGCGGGGGCGATCGTGCCGAGTGTCGACCGAACGGCCGGAAGCACGACCGCCGTACTGGCGCCCTGGGTGGCGTGCGCGAGGCGCGCGGTCAGGGGAGCGATCAGCGGCCAGAGCATCGCGCCGGCGAGCGCCACCACCCAGGGCGCCCGGGCCTGCCGGCCCAGCATCCGCAGCGCGCGCTCGGCCGCGAAGGCTGCGGTGCCAAGGAGCAGCGAGAAGACGATGGCGGTCGCCATCCACGAGGCGATCATCGGCGGCCCCGTGGCTTCCTTGCCGCGTTGCGAACGCGCCGCGACAGACGGCGTAGCTCGTCCGGGCCGAGCGCCCGATCGTCCACCAGACGCGCCAGGAGCTGCTCGTGCGAGCCCTGGAAAAACGTATTGACCAGCCGCTGGAGGGCGCTCCGCTGGGCCGTCTGTTGCGCGAGTTGCGGGACGTAGCGATGCGCGCGTCCTTCCTCCTCATGAGCGACGAACCCCTTCACCTCGAGATTCCGGAGGATGGTCAGGACGGTGGTATAGGCGAGCGGCGCGTCGAGGCGCTCGCGCACCTCGGCCACGGTCCCGGAGCCGATTTCCCAGAGCACGGCCATGACGTCGAGCTCGCGGTCGCCGAGCGTTGTTTCGTTCACGATGTCTCCGGCGGCGGGGATCAGTTGGCTGCTACTATCGGGATAGTAATATCGACGGATCAGTCGGATTTGTCAACTATGCGGATAGTAGTGAAGCGAGGAAGGGAGCCGACGTTTCCGACGGGTGAATCGGCGCCAGCGGATCACGGCATCGGGCTAGCGGGAACCGGGGCGACATTGTGGCGCCACCGCAGGTTCGACTCGTCGGTGGTGTCCCACGCGTAGCGGAGTGGCTTCATGAACGCATTCGGTGATGTGCGTGGCCGGCCGGGTCGATCGCTCAGTCGGTTCGGAGGGCCACCAGGGGGTTGGCCGTGGCGGCACGGCGGGCGGGGAAGTACCCCGCGGCCAGCGCGATCGCGCCGAGCAGCAGCGCCGCGCCACCCAGCACCAGCGGATCCGACGGGCTGGTGTCGTAGAGAATCGCCTGCATGCCGCGACCGAGCCCCAGCGCTCCGAGCACGCCGAGCACCACGCCGATCAGCGCCAGACGGGAGACGCTGCCGACCACCAGACGGGTGACGTCCGTGCGCGTGGCGCCGAGGGCCACCCGGATTCCCATTTCGTGCGCTCGGCGCCCCACCACGTAGGACATCACGCCGTAGGTGCCGACGGTCGCCATGACGAGCGCGATGAGCGCCGACGCCATCAGCATCTGCGCCGTCGCGGACTGGGGGGACGTGACCGAGGCGACCACGCGCGCCATGGGAGCCACGTCCCCGGCCGCAAGCCGCGCATCGAGCCGGCCGATCGCCGCTTGGAGTGCGGGGGCCAGTGAAGAAGGATCCTGGCGGGTGCGAAGGACCAGTGACACGGTGCGGGACACCCACTGCGACAGCGGCACATACACGACGTCGAGCGGCTCGCTGGAAGTAAGTGGGTTGGCACGCACGTCGTGCACGATGCCAACCACTTCGAACGGGCGCTCGTGCCACACCAGGCGCCGACCCACCGCGTCGCCCCGCGGAAAGTAGCGTTGCGCCGCCCGCTCCGAGAGGATGCCAACACCCGGCGCATCCTGCGCGTCACTGGACGCGAACCATCGTCCGCGAATGAGCCGAACGTCGAGCGCCTGGAGGAAGCCAGGGGAAACGCGTCGGACGCCGGATGCCGCAATGTCCTCCAGCTGCAGTGGACGCTCGTGCTCCACGTAGAATTGCGCCCGCTGATCGTTCCAGGACATCGGCAGGACGGTCGTCAGCTCGGCCGCCTCGACGCCGGGGAGCGACACCGTCGCTTCGCGCAGCCGATCCCAGAGCTCCACGACCGCGCTGTCGGCAGGATAGTCGCGTTGAGGAAGCGTCACCGTGGCGGTGAGTACGCGATCCGTGCGGAAGCCGGGGTACGCCACCGACAGCCGGCGAAACGTGGACACCATGAGGGCTGCACCGGCCACCAGGATCAACGCGAGCGCGATCTCGCCGACCACGAGGCTCGACCGGAGCCGCCGCAGCGCGGAGCGGCGCGACTCGCCGCGTCCCGCATCCTTGAGTGACGAGACCACGTCGATCCTGGAGCCGGCGAGTGCCGGCACGATTCCGAACAGGATGCCCGACATCATCGACACGCTGGCCGCTACGAAAAACGCGCGCGCATCCAGGCGGATCGCACCGAATCCCGGGAGATACTGCTGCACTTCGACCGGCACCGTCGCCCCGGTGGCCTTGACGCCCCACCAGGCCAGAAGGACGCCGAGCGCGCCACCAGCCACTGCGAGGAGCAGGCTCTCGGTGAAGTGCTGACGCACTAGTCGGCCGCGAGTGGCGCCGAGGGCGATCCGCACGCCGGTCTCACGGCGCCGCCCCGTGGCGCGCGCCAGCAACAGATTCGCGACGTTGGCGCACGCGATGAGCAACTGAAACACCACCGCGCCGATCAGTACCATCATGAACGGGCGCGGTCCCTCGCCGAAGACCTCCTCGGCGCGCTGCGCCTGGAGGACACGGCCCTTGTACGCGTCGGGCCAGTCCGCCGCCAGGCGCACGCCGAGCGAGCGAACGGCGCGGACTGCTCGCTCCTCGCTCACGCCGGGTGACAGTCGACCCATCATGAAGAGGTTGCGGTTTGCGCGATCGGCTGCCTCCGCCGGCGAAAGGGCGAGCGGGACCCAGAGCTGCGTGCCGGCGGGGAAGACGAAATCATCGGGCATTACACCAACGACTTTGTATGCTTCGCCATTGATTCGAACCGTGCGGTCGACGATAGCGGGATCGCCGCCGAATCGGCGCTGCCAGAGTCCGTGCGAGAGGATCACGACGCGGTCGGCCCCGGGCACGTTTTCTCCCGGTAGGAAGGCCCGCCCGATCTGCGGCGAGCGACCGCCCAGGCGGAAGAAATCGGCGGTAACCCGTACTCCGGCGACCCGCTCGGGGAGGTCGTCACCCGCGATGTTGGCAGCGAAATCGGTGAGGGCCGCGACCACGGTGAATTCCGGGAGCGTGGCCAGGTCGGTGAACGTGCCGGCGGCGATCGTCGCGTTAGCGGTCGGCGACTTCGCCGGAGCGTCGCCCACGACGAGCAGCCGGTCCGCGTCGGCGAGCTGTGGCAACGGGTGGAACGTGAAGGCGGACGCAGTGCTGTAGACCGTGGTAACCGCACCGATACCCAGTCCGATGCAAAGGATGGCGAGCAGTGAAACCAGCGGTGCGGCACGCAAGGCGCGCACGGCCATTCGGACGCTGAAGCGCAAGTCGGGCATGCGCACTCCGGTTCTGGCAGGTTGTCCCGGGTCCGCGTAAGGAGGAATCGGGCCACAGTGTCTGCATCTCTTACAACGGCCGGCGACGCTTCAGCGTTTCGCCGGCACCACTGACGCAGCTGTTCCACGCGGCCGAGCACACGAGCACGATAACGTGTCGCCGCAAGGTGCACGCCTCGGATGCGTCGATTGTCAGGCGACTCGTTGCTGCTGACCCGGCGAGGACCAACCAGGCGTGCAACGCCAAACCAGCCGCTGCGATCCCCGTCGCGGCGATGGGCATCCGGGTGTGTACCTGTCTCGGCGGGAGTATGGCTCGCGCTCACCGATTCGATCGCCGAGTTTCGGAGTCCCGACGTGGGCGAGGCGGACCTGCTGGCCGCAGAGGCGTACGCGGCGCAGGGCGTTTCCGACAGCGCGTCGTGGTATGGCCGCCCGCGCTCACGGCGCTCACAGCCGGCGCGGGACCGGACAATGCGCTGACGCGGCAGGCACGCGCGTTCGTCGATTCCCTGGTACCCGCCACGAAGCCTTCCGGCCGAATGCGGGAACGAGGAGTAGCGCGATCGCGGCCGGACCACCCAAGCGGGAGGTATCCGCGAGCTCGCGCGTCAGGACACGACCGCGTGCTGCGTAGCCCACAGCGCGGCCGCGGCTCGCGTCGACACGCCGATCTTCGTGTAGATGTGCTGGATGTGGTGATCGGCGGTCTTGGTCGAGATGAAGAGCCGATCGGCGATCTGTTGCGTCGTGAGCCCCCGCGCCGCGAGGCGGAGCACGTCGACCTCGCGACGTGACAGCCCGCCAGGATGTCGCGCCCGTGCGACCGAGCGCGCCCTCGGCTCGCCGTGGCCCGCGGCCACGAGCACGGCACGGCTCGCGCGCGGCTCCGTCATGCCCTCCGACGCCAGTCGGCGAAGCTCGGCCGCGGCTTCCTCGCTGGACAACGCTTCGCGATCCGCACGGTCGGTGGTCATCCCGACGTAGATCTCCACCGCGGCGAGCACGCACGCACCGGGATCGACGGCGTCGGCGCGAATGCGCTTGTGATACCCGGATCCGTCGCTCTTCTCGTGGTGCGCGCACGCGACCGGATTCAGCGCCGCCAGCCCCGGCGACCGCCGCAGCATCTGCTCGGTCAGCATCGGATGCAGCTCGACGCGATCGAACTCGGCGCGCGTAAGCGAGCCAGGCTTGTCCCAGATCGAGTTCGGCACCCCAGTCGTACCGAAATCGTGAACGAGCGCCGCCCGGCGGAGCGTCGCGATCTCCGCTTCGCTGACGCCGAGCACGTGTGCCGCATCGGCGGCGAGCTGCGCGCATCGGCGGCTGTGACCCGACATGTACGGAGACTTGAGGTCGATGAAGTCCGCCACCACGCCGAGCGCGTCGTCGAGTGCGGCGCCGTCGAGGATGCGATGCGGTTGCGGTTCGAGATCGAGGACGGCGCCCCAGGGCTCCGTCTTCTCGAGACGCTCGAGCCACGCGGCTCCGTGCTCGAGGAACACGTCGACGATGGCGGGATCGTAGGTGCGATCGCGACGCTCACGAGCAGCGTCGAGGGCCTTGTCGCGCGAGAAGATCCGGGCGATCGCCTCCATGTCGTGGCTCAGATGCACGACGCGCATCGGCAACGGGGATTGTCTCTCCGCCCACATGCGCGGGATAGCCGTTGCCGTTCCAGCGTTCGAACGTGAAGCGCAGCGCCTCACGGACATCGGGACCGAAGTCCAGCCGCTGCACGAGCATGTCGGCCACTTCGCAGCCGGACGCGAAGTTGTGCACCGCCCATTCGCGCGCCGTCTGCTGAATCATCTGCACGATCTGCTCGCGCTCCTCCTCGGGTCGCCACGAGGTCGCGTAGGTGATCACGTCGCGTATGACCTCGGCGGGATTCGCGGCATCGTGCACCAGCGTCCGGGCGCGAATCGCGATCTCGTCGCCGAACACGGTGGCCACCTCGTGCGCGTGGCCGGTGCAGCCGATGTACCTCAGCATCGCCACCCAGTAGGCGGTATCGCGGACGTCCTGGGAGTAGCCTGCCGCCTCGCAGATCCATGTGGCCAGAAGGCACGACCGCAGCTGTGACTCGAGGGGCTGGCCGAACGCGTTGTCCTGCGCCAGGGCCAGGGTGGCCACGAATTCACCGAGACGAAGCGATTGGGTCGGCATAGGGAACTCTCCCGATGTATGTGCCGGCGCAGACGCGCACCGTTCGCTCCACACCGCGCGACACCTGACGTCGCGCCGGGAGGTTCCAGCAATCTACTCGTGGAGGACCGGACGCATGGCGCATCCAGCAGCTTCACCCGACCGGCCGATCAAGGTCGGAGTCATCGCGGACCAGACAGGCCCGCTCTCGTTCGCGGGACTCGCGAACGCCAACGTTGCCAAGATGGTCATTGCCGACATCAATGCCAAGGGCGGCCTGCTGGGACAGCGAGTGGACCTGTACCTCGAGGACAGCGCGACGTCGGATTCCACCGCCGCAGCCAAAGCAGCCAGGCTGGTCGAACGTGACAGCGTCGACGTGATTCTCGGCGGCATCTACAGCTCGACGCGGCAGGCCATCAAGGAGCCGGCCGTCGTGAAGGGGAAGACGCTGTACATCTACCCCGAGCAGTACGAGGGCGAGGAGAGCGACCCGCTCATCTTCTGCACCGGCCCCGTGCCGGCGCAGCAGGTGGATCCGCTCATTCCGTGGCTGATGCGCGAGACCGGCGCGAAGAAATTCTACCTGCCGTCGGCGGACTACATCTGGCCGCACGTGATGAACCGGAAGGTGGGGGAAGTCGTCACCGGCAATGGCGGCTCGATCGTCGGCGAGGAGTACTTCCCGCTCGACCACACCGACTATCGCGCGACGATCGAAAAGATCGCGTCCAGCGGCGCCGAGGTCGTGTTCTGTACCGTCGTTCCTCCGGGCGTCGCGGCCTTCCTGGAGCAGCTCCACGACTCCGGCTTCATGGAGCGTGGTGGGCACCTCGTCTGCACCTACTTCGACGAGAACTTCCTGAACATGGTGCCGGCCGGGCACGTGGAGGGGCTGTACAGCTGTCTCGACTACTACCAGGCCGTGAGTGACCCGTTCAGCAAGCGGCTGATCGAGCAGTACGACACGCTCTATCCCGGCACGGCCCGGTTCACCGCCGGCAGTGCGTGTTCCGGCCTGTACCGGGGCCTGAGGCTCTGGGCGGCGGCCGTGAAGGAGGCGGGCTCGCTCGAGCAGGACGAGGTCATCAGGGCGCTCGACCACGCGAAGCTCGCCGACGGCCCGGGCGGCCCGGCGCAGATGGTGCCCGGCCAGCATCACGTCCGGATGAACATGTACATCGCCCAGGCGCAGGGCGGCTCGTTCCGGATCGTCAAGCGCCTGGGAGCCATCGATCCGAAGGAGCGCGTGCTGTCGTGAGGGAAGGAATCAGGTTCGTGCTGGACGCAAGCAGTACCCGATCACCGGATGCGTAACGTTACTTCCATCAAGGAGAGAGCAATGCTGCTCGCAACGACGACAGTCGCCGATTTCGACCAGTTCATGAAGGTCTTCACGGGCGCCGGCGCGGAGAAGCGGCGCGCGCACGGGTCAAAGGGATCACTCGTCTTCCGCGATCCGAACCAGGCCGACCGAGTGTGGGCGATCTTCGACTGGGACGAGAAGGGATGGCAGAGCTTCGTCAGCGATCCCACGGTGCCGCCGGTCCTGAAGGAGGCGGGGCACACGAGCAAGCCGCAGGCGCTGCCGCTCGCGGCGACGTGCAACGGCTGACTAGCGCTCCATGGCGGGGTCGCGATGGTCGCGGCCCCGCCGCGGCAGTACCTCGCGGCGCCACGCCATCACCATGGCTTCTCCCCCACCACGCGCACCTGATCCGGCGATCGCAGAATGATCTCCGGTTTCCCCTGATATATCTGCACCGTTCCGCGCACATCCACGGTCTTCCCCTCCCACTGGTCAGGTGCGGTGAAGCCCTTTGCATCGCGCCCGAAGATCACCGCGTTGAACGTGTGGTTGGGAAACGGTTTGTCGAAGTTGATGAACGTTGTCCCGGTTCGTGACGTCGACACCTGAACCACTCGCCCGCGCACGATGACCTCGCGACCTGCGTACTGCGCGGCAGCCGAGGGCACCACCACAGGCAGACTGTCGCCCTGCGCGCCCGCCACGAGCGGCAACGCGATGACGCCGCTGGTGGCCACCAGCAGCACGCGGCGCAAACGGAACCGCACCAGGCGGACAGGGGAGGGCACCATGTCGTGAACCATGCGGATGCCGGGCAGCAGCCGCAAGGACGCACCCTCCCTCGCCACTCCCCACTGGACAGGCGCCGCGCCACGGCCGATCACTTACGAAGAAATCCTTCCACGGGGCGCTTTCATGACCGATCGCCGAGCATTCCTCTCCACGGCCCTCAACGCCGCCGTCGCCCTCCCGGTCCTGAACGCGCGTGCCTTCCGCCGGCTTCGACAGGCGAGCGAGATCGCAGGCGCGCGGCCCGCCCCAAGCCTCGCCGACGACGAAGCCTACTGGGGAGAGATCCAGCGCGCCTTCGATCTGGATCGCACGGTCATCAACCTCAACAACGGCGGCTGCAGCCCGGCCCCCACGCACGTCCTCGAGCAGATGATCCGGGACATCCGGTTCTCGAACGAGCTGCCGGTGGAGCACATGTGGCGGGTGCTCGAGCCCCGGGTGGAGAGCGTGCGACTGGATCTGGCGCGCGAATTCGGCTGCGACCCCGAGGAGATGGCCATCACCCGCAACGCCAGCGAGGCGAACGAGAACGTCATCTTCGGCATCGACCTCCAGCCGGGCGACGAGGTGATCGCCACCACCCAGAACTACCCGCGCATGATGAATGCGTGGCTCCAGCGTGGTCGGCGGGACCGCATCGTCTTCAGGCAGATCAAACTGCCAACCCCGCCTCCATCGGATGACGAGGTGGTGGCGGCGTTCGAGGCCGCGATCACGCCGCGCACGAAGATGATCGAGGTGATGCATGTGAGCTGGCAGACGGGATACGTCGCCCCGGTGCGGCGCATCGTCGACATGGCCCGGCGCCACAACGTCGAGGTGCTGGTGGACGGCGCGCACGCCTTCGCCCACTTCCCGTTCACTCGCGACGAGCTGGCCTGCGACTACTACGGAACGAGTCTACACAAATGGTGCCTCGCGCCCATCGGCACGGGGTTCCTCTACGTTCGCCGCGAGAAGATCCCCCACATCTGGTCGATGTTCGCCGGATCGCCTGACGAGGACGCCAACATCCGCAAGTACGAGGAGATCGGCACACACCCGGCCGCCAACCACAACGCCATCTCGGTGGCGCTTGCGTTTCACCGGAGCATCGGCGCCGATCGCAAGATCGCGCGGCTGCGATTTCTGCGCGATCGTTGGGCGAAGCGCCTCCTCGCCGCCAGCGATCGGGTCCAAATGATCACGCCGATCGGGCCGGACAAGAGCGGCGCGATCGGCGTGGTCGCCATCGACGGCATGGATTTCGGGAAACTCGGCGGCTGGCTGGCCGCGCGACACCACATCGTCAGCACGCCGATGGTGATGCCGGAGTTCCAGGGCCTCCGCGTCACGCCCAACGTCTATACCACGCTCGATGAGATCGATTACTTCGCGGACCGGATGGTCGAGGCGATCACAAAGGGAGTGTCCTGAGCGGTCGCGCGCGAAGCACTGCGGTTGTCGACGCCGAACTCACTGCGCTGAGCCCCGCTGCCAGCGACAGCGGCACGAAGTCCCGCCGCGACAGCCCGCTCGATTCCATCAGTGCCCGTGTTACCTTGTCGGCGTGACACGCGCGCTTGTCATCGCCGCCGCCCAGACCACTCCGATTCGGGGTGACGTGGACGCGAACGTCGACCAGCATGTCCAACTCGTTCGCGCGGCCGCGGAAGAGCAGGTACAGGTACTCGTCTTTCCCGAATTGTCGCTGACGGGCTACGAGCTGGATCTCGCCCGAGACCTGGCATTCTCCGGGAGCGACCCTCGTCTGGTTCCTCTGGTCGAGGTGTCGTCTGCCTGTTCGATGTCGCTCGTTGTGGGCGCTCCGATCAGGATCGCATCGCGCCTCCACATCGGCGCGTTCATCGTATCACCGGACGGCGGGGTCGAGGTCTACACGAAACAGCACCTGGGGGCATTTTCGGCGAGCGCCGGCGTTGACGGCATCGTTCCTCCCGCGGAGGCAACCGTTTTTCACGCCGGCCGCCGGAACCCGCTCGTCAGGTGGGACGGCCACACTGCGGCGGTCGCCGTGTGCGCCGACACGGGCCGGGAGTCACATCCCCGATTGGCAGCCGCCCGGGGCGCGAGTACCTACTTGGCGAGCATGTTCGTCATTCCCTCCGAGTTCGAGCGGGAGACCGCGACCCTCAGGCGATACGCCATGCAGCACTCGATGACCGTCGTCTTCGCGAACTACGGGGGTCCGTCCGGAGGGCTCTCGTCAGGCGGCAGCAGTGCGATCTGGTCCGGCACGGGCGAGGTCCTGGCCCAGCTCGGTGCCGTCGGTGCCGGTGTGGCGGTCGCTGCCGAAGGCGACGCCGGCTGGCGCGGCACGACGATCACGCCCGACCGCGCCGTGGATTGAGCACGCGGCTGTTGCGGCCGCCCCCGCGGGCTCGGGGAGGCCTTCACCGGCTCTCGTATCCGAAGCGGGCCTTCAGGCGATCGACCCGGAGAGCACTGCGGTCTCTGTCGCTGGTCGCATCTTGACCTCGCGCTGAGCATCGGCTGAGGACTCGCGACGGCTATGGTTGCATGGGCGGCTGCACGATGAGAAGCGCCGTCGCGACAGAAGATCCGATCGTCGCGATGCCGAGCGCGACGAGGGCGAGAATATGGCCGATCACGCGCACCCGAACCGGCCGACCAAGGAGGAGCTGGACATCGCCGGGTCGATCATCCCCGCCGGGTACGCGCAGTGTGTACGTCCCCGCGTGCGGAATCTCGAACGACCGCAGTTGTACCCGAACTCGCGTGAATGAACTGACGACGGTACGGAAGACCACGCGATGCATCGGGACGTCGCGTCCATCGGCGTCGGCGATCCCGAAATCGAGTCCGCCGAACCTCGCGGAAGCGGAACCGCCCTCAGCGTACAGGTCGTACGAACCGGCCGCGGCGAAAGTCACGGGCTGCGCGGCGGCGAGCGGCAGCGACGCGACGACCGATGATCGGAGCGTGCGCAGGAGACTCCTGATGGTGAATCCGAGGAGAATCGCCGCCCCGACCGCGGCGGGTGCGCTCAGGAACACCCAATGCGATAGCGGCTTCATGGGGTGTCGTGTGCCGGGCTGTTACCGGTTCGCGTCCTCTTGAGGAGGACGGCCAGCCGGCACTCGAAGTCCGACGGGATGTAGACGTCCGTTTGATAGCTCCGGTAGCCCGGAAAAGCGTGCGGCGCGGAACGATGCGAACATGACAATCCCTCGGTGCCATGAGGCGGTGCTGGCGTGGAGGACTCGCCAGACTCCGAATAGCGTCGTGGTGCTGCCGAAGCAATCACCGGACGGGGCTGTGGCGGTTCGTGGCTTGCCGCTCGATGGCGGCCAACGCGTCGGCGATCACCACATCCGGATACTGCAGCAGCTTGAGCAGGGCAATGGCGTTCCGGGTGGACGATGGCCCGGGCTGCAGGAGGTAGTCGAAGGTCAGCGCGTCACCATCGACCTGTTCCCGGAAATGATACGACGCGTAGGCGTCACCGAGCATGTCGAGCATCTCCAGATCGTGCGTGGCAACCACCACGATGTCAGCGCCGCGATCGAGGAACGACAGCACGGCGTAGGACGCCGCGATGCGCTCGGGCGTGTTGGTGCCCCGGAAGAGCTCGTCCAGCAGGAAGAGCGACTGGCGCCTGTCCGCCTTGGCCTGGATGAGTGAGCGCACCGATTCGACTTCGGCGAGATAGTGACTCCTGCCGTCCACGAGGCTGTCGGAGCGGCCGATCGACGAATGGACCTGCAGGAGCGGGGCACGCCAGGTTCTCGCGCACACCGTGTGCAGCGTCTGCGCCAGCACCGCATTCACGCCGAGTGTGCGAACGAACGTGGTCTTGCCGGCCATGTTCGAGCCCGTGATCAGCACGCTGGTGTCGGTGATCGTGAGCGAGTTGGCGACGGGATTGCTCAGCAGCGGATGATAGAGGGCGTCGGTGCGAAGTCCCTTTCGCGCTCCGGTGAATTCGGGTGCCGCGCAGTATGGCAGCGACCGTCGCCACGACACGATCGACTGCGCGGCGTCGATGTAGCCGATCGCGGCGAACATCGTCCGCAGCAGAGGACGTGCATCGCGCACGGCCTGGGTACCGAAGACGAAGGCGTTCACGTCGAGGAGGAAGAGGAGATTCAGGTATTCATAGATGGTGGCCGCCACCTCATTTGTCTGTCCCGGCTCGAACAACAACCAGCGGGTCGCCCGGCGAAGGAGTCCGAGTTGGCGCGCACCGTCGCGCAGCGTCTCGACTTCCTCCCCGAGTCCGGGCAGCTGGAAGGCACCCAGCTGCCGCGCGACGCCAAGGAGGGCCGGGATTTCGTGGTACGCGGGCGTGAATGTACGGACGCGCGGCTTGTAGTAGAGCTGCACGCAGATGTTGGTCGCGCACACCGCCAGCCAGATCACCGCGGCGCGCGGCCAGAACGCCACCAGCGCCAGGCAGCCGAAGGAGCTCGCGGTGAGAAGCGGGAAGATCCACCAGAGGCGCGGGCGGGAAGGGAGGTTGCCGAAGAGCAGGGCAACGATAAACGCGGCCCGGGGATCACTCAGTCGACCGAGGGCGTCGCGAAGCCGGGTCAGGACCGCGTCGTCGCTGGCCAGCGCCAGCACCGCCTGCTCGAGTCGCAGGAGCGGCGCCGCGGAGGACCGGGGCATGCGCAGCAGGTGAAAGAGGTACTGGCGCCCGACCTGGCTCTCGGTGCGGTCGAGCGTGGAAAAGACCGCGTCCAGATCGAGGTCGCGCCAGGTGGCCTCGTCGATTGCGTCACCAGCCGCCGCTGCGGGCAGACGGTCGTGATAGTCGGCGACGTGTGACATGTCGGCCGTCCGCTCGTGCACACCGGGTCGCAAGCCGCGCATAACGCGAAATGAGATGCGTCCCTGCGTGATGATGCGCGGAATCAACAGCCCGACAACGGCGACGAGGGCGAGGCCGAGTGCGAGCAGGACGGGGGCGTGTGACAATGAGATGTGGGTCTGAACTACCACGCGGTTGCGGGGCCGCGGCAGCCGGACCAACCAACCCGACGGCGCGAATCAGGTCTGGCCAACCACCGACGACCCGGCGACTATCCCGTCCCGTCGTACGCACTGCGCAGCGCGGCGATGTCGAGCTTCTTCATCCCGAGCAGCGCTTCCATGGCCCGCTGCGACCCGGCGGACTTCTCGTCCTTGAACATGAAATCCATATCGGCGGGGACGACCTGCCACGAGACGCCGTACCGGTCCTTCAACCAGCCGCACTGCTGGGCCTTGGGATCTCCGCCAGCGGACAGCTTCTCCCAGTAGTAGTCGATCTCGTCCTGGGTCGCGCAACTCACCTCGAGCGAGATGGCCTCGTTGAACTTGAACACCGGCCCCCCGTTGAGCGCGGTGAACGATTGCCCGTCGAGCTCGAACGCGACAGTCAGCACCGAGCCCGCCAGCCGATGATGCGTTTCGAATCCGGCGGTCCCATAGCGGGTAATCGCGGTAATCCGCGAGTTCTTGAAGATCCCGACGTAGAATCGGGCGGCCTCTTCGGCCTCGTCCGCGAACCACAGGCAGGGTCTGATGCGCTGAGTTGTGGCCATGAGCGTGTCTCGAGTTGTTGATCACTCCGTACGACGCAATGGACTGTCACCACACTGCGACTGCGATACCGTCTGAAAGATCGGAGGAGTGCGATGGCGGGCAAGTTGCGCCTCAGGGGCGGGCCTCGCTAGTATCCGCGCTCACTGAGGCTCACACCGCGAGGACCACATGCCGCCCACGACGGCGAACGGGAAGATCTGTTACATCGAGATTCCAGCGCTCGACATCGCCCGCTCGGCCGACTTCTTCTCCACGGTGTTCGGCTGGCGCACGCGCAAGCGCGGCGACGGCGCGCTGGCCTTCGACGACGGGGTCGGCGAGGTCAGCGGTACCTGGGTCCTTGGCCGGCCACCCATGTCGGACGTGGGGTTGCTCATCTATGTGATGGTGGACAGCGTCGCTGAAGCGATCGACCAGGTGGTCGCCAACGGCGGGGTGATCGTCCAGCCGATCGGCGCCGACGCACCGGAGATCACCGCGAGATTCCGCGACCCCGGCGGGAACATCTTCGGGCTCTACCAGGAGCCCAATCGTCCCGCGTCCAGCTGAGTGCGGCGCCGCATACTGCGAAGGCGGCCCTCCACGCCTCAGGCCCGACCGGCACGCGGAGCCCGCGCCTTCGTCTTCCGCCGCGGTGGCGACGTCGCCTCGACGAGCCGCCAGAATTGCCGCTCACCGATGACCGTCACCCTGTGCCCGCGGGCGGCGAGGCGGCGCACTTCGATCAGCTTCGACCCTCCGTGCTTGCCGGCAATCTGCTGCGCGTTGGGCCGCCCGCGCACCAGCACGTCGGTTGATTGTCCCGGCTTCGATTGCACGATGGCGCCCGCCTTTCGCGCCGCGACCACCGCTTCCCGTCGTGGGCGCGCGAGAAAGCCCGTGAACGAGACGCGTTTGCCGACCAGACTCCTCACGCGACCGAGACGCGGCTGCTTCGGGCGCCTTTGCAGTGCCGATATCAGCTCGCTGGCGGCCTCGTACCGCTTACCGCGCGATCCGAGGCAACGATGAATGACCTCCTTGAGATGATCGCTGCACGGCAGGCCGCGTACGTCCTTGCTGGGCATCGGGCTCGTGATGTCGCCGCGGAGCAGCATCGCCGCGATGAGTCCGATCTGATAGACGTCATCGCGCTTCTGCCATCGTCGCACCCGCCCCCACGCGATCTCATTTGGGACGTGAAACAGGTTGAATGTGTCGGCGGTGACGCCGCGCCGGCTGAGCTGGTGCGCCGCGATGCCGAAGTCGCCGAGCTTCAGCTGCTCTCCCTTGCAGACGAAGACGTTGAACGGCGTGAGGTCGCGATGCAGCGCCTGTCCGCGGTGCAACACGTCGAGTGCCCTCAGGATCGCGGCGATCTCGCGGCGGACGAACCGCTCCGGCTGCGCGCCACGTCGAGCCAGCCACGCGCCCAGGTCGCCGTGTTCCGCGTATTCCATCGCCAGGCAGTATCGCATCCGGCCGCCATCCACCTCGGCGAATCGATCGAACACCCGCAGGGCGCGGTCCTCGCGCGCGAGGAGCTCGGCGAAGTAGGCCTCACGAAGCCAGCCTTCGATGCGGTCGCTGATCTTGACGCACACCTGTTCGGGAAGGCCGGAGGCCGGCGTGGGCGTCGCGAGGTACACCTCGCCGAAACCGCCTTTCCCGATGAGGCGATCCAGCCGGTACGTGCGCTCCGATTCGGAGCTGTACGCTATGGGTGTCGCCTGTTGCGCAGAGGGCCGGCGATCAGGACGCGCCGCGGTTCCGGTACCTCGGTGAGTGGGTGGAGGGTGCGCAGCGATGCCCCTGGAGTTGGCCATCTTAGCCTCGAATGTAACCGGGTCGTCGATACGCCTGGCCCTCGCGAGGCGACCCGCCCAGGCCCTAATACAGGAAGGGAATCAGGCGCTTTCGCGTTCGCATGAACTGTCGATACGGCTCGCCCAGCACCGCCAGCAGCGTCCGCTCCTCGACAGCGATCCGATACACGTAGACTGCAAATGACGCTCCGCCGAGCAATAGCGCCGACGCCCAGCTCCCCAGCCCAATCCCAACGCCGGCATTCAGCAGGATGCCGGCCGTGTAGGCGGGGTGCCGGAGTATCCTGTAGGCACCGCGAGTGACGACCTCCTGACCCACGCTGGCCCGGACATCGCCCGTGAACGACGAACCGAGCATCCGCCAGCAATGCCGGCGTAGAAGGCTCCCTGCCACCATCGTGGCGACGCCCGCCGAGAAGGCGGCGACTCGGTGCGTCGGTGCGAACTGCAGGGCGGGAACCCACGCCAGCGGAAATGAAACGAAGAAGGCGACCGCCTGACCGACGAGAATGACCTGAAGAGATCTGGAGTCCGAGGCGCCCTGGGAACGCTGCGCACGCCGCACAATGCTGAATTCGGGCCAGTAGGCCCAGAGAAAGACGGCCCAGAAGATCAGCGCGTAGGGCCAGACATATGGCAGAGGTTTCGCCGGCGCCGTGGTCACTTCCAAACCTATGCAGACAACCCCGCTGGCGTAACGCGGGAGTGGAACCGGAGTCACCCATCGTGACGACCATCCGGCATGCTGACCCTCCCTGGGGCCGGCCGCTCCGGCTAACTCTCCGCGGCGCGGCGCATGAGCGCCGCGAACAGCTCCGGATCCGCCCGCACCCGATCGTCGTCGATCCACTCCGCCTTCACCACCGCCCCCGCCTGGGCGAGCATCCGGACGACCGACCGATACGACGCCTCGTCCTTCCGCTCTTCGACGAGCCAGGCATGGAGCGCCCAGACGAGCGGCGTCGTTCCATAGAAGTCATCGGTGACATTCACCGGCGCCTCACGCTGGAGCAGCAGCTCGACGATCGCCACACGGCCCTCGTACGATGCCAGGTGGAGCGCGGTGCGACTCTCTCCATCGTCGCGGACTTTCCAAGCCGGGTCGAACCCACGATCCAGAAGAAAAGCCACGACGTCGCGGCGCTCGTACCAGATCGCCATCATCAGCGCGCGGCCGACCTCCTCCCGCCATGCGGGATCGGCCAGGCTTCGGCCTTCGTCGAACGGCCGCTCAACCAGGTCCAGGCGCCCGATGCCCGCCGCCTCCTCCAGGTCGAGTGGGACGCCCCGGCGCGCCAGGTACTCAGCGGCCTCGGGGCAGCCGTTCATGAGACAGGACCGCACACTTCCGGGGCCGATGCGCGCGCCGCGCTCGAGCAGCAGATCGGCGAGATCGTTCTGCACTCCCGCGAGGCGTGGGTGCGCGCTCGTCATCGTGAGCCCGAACGTCGTCGCGCCTCCGCCATACACGTCGGCTTCCGCGTCCACTTCCGCGCCGGCGTCGAGCAGGAGCCGCGCGATCTCGACGATATTCGACGGCGTCTCCTGACGAAAGTTCTCCACCCCGTTCGCGGAGATGTAGTGCAACAGCGTCGCGCGATGCTGCCGGCTGGAGCGGGCGTGCACGAGATCGGGGCTCTCACGAAGGAGTCGTTCGAGCGTCCCCCGGTCGCCGGCGATGATTGCATCGGCCGCCTCCTCGAACGCGGAGACCGGCGTCCGCGCACCCCCGAGTGCCTCGAGATGATGTGCCAGCCTGGGCCAGCTCTCGAAGCCGTGCGCGCGCGCGATGACGAATTGCGCCTGCGCGAGAGCGCATCCGGCGGCGAGGCGCTCGCGCGCGAAGGCAGCTACCTGATCGGTGTATCGCTCGGCGTCGCGGATGTGCGGCGCTCGATCGCTGTCCGACTGGAGCTCGAGCAGGTCACGAACCCAGCGCATGGCCCACGCACGAATGGCCGCGGGGTCCGCGGAACTGCACGCCTTGACGAGGTCCTTCGCCCGCTTCCGGTAGTGGTAAAGATCGGGGCGCGGCGGAAGCGGAAGGACGTCCTGCGGGTTGGGATACATACGAATCTCCTTTCATGGCGCCTGGAGTCCGCACTCGTCAGGCTGAAAGAAGGTTCGCGATGTGGAACGCAGCTGTGGGTGGGCACGGCCCTTTCCGCGGACTGGATGCGCCCCTCGCGCGACCGGAGTATGTCACGCGCGGGCGCGCTGGGCAATGGGCCGCGATGAAGCGGCAATTCCTGGTGAGAGCCCAGGTTGCTCACGCCTGCTCGCCGCTGGCCTGCCGCCTCACATCGGGTGCCGGGCCAGAAACCCGGCAATCGCACGGGCCGTCGCCGCGGGCGCCTCGTGCACTAATTGGGGTCAGACTCGAATTTCCCACGCATCCGGTCCTGGCGCACGACAGGTCACCGGTCCGCGATGCACGAGCTCGCCGCGTGGTCAGCGGTCCCGTGCATGAGACGGGGTACCGTGAGTCGTTACACCCGGCGGGCCCGCGAGCCTTCCGCCTAACGACTGGCCGCGCCGGGAGCTCTTGACCTTTCCCGGCTCCGCTCTGAAGATAGTGGTCATCGGAATCCGGAATACGGCAGGCGAATATGAGGGGTCAGACGGCGTGACGCGATCCCCGCGGTGGGTGCGTTCCGCGGACGGGCCTGCCGGGACCTGACTGCGGGAGGTTCCAATGCGCGTCATCCCTTGCGCCCTTTTCGGTGTGTTCATGGGCTCCGCGTCGCACGTTCCGTATTCTCCGCCTCGCGGCAAGGTGGCCGGGACCCTGGTGGCCGTGCTTGCCCACGCGGACGATGAGGGGGCGGTCGCCCCGATTCTTGCCCGGTATGCCCGTGAGGGCGCGCAGGTCTACCTGATCGTCGCGAGTGACGGGGCCGCGGGCACGGGTTCGGGGGGCTTCATCCCGGGACGCGACTCGATGCCGCGCGGTGAGGAGTTGGCGCGAGTGCGGGCCGACGAGGTGCGGTGCTCGGCGAAGGCACTCGGCGTCCATCCGCCGATCCTGCTCGGTTTCCCGGACGGCAAGCTGGGCGACTATACCAGTGATCCTTCGCTCCTGTTTCGGCTGACTCAGCGGATCGCCGAGGAGCTCGAGCGTTTGCGCCCCGACGCGGTGGTCACGTGGGGGCCAGACGGCGGATACGGCCATCCGGACCACCGGATCGTGAGTGCGATCGTCACCCAGCTCGCGCGGGCCGGGGCGCCGGGTGTTCCGGAACGCCTCTTCTACATGTACCTGCCCGTCGAGGCCATCCGCGCGGTGAATCCCCAGCGGGGTGAGCCGCCTCTCCTCATTCCGCAGCCGAAGTACTTCACGGTGCGGGTCCCTTTCGCGCCCGAAGATCTTCAGGCGGCGTTGCGCGGGATGGCATGCCATCGCTCGCAGTTTCCGCCCGAGGTCGTGCAGCGAGTCGTTCAAGCCAGTCCCCATGCCTGGAACGGCGCGGTCTCGCTCGTTCCCGCCTTCCCGACTCCACCCGCGACGGACCTGTTCCGGTGAATCGGCGCCGCACTCCGGCGTCCGGATTCCGGTTCGGCGGGCGGAGTGGTCCGAGAGTTTTCCTCACCCCCGCTCCGCAAGCACGACGGAGTCATCGCGGGACAGTGGGACTTGTCGGACGCGCAATTTCGCAAAGCGCTGGTGCAGGAACCGGATAACTTCGAAGCGCTGCATACGACAGCCGGAATTGGGACACCGCCGGCGCATTGAGCATAATCGAGCCAACGAACGAGCGATGACGCGGCAATTCCTGGTGAGACCCCAGGTTGCTCACGCCTGCTCGCCGCTGGCCTGCCGCCTCACATCGGGTGCCGGGCCAGAAAACCGGCAATCGCACGGGCCGTCGCCGCGGGCGCCTCGAATGGGAACATGTGTGTCTGGCCGGTGAGCTCGACGAATTCCATTCGCGGCCACCACCCTTTGGCCGTGTCCACGGTTGCGGCGTGCTCCTGCGAGACGAAGAGGATCGGCACGGTGATCCGCCTCGCCTTCGCCTCATCGAATTCCCAGGCTCCCAATGCGGTCCACTCCACGACGTTGAATCGCCGCTCGTCTCGTCTGGCCTGCTGAAGGGCGCCAGGGATCCTGGCCTGCAGCTGTGCTCTGAAGTCCGGCCCGCCCTTGGCCAACACGAATGCCTCCACGCTATCGGCCCCGCCGGTCCGTGGCTGGAGCGTGCGCGCTCGCGTGAAACTCAGCGGTGGGTCAAGCAGCACGAGCGTCTGTACCATGCCCGGAAAGGCGGCGGCCAACTCCATGGCAACAACACCGCCGGACGAGTGCCCGACGACGTGCGCGCGCGCAACGCCAAGATGCCGGAGGAGCGCGGCGGCATCAGCCGCATCCTGCTCAATGCTGAACGAGTCACCGACCGCGGAACTGCCAGCGTACCCTCGCCTGTGGAGGCGGATCACCTGGTAGCGCGACAGAGCCGGTTGGGCGGCGAGCGGAAGCAGGAGATCAGCGATCATCGCCCCGTGAATCAACAGGACCGGCTCGCCCTGACCTCGTACCTCGTACTCCAGTCGGCCTCCTGGAACGGGGGCGAACTGGAGCCGTGTGGCGGGCTGCTGTCCGGTGCCGGAGTGGGGCAACAGGAGAGCGATGGCGACCACCGCAAGGCCCACACGGTCGGGGCGAATGTGAGGCCAGGTCATGACGCATCTCCTCGCGCTGAGGGCGTCAAACGGTCTGCGCTTCGGTGCGGCGCAAGTATAACAACCGCGGCCGGCGAGCGCAGCGAGGCCGCCACGATCCCGGGGGCCGAGCCGTCAACGTACAGTGGTGGTCGCGTGTACTCTATTCGTCATGAATTCCGCGTTTCGGCCGTTGACCACACGTTCCCCCCTGCCGGAGCCCGTATGATCCGTCCGCTTCAGCGCTTGCTCCTTCCCGCCACCGCCCTGGTTGTCTGCGCCGGCGTCGCGCGCGCGCAGTCCGGTGGGTCGGTGCGCGGAACCGTCACGACCGCCGACACGCACATGCCTGTCACCGGCGCCCGTGTCGCGATCAGCAACCCGTCCCGGGTGGCCACGTCCGACAGCAAGGGCGAATACCGACTCCGCGACGTGCCCGCCGGTGATTACGACCTCCTCGTCACCGCCGTTGGCCGCACCCCGTCGCACAACCCGATCACGGTGCGGACTGGCGAGGAGACGCAAACCGATGTGTCGCTCGCGGCCGGCTCGATCATGCTGTCGAGCGTGCTGGTCTCCGCCACGAGTTCTCCGATGGAGGCCAACAAGGTCGCCTCGACCGTCAACGTGCTGACCCCGGAACAAGTGCAGGCCAGCCCGGCTCGCGAGACGCAGGACATGCTGCGGGAGATTCCGGGCGTCGAGCTGCCGCGCACCAGCAGCTCGGTCGGCGGCAACGCGCAGATTGTCTCGATCCGCGGCGTGGACGAAGGCCGGACCGCCGTGCTGCTGGATGGCATCCCGTTGACGGACGCCTGGGGTGAATGGGTCGACTGGAACCGTGCGCCGAAGAGCTCCATCGAGCGCGTCGAGGTCCTCGAGGGCGGCGGATCCAACTTGTACGGCAACGGGGCAATGGGCGGCGTAATCTCGCTCTTCTCCCGGCCGATCGCCCCGGGGAGTTACCGGTTCTCGGCGTCCGGTGGAAGCCGCGACCTCCGGTCGGTCTTCGTCTCCGCGGGTGTCCCGGTCGCGGGGCCGCTGGCCCTCGCGCTGACCGGCGACTATGCCAGCGGTGGCGGCTACCGGATGACAGCTGACGCGAATGCGGGACCGATCGACGCGGCGTCGAGCTCGATCCGCCGGAATGCAATCGCGCGCCTCGAGTACGCGCCGAGTTCGACGTTCAATGCATTCCTCAGCGGGCACCTGTTTGGTGACAACCGGAGCCTCGGCACACCGCTCAGCCGCGCGTCGCGCAGCGACGGCTCGACGGAGGGTGGTATCAACGTCGGGCGCGCGGCCGCTGGCATGCTCAGCGTCAGGGCCTGGGACCGCGAGATGCGCGAGAACAACTGGTCCACCAGCGTCTCCACGGTGAGCGGCGTCGCACGCGCGCTGGAGCGCGTGACCGCGTGGACGCACATCCCCTCGTACGACCGGGGCGTGGCGCTCTCGTGGAATCGCCGCAACATCCTCGGGTTCCAGTCGTTCGGGGTGGGCGGCGACTACCGCTACATGCGCGGTTTCCTCGATGAACAGGACTACGCCAACAACGCGGGCAACGCCCCCACGACCCACAGCACCTACGGCGGCAACCAGTCGCTGAGCGGCATTTTCGCCACCGGTGTCCTGGTGCCGTCGCCATCGCTCTTCGTTGAGCTGAGCGCGCGCTTCGACCGCTGGGGAAACAACGACGGCTTCTCGAACGACGCCAGCGGTGCGGCGACGTATCCCAACGCCACGCGTAGCGCCTTCTCGCCGCGTGTCGGCGCGAAGTACATCGTCAACGAGCAGTTCGCAATGCACGCCGCCATCTACCAGGCGTTCCGCGCTCCGAACCTCGCCGAGCTGTATCGCAAGTCGCTGGGCAACACCATCAGCCTGCCGAACCCCGAGCTGAAACCGGAGTACGCGACCGGCTACGAGTTTGGCACCGACTGGCAGCCGGCCCACTGGTTCCAGTTGAAGGGCACGATCTACCACACGGACTACCGAGACTTCAACACGTTCGTCACCACGTCGGCGCCCGGCGTGTCGCCGGCAACACGGCAGCGCGAGAACGTGACCAGGGCGCGCGGCCTCGGCGGCGAGGTGTACCTTGCGGTCCGTCCGGTCGAGCAGCTGGACTTCAGCGCAAGCGCCAACTTCAACAACACCCGCGTGAAGGATCTCGGCGCCGCGGCCTCGACCGCGACCCTCTTCGAGGGGGCGCGCGTGGCCCGCGTACCGCGCGAGAAGGGCACGGCGCGCATCGCGTACCATACGCCGGCCTTCGGCTTGCTGACGCTCATGGGACGCTACGAGGGAACGAACACGACGTTCGGCAACTCGATCACGCTACCCACGTTCACCGTGTTTGACCTGAGCTACTCGCGCAACGTGATGCCCGGCCTCGACGTCTTCGCCGGCATCGAGAACCTCTTCGACCGCGAGTACTGGGTGAACGCGTCCGGCAGCGCCGCGTCGCCGTTCGTGTCGCTGGGGCTGCCCTTCACGGTCCAGGTCGGCCTGGAGGCGTTCCACTACTAGCCGGGCCGGTTCGCCGGACCTCGAAAGGGCGTGCCCGCGTAGCGGGCACGCCCTTTCGTTTGTGTGCCCAGCATGACCATTGACTTGGAGGTGGAAGTCCTCTGGAGAGTTGGTCGCAACGATCCGAGCGAACCGCAAGGCGGAGTGTCCGTGAGGACCGTGCCGAAAGCAGCGGGGAGCGAGACCTGCGAGGCGACGTACAGAAATCGGATGTGAGGCGGGGCGATTCAGGGCGAGCGGGCAATTGACCGCGAAGCTCTCGCGACCAAGGAATCGTGTCGTAGATCCGGCGCTCGTGCAGGGACAGTCAATGAGTCTTACCTGGGGAGATCTCGCCTTGCCTCTAAAAGGGGGACGACGCGTCGAGAGACGAAGCGGAGCGAGAAGTCAGCAGCGGCCATAGTAGCGGCGGGCTTCGGGGAGAGTGGACCGCCCCAATGCGAAGGGCCAAACAGAGAGGAGAGCGAATCGACCGTGCATCACGACAAGGCCAGGCATCAGATGTCGATCGACCAGATCGAGCTCCCGCTGGAGGGGAGGGGTGAAGCCCCGAGAGGACAGCGGAGTGATGAAGCCACGTCGACGGCGCAGGGACCGGAGCGCTCAGGAGCCAACGACTGGATGGCCCAAGTCGTCGAGCGGAGCAATCTCACACGGGCGCTCAAGCGCGTGCGGCAGAACAAGGGCAGTGCAGGCATGGACGGGATGACGGTGGACGAGCTGGTGCCATATCTGCGCGACCACTGGCCAGCGATTCGGGAGCAATTGCTCACGGGCCGCTACCAGCCGAGCGCCGTGCGGCAGCACGAGATTCCGAAGGGCGACGGCCGGATGCGGAAGTTTGGTATTCCGACCGTGCTCGATCGGTTCATCCAGCAGGCCGTGTTACAGGTCCTGCAACCGCGATTCGATCCTACCTTCTCAGAGTCCAGCTACGGCTTTCGGCCGGGGCGCCGGGCGCACGATGCGGTGTGCCAGGCGCAGCAGTACGTGCAGAGCGGCCGGCGCTGGGTGGTCGATGTCGATTTGGCGGCATTCTTTGACCGCGTCAATCACGATGTGCTCATGGGTAAGTTGGCATGCCGGATCACGGATCGCCGCGTGCTGGCGCTGATTCGCCGCTATCTCGAAGCCGGGATGATGGCGAACGGGGTCGTGCTGGAGCGGCACGAGGGCACGCCGCAGGGCGGGCCGCTCTCGCCGCTCTTGGCGAATGTGCTGCTGGATGAGGTCGATCGAGGAGTTGGAACGACGCGGACACCGCTTCGTGCGCTATGCCGATGACTGCAATGTGTACGTGCGGTCGAAGCGAGCGGGCGAGCGGGTCATGGAGACGCTGGTCGGTCTCTACGCGAAGCTCAAGCTGCAGGTCAACATCGACAAGAGTGCGGTGGCGCGGGTGTGGGATCGCCAATTCTTGGGCTTCTGCTTCTGGGTGGCTCCCGGACGAGTGATCAAACGTCGTGTCGCTCCGAAGGCCCTCGACAAGATGAAGGAACGCGTTCGGGAGATCACGTCCCGAAGTGGGGGCCGGAGCCTCGCGCAGGTCGTGACGCTGCTGCGGAGTTATCTCGTGGGCTGGAGCTCGTACTTTCGGCTGGCCGACACCCCACAGGTCTTTGCGCAGGTGGAGCAGTGGCTTCACCGCCGTCTGCGCGCAATCCATCTCAAACACTGGAAGCGGGGCCGACCGTCTTTCGCGAGTTACGGCGGCGTGGCGTCTCACAGCACGTCGCGGCGATGGCGGCTCGATTCACCAGCAACTGGTGGCGGGTGGCGGGCCATGCAGCCCTACATCTTGCCTTGCCCACATCGTATTTCGATCAGCTTGGGGTGCCGCGCTTGCCTCACGCTAACCTCAACTCACCGAACCGCCGGATGCGGACCCGCATGTCCGGTGGTGTGGGAGGGAAGTAGGGGAGACATCCTCTCCTACTCCCTATCCCGATCCCCCCCGTGCAACCCGATTCCCATCCGTATCTTCTCTCCCCGTGGAGCTCCAGGCTGAGGGACTGTCGCGGCGATTCGGTCGCGTGCGGGCGCTCGACGGCGTCTCGTTCAGCGTCGGCGCGGGGGAGGTCATCGGCGTGATCGGTCCCAACGGCGCGGGGAAGAGTACGCTCCTCGCCTGCGTGGCCGGCTTGGCGACGCCCGACGAGGGGCGCGTGCTGTTGAACGGCGCTGTCGCCGACGCCGTGGTCCGCCGGCGCTCGCTGTTCTACCTCCCGGACGGCATCGCCCCGTGGGCCGACCAACGCGCGCACTGGGTCCTCGACTTCGTCGGGGAGCTGTTTGGGTCCGTGGAGCCGTGGCGCGGGGAGATCAGCGCCGGGCTCACCCTGGACGCCTTCACCGGCCAGCGCATGGGCGAGCTCTCCAAGGGACAGCGCAAGCGCGTGCTGCTGGCCATGGCCCTCCTGGTGGCCCGGCCCCTGGTCCTGGTCGACGAGCCTTTCGACGGGCTCGATCCTCGTCAGGCGCGGGCCTTCGGCGCCCTGGCCCGCGCCCGCGCCGCGGGCGGGCGCAGCTTCGTGCTTTCTGTCCACACGATGGGAGACGCCACACGGACCTGCGACCGCCACGTGCTCCTCCACGAGGGACGCGTGGTGGCCGACGGATCGCTCGACGCACTGCGTGTCCGCGCGTCGCTGCCCGACACGGCGGGGCTCGAGGAGGTCTTCCTTGCGCTCACCTAGCCGGATGACACTGGTCCGCAAGGAGGTGCGCGAGCTGTTCGCCTCGCGGCCGATGCTGTTCGTCGCCCTCGCCGCCGGCCCGCTGGTCGCCCACGGCTTCGCGACCGCGCTGGATGCATACTCGGAGGCGAGTGGCGTGCCGGGTGGCGCCGCCGCGCTGACCCAGGCGCTCTCGCCACTCGATGGGTTCGTGGTCCCCACTCTCGGCGCCTACTCCGTGATCGCGACGCTGCTCTTCCCCTTCGTCGCCATCCGCGGCGTATCGAGCGAGAAGGAGTCGGGCGCGCACCTGCTCGCGCTGCAGGGACCCTTCCGCCTGTCGACTATCGTCGCGGCCAAGTTCGTCGCCGCATTGGCGGCCTGGATCGCCCTCTGGATCCCCGGGCTCCTCGCCCTGGCGTTCTGGCGCGCGATGGGTGGGCATCTCGACGCCGGTGAGACCTCCTGGGTGCTCGGCGGCCACCTGCTTCGCGGCGCGCTGGTTGTCTCCCTCGGCGTCGCCAGCGCGGCGGTCGCCGAATCGGGCGCGAGCGCGGCGGTCATCGCCCTCGCCGTGACGCTCGGGGGCTGGGCACTCGACTTTGCCGCCACGGTGCAGGGCGGGACGGTTGCCGCACTGGCGCAGTTCACGCCCGACTCGTCGCTGCGCACGTTCGAGCAAGGCAACGTGCAGCTGCGGGTGATCGCGGTGACGCTCGTCGTCATCGTCGCGTTCCTGCTTGTCGCGGGCACCTGGCTCGATCCCGCGCGCCCGCAACGACGGCGCCTGATGTGGGGCGGCACCACATTGGTCGCGGCCGCGCTGCTGGCGGCGCTCGCCACCACGCTGCGCCCATCATGGGATACCAGCGAGGACCGCCGGAACTCCTTCAGTCGCGCCGATCAGCGGCTCCTCGCCACCATCGCGGCGCCGATCAAGGTGACGGCCTACCTTGGTCCCGAGGATCCGCGCCGCTCCGACCTCGAGCAGAACCTGCTGCGCAAACTCCGCCGCGCGGCACCGGACGTCGAGGTCCAGTACGCTGCCCAGAGCAGGACCGGCCTGTTCGAAGGCCCCGGGTCACACTACGGGGAAGTCTGGTACGAGGTCGAAGGGAAGCGCGAGCTCAACCGTTCGTCGGTAGAGACCATCGCGCTCGAGACGATCTACCGGCTGGCCGGCGTCGCCGAGCCGGTGCGCGAGGAGAACGGGTACCCGGGCTACCCGCTCCGCAAACATGCGATGCCGTGGCACGTGCTCGTGCTCGCGCTGGGCTGGCCGCTCCTCGTGCTCGCCGGCTGGCTGGCGTACCGCCGGTCGGGCGGTGCATGATCCAGATCACGTTTTCATGGTTTTGTCATGATTCGACTCCAGAGATCCCTCATCGCAATCGCCGTCGCGGCGACGACCTCCTCGGCGCAATCCGGCACCCGCCAGTTCGACTTCAGCAAGGACCAGGTCGGGCGCGAACCCACTCAGTTCCTCCCGATGGTCGGCAATTGGGTCGTCACCCAGGACGAGGGACGCAATGTGCTCCTCGTCGACGGGCGCATCTGGAAGAAGGGCCAGCCGTCCGGTGGACTGGCCGACAAGGCGCGTGCGATCTACGGCGCGCAGCACGAGGAGTTCCTCGACAACGTGAAGGCTTTCGCCTACTTCCCCATCGCCGTCAACAAGGAGATCGAGACGTTCGAGGACGGCGACATCACGGTGAAATTCAAGATGATCGGCGGCACCCTCGACCGGTGCGCCGGCATCCTCTTCAACCTCAAGCCGAATGGCGACTGGCTCGCCGTGCGGTTCAACGGCACCGAGGACAACGTCGTCCTCTGGAAGTTCGTGAACGGCGTACGGAGCAGCGTGAAGCGCGGTGCCACGGCGGTGCCCCTCGAACTGGGGATCTGGAACGAGCTGCGGGTCAACGTGAAGGGCGCGCAGATCAAGGCATACCTCAACGGCCAGCTGATGATCGACCAGGCCTGGACGGAATCCATCTCGGGGAAGGTCGGCC
The DNA here is from genome assembly GCA_963740565.1 of uncultured Gemmatimonadaceae bacterium. GTDB lineage: Bacteria > Gemmatimonadota > Gemmatimonadetes > Gemmatimonadales > Gemmatimonadaceae > CAVUFA01. Next base: position 133,766 of record CAVUFA010000014.1, on the reverse strand, counting down.
TCTGGACCAAGACGGACTCCATGAGCGAGTTCGACGCCTTCACGGTCACGCCGGTGGCCCGATGAACGCGCCCAGCCGGAGGTGGGTGGCGTGTGCGACGGTTGCCTCACTGGCGCTGGGCGCCGTAGCCATCGGCCCGAACGTGTCAGCCGCGCAGCAGGGTGGACGCACGAGCGCCACCTGCCGTGTGGACACGACCGCCGAGTGGTATCGGAGCCAGAAGGCGTTCTACTCCGACCCGAACGAAACCTGGAGCAACGACTCGCTGCGCAGCGTGCTGCTCAGGGCCGCGGGGTATGACGCGAAGACCGCGTTCGTGCCGGAGCTGGGCTGGCGGCTCGACATGTCGATCGGCGGTGGCGGCATCGACGCCACTGTGCTCGACCTGCTGCGCTCCATGGCGCAGCGTCGCCAGTGGCCGACGCGATCGGTGGTCGGCGTCGCCGGGGTGCATGCCGCGTGGCTGATCGCGCAGCACGACAGCGCGCTCACGGTGGTGGCGATGCACCGGATGATGGAGGCGGGCCCGGGTGAGTCGTCGCCCGCCGAGGTGGCGGTGCTGGAGGACGCCCGCCGCGTCCAGATCGGGCGCGGCCAGATTCACGGCACGCAGTTCAGCCGGAGCGGCGGGAATGTGGTGCTCAGCGGCCACCTCGAGGACTCGACGCACGTCGACATGCGACGCGAAGGGGCGTGGCTCCCGCCGTTCGCGGTGAGCGCCTGCCTGGCGAAGGCCGCTTCGAAGTAGCGGCCTTCTTCCTGTCGGAATCCGCCGCGAGCCGAGGCTCGGAGAACGCACCTCAGGGTCTACCGTTTCACCTGTCCTCAGTCCGGCGCTGCCCCCAGCCGGCCGTGCTGGCCCACCATCACGCTGAAGTATACGTCCTTCAGGTCGGGCTGAACCGCCTCGAATTCGGCGCCCGGGCTCGCCTCGGCGAACACGTGCGCGATGGTGCGGCCGGCGAGCAGACGAGTGGAGATGACGGCATGCTCCCGCGCCAGCGCGTCGAGTTCGTCGGTCCTGACGACGCGCCGCCAGATGCGCCCGTTCAGCTCCTCGACCGCGCGCAGCGGCTCCGCCTCCAGCAGGATGCGACCCTCGTGGATGATCGCCATGCGGGTGCAGAGTTCGGACACGTCTTCCACGATGTGCGTGGACAGCACCACGACGCTGCGCTGTCCGAGCTCGCTCAGCAGGTTCAGGAAGCGCACCCGCTCAGAAGGGTCGAGACCGGCCGTCGGCTCGTCGACGATCAGGAGCCTGGGATCCCCGAGCAGCGCGATCGCGATGCCGAAGCGCTGCCGCATCCCGCCGGAATAGGTCCCGAGCTTCGCCTTGCGTACCTCCCAGAGGTTGGTCTGACGCAGCAGCGACTCGACCACGTCTCTTCGCGCGCCGCGTTCGGCGATGCCCTCGAGCACCGCGAAATGCGTGAGCAGCGCCTCCGCCGTCACCCTGGGATAGAGGCCGAAATCCTGCGGCAGGTAACCCAGCACCTCCCGCGTGCGGGCCTTCTCCGCGACGACGTCGATGTCTCCAAGGTGGATCGTGCCCTCGTCAGGCTCCTGGAGCGTGGCCACGATGCGCATCAGCGTCGACTTGCCGGCGCCGTTCGGCCCGAGCAGGCCGTACATGCCGGCCGCAATGGTGAGTGAAACGTTGTCCAGCGCGCGAACGCCGTTGTCATACGTTTTCGAGACACCGCGGATCTGGAGTTGCATGTTCACTTCTCTGATGAGGATGGGTCCGCAACGTTCGACAGGTTGTCGCGCGGCGTCACATCGATGAGCAGGTGGCGCGGGTCGATGCCGGCTCGCGCCGGCTTCCGCGGCACCGTGACCGTGATGGTCTGCGGCCCCGTGTGCATGCGATGCATCGCCAGGTAGAGCGGAGTGCCCTGCTCTTCACCGGCGTCTGCGGGCGCGTACACGCCTATCTCGACGAGGTCGTTCATCGGCATGTTCGTCTCAACGCCCGCCGTGTCCACCACCACCTTCCGCGCCACGACGTCGAGGCTCACCTGCCACGCGCTGCCGGCCGTCGGTTGCGCCGTCGCCCGGCGCGTTTCCAGCTCCCAGAACGTGTTCCGCTCGAGCAGGTCACCGAGCAGGTACTGGAGGGAGTCCGGCGTAACCTCCTGGAGCTCACGCAGCAGGTCGAGCGACGTGGCAAACGGCGGCTCGCCCGACGCGTGCTGCGCCCTCAGGCGCCGCCAGGCCAGGTCCACGCGATCCTGACCCACGTACTCTCGCAGCGCGTACATCGCGAATGGGCCCTTGCGGTAGGCGAGGAAGAAGTCCGACGCGCGCAGCAACGGAACGTCTGCCCGGGCGCGTGGCCCCCGGTAGGATTCGCGCATGAAGTCGAGCAGGCGCGCCAGGTGGTCGGCGCCGCGCTCCTGCTCGATCACATCCATCGCGGCGTACCACGCGAAACTCTCGCTGAGCAACGCCCGGCCCTCGACGTTCGCGACGAACGGCTGAAACTGATGCGCCACCTCGTGCGCCGTCACCGCGAAGGGCATGTCGATCCGGCGCGGCTCGTGCTCGGGATCGAACAGGGAAAAGAGCTCCTGGTACCAGATGGCGCCGGGCGCTGCGTGCAGCGAGCCGCCTGACGAAGGGTATTCGATCATCCGGAGAACCTTGTAATGGTATGGCCCGAATCGTTGCGTGTACTGCTCGAGCGAGGCCTCCATGGAGCGGATCATGCGCTCGACATTCAAGTCGTGCCCGGGACTGTAGACGATCTCGAGCGACACATCCCGCCACCGGGCCTTACGCACCGCATAATCGGCGGAGAAGATCGCGTACTCGTTCTCGATGGGCGCAGCCGTCGTGTAGCGGAAGTAGCGTCGGCCTTCGCGCGACCATGTGTTCCGCAGCTCACCCGGGGCGACGGCGATCTGGTCCGACGCCGTGCCGACGGTGACGTCCAGGTCGATGCGTTCGTGGCCGGCAGGGTCGAATCGGGCCCGGACGTCGCCCAGCGACGGCACCGTCGGACGCGGGGGAAGGCCGTGTGCCGCCCGATCGCCCGCGCCCGCGAGCTCCCGCCCAGGCTGGTAGCCGATCAGCGGTGCCCAGGCCGGCATCACGATGAAGCTTCCGTTCCCCACGACATCGGTGCTGATGCCGCTGGCGGGGAATCCGCGCGGGTGATAGCGCACGCGCCAGATCATCTGCAGTGAGTCGCCCGGCTGGAGCGGCTGCTCCAGCACGTAGATGCGATGCCTCAAGGTGTCGTCGACGACCGCGGCGCGCGCCGGACGCCCGAACTCGATCTCCCCCGTTTCCACCTCGGAAGAGACGGCAACGTGGATGGTGTCGATCGGCTGCGCGGTGCGGTTCACGAGGTGATGGACGCCGCGGACATCGGCCTCGCGCCGGTCCGGGTAGATCTCGACGTTCAGCTTCGTGGCCGTCATCTGAAGCTGTGGGGCGCTCCGGTAGCGCGCATAACGACGCTCGTATTCGGCCTGCCGCTGCGCCCCCTCGGCCGTCGATTCGTACGCATTGAGGATGTTCGTGTTGTAGAACACGAAGCCGGCGACGACCACGACGAGCGCCAGCGTCGCAGCAGCGGCGCCGGCCGTCCGCCCCTTGAAGCGGCGCCGAGCGACGCGCATGCGCTGCAGCATCCCCTGCTCGACACCCCTCACCCAGAAGAGTCGTGCCAGGAGCGCGAGCAGCACGGTCCATGCGGCCCAGTACAGGCGGAACCAGAGCACCGGGCCCACAAACGGATCAAAGCCGCTGATGGACGAGTAACGCCACGCCGGCCCCGAGCCGTAGCGCAACAGGGGGTGCTCGATTCCAATCGTCGGGAGCAGGTTCACGCCGGCGATGAGCAGGAGCACGACCAGATAGCCGACGTACTTCTGGTTCACCAGCACATGCAGCGACAGCGCCAGCAGCGCGAACATCAGCGCGACCGTCAGATCGAGACCGAACAGGATCCGGACGTAGAGGGAAGTATCGAAATCGTGCCAGCCCAGGTGCACCTGGGTGAGCACGTCGGCGAGCATCACGAGCGCGTACCCGGCGACGATCACGAGCCACAGGCCCAGCAGCTTGCCGAAGAACCGCACCCCATCCGGTACCGGCGCGGCATCGGCCAGCGCCTGCATGTTCGCGTCGCGCTCCCGCCACACCAGCTCCCCGGCCAGGAGAACGGGGAACATGATGATGGCGAGAACGACCGGGGGAGCCACATCATCGATGGGCTCGAGGAGGCGGGCGGTCGTGGGCAGGACGAGTGTGCCGCCGCCCCTGGTCTGCAGCGCCTCGATGTTGAGCAGGATCTTCATTACGAAGAAGGGCAGCGCGAGCCAGATCAAGGCGTTAGGCAGTTCGCGCAGCGAATCGCGTGCGATGGCGACTGTCTGTCGCACGCGGCCGGCGGCGCCGAACTCCCGGGGCGCGCGAGGCGCGGCCACCGGCACGCTGCGCCCGACTGCGGCGCCGGCGGGGCTTTCCATGGCCGCGCCGGCTGCGGCGCGATGGTGCGGACCGGAGACGCGGAGAAGTCCGCGCTGCCACCACCGGACGGCGCCGGCGTTCCCTCCGAAGTCGAAGCGCTTGTACGTCACCACGAGCACGGCGACCGCCATCGTGAGCCAGGCCAGCCGATTCCACAGCAGCGCGCCGTCTGATCCGAGCAACCGGTCGTTCAATTCGACAGGTGTCCACGTTCGCTTCATCACGCCGATCGCGACGATGCCGGTTGAGTCGAGCATCTTCGCCAGCGTCCAGCGGCCGAGGAGATCGCCGACCAGGCTCTCGCTGGCCTGCGCCCCCACAAACACGCTCAGGGCGCCGACGTAGCTTCCCAGGGGGTGCCGTACCAGCGTCGCCAACGCGAAGAGCCATGCCGTGGCCACGAACGCATTCGGCAGGATCAGCAGGAAATACGATTGGAGGTACGCCGCTGGGCTGAAGGGCCCGACGACCGCCGCGTCGAGGCCGGGCTGGAACAGGGGGACCAGGATGTGGACCAGGGGCACGGCCGTCAGCAGGATCGCCGCCACGGCGAACGCGCCAACAAAGCGGCCGGCGAGGTATGTGGCCGGACCGACAGGTGCGGCGTGCATCAGCGGTTCCATCCTGGTCTGTACATCCCGCGTTGCCGCGTCCCCGGCCACCGCCGCGATCAGCAGCAGGGCGACCAGGACCATGAGGACGCCGTGCTCCGCGATGGACAGCGGCGCGTTGAACGGGATTCCGCCGTTGCGCGCACCCGTCACGGCGTCGCTCGTCACGCCGATCAGCGGGAACAGGTACAGGGCGAGGAGGACCCACGTCGACCTGCGCCGGAGCTGAAAGACGAGCTCGAATCTGACGATCTCCAACCATTTCATGGTTGTGACGACATTCTGTATGTGAACGATGCCGCTGGGTGGCGCCGGGATCTCCGGGGGCTGGAGTTCGAAGATAAAGAGCTTTACACAGCAAAGTCAAACGAGTGAGCCCTCGTTCCACTACGGCGATGTGAGCCCTCGCTCCACTACAAACGAGTGCGCCGCGAACGTCGCGCGCCGAGGGCCCAGCGAGTCGAGCACGTCTCCCTTGCCCGGCCCAATCGGCGCCGACAACTTGCCGATCTGCCCCAGGACGCTTCCAGCAACAAATCATCACGGCCCGCAGTCCAGCGCCAGGACAATCGATGACCATCCCCGCCGACATCCCGGAACACATCGACATCCCCGCCGCCTGGATCGGGCCCGACATGGCCGCCCACACCGACCGCTGGAGCTGGTCGCTCTCCAAAGACGAACTCGCCGAGCTGGAAAGCACGGCGCGGCAGTTCCTCTCCACGTACGGCGACCTCCAGCACCTCACCGCCGAGCGCTTCCCCCTTCCCAGCCTCGAGCCGAAACTCCACAAGCTCCGCGACACGCTCATCCACGGCATCGGCTTCGAGTTGATCAGGGGCATCCCCGCCGGCCGCGTCGGTGAAGAACTCGCGTCCACCATGTTCTTCGGCGTCGGCGCGCACCTGGGTCGCGCACGGTCACAGAACGCCAGCGGCGACCTGCTCGGCCACGTGCGTGACATCGGCGCCGACAGCAGGGACCCGAACGTGCGAATCTATCAGACGCACGAACGCCAGACCTTCCACACCGACTCGTCCGACGTGGTCGGATTGCTCTGCCTGAACGAGGCGCGCGAGGGCGGCGACTCGCTTCTCGTGAGCGCGGTCTCCATGTACAACACGTTCCGTCGCGAACGGCCCGAGCTGCTCGGCTCCCTCTTCGAGGAGATCGCGACCGACCGGCGCGGCGAAGTTCCGCCGGGTGAGAAGCCCTACTTCACCATCCCGGTCTTCAACTGGAACGCCGGATTTCTCACGGTGATGTATCAGCGCCAGTACATCGACTCCGCGCAGCGCTTCGCCGATGCGCCCAGGTTCACGCCGCGGCACGTGGAAGCGCTCGACCTGTTCGACCACCTGGCGAACGATCCGCGGCTCAACGTCAGCATGCACCTCCGGCCGGGTGACATGCAGTTCGTCCACAACCACTCGCTGCTCCACGATCGCACGGCGTTCGTGGACTGGCCCGAGCCGGAGCGACGGCGCCACCTGCTGCGCCTCTGGCTCTCGATCCCCGGCGACCGGCCCCTCCCCGCCTGCTTCGCACAGCGCTACGGCAGCATCGAGATCGGCAACCGCGGCGGGATTGTCGTGCGCCCCGCCAATGTCAGGGGATGATCACCTGGCGGCCGCGGGGTGTTGTCGGCCGTTGGATCCATCGCCGCCGCAGTCCGATAGCGGCTACGGCACCACCGGATTGATCCCGTTCCGCCGCAACATCGCCTCGAACGCCGGGACGTCGGCGTCGATGACCTGCTTGTACTGCGCCGCGATCGCCGCAAGCTCCTGCTTGAACTCCGCGTTCACCGCGACCTGCTGCGCCGTCGGACCCACGTCACCCCCGCCACTCCCGCTCCCCGGCGTCCCCACCATCTGGCCGATCATCCAGCTGATCCGCTCGTAGAGCTGCACCGGCTGCCGGAACGCATCCTCGCTGCGACCGGTGTTCCGGAGATCGATCAGCTTCGCCTCCACCGCGCTCAGCTTCTCGTCGAACGCCCTCGCCGCCGTCACCAGCTCGCTCTTCGACGGATCCTTCGCGACCGACGCGGCGGCGTCCTGCGCCATCTTGCGCAGCGACTCCATCCTGTTCCCCATCAGTGCCACCTGGTCGATCTCGGCCAGCACCTCGCGCACGAAGGCGACCTGCGCGGTGATCGACTGCACCGTGCCCGGCGAGTGCGGGTCGGGCAGCACGGTGAGCGAGACGGTCTTCTCCTGCGAACCCGCTTTCACACGCACGGTGTACTTTCCGGGCGGCACGATCGGACCGGCCGGCGGGATGCGCGTGCCGTACGCCGCGTAGTTGCGGCGGGCCGGCGCCCACGGCTCGTACAGCGGCGGCACCTGCATAACGATCGACGACCCCGACGCGTAGCGCAGGTCCCACCACACCCGGTTGAGTCCGGGATGGCCCGCCACGGTGAGCGTGCGGATCGAATCGCCGTTGGCGCCGGTGATCGCGATCTCCACCCCAGGCGTCGCGGTCCGGAGCGCGAAGTTGATGTCGGCGCCGTAGGGCGGATTCTCGCCGCTCACGTTCCCGCCGACGTCCGACTCACGCGCGTCGTTCGTCTGCCGGAACCGGTACGCGGGACGCGGCGTGAACACGGTGAAGTCCGTCGCCTGCGCCGTGTCCCACGCGCGCAGGGGCGTCACGTCGTCCAGGATGAACACCCCCCGACCGTGGGTGCCGATCACCAGGTCGTTGAACGTCGGCTGTACCTGCATCCAATAGATGGGCGCCGGCGGAAGGTCGTTGCGGATGCGCGTCCACTGCCCGCCGTCGTCCCAGGTCACGTACAGCGCGTTGTCGGTGCCGAGGTAGAGCATGCCACGCCGCACCGGGTCCTCTACTATGGTATGGGCGCTCGAATTGACCCCCCTGGGAACGCCGGTCGAGATGAGCTTCCAGCTCGCGCCGTAGTTGGTGGTCTTGTAGACACGGGCGTCGTAGTCGGCCTGGTGCTGGAGATTCACCACCACGTACGCCGTCGCGGCGTCGAAGCGCGACGGCGCCACGCACCACACCGTGCCCCACGGCGGGAGGTCCGGGATGTGCTTCGTGACGTTGGTCCAGTGCGCGCCGCCGTCCTGCGTGACGTTCACCTGTCCGTCGTCACTCCCCGTCCAGATCACGCCGGCCTTCGCGGGCGACTCGGCGATGGCGTACAGCGTGCCGCCGTCGTAGGTGGTCAGGTTGTCGGACGTGATGCCGCCAGAGTTCTGCTGGTGCGATTTCGTGTTGGTCGTGAGGTCCGGGCTGATCACTTTCCAGCTCTGGCCGCCGTCCGTGGTCATGAACACCACCTGCGCGCCGACGTACACCCGGTTGTGGTCATGCGCCGAGATGGCGATCGGCGTGACCCAGTCCCAGCGGTACTTCATGTTCGCCGGCGCCCATCCGTAGCTGGTGATGGGCCATGCACTGACGTCGCGCGCCATGCCGGTCCGGTAATCCATGCGCACCACGCGCCCGTTGTCGCAGCCGGACCAGACGACTTCGGGATCGGTGGGATCGGCCACCGCGAACGCGTCCTCGCAGCCGCCCGTGTTCTGCCAGTTGCTGAGCGGGATGCCGCCGCGACCGGCCGACGTGCGACTCGGACCGCGGAACGACGACTTGTCCTGGATGTTGCCCATCACGTTGTACGGAATCGCGTTGTCGGCGGTCACGTGATAGACCTGCGAGATGGGCAGCATGAAGCGGCGGTAACTCGCCGCCCGGTTGTCGCTGATGGAGACGCCCGCATCGTTGGCGACCAGCACGCGATCGGCATTGGTGGGGTCGATCCACACGTCGTGATTGTCGCCGCCCGGTGACGAGATGGCCGTGCCGCCGCCGGCTCCCGCGCCACGCCCGCGCCCGCCGGCACCCGCGCCGGCGCCCCGGCCGCGCCCGCCGGCCTGGAAAACAGTGGTACCGCCGTCGAGCGACATGGTGAACGCCACCGATGGGAAGTAGAGCAGATTCTCATCGTCAGGCGACACGGCCATGCGCGTGTAGTACGGAGAGCGCTCGTCAGGCAGGTGGGACTGGTTGACGAGCTCCCACGTCTGGCCACGGTCGTTGGAGCGATAGAGTCCCGGTGCGGGGGCGTCCTGCAGGAGCGCGTACACACGGTTCGGATTCCCCGGTGCGATGGCGACCGCGATCTTGCCCAGCGGATGATCGACGGCGGGGAGTCCGTGTCCGGTGAGGTGCGACCATGTGGCGCCGCCGTCGTGCGTGACGTAGACGCCGCTGCCGAGACCACCCGAGTGCAGGTCCCAGCGATGGATGTCGAGCTGCCAGGTGCCGGCGAAGAGCGTCTTCGGGTCGTTCCGATCCATGGCCAGATCGGAGCAACCCGTGCTGTCGTTGACGGCGAGGACCCGCGTCCACGTGCTGCCGCCGTCGGCGGTGTGGAACACGCCGCGCTCGGGCTGCGGGCGGAACCCCTGGCCGATGGCGCAGACGTACACCGAGTTGGCGTCGCGCGGGTCGATGACGATGCGCGAGATGCGGCCGGTCTCGTCCAGGCCCATGTGCTGCCAGGTGCGACCGCCGTCGGTGGACCTGTACACGCCGTCGCCTAACGTGTAGTACGGGCGGATGAGCCACGGTTCGCCCGTGCCGGCCCAGACAACGTCGTGCGCGGAGGGGGCCACGGCAAGCGCGCCGATGGCGCTCACGTCTTCCTGGTCGAAGATGGGATCCCAGTTGATCCCCGCGTCGGACGTCTTCCAGATGCCGCCGTCGGCGGCGCCGATGTAGACCGTAGAGGGGTCGCCGGGGACGCCGGTGATGGACGCGACGCGATTGCCTTCGGGACCCAGGGGGCGGAAGTGGAGGGCACCGAGTCCGTTGGCGCCGCCGTCAGCGGGTCCGGCACCTCCGCCGCGGCGCTGGGCGCTGGCCGCGGGTGTGATCGTGGAGATCAGGACGGCGGCGGCGAGGACGGCGGGGAGGGGCAGGGGGAAGGGGAAGCGCGGGCGGGACATCGATGGGCTCCGGATGCGGGGTCGATGACTCGATCTTGCCATGCGTGCGGATGGGGGCGCAAGGCGCGAGGGCCAGCCGAATACACGCCAGGACGAAACCTGTCGCCAGCCCTCGCCGCGCGTCCGAGGAACTCGCGCGCTCCACGTTGCACTTGCGCGATTGTGCTTTATATAATAAAGTACTTGACCACCACGAGCGGGAGCCGACCACCGATGGCTGTTGCGATTCCTGGCGCCGGGACGCGCGAGATCACCGGCGAGCACACGCACGCTGCTCGACGCATCCTGTTCGACGCCGTGTTGCTCGGCGTGCTGGCCGACGGTGCCCTGCAGAACGCCGGTGATGGACTCGGATGGACGCTCTGGGTGGTCGCGTTGGCTTTCGCCGCCGTCAACGTGGTTCGGTGCCGTGGGCTCAGTGTTACCCGCGAACAGATGGCGTGGCTCGGGGCAGCCGTCGCCTGCGCCGCCGTGTTCGCCTGGCGCGACGCGGACGAACTTCGCGCCGCCAATGTGCTCGGCACGCTCGTGGCCCTCACGATGTTCGCCATGTCCGCGGCCGGGCTTCCCGCGCCGTCGATTCTGGCCGCCCGCCTGCGCGACGTCCTGGCGGCCGGTGTCTACTCGGTGCGTGACATCATCGCGGGCGCACCCGTGCTCGTGGTACGTGACGCGGAGCTGCACGCGCTCCCGGCCGTCAGGGGCGGTGCGTCATGGACGGTTCTGCGCGCCGCGCTGCTCACCGCGCCGCTGGTGCTCGTGTTCGCGATCCTCCTGTCACGCGCCGATCCGGTGTTCGCCGGAATGTTCCAGCTGCCGGAAATCGACGCCGAGCGCCTGTTCTCCCACGTGGCGCTTGCCGGCGCCTTCGCGTGGGCGTCCGCTGGCTGGATTCGTGGCTCCCTGCTCGGCGTCGCGCGACGCCCGGTCCTGCCGCAGACGATACCGGTACGACTTACCCTGGTGGAAATCACCACGTCGCTCGGCGCCGTGATCGGGCTGTTCGCGATTTTCGTGGGACTGCAGCTCCGCTGGCTCTTTGGCGGCGCTGACGTCGTGCTCGCGACCACGGGACTGACCGTTGCCGAGTACGCGCGGCGGGGCTTCTTCGAGTTGGTCGCTGTCGCCGCGCTCGTACTCCCCTTGATCCTCGGCACTCGCGCCGCAATCGAGGATGACCAGGTCGTACGGCGCCATCGCCACCTTTCGCTCGTCCTGCTCGTTCTTCTCGCGGCGATCATGGCCTCGGCGCTGCTGCGCATGCAGCTATACGTCGAATACTTCGGGCTCACCACCGATCGCCTGTATGCGACCGCGTTGATGGTCTGGCTTGGCGTGGTGTTCGGCGCGATGGCGGTTACCGTATTGCGCGGCAGGGCACGTCCATTCGCCGCGATGACGGTGCTCTCGGGATTCCTGACGGTGTTCACGCTGAACGCCATCAACCCCGACCTCCTGGTCGCGCGCGTGAACCTCGGCCGTTCGGCTGGTGTGCGAGGTGTCGACTACGTCTACCTGGCGCGGCTGAGCGGCGATGCGACGCCCACGGTCGTGCAGGCGCTGAATGCGTCGGCGGCGTCGGTGGACGCCTGCAAAGCAGCCAGGTCTCTGCGCTTGCGCTGGCTGCGCCAGCAGGACGCGTCGTGGAACCTGGGCGCGCGGCGTGGACGTGAATCCGTCATGCACAGCCTGTCTTCAACGGACGAGCTGCGTCTCTGCGCCGGTGTGCCGGCCAGCGAATCACAGGGCGCGCGCGAACAGGCGGCCGCAGCCCGGGCCCAGCGTTTCGGGTTCAGAAAACACGGTAGGCCTCAGGCCCTTCCGCTGACAGTATCGCGCTCCTCGCGCCGGTGTCCACCTGCGCGACGGGCCGCGCCCGCGCCGGCGGGGCTGCCGGGCTCGCTGCCGGCCTGGTCGTTGCTGCACGAGGCGGCCCACACCAATCGGGCTGTCACCGGGTCCTTGGGGGGACATCTGGCGCGCCACCCGTACGAGATCAACTTCCATCGGCCGGCCTCGCCGCTACCACGCCGCTCACACAGGGCACATCGGCAACCACCGTGACCATCCTCTGGTGACGCCTGAACGCGCTGCGGATTTCGTGCGACTCGCCCGGCACGGCGACGAAGCGGCGTTCGCCGGGCTCGTTCACGCGTTTCAGGATCTGGCGGTGGCGTACGCCACGTCGCTGCTCCGGGACGTTCACCTCGCCGAGGATGCCGTGCAGGAGGCGTTCGTCGATGCCCACCGGCTCCTGCCGTCGCTCCGCGATCCCCTGGCGTTCGCCAGCTGGTTTCGAACGATCGTGTTCAAGCACTGCGAGCGCCTCATGCGGCGAAAGGGTCGCTGGCTCAGCGGTCTCGACTCGGCGCTCTCGGTCGCCTCGCCCGACGCGTCGCCGCACGACGCGCTCGAGCTGCGCGAAACGCGCGAGTCCCTGCGACGGGCCATCGCCACGTTGTCCGACGCGGAACAGCAGGTCGTGCTGCTCTACTACATGGGAGATCACTCGCAGGCGGATATCGCGCGGTTTCTGGACATCACCCCCAATACCGTCAAGACGCGACTGTACGCCGCTCGGCGGAGGTTGAGGAGGCACATGGCAGACATCGACAAGGACCTCGGCGCCGCAAGGCCGTCGGGCGATCCATCGTTCGCGCGCCGGATCGAACGCCTGATCCGTCCCGAGGCGCTGAAGCAGCGCAAGCCGTGGCTCTGGTCGCCGGGCATCGGCACCGACGTCTGGGAGATGTTCGTGGCGTGCATGGCCGGCGATCTCGAGACGGTCCGGCGACTTGTCGAGAAGGATCCGTCGCTCATCCGATCGCATTACGAGTACCGTACGCCGCTTTCCTTCGCCGTACGGGAGAATCAGCTCGGCGTGGCGGAGTTTCTTCTGGATCGCGGCGCGGCGGCGGTGGGACTGGGCGATCCGCTCGAGATGGCGCGCGATCGGGGCTACACCGGGATGGAGACGCTCCTGCAGCGGAAGCTCGACACGCTGCACGGCGCGTCGACGAGAGTCGACGCGGTGGCCGAAGCCATTCGATCGTACGATCCGGCGCGCGTGCGCGAGCTGCTGGACGCGTCGCCCGGGCTCGTGCACGCCGGGGATCACTCATCGAACCAGCCCATTCACTGGGCGACGATGACGCGGCAGATCCCGCTCATCGACGAGCTGCTGCGCCGCGGCGCGGACATCGACGCCCGGCGCATCGACGGCGCGCGGCCGATTCACCTTACCAACGGCGACTACGACTATCGCGGCTGGCGTGACGTACCCGATCATGTCACGACCACGCCCGACAGGGTGTACCGCCATCTCGTCAGGCGCGGCGCCACGGTGGATATCTGGATGGCCGCGGTGTCGGGTGACGAGTCGCGGGTTCGCGAGTTGCTCGACCAGGACCCGTCGCTCGTGAATCGCGTGAACGATTACAACTCCTACTACGCGGGGTGCGGGTCTGCGCTCAAGAACGCCGCCGCCGCCGGCCACATCGGGATCGTCAGGCTGCTGCTCGAACGCGGTGCCGATCCGAATCTGCCGGAGGAAGGGATCGCGCCGCGCGGGCATGCGCTGTACTCTGCCGTCTCCAACCATCATTACGACGTGGCGTGGCTCCTTCTCGAGCACGGCGCGAATCCCGATGCGCCGGTGGAAAGCTCGGCCGATGCGGTGTGGATCGCGATCCGGGGCGAAGACCGCCGGATGATCGAGCTCCTGGCCTCGCATGGCGCCACGTGGGAGATCCCGCTTCCCATCCCGGGCAAGCTCACCTACCGCGACATCGTCGCGATGGGGCTCGCGCGTTCGGTGCCGGTGCTGGCGTACTACGGCGATACCGCGACGGCCGCGCCGATGTTCGAAAAGGATCCGTCGTTGGCGGACAGCCCCGAGGCCCTGCAGAACGCCGCATCAAGCGGCCACCTGGAATTCGTGCAGCTGCTCCTGAAGTATCATCCCGAGCTCGCGAAGCGCGTCACCGTGACGCGCCCCCGCGAGATGGCGGAGTTCCTGTTCGCGCGCGGCATGGATCCCAACCGGCCCGATTGGATGCGCAAGACGCCCTTGCACCACTTTGCCGGCGATGGTGACATCGAGAGCGCCACCCTGTTTCTCGACCATGGCGCCGACATCAATGCGCGCGATGAGGAGCATTGCTCCACGGCCCTCGCGTTTGCCGCGAAGAACGGCAAGCTCAGAATGGTCGAGTTTCTGTTGCGCCGCGGGGCGAAGCCGAGCCTGGCTGACGATCCGCCCTGGGCCACGCCGGTGGCGTGGGCTGCGCGGCGCGGGCACAGCGACATCGTGGAGCTGCTCGAGGAGTATCAGCGCACCGGTGCGCTGTCGGGGCGCTCGCTCGCCGAGTACGACTCGCTGGCGGAGGATCTGGCCGCGGCTTTTCGTTCCGGCGACGACGCGGCGTTGCAGCGCATCGCCGAGTTTTTTCCGCGCCGGCCACTCTTCTGGGACCGGCCATCGCGAAAGGTGCTCATTCAGCGGGTGCGCGCGTTCGTGCGAAACCGGCTGGGGCGCGAGGCGGATACCAGCGAGACGCTGCCGATAGAGGATGCGCGGGAGTTGATCGCGCGCGCCGCCGGATTCGGGGGATGGAGCGCATTGCAGAGAGAAACGGGTGGATAGGTGCAGAAACGCCGCTCCCTCCGGAGCCGACTCAACACCTCCTCGTCGGAGGGCTCGTCTGCCGGATTCGTCAATTCCGGTGATGAGCTTGCGATCCAGCATCGGCGTCTGCGCCCGGCTCAACGCTCCAGGCGGTAGATCTCGCGGAACCCCTTGTCGACGGCTTCATGGTAGCCATCCATGGCCTTCCGTACGGACTCATCCGCCATGAGCGCCTTTTCCAGCTCGAAGAAGTCGTCGACACGCTCCACCTCGACCTCGGCCACCATCGTCCAGAAGCGTCCGCCGCTGACATCGGTGAGCAGGCGAATGGGTTTCCCGCCCCTTGCGGTGATCGCGTCCGACAGCACGCCAAATCGCCCGATGAGCTCACGGACCCGGCCGGGCCGGCAGTGCATGATTTCCCGGATGACGTACATCACTCTCTCCTCGTTAGGCCGAACGGCCGGTTGTCGCCGTCGGTTCGTGTCCCGACGCCGCCAGGATGCGTCCGATGTTGTCCTCGGCCATGAAGTCCTGCAGCGGAATCGCCCCGGTGATGGCCGAGAAGAAGGCATTGGTGGCATCCGGGTTCGTGCGGAGCGCGCCGAAGAGCGCCTGCATCTGTGGAGGCGGTGGATTCAGGGCGGCCAGTTCCATGGTAAACTCGTGCATGGGCCCCACGCGCTCGTTCCGTGCCGCTTCGTGCGCGGCAAACAGCGCCTCGGCGGTCCCGCGGCCCGACAGCTGTCCGTCGACGGCCTCCGCCAGGGATACCGCGTCGAGAAACGCATCACTGATGCCCTGCGCGGTGATCGGGTCCTTGCAGTAGCCCGCGTCCCCGACGAGCGCCCACCCGTTCCCATATGGTTTCCGATAGTAGTTCGGAACTCCGGCAGTGCCGTACCACGGCTCCTCGCGTCGACCGGCGCGTATGCGAGCCGCGAATTCCGGTGCCGACGCGAGTGCATCCCACACGTGCTCCTCGATGTCGGCCCGGATCTCCGGGAACCGGCCGGTCGGCCAGTTCACCATCACCAGCGTCAGCCCGTCGTTCGTCGGAGCGCCGCCAAACGCCTGACCGTCGCGCATGTACAGCTCGACGTCCGTCTGCGGGACGCCGCTGAAGTACGAGTAGTATGCGCAGGCGATCGCCGGATGGGTGTGATATTCCCCGGCGCGTGCGGCACCAGCGACGAACGAGTGGACCCCGTCCGCTCCGATCACGAGGGCGGCGTGTTCACGAATCGTGTTTCCGTCACGCTCCCGTCCCGCGATTCCCACAACTCGATCGCCGTCGAAGAGCAGCTCGCTCGCCTGGAACCCCTGCCGCACCTCAGCGCCTGCTTCGGCGGCGGCGTTCACAAGCAACGTGTCGAGCACGGTCCGGCGCGGGCAGAAGCCGCCGGCCCGTCATTCGCATCAGGGATGGTCCCGCGCAGCGCAAAGGGTCCGACGTCGAACGTCATGGTGCGGCAGATGGGCGGGACACCGGTCGCCTCGAGTCGCCGCAGGAGCCCCCACTGTCCCAGGAGCTCGGCGCCGTGTGGCCAGAGGAGGTGTGTCGAGATAGTGTCCCTGGGGAACGTCACGCGATCGACCAGCAGTACCCGGTAACCCAGCCGGGCGAGCAGCATGGCGGTGGGAGATCCCGCGCATCGGGCGCCAACGATGATGATGTCGTACATGAGCACCTCCGGATGACGCGACAACGTAGCCTCGCATCCGCGGGAGGCGCTTCGGCCGAATTACCCATTCGTCAACCGCGCGCTGTGGGTATTTTTGCGCAGTGGTTCAGACGAGGCCGCGATCGTAGGCGCGTGCCGTTGCACCGGATCGGCTGGAGACGCCGAGTTTGGTGAAAATGTTGCTGACGTGCCTCGCGACGGTCTTCTCGCTGATGAACAGCTCGTTCGCAATGGCGCGGTTGGTTCGACCGGTGGCGACGAGACGAAGCACCTGGACCTCGCGATCGCTGAGGCCATTGCGGGTTCCTGCGGACCACCGCCGTAAGAGCGAGGACAATCGCGCCAGGGCGGGCGCGGCTCCGAGCCGGCTGAACGCCTGACGGGCAGCATCCAGTTCGAGGTCGCGGGTGCACGTGTCCGCCACGGCATCGCTGGCGACGGCGATCAGGACTCGCGTCTCCGCCTCTTCGTACGGCGTGCCCAGCTCGCGCCAGAGTCTCCACGCATCGTTCAGTGCCGGCAGGGCGTCCTTCGCCTCACCTTCTGCCATACGGACGGCGCCGAATGCCCGCGCCGACATTGCCGCGAGCAGCGGTGCCTCGAAGCGCTCAGCGAACCCGGCCAGTTCGCTCGTGAGACCACGGGCCGCGCCGACATCACCCGCCGCCAACATGATCTCCACGGCCGCCGCGAGGAGCGGTGCTCGACGCCTTGGCGGCGCAGGCGACTCGAGAAGGCCGCGCAAGCCGGCAAGCGTGGATTTCGCTCTTCCTTGGTCAGTGTGCAACAACCACAAGCCAGGCTGGGGGACGCGACCCGACGAGGCCGCCTGGCGAAACGCCTGTTCGGCCTCGAGGAACTCGCCACGGAGGCGATGGATCTCACCGAGCCGGTAGTGCGCCGCGCCAGCCGCCGGCTGGCCGGGTGGCGACGACAGGGCGCGGCATGCCGCCATGGCATCGCGCAGTGCGTCGGGCCATTCGCCCTGATGCTGGAGAACTTCGGCGCGATATGTCAGGCACTCACCACGGTATCGCACCAGGTCGGGCTGCGCCTCGCACCACAGCGTCATCGACGCCGTCCACTCGCGGGCCCGGCGCAGATCGAACATCTCGTAGCAGCCCTCGAGGAGACCGCAGTAGATGTCGCCCGCGATGATCGACGAAACGTTGCCGGAGGTCACGGAAACCATCGCATCGTCGAGCAATGCCGCACCCTCGCGGATTCTGCCCTGCCGGATCATCACCCGTCCGCGGCCATGCGAGGCGAGGGCCGCGAGGTCGGGATCCTGGAACCGGGACGCGATCTCCGCCGCTTCACTGAACAGGCGGTACGCCGAATCGCCGTCGCCGCTGGAGATGCGCTCGATGGCGAGCGGGATGCGCACGAATCCGTGCAGGACGCAGTCCAGTCCATGCGTGTCGAGGAGGTGTCGCGCTCTCTCGACCCACGCTCTGCCGGGAGCAAGGGCGTTGCGGTGGAGCAGTACGAATGCGAGCCAGAAGGCCGATCGTGCCGCGCCTTCCCAGGCATTCCGTGAGATGAACTCCTGATGCAGTCGCGTCAGAAGCTGTTCGCTCTCGACCTCCTCGCCAATGAGCCAGGCGGCGATGGCGAGCTGTTCCAGGTCGTCGGTCCCGATTGGTGTGTCATGATCGGCCGCCTTGAGAAGCCGATGCGCATCGTGCCAGGCGCGGCGGCGGAAGGCTTCACGGCCCTGTGCGATCGGCTCGGTAGCGGTCACGGCAGGGGAGCTGGGGTGTCGACCTCCGGCGGCCCGCTGAAGGGCGCCCGTGCCGGGCACGCGCATGCGATGGCAAGAGCCACTCCTGAACGCTCCGTTCGGACCCAGCGTGGCCCACCAGCGTCCGCGAGATCTCATGGCCACCGGGCAACACAGGCGCCGACCCATCAGGGACTGGCAAGATCATCGGACAGCGGGGCGCCGTCCGCAAGCGTGCTCGAGCGCCGCAGCCGTTCACGGTGGGAGTCTTGACAGTGTAACTATAGTTACATATATTCTCTGCAGTATCTTGCGACATAAGACACTGTCATGGAACCACTTAGCGAGATCCATCATGGCGATGCTCATTAGCAAGACCAGGGCACAGGGAGCGTCCCTGGTCACGACGCTTCCGGCGGAGGTTGTACGGCGGCTGGCTATTCCGCCTGGGCGGGAGCTGGAGTGGATCGAGGATGGCCTTGGCGGTTTTCGCGTTGTGCCGCGCACGGCTGACCTGTCAGCGGCTCTCGAAGCACACGAGCAGATCATGGAGGAGTACGACGCGGTGTTTCGTGCGCTGGCGAAGTGACTTCGGGCGAGCGTTCCGGAGAGCCACACTGGATCAGCGAACCAGCACTCCTCGCCATCCACGCCCAGCAGATCGAGCGCTATGGCGGGGCCCATGGAGTGCGCGAGGTGAATGTCATACTCTCCGCACTCGCGCATCCGAGAAATCGTTGGGCATACGATGACTCGGCCGACCTCGCGGATCTTGCCGCTGCCTACCTTGTCGGGATCGCGAGGGCGCAGGGATTCGTCGACGGGAACAAGCGCACGGGCCTCGCCTGTGCGCTTGTCTTTCTCGCGATCAACGGCGCGCCGCTGCACGCGCCGCCTCGCGATCTGTACGCGCTGACGATGGCGGCTGCAACCGGAAAGATTGACGACTCGGTCGTGTCGAGGTTCATCCGCGACCGGTTTCACGCGGCGAAGTAGTCGCCGCGAGCGTGAGGGGTGCTCGCGCGAACCCGCCCTGCCTGACGAACTTCGCTCTGAAGGAGCTCAAGAAGATCACCAAGGATCCGGCCGAGGCGCTAACCCACGTATGTGTAGGTAAAGCCCTTCTCCTGTGCGCGATTGGTGACGATCACGCCCGCGGCAACCACCCGCGCGGTAGGCGTCACGAGATTCGCTCGAAGATCGGTCTCGACATCGGCCGCGTTGAGCCCGGAATCAGCCGCCACCGTGCGTGCGATACGTGCCGTCGCCATGCCGCAGACCGCGACGATCACCCCGCGTTTTGCGAGATCCGTCGCCATTGCTGCGTGCGCATTCCTCACCGCCGGTACGCCGCCTTCAATCACCTCCTGCGATTTGCCCAGCTTGTACCTGGCCCACATCGCGTCGTTGTAACCGAAGACGGTGGCCAGGTGGCGCATGCAGACGATCGTGTTGATGTCGGAATCCGTGAGCTGGTAGATGGGACCGGTGTTCGCCGTGAGAAAATTGCGTGCGAACGCCCAGCCGGTCGGCCCGTTCTCGATGCTGGTGCAGTCGAAGATGTTCTTGTGCTGGCCCGTGAGATCGTCGAGCCACGCGTCCGCCGGATGCGTCTGAGCGCGGGAGCCCTGCGCGCCGGCCGTTGAGGGAACGCCGACGACACCGGCGAGGGCGGCGCCCACGGCAGTGAGACGGGTAAGGAAGGAGCGTCGAACGACGGCGTCCTGCGTGGGGGTGCTCATGAGGGTTCGCAAATTGACCTCGCTTCCATGTTGGCTTGTCTGCCCGAAGAGGTACGCCACGGCGCGTTCGCTTGCCAGGACCTTCAGTTCCTCGTTATGCCACCTGCAGTGGCCGGATGTGGGAGATTTCCTGCTTGAGCACGCGCGCGGTATCCCACAGATCAACGGCTCGCTGCAAGTTCAGCCAGAACTCGGGCGTCGTGCCGAACAACCTGGCAAGCCGGAGCGCCATCTCCGGGCTCACCGCGCGGCGCTCGCGCAGAAGCTCGTTCATGGACTGTCGGGACACACCGACGGCCTCCGCGAGCGCCGTGACCGTGAGCCCGTACTCCGGGAGAAACTCTTCACGGAGGATCTCGCCCGGATGAATCGGCCGGCGCTCGAGGGGACGATCGTTCGGGATGCTCATGGTGACGCTCGGGCTAGTGGTAATCACAGAATTCGCCATCGTACGCGTCACCGTCCTCGAAACGGAAACAGATCCGCCACTGGTCGTTCACGGCGATGGCGTGTTGCCCCGCGCGATCTCCCTTGAGAGCGTGCAACCGATTGCCGGGTGGCACGCGCAGATCGGAAAGCTGGACAGCGACTATTTCCTGGCCTTGCGCTTTGGTTTCGCCGGCTTGGACGCGCGCCGCGACGAGCGCGCCTTGCTGGGAGACGACTTTCGTGACGAGCCGAATGTCACCTGGAGCCTGTTGCCGACGATGCTGAAGCTGGGCGATCCGCCATTCAGGCTGTTGCCCGTGAAATCGGCCGCGGTGAAGTTCGAGAGGTTGGGTGCGGTGAGAATGGTGTACGGGGTATTGGCCGCGAAGCCGCTGCCGCTCTCGAACTCGAAGACCGCGGGAGATGCCGTGATGGTCAGGTTTCCCGTGACTACGAGGCACGGCGTGTCGGTGCCCACGGTCGTCTCGATGATGCCCGGCGCCAGCTCCAGCGCGCCGATCGTCAGGCTGGCTTGACC
Organism: uncultured Gemmatimonadaceae bacterium; assembly: GCA_963740565.1. Classification (GTDB taxonomy): domain Bacteria; phylum Gemmatimonadota; class Gemmatimonadetes; order Gemmatimonadales; family Gemmatimonadaceae; genus CAVUFA01. The sequence continues at coordinate 112,944 of CAVUFA010000014.1, read as the reverse complement.
ATAGTCGCTGATGTTCAGCGCACCATTGCCAAAGAGCCCGACGCGCGCCGAGCCGCCGGAGGACTGGTCGTAGAACGCGATCTTCCCGCCGTAGCCACCGTTGTTGCCGCCTGACGCGACGAGTCGCGCGTTCGCCGCACTCGTCGTCGCATAGAATATCGTCTGGCCGCCGTACGCGCCCTGGGCGAGTGCTCCCAGGTTGATGCACGTCGCGTTTGCCGCCGAGGGAGCATTGCCGCCGCTGCTCGCTCGGCCGGAGTTGGCGGCCTTCACGGCACTGCTCGCGGTGCCTGACGACGCGTGCTTCGCCGCAATGCTCGGACTGACAGCTCTGGAGATCCCGCCGCTGGTGCTCGGGGCGCTGGCCGCAGCGCTCTTGCCGCCGCTCGCTGCAGGACGAACCACGGAACGATTGGTGCCGATGATCGCCGTCTTCTCATCCGTGTAGACGGTGAACTCGGTGTAGCCTCCGGGCGCCCCGGCAGCCGTGCCGGGGAAGTTCCAGAAGTACCCGCTCCCGGCATCGGGAGAATAGTCGGTGCCGTCCGATGTGGTGATCGAGAAGACCGTGTGTCCCGCGATCGACGCGCTCCCGGGTACCGCACTGCCGTAGTTGACGAAGGTGCCGTTCGCGGCGGTCGGCGACCCGTACCGCGCCGTAAAATACGTGTGACCGCCGCCCTGCCCACTCGCCTTCGCGCCGTAGTTGCAGAAGATCCCCATTCCGGCTGACGCACCGGTGGTGCTCGGAACCGTGTCGGGGGCATTGTTGTTGAAACTCGTGACGCCACCGTACCCGCCCGACGCCGTGGCGGCATAGTTGTGGAACTGGCCCTGAGCCGCGGTTGCCGTGCCGTCGAAGGCGACGTCGCCGCCGTTCGCGGCGCTCACAGTCGCACCCACATTATGGAACAGGCCGTTCGCCGCGCTCGAGTTGTTGAAGAACTGCGTGTTGCCGCCGTCGCCCTTGGCAATCGTGCCGCCGGCATTGGTGAAGGTGGCGTTGGCCGCGTTCGAGTTGTCGTGGAACGCCACGTTGCCGAACGTATCACCGTCGGTGGCGCTCGTGGTGCCGGAGACGGTGAACGTGGCGGTGCCCGCCGTGGAGTTGTCGCTGAACCCCACTTCGCCGCCCACGGTACTGTTGTGCTTCGGCGGGGTTCCCGAGCCGGTCGTGACGGTGAAGGAGGCGGAACCCGCGCTGGACGTGTCGTAGAAGCCGATCACCCCTCCGCCCGCGGCGCCCGGCGTCGTCGCCGCACCGACGGCGTAGGTCACGTTGGTCCATCCGGCGACGGCGGAGTTGGTGAACTTGAGTTGCGGCTGCTTGTAGTTCTCGGCCGACGACGCGACGACGAATTGTTGTGTGCTCAGGGAGCTGTTGGTCACGCCATCGCCTGAAATCGTCAGGGCCGGCGCGTTGGGCGCTGGCGCACTGAATGTCAACGTGTACGCGGGCGCGCCGCCAACGAAGGCGATGTTGTCCACCGTGGCGTTCCCGTTCGGGTCGAATGAGATAGTGGACAGCGACGACGTGCTGAACGTTGCCATGTTCGTCGGCACCGTGGCCGGGGTCCAGTTCGTGGCCGTGTTCCACTGGCCGGTGGCCGGTTGCGTGTTCCAGGTGGCGCTTCCGCCGGACTCGGCTGCCGGCCGGCTTGGCTTGAGTGCTGGTATGCTGGACTTGAGCGCTGATCTGCTGGACGTGTCTGCGGATCTGCTGGACGTGTCTGCGGATCCGCTGGACTTCGCTGCCGGTTTGCTGGACCTGGCTGCCGGTCTCCTGGACTTGGCTGCTTTTGGGCGACGGCTCATGGGTATTGCCTCGGGCAGTACGGGTTGGGCGGGGAAGCTGCACCAGGTGCCCGCAATTCGCGAGGTCGCGGCGGCTGGCTTGAGCGCCTTCGCGATCTGGGACAGGACTTTCCGGTCCTCCTCCCGCGAGTTGAAGTAGCCGAACGGGGAAAAGAGATTCACCACCGCATCGAACCGGCGTTCGAAAGGGATTGTCCGCATGTCGCGACAGATCGTCTCCAGCGCCACGCCCCCGCTCCGCGGCGGTTCGCTGCGCCGTGCGCAGGTACGCCTCATTCAGGTCCTGGCCCGTCACCCGCAGTCCCCGTCTCGCCGGCAGGACCGCATGACGACCATCCCCGCAACAAAGGTCGAGCAGCTCGTCCCCGGCCTGGAGGTGCAGGAAGTCCAGGATGAATCCCCTTCCCGGGGCACTGCGTTCGGGTGGTCGATCGTCAGAGCTCCGCGATGTAGCGGGTCTCGTCAGGCACGGCCGCCGCGACAAATGCGGAGCGACGCTCGACGCATTTGCTGCAGGCACCGCAGTGCACGCCGTCGCGCGGGTTCGCGCAGGTCAGGGTCAGGCACAGCGGGAGCGCACGATGCTCCGCGATCAGCGCCGCCTTTGCGCGATGGCGGTAGGGCGCCTCGATCCTCAGATCGTGCGCGAGGCCGAGACTGAGAGAACGGCCGAACGCATCGAAGAACCCGGACGTGGCGTCCGGAAACGGGTTGCCGCCGAGCGAGCCGATGGCGATGCGCGCCACGTTATGCACGGCGCACCAGACCGCGGCGGTCGAGAGCAGCAGAATGTTCCTCCCGGGAATGAAGGACGCTTCGTCGGGGGCGTCGGACCCCGGGATCCCCCGGCCTGTGGCGCTCCAGTGCGACTGATCGATGAGCGGCATCGCCGGCGCCGTGAGCTCGATGACGGGTTGCACGTTAGGCATGGCGAGCGCCGCCACGAACCGCCGCAAGGCGACCTGTTCGTCCCGCTCCCAGACAAGGCCGGCCCGGATGTACACGGGATGGACCAGTGTCGATCGAGCCAGATCGGCTATCAGAATCGCGCTGTCGAGTCCACCGCTCGCGAGCACCGCCACCTGCTCCACCGTCACTCCTCGCCCCGGTACGCCGCGTAGCTGGTGGACGTCTCCCAGAGACGCACCTCGGTGACCGCGAGACCGTGCTCGCGCGCCTTCTGGAAGATCTCCCTGGCGATGTTCTCGGCCGTGGGATTGCCGTCGAAGAGGTAGACGGGTTCGTTCATTTCCCGCAGCACCGCCACCGCGGGATCCGATCGACACAACAGCATGCGGTGATCCAGGTTCGCGTCCACCCAGGCCTTCACGACGTCCCGGATCTCCCCGAAATCGATGACCATCCCGTGGTGGTCCAGGGTGTCCGATGCGACTTCCACCTCGATGGTGCCGTTGTGCCCGTGCAGGTGCCGGCACGGGCCGTCGTAGTCCAGCAGACGGTGTCCGTACGAGAACTGAATCACCTTCATCACTCTGTGACGTGGCATGTGGCCTGTCGCTTCGGCGTGTTGGATGGCTAGCCCTCGAGATGACGACCCGAGTCGACCCGGATGGTCTCTCCCGTCACCGATTCCGTCCGGAGGAGCGCCACCACGATGTCCGCGATGTCCTCGGGCGTGGATTCGCGATGCAATGGCGTTTTCGCCAGCACGTCGTGCGCCCAGGCGCGCTCTGTCATGTCGGGCGGCCGCGCGCTCGGACCCGGCGCGACGGCATTCACCAGGATGCCCTTCCCGGCAAGCTCGACGGCGAATCCGCGGGTCAGGAAGTCCACGGTGGCCTTCGAGGCAAGATACGGAAGGTACGACTGATAGGGGGTTTGGCCAGCCGCCCAGTCCGAGAACAGCACGACGTGGCCTCTCGTTGGACCGGGGTTGTTCAGCATGCGACGAGCTGCATAGAGAGTAATGAGAAACGCGCTCTTCGCACCGGCCATGCCGCGATCCCACGCGGCGCCGTCCAGTTGATCGAAGGGCGTGTTTGGGTAATCCGAAGCCAGGTTCACCACGACGGACAGCCCGCCCAGCGCCCGCGTGCTCTCGTCGACCACCCGACGCACGTCGTCCTCGACACTCATGTCGCCTTGCAGAACAACGATCCGGTCGACTTCCCCGACGAGCGATTGGCGCAATTCCTCTGCCTCGGCGCGGGACCGCCGGTACGATATCGCCAGATTGACGCCCTCGGCGGCGAGACGCCTGGCCACGACGGCGCCGATCCGGAGCGTTCCGACAATCAGCGCACCGCGGCCGCGGAGAGATTGCATACGCGTTTCTCCTCAATCAGGAATGGGTCGGTACGAGCGTCTGCGACTTCGACCGTAGCGTTCGGATGTGTGAGACGGTCACGGCTGGCCCGTGAACTTCACGCGCCGCATGCGCCCGTTCGTGACCTCGAAGCTGTGACGCGGCTCCCCGCGCGCAGGAACTGGATCGTGTATCGGTTGCGTAGTTCGGCGAAAGGTACACACCCGGCATGCCACCCTGTCCGCCGGACAGGACCGGACAGACGCACCATTGCGCTTGTTATGTGCCCGGCCCGACAAGCGAGGCCACACGCATGGCGGTGCGCCGGCGGCGACTGGCGACGAATATGCCGAGCCCAATGGCGTTCGCAGCGACGAGCACGGCGACGACCTTCGCCGTGAAGAGACGCCAGTCGGGAACGTCGATGATGGGGAAGATCGACATCACCGAGTACAGAATCGACGTCGCCAATCCGGCGACGGCCGCGCCGCGAAGCCACAGCTTCGGCCGCTCCGACAGACGGTCGGCGGCGAAGAGCGGGATCATGAACATCGCGATATACGCGAACGCGTAGAAGATTCCGCCGGAGTTCTCCAGCACCTGAAACGCCTCCTGCAGTCCGACGCCGACCTGGCCGGCAAGGGTGAACGCGAGCGTGAGCGCGCCCACGAACACAATCGAGTTCACCGGCACATGCGTGCGCTGATGCAGCCGGGTGAACCACGCCGGCAGCAAGCCATCCCACCCGGCGACCATGGGCAGCCGCGTCGTCCCGGCGAACATCAACGACACGTTGCCGATCTGCCGGAGCAGCAGCAGCCCGATGAGCAGCGGTGCGATGCCGGACACGAAACCCATGCCCCTGAACGCGATCGTCAGCGTCTGGGGGATGGGGCTCACGAGGTCGATCTGATCGCGGGGCACGAGCGCGACCACCGTACTCGTACCCAGAATGAACATCAGCGCGATGATCGGAGACGCGATGATCACCGAGCGGCCGATCGTGCGCGCCGGATTCTTCGTCTCACCGGCGAGCAGCGCGACGTACTCGAAGCCACTCAACGCGCCGAGCGCCATCTTGGCGAGAAGATTCACGTTGAGCGCATTGAACCGGGGAATCGACGCCGCGAATGGGTGGTATTCACCGATCATCCCGCGCGACAGCGCCACGAACGGCACGATGAGCAGCGCAGCATATGTGAGCATCTGCGCGGCGCCGCCGATGCTCTGCATCCACTTCCCCACGCGGAGGCCATACAGTGCGAGAAACGTGATGAACACGATCGCCGTCGCGCTGACGATCGGCGTGTACCAGGCGGCGCCCGTGATCCAGGTCGCAGACGCGCCAATGAGATACGACAGGTTCGTCGCGATCATCACGCCGAACGTAGCGAGGATGAGGATCGCGAACGCCCAGAGATTCCACGCCGTGATGAACCCGCCCAACTCGCCAAAGCCGACGGTTGCCCATTGATACAGACCGCCCTCGAGGGGCATCAGTCGGTTCAGGTAGATGACGACGACGGCTTGTGGCACGTAGAACATCGCCATTGCGGCGAGCCAGAACACGACGTGTCCGGTGCCCAGCTTCGCGGCCGTGCCCACCCAACCGGAACCGACGATGAACATGATCTGCGTGAGCACCAGGGTCGGCAGACCGAGCTCCTTGCGCAGCTCGCCGGTGTGCTGCTCGACGTCGCGGACACGCTCGGCGGATGTCTCCACGTCACATGCGCTCCTGAAGGTCGCACGACGCTACGGAGCGGGAGAGGCCGGGTCAAGGCAACGGCGGAATGGGTGTGTCGGGGGCGCAGCCGCGGCAGCGGCACCTCGGTGCCAGGCGCCGGTCACCGCCAGCGGTCGCCCCGCGCTTTCAGATAGTGGCGCCAGACGTAGCCCCAGGGGATCACGACCGGCATCAGGATCACCCCAAAGCCGATCGCCCGGAAATCCTCCGGAAACGTAGAGGGGAACTGCCCGGACAACCACTGCGGCAGACCGAATGCCAGCATCCAGGTGGTCTTCCATGCACACTCGAAGAGCAGCAGCGGGAGCATCTGCCGCGGATATCTGACTCCGATCAGGTCCAGCAGGCACATGCCGGCGAGCAGACTCGGAATCACACCACGCGCCATCGGCTCATGCAGAAACAGCGAAGGAACTACTATTGAGCCCTCTCCGACCGCGATGAGAAGGTAGATGCCACGTAGCACGTAGAGCCGCATCAGCGAGAGTTCGCTTTCATCGGTCGTTCGAACCGGCTGGGCAACAGACGCCGCGGTCGAAGCCATTGGAGATCTCCTTCTCACGCGGCGCGTGAATGTCCGGTCGCGCCGGAGTTGGGATGGAACTCGAGCAGATCGCCCGGCTGGCACTGCAGGACTTCGCAGATCGCCTCGAGCGTCGAGAAGCGGATCGCGCGCGCTTTGCCGGTCTTGAGGATCGACAGGTTGGCGAGCGTGATGTCGATCCGCGCGGCGAGCTCAGTGAGAGTCATCCGCCGCTCGTGCAGCAGCTCGTCGAGCTTCACGACGATCGCCATCAGACGGTTCCCTCGAGTTCTTCGCGCATCAGCGTGCCTTCGGCGAAGATGCGGGCGAGGACGAAGGTCAGAACGACGGCCAGCCAGCCGTTAGGCGAGAAGCCCGCGTCGAGGTGAAGCGGATGCTCGGCGGTCGAAACCGCCTTGCCGATTCCGCCGATGACGAGGCTCAGGAGCTGGAGCGTGAGAAGGAGCCAGGCGATCCCTTGCAGGCGAGAGGCGTTCGCCGCGATGAAGGGATCGCCGCTGCGCACCGTCTCGACGATCGCGAGCAGCTGCCTGAGCATCGCATAACTGAGCGGGATGGCAACGAGGCCGAGCACCGCGATCGCGCGCATGCCCGCGATGATGGGGCGGGTTTCCGGCGACGGCGGCACACCGAGCGCGGTAAACGTCCACTGCTCGTGCGTGAGCGACCAGATCAGCAGCGCGAGGATCGCCGCGCCCAGTAACCAGTTCAGCACGATCAGGCCTCGCAGCACGACGCGGGCGATCGGCAAGGCGGCGGAATGGCTTCGGGGCATCAAACGGGGCTCCAGCGAGTGGTGATATCGAATAACGATAAGGTGTTTATCGTTTCTCGGCAAGCCCCTTCTGCGGTCGCGGGCTGTGGTGGTGCTAGCTCTTGGCCTGGGCCCGACGATCGAACGTGCCGAAATCCCTCGGTGTCAGCACGACTCTGGCCAGGAGGACGCCATGTTGTCCCGAACCGGCCGTCCCTCATCCCTGATCGCCGCCGTGCTCGCGCTCGCCCTCGGCGATCTCCTCGTCCAGCGCAAGGTGCGCGTGGGGCTCACGGGTGCCGTGGTCTCGAGCACACTCGATGTGCCCGACGCCAGTCCCGATCGTCGCACCGGCTACTCGTCAGGCGCCTCGCTCGCGATGCCGCTCACCGGATCATCGAGCTTCACTTCGCCTTTCCGCACCATGTCGGCAAGGATCGTGGCGGTGAAGACTTTCGTGATCGACCCGATCTCGAAGACGGTGTTCGCATCGAGAGCCGGCTGTCCCGGCCCGGCATCGCCATAGGCGACCACGCGCGTCCTTCCGATGCTGTCCAGCAGACCCACCACGATTCCCGGGCTCCGCTCTCTTCAACGCGCTGCCGGATGATCGCCAGCACGGCGGAATCGGAAGGAAGCGCCCGCATGTTCGACGCGCGCGGCTGTTGCGCTGTCACCGCCGGCAGGGCGAGGGAGAGCCCGCCAATCAGAATGAGCTTGCGCATGAGTAAGATGGTGCTGTTTCCTCGCACTGGCCTGCGGGAATACCCTGGAAACTGCCGGGCCCGGATGCCTCCCCAATAGCCTCTCAGAGCGGCTCAGCCATGGCGGGAATCGCCCGGAATCGCATATTGATGAAGTCCCATTACGCGGGTTTTCGAAGAAGCTCCACCTTCACCACTGTCCAGCAAGAGGTTCTTATGCGCAAGGCCGGCCTACTGATCGCAAGCGCAGCTCTCGTCGCATGCGCGAAAACCGAGACGGCGAAAACCGACTCCGCGGCCATGGCCGCTCCATCCTCACCCCCGGCCCTCACGGCGGCCGATGTCGCCGGAACTGTAACCGGCCAGGTCATGGCCGAGGGCTCGGATTCCGTGCTGTTCCAGTTTACGTGCATGACGGCGCCCACGGGGAACGAGTCCAGGTGCGTGAACCAGACCGCGCCCAAGGACACGATCGTCTACACCTATTCGCTCAGCGCCGACAGCGTCATGTGGACGTCCGCGCCGTACACGCCGCCGACGCCCCCCAAGAGCCCGCAGCTCGTCGATCACGTCGTCGGACGAATGTCCGGTAACGCGTGGTCGGGGACGACGGTGACGATGCTCGCAGCGAAGCCGGATTCGGTGGTCATGCGCACGCGGTGGCGGGCCACGAAGGCTCCGTAAGCCGGAGCTGGTTGCGCCGGAAGCAAAAGGGCCGCCACGTCAGGCGGCCCTTTTGCCGCGCCGCACGCAGAAAGCCGTGTTCACCAGATCCATCTGCCCTGAAACACATCGGCCGATTTCGTATCGTTTGTGCACGGTGCAATGCACGGCCCAGGTGTGAAAACACCCGCCGCGAAGGCACTCGCTCCTCACCCGGTCCACTGAGCGCCGATCCATCCTTCGGGATCGCACTGACATCCGCGCGGCGTACTCCCACTCCGTCTCCGTGGGCAACCGGAAGACATGGCGCTCCCCGAGCTGCGCTGCGAATTCGTCGGCAACGCCACTCTCGTTCAGGCGCTGGAGCAACCCACCGGGACTCGTCAGGCGGTCCCATGATACGTTCTCAACGGGAAGCTCGGCCCCGCGATTGATCGACACATTCGCATTCTCACCCAGCACATGGGTAACAAACGACTGGGTCGCCGACACTGCAGCGATGAAGAAGTCGCCGACCTCCACCGCGCGCGCTGGCGACTCGCCGAAGTCGTACGGCTGCCCGTGGGTCCCGCGTACTTGCACGAACTCCAGCGCGTGCTCGCCGGCGCCGTCGGTCCAGCGGTATCGAAGAGGCTTCATCCCTCGGCGAGCAACTCGGCGCTGGAACGTACGGGACACCAGTATCGCGCGATATGTCCCAGCATCGTCTCGGTGCCCCAGTCATGCCCGCGCGGATCCCGGTGAAAGGCATCGGTCAGGTCGCCGCACAGCACCGGTCGAAATCCAAGATATACCAGCTGCCGGATGCCATAGGCCCGGCTCAGCACGCAGATGTTGGTGTGAACCCCCATGACAACAACGTCGGCGATCTGCCTGGCCTGCAGCAGATTCCACACTTCCTGCCCGTCGTCACTGATCGCGTCCGGCGGCGCAATGTCTATCGATGCGATCTGACGCGTCCACGGATACGGTGACTTGCCATCGTTGCAGGGAACGGCCGTATCGCACGAGCAGGGCCCTGGCTCGGTCAGAGTCGTCGGCAACCGGCCTTCACGCTCCCAGTTCCAGGTATTCCACTGGAACGGCACGGGCGCCGGCGCGAACGGTGCCGCGATAGCGCGGCGGCGAGCTGCTGAACCAGCGTAGAACGACGCGCAATCGCCCGGCGCATGGATGATCCTGCGCGCCGCGCCCTCTCATCGCTCCGAGAACGGTGTTCATCCGGAGTGCCAGCTCGGCCACCCGGCGTGCCGCGGATACGCAGTGATGCGCTTCCCACATGTCGCAAACGATGACGGCGAACGGCATCATGTGCTCCAATCCTGCAGACTGACGCCCCAGGTTCAACCCATTGCGCAGCTCGGGCGGCAGAGGCAGCAGGCGCCCATCGGGCTTCACACCGAACAGTCGCCGGCGCACGTCCCAGCCTGCGAGTCCCCTCCGGTCACCGGCGCACAGGCCACCCATTCCGCGCGTTCCAGCGGTGACGGTCGCCTCGCCATTACCGAGGGTGCACTCCGGCGCTCACTCGAGCTCGCCCGCCTGCCCGGGGACCGGTCAACGGCGGACGAAACCGTCTCGTATTTCAGCCAGGGCCGGCGCCGGCCCTGCGCTCGCGCGTCCCACCGCACATCTTCTCTGGACACCGCTCCCAGCCGACGTCCCCTGACTCGGCCTTCACACCGTAACGCAACGCCCCCAGGAGCCCCGATGCGCAAGTCCGCACTCGCCCTCGCCACCGCGATGCTGACCCTTGCTCCGTCTGCCCCCCGCAGCGCGGAGATGGCCCGCTGGGAGCAGCAGGCCGACAACATCACCATCGTCCGTGATGACTGGGGCATCGCCCACGTAACCGGCAAGACCGACGCCGACGCGGTCTTCGGCATGGTCTACGCCCAGGCCGAGGACGACTTCAATCGTGTCGAGACGAACTTCATCAACTCGCAGGGCCGCCTGGCCGAGGCCGAAGGCGAGAGCGCGATCTACCGCGACCTCCGGATGAAGCTCTTCATCGATCCGGATTCCATGAAGGCGCTCTACGCCAAGAGCCCGCAGTGGCTCAAGACCCTCATGGTCGGCCTGGGCCGACGGGCTCAATTTCTACCTCGCCAAACATCCCGACGTGCATGCGCGCGTGATCACGAAGTTCGAGCCGTGGATGGCGCTGACCTTCAGCGAGGGCTCCATCGGCGGCGACATCGAGCGCGTGAATGTGGGCCAGCTGCAGGCGTTCTACGGCAACGGCCCGGTGCGGATCACCGAGATGCGATCCGGCACGGAGTTCGGCCGCGCGGCGCTGCGCGCCGACTCGCTGCGCGCCGTGGAAGATGCCGAAGAGAAGAGCCATCGGGTTCGAACGGCATGGCGGTCGCACCCCAAGAACACGACGAAGGGCCACGCCCTGCTGCTCATCAATCCGCACACGTCGTTCTTCTTCCGCTCGGAGCTCGCAGATGACGAGCGACGAAGGGCTCCACGCCTACGGCGCCGCCGACGTGGGGACAGTTCTTCATCTATCAGGGCTTCAACGAGCACCTGGGCTGGATGCACACGTCGAGCGCGCGTCGACGCCACGGACGAGTATCTCGAGACGGTCTCCGAAAAGGACGGACAGTTCTTCTACAAGTTCGGCGACACCGAACGCCCCTTCATTACCAAGAAGATCACCGTCCCGTACAGGACGGACACGGGGATGGCGAAGAAGGAGTTCACCGTCTACTACACGCACTTCGGCCCGGTCGTCCGCGCGCAGGACGGCAAGTGGGTCGCCGTATCGCCTCATGCAGGACCCCCTGCACGCGCTCGACGCAGTGCTGGCCGCGCACCAGGGCCGCCAACATAGCGGAGTACAGGAAGTACATGGACCTGCACAGCAACTCGTCCAACAACACGCTCTACGCCGACGACCGAGGGGAACATCGCCTACTTCCACGCCAACTTCATTCCGCGCCGCGACACGAAGTTCAACTGGCGCCAGGCCGGTGGACGGCAGCAACCCCGCCAGCGAGTGGAAAGGCCTCCTCTCGTTCGACGAATCGCCTAACGCGGTGAATCCGGCGAGCGGATGGGTCTACAACTCGAACGACTGGCCCTGGGCTGCCGCCGGACCGAGCAGCCCGAAACAGAGCGACTTCCCGAAGTACGTGGACAACGGCAGCGAGTCGGCGCGCGGGCGCCATGCCGTCATGGTCCTGCAGAACAAGAACGACTTCTCCATCGAAGGCCTGCGCGCGGCGGCGTTCGACACGTACCTCCCCGGCTTCGACAAATCCATCCCCAGCCTCATCGCCGCCTGGGACGACGCACCGGCATCCAACCCGCTGAAAGCGAAGCTGACCGACCAGATAGAGATGCTGCGGAAGTGGGACCTGCGCTGGGGCGCGTCGTCGATCCCGACCGCGCTGGCCATCTTCTACGGCACCGAGCTCCAGCGGGCCGGGCGGGCCCGCGGCCGGGGCGCACGCGGCGGCGGGCGTCGGCGGGGCGGGGGTGGACGTCGTGGCGGCGGCGCGGGACCGTCGGACGACCAGCAGCTCGAGGCGCTCGACGCCGCGTGCCAGCGCCTGACGGCGAATTCGGCACGTGGAAGACGCCGTGGGGCGACATCAACCGCTTCCAGCGCGTGCGCAACGAGAATCACGCCCGACGTTCAACGACGACGAGCCGAGCATCCCGGTGGGCTTCCCGTCGGCGACGCTGGGGTTCACTCGCCTCGTTCGGCGCCCGGCGTATCCGAACACGAAGAAGTGGTACGGATCGAGCGGGAACAGCTTCGTGGCGGTGGTGGAGTTCGGGAAGGACAGCGTGCGCGCCATCGCGGTGACCGCGGGCGGCGAGAGCGGCGACCCGAAGTCGAAGCACTTCAACGACGAGGCGGAACGGTACGCGACGGGGAATCTCCGTCCCGTGTACTTCTATCCGAACCAGTTCAGGGGCACACGGAGCGGAAGTACAGCCCGGGGAACTGAACGCCGCATCGGATGGGACGCGCTGATTGGGGTCTATTTGGAGCACAGGGTATCAGAACGGATACCTGTGCGTGCAAGGGGCGCGGCGCGTCCAGCTCAGGAGCGCGGCCCAACGGTCACAATCACGTTGCCCTTCTTGTGTCCCAGCTCGACGTACCGGTGGGCCTCCACGATCTCCTCCAACGGATAACAGCGATCGATGACCGGCTTCAGCCCTCCCGACTCGGCCAGCTGCTTCAGCAGTGGCAGGTCCCGGTGGGTCGGCCTCGGCAGGTCGTCATCGATCGAGATGCAGCGACCGCCCGTCGTCAGCGCGCGTCCGGCGTCGCGCATTGCGGTCGCACTCTTCCGCTTCCCCACGGCGTCGAGGATGAGATCGTAGCGCTCTCCGCGACTCGCGAAATCCTCCCGCGTGTAATCGAGCACCATCTCGGCGCCGAGTGACTCGACCAGCTGCAGATTGGTGGTGCTGCACACGCCGGTCACGACGGCGCCGAAGTGCCTGGCAAGCTGGACGGCCGCGGTGCCGATCGCGCCTGACGCGCCATAGACCAGGACGCGTTGGCCGGGCTGGAGCTTCGCCTTTCGCAGGCAATGCATCGCCAGCAGATCGCCTTCCTTGAATGACCGGACGCTGCGTCCGACGGACTCGACGTCTCCGGCGAGCACCATCCCGAGGATGGGCTGGCGTGGCGCGCTCCAGCCTGCCATCAGACGGAACAGGATCCGATACCGGCGGGGCGCCTTCAGGCCACGGACGATGCAGTCGCTCACCGTCACGGCCGTCGCGACGATCCGAATGCACACCTGGTTCCGGCGCGGCGTGGGTCGCTCGACCTCGGCCACGCGAAGCACCTCTGGTGGCCCGTAACGCGTGCAGATGACGGCTCTCATGGAGAAATGCCGGCCTTCGACGCTCCGTTCGTCACGAAAAGGATCCCGTATTTGAGTCGCAGCAGTCTGCTGCATCCACCACTCGTTGCCCGGCCAAGGATGTTTACCGCGCTTGTTGGCGTTGCGGAAGGTCGGGCCCTTTGCAGCATCGGACGTGGCACGGCAACGCTCGCGGTGACACTGTTATTCAAAGGATCGCGGCATCGCCCCCCTGCGCCGGACCAAGCCAACCAGGAGCCCAGCGTGGAAACGTTTCTCCAGGATGTTCGCGTCACGTTGCGCGCCTTCCGTCGCGCGCCGGCGTTCCCGCTCACCGCCATCGCCACGCTCGCCCTCGGCATCGGCGCCACCACGGCGATCTTCAGCACCTTGAGCGCCGTCCTCCTCAAGCCGCTCCCCTATCCCGACCCGCAGGATCTCTACAGCCTGCGCACCGCACTCACCGACGGACGCGTCACCACCGGACTCCTCTCGGGGGGTGAGATCTTCCGGCTGAACGATGGCACGCCCTCCATCGCGCGAGCAGCCGGGTTCCAGCCGTTCGACCTCACGCTCCTCGCCGACGACGGAACACCGACGCACATGAAGGTCTACGGGGTGTCCGAAGGATTCGTCGAGCTGTTCGGACTGCCGATGACCCGGGGCGGCTTTGAGCACGACGACTTCACCCCCTTCCAGCCGCCTCCGCCGGGCGCGCAGCCCCAGCCGGGTCCGCTGCCCAGGGTCGTAATCTCCGTCCGCTTGTGGAAGAACCTCTACAACAACGATGCAGGCGTGGTCGGCAAGCCGATTCACTTCGCCGAATTCAACACCACCATCGCCGGCGTCGCGCCAGCCGACTTCGACATCCCGCACGGCGCCGACATGTGGTTGGCGCTGCGCACGCCCTTCAACGACGTGAACCATGGGCAAGAGGGGTTCATGCGGCTCAAGCACAACGTCACGATCGAGCGCGCGAAAGGGGAGATGGCCACCGTCATGGACGGACTTGCCCACGACTTTCCCGGGTCGGACCGCAACCGCATCTACGTCCCGCGCCCATTGGTGGACTCGATCGTCGGAGACCTGGGGCCGATCCTGATCATCGTCATGTCGGCCACCGGGCTGCTGCTCCTCCTGGCGTGCGTGAACGTCGCCAACCTGCTCCTCGCGCGGGGCGCCGAGCGCTCGCGCGAGATGGCCGTGCGGGCGGCGCTTGGCGCGGGGTGGGCTCGTCTGGTGCGACAACTGCTCACGGAGTCGCTCGTGCTGGCTGCCGCCGGGACGATCCTCGGCTTGGGGCTGGCGGCGTTAGGCCTCCGCGCTCTGCTCGCGCTCGGCGCGTCGAAACTGCCGCGCCTCGACACCGTGCCCTTCGACGCGAGCGTGCTCTTCTTCTCGCTGGCCACACTCATCGTGGTTGGAGCAATCATCGGGCTGGCGCCGGCCATCCGGCTGCTGCGCAGCGACATGAAGACCCTGATGAACGACAGCAGTCGCTCGTCCAGCGCCGGCCGCGGGACGGCGCGCTGGCTCAGCGCGATGACGGTCGCTGAGGTTGCACTGGCGATCATGCTGCTGGCCGGCGCCGGCTGGCTCGTCCGGGGATTCTCGAATCTCCGCAATACAGACGCCGGGTTCGTGTCGGATGGGAGGCTGATCTTCGACGTGTCCTTCCTGGGACCGCGGTACCGGTCCCCGGACGCCGTGCGGCAGGCGCACCTCGATTTGCTGACCGCCGTGCGCAACGTGAGCGGCGTGGCCGATGCGGGACTCGTGTCCGCCTACCCGATGCGCGGCACCCTCGAGGGCTCGCTGCTCGCGCAGTTTCACGGCGAACCGTTCGACGCAGCCAATGCGCCGGGGACGCGCCAGCGCTTTGCCAGCCCGGGGCTCTTCAAAGCGATGGGCACGACCATCACTGAGGGCCGCGACTTCGGGTTGCAGGACGTCCCGAGCGCCGCTCCCGTCGCGATCGTCAATCGGGTGTTCGTGCAGCGATACCTCAAGGGCCGCGATCCGATCGGCGTGCAGTTTTCGGCGGGGTATCCGGCGCCCGATCCGAGGAATGAGGTGACGATTGTCGGCGTGATCGACGACGTGAGGCAGAAATCCCTGGCCGACCCGGCCGAGCCCGCGTTCTATCTGCCGCTCACGCAGTTGCCGTTCAACCGCGCGACCGCGGTCGTGTCCGCGTCGCGGGTCGATCCACGCCTCCTCGAGGGGGCCATTCGCGCGGAGGTGCGGAAGCTCGACCCGGCGATGGCGCTCGACTTCGAGCTGGCGTCGGACGTCGTCCAGGACACGCTTCGGAGGCAGGAGTTGGGGATGACGCTGATGCTCATCTTCGGGGGCATGGCGATCGTGCTCGCGGCCGTCGGCATCTACGGGGTGGTATCGTATGCCGGTTCACTGCGGCGCAACGAAATGGCCACGCGTCTCGCCCTCGGCGCGTCGCCGCGCTCCGTGTTCTGGCTGGTCATGAAGCAGGGCGCGACGCTCGGCTCGTTAGGCGCCGGTATTGGAGTGAGCCTGGCGTATCTCTCCGGTCGGGTTGTTTCCAACCGGGTGTACGCGATCCGGGCGTCGGACCCGCTCATGCTGGGAAGCGCCATCCTGTTGATCACCGTGATCACGATCGTCGCAACGACGATTCCCGCGGTGCGCGCGGCCCAACTGAGTCCGGCGCGGGCATTGCGAGCGGAGTAGGGGGATTAGGGACGCGTGCCGACCCGTACGCCGACTGACGCTGCGGCTTCTGCCTACATATGCCTTGACACGCATATGCGCGGTGGCGTATACTATGGGCCATGGAATCCGTGTTCGCAATCATTGCCGAGCCGAACCGCCGGGCGATTCTGAGCCTTCTGGTGTCGTCAGAGCAGTCGGTTGGAGAGATCGAGCGTCAGCTCCGCATGCCGCAGCCGACGGTGTCGAAGCACCTGCGGGTGCTGCGCGAGGCCGGTTTCGTGGAATCCACCGTGGACGCACAGCGCCGTCTCTACCGGCTGAAGCCGGAACCACTTCAGGAGATCGATGCCTGGCTGGCTCCGTTCCGCCGGTTCTGGTCCGCCCACGTGGATGCTCTCGAACGCCACCTCGACCGCCTGGATCAATCAGCGCCAGCGAAGCGGAAGGCGAGGAGAGCACGGCGCGGCCCGGACGGCGCGCGTGACAAAGGAGGAACAAAATGAAACGGATGCATTGGACCGGCTGGCTGCTTTCCTTTTTCCCGGTCGCGGTGTTGTTGAGCAGCGCCTGGGTCAGGGCGACCCATCACGTCAATGCGATGGCCGAAATCGTCTCGGGGTACGGATTCCCGGAATCGGCCATCACGCGCATTGTCATTGCCGAGTGCACGCTGGTGGTCCTCTACCTCGTTCCGCAGACGTCTGTCCTCGGCACGATCGTGATGACAGGATACCTCGGGGGTGCGATCGCCACTCACTTGCGGGTCGCGGACCCCGCGCGCGCGATGATTCCGCTGGTCGCCGGAATCCTTGCCTGGGGCGGTCTCTACTTGCGCGACAGCCGCATCCGCGAGCTGATCCCCATCAGACGGTTGACCTGACGTCTGTCTGGACCCTCAATCACCGCCAACGAAAGAGAAGGCAAGGAGACGAAGATGACCGCTCGCGAGCAGTACGTACCGGGTCCGGCCAGCGGGGCGCAGGTACAAAAGGACGGAGACAAGTGGACGCTCGTTCTCGTCAGGCAGCTGCGGCACTCGCCGGAGAAAGTCTGGCAGGCGTTGATCGATCCGGCGCAGCTGCGCGAGTGGGCGCCCTTCGACGCCGATGGGAGCCTGGGATCGGTTGGAAGCACGGTGAAGCTCACCACGGTGGGAGCGCCCTCAGCGCATATTACTGAAACAACGGTGACGCGAGCCGACGCTCCCAGCGTGCTTGAGTACAAGTGGGGTGGCTTCGATATGCGGTGGCAACTCGAAGCCGCTGGTGGCGGCACGCGCCTGACGCTGTGGACCAACATCGCCCGCAATTTCATCTCGATGGGCGCCGCGGGCTGGCACATCTGCTTCGATGTGCTCGATCGGCTTCTCGCCGGTGACCCCATTGGGCGCATCGTCGGCCCGGAGGCCATGCAGTTCGACGGCTGGCAGCGATTGAACGCCGAGTACGCGAAGCAGTTCGGCGTTTCCGACGCGACCTAGGACTTCGCCTTCTTCGAGCGTTTCGACTTGCCGGAGCCGTTGAGGGCGACCGCCTGGCGAACGAGCGCCTTGAACGCGGACTCGTCAACCTCTTCCCGTTCGTGGATGTCGATCGCGCGACGGGTGTTTCCCTCGAGACTCGAGTTGAAGAGGCGGGCCGGATCCTTCAGCAAAGCGCCCCTGGCGAAGGTGAGCTTCACGACATTCTTGTAGGATTCGCCGGTGCAGATGATGCCGTCGTGCGACCAGACCGGGTTCATCCACTTCCACTCCTCGACGACATCGCGGTCTGCGTCCTTGATGAGCTTGCGCATTCTGCTCAGGGTTTCCCCGCGCCAGTCCCCGAGTTCGGCGATTCTTTTCGAGATGAGTTCCGATGCCGACTGGCTTTGGCTCGCGCCTGACTTTTTCATGTTCTCATCCTGCTGAGCTGACCCACCGGAGCGCGAGGATCCGTCAGGCCCTCGTTCATGAAGGACACTTCCCTGGAAGCGGTCGTCGCGCCCGCGCCCGGCTACTTCCCGATCATCAGGATGGTGAACGATCCGGGGATCGGCGGCGTGAAACCTCCCCGGCCCCCGCGCCCGGGCTGAGGCGGCAGCGCCGGCCCGCGCTCCACACTCATCACGAAGATGTGCCGTCTTCGTATCGAGGGTGAGCGTGCGCGCGCCATTCATCGTCATTTCAGCTTCGCGACCGCCTTCTTCATCACCCCGATGATCGGCTCGGTCGGGTTTCCGCTCCGCCGCAGCTCGATGGAGATGAAAGCGGTCCCCTTGATGACATGGAGCTCTGCGTGCTTGTCGTCATACCAGCACGCGAGGTCGCCCAGGCCGGCGAGGCCATCCTTGCCCTTCTTGTCGCAGATGATCCCACTGTACATCGGCACGGAGCTCGCCGGCAAGCGCGTCAGGTTCAATTGGATCGAGTGAATGCCGGACCCCGTGTACTCGCAACCCGACACGGTGGCACCGGCCCCATCCGACATGGGGCCAATCGCCTTGGGCCCCGTGACGGCTTCGCCCAGGGCCGTGGCGGCATCCTCCCTGGTCAGCAGCGAGCAGGCGTCGTCCGGAGCGAGCGCCCTGGCGGCTGCCAGCGAGATCCAGGACGAGGACATCATCAGGGTGGCAGTAATGGTCAAGCGGGCTGAGAGAATTGCGCTTCGCACGCTGGCTCCTCGCGTCACATCGCCGATCGGCATCGCGGATGATTTGAATCCCAGGACGAACCGTGGCTTCAGGGAAGCATGATGCCGTCTCCGGGAATCTTAATGGCGGCTTCGAGAAAGGGTACAATGGCCCGCGAGGAGGTGCCGTCGCCAGGACAATGAACGGTTGGTCGGCCGACGTCACCTGCGCGTTTCCACCGCGATCGTGGGTTGCGTTGCAAGTCCGCGATCCAGCATCAGGCCGTCACGCTGGGATTCTCCTCGCCGGCTCCTGACCGACCCATCCGTGGCCGGCCGCTATTCCCCTGCCATGGCGAGCAGAGCCTTCCACTGCGCCGCAGTCACCGGCATCACCGAAAGCCTGGGAATCCGCGTGAGGGCGAAATCGGCGAACCGCTTGTCCGCCTTGACTTGACGCAGGGTGACCACCCGGGGCAACGCCCGCACCGGCTGGAGATCCACCACGATCATCTTCTCGTCGTGCGCCGCGGGATCCGGATACGCCGCTTTCGTCACCCACGCGATGCCCACGATCGCCTTCTCGTCGCCGGTGTGATAGATGAATGCCTGATCGCCTTTCTGCATCGCCCGCAGATTGCGGAGCGCCACCGGGTTGCGGACTCCGTCCCAGGTGGTTCGCTTCTCGCGCTCGAGGTCCTGGTACGAGTACGTCGAGGGCTCCGTCTTGAGCAGCCAATAGGCCGGCATCGTGTGTGTCCCGTTCCAAGGCGCCACCACGTTACTCCACGCCGTCTCCTCGGACAATCCTGCACACCGGAATCGGCCACTCGACGCCGCCAGACCGGGCGCCTCGTCGCGCCAGTTGCGACCGGATAGTGGGCCGGCCCACTACCAGCGACCGCGTACTTTGTCCCGCGTCGCGCAAGGCCTTCCGCCACCACAATTCGCCACGACATGTTTGAATTCCGGCGGTACGCACACTCGGCCGCTTTCCCGAGGACAGATCATGCGCCACGTTCCCGCGCTCGCCACCGCGCTCGCAGTCGTCTCACTGGCGGCCGGCCCCGTCGCCGCGCAACAGGTAACAGTCACGCTCGACCGCACCGTGGCCAGCGGTCCGACCACGGGACGGCTGTTCGTCATCTTCGGCCGCACCGACACGCGCGAGCCGCGCTTCCAGGCCGGCAGCTACGGCGGCAGCGTCCCCTTCTATGGAATGGACGTGGAAGGGTGGAAGCCAGGCACGGCGATCATCGTCGGCCGGCACGTGCCCGGGTTTCCCTTCGAGGACCTGGCGCACATGCCCGCCGGCGAGTACGACGCGCAGGCGGTGCTCAATGTCTACACGCAGTTCCACCGCGCCGACGGCCACACGGTCTGGGTGCACGCCGACCAGTGGGAAGGGCAGCACTGGGCCTCCTCGCCGGGGAACCTGGTGAGCGAGGTCGTGAAGGTACGCTTCGATCCCAGGTCGCCTAACGTGGTGCACCTGGCGCTCACGAAGAAGCTCCCTCCGGTCCCACTGCCGTCGGACACGCGCTGGGTGAAGCACGTCAGGATGCAGAGCGGGATGCTGTCGACGTTCTGGGGCGCGCCCGTGTACCTCGGCGCCACGGTGCTCCTCCCGAACGGCTTCGACTCGACGTCGAGCGAACGCTACCCGGCCATCTACAGTCAGGGACATTTCGGACTCGGCGCGCCGTTCGGCTTCGTCGATCCGGATGCGCCTGACGCGGGACGCGGTGGCCGCGGCGGAGGGCGCGGACGTGGTGGTGAACCGAGCGTGTGGGATCCCGTGCCCACGAGCGCCCGCGAGAGCGGATCGGCATTCGCCACGGCGTGGACGAGCGACGGATTCCCGCGGTTCGTCGCCATCACCTGGCAGCATCCCACGCCCTACTACGACGACTCCTACGCGGTGAACTCGGCGAACAACGGACCCTATCAGGACGCGCTGCTCACCGAACTGGTGCCCGAACTCGAGCGGCGGTTCCACCTGATCCCCGAGGCCAACGCGCGCTTCCTCACCGGCGGATCCACCGGCGGCTGGGAGTGCACCGCGCTCCAGATCCAGCGCCCGGACTTCTTCGGCGGCGCGTGGTGCCTGTATCCCGATCCCGTCGACTTCCGGCGCAACCAGACTGTCGACATCTACACGGACTCGAACGCGTTCTTCCCCAACAACGCCCGGCCGCCGGTCCCGGAACGGTCGATGAGCCGGACGCCGGAGGGGCAGGATCTCCTCTCCTTTCGCCTGATGAGCCGTCTGGAAGCGGTGTTAGGCAGCAAGGCGCGCAGTGGGCAGCAATTCGATGCCTGGGACGCCGCGTACGGACCGGTCGGCGACGACGGATACCCGAAGCGCCTCTGGGACCGTGCGACCGGTGTGATCGACAAGAGCGTGGCCGCGTACTGGCGCGATCACGGCGACGACCTGACGTGGAACCTTCGGCAGAACTGGCCCAGCATCGGGCCGCAGCTCACGGGCAAGATGCACGTCTACGTCGGTGACATGGACAACTACTACCTGAACCTCGCCGTGTACCTGATGGAGCAGGAGTCGACCAAACTCGCGAATCCGCCGGCGAACTTCACCTTCGAGTACGGCCGGCCGATGAAGCCGCACGGGTGGCAGCCGTTCAGCAACGCGGAGCTGGTGCGGATGATGGATGCGTTCCGTCGGACGCGGGTGACGGTGCCCTGAGTCCGGTCGCACCCGTCCGGGGGTCGACTCCGCTTTCGGATTTCGCTCGGCCTGCGTCCTGCCCGGAGCCGATCACCTGTCGATACCTCGCACGAGGCACAGCGATCGCGCGCCACGTTACCCGATCGCCGTCTGGGCGGCGACCATGGCTTGATCCGGCGGAGCGTTGTCCGCGAGGGTTTCCTCCGCCACTTCCGTATCATGCGCCGCCTGTGCACGTAGCCAATACCCGTTGGACAACTCGAAGAACTTGCACGAGCGCAAGTCCGCGTCCGCGGTGATCGACCGCCGACCAGCGACGATTTCTCCAATGCGCTGAGGCGGTACACCGATCTCCTTCGCAAGCCGATACTGCGTAATCCCCATCGGGCGCAGGAATTCCTCGAGCAACAGCTCTCCAGGTGTTACCGGCGTACGCTTCGGCATACGGGTAGCCTCAGTGATAATCGACAATCTCCACTTCTGCGGCACCTGCGGCCGTCCAGCGGAAGCAGATGCGATACTGGTCGTTCACCCGGATGCTTTACTGGCGCGCACGGTCGCCCTTGAGCGCTTCAAGCCGGTGCCAGGCGGAACTCCAAGGTCGTCCAGGCGTCCGGCAATCTGCAACTGCCGAAGCTTGCGACGCGCGACGTTCTCAACGCTTTGGAACCGCCGGACGTGTCGGCGATTGCGCCGCGGCTACGCGCGTCACGAATCTCCACTTCGCTGTACCGCGGTGCGCCGATCACGGCCGGTCCGGATACGGCGCCGCGATCCGTAGCCCCTTGATAAGCGGCCGCAACGCGTCGAAATCACGATCGCGCGTCACGATCACCCACCCGCGTTCACGCGCCTGTGCCGCAAGGAGTACATCGTTCTGGCGACTCGCCGTCATCGCGGGCGCACCGAGACGGGCGATGACGGCGCCCGACCGCCGCCACGCCCCCGCCGACGGGGCCAGCAGCCGCCCGCGCCGATCGAACGGCGCCAACACGGCGTCCTCTAACACGCGCCGGGTCCGACCGGTGCGCGCGCCCGCGGCGAGTTCGGCGGCAACGACACTCGACAGGACCGTCGCGGGAAGGGCCCAACTCAAGAAGGCCTTCAATCGATCCAATTCCGCCGCTTGGCGCAGCGCGTCGACGACGACGTTCGTGTCCAGCGTGTAGATCACCCGGCGCGCCGAATGGGCTCGACGCTCGCGACGCCGCCCGCTGCCGCGAGTGCGTCGAGTCCACGGAACACTTCCGTCCGAAAGACGACGAGATCCAATGCGGCGTCCACGGCCGCCGTCTCCGTCGCCGCGCCCAGGGCGGCCTTGGCCGCGCTCAACTTGCGCTGATCCATGAGCATGTTCTTGCGCTTCATGGCGCGCCGGGTCTGGGCCACAGTGTCGCTCCGCTGAAGGACTTCCGGAACCTACCAAGCTATACAGTTACACGCAAGCATCTGGCTGTATAACCAATATGGCTCACACCACGCTGAACCCGACCGTCGCTCCGATTCAGCGGGTGCTTGTAGACTGGCAGCCAGTCAACTCTCGGAGCCTTCCCCCCTCACTCCGGCGGCGCCACCACCGTCATCCCCGCCGCACGCCGCTTCGCATTCAGCGCTGCGAGCCCCGTCGTACTCAACGCCGTCCACTCGCGCATCACACTCGCCGCCTCCGCCTGCGCCGCGCGCGCCGCGGCGAGACGCGTTGCCGTCGGCGCAACATCCGCCGTCGACAGCGCGGCCGCCGCGGAGACGAGCGCGTTGCTCGCGCCGTTCAGCGTCGGCGACGCTCCACCAGCGCCGCCACGCCCCCGCCCACCACCGAATCCGCCGCGGCCCCCACGACCTCCGCGGCCACCGCCTGCCCCTTCGGCCGGCGCCAGCGAATCCACGCGCGCCTTGAACGCGTCGATGTCCGCGCCCTGCATCCCGCCGAGTTTCTCCGAGAACGCGCGCGCCTTTTCGTAGGTGTCATGCGCCGCCACCGCGCTCGAGTACATCGACCGCGTCAACGTCGCCACCTGCGCCGCGGTCACCGTCGACATCTTCACCCGCGGATCGAGCCTGAGCAGCAGTGGCTGGGTGTACGAGGTGCCGTCGACGATCAGACGCACGGTATAGCGCCCAGGCGGCGCCCAGGGCGTGTTGATGTTGGGATACGTGGCGTGCGGCACGGCCCCACCGCCGATGCTGAACGGCGCGTCCTCGCCGATCACGTCGTAACGCAGATCCCAGCTGAAGCGGTGCGCGCCGGCCTTCGCCGACAAGGTCAGCGGTGGCGCCGGCCAGTAGAGCGGCAGATTGCAATCCTGCGCCCCGGGATCCTTCTTGCAGATCTCGTTGTACGCCGCCGGATCGGTGGCCGGATGGGGATCGCGCGCGGTGTCGGCGCTCGAGTAGTGCCTGACGAGATTGCCGGCCGCATCCACGATCTCCAGCCTGACGGGCGACGTCGCGTCTGCGCCCAGGTAATAATCGAGCAGCGCGCCCGGCATCGGATTCTGGCCGGCGGCCACCTCGGGCGGCCACGGGGTGGGATCGTTCGTGCTGTGGCGCACCCGCACCGCCGTCACGGGCCTCACGAGATACGCCTTCTTCGCCGCGGCCGCCGAGCGGATCGCCGCCGCCTGACGAAGCGGCGTCAGGTCGTCCAAGATCCAGAATCCCCGGCCGTGCGTGCCGGCAACCAGATCGGCGCACAGACACGTGCTGTCGTCCTTGACCGCGATGTCGCGCACCGACACCGCGGGCATGTTGAACCGGATCGACTCCCAGTGACCTGCCGTCATCGAACGACACCCACACCTGCGTCTCCGTCGCCGCGTACAGCACCCCGCGGACGCGCGGATCCTCGCGAATGGAATTCGACACCGCCCCCGCGGCGATGCCGGTGTTGATCTCGGTCCACGTCTTCCCGCCGTCGTGGGTGCGGAAGAAATGCGGATTCATGTCGTCGAGACGCATGGTGTTCACGGCCGCGTAGGCCGTCTGCGTGTCGAAGTGTCCCGCGTCCATGTTGAACACGCGCGCCCACGGCTTCACCGACGGCGGCGTCACGTTGCGTCCACGTCGTGCCTCCATCCCGTCGTCACCTGGATGTAGCCGTCGTCCGTCCCCGCCCACAGCACCATGAGACTCCTCGGCGACGGCGCCAGCGCGGTGATGCTCCCCGCCGGACCGGGCGTCACCTCGCTCGCGTACTTGCCGACACTCGGCGGGATCTCCCACGTCTGCCGCGTGAGGTCGCCGCTGATGCGCGTCCAGTTGCTCCCATGATTGATGGTCTTGTAGACCGCGTTCTGCGCATAGAACAGCGTGGTGTTGTCCACCGGCGAGAAGACCAGCGGCATGGTGCGCACGTTGCGGCCGAATCCCGTCGTCACCGGCCCCACGCTCGTCGACTGCCGCAGGCTGCGATCGTACATCGACACGGTGTTGCGCGAGGCGCCGTAGACGACGTCGGGATTCTTCGGATCGGGCGCGGCCATCCCGTACTCCTGGATGTTCACGGGATGCCAATCGTGGAACGTGATCTCGCCGTCCGACCCTCGGCTCTCCACGCACGCGGAACCCGAGTCCTGCTGTCCGCCGCAGAGCTGGTACGGGAATGCGTTGTCGGCGGTGACGTGATACATCGCCGCTGTGGGCTGGGTATACCAGGTGCTCCAGCTTGCGCCGCGATTGGCCGAGACCACCGCGCCCTGATCGGCGACGGCGAGGATGATGTCGGGATTGGTCGGGTTGATCCAGATCTTCTGATAATCGTCGCCACCGGGTGCGCCCCGCACGGCGGACCACGTCAATCCGCCGTCCTCGGTGCGCCACATGACGACGGACGCGCTGTACACCACGTTCTCGTCCTTCGGGTCGACCGCGAGTGTGGGGAGATCGCCGCCGCCGATGCGGCCCAGTGGTCGCGTGTCCTGCCCGGTCGCGGCGCCGCGGCCGCCACCCGTAAAAAACGGGTTGCTGGTCGGTGCACCGCGGCCGCCAGTGCTTGTGATCGCCGGATTGCGGACGAGCGTCCAGTGTTCCCCCGCGTCCGACGACTTGTAGAAGCCGACCTGGCCCGTGGTCTGGTTATTCGCGGTGGCGCCGGCAACCGTCGCGTAGAGAACGCGCGGATTGCTCTGCGAGAGAGCCAGGTTCGCCTGGATGACCGGCGGGAGGCCCTCGGTGAGCGGCTTCCAGGTGGTGCCACCGTCGGTGGACTTGAAGATGCCGTTCCCCGCGCCGCCGAACCCGCCGCCTTCTATATATGCCTGCTGCTGCTGCCAGAGCGTGGCGTAGACGATGTTGGGGTTGGACGGGTCGATGCGCACGTCGTTGCCGCTGGTGTACTCGTCACGGTACAACACCTTCTCGAACGTCCGGCCGCCGTCGGTGGATCGGAAGATCCCGCGCTCCGCGTTCGGTCCGTACGGATGCCCCAGCGCGGCGACGAAGAGCCGGTTGGGTTGCGCGGGTCGACGTCGATCATCGCGATCATCTGCGAGTCGCGGAGTCCCAGGTGCGTCCACGTCCGGCCGCCGTCGGTGGACTTGTAGACGCCGTCGCCGGTGCTCAGGTCGGGCCGGATGATTCCGGCGCCGCTGCCCACATAGATGATGTTGGGATCGGACGGCGCCACCGCGATCGCGCCGATGGAGCCGATCGGCTGACTGTCGAACAGCGGGACCCAGTTCGCGCCGTAGTCGGTGGACCGCCACACGCCGCCGTTGTCAAAGCCGATGTAGAACACGTTAGGCTGGCTCGGCACGCCCGATAACGCGCGTGCGCGGCCGGCACGTGGGGGGCCGATGGACCGCCACTGCAGCGTCAGCCACGTCGGTGGATTGTGCGCCTGCCTGAATGGTGACGGCGGCAGTGAGCGCGGCAGTGACGACAATGCGGCAGGAGGAGATGCGCACGGTGATCGGCCCGTAGAGAGGTGGGAAGTGTGACGTTATTCGCTGCCGGAAGGGGCGTCAAGGAAAGTGTCAGCCACGATCCGTCATCCGGAAGCGTGCGCAGCACGCGAGGGACTGCTCACCATGGCGTTCGCCCGGGCCCCGCGTCGGCCTCGCTCGCGCGAGCCCTCCGGGGATGCCAGTCTCATTGCTGCCCGGGCTGCTGCACCACGCCCGCGCTCCGGGGGTTCACCGCCGCCCGCCGGTCCCGAGCTCCGACTGATACCGGAGCTCTGTCACCCCGCGCTGGGCCGTCGTCAACAGGCCGGGGGCCGGTGTGCCTCGCACGTAGTGGTCCAGAAAGGCGATCGCGTAGTCGATGATCTCCTGCTGGAACCTCGGCTGGATGTCGGTCCACGCCAGGTGCCCGGCGCCGGTGAAATCCACCAGGTACTTCGGCGGCGGCGACGCGTCGTACGCGCCGCCGGCCCGACGCACCCACGGCGTGATGCCGATATCCAGCGTCCCGCCCTGGTACATGATCGGCGCGGTGAGTCCGCCAAGAGTCTGGTGCGCGAGGAACGGGTGGACGTACGGCGACAGCGCCAGCACCGCCTTCACGCCGGGCATCGTCCACGACGCCCATCCACCCGCGAGCCCGACAACCGTGTAGCCACCTAACGAGTGCCCGATCAGCCCCAGCCGGTCGAAATCCAGGTGCGCGGCGTACGCCGGGCTCCGAGCCAGCGCGGCGCGGATGGCCACCAGATCGTCGCGCCGGTCGGCGTAGGTCCGGTCCGACCAGCTGGCGGCGTCGCGAAATGGCTCCTCGGGCTGCGACCGCGCGGAACTGCGGCGCCGGCACCGGGCATCCTGGTGGTCGGGGGCGAACACCCAGTAGCCGTGCTCCGCCAGCGCCTTCATCAGAAAGGTCGATTGCGTCCCGCAGCCGCCGAATCCGTGCGAAAAGAGGAGCACCGGCTGGCGGGCGGCCGCGGATTCCCGTGGATGCCAGACGGCGACCTGTCGCCCGGCCAGCGTGATGGTCGTGTCCTGGGCGCCGAGGCGCGCGGCCGCGGCCAATGCCAGCACCGCGATCACGACGGCCCGCCGCACGGAGGACCCGCCGCCGCCGCCCATGGTGCTGGCGTGGAATCCCGGAGGGTTCATAGGGCGTTTCCTGATTCCATCGAGGCGTTCTCGAATGAAGCCTGGAGCGCTACCGGTCGGCGCCCGCCAGGGAGAATACACCGTGCCACACTCCATGTACCGCCTCAAGCGTCGCGATTTCATCAGAACGGCCTCCGCCGGACTGGCCGCGCTTCCCGCTCTGGGAGTGCTCGGCCGTCACCCGTGGTGGGCGCCGCGAGCGAGCCGGGTCGCGCTGGTCCGCACCTCCGACCGGAAGCGGGGGGTCACCGAGGTCCTGCGGCTGCTCGATCTCCAAGCCGTCGCGGGCAAGCGCGTCGTCCTCAAGCCCAACTTCAACTCGGCCGACGAGGCGCCCGGCTCGACACATAACGACACCCTCAGCCAGCTCATCATGGAGCTGCACGAACGCGGCGCGCGGAGCATCACGCTGGGAGAGTCGAGCGGCCCACCGCAGACACACGGCGTCATGGAGCGAAAGGGAATCTTCGACCTGGCGCGTGACCTGCGGTTCGACCTCGTCGACTTCGAGCAGATCGACGACAACGACTGGGTACCGTTCGCACCGGCCGGAACGCACTGGCCGGAAGGATTTCATCTGCCGCGTCTGGTCGTAGACTCCGAGTACACCGTCTCGACCTGCTGCCTCAAGACCCATGGAGCAGGCGGGGTATTCTCGATGTCGATGAAGCTCTCGGTGGGACTCACGCCAAAGCCGATCCGCCGAACGATGCACCGCTCGCCCGACATGCGTCGGATGATCGCCGAGCTGAATACCGGCTATCGGCCGCAGCTGATCGTCCTCGACGGCGTGGCCGCCTTCACCGATGGTGGTCCGTCGCGCGGCGAGTTGAAGCCGGGCAACGTGATGATCGCCGGCGACGACCGCGTTGCCGTGGACGCGGTGGGACTCGCCGTGCTCAAGGAGCTGGGAGCGAACGAGGCGATCATGAGCCGGGGCATCTTTCAGCAGGAGCAGATGGCAAGGGCGGTCCAGCTGCACCTCGGCGCGTCCGGACCGGGCGACGTTGAGATCGTGACTGGCGACGACGCGAGCCGCACCTACGGCGACCGGCTTCGGAGCATCCTCGCGCAGGGATGATCGCTGGCAGAAGATGGGAAAATGGGGTCAGACTCGAATTTCCCGAAGTCGGGAAATTCGAGTCTGACCCCATTTTCCTCATTTTCCCCCATTCTCCCTGCTGGCACGCAGCGCCGAGCAGGGTCGCTCAGGCCGTCCACCAGAGATAGCCTGCCACGAACACCAGGAACACCGCGAACGCGCGCTGCAGTTCGCGCGGCGGCATCCGGAGCGCGGCGTGGGCCCCGAAGAACGCGCCCACCAGCAATCCCAGCGCGACGAACGTCGCCACCCGAATGTCCACCAGCCCGTTCCGATAGTACTGCCAGGCGCCTAACGCACCAACCGGAAGCAGCAGCGAGGCGAGCGATGTGCCGGTCGCCTTCTCGGGCGCGAACCGCGCCACCACCACCAGCGCCGGCACGATCACAACGCCCCCGCCGATACCGAACAGGCCGGACAGCACGCCGGCGATGAGACCGATGAACAGGAATTCCACGGAGTATCTCCGGAATCGGGTCGAGCGCAGCACCGGGGCGCGACCCACTGCGCCCCGGCGTCAAATCCTCAACCAGCCAGTGTCAATGTACCTCGGCGCCGCTGCCTGCGCCGGAAGTGCTTACGTCATCGTCCGGCGCGCCTGCTGCCACCCGCCGCGCGTGAAATCGGGAAACGCCACCGGACGGCTGCCGCCGGCCACCGACTGCTCCGAGAGCGGACCGGGGACGCTCCACGACGCGGCATCGTATACATCGATGTCCGGCACCAGACCCTCGCGCAGACACTGGACCAGCCGCCACGCCTCGATGTAATCCATGCCGCCGTGTCCACCGCTCCGCGCCCGCTCGCCTAACGTGCGCCACAGCTGGTGCTCGTGCTCGGCCTTGTACGGATCGATCGGCTTCCACGACTCCGACACGTTGGGCCCTTCTATATAGATGCGGGGCGGGTAATCCTCGAAGATCCCCTTCGTCCCCTGGATACTGTTGATCCGGGAATACGGACGCGGGCTGGTCACGTCGTGCTCGAGCAGGATCACTCGTCCCTTCGCGGTCCGGATCAGCGACCGGTTCAGGTCCCCCTCGATATACTTCTCCTGCCACTTGGGACTGTCCCTGGGCTCGTGCTCGGCGCGCCAGGCAGTGAGCCCGAACTCCGGCGTGCTCATCGACACCATGTGGTCGAAGCGGTCTCCGCGGTTCACATCCATATACATGGAAACCGGACCGAGACCGTGGGTCGGATAGAAATTCCCGTTGCGCTTGGTGTGCGGGACTCGGCGCCACAACCCTTCGTCCCGGTTCTCGAACAGGATCTCACGCAGGTCGTGGTTGTACGCCGCGCCGCCGGCGAACAGGTCGCCGAACACACCGGCGCGGACCATGTTCAGCACCAGCATCTCGTTGTAACCGTAGCAGCAGTTCTCCATGATGAGGCAGTGCCGCCGCGTGCGCTCCGAGGTGTCGACCAGCTTCCAGCAGTCCTCGAGTGTGTACGCCGCCGGCACCTCGGTGCCCGCGTGCTTGCCGTTCTCCATCGCCGCCACCACCACCGGCACGTGCCACTGCCAGGGCGTGGCCGTGTAGACGAAGTCGATGTCGTCGCGCGCGCAGAGATGCTCGAAATCACGCTCGCCGTTCGTGTAGACCGCGGGCTCGTAGTCGTGGCCCGCCTTCTTCATCATCTGGCGCGCCATCTCCACCTTCTCGGGGACGATGTCGCAGATCGCGGTGATCTTCACGTTGTCCACGCCGAGCCATTCCCCGAGCATGCTCTTGCCACGCAGCCCGGTGCCCACGATGGCGATGCGCACGGTGTCGTGCCGCTCGAAGGGAACCCCGATCATCGAGGCGGCCGCGCTGGGAGGCGCGGCGGCATGCGGCCCCGGCGCCTGCGCCGTCGGCTCGCCGGCACGTGCTTCCGATGGCAGGAGTGAATTGAGCGCCAGCCCGGCGCCGGTCGCGGCAGCCGACTTGAGGAGGTCGCGGCGCGAAAACGGGGAGGATTCGTCAGGCATGGCAGCTCCGATTCGTAAAGACGAGTACAAACCGCTTGGCCAAAGGCAACGACACGGTCATCTCAGCGGCTGAGCCGGTACAACCTCACTTCGGGTACCGACAGCGCGGGGTCGAGATAGCGACCGAGCACATAGTCGTGGCCAATCTCGTACACCTGGAGATCAGTCGGGAGGGACAGGTCGGCACGCGGCGCTCCGCTCCGGTCGAACACCGTCCAGTGGACCCGGTCCGTCCCCCCCCGTGGAAAGTCCTGTACCCAGAGGTATCCGTCCGCATCTACGATCAGGGCAGTGTAGGCGGGGACGGCCTTCGGGAACGGCATCGAGGCGTACTCGCGCTCGACCGACACTCGACTCGACTCCCCCCGCCTCGAAATCTCCCGCGCCTTCGCCGCGTCGATGTCGGCTCTGGTCAGCGCCAGATCGAGGCCCGTCCGGCGAATCACGCCCAGCGAACGACCGGAGAGATCGTACACCGCGATCTCGTAGGTGTCTGCAGTGCCGATGTAGACGCGATCAGCGGCGGCCGCGATGACCGGTTCCTTGCCAAGCGGCAGCGGCCGCGACCCGCGAAACTGGTTGTCCAGTACCACTCCGTATCGCTCCGATCCGGCGAGCGTCGCGATCACTGTGCGCACACCGCTGTCCGAGGCGCTGAGCCAGAACGGCACCATCGGCCGGTACACGCCCCCCTTCATGTCCGCCCTGGACTCCCACCCATAGTGGACAAACGTGCCGCCGCGGTTGCACTCGGACGCATACGGCGGTCTGCCCGTCTGCGGTGATCCGAATCGAAACGAGCGCGCGTACGTCCCGTCAAGCGAAAACACGGAGACGCGATTCCCGTCGATATCGATGGTGACGAGTGAGTCACCGCATCGCAGGAAGCTCTTCAGGTAACCGACCTCCCCAGGACCGCTCCCCTTCCGGACAAGGCGGCGCTGGTATTTGCCGTCGACCCCGAACAGCTTCAGCGCGTAGTCGCCACGGTCCGCCACCAGGATGCGTCCCTCCGGCAGTCTCGTGGCACCCAGGACCACCGCAAAGAAACCCAGAGTATCTGCCTGATCGGCGCCAAGGGTGACCGCCGGCCGAGGTTCAATAGACCACCCCTGCTGCAGCCGCGCTTCGGACGTCGGTGCCGCGAAAAGGCAGCTGAAGACCATCGTCGCCAGGAAGGGGAACGGTCCACGCACGAAGCGTCGAACGGCTGCACGGCTGAGCATCGATGTCTCCTGATCCCCATGTGCCGCGTCGACCTGAAGATCAAGACCACGGCTGGAGTGCAAACTGCTCCCCGTCCAGCGCAGAATCCAGACCAGCGCCGCCACGACGCGCACTCACCAGGCTGACGACGCTGGCGGCTGGCTCCGCTCGATGTCGGCAGGGCAGAGCGCTCGGCGGTCCGCCTACACCGCTCGCAGCACGTCCACCGGATTGGCCCGCGTCGCCCGCCATGCCGGGGCCGCGCTTGCCACGAGCGCGACCGCGACCAGTGCCGCTTCCGACACGATCAGCGCCACGGGGTCCACATGGTAGAGATCGTAGGTGAAGTGATCCACCAGCTTGTTCGTCCACAGCGTGGTGAAACCGCCGAGTGCGGTCCCCGCGAGGACCAGCACGGCCCCGTCACGCAGCACCGTACGGAACACATCGGCCCGGCGCGCTCCAATGGCCATGCGGATGCCGTACTCACGGGTGCGCTGGTTCACCGCGTACGAGAGTACGCTGTAGAGGCCGAGGGCGCACAACAGCAGCGCCACCGCGCCGAATCCGCTGAACAACCGGGACAGAAACCGCTGGCTCTCGAGGAGCTGCGAGTAGCGTTCGGTCCAGTGCCGGATCGCACCCGTGCGACGCGGCGGCAGCACGTCCCGCAGCATGCGCTCGATCTCCAACGCCAGAATGGTCTGCCGCACCGGATTCGCCCGGACGACGAACGTGCGATACCGCGGCACGTCCTTCGAGGCCACGAACAGTGTGCCCTTGTCATCTTCCTGCGGCGACTCCGGGAAGCTGAACCGGACCGTCTTCACCACGCCGATCACGCGGAGCCAAGGGCGCGCAGACTCACGATCGCCGGTCTTGATCATCCGGCCGATGGGGTCGTCCTGCTGCCACAGATGACGCGCCAGCGCTTCGTCGATGATGGCGACGCCGTCGCCTGACGCGTCGCCGAGCTCGAAGTCCCGGCCGGAGACGATCGGAATGCGCATCGTCCGGAACAGGTCAGGACTGGCCACAATGTATCCCTGCGTGAACTGCTCGCGGGTGCGTCCCGACACCAGTTCGGCGGTGAGGTTGTTGCCATCGGTGACATTTCCCGAATACCACGACGTCGCGTCCACGCCCGGCATCGCCCGCAGCCGCGCTTCCACCGCGTCGTGCACCGCCCGAAGACTGCTGCCGCCCGCGGTCCGAATGGCGGTGGACGTCGGGGAGATGCGCGATGCCCGCTCCAGCGAATCGGCCGCGCGATCCGCGCGGTAGTCGGAGACGACGCCAACGGTGAGCAGCCGGCTGGGATCGAATCCGAAATCGAAGTGCCCTACCCGCTCCGCCGCGCGCACCATCAGACCGGCGCCGGTCAACAACGACAGCGCCAGGGCTACCTGGGCCACCACCAGGGCGGAGTAACGGCCGTGCGCGCGGCCGGTGGTCGTGCCGGCGTTGTCCTGCAGCCGATGCGAGAGCCGGATGTCGGAGAGCCGAAGGGCGGGGAACACGCCGAACGCCGCCGCCGATGCCAGCGCCGTGACCGTGGTCAGCGCGACCACCCGCCAACTCACCTGCGGCGTGAGCGCGCCCAGGAAGGGAACGCTGTCGGGAAGGCGCGAGGCCACCACCTCCACCCCCCAGATGCCGACGACCAGGCCGACCGTCGCGCCCGCCAGCGCCACCACCACGCACTCGGCAAGAATTTCGCGGATCACGTCGCCCCGCCTGGCGCCGAGCGAGAGGCGCACCGCCATGTCGCGCTGCCTGACGAGTCCGCGGGCGAGCACGAGGTTGGCCAGATTGGTGCAGGCGATGAGCAGGACCGCGAACGCCGCGGCCAGGAGGACCCAGTGGATCTCCTGAAGCCCCAGCGGATCGCCCTTGAGCGGAACCTCCTTGTACAGGAACTCCCGCCGTCCCACGCCATGCACCGCGGTGAGGTACCGCGCCGTCGCGAGGAGCTCGCGGTCCAACTCCGCCGGCGTGGCGCCGTCCCGAAGCCGAATCGTGGCCGTGATGAATCGTGAGACCTCCGGCGACTCCATGGCGTTCCGGGCCAGCGGCACCCATACGTCAGAGGCGGCCTCGTTGCCAAGGACCGGCGGGGCCACGCCCACCACCTGATAGGTGCGCCCGTCGAATGTCAGCGTCAGGCGGTCGAGATGCTCGTTGCTGTCGAACAGGCCGCGCCACAGTCGGTGACTGATCACCACCGCGTGGTCTACATCAGCGTCGAGGGACGATTCGCTGAACACGCGGCCGAGCGCCGGGTGCATGCCGGTGAGCGCGAAGTAGTTCGCGCTCACGGCGGTGGCGAAGACCCTGCGCGACCGGGTGCCGTTCTGCGCCCCGCCGAAGTAGGCGAACGCCGAGTACGCCATCTCCCCGGCGGCCGGAATCCGTCCCGCCAGCGCATTGACCCGGTCGGCGTTGGTCACGTCGCCGGCAGCGCCGTCGCCCGAGATCCAGACATGATACAGGCGATCGGCGTCCCTGAAGATGCTGCGCGGATGCCGGAACGCGTCCACCACCGAGAAGACCGACGTGGCCAGACCGAGCGCGAGGCCCAGCGACGCGATCGCCACGGTCGAAAAGCCCGGACTGCGGCGGAGAGAACGAATGGACGCGTTCAGCACGACGAGCCGGACGGAGGGGACGCGAAGTGTATCGGTTTCTCGATACAGTACGAGCCGTCGGGGAAAACGTAACGAGGCCCGGCCGGGCCTCTCCTACCATTGAGAGGCGTGCGGCCCGGGGGGCGAGAGAAAGAACGACGACCTCGCCGCGTACGCCGGGAATGCTTCGCGGTACCGGGACTCCCAGTTGCCGAGGAACTCGCGCGACCCGGCCACGGGAATGAGCGCCCACACGCTTCCACCGAATCCGCCGCCGAACGCCGATGCCGCCACCGCGCCGCACTCCCGCGCCAGCCGCTGCAGCGTGATGGTCTGGGGCACCTGATTCCTCAACAACTGCTCGGCCACTTCCTGCGAGCGATCGACCACCACCCCGAACTCGCTGGTGGCGCCGCGGTTCAGCGCCTCGGTGGCGGCGGGAATGATCTCGTAGGTCTCGACGAGGAAGTGGTCGAGCCGGTCGCGCAGCTCCTGCGCGGTGAACCGGCCGTCACCACTCTGCTCGGCGAGGGCCCGCAGGCGGCCGGGGGCGTCGTGCGCGCTGTTGATCGCCTCGGCGAGCGTGACGTCCCACCGTTTGGTGGCGTGATTCCAGATCTGCACCAGCCGTTCCACCGCGCGCGAAGCGCGGTTGTATGCCTCGAGCGCGGAGCCGGTCTTGTCCGACGGCACGCCGCTCACGCCTAACGCGAACGTGTACTGCGGCATCAGGCGGATGGCGGCCTCGCGACGCACGGGCGTGAAGGCGAACCGGCTTACCTTCCCCGCCTCACAACAGAGAATCGCGGTATGATCCTCGCTGCCGCCTAGCGTGCCGACGCCGGCATCGGCGGCGAACGGCGGAACAGCTCCCGCTCTCCACCGCGCCCAGGTAGGCGGCGATTTCCTCGCGGGACGACACCGCCTTGCGGAATTCGGGCTTTGCGCGCAGGTCGTTGGCGCGCGACAGGGCGATGAACGTGCAGATGACCAGGGCGCTCGAGCTGCTCAGGCCGGCGGCCGCGGGCAGGTCGCTCGCCAGGACGATGTCGACGCCGCGCTTGACGCCGGGAAAATCCCGGCCACCGGCGCACCACCGTGGTGACATAGTGCTCCCACGCGCCCGGGCCGGCGTGCCGTTCGCACCGAGCGACGTCTCGAAGCGATCGCCAAGTCCCACGTCCACCACGCGGACCATGGCATCCTTCCGCGGCGCGGCGCGAATGCAGAACCCGCGTTCCACGGCGCACAGCAGACTTCGGCCCCCGCCGTAGTCGGTATGCTTGCCCAGCACTTCGATGCGGCCCGGCACCCAGATGGACCAGCGGCGGCTGGGATTCGCGTCCATTGCATCGAGCGCCTTGTCGCATCGCGTGAACAGCGGATCTTCGCCGCGGCATTGCGCGGCGACATGCCGAGGTCGCGGAGTTCAGCGGCGAGATTCACTGCTCCGTCGCCGCGCGGCGCTGCCGCCCCTCACAGCGCCACATTCACGTTGCGCAAACGCTCCGACCGCGGCCACGTCGCCTCGGCGCGACAAGTCCAGCACGCCGAGCGCCATCGGGAGCACCCTGAATCGCTGCCCCAGCGTCCTGACGGCGTGCCGCACGGCGTTGGGCAGCTCCAGCTCCCCGCGCGAAGAAGGAGTGATTGCCTCGCACGCCGCGAAAATCGATGGAGAGAAGGACCAGAGATTCATGCTCACCAGTGCGTGTTCGCCCATTCTCGCGAATTCGTGCTCGTCAGGCTTCTCGACGATGTCCACGAGGCGTCCGTCACAATCCGTTTCCAAGAGCGCGTACTGTCGGATTCTGTCAGGGTCGATGTTGCCCAGCCGCACCAGTGCCTCGCGATCGAAACCCGGCAGTCCCGGTGCGCCGAGCCCGCGGAGCGCGCGATACGACTCCACGGGATAGTAGTTGTCGGCGTTGAGGACCAGGAAATTATCGGCCGCGGCGAACTCGCGCGCCGCGAGCAGGGCGTCGGCTGTTCCCTTCGCTTCGCGCTGCACGGCGAACGAGAGGTGCAGTCGCGATACGCTCACCTGGCGCAAGTAGTAGTCGCGGATGCGATCGTGCTCCGGTCCGATCACCAGACAGACATCGGCACCCCGGCGTCCGCCAGCCCACTCAGCACGTAGTCGAGGAACGGCCGGCCGACGGGAATCATCGCCTTCATCCCGCTGTCGGCGAGCGATGCCTGCTCGGCACTCAGTTCGGCGCCGGCGTCGTCGCGCCGCATCCGGGTGCCGAGCCCGCGGGCGAGGATGACGGCCTTGGTCGAGCGACCGGTCATCGGAAGACGGCTCTCAAGAAAGCGCTCAGCGGCCAGCGGTCAGCAAGCAGCGTTCAGCGTCGCGCATATCAGCCCGCTGAGGACTGCACCCTATCGACTGCCCGCTCATCTTGTCAGCTGTTCGCTGTCGGCTGCCAGCTTCGTTCCCCACATCCTCGGCAACAACCGGATCAGGACGGCCGAGCTGATCACGAACGCCGCCGTCCAGACGAATCCCTGGGCACGCCTTCCATAGATGAAGCTTCCGGTGCCGAACAGCGCCGAATAGACGAAGAGACAGCCGAGCACCCAGCCCAGCAGCGCCTGGGGCAGGGAATCGGGCGACGGCGGGAGTCCAGACTCGGCGCGGATGTCGCGCCATCCCGGGCCGGCCGGTCGCACCAGGCGGTAGAACGAAACGAGCTTCTCGCGCTCGGCGGGCGCGGCGATCAGCGTGGCCGCGATCCACATGACCGTCGTGACGGCCACGGTGATCATCAGCGAGATGTGCGACGGGACTTCGCTCCCGCCTTCTTGGCGATGAAGAAGCCTATCGCAACGACGAACGAGCTGGCCATCGCCGCGATCTCGCTCCACGCGTTCACCCGCCACCAGAACCAGCGCAGCAGATACAGCAGACCGGTGCCGGCGCCGATCGAGAGCAGCAGCTCGAAGCTCTCCCGCGCCGAGTCGAGCACGAAGGTGAGGAACGCCGCCACCACCATCAGCCCCGCGGTCACCAGCCGGCCCACCATCACGTAGTGCCGCTCCTCCGCGCCGGGCTTCACGAACCGCCGGTAGATGTCGTGAACGAGGTACGACGTCCCCCAGTTGAGGTGCGTGGAGAGCGTCGACACGTACGCCGCGAGCATGCCCGCGACCATGAGGCCGAGGAACCCGGCGGGCAGAAACCGCAGCATCGCCGGGTACGCCATGTCGTGGCCGATCAGCTTCGGGTCCACGTAGGGAAACGTGCGGGCGATGTCGGAGAGCTGCGGATACACCAGGAGCGAGGCGAGCGCCACGATGATCCACGGCCACGGCCGCAGCGCGTAATGCGCGAAGTTGAAGAACAGCGTGCCCTTGAGTGCGTCGTTCTCGCTGCGCGACGCCAGCATGCGTTGCGCGATGTAGCTCCCGCCCCCGGGCTCGGCGCCGGGATACCACACCGACCACCACTGGATCGTCACCGGGATGATCAGCACGGTGAGCGTAAGCCCCCAGTCGCTGAAATCCGGGAGCAGGGCGAGCGTGGCCGGGCTGGTCCGGTGTATGAGCTGGGCGAGCCCGCCCACCTCGGGCTGCTTGAGCGCGAAGTACGCCGCGCTCAACGCGCCGGTCATCGCGATCCCGAACTGGATGAAGTCGGTCACCATTACGCCCCACAACCCCGACGTCGCCGCGAAGGCGATGTTGAGCACCGCGCAGACGACCAGCGTCTGCGACATCGGCCACCCCAGCACCACGTTGGCGATCTTCACCGCGGCGAGGTTGACCGACGCCATGATGAAGCAATTGAAGATCAGGCCCAGGTAGACGGCGCGGAATCCGCGCACGAAGGTGGCGGCCCTGCCCGAATACCGGATCTCATAGAACTCGAGATCGGTGAGCACCCCCGACCGCCGCCAGAGCCGGGCGTAGAAGAAGACCGTCATCATGCCGGTGAGCAGGAACGCCCACCATGCCCAGTTGTTGGCCACGCCGTGCTCGCGAACCAGGTTGGTCACGAGGTTCGGCGTGTCGGTGGAGAACGTCGTCGCCACCATCGACACGCCCACCAGCCACCAGGGGGCCGCACGTCCCGAGGTAAAGAACTCGGTGGTGCTCGATCCGGCGCGCCGCGCGAGGATGACGGCCGGCGTGAACGACACCGCGATCGAGATCAGGACGATGAACCAGTCGAGCGGTACGAGGTGCATGGGGGCCAAAGATAGAAGCCGACGGCGATATCCGGAACGAAGACTTCCATGCGGCGGTCACCGGCCCAGATTCCGAGGTGTCCGCCCGCCTGCATTCCTGACTCTCATGCCCGCGCCGGAAATGCCACTGCGTTCCATGGTTGGACTCAGATCCTCGCTCACGGCGGTGCCGTTCGCACTCCTGGTCGTCGCCCGTGCTCCGTCCGCGGATGGGTCCCCGGCCGGCGACCGCCCGGCGGCGCAGCCGGGCGCCGCGCCGCGCCACACCCTGATGCCGGTCCCCGCGTCGGTGACCTGGGGCGAGGGGGAATACCGGCTGGACAGCACCACCACCATCGGCCTAACGAAGTTCATCGACACCCGCCTGCGAAGCGCGGTGGAGCGCACCACGGCGCGCCTCGAAGCCCTCAGCGGCCTGGTCTTCCCGCCGCCGGCCGAACATCCGCCGTTCACGCCGCGCATCGCCATCACCGTGGATGGCGCCGGACAGCGCGTGCAGACGGTGAGCGAGGACGAGTCGTACTCGCTCGCGGTCACCTTCACGGGAGCAACGCTGTACGCCCACACCGTGGTCGGCGCCCTCCGTGGACTGGAGACGCTGCTGCAGCTGGTCGAATCCGACCGCGACGGTTTCTATCTGCCGGCGGCGCGCATCGAGGACCTGCCGCGATTCCGCTGGCGCGGCCTGCTGATGGACGTCAGCCGCCACTTCATGCCCGTCGACGAGGTCAAGCACACGCTCGACGGCATGGCGGCCGTGAAGCTCAACGTCTTCCACTGGCACCTGACCGACGACCAGGGATTCCGCGTCGAGAGCAAGCGCTACCCGCGCTTGCAAGGTTCGGGTTCGGACGGCCTCTACTACACGCAGAGCGAGATCAGCGAAATCGTCGCCTACGCCCGCGACCGCGGCATCCGGGTGATCCCGGAATTCGACATGCCCGGTCATTCCACGTCGTGGCTGGTGGGCTATCCGCAGTACGCCAGCATCCCCGGGAAGTACGAGATCGAACGCCACTTCGGCGCCAGCGACGCGATCTTCGACCCCAGCCGCGAGGCACTCTACACGTTCATCGACCGGTTCATCGGCGAGATCGCGCCGCTCTTTCCCGATCACTACTGGCACGTGGGCGGCGACGAGGTGGACGCGAAACTGTGGAACACGCCGCGCATCCGTGCCTTCCGCAAGGCGCACAAGCTGAAGAATGCCGCCGAACTGCAGGTGTACTTCAACCGCCGCCTGACGCGGATCCTCGCCAAATACGGCAAGCGGCTCGTCGGATGGGACGAGGTGCTCCAGCCCAATCTCCCGAAGACCAGCGTGGTGCAGTCGTGGCGCGGCGTGGACTATCTCGCCAGGTCCACCGCTGACGGATACGCCAGCATTCTCTCGGCTCCGTGGTACCTCGACCACATCGACACCGCCGAGCAGCACTACATCGCCGACCCGATCCCACCCACCACCGAGCTCACGCCCGAGCAACAGGCGCTCATCCTTGGCGGCGAAGCGTGCATGTGGGCCGAGCACGTGACCGCAGAAACGGTGGACTCGCGCATCTGGCCGCGCCTGGCGGCCATCGCCGAGCGGCTCTGGTCGCCGCGGGACGTGATCCAGGTGAACGACATGTACCGTCGTCTCCGGGTGATGAGCGATCGGCTGGAGCGCCTCGGCCTGATGCACGAATCGCACACCAACCGCATGCTGCGGCGCATCACCGAGGACGACAGCACACGTGAGGCGCTGGCGACGATGCTCGAGGCGGTGGGGCCGCCAGGCTTTGGCCAGCGGGTACGCGGGCAGCGCACCGATCAGCTTACGCCCCTGGTTCGCGTGCTCGACGCCGCGGTGCCGGATCCCTGGGGGCGGTGGGAGACGTCGATGCTGGTGGATCGGTTGCTCAGCGACACGCTGACGCCGCCCGCGCGCATCGATACGACCATCACCCTCGATGCCGCGCGTGCGCGGCTGACGGCGCTGTTCACGCGGTGGCGTGACGCGGCCAATCCCATCCGGAGCGGCGCGGACTCCACGCCGCTGGTGGCCGAGGCGGTGCCGGCGGGGGCCGCGCTGTCGCGGACCGCACAAGCGGGACTGGAGGCGTTAGGCTATCTGGGCGGGAACGATCGGCCGGCTCCGGGCTGGGCGGACGCGCTGCTGACCGAGCTCAAGGGGTATGAGCAGCCGCAGAACCTGCTGCGGGTGATGATCGTGGGGCCGGTCGAGCGGTTGGTGGGGGCGGCTGAAGGAGGCCAGAGTCGATAGGTCTCCGCTGATCGCTGATGGCTGACTGCTTGGTCACCGGTTGCTAACCCCAATCGGCACCGAGAGTTGGCCTGCGTGAGCGACCGTCGTGTGGGTGCCTCGGCCGTGCAAGGTGACGGGCTCGCCGGCAAACCGGCATCGCTTAACGAAGCCGCGGCGTTCCGCGTATTCCAGTCGTATGCTGAATCGATCTATCCGCTTGGCAGCTATGGCGCTTGTGGCCCTGTCGTCGGCGGCGCCCTGCCAGCGTCCCGACACCGTCCGGCTCTCCGTCGATGACGCGGTCCGGCGCGTCCTCACGCAGAGCGACGAGATCCGTATCGCCCGAACCCAGGTCGACATCACGGACGCTCAGGTGACCACGGCGCGCGCCGCGTCGCTCCCCACCGCGCGGGTGAGCGGGAACTACTCGCAGACCGTTCTGAATGCGCGAGCGGCGATCGTGAGCAGCCTGTTCGGACAGAGCTACAACTACACGTCGAACATCAACATCTCACAGCCGATCTTCCAGGGAGGACGCATCTGGGCGGGGATGCGCGCGGCCAACGACACGCGCGGCGCCTCGCAGCTCACCCTGGCCGAGACGAAAGCCCGGCTGTCGGTGGACGCCCAGCGGGACTATCTGGGCGCGCTGCTGGCTCGCGAGCTGGTGGACATTCAGGAACGGAATGCCGCACTGGCCGATCAGCGACTCACCCAGGTGGAGCAGCTGGAGAAGGCCGGACGCGCGTCGCGCTACGACGTGCTCAAGGCCCGGGTGGACCGGGCGAACCTGGAACCGGGCCTGCAGCAGGCGCGGAGCGATCGCGAACTGGCCGACATCGCGCTCCGCCAGCTGCTCAATCTGCCTAACGAGGCACCGATCGAGCTCACGGTGGAGCTCGACACGGCTGCGCTGCGCCCGGCGGTGCAGTCGGTGGCCGCCGACAGCGACCGGACGGTGGTGCGTCCGGCGGTGCGCGCCGCGACGTTGTCGCTCGATGCCCGACGCGAGGCGGTCCGCGTGGCCCGCGCCGACTTCCTTCCCACCGTCAGCGTCTTCTTCCAGACCGGATATACGGCGCTGCCGTCGTCGCCGGGCTTCCCCACCGTCTGGGGGCACACGTCGGAGGCGGCCTGCCCGCCCGGATCCACCGCCGGCAAGGTCTGCCAGAACAACGGCTGGTATCCGGACCGGTCGTTCGGTGTGCAGGTGCAGTGGTTCGTGTTCGACGGACTGAAGACCAAGGGGAACCTGGATCTGGCGTCGTCGAACGAACGACTGGCGCGAACACAGCTGGACCTGCAGAAGGAGACGGTGGCGGTCGAGCTCGCCCGGGCCGAGGCAGAATTCACGCGGGCCGAGACGACATTCGACGCGCAGCACCAGAATGCGGACGAAGCCGAAGAAGCGTATCGTATCGCGGCGCTTCGCTTCGAGCGCGGGCTGGGGACGCAACTGGAAGTGAACGACGCGCAGGCGTCGTTGTTTACTGCGCGGGTGAACGCCGCCCGCGCTTCCATCGACTATTACCTTGCGGCTGCGGAGCTGGCGCGCGCGCGTGGGCACGACATCCCACTCCCGCCCACGCGACCCGCCTCACGCTGAGAGACACTCCGTGGTTCGACCGTTCATGAAAGGGATCGTCCTCGCCGCGACCCTGTCGGCGATGATCGCCTGCGGCCAGTCTGGCGCCGCGGC
Organism: uncultured Gemmatimonadaceae bacterium; assembly: GCA_963740565.1. Taxonomy (GTDB): domain Bacteria; phylum Gemmatimonadota; class Gemmatimonadetes; order Gemmatimonadales; family Gemmatimonadaceae; genus CAVUFA01. The sequence goes on along the minus strand of CAVUFA010000014.1, from coordinate 70,521 downwards.
TTCAGCCAGCAATCCGCCGGCCGCCGATCCGCCGGGCGACTCGGCGGGCTCGCGCCCCGGCGGCCCCGGTCGCGCGGGCGGACGTGGGGCGACGTCGGTGGTCCTGGGACCCAATGACGTCGCCAACGTGACCCGTGGGCCGATCGAAGACGCGATCGCCATCCAGGGCGACCTCAAGCCGATCGAGGAGATTGCGGTGCGCGCCCGGATCGAGGGCAACATCGAGGCCGTCACCGTGCGGGCCGGCGACCGGGTGACGAAGGGGCAGGTACTGGCGCGGTTCGAGAACAGCAATCAAGAGAGCGCGCGGAAGTCGGCGGAAGCCGATCTGGAGTCGGCCAAGGCCGACGTCGCCAACAGCCAGTGGAATGCCGACCAGTCGGCCGAGCTGTTCAAGGCCGGGGCCATCCCCGAGCGCGACCTGCGCACCGCGCAGCAGACGCTGGTGGCCGCCCAGGCTCGTCAGGCAGCGGCCGAGGCCCGGCTCCGCGCCACCACTCAGGACTTCGACGATACGCGGGTGCTGTCGCCGACCAGCGGCTCCGTGAGCGTGCGCAGCGTGGAGACCGGCGAGCATGTGGCGCGCGGCACCACGGTGTTCACCGTGGTGCGCAACGACGTGCTCGAGCTGGAGGCGGCGCTGCCCGCGCGGTTCGCGGGCGATGTACGGCCGTCGCAGCCGGTGCGGTTCAGCGCCGCCGGCCGGGACCTCGACGGCAAGGTGGCGCGGGTGAGTCCGACCATCAACCCGGCCAACCGGTCGGTCTCGGTCTATCTCCAGCTGCCCAATGCCGACGGGAGTCTCAAGGGGAACACGTTCGCGACCGGCCGGATCATCACCCGGCTGGTGCCTGACGCGATGATCATCCCCACGGCCGCGGTCCGCTACGTGCAGACGCAGTCGCAGCCGTTCGTCTACCGGATCGTGAACGACGTGGTGGACTTCGCGCCGGTGCAGCTCGGGATCATCAACGAGGTGGCGGGACTGGCGCAGGTGATCGATGGGCTGAACGAGGGCGATGAGATCGTGGTGGGGAACATCGGCGCGCTGGGCCGGGGTGTGAAGGTGACCATCGCACGCGCGCCGGAGCCGGGTCGGAGCCGGGCCGTGCCGAATGGCGGTGCCGGCCGACGCGGCGGTGGGGCGGGCAAGGGCGGAGGAGAGCCCCGCGCACCGCGCGGTGGCGACAATCCGGTGCCGAAGCCGCCAGGCTGACAATGTTCCTCTCTGACGTCTCCATCAAACGGCCGGTCTTCGCCACCATGATGATGGTGGCGCTGCTGGTACTCGGCCTGGTGTCGTACAAGCGACTGGCGATCGACGAGTATCCGGACGTCACCTACCCGGTCGTCAGCGTCAGCACCTCGTATCCCGGCGCGTCGCCCGAGGTGATGGAGCGCGACGTCTCGCGCCCGATCGAGGAAGCCCTCAACACGGTCCAGGGCATCCGCGAGATCAACTCGTCGTCGCAGGAGGGAAGCTCCAACGTTCGCGTGAACCTCCAGCTCGGCGTCAACGTGCTGGAGGGGCAGCAGGAAGTCGTGGCCAAGGTGGCGCGCATCCGCCGGCAACTCCCGCCCGACGCCAATGACCCGGTGGTCATCCGGTTCGACCCCAACGACCGCCCGATCATGTCGATCTCGGTGCAGTCGTCGGAGCGCTCGATTCGCGATCTCACCGACCTGGCCGAGCAGGTGATCGCAATCGGCATCGAGTCGATTCCGGGCGTGGGTGGCGTGAACGTCGTCGGGGGCACGTCACGTCAGATCCGCGTGGAGCTCAATCCCGACGCACTCCGCGCGTACGAGATCAGTCCCACCCAGGTGACGCAGGCCCTGGCGCGCGAGAATCAGGAGGTGCCCGCCGGCCGCGTCTACCGCGGCGACGTGGAGAAGCTCGTACGGATCACCGGACGCATCGTCGACCCGCGGGCGTTCAACGACATCGTCGTCGCCACGCGCGCCAACGTGCCGGTGCGGGTGCGCGATCTGGGCTCGGTGATCGACGGGAACGCCGAGGCGCGGTCAGCGGCGTTCATGGACACGACCCGCGCCGTTTCGGTGGAAGTGCTGAAGATGTCGGGCACCAACACCGTGGAAGTTGCCGACGCGGTGCGCGCCAAGGTGGCCGAGATGCAGCACTCGCTGCCCCCCGACATCAAGTTCATCCTGGTGCGCGACGACTCGGAGAAGATCCGGAGCTCGTTGTCGGATGTGCAGAAGACGATCATGCTCGGCGCCGTTCTCACGATCCTGATCATCTATCTGTTCCTGAACAGCTGGCGCTCGACGGTCATCACCGGGCTCACGCTTCCGGTGTCGGTGATCTCGGCGTTCTTCGCGATGTGGCTGTTCAACTTCACCATCAACACGATGACGCTGCTGGCGTTATCGCTGGCGATCGGGCTGCTGATCGACGATGCGATCGTGGTGCGCGAGAACATCGTCCGGCACATCGAGATGGGGAAGGATCACTACAAGGCGTCGATGGAAGCCACCGGCGAGATCGGACTGGCGGTGCTGTCCACGACGCTGGCAGTGGTGGCGGTGTTCATTCCGGTGGCGTTCATGGGTGGACAGATCGGCAAGATCTTCTACCAGTTCGGCGTCACGGTGGCGTTTGCGGTGCTGGTCTCGCTGTTCGTCTCGTTCACGCTCGATCCGATGTTGTCGAGCGTCTGGTCCGACCCCGAGCTGGAGCACGGCGGCCACGACGAGACGCGCAAGCGGACGCGGAATCCTATACGGCGGTTCGCGTTCGCGTTCGACGACGCCTTCGAGCGCGTCGCCGACCGTTACCGGAACTGGCTGGCGTGGGCGCTCCGCCATCGCGCGATCGTGGTCACCGTGGCGCTGGTGGCGATCGGGGCTGCGTTCGCGATCTATCCGCTGCTCGGATTCACGTGGATTCCGCCGTTCGACGCTGGTGAATTCAACGTCAGCGTGCGCACGCCCCCCGGCTCCCGGCTGGAGTACACGATCGCGCGGACGCAGGAGGTGGCGGTGTTCCTCCGCCACGAGCCGGACGTCCAGTTCACGTACATCTCGATCGGTGGCGGCGGTCGCGGCGGACCGAACAACGGTCAGATCTATGTGCGGCTTTGCGAGACGGTGGGGGAGATCGTCGCGCCGTGCCGCGCGCACCGCACGCGATCGGAAGCCGACATCGAGACCGACCTGCGCAAGCAGCTGGCCGCCATGCCGTCGGTGCGTGCCTCGATTCAGCCGCAGCGGAGTATTTTCGGTGGTGGCGGCCGGACGCCGATCCAGATCTACGTGCAGGGGCCAGAGGAAACGCGACTCAAGATCGCGGCCGACCAGGTGCTGCAGGCCATGCGCAAGGTGCCGGGGATGGCCGAGCCCACCTCGAGCGACGAAGGCGAGATCCCGCAGCTCAACGTGCAGGTCGACCGGCAGCAGGCCTGGGCGGCGGGACTCGGCATCGCCAGCATCTCGTCCACGCTGCAACCGCTCTTCCAGGGACAGCGCGCCACGCGCTGGCAGGATGCGAATGGCTACGAGCACGACGTGATGGTGGTGTATCCCGATTCGATGCGGGTGTCGCCCGAGGACGTGGCGCGCATTCCGGTGCTGAGCGCGAACATCGATCTGCGCACTGGCCAGGCGATCACGGTGCCGCTGGCGCAGGTGGCGGACATCCGGGCGGGCGTGGGTCCGCAGCAGATCGACCGTCGGAGTCTCGAGCGGCAGATCTCGGTGTCGGCCGGCGTGCTGCCCGATTACAACATGGGCGACGTGGCCGACGCGGCGCGCAAGACCATCAACGCGATCGGTCTTCCGCCCGGCTATCACACGGTGTTCGGCGGCGACGTGCAGAATCTGGAGGAGACGAAGGGATACGTGATGGAGGCGATCATTCTCGCCGTGGTCTTCATCTATCTGATTCTGGCGTCGCTGTTCGGGTCGTTCATCCAGCCGCTGGCGATCATGCTGGCGCTGCCGTTGTCGTTCGTCGGCGTGGCGCTCGCGCTGCTGATCACGAAGGGGTCGCTCAACATCATGTCGATGATCGGGGTCATCATGCTGATGGGGCTGGTGACGAAGAACGGCATCCTGATGATCGATTTCATGAATCATGAGCGCGACCGCGGCGTAGAGCGGACCAAGGCCATCCTGAGCGCCGCCCGGATCCGGTTGCGGCCGATCATCATGACGACCTGCGCGATGATCTTCGGCATGCTGCCGCTGGCGCTCGCGTTAGGCGAGGGGGCGGAGCAGCGGTCGCCGATGGCGCACGCGGTGATCGGCGGGCTGGTGACGTCGACGCTGCTGACGCTGTTCGTCGTCCCGGTGGTGTACACGCTGCTCGACGACCTGGCGGCGCGCGCACTGGGGCGCAAGCCGGCGCCGCTCCCGCTGGTGCTGCAACCGCAGAGTCCCGAGGACAGCGAGCCGAGGCCGGCGTTCGGGGACTGAGTCGGCGACGCGCGTGACGCGCGTGTGACGGCGACGCCGCAGGCTTCTGGAAGTGCCGAGGGCCGACTTCCAGTACCGCGGAGAGCATACGTGGACGAGGACGCCATCAACCAGGTGAGCGGTGAAGTGGTGGATGCGGCGATGCAGGTCCACTCGGCGCTCGGTCCGGGACTGCTCGAAGGTGCCTACAAGGCGTGTGTGCGCTACGAGCTGATCAAACGCGGGGTGCCGCTCCGAGCCGAGCTGCCGCTGCCGGTCGTCTACGACGGGATGCGGATTGATCTGGGGTACCGGCTCGACCTGGTGGTGGCGGACTGCGTGATAGTGGAGCTGAAGGCGATCGCGAAGCTGCTTCCGATTCATGAAGCCCAGCTCCTTTCCTATCTCAAGCTGAGCGGCCATCGCGTGGGACTGCTGATCAATTTCCACGTCCCGCGGCTCAAGGACGGCATCAAGCGCATGGTCAACTCCAGCTGATGCTCTGGTGAACCGCAGAGGGCACAGAGGTCGCAGAGATACCGTTTGGCTCGCCAGCGCTCGGCGAGCCGTGTCAGGGTCGGCGCGTCCGAGCCAAGGAGCGGTGAGACTCTGCGTCCTCCGCGTCCCCTGCGGTGAAAAAGCTTGTTTACCGCGGAGGACACAGAGATCGCGGAGAACGGCTTGGCGCACCAGCGCTCGGCGAGCCGTGTCAGGGCCGGCGCGTCCGAGCCAAGGAGCGGTGAGACTCTGCGTCCTCCGCGTCCTCTGCGGTGAAAATTGCTCTTACCGCAGAGCTGCCGCCGTCCCGAACCAACACTCCTTAATGAGGACATACAAGGACACAGAGATCGTGGAGATACTGCCGGGCGCCCCTCTTGCCTGGAGCGATCGTTGTCGCCATGTATCGACTGAGCATGGCGACCCGGGGAGTGCAGATGCAACTGCCATATGACGCCAACCGGCGCAGCGTCACGATCGTGATCGCAGGCGTAGCGCTTATCGCGGGCGCCTGTCGCGCCAGCTCGAACTCCGACCTCGGCACTTGGGTCGCCGAGCGCGACACCGTGGGCGACACGGTCACCGTGCGCACCGTCTCCGGCAGCGTCTGGGGAAAACCGGCCACCCTGGTCGAGGAGCTCGCCATCGGGGAGATCGACGGTCGCGATGAGTACATGCTGGGACAGATCCAGGACATGGCGATCGATGCCCAGGGCGGCATCTACGTCTTCGACGGCCAGGTGCCGGCGCTGCGGTACTACCATGCCGACGGCAAGTATGTCAGGACGTTAGGCGGCGCCGGATCCGGACCCGGCGAATACCGGGATGCCTCGCTCGGGCTGGCGGTGCGCCGCGATGGCCGGATCGTCATGCGCGATCCGCGCAACTCGCGGCTCAACGTCTACAACGCGGATGGAACGCCGGCGGATCAGTGGTCGGTGTCGAGCGGACTGTTCACCGCGCAGGCGATGGTGCTCGACACCGCCGATCAGGCATACCTCAAGATCCTCCAGGAGCCGCCGCAGGCGAACAAGGCGTGGCGCATCGGACTGCTCCACCTGGATGACAAGGGCCATATCGTCGACACGATTCCCGATCCGGTCATCGCCGGCGAGTCGGAAAGTGGTGGCGGCCGGTTCCTGCCCAGCAAGGTCTGGGCGTGGAGCCCGTTAGGCTACCTGGTGGTCGGGGTGACCGACGCCTACCACTTCGAGGTGCGGGGCCCCGGAAAGCGCGTCACCCGCATCGAACGCACCGTCCCCGCCGTGCAGGTATTGCCGGAGGAGCGCGCGGAGTACGAAGCGGTCAACGACTGGATGCGCAAGAACCAGGGCCGGTTCATGACGTCGGAGATGCCGCCGATCCCGGCTACCAAGGCGCCCTATCGCGGCTTTCTCATCGGCGAGCGCGGCCGCATCTGGGTGCGCCGCTCGGTGACGGCGGAGCACATGGACTCCGGACAGCCCACGAAACCGGACCGGCCGCCACCCATCAATTGGGTCGAACCGGCGGTGTACGATGTCTTCGAACCCGACGGGAGGTACCTGGGCGAGGTCCACGTCCCGCGACACACGTCACTCGACGTCATTCGTGGTGACTCCGCATGGGGAACGCGGACCGGGGACCAGGGCGAACTGTACATAGTGCGTCTGCGCGTGACGAGGTAATCGATGCGGCGCTCCGCTGGAACCGGTCGCGCAATGATGGCGGTTCTCTGCCTCCTCGGGGTTCTCATGAGCCATCGGGTTCAGGCACAAGGCACCGCACTCCGCGGCCGAGTGGTCGACGATGGCGGCGCGCCGGTGGGCGGCGCTCAAGTCGAGCTCCAGCCCGTGGAGCGCTCCGTGGTGACCGGTGACGACGGCAGGTTTGCTCTTCTCGGGCTCAGGGCCGGCGGGTACGATCTGCACGTGCGCCGCCTGGGATATCGCCCGGCAGTGATCCCGCTGACGATCGTCAAGGCCGACACCAATGTGGTCATCACACTGACGCCGGTGCCCGCCCTTCTGGAGGCCGTTCGCATTCGCGAGAAGCGATCGGACTTGCGATACTCGGCGGTGGTCCTGGACGACCGGAACCAGCCCGTGACGGATGCCGACGTCGTGGCCGAGGGCATCGACAATCATCTCCGGACCGATTCCAGCGGGCACGTGATCGTGCCGAAGGTCAAGCGCGGCACGCTGCTGGTTCGCATCAGGAAGCTGGGCTACGCGGCGTACTTCGGGTCCTTCACCATTTCCGGCGAACGCGAGGACACACTGCGCATGCCCCGGCTCGCGACCGAACTGTCGCCGGTCGAGGTGATGGCGTTCAGTGGGTTTGGAAGGGACACGTTTGCATTCAACGATCTGCACGACCGCATGGCCTGGAAGTCGACGAAGGCCGGGGTGATATCGCGGGAGGAACTGGCTGGATTCGGAGCGGCAAACCTCTGCGATGTGCTGCCGCTCACGCTGACTGCCGCGAGGCTCCGGATGAACGGCAGCCAGAGCAGACAGGAGTGCGAGAATCCCGTCTGTCTCCTGCTCAACGGGGATCGCCCGGTGGTGCGACCGCTTTCGGCCTATCTCGCGTCGGAGGTCGAAGCGCTGGAGTACTTCCCCGAGAACAGCGACTGGTCGGGGACGATTCTGGCCCGCGCGGCTCACGTCTGCAATCCACGCTATCGCGGGTCACGTGGGCCCGGGCATAGTCCCGCCGCCTGGGTCATCTGGCTCAGGAAGGGCGCGACGCCGTAGAGGACGCGACTGCCGGACCACCTAACGCTTCGGCGATTATGCCAGTGTGCGCGAGCAGTGCCACGACCTGTCCCCTGCCGTGCAGCGGAGGGGGGCCGATGCCCTGCGGTTCAAGGGGATTGCACCCGTTCCCTGCCACGTGGGTGCCTTCCGGGACATCGACCGCCGCACACGAGCGAGAACGCATCGATTCGAGGAGGTTCTGATCAGGCGAAATGCACGCGGCACGGGCGACGATTCTGATGGAAGAGCAGTCGCCCATCCAGTGGCCGCGCGCCGGCGATCCGATTAGAGTCAACGCATGCCCTCGCCTCCCCTTTCCCTCATGTGACAGGGGAAGGGGCGAGGGAGGCGAGCGGTAGATGTGCAAACGGACGGCGCGTGACGGCGCCGTGTCAGCTGAACGGCAGCCACCAATACTGTTGTACAGGATCCCGCTTTCCGCAGATGACGCTGCCTGTGACTCCCCTTCTCCGGTTCTCGCTGGCTGCCTGGGCGGGTGTCGGCGATGTCCTCGTGCCCGCCGCTGGCGACCTCGTCGCTCAGCACCCGACCATCCGGGACAGTGCAGACGTTCGGATCGTGGCGAACGCCGCCCGTGTCAGCGCGCCCGTGGCGTACAGACTCGGTCCACCCCTGCTCGACGTCGGCGGGTTGGAGTCGGATCCGGATGTCGAATTTCATCACGACCAGGGATATCTCCGCGGCGTCCGCCTCAGCGATGGCGGCCTCGCGGTCATTGATGTCGCACGCGTGCACTACTTCGACGCAAGGGGGAAGCGACTGAGGATTGTCGGTCGGGCCGGTCAGGGGGCGAAGGAGTTTCTCTACCTCACGGCGATCTGCCGCACGCACGGCGACACCATTGTCGTCAACGATGAGTATAACCGGCGCCTCGCGGTACTCGACAGAGCGGGCACGATCGTACGCACGATCGCTCGGCGCGATCTGGGAAGCCCGAGCGACGATTTCTGCTTCGACGATGGAAGTTTCGTCCTTCAGCGCTCGGCCGTTGCTCCGACCGCCGTCGCCGGTCCAAAGCGCCTGACGCGCCTGCGGACTGACGGGTCGGTCGTGGATGTATTGGGTGAGTTTCCAAGCCAGGGATTCGACCTCGTCAGCCAGTTCGACGCCGCGATCGTCGCGGCTGGTGAGCGGCTCTATTACGGCGACGGCTGGCCCAGCGAGCTCAAGATCTACAGTTCCGCGGGCAGGCTTCTCAGCATCGTGCGCAGTGCCGACCCCGAACGCCGCATCACGGAGGCGGATGTCGACCGTCGCTTGGGCAGCATGGTGTTCCCCGGCATGACACCCTCGCAACGAGCCGCACAAATCTCGCGCATTCGCGCGCGGCGGCGGACCTCTCCGGTTCGAACAACCTGGCCCGCGTACGCCGGCGTTCATGTTGACGCTGCCGGCGGCCTATGGATCCAGGACTATCGCCTCTCTTATCCTGCGCCAGACGTCTGGACGGCCTTTGACCGGACGGGTCGTCTTGTCGGCCGTCTGGTCTTGCCGATTCCCGAGAAGGACGGCCTTCCTCTCGAGGTCATCGGTTTCGGCGCCGGAGACGTTCTGGTGCGACGGCGGGACGCCGATGGCGCCAGTCATTTGACGGTCTACCGTATCGTGCGGACCGAGAGAGCTCGATGAGCGAAAGCACCCTGCCAAGCCTGTCGTTGTTTCGACTCTGCCTGCCACCGTACCTGTTCGTGACACCGTGGATTCAGAGCGAGGGAGATCAGCTCGCGTTAGGGAAAGGCAAGCCGGCACTGTGCTGCCGCATAGGCGCAATTGCTCACGCAGATGGAGCCGCAGAACACGAGATTCCCCAGTTCGTCGAAACCAGAACACGTGAGCTCGTAGGGAGTCGGCGGGCTGTAGTTGTAACAAAAGAGACGCCACTGGCAGGCTGGTAGTTGCCCGCAGTCAACGTATAGGGCAGGTGCCGCCGAGACGCGCAACGTAGAGAGTCCCACGGTTGCCGCGAGCACGAGAGTCGATCGGGCTAAGAGATTGGGGCGCCACATGGTCACGTTCCTCCTTTGGGCCGCTGGTACTTGCGTCCATTTACGGTCGGCGCAGCGCCGACGAGTAGACGCTCTATCGCCTCGACTAGGAGCGAATCATTCGGGGGCGCGGTATACCGCCATCCGTTCACGATCACAGTTGGCGTGGCTGTTACCTGGAACGCGGCTCTCGCCGCAAGCGAACGCTCAACGGCAAGCACCTTGGTTGAGCTGCGCGCGCAGCGGTCAAACGAGTGGAGATCGGCTATACCCGCTTCTGCAGCGAAGGATTGCCACGATTTCAACCCGAATGAGTCTTGCTTGGCGAAGAGCACGTCGTGCATAGTCCAGAACCCACCCTGTTCCCCAGCGCATTCGGCTGCGCGGGCCGCAGAATACGCGAAGCGGTGAGTCGGGCTCGGAGTGTGGATGAAGACTTGTCTAATCTTGGTGCCGTACTTTTCTTCGACTATCTGCAGTGCTCCGGCGAACTCCCTACAGAAGGGGCACTCGAAGTCTGCAAACTCCACAATCTGAATCGGCGCGGCCGAGTCGCCCCGGTCCCTGCCGACCTGCAGTAGTTCTCGCCACCGGGGTTCAAAAACGAGGGCAGTCACTTCCCTTTCTGTCGCACTGCGGTCCCCTGCGAACTCGCGGTGCGCGAATGATGCCGCCACCACAAGCGCTGCGACGGCCAAGATTGCCGAAACGGTCGCTTCAAGACGAGACGTCACGGGGAATTTCGGGTCCGACGACGTGCCCGTTCAGACAAGGGATTCAACAGAAATGCCGTTGCCCACTGCTCGGCGGTGGGTACCGAAGCCGGCAGCCGTCGGGCGATGGGAAGCAGCCTTGAGTGTTAAGTTCTCCACGCGACCAGCTCCACGGTGGCCCTATTGCCTGTATGATGATAAGGAGTCCACGCAACACCGAACCGGAACGTGCTCACCAAGGGCGTGAGTCACGCCGCAGACAACGTCTGCTAACCAGCACCGGCGAAGGCTACCTCACGTTCTAGTCAGACTCACGCTCTTGGCAACTGGCTTCACGCGTCACGATTCACTCCGGGTCGAAGGTGCTGCTTACTGAGAATGCAGTCAACAGAAATTCGTCCCACTTTCCCGCGATTCGTCTCACGGCGCCTCAATTCCCGCGGCCTCAACGAGATCCTGGAGCTGGTCGCGGTTGGAAGACGCAGCGTCCAAGGCGTGGTAGTTGAGCCGATGATCACCACGCGCGCGGAAGCGAATCGATCGCTAGCCGGCGCGCTCGTCGTCGTCACGACGCGTTGCCAGAGTGCACACTGAGCGGCGGACTGCACCAGAGAGGAGGAGGCTGCAGTCCATCGCAGTTCTTCCTGTACTGTTCTGGTGAGGCGCAGTGATTCTTGCCCCGTTGGGCGAGTGATGACGCCTCCGGTTCAGCAGCCTTTCTATGACGGAGGACGCAGGCTTCGGCGCGTGAGTGCTGACCGTCCGCGTGAGGGACGACGCTACCAATGCAGATCCATTTCAAGGATGTGGTATCGGGCTCCCTCGTAGTGTCCGCGCTCGTCGTCGCGGTCTCGTTCGTCCGGAATACCTGGTTCCCACGCGCGGACACGCAGCGCTCGAGTGCGGTAGAGGACACGGTTCGTACATTGATGTTTGGCGGGAGCACGTCGCTCCGGGGGGCGTTGGGGCTCGGCGTCCGCGCCGGTCACGATCGTCGAGTTCGGTGACTTCGAGTGCCCGTTACGTCGTAGCCTGCAGCCAGTCTTGCGCCAGCTGCAGCAGCTCTCGTCGAGCCATGCTGCTGACGGCGCTCCAGGCGAGTCCGCGCAGCGACGCGATCTGACACATCATCATCCTTCACATCGTGGACGTCTCAACGCAACCGCTGCAGCTTGCGACGTGCACTGGCGCGGAGACGACGTTAGTGGCGGCGACGCGGTGCGCCGCCGCCGCGCGGCACGCGCGACCGTCCACGGCAAGTGCTCGACTCACCCGCGCGCCTTGCCAGCGTTCGAGCACGGCTTGCGGAACTCGGAGGCGTCGCACTGAAGAGCACAGCAGTGGGGGGAGTAGGCGCTTCATGCGCGTCGCCCCGCCCCAGGCAATCCGCGCGGGGGTTACACGGTGTAACGGCATTTGCCATGGCGTGTCGGTGGGCGACGACAGCGCGTGAAATAATAGAAAAGGGCGTGAGACTGCCTGAGTTCGGCAATGGGCGTGTTGATCGCGGTCGTCTGCTCCGGTGCGGTGGGTCCGTGGCGGGTCACGGAAGCAGGGAGAAGCTGGATGTCGTCGGTCAGTCCTCCGTTGCGCGCGGTTGTCGCCCTGAAGGTGCGGGATGATATTGACCGCCTCGTTCGAGAAGCACTGCGCTCCGAAGCGGCGGTGAGCTCGTACGGGATATGGGACGAGTTCCAGCGGGCAGCAGCGCGAGCGGACTGCGCGATCATGCCGATAGTGCAGTTCGAGCCCGAGTTGACTTATCACATGCGAGAGCTCGAGCAGGCGGCTCCTGACATCCCGCTGGTATTCATAATCCGTGAGGGCCTGGAAAGCCTGACTCCAGCTGTGGGTCTCGAATCGGGTGCCGCAGAACTCCTGTCGCTGAATGCCGTTGCGACTGGGCTTCCTGCGGCGATGGCGCGAGCGTTGGAGCGAACTTGGTTACGACGGGTGGCGCGGAATGCCGAGCGCACAAACAAGGTATCGCCGATTCTCGCGAACGCGATTGCCGCTGCCTGTCGAAGTCGAAGACCGGTCCGAACGCTCGATGATCTCGCGGCCCTTGTCGGGCGAAGTCGGAGCGACCTCGCGCGCCGGTGGCACGCGACCATTCCCAAAGGCGTGACGCCGAAGGTCTTTCTCGACTGGGTTATCCTGCTGCGCGCCGTCGGACAGAAGACTCGCTGGCGCAGCTGGGAGGCTGCTGCTGACGAGCTCGGCGTGAATGAGGCGAGGCTCCGGAGCGCAGCCACGCGACTGATGCGGAGACGGCTGACCGAGTTGGACGCGGCGTCGCTTGCTGTTGTTCGAGCGGAATTCGATCGCGTCGTGCTCATTCCGCTGGGCATCGACGCGCCCTGAGACGAATCGTCGAAATGTGTGACGATTCTGAGTTGACGTGCGTGCTCGCCAAGCAGCCGTTTAACCGTCATCTGCATAGCGATGAATGAGACGCCGTGCCCATGACGAGGATCGTCCTATGCGCTCACAGAGCCGTACACCACCCCGTGGCGCCGGTTGCCACATTCCTCTGGAACTTATTCTCCTGACAGCTTGCGTCACCGAAGCAACTCAGTCGCCGCCGCGCACTCCCCTCTGTGCCAAGTTTAGGTGAGACGGTCCCCTTCATAAGAATGGGTCTTCTCCCGATCGAGTGGGTGAAATTGAGCGGAAACAGGGGTTGGGGGGAGAGAGCAGGCGGAGGCTTGCGACTGTGGGGCGATGGTGCATGATGAGCGGATGCCAAGACATCGTCGCAAACGCCGGCTCTGGGATGTGTACCGCTTCCCGGGGTTCTGGTCCAGTCCCACCGTCGTGGGGATCTTCGGGGATCCGCACGCGCGGGTCATTGCCCTCACGCGGCGCTCAAAAAAACGCGCTGCGGGACGTGTGGTCTGCTGTATCACACCTGGTACGATCGGCAAACGCGCCGCGTCCGGGATCTCTCGTGTGGCGATCGCCGGATCTATCCCGATCTCGAACTCCGGCGCGTGGCGTGTCGGCGCTGTGGCACGGTGAAGCAGGAGCGGCTGCGTCTGTGCGGCCCTCCTCCGCGAGCTCACGGAGCGCGGGGTGGCCCCGACGGGACGGCTCCTGGTCGTGGTCGATGGGGGCAAGGGTCTCCGTGCCGGCGTGGCGGACGTGTATGGGGATCGCGCCGAGGTGCAGCGCTGTCAGTGGCACAAACGCGAGAACGTCGTGAGCGATCTCGCCAAGGGCGACGAGGCGAAGTGGCGCGGCAAACTGCGGGCGCCCTACGCGCACCCGCACTACGGCGATGCCAAGCGCGCGCTGCTCCCGCTCCACCACGAGCTGCGGGTCCTGAACGAATCGGCGGCACCGAGGTTGCTGGAGGGTCTGGAGGAAACGCTGACGCTCCACCGGCTCGATGTGTTCCCCGAGTTGGGGCAGAGTTTCAAGACGACGAATGTGATCGAGAGCGTCATGGTGCGCGTGGAGGACCGGACGGCGCGCATCGATCATTGGCGAACCAGCGATCCGAAGTTGCGCTGGTGTGCTGCGGCCCTCCTCGCCGCCGAAGCGAAGTTCCGTCGCGTGAAGGGCTACGAGCAGCTGCCCTTGTTGCAGCAGGCGTTAGCGAAGCGGAGTTCATCGATCCGGGAGGATGCTGCGTAATACTTGTTAGGCACCCACTCGATTATCAACTCAGAAAGGGACACACCCGGTAATGGCAGCCATGGCACAGGGGCGCATGCCGTCATCCCCGTGCGCGTTGGGGGCGACCTCACGTTTCGCGCCATTTCCGTTGACGGGGTGTACGCGTGCGGGATTACGACCGCCGGAATTACCATGTGTTGGGGAGATAACTATGGTGGACAACTGGGGAATGGCCACGACCACGATACGACACCGATCTTCCCCGTGCCGATTGCGGTCGCAGGAGGGCATCGCTTCACAGAGATCGCCGCGTACGCGAACCACACCTGTGGGCTCACTGAGGAGAAGGAGATCTGGTGCTGGGGTGCGAACGACAGTGGGGAATCGGGGCAGGACCCGAGCGCGGCGTCGTTGCTCAATATCCCAGTACGCGTCATCCTTCCGTAGCGGAGCGCCAACGACCCCAATGCCCGGCGCGTGAGCGTCCCGTGGGACTGGCCGCGACGGGGGGGGCGGGGCGTGGATGTGCTGTGAAGGGGTGGAACGAAGACATGAAGTCGAGTGCCAAAACCATCCGCCTCGATCCCCGCCCGCCACGTCGGTGCCTTCCGGGACGTTCGCGTCGCGGTGATGTGCTCTCGCGCAAGAGGGCGATTGAGCAGGACGGCTTACTCGGCGCGGAACGGGTTTACCACCTGAACGAGGCCATAGAACCGCCTGTCCTCGAAGTCCTCGGAGTAGAGCGTTCCCAGTCCATTCACCTCGGCATAGGCCCACATGTGGGCGTCGAACCAGGAGAGCTGGTACGCCGCTGCGCCGCGGAGCGCGGTCCGCACCACGGCCTCGTCGGGGTAGAGCACCGGAATCTGTCGCAGCAGGTCTTCCGCCTCACGCCATGCGTCGTGCGGCGACAGCAGCGGTGTCGCGCCTTTCAGAGGCCGGGTGGTCGCGGCAACGAACTCCACCAGGCCCTGGTGCGCGAGGAAGAGTGATTCCTCCTCAATCCCGCGCCGCAGGAGCGCCGTGGCCGCGCGCTGCTTCCCGGGAAACCGGGTGTCGTTCGTGTCAACGAGCGCGGCCACGGTCGTAGAGCGCGTCGCGCGTCCAACCGCGACCGGCGGTTGGGGTCTTTCGCACCGTCCCGCGCTGCCGGGCGTGCTGGCGTGCGGTGGCCCGGTCGAAGTGGGCGAGCCGTTCGGTCGTGGTGGGCGCCGCGCGCTGCCCGCTCGACTTCAGGACGCGTGTGCCACCTGGTCCAACGATGAACTCGATCTCGTCGCCGGGCGACGATGCTGATGGAGCGGGGTGGTCGCCAATCCAGTGGCCGCGCGCCGGCGATCCGATTAGAGTCAACGCATGCCCTCGCCTCCGCGACCCTCGGCGCTCGCTCACTGGACACCGGAACAGATCGCCGCGGGAAAGCGTTGGGTCGAGACCTGGCGGCGGGCCGGGGAGGCACTGGAGCGCATCCGGCGCAAGGAGCTCCGGGAACTGGACGGCTACCGCGCCATCGCGATGCTCTCCGGCGGTCTGTTGGAGGCGCCCCCATCACGTCGTGAGAGCTCCGGGCTCGTGGAGCAGCAGCGCTGGTTCGTGAGGGCACGGCGCCATTACTGAGCTCTTCCAGGCCGCGGCCGCCCTGCAACAGGTGTGTGAGTCGCAGGGGTGGCGTTTCTGTTTCATCGGTGGCCTTGCCGTGCAGCGCTGGGGAGAGCCCCGTGTCACCGTGGACGTCCATCTGACCCTGCTCACCGGGTTCGGCAACGAAGCGCACTTCATCGACATCCTGTTGCAGCACTTCGAGGGCAGGATTCCGGATGCCGGGCAAGCTGGACTGGGACTATGTTCGTGAACAGCTCGCCCCGCTGGCCGAGCTGAAAGGAGAGCCGGAGATTCTCGACCAACTGGCTCGGCGGCGCGCGGAATGCGAGCAGTGAGTCGCGGTCACATTGCTCAATCGCCTTCGGCGAGTCTACCGGTGGCGAGGCGACGTGGGGAATGCAGCCGATGGGAAACGTCATGACCACCGACTCCCTTCACATCGATCGCGACAGCGTCCTGGACCTGGAGATTGTCGTCCCCAGCGGGCAGGTCCGGGACCTTCTCTCCTTCATCGATCGTACCAGACTGCCTGAAAGCCGCCTGTTGCTCGAACGGCTGCTGCTCGCACCGCTGACGTCGGCCCAGGCGATCCTGTCGCGGCAGCGAGACCTTCAGGTCATCGCGGGGATGCTCCCGAGATTGTCCCTCGACGCGGTGAAGCGTGGCCTCAACGGGACGGAGCTATACCTGGCCCGCAGGCCAGCGACGTTAGGAAGAAGTCTCGTCACGGGTCTGCTCATGCGCGCCTTCAACCCGAAAACGTACCACGAGACCCTGACTGGCTTGCTCCGTGTCCGCGATCTGCTGGATTTCGTCCAGGGCACGCTGGATATCCTCGACCAGATGTTCCTTGAGGAGGAGGGAGATCTGCACGAGATACACCAGTGCTTTCGCGCCGCGATGGATGACACGCTTCTGAGCACGATCAGGCGGGTCCGACCGGGTGTGGGGCTGGTGCGCCTGGACCATGCTGTACGATCAACGAAACGCGAAATGCTCAACGCCGTTTTGTCCGCCCTGCGCCGACTCGACGCGCTGCAAGCCCTCGCCACGCTCCAGAACGAACCGGGGTTCAGCTACCCCGAAATCGTGGACAGCGAGACCCCGTTTGTGGAGGCCCGTGATGTCTTCCATCCGCTCCTCAAGGCACCCGTCCCGAATGACCTTCTGATGGGCGTCGGCACGCGCGTGAGGTTCATCACTGGCCCGAACATGGCGGGGAAATCGACGCACCTGCGGGCGTGCGGCCTGCTGGTGCTGCTCGCGCAGATGGGCGCGGCCGTGCCCGGCAAGCGAGTCCGCCTGGGGGTCTTTGACCGGATCTTTGCGTCCATTACGGTGCGTGACTCCCTCCAACGCGGTGAGAGCTTCTTTCTCGCTGAAGTGCGACGCCTTCGCGAACTGGTCAACGCGCTGGGACGGGGTGAGCGTGTGTTCGCACTGATAGACGAGGCCTTCAAGGGAACGAACGTGCACGACGCGCTGGAAGGTACGGAACTGATCGTGAGGGGTCTCGCAACCTGCCCACGAGGCGTCACCCTCGTCGCCTCGCACCTCGCGGAACTGGCGGATGGGCTGCAGCACGCTGCTCCGGTCGATCTCTACTACTTCGACGCGGTGCTGGAGAGCGGCATGCTGAGTTTCGATTACCGTCTCCATCCGGGCGTGTCGCACACGCGGCTGGGCATGCACATCATCAAGAGGGAAGGCCTGGACTCGTCGCTCCAGGCGATCGCTGATGGCGGCATAGCTGATGCTGAACCGGGGGGTGGCAGTGCGCGTGTGAGGCCCGTGTAACCCGGACTCCGGTCCCTTCGCACCGTCACCGCCGCAGCCACACCACCGCCGCCCGCGCTCGATTGTCCATCGGCTCACGCTGGTCCGAGTTGCCGAGGCTCCCGACAAGACCGGCCTGACCCGAGCGCAGCCCGAACGGATGGCTGCTGCGCGGCGTGGAGGTCTCGCCGCTGCCGCACGGCATGTTCCGTGGCCACCGGTCCATCAGCGTGTTCGAGTAATCCTGATACAGCCCGTAGATCTCGACCGCCTCCACCTCGCCCGCCTGAAAATCGTTGAGCGTCGCCCCCGCCTTCGCGATCCCGTCCACGAACACGCACACGACACTGTCCACGACGATGAGACCGGAGCGCAGGAAGGACTGCGAGTAGCGCAGCGCATCCTTGAGGTTGATGCCGTAGTGCCCGGCGAACTCCTGCCGCGCGATCACCGTCGACCGATTGCCCCGACGTAGCGCGCGCTCATCGAACTCCGACAGCACCATCGACATCTGCTTGAAGCCCGTAATGCCGCGCGCCGAGTCCATCGCCACCGCCAGTTCGATCGCGCCATCGTGCGGCACGAACACCGACAGCATGCGCGTCTGGAACCCCGGCCGGTGCACGTTCACCACGTACGCCCCTTCCTTCACCGCGGCGAAGTTGAACCGGCCGTTCGCAGGCGTCTTCGCGGACGCATGCGCGCCGACCACGTCGACATTGACGCCGTCGAGCGGATGCAGATCGCCTCGCGTGAAGACCGTGCCGAAGATGCCGGTGCGCGTGGCGCGAATCGGGACGGTGTCGAGCTGCGTGAACCGCACCAGCGCGATCGCGACGTCGAGGCCTTCCGCCGGCAGGTCGACCGACTGCTCGTCGGACTGGTATCCGCTCTTCACGGTGCGGAGGATGTGCCCTCCGCGCGAGACACCGGTGATACGGAAACGACCCGCCGCATCGGTCTCTACGCGCTTGGCGAAGTCGCCGGGATCGACGACCACCGTGGCGCCCTGAAGAGGGCGGCCGGTCATGTCGCGCACGATGCCCGAGACCGTGCCGGGTCGCGCCTGCGCATCGGCGGCGCGCAGCGCGATGGTTCCCAGAGTCAGCACGGCGGCGATGCTTCGACCGATGTTCACGGTGCACTCCCTCGCTGAGGCCCCGCGGGGCTGGCGAGACCCCGATCGCTACCCGCCTCCGGCGCACAAGTGCCCCCCAACTTCACTTCGAATGGGGTCCGGTCACCGCCTTAACACTCCTTCCCAGCGCGCCGTCCGACCATCGCGTAATCTACGACGGCCTCGTGTGGCGGGTCGGCCATGTCGTGTCAGCAGCAACTGCGGAGCCCCCATTTGAAGCGACGCAAGCAGGCAGTCCCGAAGCGCGACACCTCCCCGGCGGAATCGTTGCCAGTGGTCGAAGCGACCAGCGGAACGGGCGGCGCATCGGGTAAGCGCATGAGCAACAGCCTGATCGCGCTGGGGTCCGCGGCAATAGTTGCCGTCTACGCGGCGGGCTACCAGCGCACGCGCGCCGCCGCGCAGAGCTTTTCCGATGAAGATGCTCGGCGAAGGCCGCCTGCCCACGCGGCCCCGACCCCGTCCGCAGCGGTGCCGGAGCTGGCATCGGCCGCATCCGCACATCCAGCCCCAGCCCCTGCTCCGCCGGCGCAGCACGTTGCGGCCGCCCCGCTCGTGGCCCCGATCGCGAAGTCTGGCGATCACGTCGCGAATCCGGCTTCGTCCGCGGGCAACACGACGGCTCCGCCGGCCAACCCCGTGGCATCAGTCGCGAAGGCCCCGGTTCCCACCGGGAAGGCCGGTCCTCCCTCCGCAACGAAATCGGATATCGTCAGCCAGCCCGGTTCGCTCTCCAAAGCATCTGTCCCGGTCGACTCGGCGCCTGCGTCGTCAGGTGTCCCATCGGTCGTCGCACCGGTCGACACGCCCAGGTCGGCCGGCGTCCCCGACTCCAGCCAAGCCACTGATTCCGTTGCGACCGCACCGCGGCTCAGGGACGGCACCTACACCGGATGGGGAACGTCGCGGCACGGGGATATCCAGGCGGCCGTGGTGATCGAAGGTGGGCGCATTCTCCGCGCGTCGATCGTGCAATGCCTCACGCGGTATTCCTGCTCGTGGATCGCCGCGCTCCCACCCCAGGTCGTGAGCCGGCAGAGCCCGGAGGTGGATTACGTGTCGGGCGCCACGCAGAGCACGAACGCGTTCTACTACGCTATCGTCGAGGCGCTGTCGAAGGCCCGGTGAGCCGCGTCTACGTGCACAGCGTGGCCGCCATGGGGACGGTGGTCACCATCCAGGCGATCGGCGACAGTGACCCCACGGACCTGATCTCGCCCGCTGAGAATGCCGAGTCTGGTCACGGAGGCGAGGCGCACGCTCGTCAGGCAGACCATCGCGCCACGATCGTTGCGCGTGCGCTCGACTGGTTCCTCCGCATCGAGGAGGTCTGCTCGCGATTCGACGAGGGCAGCGAGCTGCGCCGCCTCTGCGCGCAGGTCGGTACGCCCGTTCCGGTGAGCGAGCTGCTCTTTCAGGCGGTGCGATTCGCGCTCGCAGTCGCCGCCGAGACCGACGGAGCGTTCGACCCGACGGTGGGGCACCGCATGGAGCAGATGGGGTTCAACATTGATTTCCGGACGGGCGCGGCGGCTTCGAACAAACCTGCCAGCGGGGGCGTGGCCATTCGCGATGTCAGCGGCACGGGCGCGGAAGTGCGCGTGCCGGTCCGCGATGCAGCCCGTCGCGATGTCCCTCGAGTCACGTCAGCGGCTGCGACACTGACCGGCGATGCCGTGACCTTCCGCGACGTCGTGCTCGAGCCGCATACGCACACGATCATGCTGCGCAGGCCGCTGATGCTCGACGTCGGCGCCGTGGCCAAGGGTCTCGCGATCGACCTCGCAGCGCGGGAGCTGCGTCCGATCGGCAACTTCGCGATCGACGCCGGCGGCGACCTGTACCTCGGCGGATGCAACGAGGAGGGCGCGCCGTGGCGGGTGGGGATCCGCCATCCGCGCGGTGAGGGCGAGTTGATCGAGACGCTCCACGTGTCGAACGTGGCGGTGTGCACGTCGGGCGACTACGAACGGCGGGTGCGAGAGCACGCGGTGCTAGCGACCGCCGAGGGTGACGGCACGGCGCATCGTATCGGGACGGACGAGGGCGCCGCGCACCACATAATAGATGCGCGCACCGGCCGGTCGGCTTCAGGCGCGGCGAGCGCTACCGTCGTTGCCGACTCCGCCATGGTGGCCGACGCGCTGGCGACGGCCGCCTTCGTGCTGGGGCCGGAAGCGGGCATCCGCCTGCTTGATTCGCATGGTGTCGACGGGATGATCGTCACCCCCACTCTCGAGCGGTTCGCGACGCATGGAATGCGACGCGAGTACCTGAGGCCGCGGCCGGAGACGATCGGTGTGGAGTGAGCTCAAGCGGTTCTTCCGCAGACCGAAGGGATTGCTCATCCTGGCGCTCCTGCTCGTGCTCGGCATTGCGGTGCCGGGCGAGGGCGTCCTGCGCGTCGTCCCGGGCCTCGCGAGTGCGATTCTCGCCGCCATGCTCGTGGACGCACCGATCCTGCGGTGGCGCGAGCGCGAATGGGTCTTTCCCGATGGGGCGCTGCTCACGGGGCTCATCGTGGCGATGGTGCTGAGCCCGTTCGAGCCGTGGTACGTGCCGGCGATCACGTCGGCGCTGGCGGTGGCGAGCAAGTACGTCATCCGAACGCGCTCGGCGAACGTCTTCAATCCGGCCGCGCTGGCGCTCGTCGTGACGTTCTATCTCTTCGACACGCAGCAGAGCTGGTGGGGGGCGCTGCCCGAGGTGGCGCCGGTGGCGTTGGCTTTGCTGTTTGCGGTGGGCCTTTTCATCTCGCAGCGCGTGAACAAACTGCCGGTGGTGCTCTCGTTCCTCGGTTGCTACTTCGCCCTGTTCACGATTGTTGCTTTCGTCGGTGATCCACGCGGCGTGGCGGAGCTGTATCGGACCCCCGATCTGCACGCCGCGCTGTTTTTCGTGTTCTTCATGGTCACCGATCCGCCCACGTCACCGCCCAAGCATCCCGATCAGATCATGTACGGCGCGATGGTGGCGGCCGTGAGCTTTGGCATGTTCGAGTTGCTCGGCGCCGCCTGTTTCCTGCTGGCCGGATTGCTCGCGGCCAATGTGTGGGAAGCATGGCGACGGGTGCGGGTCAGGCGGCCAAGGCGTGTGGGGGCGGTGGCGTAGGGAGATGTCTATTGCGGTGAGTGATTAGCGCCCGTGCCCCAGCCGCGCGAAATTAGCACCCGCGGCCCAGCCGCCCGAGCCGTCCCCGACGATCCGTCATTGGGCAAACATCTCCTGCAGTGTCGTCAGCACGACTCGCTGTGTGTTGGGCGAGAGCTTGCCGAGACGGCGGCCGAGACGACCAATGTCGACTGCGCGGATCTGATCGAGGACGACGTGACCATCGCGCCGCCGGAAACGGCACGGAATTCTGAAGGGATACGGATGGCCGCCGGTGGTCATCGGCGCCACGAGCACTGTCTGCAGATGGGAGTTCAGCTCGTCTGGCGACACGACCGCGCACGGCCGGGTCTTACGGATCTCGCGACCCCGACTCGGATCGAGGGATACCAGCCAGACTTCGCCGCGTCTCGGTCCGCTCACTCCCACACCCACTCTGTGTCGTCGAATCGCGTCGGCAGCGGGCGATCGAGCAGGCCGTCCTCACCGCGCTCGTGGAGCGTCCGGGCGGCATTCGCCCAATCTGCGCGGGGCGCGCGCGCGGCCTCGATGACGATGCGATTGTCGAGCACACGCAGCTGGACCTCGTCTTCGAGGCCCGCCTGATCGAGCAGCGGCTTCGGGATGCGGATGCCGCGGGAGTTGCCGATCCGGACAATCCGGGTCTTCATGATGCCTCCATGTAATTACAATGTAGTCACCTCCGGCGAGGGCCGGCAAGTCGCGACCGCGCTCCTCGGCACCCAGGTGGCCCCGCTTCGACTAGGCGCCGCACACAATCATCCTATTTCGCGCCGTGTCCGTCGCACAACGCCCGCTCGCCAAGCCCCAGCAGGCGAGCCGGGCCCTCGGCGGAAGGTCGTCAGCGCGGGGGCGGCTTCTTCGTGCATCCGTCCCGCAACTGGAGTCGGACCACGGCGTCCGAACTGCGGATCTCCATCCAGCACTCGCGGTCCGCGATCGTGACGGTCGTGTTGCCGGCACCGCGCACGGTGATGTCGGAATTGCCGAACGACCCCGAGAAGCGGACCGGCTGCTGCGCTGGTGGGACCGTCCAATCCATTCGCGCCTTCTGAAGGACCATCTGCGCGCGGTCGAGTTCTTCCCGCGAGACGGCTCCGCGCTCGTACTGGCGCTCGGTTTGTTCGACGTCAGCCTGGGCGGCAAGTACCCGGCTGGCACGAGCCTTCTCGAGAGCCACTTCCTTCTTCTCCAGCTCCTGCTGCGCGAGGAGGCCGTTCTGATAGAGCTGCCGCGCACGTTCCAGTTCGCGCTGGGCATCGGCCACGTCCTGGTCGGCGTCGCGCTCCCGAGACCACGCGACCTCTCCCTGTGTCGTCTTGCGCGCCTCGACTACCGACGTCTTCGGCGTAGCTTCGTCGACGACTGTCTTCTCGGAGCGCGGGGGAACGACCTTCCCGACGAAAGCGTCGATGCGTTCGGGCCTGGCGACCCGCACGCCCGCCGTGTCCAGGTTCACCTGTTCCGACTTGAGGACGATGGTGTCGCCGACAACCTTCTCGGGTGAGAACTTGATCAACGTCGGTGTCACCGCGATGTCCCGATACGAGGCGCCGGTCACCGGGACCTGGAGCGTCTGACGGCCCCGCTGCACGGTGAATCGCACGGTCTGACCGATGCGCGCGGTCGCCAGCCGGTTGGCGCCGGCATCGTCGGTGAGATCGAGACCGTCGATGCGCGTGAGGACGTCACCCGAGCGAAGCCCCGCTCGCTGCGCCGGGCCATCCGGCTCGATGGCGCGAATGCTCGGCGGGGTCGAGAACTCCCAGCGCGTGCCGCTCCTGGTCTCGGTCATCGTGCAGCTGCCGCACATGATGCTGAACCCGAACCAGACGCGGTCGCCCTGGAGCTTGATCGCGTCGGCCGAGAATTGGTAGTGCCGCGTCGAATCGAGCACCGCGCCCTTGTCGGGAGGTCGTCGCACTTCCTGCGCGATCAGGCTGTGTGAAACGAACGAGGCGAGTGCAACGATCCCAGCCACGCGCGGCCAGCGGCCGCGGACCGGGAATTTCGAATTCGGGATCATAATGACGTACTCCTGGAAGAACAGCTGAAAGCGGATAGCTGAACGCTGATGACTGATAGCTGATCACTGACAACTGACGACTCAACCTGAAGGCGGATCGCTGACCGCTGAACTCTGCTCACAACCACCCCACCAGCTTCCCGTCGTCCGGAGCCGCGATGGTGCGAACGTTCGTCGAGGGAGGAGCACTCGCAGCGGACTCCGCACGCGGCCCGAGCGGTATCAGCGTCGCACCGGCCGCTGCGCCCGCGGCAAAGAGCACGAAGCCCGCAGCAGCGGCCAGGGGAACTGGAATGGCCCGCCGGTACCAGCGCCGCCGGGTGAACGCCCCCTCCACGTGGAGTGCCCGCACCACGCGGTCCTCGACGGCGGGGTCGGGGGCGAGCGCCCGGGGCAGGGTCACGAACGCGGCGCGTTCGGTATCGGTGAGTTCGAAGTCGTCGTGGGTTTCCATGGTTTCCATCCTCACTGCGTTCCGGTGGTGCATTCCGCATCCTGTTCGCTGTCCGCGAGCATACGTCTCACGGCGCGGCGTGCCTCGAACAGCTGACTCTTGGACGTGCCGGGGGCGATGCCGAGCATCTCCGCGATGTCCGCGTGGGTGAATCCTTCCACATCGTGCAGGACGAGCACCGCGCGGTAGCCGGCGGGAAGCAACGCGATGGCCGCCTCGAGATCGGCGGCTACCGGATGCGGCGAGGCTTCCATCGCCAGCTCGTCCGGGTCCAGATCGACGACCCGCAGGCCCTCACGCCGATGCGCGCGCAACCATTCGCGGGCCACGTTCACGGCAATTCCGCGCAGCCAGGCCGCGAGGTTGCCGTCGTGTCGGAAATCGCCCACGTGGCGGACCGCGCGGAGCCAGGTCTCCTGCAACAGATCCTCGGCCTGGGCCACATCGCCACCGGCGAAGCGCAGGTGAAGCTGGTACATGCGTGCGGAGTGCCGCCGGTAGAGTGTCCGGAATGCCCCCTCGTCGCCGAGCGTATGCAGACGCTCGATGAGCGTGGAGTCGGATTCAGGAGGCATGCCGACAGAAGTATGGATCCGGAGCGTGGTGAGGCGGAGGCTGGCGATCGGCGCCGTCCTCCATATAGCTATTGGCCGGGCGGGCCCGAAAGGTTGGGTCCGCGCGGCCCATCACCAGACTGTCAGCCGCTCGACCGCTTCGTCCATGCCGCGAGCGGAGTGAGGACCCCGGACATGAACCGGGGCCCCCCCCGCGCGTCCACGCCGCCGCGCGCGCGGCTCATTGAGCATCCGGAGCGATGACGCCAAAGGCCACCGGCGGATCTTCCAGTCCCGTGATCCAGATCCGCTCTCCGAGATGGTTCGCAAGCTCGGCGGGCGCGCTGGCGATGGAACGGACCGTACCGCTGGCCAGCCGCAGTGCAAAGCCGTTCCCGGAGGCGGTCAGCACGCCATCGTAGGCGGCACGGCCGCTCATCGAGAGCACCTGGAATCCATCGAGCACGAACGCCGGTGGCGCGTCCCATGTCCCCTGTGCCATCACCTCTCCCCCTGCCACACTTGCCAGGCGCGCGGCTTCGTTCCCGATGATCAGCAGGAGCGAGCCGTCGGACCGTCGCAGGTGCACGCTGCGGCTCGTGCCGATTCCGGTCACGATCACCGTCCCGGAAACCTGCGCCACCGACGGCACGCCGGGAGGCAGCACGTCGTCAGGTCCGGTCGTATTCGGCCAGCGGTGTTCGGAACACCCGAATGCCGCGACGACAAGTGCCAGAGCAACCGTTTGGATGCGGATCATGATGCTACCCTCCACGTGGAAGCGATTCGATCTGATCGGTGCGCCGTTGCGCGCGCATCGTGTGGGGAAGCGTACCAGACCGTGGTTCCTCCATCGTGGCGACAGTAGCGGCGGGGTCGTTGCTTTCGCGTTCCCTGAGCGTTCCCTGCGTAACGCCCCGCCTTCTCGGGCGCGACCGTGGAGGCTACCTTCGTGGACACGCGCTGTTCGTCGTTCCTTCTGGCGGAGGATGGTGCTCGTGACGACGCCCACTCCCGGTGCTCAGCTCTTTCTCCTGGGCGGGATCGAACTGCGTGGCATTCCGGCGGATGACGCCGATCGTCTGCTCGCGCAGTCGAAGGTCGTGGCGCTGCTGGCATACCTGGCCCTGTCGCCGCCCGGACGTCACCAGCGTCGCGATCGGCTGGTGGGTCTGCTGTGGCCGGAACTGGACCAGAGCCATGCGCGCGCGGCGCTACGCAAGTCCGTGCACCTGGTGCGCGGGGCCCTTGGCGCCAATGCCCTCCTCACGCGCGGCGACGAGGAGTTGGCGCTCACGCCGGGTTCGCTGTGGTGCGACGCCGTCGAACTGCAGGCGACCTCGGACACCGGGAGACTGGGACGCGCAGTCGATCTGTACCGCGGGGATCTGATGCCCGGATTCCATCTGTCGGAGTGCGCCGACTTCGATGCGTGGCTGGAGGATCAGCGCGCCGCGGCGCTGGAGTGCGTCGTGGCCGCGGCGTGGGCGCTGGCCCAGACGCTGGAGGCCGACAGCCACCTCACCGACGCCGCGCGTATGGCGCGCTACGCGGTGCGACTCGCATGGAACGACGAGCGGGTGTTGCGACGGTCGCTCGTCATGCTCGATCGGCTGGGCGACCGCGCTGGCGCGCTTCGCTTGTTCGATCGCTTCGCGCGCCGGCTGCGTGCCGAGCTACAGGCAGAGCCATCCGCCGAGACAATGGCGCTGGTGGCGACGATCCGTCGGCGAGAGTGAAACGAACGCGTGAGGCGGGTCGCGGACGCGCATCAACCAGCCGCCAGCAACTCGCGTGTGGCTGGGTGCGTGGGATGGGCAAGGACGTCGACGGCCGGCCCGTGTTCCACCAGGGCGCCGTCGGCCAGGATCACCACCCGGTCGGCCGCGGCACGCGCGAATTCCACGTCGTGGGTGGCGATCAGCAGCGCCCGGCCGCCGCGAGCCAGTTCCCGCAGCGTGGCGCCTAACGCACCGCGCCGCGCGGGATCGAGGGCGGACGTGGGCTCGTCCATGAGGAGCAGCAGCGGGCCGGGGGCGAGCGCCCGGGCGATCGCCACCCGCTGGGCCTCGCCGCCCGAAAGCTGGCGGGGATAGGCCCGGGCGCGCTCCGCCACCCCCAGCGCCTGGAGGAGCTCCATGGCCACCGATTCCGCGCGCCCCCTGCTCCAGCCCAGCGCATGCACCGGTGCCAGGGTAATGTTGTCCATTGCCGAGAGGTGGTCGAACAGCGAGTGCGCCTGAAACACCA
Source organism: uncultured Gemmatimonadaceae bacterium (assembly GCA_963740565.1). Taxonomy (GTDB): domain Bacteria; phylum Gemmatimonadota; class Gemmatimonadetes; order Gemmatimonadales; family Gemmatimonadaceae; genus CAVUFA01. The sequence continues at coordinate 43,594 of CAVUFA010000014.1, read as the reverse complement.
TTCCCACCCTGGCGCGCAGTGCCTTGAGCCGCGACTGCGGAGGCACCGGGCCCGGATGCAGCGAGACGTCGTCGATCGTGATGGTGCCGCGCTGAAACGGCTCCAGCGCGGCGATCGCGCGGAGCGCTGTCGTCTTGCCGGCCCCCGACACCCCCATCAGCGCGCAGACTTCGCTCCGCGCGACCTCCAGATCGAGTCCCCGGAGTACATCGCGCGGACCGCGCGAGATCGACAGGCCCTGCACCGCGAGCGCGGTGCCGGTGCTCGCGCTCATGTGAGGCGCAGCCGCTGCTCGAGGCGGCGCGCCGCGTGCGACAGCGGCAGCGACATCGCCAGATAGACCAGCCCGCACAGGAGACCAGGCACCAGCCAGCTCCCGATATTCGTGGCGTAGATCGCCGTCTGCTTGGTGAGCTCGACCACGGTGATGACCGAGACGAGCGACGAATCCTTGAGCAGGGCCACGAAGTCGTTCGTCATCGGCGCGAGCGCCAGGCGCAGCGCCTGCGGGCCGCGCACCAGACGCAGGATCTTGCCCTCCGACAGCCCGAGCGTCCGCGCCGCTTCCAGCTGCGACCGCGAGATGGCTTCCAGCGCGCCACGATAGATCTCCGACTCGTAGGCGGCGTAGTTGAGTCCGAGCCCCACGACCGCGGCGACAAACGCGGGGAGCCGGACCACGCCCGACAGGCCGTAGTAGATGACGAACAGTTGCAGCAGGACGGGCGTCCCCCGCATCACTTCGACGAACGCATGCAGCAGGAAGCGGGCGGGTCGGGGGCCATAGATCCGTCCGGCGGCAATGCCGATGCCTGCCACCACGGCCAGCGCCATCGACAGGCACGACAGCACGAGCGTCACCACCGCCGCGCGGAGGAGCGCCGGCAGGTAGGTCAACAGCCGGCGCGTCTGCACGGTGTCCGCCGCGCCGGGCGCTGCCGATGCCAGCACCGTCTGGAAGTACGCGGCCTCCCGATCGTCCCAGACGTTCCAGGCGCGAAACGTCTTCTCCAGGGATCCGTCGCGCATGCGCGCGCGCAGGATCGCATTGATCGAATCCCGCAGCGCGAGGTTCGACCGCGCCAGCACGCCCACGTAGTGCGCGACCGCGACCGGTTCCGGCTGGATCACGAAGCCGCCGGTGCGTCGCAGCGATCGCTCCGCAATGATGTGATCCAGCAGCACTGCGTCCACGCGACCGGCGACCAGATCGCTGTACGGATGGACGTCGTCGTCGTACGAGATCGGCTCCAGACCCAGGCTGTCGCGCGCCGCAAGCAGGATCTCGTAGGCGGTGGTCCCGCCGAGGGTCGCGACGCGGTGTCCCCGCAGGTCCGCCAGCTGCCGAAAGCGTGCGCTGTCGGCCGGTCGCACCGCGAGCACTTCGCGAAACTCGAAGTACGGGATGGTGACCGCGTGCCGCGCGCGGAGCTGCGGCCGATCCTCCACACCGGACATGCCGATGTCGAAATCGCCGCGCTCCACGGATGCTTCTATGGAAGACCAGGCGACCTGCACGAAGCGCGGCTCCCGTCCCAGCCCGGCAGCGATCATGCTCGCGATGTCGACGTCGAAGCCCCGAACCTTCGTCGGGTCGGCGGGATCGGCTTCCACGAAGGGCGCACCGCCTTCGGCATCTCCACCCCAACGGAGGAGAGGGCGCGGCGCGGTGGCCGAGGCGGTGGTGCCCTCCTGTCCACCCGGCGCCCGCTGCGCCGGCAACGACACGGACGCGAGCACGATTGTGGCAGTGCCCACCAACCCGCCGATCGTGCGGGCGCGCAGCGCTGTGTGCTGACAGCTGGCATTCATGGCCCGAGACTAAGAGCTGGGCGCGCCGAGTCAACGGCACGTCAGCCATCAGCTATATGCCGTCAGCGATCAGTTATCAGCTGTCAACTATCAGGAATCAGTTGTCGAGTGAGCTCCCCGCGCGACAGAAGGGCTTCGATCAGCACCACGCCCGTTTCGGATCCGTCGCCCATGGCGATTGCTGCCGCACGATTGAGCTCCACGACCGGGGACGGGGTCATCCGCCACAGACCCGACAAGCGAGCGCGAGCGTAGCCAGGGCGCGGACGGTGCCTCGAGAAGGGATCCATGGCCCATGATCCATGTCCTTTGCCCTGCTTCTCACCTGTGACCCTTTGCCCGCAGACGGGGTCTTCCCCTCACCGAGGGGCAGTTGCCAGTTCGCACCGCGCCCCCTACTTTCGTGAGCGTACCCCTGAACGGGGACCAATCCTGATCATGCACCCCAACTACCTCACCTCCTCAACGCTTCGTGATCACGCGCCGCGTGCCTTTGCGCGCATGGGCGAAGTGTGCCCAATCGCGACGCGGATCGCGGTCGGCGACGTCACCGCCGGAGGAAGAGCACCCTAGGGGAACAGGATTCGATGTCGTGATCCGGCCTTTCGGGTGCAGCAGACCCGAAAGGCCTTTTTGTTGCGCCTCACTCAACGGATCACGGACATGAATCAGGTTCTCATCGATCGGGAAGTCATCGAGCGGTACGCGGGCCAGCCTTCGCGTCTCCCGCCGCACGTCCGCGCGCAGATCGAGCAGGCGTGGGGCGGCGAGCCGGTGCAGCTGTACGCCCTCGCCGATCTCGACGGTGCCCTCCGACTCGGCGAGTCGTGGCTCGCGTTAGGCCCCCGGCATCTGGCGATTGCCAGACCCGGCGATCATCGAGCGGCCATTCGGCTTCCCGACCGGGCAGCGGATCGTGGTCCGCGCGCGCACGATGTGCAGATCGTCGATCGCGCCCGGATCCAGACCATCCAGGAGTCGCCCGGGCTCAGCGCGAACACGCTGATCGTGCTCGGCGCGCCTGACGACCCGCCGCTGGCGGTGGTGCGCTACACCCAGCGCCAGCGGGGCGCGTTCGAGAACATCCGCTTCGTCCTCGAGGAGGCGCTGGCGGGGCGCACGGTCACGTCCAGCGACGGGGACCGCATGTACGCCGAGTCGGTGGCGCGCCCGGTGCGGGACGCACAGGCGCTGGTGGCCAGGCGGCGGTCGGCGGTGCTGCTCCGCCTGCTGGGCTACCTGCAGCCATATCGCCGGCAGCTCCTGTTCGGCCTCGTGGCCGCAGGGGTGATCACGCTGGCGAGTCTCGTTCCTCCGTATCTGGCCGGCTTCATCATCGACCGCGCCGTGCGACCGGTGCAGGAGGGAACGCTGTCGCGCGGCGCGGCCGGCACGATGGCGTGGCTGGCGGTGGCGACCATGGCGGTCCTGTACGTGATCCGCCAGGCGGCGGCGCACGTGCGGCTCCGGCTCATGTCGGTGCTGGGCGAGCTGGTTGCGCGCGACCTTCGGGCGGAGCTGTACGAACACATTCAGCGGTTGAGCCTGTCCTTCTTCTCGCGGAAGAAGACGGGGAGCCTGATCACGCGGGTCACATCGGACACCGACCGCCTGTGGGACTTCCTGGCCTTCGGCGTGGTGGACGTGTCGCTGTCGCTGATCATGATCCTCGGCCTGTCGATCGTGCTGCTCGCGCTCGACTGGCGGCTCGGCCTGGTGATGACGCTGCCGGTGCCGGTGTTCTGCTGGCTGATCTACTGGCACGGCGAATCGCTGCAGCGGCTCTTCCTGCGCGCGTGGCGCAAGTGGTCGCGGGTGACCGACGTGCTGTCGGACACCATCCCGGGCATCCGGGTGGTGAAGGCGTTCAACCAGGAGGCGCGCGAGATCGGCCGATTCGGCGAGCGCAACGACGCGGTGACCGAAGAATTCAACCGTATTCACCGGATGTGGACGCTGTTCTGGCCGCTGCTGATGTTCGCGGTGCAGGCCACCACGATCATGGTGTGGGTGTTTGCCGTGCCGCGCCTGTTGGGCGACGGCCATCCGTTGTCGGCCGGCGTGTTCGTGTCGTTCCTGCTGTACACCACCATGTTCGTGGCCCCGATCGAGGTGATCGGGCAGATGGCGCGGACCATGAACCGGGCCACGTCGTCGGCGCACCGCGTGTTCGAGGTGCTCGACAGCCAGCCCGAGGTGCGGGACGCCGTCCAGCCGGTCCGGCTGACGCCGGTGCAGGGCGAGGTCCGGTTCGAGAACGTGACCTTCGCCTACGACGGCGTTCGGCAGGTGTTGCGCGGGATCTCGTTCGCGGTGCAGCCGGGAGAACTGATCGGGCTGGTGGGACCATCGGGAGGCGGGAAGTCCACGGTGGTGAGCCTGATCGCGCGCTTCTACGACGCCTCGGGCGGCGTGGTGCGCATCGACGGGGTGGACGTGCGCCGGCTGGACACCGGGCACTATCGCCAGCAGCTGGGGATGGTGCTCCAGGATCCGTACCTGTTTCACGGGACCGTGCTGGAGAACATCCGATACGGGCTTCCGGACGCGTCGTTAGGTGAGGCGGTGGCGGCGGCGCAGGCGGCCAACGCCCACGACTTCATCTGCAAGCTGGGCCAGGGCTATGACACGGTGGTGGGGGAACGCGGCCACACGCTCTCGGGCGGGGAACGCCAGCGGATCTCCATCGCGCGCGCGATCCTGCACAATCCGCGGATCCTGATTCTCGACGAGGCGACCAGCAGCGTGGACACCGAAACCGAGCGTGAGATCCAGGAAGCGCTGGAACGGCTGATCGCCGGGCGGACCGTCTTCGCCATCGCGCACCGGTTGTCGACGCTGCGCCGGGCGTCGCGGTTGTTCGTGATGGAGCAGGGACGGCTCACGGAATGTGGGACGCACCACGAACTGTTACAGAAGCACGACGGAACGTACCGAAGGCTGTATGAAATGCAGCTTCAATTGCAGTAGAGCAGCTGTGAGCTATCAGCATTCAGCCGTCAGCCGTGAGCCATCTGCTGACCGCTGAAAGCTGTCCCCTGACCCTGATCTTTGGAGTCTCAATGCAGACCATGGACCTTCCTGAACTGACTGAACGCGCCGAGCGTGCAGCACCGCCCGTGCGCCACCCGACCGTCTTCGCTCCCGGTCCGTTCCTGCGGATCGGGGCCGACGGCCGCCTGATGTTCCACGGCGCGGGGGCGCCGGTCGCCGTGCGGCTCCGCCAGTGCTTTCCATGGTCGGAGCCACACCGGTACGTGTCGCTGCGCGATGCCGACGATCGCGAGATCGCGCTCGTCGACGATCCGGCATCGCTGGACGAACACTCTCGTCAGGCGCTGGAACAGGCGCTGGCCGAGGCGGGCTTCGTGCTGGACGTGACAAAGGTCGTCGACGTCGACGAGGAGGTGGAAATTCGACACTGGATGGTGCACACCCGGCAAGGCGAGCGCACATTCCAGACTCACCTCGACGACTGGCCGCGTGTGCTGCCGGATGGCGGGCTGCTCATCCGCGATGTGGCCGGAGATCTCTACCGCCTGGACAACCCCGCCAGCCTCGACAAGCGAAGCCGGGAGCTTCTGTGGGCGTTCGTAGACTGATCGGGTCAGGCTCGCTCCGCCTGCAGCTCCGTGGGGTCGGCGACGCGCTCGCGCGTCGCCGCCCAGTACAGGCCAAAGCACCCCACGGTCAACAGCGCCGCGGTGAAGAACGCGGCGCCGGGCACCTGGACCGGGGAGTCGGGCGCGGTGAACCGCCCGAAGAGCTGCGTCATGATCGGCGGCCCGACGATCGAGCTGAGCGAAAAGAGCGCCGCCACCGCGCCCTGCAGTTCACCCTGGGCGTCGGGCGCCACCCGGTGCGACATGATGGCGTTGGTCATCGGCATGACGATGGCGCCGACCAGCCAGGTGGTGAGCCACGCGAACATCATCCACCCCGCCGTCGCCGCGCCGTATCCCGCGTATCCCAACGCAGCGAACGCGACCCCGAGCAGTCCCGCGCGCCGCTCGCCAACCCGGCGCACCAGCACTCGCGGCATGGTCGTCTGCGCGAGCGTCATCACCGCCCCGGCCGCCGCCAGCGACGCACCGATCATCGCCTCCGACCAGCCGAAGCGGAACCTGGTGTAGAAGCTCCACGTGGTGGGCATCACCTGGTTCGCGAGCATCCAGAGAAAGAGCGCGCCGAGGAGGCCGGGCACCACCGGCTGCCGCCGCATCTGGCGCAGCGTGCCGAGAGGATTGGCGCGTCCCCAGTGGAAGGGGCGGCGGCGCTCGGCCGGCAACGATTCGGGCAGCACGATCGTGCCGTATATGAAATTGAGTCCGCTCAGGATCGCCGCCGCGAAGAAGGGCGCCCGCGGTCCCAGTCCGCCCAGCAGGCCGCCGATGGCCGGTCCGGCGATGAACCCCACCCCGAACATCGCGCTGATGAGCCCGAAGTTCTGCGCGCGCTTCTCCGGCGGACTGATATCGGCCGCGTACGCATACGCCGGGGTGAACGACGCCCCGGCCATCCCCGAGATCGCCCGCCCCAGATACAGCCAGCCTAACGTGGGCGACAGACCCATGATCAGGTAGTCCACGCCCAGCGCGCCGATGGCGATCAGCAGCACCGGCCGGCGCCCAAAGCGGTCGGACAGATTCCCCAGCACCGGCGCGCACAGGAACTGCATGATGGCGTACACGAACGCCAGCCAGCCGCCGTCGATCGCCGCCTGACTCACGCCCTTGCCCGTCAACTGCACGAGCAGTGTCGGCAGCACCGGGATGATGAGCCCGAAGCCGACCGTGTCGAGCAGGAGCGTGATGGCGACGAAGATGAGTGCGTGCCGCCCGGGCGCGCGTGCGGGCATTGGATTCCTCCGGCCGGGATACTGGCGGCGAGGCGCGCGGAGGGCAACGCCCTCCCACGGCACGCGACGACGACGGACTCAGCGCGTCGGCTGCACCGACCAGAGGGTCACCACCGGGGTGCCGTCGTCGCGCTCGCCGGCCGTCACCAGAAAGGCGCCGTGCACGGCATATGCCTGGACGCCGACAGGGACCCGCAGCGAGCCAAGGAACGTGCCCTGAGGCGAGAACAGATCGAACACCGACACGCTCCCGGACACGCGATTGGTCAGGATCCACAACCGCCCCTCGTCATCGTAGCGCAGACCACTGAACGGAAAGTGCGGCTTGAGGGTGAGATCGGCGGGATTCGTCCCGACCACCGGCCGGGGCGCCTTGCTCTGCCCCTTCTCCGCCGTCACCATCGACCCCACCTGCTTCAGTCGGCGGTCGAGATCCGCCTGCTCCTCCGGCGTGCGCGCCACGCGAGGAATGTCGCGCACCAGATCGGTCAACCAGGTGCCGTCGCGCGACAATCGTGCAATGCGATACTGCTCGTTGTCGCGTGCCAGTGCTACGTCGCCGCTCGCGCTCACGGCGATACCCGGAATGGAAATGACGCCGTCAGGTCGCGGCGCATGGTCGATCTTCGCCACCACGACCGGCGCCGTGGCATCCGGCGCAAAGCGCATCAGCGTCAGGGTGCCGCGAAAGTCGTCGCTCAGCACGTACAGCTCGCCGCTTGCGCCGCGCGGCGACACAGCGCCCGGAAACACGCCTAACGGCACGGTGGCGGTGAGCGATCCGTCAGGCGCGAGGTGGGTAATCCGCCGCGCGCTGAGATCGAGCACGTGCATGGATCCGCGATACCGCGTCTCGAAATTCGCGCCCTGCAGTTTCCCGACTGGCGTTCCCCTCAGGCGCCGTCCCCTGACGCCTGCCATGCGCGACGCGCAGATTGCCCGCGAATTGGAAGGTCTGAGTGGTCCGGCAGCCGAGCGCGTGGTCGACGTGGAGGAGAGCCGGCGGATTGCTCGAGAAGCCCCCTTCGCCGACTCGCTACCCGCATACTCCGGATTCTTCGTCTCACCTGCAAAGACGCTCTGGGTCGCTGACGGCATGGCTCCATCGGACACGGCATGGGATGCCACGGCCATCAGAGCGGACGGCGCCCTGATCGGGCGCCTCCACGTTCGCGGCAAGGCAAGGCCCATGGCCTTCGGCGACGATCGCGTCGTACTGCGGTTCGAAGACGAGGACGGCGTCGTCTCGCTCCGCACGTATCGCCTGCGACCCGTCGCGGCGAACGGTTGAAGAGAGCACACCACGGCAGACTGGAGCCCTCCGGATTCGCGGCGCCAGCTCGCGGCGGCGACTGAAGGGCCGGAAATTCGACTCTGACCCCATTTACCGCGGGCGGATAAATCGACTCTGACCCCAATTATCCCGATGGCCCGGCTGTACTTGCCTCGTCACACAGGACCGATGAGATTGACCAGATAGAACCTATCCCCGGGCGTCGCCATGCCAACATCATCCGCAGTTCCGAGCCGACTACATCTCGCTGCGCCATTGCTCTGCGCGGCTACGTTCTTCCTCGCCCCGCCGGTGCTCCATGCGCAGCGCGGAGGCGGTGGTCGTGGCGGGTCCCCTGAACTCCGGCAGGCGGCCAGCCTCGACACGGACGGAAAGACAGCCGAAGCCCGCGTCATCTACCAGCGGCTCATCGACCAGGCCACCGACCCGTCGGCCAAGGCCAACCTCCAGCGGTCCATGGCGATGTCGTACGCGTTCGACGGCGACTGCGCGAATACCGTCAAGTACGAGGAGATGGTCATGGCCTACTGGATGACCCGCGAACAGGCCGAACCGCAGAACGCCTTCTACCAGGAAGGCGAGATGGCTGATGAGGCCGCGCGGGTGTGCATCGATGCTGGCGACCTCGCTGCCGCCGAGCGGATGTATCGGCGAGGCTTCGAGCTGGGCCTTAAGGAGCCTGAGCCGCGGACGCATCCGAAGAGCCTCTGGGACTATCGGCTCGCGCACGCCCTGGGGCGCATCGCCGCGCGTCGCGGCGACAAAGCCGAGGCGCAGCGTCAGATCCAGGCCGCGCGAAAAGCCCTGGATGGCGACCCCGCAATGGCCGAACAGCAGGAGCGGTTCTTTCCCTATCTCGTTGGCTACGTCGCGCTCTACACCAACGACCTCCAGACCGCAGAATCGGAATTCACGAAGATGCTCGGCGTGCAGGGGAACCAGAACGATCCGTTCATGAATTGTCTGCTGGCGATGACGTACGAAAAGATGGGCAATGCGGACAAGGCGAAGGAGCTGTACCAGAAGGCCTACGACCTTGCCACCGGGCACAATCCCCCGGCGGCGTTCGTGCGTCCGTTCGCGCGCAAGAAGATCGCAGCGTCGTGAACCGGCTGTCTCACGACTCCATCGACCCCCGCATCGCCGAACTGCTCGACAACGTCGATCGGCAAACGGAAGATCTCCTGGCGGTGGATCGCGTTCGACGCCGCTCACGCGGCCGACACGCTCAGCAGATCAGGGAACTCGCCGCGTCGCTGCCGGCCCGGGACGCGAATCGATCCGCTCGCCGCTACGCGGCTACGGTTCCGTCTGCCTCAGGCTTGGGGGCGGTGCTCCCGGGCGGCCGACCGCGTTGATGTCTCGCCGCAGCGGGTTCAGCCAGCCGGGCCAGGCGATTGGTATAGAAACTCAGCACGCGCGAGCGAACTGACGCTTTCGTGTCGTTCGGCGCGGCCCGGAATGGGGCGTACCACTGCTGATCACCAGACACCTCGAACCACCACCACGAATCGGGCACGGCGCCCGCGGGGACGCGGACCTGGCAACGGTATGTCCGTCCGCCCTCTGCGAACTCGAATGCTTCGATCAAATTAACGCTCCGGCAACGTGAGCCGAAATCTAACCAAATGCAGGCCATGGTCATAGGCTGGGAGGCCAACAGCCAAAATTAGGAGGCCAAAGGTCAGAGGCGAAAGGCCAAAGGTCAGAGGCCAAAGGCCAAAGGCCAAAGGCCAGAGGCCAGAGGCCAAAGGCCATAGGCAAAGGCATCAGGCACGGCCGCAATTTCCGCTCCTTCGCTCGGCGTGGTATCATCCATCTCCACTCATCAGCACGGAACCGGGCCACGCTCCCAGCCTGGACAGCCGCCTCAGCCGGTCCTTTACCGGGGAGCCTGCCTGCATTGCGGAGACTGTCATGATGCTTCGCCTCACTCGGCGCCTGATGCCCGTCACCGCCGTAACGCTGGTCCTGTTCGGTTGCTCAGGCGCCGGGACGCCCGCCGATCTCGTGCTGCTGCACGGCACTGTGGTCACCGTCGACTCCACCCACCCCGGCGCGCAGGCGCTCGCCGTGCGAGGTGACTCGATCGTCGCTGTGGGGACGGACGCCGAGATCCAGCGATACGTGGGGAGCCAGACACGCGTGATCGACCTGCACGGCGCCACCGCCGTCCCCGGCTTCAATGAAGCGCACGGCCATTTCATGGGGCTCGGCGAATCCAAGATGCAGCTGGATCTCACGAGGGCCACGAGTTGGGACGACATCGTCCAGATGGTAGCGGCGGCCGCGAAGACCGCGAAGCCGGGCATATGGATTCAGGGGCGCGGCTGGCACCAGGAGAAGTGGGACAAGCCTCCCCAGCCGAACATCGAGGGGCTGCCGCTGGGCGACAAGCTCGCGGCTGCGTCGCCGAACAACCCCGTGATTCTCACGCACGCGAGTGGCCACGCCATCTTCGCGAATCGCAAGGCGCTCGAGCTCGCCAGTATTGGCGCAGCGACGAAGAACCCGCCGGGTGGCGAGATCGTGCGTGACCACCAGGGCCGCGCGATCGGGATGCTGCGCGACCGGGCATCGGGACTGGTGACCCGCGTACTCGCCCAGGCGCTGTCAAGCCGCACGCCTGCGGAGGTGCGCGCGCATGACGAGAAGGCAGTCGAACTCGCCGCACAGGATGCCCTCTCCAAGGGGATCACCACGTTCCAGGATCAGGGCGAGTCGTTCCGCACCATCGCGTTCCTGAAGGATCTGGCCTCCAGCGGCAAGATGCCGATCCGGCTGTATGCCATGGTGCGCGGCGAGCCGGCCGACAGCATGACCGCGCATCTCGCCGAATTCCGTACGACCGACTTCGCCAACGACCATTTCGTGGTCCGTGCCATCGGCGAGGTGTCGATGGATGGCGCTCTGGGAACGCACAGTGCGTGGTTTCTGAAGCCGTTCACCGATCTGCCGTCGAGCACCGGGTTGAGCGTCGTCACGCCTGACGAGTTGCGGCAGATCACCGACCTGGCCGTGAAGTACAACTATCAGGTCGCGGCGCATGCCATCGGTGATCGCGCGAATCGGGAGACGCTTGACGTGTACGAAGCGGCGTTCAAGGCGCATCCCGAACTGAAAGACGCCCGATGGCGGATCGAGCATGCGCAGCACCTCGACCCCGCGGACATCCCGCGTTTTGGACAGCTCGGCGTCATCGCGTCGATGCAGGGCATTCACGCCTGCTCTGACGGCCCGTACGTGGTGAAGCGCCTGGGCGAGCAGCGCGCGAAGGATGGCGCGTACGTGTGGCGCAGTCTGCTCTCGTCGGGCGCGGTGATCGCGAACGGCACCGACGTTCCGGTGGAGGACGAAGACCCGATCCCCAACTTCCATTGCTCGGTCACCCGCCAGCTCAAGGACGGCTCGTTGTTCTATCCCGACCAGAAGATGACGCGGGCGGAGGCACTCAGGTCGTACACCCTCGACGCGGCCTATGCGATGTTCCAGGAAGACCGCCTCGGTTCCCTGAAGCCGGGGAAACTCGCCGACATCACTGTGCTCGACCGGAACATCATGACGGTACCTGACGACCAGATCCCCGGAACCAGAGTGCTCTACACCATCGTCGGGGGCAGGGTGGCGTACGAGCAGGGCGAGAACAAGAACTAGCGGCGCGGCATGGAGCGCCTGAGGGAGTTCCAATAGTCGCGGATTGCCGGCCGGAAGTCTGCGTGCCGGCAACGATCTCCCGTAATCCCCGTCACACAGCCGACCCGGGCCCGCAGCGCCCCCGGGGGGACCCTCGGCACCGTCGCACCGGCGGCGTGGTCCCCGTCGGGTCGGGTGGGGGCGTCTCAAGACCTGACGTGCGAGGCCGATACTCTCAGGGCAGGCTCCGCCGCTCCACACGTGGCGCAGGGGTCGGCCCTCCATCATGAGTACCGGGTCCTCATGCATTCCGTATCGACACGTCTCCGCTGGCGACTCCTGCTCATCGCACTCCTCGCGGTAGTGCCGGCACTCGTCGCAATCGTCTATCTCCAATCGGTCGAACGCGCTCGCGTCCGCGAGGGCGTTCTTGCGGACAACCTGCGGCTGGCGCGCCTCGCCGCGAGCGAGCAGGCAAGCGTATTCGACGGCGCCCGCCGCCTCCTCGAGACGCTCGGTGCCATTCCTGCACTCCTGGCGGATGATCGACCCGGCTGCGACGCGATCCTGACCAACGTGTTGCGCGGCCACGCGGACTTCGTGAACCTCACCATGGCCAGCCGGGACGGGGAATTGCTTTGCGCCGCGGCCCCAACCGATTCGCGACTCCTGCGTTCGGCGGAGGCACGCGCCTGGTACCAGCGCGCGCTGGCGACCCGGTCCACCGTGCTGGGAGAGCCTCAACTGAGCGCCACGACGGGCAGGGAGGCGATCATTGTCGCGCTCCCACTGCTTGACGCGGACGGCGCTGTGGACCGCATCGTCGCGGCGACCATTTCGCTCGATCAGCTGAGTCGCACCGCGTCGCAGGTGCAGCTCCCGGCGGGCGCGACCCTCACGCTATTCGACCGGTCGATGAGGATCCTCGCCAGGTGGCCCGACGGGAGGTCGTGGACCGGCAAGCTCGTCCCCGACTCCGGGGTGCAGCAGCTGCTCGCGGCCGGTGCGTCCGAAGATGTGCGCGAAGCGACCGGGGTCGACGGTGTGCTCCGCCTGTACACCACGGTTCCTGTCGCCACCAGCTTCGACGCCGGACTCTACCTGGGCATAGGTGTGGACGACGCCACCGCGTTTGCAGCCAGCCGCGGAATCCTCCGACAATACCTCGAGCTGCTCGCCATCGTATTGCTTGCTGGTGTCGGCGCCGCGGCGATCGGAGGTCAGACATTCGTGGTCGGGCCGGCCAAGGTCCTGAAAGACGTCGCCAACCGGCTCGCTGCCGGCGACCTGAGCGCGCGGGCGCAGCTTGCGGGCGGTGTGGGCGGCATCAGCGAACTCGCCGAGTCGGTGAATGCGATGGCGGCCGCGCTCGACGAGCGCCAGCGCGAGCGCGATCAGGCCGGGGCTACGCTGCGTGACGCGGAAGAGCGCCTGCGCTTCGCGCTGAACGCATCAAGGATGGGGGTGTGGGAGGCGAATCTCCAGAACGACGAGAGCCACTGGTCCGAGACGTGTGAGGCGATGCACGGACTTGCCCCCGGCACGTTCGGCGGGACCCTCCAGGCTTATCTCGACCTCATCCTGCCCGACGACCGGGCGGCGGCGGAGCAGACGATCAGCCAGGCAATCGCGTCGCACACCGCGGCGGAACTCGAGTATCGGACGGTCTGGCCCGACGGCAGTGTGCACCGGATCAGCACAACCAGTCGTTTCTTCTATGACGCCGACGGAGTCCCGGTGCGCGGCGCCGGTGTCTCGATCGACGTCACCGAGCGCCGACTCCTCGAGGAGCAGCTCCGGCAATCGATGAAGATGGAGGCGGTCGGGCAGCTCGCGGGAGGCGTGGCGCACGATTTCAACAACCTCCTGACCATCATCACCGGCAATACGGAACTCGCGCTGGCGGCGCTGCCGGCGGACGCCGGTGTGCGCGAGGACCTCGAGCACGTGCAGGCAGCCGCTGATCGCGCGGCACAACTCACCAGGCAGCTTCTTGCCTTCAGCCGGAAGCAGGTGCTGCGCGTGGAGCCGGTGCACGTGAACACCCTGGTGGAGGACATCGCGCCGATGCTACGGCGCCTCATCGGTGAAGACATTTCGATGGAGTTCGTCAGCGATGGATCCAACGCCGTGACGGTTGCCGATCACTCGCAACTGGAGCAGGCGCTCATCAACCTCGCAGTCAACGCGCGCGACGCCATGCCGAGCGGGGGGTCGCTCCGGATTGTCACGGAGATCGTCCAGCTGGATGGGGCGACCATTTCGCGGAAGGGCTACGACGTCGAGTCGGGGTCATATGTGAAGCTGACCGTAGCCGACACCGGGATCGGGATGAGCCACGAAGTCCTGGAGCGGGCGTTCGAACCGTTCTTCACCACCAAGGCGGTTGGAAAGGGGACCGGTCTTGGTCTTCCGTCCGTGTACGGCACGGTGAAGCAGTTCGGCGGACACATCGGCATCGAGAGCGGGCGCGGCCATGGCACCGCGGTCACGATCCTGCTGCCCTGCGTGTCGAACGACGAGTCCCCCGCGCGAGCTGATGTACTGGAGACGAGCAGCGCCACCGTGCCGGGGTCGGCAACCGTTCTGGTGGTCGAGGACGAGGATTCGGTGAGGCAACTGGCGGGTCGCATACTGTCCAGAGCGGGGTTCACGGTGTTGCACGCAGCCAATGGTGACGAGGCGCTGGAACGCAGCCGGTCGTATCCAGGGGAGATCCACCTGGTGCTCAGCGATGTGGTGATGCCGGGCATGTCGGCCGCCAGGCTGATCGGCGAACTCCGGTCCGAACGTCCGCGCATCGCCAGCCTGTTGATGTCCGGCTATCCCAACGACGAGATCCTGCGCAAGGGCGTTCGGCGCCAGGACTTCGCGTTGATCGAGAAGCCCTTCACCGGCGAGGCGCTGGTGGAAAAGGTGCGCCAGGCGCTGCGCGAACACGGGCTGCGACAGCGAAACTGGTCCATCCTGCAGCCGACAGCCGCGGGAGCGGCGTAGCCGGCGATCAGCGATCAGCGATCAGCGATCAGCTACCAGCTGTCAGTGATCAGTCGCCAGCCGTCGTCGCGTATCGCCGTGGCGCCTACTCGTAGCGCAGCGCCTGCATCGGGTCAACCCGCGAGGCGCGCAGGGCGGGGATCTCGCCCGCCGCGAACGCAACCGCCGCCAGGAACACCGCCGCCGTCGCGACCACCAGCGGATCGGTGGACGACAACCCGTACAGCAGCGACTGCGCCACGCGTGCCAGGGCGAATGCCGCACCAATGCCCACCACGCCCCCGATCAGCGTCATCACCGCCACCTGACGCAGGACCATACGCCGGACCTGTCGCCCATCGGCGCCTAACGCCATGCGGACCCCGATTTCCCGCGTCCGCTGCGCCACCGTGTAGGCAAGTACGCCGTAGAGGCCGACGGCCGCCAGGATCGTGGCCAACATCGCGAACGCGCTGGAGAGCGTACTGATCATCCGGTCGAGAAAGACATTCTCCCGCACCTGCCGGGGCATCGTCTTGAGCTGCTCCACCGGAAGGTTCGGATCGAGCCGGGCCACCACACCGGGCACGGTGCGCAGCAGCAACGCCGGATCCTGCGAGGTCCGCACGTAGAACTGGAGGTACCCGAGATCGTCATCCTGACGATACGGCCGGAAGAACAGGGGTGGCACGTCCTGTTTCACGTCGGAGTATTTGGCGTCCTTCATCAACCCGACGATCTCGGTGTCGAGCTCGCGGTTCGGGCCACCGCCGGTGGCCAGGTGCTTGCCAACCGCGTCGGCGCCGAGGTGGAATTTCTTCGCGAACGCCTGGTTGACGATGGCCACCTTGGGCGATCCGGACACATCGGCCCTGGTGAATTCCCGTCCCGCCAGGAGCGGGATGCCGAGGGTCGTCAGGTATCCCGGACCGACCTCGTTGAACCGCGAGTTGGAGTCGATGTCAGGGCCGGACTGGAATCCTTCCACCGATACGTCGTTCCCCCAGTTGCTGCCGGCGAGCAGCGCCACCAGCCCACCACTCACGCCGGTCACCCCGGGGAGCGCGGTGAGCTCGTCCTCCAGACGGGCGAACAGCACCCGGGAGCGCGCCGGATCGTAGCCGTTGAGCGCTGGTGAGATGCCGAAGGTGAGCACGTGGTCCACCTTCACTCCCAGGTCCACGCGACTCACGTTGAACAGGCTGCGCACGAACAGCCCGGCGACGACGAGCAGCGTCATCGACAGGGCGATCTGCGCGGTGACCAGTGAACTCCGAAACCGCGCCGCGGCGCGCGCCCCCGACGGCTGGCCGGTGTTCGCGCGGATGGTCGTCACCAGGTCGGGTCGTGTGCTGTGCAGCGCTGGGAAGAGTCCGAACAGGATGCCGGTGCCTAACGACAAAAGACCGGCGAAGAGCACTGCCGAGGAATCCATATGGAACTGCAGCGTGGTCGCTACCTGGGCAGGCAGCAGCGACATCACCAGTCCAAGCGTCCACTTCGCCATCACCAGGCTCACCGCGCCGCCCAGCATCGCCAGCAGCGTGGACTCGGTCAGCAGCTGCGAGAGCAGTTGTCGGCGTCCGGCCCCCAGCGACAGGCGTACCGCCATCTCCATCGACCGGTTCGCACCCCGGGCCATCAGCAGATTGGCGATGTTGGCGCAGGCGATCAGCAGCACGATGCCGGTGATCGAGAACAGGAAGACCAGCGGCGTACGTGCCTCGTGGTGCACGGAACTCTGTCCCCGCCGCCCATCCGACAGCACGACCTCCTTCGCCTTGAAGCGCGCCATTGTCTGGTCGCTCATTCCCTTCTGAAGCGGCGACTCGACGTCGTTGATGATCGGGTGATAGATCCGGTTGATCCCGGCCTGGGCCTGCTCCATCGACACGCCCGGCTTCAGGCGCGCGAACAGATACACCCAGTAGCTGCGACGATTCTCGAATCCCTGCCACGTGGGCGAGAGCACCTGGCGCATCGTGATCGGCACGAACACGTCCGGCTCCGCACCCAGCGTCGTACCCGTGAAGCCGGGTGGGCCCACGCCGATGATCGTGAACGACTGTCCGTTCACCACCAGCGTCTTGTTCAGGACCGAAGAGTCGGCGCCGAGCTTCGTCTCCCAGTAGGGATAGCTCAGGACCGTCACGAAATGTCCGCCGATGTTCTTGTCGTCATCGACCGTGATCAGCCGCCCCAGCGCCGGGAGAAGGCCGAGGACCGGGAAATACGAACCCGAGACCATCACTCCCTCGGCGCTCAATGTCTGACCGTTGTAGGCCAGGTTCGCGCCGAACAGACGATGTGCCGCGATGCCGGTAAAGGGGCTCTGCGACGCGCTCTCGAGGTCCCGGAACATCGGATAGCTGAACACCGTGTTGCAGTCGCCAGCCTGGCTGCACGACTGTGACCCGGGGTTCGGACCCGGTGCTGCGAGGTTGACCAGCCGCTCCGGCTCGCGAACCGACAGGGGACGGAGCAGGATCTGGTTGAACATCGAGAAGATGGCGGCATTGGATCCGATACCAAGCGCCAGCGACAGGACCGCCACGCCGGTGACGAACGGAGTTCGAAACAGCGTTCGGAGTGCCAGCCGTGGATTCACCATCGTCAGTCCCCCTGAGCGAAGCGGTCGCCTGTGGCCGTTCCCCACCGTGCCCGTGAGTGTGGCCGGCTGGTGCGCCTCGAATCGTGATAGCCGACGGCAGGATTGGACACACTGCCGGGACGGATCGTTTGCCTGGCGCCACGTGGCGCCTGGCCGCCGGCGTGAAATCCCTACGGGGGTTGACGCGGCAGATGTTTCGTCCCTGATGCCATCCGCGCGACGGATCGCCCGGAGGGATGTGTGTCCCCTCCCGGGAGACGGTGTGATGCGGCTACGGCTTCACAACCCAGAAGCTCGGGTCCTGGTCGGTGAAATCCTTCGGGAGATAGCTCATCCGCGGCGCGAACCGCAGGAGGATGTCCGTGGTCGAGATGACGCCGGCCGACGAAAATCCGTTGAGCATTTTCAGGCGGTCCGCGGTCATGGCCTTCTGCAGCGCCGCGTCATCCGGTCCCGGATCCATTTCGGTGAGCGACTTCATCAGCCGGAATACCATGAACGTGGGCCCGGGCATTCCGGACTGGACCTGGTAGGTCGACCAGTTGGCGGACGCCTTTGCATCGGTCACCACGGTTCGATAGAGCTTGGCCGCCTGCTCGAAGTCGGTCTCGTGACCCGGACGTACGCGGAAGATCAGGACATCGAAATAGCGCCCGGTGGGCACGGACATGGTGCCGGGCAGGCTGAGATCTTCCCGGTAGCGCGCGATGAACGATCGCGTGTCACTCACGTTCTCGGCGTCGGAGTGGTTCAGCAGCCCGCTTGCCGCCTCGAGCCCGGGCGCCGCGGCGACGGCCTTGTCCTGCGCCTCGAGCTCTCCTACGGCGCCAAGGGGGGTGAAGTACCATGCCTCGTTAGGCCCGGTCTGGGTCGTGGCGCCAAGCCAGTACGCCGGCGAATTCGCCTGGCGAAACGTCTCTGCCCATTGCTGCTCGAGCGCGGTATGGGCGCCCGCCCGCCCGGCGCGGACGGTCTCGATGCTCACCTGAATCACCGGCGGCGCGGCGGCCGGATTCTGTGCGGCAAGGTGGTCCACCGTGAACATCAACAACAGAGGGATCACGGCCAGCGGACGAATCCAGCTGATTCCAGGGTGCATCGGAACCTCCAGGGGGTGTGGGGAGAAGAAGCGCCCTGAGTACGACTCCAGGTGCCTAACCCGGAGCGACTTTCGGGGCGGCCGCCAGAGGATAGTGCTCGCGCGGCACGCCGGCGCGGCGTCCGGGGGACACCGCGCCGTGCAAAGCTGCACGATCCTGCGTCGCGCGCAAGTGGAGCCGCTTGAACCGCGCGGTGCGGCGACCGAAGTTCACGGCACCCCGCCTCGCCGGATTCCCCGCCACGGGCTGACCATGTCCCACGACTCAATTCGCGACGTTGCGCTGCGCGGTGTCCGGGTCTTGTACGCCGGATTCCTGCCGCCTCGATCAGGGAACGCGCCGGGAGCCACGGTGGTCCTGCTCGCGACCGCAGCGATGCTGGGCCTTGTGCATCCCAGCCCTCATTCGACAGGTGCCGGGAACAGCGTCCGTGACGCGGCCCGCGTTGGCGCACGGGAAGGCGTTCGCGCCGGTCCATCCGCCGGGGTGCCACGCGGTGCGCTGGTGCGACATGCGGTGGCGCACGATCGCTCGGTGCGCCTCGGGCCGATCGGGACAGCGGGCGGGTTCGACGGCGAACGACAGGGCGCGGCCACGACCACGCCGCCGGCCATCACCGTCCCCGCCGGATCGCGCGACATCGAGCAGACGTCTCAGGGCACGCGCCCGCCGGCGGAGGTCGTGTCGTGGTTCGACGGGCTCGGCACCGGCTTCACCGGGCCACAGGGCGCCGTCACCGCGCGCAATCCATCCGACAACAGCCTCGCCGTTGGTCCGGACCACATCGTCCAGATCGTGAACTCGCGGATGGCGATCTTCACCAAGGCGGGGCGCCGGTACGATTCCACCGGCAAGGTTCTCTATGGGCCCGTGCCCACCAACAACGTGTTCCGCGGCTTCGGGGGGCCGTGCGAGGCGCGGAACAACGGGGACGCCGTCGTCCGGTACGACCAGCTGGCGGGGCGGTGGCTGATCGTGATGCCGATCTTCTCGCGCGGCCGCGTTAGGCAGGACGACCAGCCTCCCGGCCGCTCGGGTGAGCCGGCCCGGCGCAGCCGGGCCGGCCAACCCGGGCAGCCGGGAGAGCCGGTCCGCCTGTTCGAACCGCCGCCGCCGGCCCCGGCCGACTCGGGACGTGGCGGGCTCCCGGGGCGGGGTGGGGATCGCGGCCGCGGGTCGCCAGGTCCCCAGGGGCAGTATGCGATGTGCTACGCCCTGAGCGTGGGCGACGACCCCTTCGGGCCCTACTATCGGTACGAGTTCGTGCGGCCGCTCTTCCCCGACTATCCGCGGCCGGCCATCTGGCCGGACGGCTACTACGTGCCGACCAGCACCGGCGATGACGTCATCCAGAAGCATGCCTGCGTGGCCGATCGCGAACGGATGCTGAAGGGGCTGGATGCCACCGAGCAATGCGTGGTGATCGACAGCGTCAATTTCCTCAACAACGCGGACCTCGATGGCACGGCCCGTCCGCCGCGCGGCGCGCCGAACATCATGATGGCCACCGGCGGCACGCAGCTGAAGAAGGACTTCGAGGACGACGCGATCTACGTCTGGGCGTTCCATGTGAACTGGACGGATCCGGCCGGAACGCGCGTGGTGGGCCCGACGCGGATTCCGGTGGCGCCGTACCACTATCTGTGCGACGGACAACTCTCCAATTGCGTGCCGCAGCCCGGCACCGATCGACGACTCGACGCCCAGGGCGACAAGTTGATGGCGCGGCTGGTCTATCGTCGGGTGGGGAACCGGGAGTGGCTGGTGGCGGTGCACTCGGTGAACACCTCGACCGGCGGGGGCGGCGTGCGCTGGTACCAGTTCACGTTAGGCAGGGGGCGCCGGGTGGAGCTCGCCCAGCAGGGCACCTACGCACCCGACCGCTTCTTCCGATGGATGGGCAGTCCGGCCATGGACCGCCGCGGCAACATCGCCATCGGCTACTCGTTCGGCGGGACCCCGAATTTTGCGGGCCAGCGCCTGGCGGGACGCCTGGCTGACGATCCGAAGGGTCTCCTCACCCTCCGCGAGGCGGTGCTCGCGGAGGGTGAGGAGGCCCAGACGAGCACCCTGCGCTGGGAGGACTACGCCCAGACCGCGGTGGACCCGAGCGACGACTGCACGATCTGGTACGTCGGTGACTATATAATGAAAGGCGCCGCAGGCTATTCCACCCGCATCGGCGCCTTCCGGATGCCCGGATGCGGTTCCGCGCGAGAGGCGCAACGCTGACCCGGCCGCAGGGAGCGGGCCGCGGCAGGCGCGCCGGAACCTCGTGAATCACCACGCGTAGGGAGGATCATGATGGAGCAGCGCTCGTGACTCCGTGGGTACTCAGACTGCTGTTCGCCAACGTCGCGGTCTTCTTCGTGCAGATGACCATGCCGTCGCTGGCGAACAGCCTGGTGTTCGTCCCGGCGCTGGTGCTCGTGCGCCCATGGACCGTGGTCACGTACATGTTCCTCCACGGGAACTTCATGCACATCGCCTTCAACATGCTGGCCCTGTATTTCTTCGGGCCGCAGGTGGAGGCGCGGCTCGGCGCACAGCGCTTCGTGACGCTGTATTTCGTGAGCGGTATCTCGGGCGCACTGCTGTCGATGGTGCTCGCGTTCAACGCGCCCATCATCGGTGCCTCGGCGGGGGTGTTCGGCGTGATGCTTGCCTTTGCGTACTTCTGGCCGCACGCCCCGATCTACATCTGGGGCATTCTGCCGATTCCGGCACGCATCCTCGTCATCATCACGACGATCTTCTCCCTATGGAGCGGGCTGGGAGGATCGCGGGGCGGGATCGCGGACTTCGCGCATCTGGGCGGATACGCGGGTGCGTATCTCTACCTGCGGTGGCTGCAGCGCGCGGTCGGCGCGCCGCGCCGGCGCGCCGAGCAGCTCGCAAAGGCCGCCGCCCCATCGGTGGCCAACTGGCGCTCGATCGACACCCAGCGGGTGCACGAGATCAACCGCGACGAAGTGAACAGGATCCTCGACAAGATCAATGCCTCGGGGATCGATTCGCTGACCGCGGCGGAACGGACGTTCCTGGCGAACTTCGTGCCACACGAATAGGGAGAGGAGGCCAGAGGCCACAACACGTTGTGAGCCATGACCCGGGAGCTATGAGCTTGGGGTTCCGACCTTCACGCCCCGCTGTGCTGGAGCTCCGCCGCCTGCTGCAGCAACTCCATCACCTCGCCGTCGCTGGTCTCCGAGAAGTCGTCGTACCACATGCCCACGCCGTAGAACGGTTCGGGCGTGGCGGCACACACGCAGCGATCCGCCACCTGTGACAGCATCTCGCACGCCTGAGCCGAAGCCACCGGTGTCGTTGCGACGACCTCACGCGGGTTCTGGGTACGCACTGCATTCACGGCGGCGAGCATGGACGACCCCGTGGCCAGTCCGTCATCGACCAGAATCACCGTGAGTCCGGCAAGCTCCGGGAATGGCCGCGAGCCCCGATAGAGACGCTCCCGGCGCGCCAGCTCGCGCGTTTCCATCTCGACGATGCGCTCGATCTCGCCCTGTTCCACGCCGATGCGTGACACGGTGTCGCGATCGAGGTACACCAGGCCGCCGCTGGCGATCGCGCCGAGCGCAAATTCCTCGTTCCATGGTGCGCCGATCTTGCGGACCATGAAGACATCGAGCGGCGCATGAATCGCGGTCGCTACCTCGAAGGCGACAGGGACGCCGCCGCGAGGAAGCCCGAGCACGAGAACATCCGGGCGCCCTCGGTATTCCACGAGGTGCTGCGCGAGTACCCGCCCAGCCTGCCGCCGGTCCCTGAATAGCTTCATCATACGCCGTCTCCGCGACTGTGCCGTCGGTCCGCTGGTTGTTCTCCTGGCACGTACACCTACGTCAATGTGCACACCGGTTCCGGTCGCTTCAATCGTGCGGGCCGAAGCGGCGACACACAATCGGGCGAAGGGCAGGCGTCTGTGGGGGAAAGCGCAGCGGAAGAATCCTTACGCGGCGACGCCACTCCCCGGATAGACCATCGGCGCCGGGGCCGGCAGCTTCAACCGGCAGAGGAGAACTGGTTGCGGACGCCGCGGGTAGGACCACTGTTGGGCTCCACGATTCAGATCCGGACGGAGGAAGCGCCCATGCTCACCAAGGACAAGATTCAGGAAACGGCTGTGCGGATTGGCATCGCCGGAAAGTCGCTCGACGGCGACCTCTCCATGGTGTCGGATGCGGACGGACTCATCATCTTCGCGCACGGCAGCGGCAGCAGCCGCTTCAGTCCGCGCAATCGGGCTGTCGCAGGCGCGCTGTTGAACGCGGGCTTCGATACGCTTCTCCTCGATCTACTCACCAGGGAAGAGGAGAGCATCGACCTGTTTACTGGGAGACTCCGTTTCGACATTGGACTGCTCGCCGATCGCGTCGTGGCCGCCGTGGACTACGCACGCCTCGAGCCGCGGACGCGGGAGCTCCCCATCGGACTCTTCGGCGCCAGCACCGGTGCCGCAGCCGCGCTGGTTGCCGCGGCCCATGTACCAGACTATGTGCGAGCGGTCGTCTCGCGGGGCGGGCGCCCCGATCTGGCGGACGCGTCATTGCCCAAAGTGCGCGCGCCGACGCTGCTGATTGTCGGCGGTGACGACACCGAGGTGATCACGATGAATCGCGAGGCGCTTGGCCACCTGCGGTGCGAAAAGCAGCTCACCGTGGTGCCAGGGGCCGCGCATCTCTTCGAGGAGGCTGGTGCCCTCGAAACCGTATCGACGCTCGCGGCGCAATGGTTCGAGCGGTATCTCGCGCCCAGGATCGTGCGCCCGTCGTAGCCACGAAAAAAAAGGCGAGGAACGGGCGCTCCGCCTCTAGGAGTGGCCAGCGACCTCACTCTGCGTGCGCGCCTTCCCGCCTCCGGCGCGCTGGCCCCCGGCTGGCACGTCTTGAGGGCTGCGTTCGCGGAGCGCCCGCTCCTCGAACCAAGCAAATCTTGCAGCGCGGCGGGGAATGCGAAGTCCTCCAGACCCCCTGTTTCTGTCAGGGAGTCGCCGCATTGGTGAACCTGCTGTTCTCGCCTGGCCCGCGTCGGCCCTGAAGACACATCCGTCAGCTTCTTGGGGAGCGCCTGACCTGCTGAGGGTAATTTGCCTACAGACGCACTACACGGCTGCCGGTAGGCTGCGGTTGTCAAGGCGATACCATCGTCTCCGGAGAGGAGGTCATATGATCAGAATCCGCGACATCATGACCAGGGAAGTGGTCAGCGTCAGTCCCGACCTTTGTCTTCGGGACGCCATGGACCTGCTCTCCTCACGGCATCTGAGTGGCGTACCGGTGCTGGAGGGCGGAGGCGTGGTCGGAGTGGTTACCGGTACGGACCTGATGGCCTTCGCTGCGGGACTTCCCGGCGCGCCCGTAGAACGCGAGGTATTCCAGGACGCGGAAGAGGAAGAGGACGCTTCGAGCGAGATGGACGAAGACGACGTGGACGCCAGTGGCTCGTACTTCACGGAGATGTGGTCCGATGCCGGGGCTGACGTTGACGTCCGGTTCGCCAACGTGTCGGGACCCGAGTGGAGTGCCCTGGATGAGCACACGGTTTCCGAAGCGATGACCCGCTCGCCGATCATCAAGCTGCCGCCGGATACGCCGGTAGAGGCCGCCGCCGCGTTCATGAAGGAGCACGGCGTGCACCGGGTGTTGGTCACAGATGGGCCGACGTTGCTCGGCCTCGTGACGGTGACCGACGTATCGAACGCCGTGGCCGAGCACAAGCTCACCAGTCGCACGTACGTGTTCGGCAAAGACCGCCGGTTCGACAACCGGGCGTGGTGACGCATCACGATCCGCAGGACAGTCCTTGACCGGGCCATTCCTGTGGATCGCCGCGCGCTCGACGGGTTACACGATTCGCGATCCGAAGGACGGCAGTGGTGGAGCCGTCCTGACGGATCGCCACTCGCTCACGACACTGGTTGCTGGTGGCTCGCCGCAGAAACCGCCGGGTCCGCGTGACGTCTGCGCCGGTGAACAGGTCGTTGCTCCACGAAGACGCGTGGCCGCAGGCGCGCGATGACGTCTGCCTCCCGCAGCATGCCCAGGAACACCCCATCGTCCGAGACGACCGGAATCCGCCGCACATTCGCTGTGTCCATCTTCTCCCATGCGGCGGCGATGTCGTCATCCGGGCGTACCGTGTGCAGCGGCGTCGGCGTCATGTGATCGCGCGTCAGGCATCCCGGTAAATGCCTTCTGGCGACGCAGCGCGCGGCGATGTCGCGCGCCGTGATGATGCCGACCAGCACCGGATGCTCCCGATCGAGCACTACCGGCACGCACGCGTCGGTGTCGTAGTGCATGACCTCCGCCGCGCTCGCCACCAGGTCGTCTGGGCTCACCACGAACGGGTGACGCTTCATGATGTCGCGGGCTTTCATGACCCACCTCCTGCACGGACAACAGTCCGCGCACCCAACATGATGCAACCCCTGGCCCTGCCCAGCAATCGGGGAATGTACGGAGCGTTGCGGACGAACCGCTGATGCAGCGGAACGATCGCGATCTCTCTTCCGTGATCGCGTGCGTTCTCCCTGACGAGTCGGGGTGCTTGGTCCGACAGACAAGAACACTGGTGCGTTGCACCTTAACTCGGCATGAAGGGGGCCGTGCACCACCGTCGCGCCGCGGCGGTGACCGAACGTCCCGGCCCGGAGCCGAGCCTGGACTGGCCAGGAGGAACGATGAAGACCGATTCGCAACTCAGACAGGATGTCGTCGATGAGCTCCTGTGGGAGCCCAGCATCAACGAGAAGGCGATTGGCGTGGCCGCGAAAGACGGGATAGTCACGCTCGCCGGGTTTGTCGACAATTACGCTCAGAAATTCGCGGCCGAGCGGGCCACCGAGCGGGTCAGTGGCGTACGAGCGTTGGCCGATGACCTCACGGTGAAGATTCCGAACTCACTGCAGCGCTCGGATACCGACATCGCCTCGGCCGCAATCAAGGCGCTGGATTGGGACATCGAGGTGCCCGACAAGGACGTGAAGGTGCGCGTGGAGAATGGCTGGGTGTGGCTGGACGGAAACGTGGAGTGGCAATTCCAGAAAACGGCGGCGGAACGGGCAGTCCGCTACCTCGTGGGGGTGAAGGGCGTGACCAACATGATCCGCCTGATGCCCAAGGTGGCTTCCCCAGTCGAGGTGAGCACCAAGATCAAGGATGCTCTTCGTCGCACCGCCGAGTTCGATGCCGGCCGGATCGAGGTGGAGGCGCTGAACGGCAGGGTGACGCTGCGCGGTGCCGTGCGATCGTTCGCGGAGCGGGAGGATGCGGAGAGGGCCGCGTGGGCGGCGCCGGGAGTGACTGCGGTCGAGGACAAGCTGATGGTTGGCGTGTAGCCTGAGGCTGGTCGCACCGGGTCTGCCGGTCGGCTGATGAAGGGGGCTGGACCAGGAGTCGAAGCTGTGCCGGGGCGGGTGCGTGCGATGCACGCAGCCGCCCCGCGATCGTCGGAGATCATCGGCGACCAGCGACAGGGAAAGGACGACGGTCGGTTTGCAGCGGCCGGACAGACGCCGGCCCCTGCAGGCCTGATGGCGGGGCGATCAGTCTGACGACGCCGCGAACGCGGGGAACAGGGCGCAACGGCTGTTCGCCGTCAGTCCCGCGATGTGTCTCGCTCGACAGGAAGTTGGGAAGCTACCGCCAGCCGATCGGCGGGGTCGATGGACGGTTTCTGGCTACTCGTCGCGAAGCACGGCGGCGGGATCGACGCGCGCCGCTCGAAGGGCGGGCAGGAGCGTGGCGGCACTCCCCGAGACGAAGAGCAATAGTGCGGCAGCGCCCATCGTGATGGGATCCCGAGGAGAGACCTGATAGAGCAGCGCCGCAGCGAGCTTGCCCAGCGCCAGCGTCGCAATCATGCCGAGCAATACACCCAAACCCACTACGCGCGTCCCGGAACGGAGAACGAGCCGAGATCCGCTGGTGACGTTCCCAGGGTCATGAACCGGCTTGCGGCGAGGTTCCCTCACCTGTATGCTGCTGTCGCCGATCCGTGATGTGGTGACGGTCAATCATCCTTCCGCGATGCGTGTGCGCGCGCGTCGTTGTCCCGCACGCCCGACATTGTGAATCGCCGCCGCGCCATTTCCCTGATCGCCGGTCTGGTCGCCCTGGCGGGGGCGGCACTCGGTTTTCCAATCGCCCGGCGCACCCGTTCGCGTCGGTTGCATCTCACGCATCATCGGGGGCCGCCGGACCCATCGCCGCTCGACCGCACCGTGGCGGACAACACCGCCTTTCTGGCGGGCGCCCTGTTCGGGGACTCCCTGCACGGCCAGGCGCTGAGCGATCTGCGCAACAACGTGGAGTTCATCGCGCAGGTTGACAGCGGCTGGCGCTCCGATTTTGCCATGATCGCGACGTACGTCGACGATCTGGCGCGCTCCTACGGGGCGGTGTCGTTCGCGGCTGCCACGGACGACGTCCGCGAACGCATAGTCGACGACATCATGCGTCCTTCGATCGATTCGCAGCGCTCGGAGCTCGCGGCGCTCATCTCCGCGCACGAGCGCACGCGGCGATTTCTCCGGACCGACGCCATCCCTTTGCTCGCCCACGCCTACACCTCGTCAGGCGCCGCGTGGCGCCGGCGCGGCTACGCGCGCTGGCCGGGCATTCCCGGCGATCCGCGCGAATACACGCGACCAGGATCTCCGTATCGATGCTGATCGGCCATCAGGCGGACCTCTGCATCATCGGTTCGGGCGTGGCCGGAGCGCTGATCGCCCACCAATGCGCCTCTCGCGGGATGAAGGTACTGGTCCTCGAGGCGGGCCCGCGACTGGAGCGCAGTGCACGCCTGAATCAGGAGCGGCGATTCCTGGTGATGGGGCAGAATCCCTGGCCCCCCGACCCGGCGCGCGACGCATACGTGAACTCGTCCGACTTTCCGTATTCCCTCAATGCCACGCGCGTTCGGGCGGTCGGCGGATCGACGCTGCACTGGACGGCGGCGTCGTTCCGCCTGCGCGAATCGGATTTTGGCGCGAGGTCGCGCTTTGGTCTGGGGGTCGACTGGCCCATCGGCTACGACGATCTCGAGCCCTACTACACTCGGGCGGAGCGGGAACTCGGTGTCGCAGGGGGCGCATCGGCCAATGGTCCGCGCCGCAGCGCTCCGTTCCCGATGCCGGCGTTTCCCGATGCCCACGGAGACGACCTGTGGCGCCGGATGGCGGCCGAACTCGGCGTAGAACTCGAACCGACCCCGTACGCGCGCAACAACCTGCGGGCGTACGACGGGCGCCCGGCGTGCCAGACGTTCGCCACCTGCCGGATCTGTCCCATCGGCGCGCAGTACAGCGCCGACTGGCACGTGCTCAAGGCCGAGGCGACCGGGCGGTGCCTGGTGCTTGCTGATACCGCGGCCCGGCGAATCGACCTGGATGCGGATGGCCGCGTTCGCCTCGTGCACGCCAGCGGCCGGGACGGGAGGGTGCACGAGGTCTCGGCGAAGGCCGTCGTCGTGGCGGCGCACGCGGTTGAGACGGCGCGGCTCCTGCTGTTGTCAGGGATCGGCAATCCGGCGCAAGTGGGCCGCAACTTCATGGAGCATTGGGAATTCTCTGGCTCCGGGAGGAGCGATGAGCCGACCTGGCCGGAGCGCGTCGGGTTTCCCATCCTCACGTCGTTCCACCAGTACGAAGGCGCGGATCGCGATCGTCGTGGTGCGATCAAGATCGAGTTCCGTGATGTGACTCGTCCCCTCGAGGCGTTCGGCATGGCGCCCGGCCTGTGGGGGCGCGAGATGGCCCGCCGGGACTGCGAGAATTTCGGCCGGCGGCGGTTCATCGAAGTGATGACGGAGCATCAGCCGAATCCCGGGAGCCGGGTGACACTCGATGCGCAGGTGCGCGACGTCTTTGGCGATCCCGCGCCCAACGTGCGCTTTGTCCTCAACGACGTCGACCGGTACACGCACACCGTGGCGCGTCGAGCACTGGGCGTCATGCTCCAGGCCGCAAAGCTCTCGGACACCGTCATTCCCGAGGGATTCTCGGGCGCGGCGCACCACATGGGCACGTGTCGGATGAGCGACCGTGAAGAAGACGGTGTCGTCGATCGCGACTGTCGCACCCATGGAACGCAGAATGTCTTTGTGGCCGGCAGCTCGGTCTTTCCGACCGGAGGCGGAGTGAATCCGACGCTGACCATCGCCGCTCTGTCGCTGCGGCTGGCCGACCACCTGGGCGAATCGTCAGGTCACGACACCCCCTCGGACGCCGCCGATCGGCGGGTTCCGCGACGGTAGACTGTGTCCCCCGTCGCACAAGCCCGTGCGGCGTGCTAGGTCGCATCACGGCGGCCCGCCCCACGATCCCGGGCGGTCAAGGCGGCATCCCGGGACCGGCATGCCCTGCACTCCAGGTCACCGGTTGCGCTCCAGCAACGCGTGCAGCGCCTGCCGGATGGAGTCCTGACCGGCGTCGCCCGCCAGATTGATCCGCTCGAGCGAGTCCGTAGAGATCCGGTAGAGCTCCGGCTCCCCGTGCTGGTGCTCGATATAGTGCCAATCGCCGAACACGATCGCGCGCATGTCGCCCCGGTAGACGGGATCGCGCGGGTCGTACTCGCTCGTCTGCTGGACCTCGGTGATCACCGGCGATCGCGGAGCCAGGGTGGCGGAGTCCCCGGGCTCGCGCCACAAGGGGGCGAGCGAATTGCCGGGAAGCGGCGCCGCTCGTGCGCGTACCACGTCGAGAATCGTGGCGGCGAGGTCGCGGAGCGATACCGGATCACGCACGATGACGCCATGAACCGCGCGCCCGGGGAGCAGCACCAGGAGCGGCACGTGGGTCTGCGGGAGATACAGTGTGCTTCCGTGTCCGAGTGGGCCGTGCTCGCCGAACGCCTCGCCGTGGTCGGCGGTGATGATCACCAGGGTGTTGTCCAGGACCCCGCGACGTCCGAGCTCTCCGAGCAGTCGATCGATCTCGCTGTCGACATAGCGAATCGCGCCGTTGTAGGCGAGGTGCAGATCGGTGACCGTGTCCGGATCTGACAGGTATTCCGATATGACCCGGCGCAGCCGCGGCTCGCGTCCCAGGAAGAGCGTGTCGAACGGCGCGGGGGGCTGATAGGGGTCGTGCGCATCGAAGTAGTTCAGGAAGGCGAAGAACGGACGGTGCCCAAGGGTCGCCTGCCATGCGAGAAACTCGTCGGAGACAAGCTTCGCGTTCCGATGTTGCGTGTCACGCAGGTGGTTGGTGCGCCTGTTCCAGCGAATCAGCAGCCAGCGTCCCAGGGTGGTGGCCGTCAGCGCCTGCGCCACATCAACCGGATAGTCGCGGTATCGGAGGAACCCGCGGTTGAGGCCATACAGGTGACTCGTGTAGATCAGGTTGCCCACGAAGCCACCGGTCGCGTAGCCGCTGGCGGTCATCCGCTCGGCCAGCGTGGGGTGCTCATCGTCGAGCGGCGAATACCAACCGGTGGACAGATCGTGAGGATAGCGCCCCGTGAACATCGACGCGTGACTGGGAAGGGTCCACGGGGCCGCGGAGATCGCATGCTCGAAGAGAACACCGTCCGCGGCCAGGCGTTCGAGCGTCGGCGTGGTTCGGAGGTGGTACCCATACAGGCTGAGGTCCCACGCGCGCACGGTGTCCAGCACCAGCAGGAGCACACTGGGCGCATGGGAGGAAATATCCGGCAGCTGCGCGAAGTCCGCGCCGCTCCAGGAGCGGCCGCGCACGTTCCAGGCGAGACCGCCGAGAATCGAGATCGCGCACAGCGTGATCGCCGTGCCGCGCACCAGCCCCGGGAGCCGACGGCCGAGCCGCATCGCAAGCCAGGAGATCTGCACGCCGAGCCCCACGGCCAGAACCAGGAGCGCCAGCTCCGCCACTCGCCGCGTTATCAGGGCGACTTCCAGACTGTCCAGCATGACGACGGTCGCGATCGCCCACCGCGTCCGCGCCGGTTCGCGACGCACGCAGACGGACACCACGCCGACTGCCAGCAGGAAGATCGGCAGGTTGGTGAGGGGTGCCATCCAGACCGCCTGCGGATCGAGATAGAAGGTGCGATCGATCGCCGCAGAGACGCGACGCAGCGTGATCCGCGCGAGCAACTCGCCGAGGCCGCCGCCGGCGGCACCCAGGAGCGCGAGCCACCACAGATTGGGCCCCTTCCACGCGACCGGAGCTTCCGGCGCCTTGTCAGTCTGTGTCATGATGGGAGTTCGGCCGAACGAACGATGCCACGACGCCTGGTGGTGCGCGGGTCGGCAAGAGCTGCGCGTCGGAACGACGAATGTGGCGCCGCAGGAATAACCCACGGTGGAGGCTGGCACGCAAAGGTCCGTGAACGCGCGTGCCGGGGCAAGCGATGCGTCCTCCGCGCCGTGCCAGAGGCCCTGCATGCGGCCGTGGAATCACGCCCCTGTGATCGCAATCACCGCCTGTGCCACCGACGCGCAGGGAGCGGTGTACGTCATGGCGTCCGTGGCCGTGCGGTGTCTGCTTGAAGGGGCATCCTCCGCCCGGTAGCATTCTGAAGAGGGGGCAATGGGGGAGTAGCGTTCGATGATGACATTTCGAACAGGAGTGAGCGGCGGCGTCGCGGCGATTGCATGCCTCGCGATGGCGCTGGCCGGCTGCCAGGAGTCGACGGGAAACGCCGCGCCGGGTGTGGCGAGAGTGGATGTGGCTCCTGCCGCCGTCTCGCTCGATGTCGGTGAGACCAGGCAGCTGGCCGCCACCGCGTACGACGGCACCGGTCGGCGGTTGGACGGGCGGCAGTTCACCTGGACCACCACGAACGCCTCGATCGCGACGACGACCGCCGGCGGGCTCGTGAGCGCGGTGTCCCCGGGGACGGTCACCGTCACCGCCTCGACCGGTGGGCGGAACGGGCAGGGAAGCGTGGTCGTGATGCCGACCGCGCCGGTGGGTCCGGTCATCGATGTGTGGCCGGCCGTCACGTATCAGACCATGACGGGCTGGGAGGGCAACGCCTACATCGGGCAGGGGGCATGCAACGCCCTGCCGTACTATCGTGACGAGGTGATCGATCGCGCCGTGAACGAGCTGGGGTTGAACCGCGTGCGGCTGGAAGTCCCCAGCGGCGTGGAGAACCCGGATGACTGGTGGGCGCCGGTTGTCGCCGGAACGAACACCGTCGATCTCGACAAGATTCCGCGCTTCCAGATCGTCAACGACAACAGCGATCCGTTCACCATCAATCCCGCCGGGTTTCATTTCTCGTTCGTGGACTTCAAGGTCGATAATGTCGTCAATCCAATGCGACAGAAGCTCGCGGCTCGCGGCGAGCATCTCTACGTGAATCTCACCTACACGGACTTTGGAAAGTCCGCATTCGAGCATTCTTCGAATCCGGAGGAGTACGCCGAGTTGATGCTGTACACCTTTCAGCACCTGCAGTCGAAATACGGGTGGGTGCCCGATGCGGTCGAGATGATGCTGGAGCCTGACAACCAGGCGAACTGGACTCCGGATGCCATCGGCCGCGCGATGGTCGCCACCGGCGATCGCCTGGCGGCGGCGGGCTTTCACCCCGCGTTCATCGCGCCGTCCAATGCGAACGCGACCCACGCCGTGGAGTACTTCGACAGCATCCTCCTTGTCCCCCGCGTGACCCAGTACCTGACCGATTTCTCCTATCACCGCTACAGCGGTGTGTCGGCGGCGACGATTCAGGCGATAGGCGATCGCACCGCCTCGGCCGGCGTGCGTTCGGAGATGCTCGAGCACATCGGCAGCGGCTACGAGGACCTCCATCAGGATATCAAGGTCGGGAGGAATTCGGCGTGGGAGCAGTACTCGATTGCGGGGTGCGCCACCACCGATCTCGGGGGACTGTACTACGTGATCGACAAGACCGACGTCACGCACCCGGTGGTGCACATCGGCTCGCGGAGCAAGTTCCTGCGCCAGTACTTCCTCTTCATCCGGTACGGGGCGATCCGCCTGGGCGCGGTCAGCGGCGACGCCGGTTTCGATCCGCTCGCCTTCAGGAACACCGATGGCGGGTTTGTCGTGGTGGTGAAGGCGAGTGCCGGCGGGTCGTTCCAGGTGCAGCAGCTCCCGGCCGGCAGGTACGGACTGAAATACACCACCGACACCCAGTACGGGGTCGATCTGCCGGATGTGACGATCGCGGCCGGCGCATCGCTCGCGGCCTCGATTCCGGCGGCCGGGGTCATCACGATCTATCATCGCTGAGCCTTCGTGCGGGGAAACGAACGGGCGCGAAATTGGGGTCAGACTCGAATTTCCTCCGGACGGGGTGGCGATATCGGGGTCAGACTCGAATTTCCTCCGGAAGGGATGAGTCCGCCCGCGCATCGAGCGCTGATGGATCGATCCCGCGCTCACGCAGGAGTGCGCACCCGAATTGCCGGGAGTCGGGCCAGCCGAGCCTCGGCGCCGCGTCAGGCGCGGTGCGGGACAGGTGAGGGAGAAAAGGAACAGGGCTCCGGTTTCCCGGAGCCCTGTCGTCGTGCCGGAGCGCGGTCGTTCAGATCACTCCCCCCCGCAGTGCGGGAATCCCGTCAGCTTGCCTTCATTGAAGTTGCCCAGCGACGTGATCAGGCCGCTCACGCCACCATTACTCAGGTTGGTCGTGATCGCGGTGCCGCCGACGATGAAGATGTGCGCATTGGCGCTGTTGATAGCGCTTTGCACGGACGCCGGTCCCGACGCCCCGCCGTTCAGGATCGCGCTGATCAGCTGCTGCGCGAAATTGAGCAGGTTGTTGCTGGAGAACGTGATGTTCCCCGGCTTGCCGGGCGTGGCGTTCAGGATGGCCTGTGCCTGCGCGGCGCTGAGGTCAGCGTTGCCGACGTGGATGGTGGTCGGGATGAGCGACGCCGTGTATGCCGGATGATTCCGATAGTAGCCCTTGGTGTACGTGCAGCCGGTCGACGGGGGCGTGTACGTGTTGGTGAATGTCACCGTCGAGCCGGCATCGTTGCCGAACCTGCCGTCGGCCGGGTTCGCGTCGATGGTGCCCTGATTGCCGAGATAAGTGACGCTGGTCAACGCCCAACCCGGCTGGGTGGTCTCGGTGATCGTGCCGGTGTACTTGTCTGTCCCGGCGATGGATGTCGTCGCGGCGAGCTGGCACGTGCCGACATCGATGTCCAGTGAGGTCAGCGCTCCGCTGGGCGGTGTCGGTCCGCCGCCGGTCCCTCGGTGCACGTAGGAAACGTCAAAGTGGAACGTCCCCGCGGCGTTCCCATCCTTGCAGATCCACAGCTCGCCTCCGGCCGCCGCCTTGTTGGCGATGTCGATCACGTCGCCGACTACAGAGGCTGTTGGCTGGATGCTGCCGCGCAGGTTCACGCCCGGACCGCTCGGTGAATCGGCGCAGGCAGCGAATACTGCGAGAGCGCCGAACGCGAGGGACGTGCGGATAAGGCGATGGCTCAACATGTCCTTCCTCCGGAATGGGTGGCACTTGTACGCGACCAGGCTCGGTCGATGCCCTTCTTCGGCAGCGGGACGAATCTCGCCCGGAGACTCCACGCTTTGCGGACCGGCCTGGCGACCGGGTAGCCATTTCGGAAGGTGCTGAATCAGTCGGTGTTCATCAGAGCAACTGACATGCCGTTCGAGCCTGAAGAAGGGTGGCTGGATCTGATGCCAGAAGGTGTCGGTCAGCCGACGGAATCGGCGTCATCCCGTTCCCTATCGCGTGGCCGGGGAGTTCCCGGCCTGCACGCGGAAGGACAGATTCGAGAGAGTTCCCTATCGCGTGGCCGGGGAGTTTCCTGTGGCGTTCGCGCTACGCCCGTCGCGTCACTCGTCAGGCGGGCGCACGCTTGCGGGGCAAACACCACTGGGGACCGGCGGCGAGAATGCTTCGGACCCGTGCGCCCACAGGTGGGGTGCGGACCCTGACCTTGCAGGCGCCTGCGACGGAACAGGGGCCCGGTTTCCCGGGCCCCCGTCTTCACTGCAGTGCCCGCAATTCCGACGATCAGTCGTCGCCGCAATGCGGAAAGCCCGCGCATCGCCCTTCGTTGAAGTTGCTCAAGGCGGTGATCAGGCTGCCGATGCCGGTCTGGCTAGGTCTCGTCGTGATCGCCTTCCCGCCGCTGATGAAGATGTGCGCGTTGGCGGAGGTGATCGCGTCCTGCACCGACTGCGGTCCCGTGTTCCCACCGTTCAGGATCGCGCTGATCAGCTGCTGCACGAGATTGAGCAGGTCATTGCTGCTGAACGTAATGTTTCCGGGCTTGCCGGGGGTGGCGTTCAGGATGGCCTGCGCCTGCGCGGCGGTGAGGTCCGCGTTGCCGACGTGGATCGTGGCAGGAATGAGCGCCGCGGTGGCCGTGGCATGATTCCGGTAATAGCCCTTCGTGAAGTTGCAGCCCGAGATGAAGGTGTTGGTGAACGTGACGATGCTGCCGCCATCGTTGCCGAATCGAACTGCCGACGCGGTCGCGCTGTTGACATCCTTCGAGGGACCGTTCCCGGCCGCGGTTGAGTTAACGTCGATCCCTGTCAGCACCCAGCCCTGTGGAGGCGCCTGCTCGGTAATCGTGGCGTCAAACGCGTTTCCCGCCACGTTGTCCGTCTCGGCTGCCAGCGCACAATCACCGCTCAGGACGTGGACGGTACTTGGCCCGATCTCGGTGCTCGGCGCGGTGATGTTGTGATACGAAACGTTGAAGCTGAAGTCCACTCCGTTCGCACCGTTCACCGCGACCTTGCAGATGTACAGCTTCCCCGACACCGGATTCGAAACCACTGAACGCGATCCTCCCGACGCCGCGGCGCCGGTTGGGCGCGCGGCGGTCGGTGAGTCGGCGCATGCAGCGAGTGACACCACTGCGCCTACTGCCAGAAACGTGCGTAGCCCGCTCTTGGTCAACATGTGCGTCTTCCTCCGGAATATGTGGGCACTCCCTCCCAACCGAGTCTGGTCGGGCCCCTCTTCGGCAGCGGGACGGTCTCATCCGGAGATTCCGCGCTTTGCGCCCCGGCCTCACGGCCGGGTTGCCTTTCTCGGAAGGGAAGAATCGATCTGCAGTGGCATCAACAGCACACATGCGCTCGCTTGTGCGGCCAGAAGTTAGCGATCGTTAATCTGACTTGCAATATGCAAGTATAGGTGCTGCAATTAGTTCGGAACCGATAAATGGTCAGTCTGCTCAGATTCCCTTTGGGGCTCGCCGTCGACCGGCGCGTGATCGCTCCGGATCGCCACGGGTGCGGTACTGCGGCTACGGCGGTGTCGCAGGCGCGCCTCGCCGAGCAGGACCTTGAGATTTCCGCGCGAGATGGCGGGGGTCCCTCGCCGATGGCGGTGCGAACGCGTCGCGCCCCTCGAGCCGCCGGCAGCCGCGGCGTTAGGCTGACCGCCGAGCTATCTGCCCGGCCGCGCGCGGAACACGAATCGGTTCAGAAAGGCCTGGGCGAAGGGCGACGTCTCGATCGCCGCGGAGTCCAGCGGGTTGTTCCACCACAGCCCCTCGCCGTTGGCGAGCAGAATGAGGGTGACGTGCCGGTCGGGCACCTTGAGGAACATCGCCGAGAACCCGGCCTCTTCGTCCCAGCCCGAGTGCCAGATGAGCCGCTCACCGTGGTACTGCTGCACGAACCAGCCGAAGGCATAGGGGAGCGGAGATCCGTCGGGCGCAGCGGCCGGGGTAAAGAGCTTGCGCATCACGGCCGGCGATGCGAGTCGGCCGCTGTCGAGGGCGATGTCGAAGCGCGCCAGGTCTCCGACGGTGGAGACGATGCCCGCCCCGCCTTTGAGCGAACGCTCGGGGCGAACGCGAGGGACGAACGCGTCGTGCTCCACGCCATATCCCTGCGCCATGTCGAAGAAAACGTCCATCTTCTCGCGTTGCCACTGGCTCGACATGGTGCGCCGCATGCCCGCCGGCGTGAGGATGTGCGTCTCGACGAGCTGTGCCATCGTGTTCTGCCGTCCCTCCACATCGCGCACCGAGTGTCCATACACGTGCTCCAGGTAGCGCGACAGGCGCGAATACATGAGCGGGTTGTAACGGAACCGTGTTCCGGGCTCGCCGTTCACGGTGTGGTGCAGGATGTCGCGGATCGTGATGGGCCGGTCACAATGGAGGTCGCGGCCGAAGATGCTGCCCGAAGCCGCCAGGTCGGCGCAGAATGCCTGCTCGTCAGGCACATCCTGGATGCGATCGTCGAGGTTGACCTTCCCTTCCTCTTCGAGCTGCACGAAGAGCAACCCGACAAACGTTTTCGTCAGCGACGCAATCCAGAACGGTGTGTCGGGCGAAACGGGTACCTCGTCGCCGACGTCGGAAAACCCGTAGCCTTTCGCCCACGCCAGGCGTCCGTCGCGCACCACCGCGGCGGCCAGCCCGGGCAGGTGGTGCGCGGCGCGGAGCGAATCCAGTTCCCGATCGAACGCCGCGAACTCGGCGTCAGATGTCTTCGCCTGAGCGGGCAACGCCGCGGCGGAGGCGGCACACAGTGCGGCGGTGACCAGCGGGACAGAGACAAGGCGCATCGGGATTTCGGTCGCTGGTGAGATGAGGGGGCAGATTCGCAAGTTGGACCGGGCAGTCCGATCGCGTCAACCGGCGCCTCCCCACTCCTCGATGATCCTTCCCAGATCGACGCCGGGCGCGATCAGGCAGACGTGTCCGTGCCCCTCGAGAACCCGCAGTGTCGCGCCTGGTACGCGGCTCGCCATGAACTGCGCCTGCTCCACCGACGGCACCAGATGGTCTCGATCGGCCGCGAGAAAGAGCGCCGGGACACGAATGTCCGCCAGCCGGTCGCGCACGTCGTACTCGGTCAGGATCCGCAGCCGGTCGAGGTATCCTCGACGTGTCGTCAGGCGCGTTTCGGCCAGAAAGCGCCGGATCTCGCGGCGGTGGGTGTGCGGCGAATGCATGCGGAAGGCCGTGAGCCGGCGCACCAGCGCCATCGCCCCCCAGGGCATCATCCGGATTCCCGCGCGCGCCAGGTGCAGCCGCGCCTGCGGCAGAAACCGCGCGAAGGAATTGAGCACCGCGATGCCCCGCAGACGCCGGGGATGCGCCAGCGCGTAGCTCAGGGTGACCGTGCCGCCGAACGATTCGCCCACCAGCACGGCGCGCTCATCGTCGCCCGTGACCGCGCGCACGACGCGGTCCAGGTCCTCGACGAGCGCGTCCATGTGTGGGGCATCGTCGCGCAGCGCATAGGTCACCACCCGAAACCGGGGTGCGAGCAACGGGATCTGGCGATAGAACAGGCGTCCGGTGCCGTCCATGCCCGGCACGAACACGAGTGGCGGACCACTGCCCGCGATCTGCATCCCGGCGCGCGACGCCCGACTGGCGCCATGCCTGGTGGAGGGCGATTCTTGCATCACGATGAAAGGTATCCGCCGGACGGTCCGCGTCGCGTGGGCGGTGGCGTCGTTCTTCGTGGTGCAGAGCGTGGTCTTCGGCCTGGCGGTGCTGCCCGCGGCATTGTTCTGGCAGTGGCATCTGCACTGGAGGACCCCGGACGCCTGGATACGCATCGTAATGCTGGCGATGGCGGTCATCCCCGCGTATCTGGTGTTTGCCGTGACCCTCATGGCGTTGTCGGCGGCGGCGATGCGTCTGCTTGGCTGGCGCACCCCGCGCGACGCGGAGCTGCGCATCGCTGATGTCGACCGGCCCCTGCTCGATTGGGCGCGCTACATGGTCGCGACCCAGGTCATCCGGGTACTCGTTGGATCCCCCCTCCGAGCCAGTCCACTCTGGACGCTCTATCTACGGCTCAATGGGGCGCGAATCGGACGAGGAGTGTATGTCAACACGGTGTCGATTGCCGATCACAACCTGATCGAGATTGGCGATCGCACGGTCGTCGGGGCGGGCGTACACATGTCCGGCCACACCGTGGAAGCGGGCGTCGTAAGGACCGCGCACCTCACGATTGGGCGCGACGTGACCCTGGGCGTGGACGCGGTGATCGGGCTCGGCGCGCAGATCGGCGACCGCTGCCAGGTCGGCGCCCTCAGCTTCGTCCCGAAGTTCGCGCGGTTGGACGCCGGAAAGACGTACGTCGGCATTCCCGCGCATCCGGTGGACCCGTCTGACCACGAGCCGGGCGCCCTCCGGTCGCGCGTGTCCGGGAGGACCGCCCCCTGAGGCGGCCGGTCGGGCGTTGCCTGACACGGTGGTACCGGCCCACGGACAGACCTGACAATCGACGGCCCGTAGACATGAGAGCGACCGGGCGGATGACCGCCCGGGAAGGAGGCGACCATGACGACCGCACTCGAAACCGCGCGCAGCTCCCCTGGCACGGATCCGCAGCTCACCCCGCACGAATTCGGAAATCCGGCGCTCCGGGGCCCGATCGTGCTCGCGATACACGGCGGTGAGATCTCACACGCCCCGATCATCGCCGCGCGGCTCATCGCGCAGCGGCTGAAACGCTCAGTGCACGCGGTGACCGTGATCGAACCGGTGACCGTCTACGGTGGCGTGATGGACATCGTTCCGGCCACCGAGTTGATGTCGCCCTACTTCGCGGACGTGCAGGAAGAGGGCGTGAAGCGTCACCTGCGCGAGGTCTTCGGCGGCGACGAAGGGTGGACGCTGGAAACGCGATTCGGCCTCGCGTCGCGCGAGATCACCCTGGCCGCCCGCGACGCCGATGCCACCCTGGTGATCGTGGACGCGGCGCCGCGGCGGGCGCTGCGACACGCCGTATCCGGCATCCGCGCGCTCCAGGTGGTTCGTGGACTGCCCTGTCCCGTGGTATCGGTCACGTCCGAATTCGTTGCCCTGCCGCGCCAGATCGTCGCGGCGGTCGATTTCAGCCCGGCGAGCATCCGCGCCGTGCAGACTGCGATGCTGTTCGCCGACGAGCACGCCACGATTACCCTGGTGCACGACCCATTCCCCATCCATCTCAAGCACAAGCTCACCGATCGCACGGGTGCGGTGATCGGTGGTGAGGTGGAGGAACTGTTCCACCGCTTGCTCGGAGAGTTGCGCGGCCACGCTCCACCGATGCTCCGCCTGACGACGCAAGTTCTGGAGGGGCGCATCGCGCCGGAGATCCTGCGTGTGGCAGACGAGCAGCACGCCGACCTGATCGTCGCCGGAACCCACGGCCCTAATCCGGTCGAACGGCTGTTCGTCGGTAGCGTTGCCGCGGGGCTGCTCCACCTGGCCCACTGTACGGTGCTCGTTTCGCCGGCGCCGCCGGCGGGCGAGTTCGTCCGACTGGAGGCGCGCATGAGCGACACGGCCGTGACCGTGAATCGCGCCGAATGGCAGGACGTGCTCGACAGCGTGAGCCGACGGAATGTCGGTCGCCGGGTTTCGATCGAAGAGGACGATCCGGTATTCGGGGCCCAGGTGGAGGCCCACGGCTACGTGCTGCGCGGCGTGGCCTACGATCCGAACGACCAGCGCGTCGAAATCATGCTCGGTTCCCCCGGTCGCCCCGGGACGCACCTGACCCGGACTATCGCTCAGGCGGAAACGCTCGCCATCAACACCACACCCGAGGGCGCGGACCGGGCGATCGCGATCGGGCACGACCACGGGCACACGCTGGTTCTGTTCGAAGAGAGGCCATGAGAAACAGGGGATAGGCCAAAGGTCGAAGGCCAGAGGCCAAAGGCCAAAGGCCAAAGGTCGAAGGCTAGAGGCCAGAGGCCAAATATCGAAGGCCAGAGGAAACCCGAGGTCGGGGTCAGCGTCCGCGCATCACCTTCCACACTTGTCCCACAGCAGCCGGGACGGCGCTGAGCCCCACGATCAGAGTCCAGCCGGCGACGTCGAGCGGTGCGAGGCCGAGCAGGCGCGCCAGCCACGGCAGCCCGGCCGCCGCGACCTGCAGCCCGATCCCGATCGCGAGCGCACCTAACGCGAATGGATTGGCCGTGGCCCGCCGTGGCGACAACACCGCGCCACGCCCGCGCGCATTCCCGAGGTGGAAGAGCTGCGACAAAGCCAGCGTCATGAAACACAGCGTGGACGCGTAGCGCGCGTCGTCCGGACGCACGTACCGGCCCCACGCGAGCGCCGCCAGCGCGGTGCCGCCGATCAACACCGCATAGGACAACGTGAGCCACACCAGTGGCCGCGACATGATCTCGGCGCGGGGGTCTCTCGGTGGGCGGCGCATCACGTCGCCTTCGCCGGGCTCGAACGCCAGCGCCAGCGCCGGAAACGTGTCGGTGACCAGGTTGAGCCAGAGGAGCTGCAGCGGAAGCAACGGGAGGGGGAGACCAGCCACCCCGGCGGTGAAAAGCACCAGCAGTTCCCCCACGTTGCAGCTGAACAGGTAGAAGACGAAGCGCCGGATGTTCTCGAAGATCACACGCCCCTCCTCGACGGCGGCCGCGACGGTCTCGAACCGGTCGTCGGCGAGTACCACGTCGGCGGCCTCCCGCGCAAAGTCGGTGCCCCGCCGACCCAGCGCGACACCGATGTCGGCTTTCCGCAGGGCCGGCGCATCGTTCACGCCGTCGCCCAGCATGGCCACGATCTCACCGCGCCGGCGCAGCGCGTCGACCACGCGGAGCTTCGTTTCGGGGGTCACGCGGCTCGCCACCGCCAGATGCGCCACGCGGCCAATGAGGTCCTCCGCTGACAGGCGGTCCAGCTCGGCTCCAGCGATCAAGTCGCCGCCGTCGCTTGCGAGCGACAGCTCGCGTGCCACCGCGGCGGCCGTGGGGAGCTGATCGCCGGTGAGCATGATGATGCGGATTCCGGCGTCGCGCAGGCGCCCCACGGTCTGTTTTACTCCTGGCGCCGGGGGGTCCATCAGCCCCACGAACCCCACGAACGAAAGACCCTGGAGGTCCGACTCGTCAGGCGACGATACCTCCCCGGTCGCCAGCGCGAGCACGCGCAGGCCGTTTCCCGCAAGGCGTTCGTTCTCCTCCTCGAGCTGCCGGCGGGCCGCCGGGTCGAGCGGCACGTCGCCATCCGGTGTGACCACCCGGTCGCAAAGATCGATCAGGCGTGACGCGGCGCCCTTGACGAAGACGGCGGTCGCTCCGTCCGGCCGTCGCCGGAAGATCGCCGAGAGCATCCGTGCGCTGCTGAAGGGAAGCACCCCCACCTGCGGCTCCTGGTGCTCCAGGACTGCCAGGTCGATCCCCAT
The DNA here is from genome assembly GCA_963740565.1 of uncultured Gemmatimonadaceae bacterium. GTDB lineage: Bacteria > Gemmatimonadota > Gemmatimonadetes > Gemmatimonadales > Gemmatimonadaceae > CAVUFA01. Next base: position 2,215 of record CAVUFA010000014.1, on the reverse strand, counting down.
TCGGCGCGCTGCCGCGAGCACCGCCTGCTCCTCGGGGTCGATGTGGGAGTGGGCTGCCTCCGGCGCACCGGCGATTGTGCAGGACAGGGCCGCAACGCGGAGCGCGTCCACCAGCGGATCGCTCGCCTGCTGCGATGGGCGAACGGCCGCGGCGTCATGAGCGAGCGGCTCCACTCCCCGTGGCAGCGTCCATTCGCCCTCGAGGCTCCAGACCGTCGTGATCGCCATCTCTCCTGCGGTGAGCGTGCCGGTCTTGTCGGTGCAGATCACCGTCGTGGAGCCGAGCGTCTCCACCGAGGGCAGATGCCTGACGAGTGCCTGGCGGCGGGCCATGCGGCGGACCCCGATGGCCATGGCCACGGTGACGACGACGGGAAGGCCCTCCGGCACCGCCGCCACGGCCACTGCAATCGATGTCTCGAGGAGGAGCGCGAGCGACGCGCCCGAGCGGAGATCGAGCACCGCCAGCAGCGCGGCGAGAACCAGCGCGACCACGGCGAGCCGGCGACCGAAGGCATCGAGCCGCCGTTCGAGCGGCGTGCGCTCCTCCCCGGTCTCGCTGACCAGACGCTGGATGCGCCCCAGCTCGGTCGACATGCCGGTCTCCACCACCACCGCGCGCGCATGTCCGCCAGTGATCGTAGTTCCCTGGAAGACCATGTTCACGCGGTCGGGAAGGGCCGTGGGCTCATCGAGAATCGCCGTCGCCGTCTTCGCGACCGGGAACGATTCGCCGGTGAGGGCGGCTTCCATCGCCTCGACCTCGGTGGCCGTCACCAGCCGTGCATCCGCGGGAACGCGAGCACCGGCCGACAGCACGATGAGGTCGCCGGGGACCAGCGACGTCGCCTCGGCCACCAGCACGGCGCCGTCGCGCACGACCAGCGTGCTGGGCACCACCAGCGACCGCAGCGCCTCCATCGCCCGCCGGCCACGCAACTCCACGCCGAATCCGAGTGCCACGTTGATCGCGAGCACCGCACCAATGGCGATCGCGTCGGCGTCGGCGCCGGTGCCGGCGGCGATCACGGCCGCGGCTACCAGCAGCAGGACGATGACGCTCCGAAGCTGGGCGACGAGGATGCGCCACGCCGGGGTCATCGGCAGGCGCTGCAGTGCGTTGGCGCCGTAACGACCGAGCCGCAGCTGCGACTCCGCGGTCGTCAGCCCGTCGGCGCTGGAGGCGAGACGAACGAGGGCGTCGTTCGCGGACAGCGCGTGCCAGGGAAGGGCGGGTGCGGCATTCACCGCGGGCGACTCCTCAATTGCGTCGCGGACGCAATGCGACCCACCGTGGCAGCCAGCGCCCCACACGACGACAGTACGCGTCGTACTCCGGCCCGAACGTCCGTCTGAGGACCGGCTCCTCGTACGTCAGAACGAACGTGTGAGTGATCAGGAGGAATACCAGCACGTAGCTGAGGAGCGGCAGCGACTGATAGTACGCCGCAGCTCCGGCGAGCGCGGTCGCCGCGCCCACATACATCGGATTGCGGACCCACCGATAGGGACCGCGCACCACGAGAACTCGAGGTGGGTCAAATGGTGCGGGCGTGCCCTTGCCGATCAGGGCGAAGGCGAGGACGCAGCTCACCGCCAGCGTGAGGCCCGCCCCGGACACCACGAGCCCGACGACCTGGAGCACGCCGGTATGCGACGGAGGGCGCACGCCGGACCATGACAGGAGCCGGGAGGGCAGGAAGACCAGCACGAACGCGATGAAGAGCGTCGCGTAGGTCGCCGCGCGTGCGAGCACGAACATCGGAATGCTCCCCGCTGAGCTGCTGTTGGGCGTGGGTGCTCTTGCGTCTTCGACCGCGAACATCCCGCTGCAGGTAGTAGAGTAGCGTGCAAAGTCCTGGCCCACCACGCTCTCCTCCGGCGCCCAGTCCGTCGGACTGGCGCAAAAAGCGACGCCGTGGTCCTATTGTGCTGTCGCTGCTCCGGTGTGAAACGCAAAGGTGGGCTCCGGAGCGCGAAGCCCGAACGAAGCGAGATGGCGCGATGAAGGACGCGGGGAGTCGTCTGCAGGAGCTTCTGGGTGAGAGCTACCACGTCCAGCGGCAGCTGGGCGAGGGGGGCATGGCCCTCGTGTTTCTCGCCCACGACAACAAGCACGCTCGGGCCGTGGCCATCAAGGTGTTGCGCCCGGAGCTCGCGGCGTCGCTGGGCGGCGAGCGTTTCCTGCGCGAAATCCAGATCGCCGCCAGGCTCA
>CAVUFA010000013.1:0-21553 GCA_963740565.1 uncultured Gemmatimonadaceae bacterium | reverse complement strand
CCAACGACGTAGGCGGCGGAAGGCCCGGTTGGCGCACTCTGGCCGCTCTTTCGGCGGCGGGCGGATCTCCAGCGACGCTGGCGCTCCATCGGCAGCGCTCGGCCCGAAATCCCCCCGAAGTCCAGACTAGGTTGCGAGGCACTCGCAGTCCAAACGCCCGCTGCCGCGGTGCCGCTGGTTACAACATCTTGCGGTGCGGGGCTTTGCGACGAAGTTACCAGGAGGGCGGCGGTACTGGGTTGCGAGGGGTTCGCAGTCCAATCCGGATTTCGCAGCAGAACGCCGGCAGCTAATCTGCAGTCCAATTCCCGTTAGGCCGCACAACCACCTATCGACGCACGTTTCCTGGATTTGCTTCGGCGTCTTAAGAGTGGACATCCACCGCAAACGCGAATTCGCCCACACTCGACAGACCGTGATCAAGCGCCCCGCAATGCTTGCTATGCTCTTCACCGCCGTCGCGCATTCTCGTGACTCGCGCGCGATGGCACAGGACACACCGGCGATCCTACCAGCGGTGAAAACGCTGACAACCCTTCCGGTCGAGGTTTCGGAGCTTGTCGCTCCGCTCGGTGGAAAGCGTCTCTACTATGTCAGCCGTCCTACGGCCGCAAACAAGAGCCAGGCTGTCGGCGGGAATGCGTCGGATGTGCTGTGGCTCTTCGACGTTGCGACCAATCGGGCTACGCCGATCGATTCTGGACAGATGGCTCGCCTCTCCATCACTGCTTCGGGAAATGCGCTGACCTTCATGCGCCCTGCGACCGGACCAGCGCGCGCCATGTGGAAGATCCAACTCGATCCGATGAGTGGTCTCGCGAAGGGGCCGGCGTCGCGACTGACTATCCCGGGTCAGGGAGCGGCGTCGTTGTCACCCGATGGTGAGACCATCGCCTTCTGGACAACGTCTCTCAACGTGATACCGGTCGCGGGCGGTGATCAGCGCATAGTCCTTCCCGGCCCGTTTCGCCGCGTGTTCGCCCCCGCGTGGTCCAGCGACGGGAAGTCGATATTTGTTAGCACACAGCGCGACTCGTTGACACCGCGTGTATTGCAGCGCATTCGGATCGATGGCGGACAGCCCATCGTACTTCTAACCGGGACGGTCATCGGCCCGGGTGTCTCCCCTGACGAAAAGCACATCCTTGCGTCGAAGCTATCGCAGGATGGCGCTCAGATTGTCCCGGGAATGGATTTGTTCGACGCGACTGGCCGGCCCATTGCCTCTCTCGCGCTCGACTGGAACGCCGGTGCGCCGGCGCAGTGGATCTCAGCGCAGGAGCTCCTGACGTACTCCAGTCAGCGGGCCTCCCAGCTAAAGCTGGCCCTGCCGGGGAAAACACCGCGGGATGTCCTTTCCGCCACTGATGACATCGGTGGGGTCGAGTGGGCCCCCGACGGCACACGCTTTGCCGCACTGGTCCGAGGCCCGGTGCCGGCACTCGTCGTTGCGAATGCCGATGGAAGTGGAAGCCGCCGGTTCAACATTGCCGGTTTTCCAGTCGGACCTGTGGTATGGTCACCCGATGGTGGGTCGGTCGCTCTGCAGGACGGCAAGGGATCCGGTATTACCGTCATCGATGTCACGCGGCGCCTTACTCGGACGCTCCTCGCGCGATCGCTTGGAAATGTTGGCCAGATCCGCTGGACCACCGACGGTCAGCGAATCCGCTATGACGCCGCTATTCCAGCGGGCAGCGGTAATCCATCGGCACCTCGCATGATGCTGCGCGAAATCAGCTTGGACGGTTCCGACCGGTCCATAGCTCGGCTTCCCATGGCGTGGGTGTTCATCTCCGATTCGACCGTCCTCCTTACGTCCGACACCGCGAGCTACGTCCACTCTCTCGCCAGCGGACGCTCGGTCGAGGTGTTTCGCGGCCGTACGCTAAAGCCGAGCGTTTCTCGTGACGGAAGGTGGATCGCATTCAGGCCACCCGAAACCCCAGCGAGCAACGTGCATCGGCAGCTCGAGATTGTGAGCGCGGATGGGGCCCGGATCGCGAGTCTAACGTTTCCTTTTCAGTCCGGCAACGCCCTACTCGATCGTTTCCAATTCTCAGCGGATGGACAGCGCATCAGTGGCGCCGGCAAGGACACGCTTGGAGAGTGCTGCGTCGTGTTCGATATCCCCGTGCGGGGCGGACCGGCGCGCGTTCTCACGGATGTCGTTCCGCACTACCTCGCGAAGCAAAACTTTTCCGTGTCCCCGACTGGCGCGCTCCTGTTCACTACTCCTGGCGCGTTTCGAACGGTTGTGCAGTCGGTGGACCTGACTCGCGCGATGCGTCGGTAGGAGGATTCCCACCCGTGCGAAATCGCATCGGGTGCGGTCTAACCCAGCGTTGATGCTGACAACCGCAGATGATTGCGGTAGCGTTCGCTGGCGCGAACGCATTTTGTTGATAGCGTTTGCAGCATAACGCACACGTTAGGCGTCCTATAACTACGATCCAAAGCCAGTGATCAAGCGCGATTGGCCTCTACTGTTTTGGGACTACGATCTTCGCTCCGTGCTAGAAGGCCAACTGAAGGCGGTCGATGATCGTGTTCGAAAACTGTCAACTGACGACTTTCAAGCGAAGACGGATGAGTTGCTGGCGGCTACAGTCGCCTCTTCGCTAGTTGTGGCGCCACTTGCCATTGCAGAAGATCGGATCGAGGTCTCCACGAAAGAGGCTAGGATTGACGTCAGTCACGACTTCAATCGGGCGCACGACCCATTTGGTGGACCCACCGTCGTCAACGGGTTGGAAGTCCCCGGTGGCCACCTCAAACTCCTCCACCCGTGGCCGGGTCAAACTCCCCCACCCTCGCGCGGCGGGACGGCGGGACATTAGGCGGCCGAGGTGCGTTTCGCAACTCGGGCGGCGGCTTCCTTCAGGCGCCAGCTCTTGCCTTCAAACTTTAGTAAATGGCCGTGGTGCATGAGGCGGTCGAGGAGTGGAGTAACGACCACCGCATCGCCGAGCAGACGGGCCCAATCCTTGAGGGGCCGGTTGGAGGTGACGATCGTCGAGGCCTTCTCGTAGCGGCTCATCAGGACTTCCGCGAGTTCATCGCCGGCCTGCGGCGGGAGTTTGCGCAAGAAGAGGTCATCGATCAGGAGGAGGTCGGCGGTCTTCAGTTGGCGGCGATACTGGCGGAGCTGCGCGAGCTCGCGCGCTTCGGCGATGTCCTCGACGAGCTGATGCGCCTCGCGGTAGAAGACCTTGTAGCCACGCTGGACGGCGAGCAGCGCCAGCGCTTTGGCACAATGACTCTTTCCCGTTCCGGGCGGACCGAGGACGAGCACGTCTTCCTTGGCGTCGATGAATTGGAGCGTGCCCAGTTCGAGCACGTCGCGCTTGGGCAAGCGCGCGTTGTAGCTCCAGTCGATCGTCTTCAAGTCTTTGCGGTCGGGCAGACCGGAGAGCGCAAAGCGCCGCTCTAGGAGCCGGGAGTGGCGGCGATCGAGTTCGTCTTGGACCAGCCACGAGACCGCCTCGAGAAACTCCATCTCGTGCGTCGTGACTTGGAGGGCGCGGGCTTGGAGCGTCGCGCTCATGCCCGACAGCCGCAGGCCGCGTAACGCCTGTTCGAGTTCGGTGATCGACATCGTCATGGAGTGTTCTCCGGTGAGAGCATCGGGGCGGGCGCCTCTGAGTGCATTTCCCAGAAGGCCTGATATTCGGTGATGGCCCGGATGCCCGGACCGGATTGCGTGAGCGGTGGGTCAGCGGGCGGAGCGTCCGCGCGTCGGGCGAGCGCGCCTTTGACGGCCGCGTAGGACACACATTGCGCCGCGAGCATCCGCTCACACACCGCTTCGATGTCCGCGCGTGGATAGGTGCGCGTCAGGCTCGCCAGGCCGTAGAGGGCCCGGTTGCCGGGCCGGCCGAGCTGGGCGAAGAGGGCGCGCCCGAGCGCCGCCGTGTGCGGGCCGATCAACTCGACGCGCGCCAGCACGCGCGTGGTTTCGCGGGACGGGTTGAAGAGCCGATCCGAGCCCGCCATCACGAAGGCGCCCTTCCGCAGGGCTTTCTCATGCCGGCGCACGACGCGGTTCTCACGGTCGAGGATCTCGATTGCGCGCGGGTAGATCCGGACGGTGACCACGCTGTGCAGCGCCGCGGGCAACGCGGCGTAATACGAGCCTTCGATCTGCACGAGCCCCGCGTCGTCGACCGTGCGCACGCCCTGAGTGAAGAAGCGAAATCCCTCGAGCGGCAGCGGGCGGAGGTGCGGCTGCTCTTCCCGATAGAGCTCGAGCACCTGCCGCTTCTTCCGCCCGTGAATGCGGAGCGCGGCCCACCGCTCCTCCCAATGCACGAGCCACGTGTTCTGCGCCTCGATCGAGTCGAAGGTGCGGCCCTTGAGCCCCGTGCCCTGCGTGTGCTGAATCGCGCTCTCGACGGTCCCTTTGCGATTCGGATCACGGACTCGGCACGGATCGGCCACGACGCCATAGTGCGCCAGCAACGCGGCGTACACCGGGTTGAGCTCCGGCTCGTACAAGTCGGGGCGGAGCACGCCTTCTTTCAAGTTGTCTAACACGATGTATTGGGGACACCCGCCCAGCGCCCGAAACGCTTCCTCATGCAGCTCGGCCCAGATCACTTGGCTGGTCTTCCACACCACTTTCCGGAAACTCTTCCCCGAATACTTGAGCGTCATCACGAACAGGTACGGCCGCTGGCGCTTCTGGGCCGTGCCCGACGGCCGGTTCGTTGGCGCACCGCGGCCGTAGTCGACCTGCGCTTCTTCGCCCGGCAAGAACTCCAACACGTCGTAGCGCTCGGGCGCGCGCGCCTTCAGCGTCGCCACAAAGCGCTTCACGGAGTTGTACCGATGGGCAAAGCCATGGGCTTCGACCAGGTCTTGGAAAATGCTCATGGCGTTCCGCCCGAGCGCGACCTGCGCCTCGATCCACGGGCGGTGTGCCGCGCACGCCGAGACGGTCAGGGCCGGTCGCACCGGGGCCGCAGTCCCGTCCAAAGCCGGTGGCCGGGGTGGGGGAGTTTGGTCGTTGACGGCAACGGAGCCGGTGGCCACCCCGGGGGCATTTGCCTTCAGGGCGTAGCGCCGGATGGTTTTCCGATCGACGCCGGTCCGCCGCTCGATCTCGCGGTGCGGCGTCGCGCTGCCCAGCAGCGTGGCGATGGTGATGCGCAGAAACGGCTTCAAGACGTTCACTCCTCCCCTCCTCATGGTGAGGAGGCAAGCGTAACGTCCCGCCGTGCGGCGCCCCGAGATTAGGCGCTCAGACGATCACGCGAGGTGGAGGAGTTTGGGGTGGCCACGGGTGGGGGATTTTGGGTGGCCACCGGGGGGAAGTTTCGTATCACCTCCCATTCACCGGCGACAAGGAGCTACTCAAATGCCGACCCAGTACTCATACCCTGAATGGGGTTAGAGCCGTGATCGCGTCAAGCGAACTGCGCTTTCCGTACGACTCTCCTGACCGAGATGTCCTCGTCACCAAGAAGTGGTTTCACGAGGATCTATCCGCGCTGAAGCAATGGATGGGATGGGTCAACGAGCAGGTCACCGAGTACAATCGGCATCTTGAGCCCGCAGTACTGCGTCAAGTTGTGGCTCGGCGGGCTGACCTCGATCGGACGAAGGTTGATATTTCTTCACTTGGATACGGCATCCGGGAAGATTCCGGGGCTCGACATCAGCTGGATGCCGACCCGGGTGAGCTCCAGACACGCCGCACACGAAAGAGAGAGAAGGCGCGACGCGAGTACGACGTTGCGCTTTCCTTTGCTGGAGAGGACAGAGAATACGTCGAAGCAACAGCCAACGCGCTGGTCGCCAGTGGAGTGGCGGTGTTCTATGACCGGTTCGAGCAGGTGAACCTCTGGGGAAAGGACTTGGCCGATCACCTTGGCCGAGTCTACGGGAAGGATGCTCGATTCACCGTCATCTTTGCGTCACAGCACTATGCTGCCAAGGCGTGGCCAAATCATGAGAAGAGCTTTGCGCTGGCCAGACACCTTAAAGGTGAACCAGGTCGCATACTACCAGTGCGGTTCGATGATACAGAAATCCCAGGCATCCCCGGAACAATCGCTTACCTTGATCTCCGCGTTCTCACTCCAGAGAAGTTAGCTGACCTCATCAAGCAGAAGATCGACTTGGTTGGGGAGGACGCCTAACAACGCGTTGCACACTGACGGCGGGGCTAGGGTGCGCTTGCGCGTGCTCGCCTCGCGCAAGCCTCGCATGAAACCCGCCGGAGCTGACCGTTAAGCGTTAGGCGTCAACGCAGTTCCGTTTTCGGGTTCACCTGTCGGAGCATTCTGATGGCCAGCTATCCCGAATACCTTGTGGGGTCTGCTCTCGGTGCCACCGGCTGGCCTCGAAAAACCTCTCTGTTTGGACCCAAGGGTGTTGATGGGTCTGTGCTCGGCCACACCGTTACGCAGATGGTGCAGGTCTCAGTGGCCCTCGGAGCGGGCCGTCCTTTCATTGCGTCCCAGCTTCTGACGCAGATGTTCGGCGTAGCTGGTCCCGCCCGGGATCCGTGGGAGCACCTTCTCCGAACGTTCGACCCGACGGGCACCGTGCTCGGCCACCCCCAGTCTCCGCCGTGGGGCGCCATCCTGCACCAGGAAGCAGGAATGTTTGTGGGATTCATCCCATGGAAAGACGTGCTGAGTAAAGAGACCTTGACTTTGCTGTTTGCTCGATTCAACCAGGGACTCATCTATGGTCTGACTCATCCCGAAAGCGCGAGCGAAGCTTTAGATGCCGAGCGGTTCGAATACGCCGCAGGCGCGCCTGAAGCGGTCCGCGCGGGCGCCCACATCCCGCTCACCCCACCGTGGCCTGACAATGATGCATATTTTGCGTGGATCGAGGAGACAGTTAGAGCGTACGAGCGCACAACTCAACCGCTGCCACAACCGGATTTGGATCTGTTGAAGATGCCCGTTGTCCGCGGCAGATTGTCCTCACGTTGAGGTTGACGCCTAACAATGGCTTGCTGCAGACGCCGCACACTCGGACGGTGGGCCGCGCTGTGCTGCGCCAGCGCGGCATCTATTGGGTGCGGCGCAGGAGAAGCCAAGCGTTAGGCACACAGAGGAGGGGAGACGATGCTGACCAAGGAAGGCTACGAGGCACGCTTCTGGGGTCCGTTTTCTGCGCTCCGCAGGGTGCTTAAGGGGAAGAAGGTTCCGGACAACTACTATGGACTAACGTCAGTGTCAGACAACATCTTTGAGGCAATGAGCCGTCATCTTGAGCTGGCGATCGTAGTGCGGGAGCATGAAGCCGACCTTATCAACGCAGCCACGGTCGATGCTGACCTGGGGCGCGCTCTCCTTTCGGATCTGGAGGGCGTGAGAGGGATGCTCCACGGTGCCAGCCGCCACTTCGCTGACGAGAGCGATCGTATTGACCGGCTACTTCGCGATATGTATCGCGCCGTCTCAATGCCAGGTGGGCGCGGAGACACAAAGGGTGGTGCCTAACAACTGGATAACGAGCGGCCTTCGTGGTGTCAACCGTTCTGAGCTTGAACATCGTGTGGTGGATCGCGAACACCATCTACATCAGGCATCGGTGGGCCGAGTTGCGAGCCATGACGCGTGTTTCGGCAACTGATGCCAACGCGGGCGCTGGCCTGGTCCCGCGCGACCGATCGCCGTTCGCCACTGCGGATTCGCCTGCGTCGCGTACAGAACCCGGCTCGAATGCCGGCTCCCAGTGACTTCCGACGACAACGCCGCATCCGTGCTCGCGGCAGATCTGGCTAAGCGACACTTCATCGAGGCGTTCTTCGATGATTTCGAGGAGCGGCGCCGATTCGTCGACACCCTTCTCCAGCAAGGGCACGATATCGAGGCGACGATCCTCTGCTGTGCGTACATCGAAGGCATCGCGAACAACCTCTTCCCCGAGTCCACGGACAGCGCCCGTAACTTCTCGAGGGTACTGGCCGAGCACGGCGCCGATCCCTTTCTGACGGCGATTCATCCTCGCTTCCTGCTCGATGCTCTGCCCCGCAAGCGCGCGGCGGATAGGCAGTGTGTTGCGGCGCTCAAGCCACTGCTAGCGGATTCGGTGCCGCTCTGCCAACCTCAGGACATCCTCAGCTCGTTGAGCGAGAGCGTGTCAACCGAGGCCCGCGAGGTCATTCAGGCCAACCTGTGGCGCGGATCAATCGCCAACCTGGCCTACGTTCATATTCGAAGCGCTATGTTCAAGCGCGGCATGGGCTCGCCTAGCATATCGTTTTCCGGACAGAGTTTCGAGGGGGGCCCTGCGCCGAACCTGACCACTCAGCGACTCTGCGGAGCCCTTCGCTCGGTGCTGAGGTCCGCACGGGACATCTCGTTCGAGACCAACAAGTGGTATCGGAACATCGGGTAGCGTCCCAGGCGCAGAACAACCACTCCGCATAGGTACACTCCATGAGCATTTTCGGGCGCGGCAAGAGCACTTTCGATGCGACCGTCGAGTACCTCACCGCCAAAGACTGGAAGTACTCTGTCATAGAACCGGGCGTCGCTCTACGTACCGGCCTTTCGGGTGAGAACGCGAACTTCCAGCAACTTCTTCTCTGTGAGAATGACCAAGGTAGGTTGGTCGTTTACGGCGTTGTCGATCAGAAGGTTCCGGAAGCAAAGCGGGCGCTGATTGCCGAGCTCATCACGAGACTGAACTACGGTCTCGTGATCGGCAATTGGGAGCTTGACTTCACCGACGGAGACCTTCGGTTTCGTACGGCGCTGATATCTCCAGGCACAACGCCGACCCAAGAGATGATTCAGGCGATTCATCTCGTGAACGGGCTAATCGTCGACCGCCACTACCCGGCAATAATGAGCGTTCTTTACGGCGGCGCGACACCAACTGCTGCGGCCGCGACTACCAGCCAATGACGGGCATGGATGCCCTGCGGTCTAACGATGCAATGAAGCTGACGAGCGGTCTGCGGAACGCTCGCTTCGCTCGCGATGCGTTTGATCCGCTCGCAGCTTATTGCGGGCGTTAGATCGACGACGACCGACCAATCGGCGGGTTCGGTTCGTCACTTGCTCACTGGACATAGACTTTCTATGTCTTAGCTTGTTCGCATGCCTCCGAACAAGAATGAGCTTCTCCGCGGCACGCTCGACATGCTCGTACTCAAGACGCTCGCCGCCGGCGGACCAATGCACGGATACGGTATCGCGCAACATCTCCAACGGATCTCCGGCGAAGTGCTGCGCGTCGAGGAAGGGTCGCTCTACCCCGCCCTGCAACGCATGCGCCAGCGGGGGCTGATCAAGCCCGAGTGGCGCGACACGCCGAACGGCCAGCGTGCGCGCTACTACACGATCACAGCCGCCGGACGCAAACAGCTTGGCGAGATCGCATCCAACTTCGTCGAGATGGTCGCGGCCATCACGCGCGTGATGGGCCCCGCATGATCGCCCGGCTCCGCGAGTTCGTGGCACGAGCGCGGGATTTCTTCCGGCGCGACCGCCTGTCCGCAGAGCTCGATGACGAGCTCGCGTTCCACCGCGCAATGATGGCGCGCGATCGAGGCGCCAGCGGTGAAGGTACGGCCGGTTCGGACGAGGAGATGCGCAGGCGGTTCGGCAACACAATGCGCATTCGCGAAGACGCACGGGCACTATGGGGCTTTGCGTGGCTCGACACCCTACTACAGGACGCACGGTACGCCGCGCGATCGTTCGCACGGACGCCGATGTTCACGCTGGTGGCGATCGCGACGCTCGCGCTGGGTATCGGCGCGAATTCGGCCGTGTTCGCGGTCGTCCGCGGCGTGCTTCTTCGCCCACTGCCGTTCCCTCAACCTGAGCGGCTCTTTCTCGCATCGTATCAGCCGCCCGACATTGGTCCGCGAATGCAGATCTCGATGGTCGGCAACGACTTCATCGAACTCGCGCGCGCGACGCGTACGTTCAGCGGCCTCACAACACTCGCATTCGGTCAGTCAACGATGACTGGTGCGGGCGAGCCAGTTCGTCTCAACACCGCGCTGGTCAGCGCCGGGTTCTTCGACGTCCTCGGAGTGCAGCCAGCCATCGGACGCGCGTTCGACGCAAACGAGCGCGAGGCAACCGGGCCGAAGGTCGCCATCCTCGCGCATGCGCTCTGGCGCGAGCGCTTCGGTGGCGACAGCGGCGTCGTGGGCCGCACGGTCGTCATCGGTGGCGTGAGCACGACCATCGTGGGCGTCATGCCCGCTGGCTTCGCGTTCCCGCCGAATCAGTCGGTCTGGATGCCGTTCGATACGCGCATCCGCGCGGGCATGCAGATGCGACGCCCGGTCATCGGCCGGCTTCAGCCGGGCGCATCTGCGCACGATGCTGAGGCGGAGATAGCGTCGCTCGCCCCGAAGTTCGTATCTGATCCGACGCAGGCGACGGCCAAATCAGTTGCGCGCGTCTTTCCGCTCGAGCAGTTGCTCGTCCGCAACGCGCGACAACTCATCCTCGTGTTTGCGGGCGCGGTGCTCCTCGTACTGGTCATAGCGATTGCGAACGTCGCCAATCTTCTCGTCATGCGCACGTCGGGACGGCGTCACGAGCTCGCCCTTCGCACCGCGCTCGGCGCTGGGCGCCGGAGACTGTTCCGGCAACTGCTTACTGAAAACGCGGTGCTCGTCGGCGCGGGAGCGGCTATCGCCATTCCCCTCGCGTACGGCGGCACACGTGCGCTGCTCGCATTCGCTCCTGCGGGCACCATTCCGCGCGGCGAGAGCGTTGTTGTAGACGGCGGCGTGCTCGCGTTCACCCTGGTCACGTCGCTCGTCGCATGCACGGTGCTCAGCATCGTCACCGCTTTTTCACGGCAACGCGCAGCATCGGTGACTCTCGCCGCGCACGAGACGCGGGTAACGCGAACGCGACGGGCCGCAACCACTTTCGTCGTAGCGGGACAAATGGCGCTCGCGCTGGTGCTGCTTGCGGGAACTGGTCTCATGATCCGCACGTTCGTCGGACTGCGCGCCGTCGAACTCGGCTTCGACGCGTCGCGCGTGAGCACGATGACGGTCGCGTTATCGCCCAGACAGGTTGGAACGCCGGCTGAGCTGCACGCATTCCATCGCGACATACTCGGCCGTCTCGCCCGCGTCACACCCGGTGGAACTGCCGCCATGGTGAACTGGCGGCCGCTCGGCCCGTTTCAAATCACCGGGACGTTCAGGGCCGAAGGACACGATGGGTCGCCGGGGTTCATGGTCTCGAAACCTGCGGTCAGCGCGGACTACTTCCGTGTCATGCGTATCCGTATGCTCGCAGGGCGTGACTTCGACGAGCGCGATGATGCCGGCGCGCCCCCGGTCGCGATCATCAGCAGCGCGGTCGCGTCCCGACTCTGGCCCGGTGAGAACGCTGTGGGTAGGCGCGTCTCAATGTCAGACAGACCGACGGCGGCGGACTGGATCTCGGTCGTCGGCGTCGTCGACGACATTCATCAGAGCGAGGTGCGCGGCAGCACGGTGCCGGCGATCTATCAGCCATACGAGCAGGTGACGCAGCCGCTCTTTCTCGCTCAGATGACGTACCTCGTGCGGTCGAGCGCAGATGCCGGTCAGCTACTGCCCGCACTGCGCGCGGTATTGCGCGATGTTGATCGCGACTTGCCGGCCATGTCGGTAGCGACGATGGACGACCTCGTGGCCGAGACGCGCCAGGAACCGCTGTTTCAGGCGCGCCTGCTTGCGGTATTCGCGCTGCTGGCGCTCACGCTTGCCGCGATCGGTGTGTACGGCGTGCTGGCCTATTCTGTCGCGCAACGCACGCGTGAGATCGGCATTCGTATGGCGCTCGGTGCACGCAGCGGGTCGGTAGTGGGCATGGTGATGCGTCAGACACTCTTTCTCGCCGGCGCGGGTCTCGCGCTAGGCATCGGCGGCGCGATCGCCGGGACGCGCGTTCTGAGCAGGTTTCTCTTCAATGTCACGCCGACGGATCCCGTGACACTCGCGGGCGTCGCGCTGGTGCTCGCGGCAGTTGCACTCGCGGCCGGCGCCATACCCGCACGGCGCGCTAGCCGAATCGATCCACTCGTTTCGCTGAGGCGCGACGGAGACTGATGCTGGACGCCGGAGCGGCCGTGTGATCGCGCACTCGCGTGCTGGCGAGCGATCCAACCCTGGGCAACCGGCCCAAGCATATGACATCGCGTGAGCGATCTAACCAAGCGTTGATGCTGTCAACCACGGACCTGTCGGTAGCGCCCGCTGCGCGGGCGCGTTTTGTTTGAGTGGCTGCAGCATAACGCTACTCGTTAGGCCGCAGAATACCTCACTCGTCGACTAATGCCGTCTGCTTGGACGCACGCTATGGTTGGAGTGGCGATCGGGGCGGCCTTTGTCCCGACGCCTGCGCCACGCCGCTTTTGGATCGCAGGCGCTTTGTGCGCCATGCTCCCAGACATCGATGCAGTCGGGCGGCCCTTCCACGCCGGTGACGTCGCGTGGCTAGGAGGGCACCGCGCCCTCACTCATTCCTTCGCCTTCGCGGTGGCACTGGGGCTGGTTGTCGCGTTGAGCGGCCTATTAGCCGCGGACTGGCGGCAGCACTGGATGCGCTTTTGGCTCTACCTCACCATCGCGACCGCGATGCATGGCGTCCTCGATGCATTTGCGAGCTATGGGACTGGCGTCATGTTCCTCGCGCCCTTCTCAAACGTCCGGTACCGTGCGGACTGGCGACCGTTTGGGGGATTGCTCAGTGACACGTTCTTGGGCTTCTTGCCGGCATTTCTCGCCGCGCGTATTGTGCTGCAGATCCGCCACGTCACCGTGCCGCGCGCACTGCGCGTCGGCCCTCTCATTCGGTTCCTCACGGCTGCAGCCTAACGAAGTAAAGATTCGTGCCGCGCGATAGCCGCGGCACAATCTGGGGTTGAACTCAGTCCGCCCCGCGGCAGGGCCTTGGAGTTTCAGGCGGGTGCGTGACCCGAGGCGACGTCCAGGACGCCCAGCGAAGCGAGCGTCAGGCGGCCTGCCGAGCCCAGACCGGGGGCCGCGCACCGGACCAGCCGCGCGCGATTGAGGCCGGCGCAGCGTTGGCCGTGCGCTCCGGCGATCATGGGGCGCGGCTTCGCCGGACCACGCGCGCGGATCATGCGGCGACTGTGGCAGTCGGTGGGGTGGAGCACGGCGAGGACCACGAGTCCGGCGGCGCGCGCGATCGGGTGAAGTGGTCGATGACCACGAGGCGACCGCGCCGACAGACCGGGCAGCAGGGGTCCGGCGCGGTTGGTGGCTGGTCGTGCGCGACCGGAGTCTGCGCCGGGATGTTGCTCGCGGACTTCGGGACGCCGTCGCGAGCGTGAAGCTCGAGGAGATCGCGGGCCCGTTCCAGCTGCGTGCGGCGGCCGGGGCTCAGGAGACCATAGGAGCGGACCTTGGTGAAGCCTCGGGGGAGGACGTGCTGGAGGAAACGGCCGATGAAGGTGTTCACCGGCAGCGTCAGGCGCCGGGTCTCCCCGGTGCGTGCGTGGGTATAGCGGAAGGTGACGCGATCATTGCTGAAGCGTTCGATGCGGTGGTTGGTGAGGGCGACGCGGTAGATGTAGCGGGAGAGATAGAGTGCGGCGTGCTGCCCGGTGCCGATGGCCTTGACGTGGACCGTCCAGCGGTGGGTCCACACGCCGGGATCGACCTCGCCGGCGAGGCCGGCTCGTGCGAACGCGTCGCGCATCTTCGCCCGGAAGATCGGGGAGAGCATGTAGCCCGGGACGAGGAAACGAGAATGAGCGGGCTTGATCCAGGCCGTGCCGTCCGCGCCGAGGCCGCCGGCGCTGACGAGGAGGTGGACGTGGGGATGGTGCTCCAGGGTGCGCGACCAGGTGTGGAGTACGGCGAGGATGGCGGGAGTGCCGCCCACCCAGTTCGGGTCCTTACAGAGCGTGAGGACAGTGGCAGCTGCTTCGCGTAGAAGGGCGGCGTATACCAGGCGCTGGTGCGATCGGGCGACGGACCGCAGCCCCTGTGGGAGGGTGAACGTGAGGAGGTAGTGGCCGGTGTGGAGAAGCCGCTGCCGGACTCGCTCCAACCATCTCTGGGCCCGATCGTCCTGGCACGTGGGACAGTGGCGGTTGCGGCAGGAGTGGTAGCGGTACGCGAGGGCAGCGCACTCGTCGCAGCGGTAGAGCGAGCCACCGAGGGCCGGTGTGCGACACTGGACGATGTCGTTCATGGCCCTCCGGTGGGAGGGCAGGAGCGGTCCGGCGTGGGTCCGCAGATACTCGGGCCCCGCCCTGCGGAGGATGTCCGCGAGCTCCACCACGGCCCGTCTCGGGGGCAGTGGCTGTCTGAACCGACGGGCCTAACGACTCAAGAGCGACGCGCCATGAGATCGTTGATCGGACTCAGCGCGGCGTCGTGGAGCTCCCGGGTGAGGTGGGTGTAGATGGCGGTTGTTCTGGGACTGGTGTGGCCCAGATACTCCTGGATCAATCGCAGATTGACACCGGCCTCCAGCAGGTGCGTGGCGTAGCTGTGCCGGAGCGTGTGGACGTGCGCGCGCTTGTGGATACCGCTGGCCCTGACAGCACGGACGAAGGCGCTCTGAAGGCTGGCGCGGGAGATGGGGCCCACGGCCGGGTCGCTCAGGACGCCGGCATGGGATCGGGTGATCGTGGGGAAGAGCCAGAGGGGATTACGGTGCGTCCGCCAGTGCTCTCGCAACAGCGCGAGGGTGGCGTCCGGGAGCGGGACGTAGCGATCCTTGCGGCGCTTGCCGTGAATGTGGAGCAGCTTCCGGGCACCATCGACATCGGGGACCTGGAGGCGGGCGCCCTCCAAGAGGCGGAGGCCGCAGGCGTAGATGGTCGTCAGGCAGACGCGGTAGACGGGAAGTCGAAGATGATCCAGGATTTGCCAGACCTCGCCGCGGCTCAGGACGACCGGGAGCTTCTTCTCCCCCTTGGGCCGGGCCACCTTGAGGACCATCCACTCGCGCCCAAGCGTGTGCTGGTAGAAGAACTTGAGGCCGCAGAGGGCGATGGTGTGGGTGCCCCGGGCGACCTTCTGAACGGTGGTGAGGTGAAGGAGGTAGTCGCGGAGCTGCTCTTCCGTGAGGGTGTCGGGTGAGGCATGATAGAAGCGGGCCAGCTGAGCGACGGAGCGGACGTAGGCTTCGACGGTGCGATCGGAGTAGCCGCGGAGCTGGAGATCCTGGATCATGCGTTGGCGGAGCGGTGTCATGGTGTCCTCGCTGAAGGGGTTCAGCGTGAACATTGGACATCACTCCGCCAACTTCATCAGCCACGGTGGAGTAAGGGCACGCACCGAAATCGCAGTGCTAGACGCCGAAGGCGGATTGAGTTCAACAAGTTTTTGCAGCAGACGACGGGGCTATGGAGCGCCTGCGCGTGCTGCGCTCGCGCAGGCATTCTCATGTATCCCGCCGCAGCTTCTATGAGGCTGGTTTTGTCAAGCGCGAGCGCGTGGGGATAGCGATGCTACACGGCCGCGAGAGCGGCCGTTGCTGTTCACGGCTCCTCGAGCGCGAGCGGCGCACGGACCTCCCGGCCCTCGGTGCGGACCGAAGGCTCCTGCTTCTATCCGTGTCGACGTGGGCGACGCCGATCACCTGAGACAATGCGTCCTCTGGTTTCCGTGCGGCGGCACGACCCCTTCTGAAACGACGGTGCGGTCAGCGACCGGACCCGCTGCGGCGTCGGGTACAATGCCACCGCTCTTCCTCGCGGAGCGGCTCGTCCAGGCGGCGTTAGGCTTTCATCGTCGCTCCGGCCGGTACCTGGCCCGTTTCCACGTAGCGCCAGAGCGCAATCATGAGACGACGAGCCAGCGCGACGATCCCGATCCGCCGCTGCCGTGATCCCCCCGCCGCGAACCGCGTCCGGTACCATTGACTCAGGGCACTGGCCGGCTGATACCGCAGCCACCCCCAGGCCAGTTCCATCGCCAGGCCGCGCAGCAGCGCCGAGCCGCCCTTGCCGATGCCCAGTTCGCGGCGCCGATCGCCACTCGCCTGCGGCGTCGCCGTGAGGCCTAACACGCCGGCCACCTCCCGTCGGTTCCGGAAGCGGCGCCAACTGAAGAGCTCCATCGTGAGGAGCCACGCACTCACTTCGCCGACCCCCCGGAGTTGCAGGAGCTGCCGAACCATCTGGATCGCGGGATCGGTCGCCGTCTCGAGCAGGGCTCGCCGCGCCCGCACCAACGCGGTGCGTTGGGCCTGGATGAGCGTGAGGCGCGCCCAGATGAACTGGATCCGTTCGCAGACGCCGGGAGGCAGGGCGTGCCATCCCACTGCGTCAGGTGCGGCAGCTGCTCCGGTAAGGCGCGAAGAGACGTTAGGCGGAGCCCCTCGATGGCCAGGAGCCCCTTGAGGCGATTGACCGCGCGCGTGTGTTCCTGCGTGAGCCGCGCGAGCTCGCGGTGCACGTGCCGCCGATCTTCTTCCTCGACGGTCGGCACGTGCAGAACCCGCCAGTGCCCGCGTTCGCCCGCCGTGTGCCGGAACAACAGCCGCAGGAGCGCCGTGGCATCGAGGCGATCGGTCTTCGCGCGCCGCGCGCGTCGCGAGACCTCAATGCTCGACGAGTCCACCACCAGGGCCACGATCCCCGCCGCCGCGCAGGCACGCTGCAGCCAGAAGCCGTCGCGGCCCGCCTCGTAGCACAACACGACCGGCGCGTCCGTGGGCAACCCGAAATGCTGACGCGCACTCGCGAGTTCCGCCTGAAGCCGGGCGAGGGAACGCGCCGGGAACATCCGCACGCGAGCGGGCGCGGCCACCGCTGGCGCACCGGCCAGGCACCAGGTTGTGTTGCCGAGATCCAGGGCAACGTGTAACGTCGGAACAGGTCGCGGCGGATCGGTGTGGGTCGTCGGGGTAGGCATGGCTCCTCCAATTCAGATTTGCAGGAGACGCTATTCCGGCGGTCCACGCTCCGCGACCGCCGCGATGCCTACATAGTTTCTGAACGCTACCCGTTATGCGGACATCACCGGGAGGGAACCTTGAGCGACTATGAGACGCTTCGACGACAATCCGACATGGCCGCTCCGTGCGGTTCAGATCTGGCAGATCCTCGTAGGTAAGGCACACAATCGCCAAACGTTGACGTACGGCATGCTTGCGGACCTCCTGCGGTTCAAGGGCGCCGGCACCCTCGCACACATGCTGGGCCACATCTACTACTACTGCCGTGAGAGTGACCTTCCTCCGTTGACCGCATTGGTCGTCAACCAGGAAACCGGCCTTCCGGGCGAGGGCCTCGCGGGAGTTGACCTGAACTCCGCTCGGGAGGAAGTCTATGCCTTCGATTGGTACGGCCTGATTCCTCCGACACAAGAGGAGTTCGCCGAGGCTTACGAACGTGGCCGCAAGATCGCGGAGGCCGTGCTCAAGGAACCCGAGAATACGCAACACCCGGTCGCATAACGGGGCCACACATTCCGTGTAGATGCTTCCGGATCTCCTCACTCGCAATCTGGATCTCGTCGTCTGCGGCACCGGAGCCGGGCGTCGATCGGCCGAGCTGGGACGGTATTACGCAGGACCGGGCAACCGCTTCTGGCGCACGCTGTTCGAGGTCGGTCTGACCCCGACGGAGCTTGGTCCCGACCAAGCGGAGCACCTGCTGACGCTTGGCATCGGCCTCACCGATGTTGTCAAGGCAAGCGCCGGGAGCGACCGCGACCTACCATTCAACCTCGCGGACATCATGGCTCTTCGAATGAAGATCATGTTCAACCAACCGTGGTACCTCTGCTTCAACGGAAAGCGTGCAGCGCAAGAGTTTCTCCGATCGAACCAGGTGGAGTATGGCGTCCACGGTCGCCTCGGGCGCACGACGTTGTTCGTCGCACCATCAACGAGTCGCGCGGCCAACCGGTCCTGGGACATCGCGCCTTGGCAGGACCTGGCACGACGCGTGCGCCGTCCTCGACGCACGAACCGCGCACGATTGCGCAGTATCTGACCGCGCCAGGCAAGGAGTGGATGCGTGCCGCATAACAAGCGAATGAAACTGACGCCGCAGACTCTGGCGGATTGCCGCGCTGTGCTTCGCTGCGCTCGCCAGCGCGGCTTCTATGATATGCGGCGCAGTTTATTCGCAGGGCGTTAGACACATGACCGGCAGCCTGTTACCTTCGCCATAGGACCTTTATCCTCCGTCAGATGACCCTGCCGACTCCCTTGATCTCGTCGAGCGTCGCCCGTTTGGGCGGGGAACCGTGTTTCACCGGCACCCGCGTGCCGGTGCGCACGCTTATCGACTACATCGAAGGCGGGCATCAACTCGCGGAGTTCCTCACCGACTTCCCGGACGTGTCGCGCGAACACGCGATCGCGGTTCTTGAACTCGCGCGACAAGCTCTCGTCGGTCAAGCAGAACCCAGCGCCGCGTAGGAGCACCCGGTGCGCATTGTGCTCGACGCATGCGTGCCCGCCAGCCTCGCCAGGTTCCTCACAGGTCACGACGTCACAACCGTCAGTCGGCTCCTCGGCGCATCGAACGTTGATGACGGCGAGCTGCTGGATCGCCTCGCGGGCCACTGCGACGTCTTCGTGACGGTGGACAGGAACTTGCCATTCCAGCAGAATCTGCGCGAACGACCGTTTCCGATCATTCTTCTGCGTGCGCATTCGAACAGCATCGAGCACCTGGTCTCGCTCGTTCCCCAGGTGCTGCGTGCGCTGCCGCGCGCGCGTGCCGGGGAATTGCGCGTTGTCGGTGTCTAACAACACGTTGCCGCTGGCGAACGCGGATGATTTCGGACGGCGCGCTCCGCGCGCGCTTCGTCGAGCGGTTGCAGTAGAACGTGATCGTTACACGGCAACACGCTTTCCAGTCGAAGGCATGAACTACGACAGCCATGACCACCGACGGGCAGCGCGAAAGCGCCCAGAGCGGAGTAGGGAGCCAACTCCGGCCCTCGAGCCGCCGGGGGCATCGCAGCCCGCGTGGGCGCGATGTACTCGATTCTCAAGCAAACGCGTCGAGCCATTGCAGCAAGAGTGCGTCGAAATCCTCACGCAACCAATGGAGCCTGTGCGTGAGAGCATCCGCCACGACGACCGATTCCAGCAGATCCTCCGCTAGCTGCGCCCGCGGTGGCAATCGCTGATGCAGTAGCACGCGCGGGAGTTCGGGTCGTTGGACAACGAGTTGAACGCCGGGATGCGCCGATGACCGGAGCCAAGCCCCGTTGGGGGGCGCTGGTCGCATGGCGCCGAGGTCTTCAGGCGTGACCACCCCGATGCCAGGCGGTTTCGGGCGCGTGCGTTGGGCACTGAACGATCGCTATGAGACTGTCCGGGAGCTCGGCCACGGTGGAATGGCCACCCTGTTCCTCGCGAAGGATCGGTAGCACGGACGCGAGGTGGCGATCAAGGTCTTCCTCCCCGATCTCGCGGCGATCGTCGGGACGGAGCGCTTTCTTCGCGAGACTGGACGCCCCTTGGCACGGCAACGATGAACCCGCGACCTGGCGAGCCCTCGTCGCGCATCTGCGACTCATGGACGACGCCGATCTTGCATACCCGATCATCCTGGCAGCCGACGGCGTGGTCGTGGACGGCATGCATCGCGTCGCCAAGGCGCTCCGCGCCGGACTGACCGACATCGAAGCCGTGCAGTTCAACACGGATCCGCCACCGGACCACGTCGGTCGGGGACCGGGTGACCTCCCCTACGATGATCCCCGACCATCACCCGTGCAGCCCACAGAATCGGTCCTGCCGCCCATGACAGGCATTCCGGGATTCCTGCGCACAGTGTGATGGCTCCGTGACTCATCACGGACCGGCCGCACCGGTCGTTTCGCGGCACGCCGTCCTTCCCGCACGATCTCCAGAGGAAGCCTTCCATGAATCGTCTCGCCACAGCCGCCAGTCGCACGGTGTCGACCATGCTCGTTGCCGGTGCCCTGTTCGCGGGCTGCGGCAAGTCAGGCGGATCCACCGGTCCGGGCAACAGCAGCGACTACTTCCTCCGCTTCAACGCCAACGGGACCGCGGTCTCGTTCACACTGCAGACCTCGCTCAACGCCGCCTTCGCGAATTCCGGGACCGTCTACAACGCCGTGATCGTGGGCTTCGATGCCTCCCGGAACGCCAACGTCCAGATCGTGAACGGCGCGCCGATCGCGACCGGGACCTGGCATGAGTTTCAGATCCAGGGCTCAGCGCTGGTGGGCTCGCTGATCGGCTACCAGGACGCCACGGGGACGCTCTACGGCACCAGCGCCGGATCAGACGCCGACGTCACGGTCACCATCACGAAGCTGACCGCCGCCGCCGTGCGCGGCACGTTCTCCGGAACCATTGTCGCCAACGGCCACCCCAACGTGGTGGTGACGAACGGGGAGTTCTTCGTGCCGCGGGCCAACTAGGGAAACTCTGCACAAGTGAAGGAATGATGCTATATTGCTGTCTCGTTAGGCGAGGCGTGATCTCCTGACCGGTTGGTTCCCGTATCGGAGGCCTTCCCATGGGACAGCAGCGGACCTTGGCGTCGATGGCGTGGAGTATGAAGGGACGGGTGACGCGGCGCGAACGCTTTCTTGCGGAGATGGACGCCGTCATCCCCTGGCAGCGGCTGCTCGCGGTGATTGCCCCGCATTACCCGAAGGCCGGCAACGGCCGGCAGCCGATCGGGCTGGAGCGGATGTTGCGCGTCTACTTTCTGCAGCAGTGGTTCAACTTGTCCGATCCGCAGGCCGAGGACACCATCTATGATAGTGAGTCGATGCGGCGCTTCGCCGGGGTGGAGTTGGGCGAGGACGTGATCCCGGACGAGACCACCATCCTGCGGTTCCGGCACCTCTTGGAGCGGCATCAGCTCACGGAAGCGATCTTCGCCGAGATCCGCGCGCTGTTGGCGGAGAAACGGTTGCTCTTGAAGGCGGGGACGATCGTGGATGCGACGATCATCGCGGCGCCGGGGTCGACGAAGAACGCCGACAAGGCGCGGGATCCCGAGATGCGCCAGACCCGGAAGGGCAAGTCGTGGCACTTCGGGATGAAACTCCACGTGGGGACCGACACGCACGGGGTGGTGCACCACGTGATCGCGACGGATGCCGCGGTGGCGGATATCACCCAACTGCCGGCCTTGCTGCTCGGGACGGAGCGGGTGGTCTACGGGGATCAAGCCTATTGGAAGGAAGATCATCGCCAGCAGTGGCAGCTCTCAGGTGGGACCTATCGGGTGAACCGGCGCGGCACGACGACACACCCGCTGACCCCGCACCAGAAGGCAGTCAACCGGACGCGGTCCCAGTGCCGGGCCCTCGGGGAGCATCCCTTTCAGGTGGTGAAATACCTCTGGGGCTTCATGAAAGTGCGGTACCGCGGTCTCGCGAAGAATGCGGCGCGTGCGTACACCATGTTCGGGTTGGCCAATCTCTATCGGATGCGGCGCCGCTTGCTCCCCCGAGGATTCCGCCCATGCCTGACGTAAGACCTCCCGCGCACTCGCGACGGAGCCGCCGCACGCCAACCGATGGTCGGGACCGATCCGAACCGGGCGTCGCCCCAACCCTGTTATCCGCCTAACCAGTCGATCACTCATGCATGCCGTCCACGCAGCACCCTGTGCAGAGCTTCCC
>CAVUFA010000012.1:0-140265 GCA_963740565.1 uncultured Gemmatimonadaceae bacterium | reverse complement strand
ATCCCGTCTCCGGTCTGCAAGAGTTCCGCCGTGACCTATGGCCTCTGACCTGCTTCTGTCTCCTATATGTAGTAGCATGACCAGAAGCGCAGTAGCGCCTGTCCCCTGCATGGAGGTAAGCGGAGTCCCGACGGGCTGAGCGCCGCGGCGTTCAGTCAACGCGGGCGCTTTGAGGCGAGGTTCTGTCTCGCTAAGTTTGGGACTCGCAAGACATTCGGGGCGGTAGCTCAGTTGGGAGAGCACCTGCTTTGCAAGCAGGGGGTCACCGGTTCGATCCCGGTCCGCTCCATGACGTCGCAGCACCGCCAGGCCGTGCGCACGCGTGCCCGACGCCGACGCCGCCGGCCGCGAGCTCCGGAGGTCTGGCGTCGAGCAGCCCGCGGCGTTACTCCGGCGGTGTGTGGCCGGTCATTCTGTCCGAACCCCCTCGAGTCGGGGGCGGTCTCCAAACCTCCGGACATGAATGCCCCTCTCGTGGCGGCGACCCCGCCTCCGCTCGCGGTCCTGGCCGACATCGCCTCCCACGTCGGTTCCGACGAGGACGTGGTCCACAAGGCCCGCAGCATCCTCGATGTGACGCGGAGCGCCTTCTCAGCGGAGGAGTGCAGTCTGTGGTTGTACGGCGCTTCGGGACTGGTCTGCGCGTCGCTGTCTGGCGACGCCCTGGTGCAGGCCAGCGACGTGCAGAATCTCCTCGACGCGGGCAGTACGGACCAGGCCGACGTTCATCTGTGCCCGCTCGAGTCCAGCCAGAGACGGCTCGGTGGCCTCGTCGTGCGTCTGTCCGGTGCGTTCGAGCCTGATTCCCGGCGACTCTTCGACATCATCGGGGCCCTGCTCGCACCGGCGCTGGCGCGCGCCGGGAACGGCCTCCACCAGCTGAGCGAAGAGGTCGGCCGCGCACCCCCCAGATCGATTCCGAACGCCGGTTCACCGAGAAGATCGTCGACTCGCTGCCGGTCGGGCTCTACGTGATCGACCGCGAGTACCGCGTCCAGGCCTGGAACCGGAAGCGCGAGACCGGCATGCAGGGCGTGTCGCGCGAGAACGCGCTGGGCCGGACGATCTTCGAGATCCTGCACCGGGCCTCGGCCGAGGCGCTGCGCCAGGAGTTCGACGAGGTCTTCCGCACCGGCCGCATCCAGCAGTTCAACATCGAGTCCGGGGCCAGCGGCGAACCGCGGACGTTTCGCATCACGAAGATCCCGATGCGGATGACGGACGGCGCCATCACGCACGTGATCAACATCGGGGAGGACGTCACCGACTGGACCACCGCCCAGGACCGGTTCGCCCAGTCGGAGAAGCTCGCCGCGATCGGGCAGCTGGCGGCGGGCGTCATGCACGAGGTGAACAATCCCCTGGCCACGATCGCGGCCTGCGCCGAGAGCCTCGGCCTGCGCCTCGACGACCTGCGGTCGGGCGGCGCACGTGCCGGCCCAGACCGACGAGTACCTCAGCTCATCGACAACGAGGTGCACCGCTGCAAGCAGATCGTGGACGGCCTGCTCGACTTCAGCCGCCCGAAACCCGCGGAGAAGGCACCGACGCGGAACGACGTGATCGAGCAGTCGTTGTTCCTGGTGAAGCACCACGCGCGGTTCAAGAAGCTCAAGATCCAGATGTTCCTCGATCCCGACCTGGCCGAGACGAACGCGAACGCGGAGCAGCTCGTGCAGGTGTTCATGGCGCTGCTCATCAACGCCGCCGACGCGATGAGCGACGGCACCATCACGATCCGGTCGCGCCGCGGCATCTCGCGTCACGAGGCCGTGGTCGCCGAGGTGATCGACGAGGGGAACGGCATCGCCCGCACCGACCTTCCCAAGATCTTCGAGCCGTTCTTCACGACCAAGCCCCCGGGACGCGGCACCGGTCTCGGGCTCTCGATCTGCTACGGCATCATCAGCGAGCACGGCGGGCGCATCGAGGTGGACAGCGCGGTCGGGGCCGGCAGCACGTTCCGCATCCTGCCCGGCGTCAGGTCCACGGCATGATGGCCGACGGACCGTTTCGCGTCTTCATCGCCGAGGACGAGACTCCGCTGGCACGGGTCCTGTCGGACCATCTGGAGTCCCGCGGCTGCCGGGTCCCCGTCGCGCACGACGGGCGTTCCCGATCGACAGGCTGGCCGGAGAGGCATTCGACGTGGTGCTGCTCGACATCTTCATGCCGGAGCTCGACGGCCTCGAGGTCCTTCGGCGAGTGCGCGAGCAGCCGGCCCCGCCAGAGGTGATCGTCCTGACCGGAAACGGCACGCACGCAATGGCGCTGAGCGCGCTTCAGCTGGGCGCCTACGACGTCCTCTCCAAGCCGTGCTCACTCGCTGAACTGGAGGTTGTCGTCCGGCGGGCCGGCGAACGCCGCCAGCTCATGCGCGCGAACGCCGCGTACCACGCCGACGATGACCGAATTCGGGTGAGCGGGCACGCAACCGCGCCCACTGGCGACCGCGGCGACCCGGAACTGGTCCCGCTCGAACACGTCGAACGGGAACACATTCGGCGGGTGCTGGAGGCCGTCGGCTGGCATCAGGGTCGCGCGGCCAGCATTCTCGGGATATCCTCAAAGACGCTGTACCGGAAAATCCGGGAGTTCGGCTTTGTGCGGCCGGGTCCACGCAGCCCCCAGTGAATGAACGTCCTCGTCATCGAAGACGATCCGACAGTCGGCAGCTTCGTCAAGAGAGGTCTCGAGCAGCAGGGGTATCGCGTCGAGCTGTCGACGGATGGCGAAGGCGGCGAACACCTGGCCGCCACTGATACGTTCGACCTGGTAATCCTCGACATGCGGCTCCCGAAGAAGTCGGGGATGGAGGTACTCCGGTCGATTCGCGCCAAGGGGTTCGAGAAGCCGGTCCTGGTGCTGACGGCCCAGGACGCGGTGGATTCAAAGGTTCAGACGCTGCGCGCGGGGGCCGACGACTACGTGACCAAGCCGTTCGCGTTCGACGAATTGCTGGCGCGCGTCGAGGCCCTGTCGCGACGGCCACGAGCGCTGGCCACGCGCGAACTCCGGGTGGGAGATCTCGAGCTGAATCGGGACACCCGCGCGGTGCAGCGCAGTGGCACCCCGATCGAGCTGACTCCCAAGGAGTTCTCGGTGCTGGAGTACCTCATGCGCCATGCCGGCCGGGTCATGAGCCGCACCCTGATCACCGAGTACGCCTGGGGGTATCACTTCGACCCTCGCACGAACGTCGTGGATGTCGTGATCAACCACCTGCGCAAGAAGGTCGACACGGGGAATCAGAAGAAGCTGATTACCACGGTGCGAGGCGCGGGGTATGTGATCAGGGGCTAGGTCCGCGGCGGAAGGCCCGGACAGGCAACCCACCGGATTCGCCAATGGCTTCACTCCGAACCCGTCTTACCACGAGATACGCCGCAGCAATGTGCGCGACCCTCACGGTGTTCGGGGTGGCCGTGTTCGCCGCGCACAACGCCGCCCAGTACCGCGACGCCGAGGCGCGCGCCAAGCTGCGCGGCGATCTCGCGGTGGGCGTTCTGCGTCGCACGGTCTCGGCCATCACCGTCACGCCGAATCAGGAATTCAGCAGCGGATTCCAGCGCAATACCACCGACCTGCTGCAGATGTTGCCCGGGTTTCTCCTGGTCCTGAACAAGGACGGGTACATCCTCTATGAGTCGCCACAGGCTGGCGGCCTGTCCTATCCTGACAGCGTCGACGTGGACGATGCCATCCAGGCTCTTCGCGGCGGCGCCCCGTCGGCGGTTGTCAATCTCGCGGACAGCAGCTACGTGCTCGTGCAGAGCCGCCAGCCGAACGCGTTCTATGGGGAGCTCCGGGTGATCTCCGGCGCCGACGCGCCATCCATCGTGGCGTCGGCGCTCCAACTCCTCGGCGCCGTGCTCGTCGTTCTTCCGTTGTTGCTCGGCATTTCCATCGGCGGGGCCTATGTCATCGCCGACCGGGCCCTGCGGCCGCTCGAGACCATCACCAGTGAGGTCACGGCCATTACCGACGGGCGCAGTCTGCACCGGCGTCTGCCGCTGGTGTCGGAAGATGACGAGTTGACCCGACTCACGCTGCAGCTCAATTCGATGATCGCGCGTCTGGAGAAGTCGTTCGGCGCGCTCCGCCGCTTCACGGCCGATGCGAGCCACGAGCTGAAGACTCCGCTGACCGTCCTGCGCGCCGACGTCGAACACGCGATGCACGCCTCGGCCAACGGTGAGGAGCAACTGGAGGCGCTGGAGGAGGCCCTTCAGGAAACGGCGCGTATGGCGGACCTGGTGGAAAGCCTGCTGATGCTCGCGCGCGCCGACGAGGGCCGGTTCGATCTGCATCGGGAGCCGCTGCGGCTGGAGCCCGTTGTGCACGACGTCGTGGAGACCGCGCACATTCTGGCGGAGGCCGCTGGCGTCCAGGTCGCCGTACCGGTGCTGGAGGATGCCACTGTCATGGGCGATCTGAGCCGCCTGCGCCAGCTGTTCCTGAATCTGGTCACCAATGCCCTGAAGTACACGTCCGCCGGTGGCCAGGTCGAGATCGCCCTGACCCGCACGGATGGCGAGGTGGAGTTCAGCGTGCGCGACACCGGGATCGGGATTTCGGCGGCCGACCTCCCTCACGTGTTCGAGCGCTTCTGGCGGGCCGATCGAGCAAGGTCGCGCAGCGGCGAGCGCGGCGGTTACGGCCTTGGATTGGCCATCGGGCAGTGGATTGCCCAGGCGCACGGTGGCTCCTTGATGGTGCAGTCGCGGCTTCACCGGGGTAGCACGTTCACGGTCACGCTGCCCGTCGCCCCGCCGGACGTCGTCGCTGCAGCCGAGGTGGCCGGCGAACTGCGGGAGCTGCGCGCGACAGGGTAACGTGGCGGCGGATCGGACATCCGCGGCAGATCCCCCCTTTCGCCGGTTCCGGTACCGATGCAGAATGGCTGCGCCGGAAAGGCGGGCCCGGCGCTGCGGATTTCATCGAATCTTAATCTTCTCGCCATTCCCTCTTCAGGATCCGGCTGTAAAATGATGGCGAGTCTGCGAACACCAACGTCTTACCGCTCCGGACGAGGGTCATGTTCAACAACCTGGTCGAGTCGAGAAGGAAGGGGCAAAGGAAGGTTGGCAGCACGGTCTTTTCGTTCGTCATGCATTACGGCCTGATTGCGCTGGCGATCTACGCCACCGCCAATGCAGCACAGGAGGACGAGAAGCCAAAGGAAGAGAAGGTCGACTTCGTGCAGGTGAAGAAGGCCGAGCCGCCGAAGCCGAAGGAGCCGCCGCCGCCCGAGATCGCCGCCGTGCCGCCCCCGCCGAAGGGATTCCAGACGATCACCGCGCCGGTGGAGATTCCGAACGTCCTTCCGGACATCGACCTCACGCGCGCGGTGACCAACGAAGCGGACTTCACTGGGAAGGGCCAACAGGGCGGGTTTGCCAAAGGGACGGAGAAGAAGGTCGAGGTGCACGAGGACCAGACCTACTTCGAGTTCCAGGTCGAGAAGCCGGTCATGACGGCTCCTGGATCCGGAACTCCTCAGTATCCGGATATCCTGCGCCAGGCCGGCATCGAAGGCGAAGTACTGGCGACCTTCGTGGTTGACACGACCGGGCGGGCCGAACCGGCTTCGTTCAAGGTCCTGCGGAGCTCGAACGAGCAGTTCACCAACGCGGTGCGCCAGGCGCTCCCGCGCATGCGATTCATCCCGGCCGAAGTGGGCGGGAAGAAAGTCAAGCAGCTCGTGCAGCAGCCGTTCACGTTCACGATCAGTCGTTAAGAGCGCTCTCTCTCACCTTCACATCGCCGGGGTCCGCGCGTTATGAACATTTCACTTGCCGAGATTTGGGCCAAGACACCGATCTTCGGAAAACTCCTGTGGGCCATCCTTCTCTTCATGTCGGTGTGGTCACTCTCGGTGGCCATCGGGAAGTGGTGGAACCTCCGCAAGGCGCAGAAGGAAACCGTCAAGTTCGCGCCTGAATTCTCGCAGTTCCTGGAAGAGGACAACCTCACCGAGGCGATCAAGCTCGCCGAGGGCTACAAGAAGTCGCACGTCGCGCGGGTGCTGGGCGGTGCGCTGGGCGAGGTGAAACCGCTCATCATGGACGGCTCGATTACCGTGTCCGACATCAACACGGCGGAGCGGGCGGTGGAACGCGAGATGCTCATGGAGCTGGTGCAGTTGAAACGCGGCCTTGCCGTCCTGGCGACGGTGGGCGCAACGGCCCCGTTCGTCGGGCTGCTCGGGACCGTGTTCGGCATCATCAACGCGTTCAACGGCATGGCCCGTTCCGGCTCCGGCGGTATCACCGCCATCGCAGCCGGTATCGCCGAGGCCCTGATCGCGACCGGGTTCGGACTCATCGTGGCCATCCCGGCGGTGTGGTTCTACAACTACTTCACCACCAAGGTCGACAACCTGACGGCCGAGATGACGTACACGTCCAAGGAGATGATCGACTATCTCATCAAGGGCGTGTCCGGAGAGTTCGGGCGCTCGCGCTTCACGCGTGAGTTCAACACGCAGGCATCAGCCGGCGGCCCCATCTCCTCGTAATCGGCTCCTCGGCGCACACTCTCTAACGGACTTTTCCCATGGGAATGGCAGTCGGAATCGGCGGCGTGAAGGCGGAGCCTAACGTCGTCCCCATGATCGACGTGATGCTGGTGCTCCTGATCATCTTCATGGTCGTGACGCCCGCACTGGCGGCGGGCTTCACCGCCATTCCTCCCCAGGGCCAGAACCTGAAGGGCCATCCGGAGGACGATGCGACGGACCAGGTGCTCGGCATCGACAAGGAAGGCAAGTACTATCTGAACAAGCGGCCGATCGCCGCCGACACGCTGGGCGAAACGCTCAAGCGGATCTACGCCAACCGGGACGATCACGTGCTGTACGTCAAGGCGGACAAGGATCTGCCGTACTCGGCGGTGATCGATGCGATGGACCTCGCGTCGAAGAACGGGGTGCGGGTGGTGGGTGCCATTGCCGACCAGATCCCGGGCACGGTCTCGACCGTGGTGGGTGACGATCCGCTGGCCGACAAGGAAAAGGGAACCAAGAAGCCATAACGACGGAGAACCCGATAAATGGCCGGAATGTCGATGGGGGCTCAGGGCCTCAAGAATGAGCCCAATGTCGTGCCAATGATCGACGTGCTGCTGGTGCTGCTGATCATCTTCATGGTCATCCAGCCCATGCTGCGGCGCGCCATCGATCTGCAGCTGCCCGACCCTGACGCTCCACAGCAGAAGGATCAGCAGAACAACCAGCAGATCGTGCTCGAGGTGCTCCCCGGTGGCAACTTCGCCATCAACAAGACGCCATACACCAAGGATCAGCTCGCGGCGCAGCTCAAGCAGATTTACGACCCGCGTCCCGAGAAGATCATGTTCGTGAAGGGTGACCCGACGGTGAAGTACCAGGACGTGATCTGGGCGATGGACGTGGCTCGCGGCGCCGGCGTGAAGGTGATTGGCGTGCCTCCCAAGTCCACGGAGTAGCATCGCGGCGCTCGGCGACGCTGCGAGCACGTCCGCGGCGGGTGAACCTTCAGGGTTCACCCGCCGTACTATTTTCCGTGGTGTGCCGCCGCGAAGACGCCACCCGTCTTCTTCCAGCGACCACTCCCTCACATGATGCAGCCGTCTCCGCCTGATACAGGCACGCCAGCCCGGCCGCCCTACCGGCCGCCGATCGGGATACCGTTGCGCGGTGAATCTCGGGCGAGAGCCACGGTCGCCTCGGTGCTCCTCCACGTCCTGATCATCCTGCTCGTGCTGGCCCCCACCCTGGTCATCTCCCGCCTCGCCGCCCCCACGCCGCTGGGGGCCGGCGGGGCCGGACCAGCTGGCGGTGGAGGAGGGGGAAGCCGCGGGGGCGGGCTCCCGGAGATCAAGACCCGGGAGCGCTTGCGATACCTTCAGCTTTCGACCCCCCAGGAAAGGCGGCCGGAGCCCGATCCGGTGAAGAAGCCGGTGGAGGTGAAGAAGCCGCCGCCCGAGGTGAAGAAGCCGGACCTCGCCCCCATTCCCCCTTCGGTACCGGCACCGATTGCCACTCTGGACTCGCTGGCCGGTGCAGGGACCGGAGGCAGCGGCACGGATGGCACGTCAGGGAATGGCCCGGGACGCGGTGGGGGCGTCGGATCGGGCGTTGGCACGGGGCGCGGGTCTGGAAACGGACCCGGAACGGGGGGTGGGTCGGACGTCATCTATCCACCGAGCGTGGTGGCGCTGCCGATCCTTCCGCTCCCGATACCGTCCAAGGTGCGCCCGTATCGAATGGTGGCGCACTTCGAGGTGGATACCCTGGGGAACGCGAAGCTGCTGGACTTCAGTCCGTCGCGGGACGCCGGCTACAATCGGCGGATAAAGGAAATGCTCCTGGAGATCCGTTTTCGTCCCGCGGTTCGACTGGATGGGCGACCCATCACCGCGATCGCGATCGTGACGGCTGAGGCGATGTAAAGCCAACGGCTGCAAAGGTCTGGCAAGATGGCGCCGGCGAGGATAACTTGTCGCCGGATTTTTTGTGCCCGGTCCCGGCTGTCCCGCCCGCCGGTGACCTGCCCTCGCCAGCACGACCCGGTTACACCCAGCAGCGTGGCCGCTCTGACCGACGCTCCACAACCGTGTGCTGACTTCCTCTGCCCGCCGGCGATGTCGAGCGCGCCGCGATGGGGCGTGGTTCTATCTCTCGGAGAATGATGACGATGAATCGGTGGTTTCGACGGGTCGTTCTGTGCCTGGTGGCCGTGACCTTCGTGGGCGCGACCGCCTCGCTCTTTGTGCCGAATGCGCATGCACAGCAGGGGACGACCACCCCCGTTGTGGCAGCGGCAGCGGCGGTGCTGCAGCAACCGTCCGCCGCGGCTCAAGTGGAGCGGCCAGGGGGAGAGGTCAACCTCGTGCTCCCCGATCTGAGGCAGGGCAACTTCCTCGGGATGACGGGGCACGGAATCCTGCTCTACGGGCTGATCGTATGCGTGCTCGGACTGCTGTTCGGCGCCTTCACGTACTCCGGCGTGAAGAACCTGCCGGTGCACCGCTCCATGGCCGAAGTCTCGGAGCTGATCTTTCAGACCTGCAAGACGTATCTGCTGCAGCAGGGGAAGTTCCTGCTGATCCTCTTCGCCTTCATTGGCGCGATCATCGTGGTCTACTTCGAGGTGACCGGGCTCGCGCTTCCCAAGATCCTGATCATTCTCCTCTTCAGTCTCATCGGGATGCTCGGCAGCTATTCGGTTGCCTGGTACGGCATCCGTATCAATACCCTCGCCAATTCGCGCACCGCTTTCGCCAGCCTGGAGGGGAAGGCCTTCCCGGTCTACGCAATCCCGTTGCGCGCCGGGATGAGCGTCGGGATGATGCTCATCTCAGTCGAGCTGCTGTTCATGCTTGGCATTCTCCTTTTCATTCCCACGTCGGTGGCGGGGGCCTGCTTCCTCGGATTTGCGATCGGGGAGTCGCTCGGCGCCTCCGCGCTCCGCATCGCGGGCGGGATCTTCACCAAGATCGCGGACATCGGGTCGGATCTCATGAAGGTCGTCTTCAAGATCAAGGAAGACGACGCCCGCAATCCGGGCGTGATCGCGGATTGCACCGGCGACAACGCCGGCGATTCGGTGGGCCCGACCGCCGATGGATTCGAGACCTACGGCGTCACCGGGGTGGCGCTGATTTCCTTCATCGTGCTCGCCGTGCCGGATACCACGGTGCAGGCGCAGCTGCTGGTGTGGATCTTCCTGATGCGAATCATGATGATCCTCGCGTCGGGCCTTTCGTACGTGATCAACGACGGCCTCGCGAAGGCGCGCTACGGCGGCTCCCTGGGGAAGATGAACTTCGAGGCGCCGCTCACGCAGCTCGTCTGGCTCACCTCGATCGTGTCGGTGCTGCTCACGTTCGTGGTCTCGAAGTTCGCGCTCCCTGCCCTGGGTGGTAACACCGCGCTCTGGTGGCAGCTCTCGCTGGTCATCACCTGCGGCACGCTGGCCGGGGCGATCATCCCGGAGATGGTGAAGGTCTTCACGTCCATGAAGTCGCGTCACGTGCGTGAAGTAGTCACGTCGTCGCGCGAGGGCGGAGCATCGCTCAACATCCTGTCCGGATTGGTGACCGGCCCGTAGCTGTCCACGGCGATCGCTACCGGCCCCATGCTCGAGAAAGCCGAACGCGACCAGGCCGACGCGAACACGGCCGGCGCCTTCATGGCATCCCGCCTGCCCTTCAAGTCCTCCCCGTACTGACGAAGTACGCGATCGCCATCAGCCCCATGATCCGCCATTCCCAGCCAGTACGCGGAGAAGTTGCCCGCCACCAATCCCGGACAGGATAGTTGAGCGATGCTCCGCCCTCGCGCGACGACGTGACCACTTCACGCACTGACGCGACTTACATGGACGTGAAGACCTTCTCACCATCTCCGGGATGATCGCCCCCCGGCCAGCGTGCCGCAGGTGATGACCAGCGAGAGCTGCCACCAAGAGCGCGGTGTTACCACCCAGGGCAGGGAGACGCGAACTTCGAGACCACGAACGTGAGCAAAAGCACCGACACGTATCGAGGTGAGCCAGACCGAGCTGCGTGAGCGGCGCCTCGAAGTTCATCTTCCCCCAGGGAGCCGCCGTAGCCCGCGCCTTCGCGAGGCCGTCGTTGATCACGTACGAAAGGCCCGACGCGAGGATCGATCATGATTCGCATTGAGGAAGATCCACACCAGCAGCGGCGCCTGCACCGTGGTATCCGGCACGGCGAGCACGATGAAGGAGATCAGCGCCACCCCGGTGACGCCTTCTTTCAGGTCTTAATTCATCGGCGGTCGGGCCCACCTGAATCGCCGGCGTTGTCGCCGGTGCAATCCGCGATCACGCCCGGATTGCGGGCGTCGTCTTCCTTGATCTTGAAGACGACCTTCATGAGATCCGACCCGATGTCCGCGATCTTGGTGAAGATCCCGCCCGCGATGCGGAGCGCGGAGGCGCCGAGCGACTCCCCGATCGCAAATCCGAGGAAGCAGGCCCCCGCCACCGACGTGGGAATGAAAAGGAGAATGCCCAAGCATGAACAGCAGCTCGACCGAGATGAGCATCATCCCGACGTGATCCCGGCGCGCAACGGGATTGCGTAGACCGGGAAGGCCTTCCCCTCCAGGCTGGCGAAGGCGGTGCGCGAATTGGCGAGGGTATTGATACGGATGCCGTACCAGGCAACCGAATAGCTGCCGAGCATCCCGATGAGACTGAAGAGGAGAATGATCGAGGATCTTGGGAAGTGTGAGCCCGGTCACCTCGAAGTAGACCACGATGATCGCGCCAATGAAGGCGAAGAGGATCAGCAGGAACTTCCCCTGCTGCAGCAGATACGTCTTGCAGGTCTGAAAGATCAGCTCCGAGACTTCGGCCATGGAGCGGTGCACTGGCAGGTTCTTCACGCCGGAGTACGTGAAGGCGCCGAACAGCAGTCCGAGCACGCATACGATCAGCCCGTAGAGCAGGATTCGGTGCCCCGTCATCCCGAGGAAGTTGCCCTGCCTCAGATCGGGGAGCACGAGGTTGACCTCTCCCCCTGGCCGCTCCACTTGAGCCGCGGCGGACGGTTGCTGCAGCACCGCCGCTGCCGCTGCCACAACGGGGGTGGTCGTCCCCTGCTGTGCATGCGCATTCGGCACAAAGAGCGAGGCGGTCGCGCCCACGAAGGTCACGGCCACCAGGCACAGAACGACCCGTCGAAACCACCGATTCATCGTCATCATTCTCCGAGAGATAGAACCACGCCCCATCGCGGCGCGCTCGACATCGCCGGCGGGCAGAGGAAGTCAGCACACGGTTGTGGAGCGTCGGTCAGAGCGGCCACGCTGCTGGGTGTAACCGGGTCGTGCTGGCGAGGGCAGGTCACCGGCGGGCGGGACAGCCGGGACCGGCACAAAAAATCCGGCGACAGTTATCCTCGCCGGCGCCATCTTGCCAGACCTTTGCAGCCGTTGGCTTTACATCGCCTCAGCCGTCACGATCGCGATCGCGGTGATGGGTCGCCCATCCAGTCGAACCGGGACGAAAACGGATCTCCAGGAGCATTTCCTTTATCCGCCGATTGTAGCCGGCGTCCCGCGACGGACTGAAGTCCAGCAGCCTCGCGTTCCCGAGGGTGTCCACCTCGAACTGCGCCACCATCCGATACGGGCGCACCTTGCAGGGTATCGGGAGCGGAAGTATGGGAAGCGAGACTACGCTGGGAGGATAGATCAAGTCCGTGCCACCCCCCGTTCCGGGCCCGTTTCCGACCCCCGCCCAGTGCCGTCGCCCGATCCGACGCCCCCGCCTCGTCCGGGACCATTCCCTGATGTCCCATCGTTGCCGCTTCCCCCGGTCCCGGCACCGGCCAGCGATCCGACTCACGCGGCCGCTACAGACGGCGGAACGGGCTCGAGCTCCGGCTTCTTCACTTCGGGCGGCGGCTTCTTCTCCTCCGCCGGCTTCTTCACCTCGGGCTCCGGCCGCCTTTCCGGGGGGGTCGAAAGATGAAGATATTGGAAGCGCTCCGGCGTCTTGATTTCTCCGGCAGCCCGCCCCCGCGGGTTCCCCCACCGCCACCGCCTGCTGGTCCGGCCCCGCCGGCGCCGAGTGGTTGGGGGCGGAGATGCGAGAGATGACGAGCGTTGGCGCCAGGACCAGGAGGATCATCAGGGCATGGAGGAACACCGAGGCGACGGTAGCTCGAGCCCGAGGTTCACCGGGCAACGGTATCCCGATCGGCGGCCGGTAGGGAGGCCGGGCTGTTTGCGTATCAGGCGGAGACGGATGCATCGCGATGCATTGGTCGGTGGAAGAAGACGGGTGGCGTCTTGCGACGGCACACCATGGAAAATAGTACGGCGGGTGAACCCTGAAGGTTCACCCGCCGCGGACGTGCTCGCAGCGTCGCCGAGCGCCGCGATGCTACTCCGTGGACTTGGGAGGAACGCCGATCACCTTCACGCCGGCCCCGCGAGCCACGTCCATCGCCCAGATCACGTCCTGGTACTTCACCGTCGGATCACCCTTCACGAACATGATCTTCTCGGGACGCGGGTCGTAGATCTCCTTGAGCTGCGCCGCGAGCTGATCCTTGGTGTATGGCGTCTTGTTGATGGCGAAGTTGCCACCGGGCAGCACCTCGAGCACGATCTGCTGGTTGTTCTGCTGTTCTTCTGCTGTGGAGCGTCGGGTCGGGCAGCTGCAGATCGATGGCCTTCCGCAGCATGGGCTGGATGACCATGAAGATGATCAGCAGCACCAGCAGCACGTCGATCATTGGCACGACATTGGGCTCGTTCTTGAGGCCTGAGCCCCCATCGACATTCCGGCCATTTATCGGGTTCTCCGTCGTTATGCTTCTTGGTTCCCTTTTCCTTGTCGGCCAGCGGATCGTCACCCGCCACGGTCGAGACCGTGCCCGGCATCTGGTCGGTGATGGCACCCACCACGCGCACGCCGTTCTTCGACGCGAGGTCCATCGCATCGATCACCGCCGAGTACGGCAGATCCTTGTCCGCCTTGACGTACAGCACGTGATCGTCCCGGTTGGCGTAGATCCGCTTGAGCGTTTCGCCCAGCGTGTCGGCGGCGATCGGCCGCTTGTTCAGATAGTACTTGCCATCCTTGTCGATGCCGAGCACCTGGTCCGTCGCATCGTCTTCCGGATGGGCCTTGAGGTTCTGGCCCTGGGGCGGAATGGCGGTGAAGCCCGCCGCCAGTGCCGGCGTCACCACCATGAAGATGATCAGGAGCACCAGCATGACGTCGATCATCGGGACGACGTTCGGCTCCGACTTTACGCCGCCGATTCCGACTGCCATTCCCATCGGAAAAGTCCGTTAGAAGTGTGCGCCGGGGAGCCGATTACGGGGAGATGGGGCCGCCGGCGACGCCTGCGTGTTGAACTCACGCGTGAAGCGCGAGCGCCCGAACTCGCCCGACACGCCCTTGATGAGATAGTCGATCATTTCCTTCGACGTGTACGTCATCTCGGCCGTCAGGTTGTCGACCTTCGTGGTGAAGTAGTTGTAGAACCACACCGCCGGGATGGCCACGATGAGGCCGAACCCGGTCGCGATCAGCGCCTCGGCGATACCGGCCGCGATGGCCGTGATACCGCCGGAGCCGGACCGCGCCATGCCGTTGAACGCGTTGATGATGCCGAACACGGTGCCGAGCAGTCCGACGAACGGCGCCGTTGCGCCCACCGTCGCGAGGACCGCGAGGCCGCGTTTCAGCTGCACCATCTCCATGAGCATCTCGCGTTCCACCGCGCGCTCCGCCGTGTTGATGTCGGACACCGTAATCGAGCCGTCCATGATGAGCGGCTTCACTTCACCGAGCGCACCGCCGAGCACGCGCGCGACGTGCGACTTCTTGTAGCCCTCGGCGAGCTTGATCGCTTCGGTGAGGTTGTCCTCTTCCAGGAACTGCGAGAACTCGGGCGCGAACTTGATGGTTTCCTTCTGCGCCTTGCGGAGGTTCCACCACTTCCCGATGGCCACCGAGAGTGACCAGACCGACATGAAGAGAAGGATGGCCCACAGGATTTTCCCGAAGATCGGTGTCTTGGCCCAGATCTCGGCAAGTGAAATATTCATAACGCGCGGACCCCGGCGATGTGAAGGTGAGAGAGAGCGCTCTTACTTGACTGATCGAGAACGTGAACGGCTGCTGCACGAGCTGCTTGACTTTCTTCCCGCCGACTTCGGCCGGGATGAACCGCATGCGCGGCAGCGCCTGACGCACGGCGTTGGTGAACTGCTCGTTCGTGCTCCGCAGGACCTTGAACG
Organism: uncultured Gemmatimonadaceae bacterium; assembly: GCA_963740565.1. GTDB lineage: Bacteria > Gemmatimonadota > Gemmatimonadetes > Gemmatimonadales > Gemmatimonadaceae > CAVUFA01. The sequence continues at coordinate 125,492 of CAVUFA010000012.1, read as the reverse complement.
AAGCCAGTTCCGCCCGCCCGGTCGTGTCCACCACGAACGGTCGCCAGCACTTCGCCTTCGACGCCGGCCTGGCGCAGGATGTCGGGATACTGAGGCGTTCCGGATCCAGGAGCCGGCATGACCGGCTTCTCCACCTGGAACTCGAAGTACGTCTGGTCCTCGTGCACCTCGACCTTCTTCTCCGTCCCCTTGGCAAAGCCGCCCTGCGGCCCTTCCCGTGAAGTCCGCTTCGTTGGTCACCGCGCGCGTGAGGTCGATGTCCGGAAGCACGTTGGGAATCTCCACCGGCGCGGTGAGCATCTGGAATCCCTTCGGCGGCGGCGGCACGGCGGCGATCTCGGGCGGCGGCGGCTCCTTCGGCTTCGGCGGCTCCTCCTTCTTCACCTCCACGAAGTCGACCTTCTCTTCCTTTGGCTTCTCGTCCTCCTGCGCGGCATTGGCGGTGGCGTAGATCGCCAGCGCAATCAGCCCGTAATGCATGACGAACGAAAAGACCGTGCTGCCAACCTTCCTTTGCCCTTTCCTTCTCGACTCGACCAGGTTGTTGAACATGACCCTTGGCCGGAGCGGTAAGACGTTGGTGTTCGCAGACTCGCGATCATTTTACAGCCGGATCATGAAGAGGGAATGGCGAGAAGATTAAGTTTCGATGAAATCCGCAGCGCCGGGCCCGCCTTTCCGGCGCAGCCATTCTGCATCGGTACCGGAACCGGCGAAAGGGGGGATTTGCCGCGGATCCGTCCGCCGCCACGTTTCCCTGTCGCGCGCAGCTCCCGCAGTTCGCCGGCCACCTCGGCTGCAGCGACGACGTCCGGCGGGGCGACGGGCAGCGTGACGGTGAACGTGCTACCCCGGTGAAGGCGCGACTGCACCATCAAGGAGCCACCGTGCGCCTGGGCAATCCACTGCCCGATGGCCAATCCAAGGCCGTAACCGCCGCGCTCGCCGCTGCGCGACCTTGCTCGATCGGCGCGCCAGAAGCGCTCGAACACGTGAGGGAGGTCGGCCGCCGAAATCCCGATCCCGGTGTCGCGCACGCTGAACTCCACCTCGCCATCCGTGCGGGTCAGGGCGATCTCGACCTGGCCACCGGCGGACGTGTACTTCAGGGCATTGGTGACCAGATTCAGGAACAGCTGGCGCAGGCGGCTGAGATCGCCCATGACAGTGGCATCCTCCAGCACCGGTACGGCGACCTGGACGCCAGCGGCCTCCGCCAGAATGTGCGCGGTCTCCACGACGTCGTGCACAACGGGCTCCAGCCGCAGCGGCTCGCGATGCAGATCGAACCGGCCCTCGTCGGCGCGGGCGAGCATCAGCAGGCTTTCCACCAGGTCCGCCATACGCGCCGTTTCCTGAAGGGCCTCCTCCAGCGCCTCCAGTTGCTCCTCACCGTTGGCCGAGGCGTGCATCGCGTGTTCGACGTCGGCGCGCAGGACGGTCAGCGGAGTCTTCAGCTCGTGGCTCGCATCGGCCGTGAATCGGCGGAGCGCGCCGAACGACTTCTCCAGACGCGCGATCATCGAATTGAGCTGCAGCGTGAGTCGGGTCAACTCGTCATCTTCCGACACCAGCGGCAGACGCCGGTGCAGACTGCGCCCGTCGGTAATGGCCGTGACCTCACTGGTGATGGTCTCGAGCGGCCGCAGGGCCCGGTCGGCGATGACATAGGCCCCGCCGATGGAAATGCCGAGCAACAACGGAAGAACGACGAGCACGGCGCCGAGGAGTTGGAGCGCCGACGCCACGATGGATGGCGCGTCGGCGCCGGAGATCACCCGGAGCTCCCCATAGAACGCGTTCGGCTGGCGGCTCTGCACGAGCACGTAGCTGCTGTCCGCGAGATTGACAACCGCCGACGGGGCGCCGCCGCGAAGAGCCTGGATGGCATCGTCCACGTCGACGCTGTCAGGATAGGACAGGCCGCCAGCCTGTGGCGACTCATAGAGGATGTACCCGTCCTTGTTCAGGACCAGGAGAAACCCGGGCAACATCTGCAGCAGGTCGGTGGTATTGCGCTGGAATCCGCTGCTGAATTCCTGATTCGGCGTGACGGTGATGGCCGAGACCGTGCGACGCAGAACGCCCACCGCGAGATCGCCGCGCAGCTTGGCGCGCGCCTCGGCGTCGCGGTACTGGGCGGCGTTGTGCGCGGCGAACACGGCCACCCCGAACACCGTGAGGGTCGCGCACATTGCTGCGGCGTATCTCGTGGTAAGACGGGTTCGGAGTGAAGCCATTGGCGAATCCGGTGGGTTGCCTGTCCGGGCCTTCCGCCGCGGACCTAGCCCCTGATCACATACCCCGCGCCTCGCACCGTGGTAATCAGCTTCTTCTGATTCCCCGTGTCGACCTTCTTGCGCAGGTGGTTGATCACGACATCCACGACGTTCGTGCGAGGGTCGAAGTGATACCCCCAGGCGTACTCGGTGATCAGGGTGCGGCTCATGACCCGGCCGGCATGGCGCATGAGGTACTCCAGCACCGAGAACTCCTTGGGAGTCAGCTCGATCGGGGTGCCACTGCGCTGCACCGCGCGGGTGTCCCGATTCAGCTCGAGATCTCCCACCCGGAGTTCGCGCGTGGCCAGCGCTCGTGGCCGTCGCGACAGGGCCTCGACGCGCGCCAGCAATTCGTCGAACGCGAACGGCTTGGTCACGTAGTCGTCGGCCCCCGCGCGCAGCGTCTGAACCTTTGAATCCACCGCGTCCTGGGCCGTCAGCACCAGGACCGGCTTCTCGAACCCCTTGGCGCGAATCGACCGGAGTACCTCCATCCCCGACTTCTTCGGGAGCCGCATGTCGAGGATTACCAGGTCGAACGTATCAGTGGCGGCCAGGTGTTCGCCGCCTTCGCCATCCGTCGACAGCTCGACGCGATACCCCTGCTGCTCGAGACCTCTCTTGACGAAGCTGCCGACTGTCGGATCGTCTTCGATGACGAGGACGTTCATTCACTGGGGGCTGCGTGGACCCGGCCGCACAAAGCCGAACTCCCGGATTTTCCGGTACAGCGTCTTTGAGGATATCCCGAGAATGCTGGCCGCGCGACCCTGATGCCAGCCGACGGCCTCCAGCACCCGCCGAATGTGTTCCCGTTCGACGTGTTCGAGCGGGACCAGTTCCGGGTCGCCGCGGTCGCCAGTGGGCGCGGTTGCGTGCCCGCTCACCCGAATTCGGTCATCGTCGGCGTGGTACGCGGCGTTCGCGCGCATGAGCTGGCGGCGTTCGCCGGCCCGCCGGACGACAACCTCCAGTTCAGCGAGTGAGCACGGCTTGGAGAGGACGTCGTAGGCGCCCAGCTGAAGCGCGCTCAGCGCCATTGCGTGCGTGCCGTTTCCGGTCAGGACGATCACCTCTGGCGGGTCCGGCTGCGCGCGCACTCGCCGAAGGACCTCCAGGCCGTCGAGCTCCGGCATGAAGATGTCGAGCAGCACCACGTCGAATGCCTCTCCGGCCAGCCTGTCGATCGTGGAACGCCCGTCGTGCGCGACGGCGACCCGGCAGCCGCGGGACTCCAGATGGTCCGACAGGACCCGTGCCAGCGGAGTCTCGTCCTCGGCGATGAAGACGCGAAACGGTCCGTCGGCCATCATGCCGTGGCCCTGACGCCGGGCAGGATGATTCGGAACGTGCTGCCGGCGCCCACCGCGCTGTCCACTTCAATCCGGCCGCCGTGGTCGGCGATGATGCCGTAGCAGATCGAGAGACCGAGGCCGGTGCCCCGGCCCGGCGGCTTCGTGGTGTAGAAGGGCTCGAAGATCTTGGGAAGGTCGGTGCGCGCGATGCCGTGCCCCTCGTCCACGACCTCGGCGATCACCCCCTCGGCCTCCGACAGGCCGCGGCGCGTGCGGATCGTCACGTGCCCCGCGTCGCTCATCGAGTCCACGCCGTTGATCAGCAGCGCCATGAACACCTGCACCAGCTGTTCGGCGTTCGCGTTCACCTTGTCGACGCCGGCATCGAGCAGCATGTGCATCTGGACCTTCTTGAAGCGAGCGTGATGCTTCACCAGGAAGACCGTCTGTTCGATGACGGCGTTCACATCAGTGAGTTCCTTCCTGGCGGGTTTGGGGCGCGCGAAGTCGAGCACGCCGTCCACGATGTGCTTGCAGCGATCCACTTCGTTGTCGATGATGCCCAGGAACTCCGACGTCTGGGTGGGAACGTCGCATCCCTTGTTGCGCAGATCGTCGAGGCGCAGGGTGAGACTCTCGGCGCAGGCGGCAATCGTCGCCAGCGGATTGTTGATCTCGTGCATGATGCCGGCCGCCAGCTGTCCGATGGCCGCGAGCTTTTCGGACTGGGCGAACCGTTCCTGAGCCGCGGTCCAGTCGGTGATGTCCTCGCCGATCGAGATCACGTGCGTGATCGCCCCGTCGTTCACCCGCATCGGGATCTTCGTGATGCGATAGGTGCGAACCTGGCCGCTGGCCTCCGACTCGATGTTGAATTGCTGGATACGGCCCGTGCGGAAGACGTCGTCGAAGTCCTTGCGCAGCGTCTCCCGCGACTGCCGGTACAGGATCTCGAAGATGGTCTTGCCAAGCGCATCGTCGCGCGCGACGCCCTGAATGCCCGTCTCCCGATTCCGGTTCCACGCCTGCACCCGGTACTCGGCGTCGATCACGTAGAGCCCGACCGGGAGCGAGTCGATGATCTTCTGCGTGAACCGGCGTTCGGAATCGATCTGGCGGGTCCGCAGGCCGACCTCTTCGCTCAGCTGGTGGAGGCGTTCGGCGTGCGCCAGCGCCGGTGCGAGCAGGGCCCCGATGATGTCGAAGAGTCGCCGGGAATCAGGCTCGAACGCACCGGACAGACGCACGACGAGGCCACCGAGCCGTCTCTGGCTGGACTCGAGCGGGCACAGATGAACGTCGGCCTGGTCCGTACTGCCCGCGTCGAGGAGATTCTGCACGTCGCTGGCCTGCACCAGGGCGTCGCCAGACAGCGACGCGCAGACCAGTCCCGAAGCGCCGTACAACCACAGACTGCACTCCTCCGCTGAGAAGGCGCTCCGCGTCACATCGAGGATGCTGCGGGCCTTGTGGACCACGTCCTCGTCGGAACCGACGTGGGAGGCGATGTCGGCCAGGACCGCGAGCGGAGGCGGGGTCGCCGCCACGAGAGGGGCATTCATGTCCGGAGGTTTGGAGACCGCCCCCGACTCGAGGGGGTTCGGACAGAATGACCGGCCACACACCGCCGGAGTAACGCCGCGGGCTGCTCGACGCCAGACCTCCGGAGCTCGCGGCCGGCGGCGTCGGCGTCGGGCACGCGTGCGCACGGCCTGGCGGTGCTGCGACGTCATGGAGCGGACCGGGATCGAACCGGTGACCCCCTGCTTGCAAAGCAGGTGCTCTCCCAACTGAGCTACCGCCCCGAATGTCTTGCGAGTCCCAAACTTAGCGAGACAGAACCTCGCCTCAAAGCGCCCGCGTTGACTGAACGCCGCGGCGCTCAGCCCGTCGGGACTCCGCTTACCTCCATGCAGGGGACAGGCGCTACTGCGCTTCTGGTCATGCTACTACATATAGGAGACAGAAGCAGGTCAGAGGCCATAGGTCACGGCGGAACTCTTGCAGACCGGAGACGGGATGACGGAATCGGCCATGCACATGATGGTGCGCTGTCAGTTCTGCGATACGTGGAATCGCGTCGACGCCGCCCGAGCGCAGGACCGCCCGAAGTGCGGTAACTGCAGCCGCCCCATCCTCCTCGATCGCCCGTGGGTCCTGCACGCGGACACCTTCGAGCGGACGCTCCGCGAAACCGAGGTCCCGGTGCTGGTGGATTTCTACGCCGACTGGTGTGGCCCGTGCAAGATGATGGCGCCGTTCGTGGACCAGCTCGCGGCGAAACACCAGGGAAAGGCGCTGGTCGCGAAGCTCAACACGGACTACGCCCAGGAGATCTCGAACGGGCTCGGCATCCGGGGGATTCCGACCACGATCGTCTTCCGCGGCGGCGCCGAAGCGAGCAGGCTGACCGGAGCCGTGCGCCTGCCAGAACTGGAGGATCTGCTGAGCCGGGCCGCCGCGGGGGCTGCGGCTTAGGACGCTCCAAAAAATATGGGGTCAGACTCGAATTTCGGTAAATTCGAGTCTGACCCCATTTTCCGTTGCCTTTGCTACTCGTGCGCCGGCAGCGGCTCCATGGTCGTCGGGTCCACCGGCACCTGTACTTCGTCGCGATACGGCGACGTCATCATGAAGACGCGCATCCGCGGGAAGGCGTCCATGAACGACAGGTAGCAGTAACCCCAGATACCGAGGTAGCCCAGGAAGATCCCGATCTCCCAGATGCCAATGGGCACCGTGGGCCGCGTCTGCAGATACAGCGTGGGATAGATCTCGAGGTAGCGGTGCAGCCAGTTGCCGGCCATGCTCCCTACCGCGAACAGGGCCATCGTCGGCGTGAAGATCTTGGGGAACCTCCCCAGCAGTCCGAAGAACGGCAGCACGAACATGAGCAGGCCCACCGCCACGGTCAGGGGCGTCCACGGCGCGATCAGCAGCTTGTGGAAGAAGTGTGTCTCCTCGGCCATGTTCCCATACCAGATCACCAGGAGCTGGCCGAAGCTGATGTAGCCCCAGAAAGCGGTGAACGCGAATCCCAGCTTGCCGATATCGTGGAAGTGCGCCTCGGTGATGATGTGGCCGGCGCCCAGAAAACGCCGCCAGAGTCGCACCAGGAGGGCCAGGAGCATGATGGCTTCAAGCCACCCGCCGATGAAGAAGATCCATCCATACATCGTGCTCTGGAATTGCGGATCCACCGACATCGACAGATCCCACGACAGCACCACCCAGCCGAGGCCGAAGGCGAGCGCGAGGTACACGGCGAGCTTGCCGAGGATGCGAATGCGTGGAGTGCAGTTCGCGTCGCTCTTCACCGAACCCGGCGCGCATGCGCTCGCGCAGGCCCTTCGCCCAATCCGCGCCCCATTCCGGCAGGACGCCGACGTCGAGACGAACCGACGCGTACACGAACCAGAGGCTCAGGAACGCAATGAGCCCGAAGACGACGATGCGCGCGGATCGACCAGAACGTGGGATCGAGCCAGCGTCTGCTTCTCGCGGCTGCGGCGGCGGCGTGTGGACCCATGGGAAGATGTGGCCCTTCCCGACGAAGACTGTGAGCAGGAGCATCACGAACGCCACCGGCAGAAACGCCACGTAGCCTTCCACGAACCGGACCACCGCGCGCGACCACCGGGCGGTGGTGATCCGTTGCACCGCCGCGAGCACCACGCCCGCCAGACGAGATCGCGGTGAAGAACAGCCAGTTCACGTGCCACGCCTGCCAGGCGCGATCCTGACCGGTCGCTGCGCCGATGACGAAGACAAGCAGTCCCCCGAGCGCCAGCAGGAGGCTGATGCGCTTGAGGCGCGGCGAGATCGCGTCGCGCTGGATGATTTCGGCGATCTCTTCGCGGGTCGGCGCAACGGCGATGTGGTCGCTCACTGGCCACCTCCGCCCCGGGCGCGAACGTCCGGCGCTGTCGGGGCGCGTGTGTCGGCGTCCCGGCCGCCGCCGGGGGCGACGGCATCGCAAATGGCGCGGCGGTGCGTGGGGCCGAGCCGCGTGGGCCCCGGCAGCTTGTCACCCGTCACTCCGGGCGGCGCCAGGGGCCCCACCTCGAAGGGCACGCCGGACACCTTCCCCTGCAAGCGCGCGCACGTAGTTCACCACGTCCCAGCGATCCATCTCCTCGATGCGGTTGTAGGTCGGCATGAAGACCCCGCCGTTCCGGATCATGCCGAAGATGTAGCCGTCGGTGCGATTCCTGGTGATGTCGAGCATCAGCGACGGCGCCGGATAGCCGTACTTCGGTGACAGTACCGGTACCGTCGCCCTTCTTCCCCGTGACAACGGCAGCAGTTGATCGCGAAGTACTTCCGGCCGTTAGCCAGCGACTGTTCGGTGACCGGCGTGGGGTTCGGGATGGCGGCCATGGAGTCGAGGGTGGCCACCGAGATGCTGTAGGAGACGGCGAACGCCGGGACGGCGGTGCCGGTCCTCGGCACCGATCCCTGCGGGCTCCCGCGCACCACCATGCTGTCCGGGCGGAGGGCTCCCAGGTCACGACGCTGGGCTGCCGCTTGAAGTCGCGTGAACCACTCGCACGCGCCTAACGGCAGGAGGAGCGCGACCAGCCAGCACCAGCGTGGCTGCGATCAGCTCTCACCACGCACCTCCGCCGCCCCGTGCTCGCGCAGCGTCGACTCCGCTTCCTTCAACCGTTCGGGCGGCGCCTGGACGTAGATCCCGTAGTCGGCACCCGTGAACCGCGGGTCGAAGCCGACGGTGGTGCGTGATCTTCGGAACGCGTGAGTTGATGAACATCGCCGGCCACGGTCGCCAGCGACCCGATCAGCACCATCACCTCGAATCCGATGATCGTGAACGGGATCCACGACGCGACCGGCTTGCCGCCGACGACCAGCGGCCAGTAGTCCGACGTCCAGACGGCGATCCAGTAGCCGAAGCGTCACGCCGCACGAGTCCGCCGATCAGCGTGAAGCGCCGCACCTGGCTGCGCGGCGCTTGACCGCGTGCTCGATCTCGTGCCGCGGCGTCGGCGTGTAGACCGTGAATCGCCGGAACTTCACGCTGCTTCAGCGCCTCGATGGCGTCGACGGCCGCGTCGAGCTCGCGGAAGACGGCGACGAGTCCCTGGGTCATCAGTCGTACTCCCCCGGAGTCTCCGGCGAGAAGTCCAGGTGATGGCCGGTCACATCGATCGTGCCGCCCGCGGGGCGCGCATCCGCAGCCGCGGCGGCACCATCTCCTTCACCTCGGCGATCGCGATGACCGGCAGGTGCTTGATGAAGAGCAGGAACCACATGAAGAACCAGCCGAAGCTGCCGACCAGGATCGACATGTCCACCCAGCTCGGGATGTAGTCCGCCCACTGCCACGGCTCGAACTCGTGCGACAGCGACGGCACGATGATCACGAACCGCTCGAACCACATGCCGAGGTTGATGAACAGCGACAGGATCAAGAGCCAGCGTCGGGTTGCGGCGCAGCTTCTGCGAGAACAGCGACAGCGGGAAGATCATGTTGCAGGTCAGCATGATCCACGCGGCCCACCACCACTGGCCGAAGACGCGGTTCCAGAAGTACGCCTGCTCGTACTGGCTGCCGCTGTACCAGGCGACCCAGAACTCGATCAGGTACGCGCTCCCCACGACCAGCGACGTGAACAGCGTCATAGCTTGGCCGCGGCGTCGAGCGTGGTTGATCGTGACGTAGTGCTGCAGCCGGAAGAACTTCCGGATCGGGATGATGATCGTGAACACCATCCCGATGCCGGAGAAGATCGCGCCGGCCACGAAGTACGGCGGGAAGATCGTGGTGTGCCACCCGGGCGTCAGCGCCATCGCGAAGTCGAACGACACCACCGAGTGCACCGACAGCACCAGCGGCGTGGAGAAGGCGGCCAGGAACAGGTACATCCGCGCGAAGTGCCGCCACTCGCGGTTCCGAGTTCCGCCAGCCGAGCGACAGGACCGCCAGGATGCGCTTGCGCACCGGATTGGTCTCGCGGTCGCGCAGCACCGCGATGATCGGGCATCAGACCGACGTAGAGGAACGTCGCCGAGACCGTCAGGTAGGTCGAGATCGCGAACACGTCCCACACCAGCGGGCTCTTGAAGTTCGGCCAGATGAGCCGCCAGTTCGGATACGGGACCAGCCAGAAGAACTTCCACGGCCGGCCGATGTGGATGATCGGGAACAGCCCCGCCGTCATGACCGCGAACACCGTCATCGCTTCGGCGCACCGGTAGATCGTGGTGCGGAAGCCGGCGCGGAACAGGATACAGGATCGCCGAGATCAGCGTCCCCGCGTGGCCGATACCGACCCAGAAGACGAAGCTGATGATGTACACCGCCCCACATCACCGGCGGCTTGTAGCCGGCGTTGCCGAGCCCCCAGTAGATCTGGTACATCCAGGCGCCGGCGCCCCAGCAGGAAGCAGACGATCGCGACCCCGAGCAGCGACGAACCAGCCGCCGGTCGGGCTGAGCGTCCCCGCGATCTCGCGGTCGACCTGCTCGTAGTCGCGAACCGCCCGGGAGCGGGACGTTCGCGCGAGGCGACGTTGGGGCGGAGCGGTTCGGCGACGGTCGCCATCAGCCGGCGCCTCCGCGCCGGCGGGATGGTTCACCTTCTTCAGGTAGACCACCGCGGTGTAGGTGTTGAGCTCCTCGAAGACGTGATAGGCGCGCCGGTCCTCCACCAGCCTGGCCACCGTCCACGCCTCATCGGCCGCGTCGCCGAACACGATCGCGCGCGACGGACACGCCTGCGCGCACGCCGTCGTGAACTCGTCCGGCTGCACCTCGCGATTCTCGCAGCTTGGCGCAGATTCTCGGCCTCGCGGATGCGCTGCACGCAGAACGTGCACTTCTCCATCACGCCCTTGCCGCGCACCGTGACGTCCGGGATTGAGCTGCAGGTTGAGCGGCTCCGGGAACGCGTACTGCCGGCGCGCCGGCTCGCCGTACCCGAACCAGTTGAAGTAGCGCACCTTGTACGGGCAGCCGTTGGAGCAGTAGCGCGTGCCGACGCACCGGTTGTAGACCTGCACGTTGAGGCCGTCGGGCGAGTGGTACGTGGCGTACACGGGGCAGACCGGCTCGCACGGCGCGTTGCCGCAGTGCTGGCACAGCATCGGCACGAACCGCGTCTCGAAGTCGGCGCCGCCCTCCTCGCCGCCCTCGAAGTAGCGCTCGATGCGCATCCAGGTCATCTCGCGACCCTTCAGGATGTTCGCGCCCGGCGCGCGTCCCAGCCGCTGCCGTCGCTCGCTAGTGGAACGGCCGCAGCGCCCGCCCCTGCCAGCGCGCGCCCACCGTCGGAATGTTGTTCTCCGCGTAGCAGGCCGTGACGCACGCCGAGCAGCCGGTGCAGCGCGCGAGATCGATCGTCATCGCCCAGCGGCGCTTGCGTCATCCCGCTCCAGTGGTCCGGCGCGTACATCCCCTTGTTCGTTCGACGTCTGGCGTTGCCGAGGTCGCCCTGCGCGTCGTTCGCGACCGGCGACCGCAGACCCGGCAGGAATTCGTGCGACGCGTCGCCCGGGAAGCTCGTGCTCTTCGCGCTGCCGGATCTGGCCGGACGCGAGTTCGCGCCGCGGTCATCGCCTGGCGCGATGCCGCGCCCGTGCTGGCGCGCCGAGCCCTCGGTGGTGACCAGCGGCGAGTGCCCGCCGGCCTTCGCCACCGCTCGCCCGCACCTGGGTGAGCGCCAGCTGACCGGCCGCGTTCCAGCGTCGCGCCGTAGCGCGTCGAGCGCGTTGACGCCGATGCCCTGCGCGTAGCGCCCGTACGCGGTGTGCCCGCGGCCGAGCGCCACCGCCACCGTGTCCGGCCGGACGCCGAGGTACACGTAGGCCGGCGCCGTGACGCTGCCGGCCGGCGTGGTGACCGTGACGTGGTCGCCGTCTCGACGCCGAGTCGCGCCGCCGTCGCGGGATGGATCTCGACCCACGATTGCCACGCGATCTTGGTGACCGGATCGGCGAGCTCCTGCAGCCACGGCTTGTTCCCGCCGGCGCCCGTGCCCAGCACGGGTGACGGATAGCGCGACGAGGAAGAAGTCGCCGTCGCCGGCAATCGCGCCGGCGTGGCCGGCGGCGCCAGCGCCGGCGCGTGCGCCGCAGTCCGCGGGCGACCGCGCTGCCGCGCGCCACGCCCGGTCGCGAGCGCCTGCGTGAAGCCGCCCATCCCGCCGGGGATAGCGCGCGATCAGCCAGTCGCGGTACGTCTTCGCAGGGAATCGCGCCGCCATCGCCGCGTCGCCTCCGCCAGCTGCAGCAGCACGTCGGCCGTGGCGCGGGTATCGAACACGCGATCCATCGCCGGCTGCTGCAGCGACAGCGTGCCGCGCACCGCCTCGGCGTCGCCCCACGACTCGAGCGAGTGATCGTCGGGCAGGATGAGGTCGCACAGCTCGTCGTCTCGTCCGGGATAGCTCGAGAACGTCACCTTGAACGGCACCTTCGCCATCGCGTGCCGCGAACTGCACCGCCTGCGGCGCGTCGAAGACCGGATTGGCGCCGCGCACGAACAGGAGCTCGACCTGCCCGCGCGTTCATCGCCCGCGCGACCGCTCGGCCAGCGCCACGCCGCCGACGACGCCGCCGAACGCCGTGATGCGCCTCGGCCGGCTTGATCGTGGTGCCGACGTTGCCGGCCGCCTTGTTGATCGCGGCCACGGTCTGCGCCACCAGTGCGCGTCGGGCGTCGAGACGCCGGACACCACGAGGCTCGGCTTCGCGCCGCGGCCAGCTCGCCCGCCAGACGCTGGAGCGTGCGCCTCGGTGACGCCGCTGGCGTCCGCCGCGTCCTTGACGAGCGCGCCACCGCCTGCCGACCGCGCGAGCAGCGCGCTGGCGATCGCGCCGTTCGCTGCCGGGCTTGCAGGCGATCCACTCGTCGGCGTTGAGTCCGGTGAGCGAACGGCGCGGGCCGATGTAGATGAAGCGCGGCGCGTCGGCGAGCTTGGCGCGCGCGTCGGCGAAGTCGAGCTGCTGCGGGACACGCTCGCGCCCCAGCTCTCGAGGAAGTCCGCGCCGAACGAGACGATCAGCCGCGCCGCGGCGAAGTCGAGCGCCGGCCACGGCGCGCCGTACGCCTGCGCGTTCGCGCGCGCGCACCGCGAGGTCGGCTTCGCTGTCGTACGCCAGATGGCGCGCCGAGAGCCCGAACGCCGCGAGCCACTGATCGAGGAAAGCGCGGAAGCTGCCCGCCTCGTGGCGCGATCGATGAAGCGACGTCGCCGCGCGTCCGGCCACGCCGCGCAGCGCCGATCTGCCGAGCAGCGTCGCGAGCGCGGCGTCCCAGGTGGTCGGCGCCAGCTCGCCGCCCTGCCGCACCATCGGCCCGCGGAAGCGATCGGGATTGTACAGCCCCTGCAGCGCGGCCTGGCCGCGCGCGCAGAGCGCGCCGCGGTTCACCGGGTGCTCGGGATTCCCCTCGAGCTTGATCGCGCGGCCGTCGCGCGTTTCGGCGACGACGCCGCATCCGGCGGCGCATTCGCGGCAGGTGTGCTGTAGTACGTCGAGACGCCGGGCACCGTGTGGTCCGGCGAGACCAGATAGGGGATCGAGCTTCTCGACCTGCTCCTGGCTGCACCCGACGGCGGTGGTCGCCGCGCCCGCCGCGCCGAGCACCTTGAGGAACTCGCGGCGCTTGACGCCGCGGACTTCGTGCGCCGTCGCTCATGCGGGCCGGCTCCGTCGATCGGATAGTGGCAGATCGGCGCAATCGTAGCGCGCCTTCTTGGCACATGGCGGCGACGCGCCTCGGCGTTCGGCCGTCGGTCGCCGGCGCTGTCGCCGGCCGCGCGCAGCCCGTCGGCTCAGCCTGTAGCCGTTCACGTGGCAGCTGACGCACCACCCCATGTTGAGCGACGAGAACTGGTAGACGCGCATCATCGTCTGGATCGGGCCGTGACACGTCTGGCAGGTCACGCCGGCGTTCACGTGCCGCATGTGCGGGAAGTGCACGTACTCGGGCAGCTTGTGGATGCGGACCCAGGGATCGGCTTCCACTTGTCCGGCTGATCCGCCGGCGCGAAGCGCAGCAGCTGCTTGCAGCTCCGCGCTGCTCGGCCGGCGTCGCCGTCGACCGCCATCGGCGGCTGCGGAGCCGAGTTGACGAGGTTGTGGCACCCCATGCACGTGCCCACGGCCGGGAGGCCGGGGTCGGGCGACTTGTTCGCGGTGTAGTGGCAGTAGATGCAGTTCATGCCGAGCACCTGCACGTGCCGGGGGTGCGGGAAAGTCGACCGGCTGGAGCGGCGCGAAGCCCTGCGAGGAGGAGGCGCCGCTGTAGGCCGAGAGACCTAACGCGGCGAGCGCGATCGCGAAGAACGCAGGGACGAGCGCCCACGTTCGCCTGCTCCTCATCGACAGTCACGATGGGGGATGAGGGAGTGAGAGGTTCACGGCGCGCCTTGTGAAGAATTTCACAAGTTCCGATTTCAGCGGCGAAAAATGACGGCGGTCACCCCATGACGCAAGAGAAGACGCGATGCATTCACAGCGCGATTCAGTCGGCGGCCACGGTGGCGAATACGCGCACGCCCAGCATGCGCCGCGAACACGCGTTGCGAAACAGCTGCTGGACGCCGCGTGTAGTCGAGTTCGAGTCGACAGCCGACCGGATGCAGCGCATCCGGGAACAGCGCCAGATTCGCGCGCGGCGTCTGCGCCAGTCGCAGCGGCCAGCCGCTCCCGTACACGAATCGCTCGCGCTCCGATCGCGCGCAGCAGGTGGGCGAAGTCGTCCTCGGGCGGTCCCCAGATCCAGCTGATGTCCCACAGCACGAGGTCGCGCTCCGCGGCGGTGAGTCCCCAGTGCACTTCCTCGATCGAACTCCGCGGCCCGCCGCAGCCACCACGAGCCGCGCCCCCGTGCCGGCGCGTGCCAGCTCGCGCATCGTGGCCGCCGGGCAGGTCGCCCGCGACGTCCAGCGGGTGGCGCTGGCGCAGATCCTCGAAGCGCACGGTCAGGAGGAGCGAGGCACGCCGGCGCTGCGCGCAGCCGGCGGCAAGCTCGGCCATCGCGCGATCGCCGGGCGGAAGTCCCCACATGCGTGCGGATACGCCCGCATCGCCCGGGCGCCCGCGTCGCGGCGCGCTGCAGGACGTTCGCGCCATCCGGGCCAGTCGGGACGAACCGCCGGCGCCGGGCAGCAGCCGATCGCGATGCGGCGCGAGGCCGAGAACAGCGCCGCGTTGCCCGGCGACGGATCGCGATGGAACGCCGACGGGAGGTGTCCCACCCAGGCGCGCGTCGAGCCCCTCGCGGTCCAGCACGCGAACGAGCACGTCCGGGTCGGGGTGCGGGACGTGCCGGAACGGATACGGACCGATGCAGGTGTTGACGTCGAGCGGACCAGGTCGCCGACGCCCGGGCTCCGTCATTCCCGGCCCGTCGCGATCCGGCCGCCGTCCCGTCGTGCGCATCCGAACGGACCGCCCGATCCGCGGAAAGGCCGCGGCGGGAAGATCCGCACCGCATTCCGCCAGCGGATGTCGGCCAGGTCGTCGCCCAGGCCGATCGCGTCGAGCGCCCACAGCTTCGCGAGTCCCGTCTCCAGCGTGATGTCGGCGCCCCAGAGCAGCCGGCCGCGCGCCCACCGCCTGCAGGCGCGTCGTCGAGCATCCCGCGATCGACGCCGCTGCCCGACAGGTCGAGGTAGATGTTAGGCACGTCGCGCACGGCGGCGAACGTGTGCGCGTAGTCCCCTCCCCCGCCGATGTGCGCGAGGATGAACGACCGCGCGCGGATGGCGCCCGGCCAGCGCGCGCCAGGTCGACGCCGTCGGAGCTGTCCTGCGCCGGCCACATGCGCGCGCCGGTGCTGCCAGATGTGGTGCAGCACCGGGCAGCCGCGTGCGCGGCGACGCTCGCGCGACCGGATCCAGCAGCGGATCGTCGGCGCGCCGCGCCGCCGCCAGCTTGACGCCCGACCGCGCCCGACGCGACGCAGCGCTCGATCTCGGCCACAGCCGCGGCGACCGTCGTTGGGATTCACCGCCACGTAGCTGCGCACGCGGTCGCGGCCGCGCCCGCTGCATGGCCAGCATCGCGTCGTTGCCCGCGCACGGTGTCGGCCGGCGACTGGAAGTACGCTGGGCGACGTGGCGCCCCAGCTCCCCAGGACCGACGCCACGTGCCACGTGACGCCGATCGCGCTCCCCCGCCCGCAATCCGCGCGTCGTTCAGCTCGCGCCAGTTCGGCGCGCCCGCAGCCGGCGTAGATAGAAATGCGCGTGGACGTCGATGAGCGGCGCCGGCCCGCGCGAGCGGGGCGTCCCGGCCTCGCGCCCGTCACGTCGCGGCCCTGCATCCTCCTCGACGCAGCGCGACGAACGCGGAGCTGGCGGCCCGCTCGATCTCCACCAGCGATCTCGTCCTCGCCGTGGGCGAGCGCCGCATAGTTGTAGGCCCCGCGCTTGAAGAGCACGCCGTCCCCCACCGCGAGCTCGAGAAACCGGCGCTCCCAGCGCGGCATCGTCGAAGCGGAACAGCCACATCGGATCGATGCCGCCGACCTCCACGCCGGCAATGCCGCTCGCCTGCACCGCGCCCGATCACGCCTCCCGCATCCGAGCACCGATCGTGCCAGAGCGAGTCGCAGACGTCCTGCTGTTCGTACCAGTCCAGGACGGCACCACGCCGCGGCCAGCGCGACGGCCTTCACCGGCCAGCGTGGACGAGATCCACGTGGCTTCGCGCCGCCTCCATGACCGCGGCGCGACCAACCACGGCGGCCAGCGGATAGCCGTTCGCCATCGCCTTGCCGAACGTGGCGAGATCCGGCTCTACCGTCGCGTACTCCTGGTAGCCGCCGGCGCGAAGGCGGAACCCGGTCTTGATCTCGTCGAAGACCAGCACGGCGCCCGAGCTCGTCGCAGAGGCGCGCGCGGCGGCGACCCACTCCTCCGACGGCAGCCGCTCGATCACCGGCTCGAGCACGATCGCCGCCAGGTCTCCGCCCGCCGCCCGACACGCCGCGCTCCAGCGCGGGCACGTCGTCGAACGGGCACGGCCACGAAATCCGCGTGCGCCGCCGCGGGAATCCCCGCGCCGCTGTTCCACCAGTCGAGCCAGCCGAAGTATCCGCAGCCGACCACGCGCGACCGCGACCGGTGGCCGCGCGGGCGATGCGGACCGCGGCCGCGACGGCCTCCGCGCCGCTCTTGAGGAAGCGCACCTGCTCGGCACACGGAATGACATCGCAGAGCCGCTCGGCGATCTCCACCTCGCAGCGTGTGCGCGAGCCCGGCCACGTGGCCCGCCGCCGCCGCGGCGACCACCGCGCGCGTGATCGCCTCGTCGCCGTAGCCGATCGCGACCGACCCGAGCGCCATCGTGCAATCGATCAGGCGGGCTCCGCCGGCGTGAGGAGATGGCAACCGTTGGCCCGCGCGTAATGCGTCGGCCCCTCTTCGTTCCCTTCGCCGTAGAGCGCCGCAGGGCGCTTGCTCCCTGTGGATGAGCTCCCCGGAATGACGTCGCGCGCGCGGGCGCGCCACGAGCGCTCGACGGCGTCCCATGTCGAAGTCCTCCTCGGGAACGAGGTCACTCGTCCTCGATGACGCCCTCGTCCACGGCGCTCTCGTCTTCGTCGGCGCTGCCCGTTCGGTCGTCCCGGGTTCCGACGTCGGGCGGGCTGTCGGGATCGCGCTTGCGGAAGAAGCGGCCGAGGGGCATGGCGGAAAGTAATGCCCCGCCGCGCAGCCCGCCCGGGCGCCTGCGCCGGCCGGTCGCGCGCCGCCGTACTCTTTCACGGCCCGTGGGCCGCCGGAGGCGCGCAGACGCCGGACTGTATCTTCACGACCTCGATGGCCATGGCGCGCAGGAGCGTGAGTTCGCGCGCGTTCGGCGCCGCCCGCCAGGCGAGCGAGCGGGTGGACCGCAGGACGTGGTCGCGGTTGCGCGTCTTGAAGAAGTCGATGGCGTCGAGCGCCCGCTCGGCATCGGTGAAGTAGCGCTCCATCGCCTCGGCGGTCGGGCGGGGCGCATCCTTGCGGGGGGGACGGCGCGCGCGGGTGGCGTCGCCCGCCGCCACGTGCAGTTCGTAGAGGCCGACCATCACCGCCTGCGCGAGGTTGAGCGACGCGTGGGCGGTGGTGGGAATCGACCACGTGGAGCGCGGCCCGGTCGAGCGCTTCGTTAGGCAGCCCGCGGTCCTCCCGCCCGAACAGGACCGCCACCGGGCCGCTCGCGGCCGCCGCGAGTAATCGCTCGGCGGCCGCCCGCGGGCCGGTCACCGCCCATTTCGCGGCGCGGCGCCGCGCCGTGAAGGCGGCGACCAGGACGCAGTCGGCCACCGCCGCGGGCAGGGTATCGAAGATCCGCGTGCGCCCCACGATATCGATGGTGTCGTGCGCGATGCCCTGGATGCGATGCACGTCGAATTCCGCCGGGCGCACCAGCCGCAGGTCCGGCACGCCCATGTTCTTCATCGCCCGCATGGCGGCCGCGATGTTGAGCAGGTCCTGCGTCTCGTGCAGCACCACGCGCACGTCCGCCAGCGCCGAACGGCTCATCGCGGCAACCCGCACCGCGACATAGCGCTCCGGATCCTGGCGGTCGCCGCGCAGGTAGACCCACTCCCCCGCTCCGCCGCTGAGGACCAGCTGGCCGCGCCGTCGCTCGCGGCCGGCGGCCGTCTCATTCACGATGACGTCGAGGCGGAAGGGTTCGCTGCCATCGGCGCCGACGTCGGCGCGCGCCACCCGCACCAGCAGGTCGTAGCCAGCGGGCGTGGCGCGCCAGGACGCCTCGAGCGGGGCCCGCCCTCCTTCGGCACGTCGCTCGGTGACGCGCACCTGCCCGCCGCCGGATTCGGGAACCAGGATCCAGGCGTGGTGCGCCACCGCTCCGGCGCCCTCGCGGCCACGCAGGTACAGCTGGACGCCGTCACTGTTGATGTCCGGATGCTCGTTGTCGAGCGGATTGTCGGCTCGGGCCGGCGCGAACGACGGGGCCGGCTTGCGGACGCTCACCTCGACGAACAGCGTCGGCAGCGGTGGCGCCTAACGACACGAGCGCCTCGGGCGATCCGGCTTCCTCCCAGCTGGCCTCCGAGCGCCGGTAGGCCTCGCCCGCCAGGCAGAGGCGGAGGGGCGTTTCCCCGTCAGGGCCGGAAGAGTGCTCCGTCAGCTCGCCCACGCCGCTCGGGGCCGGTGCGAGCCGCGGAATCACGAGCGGCGCCACGTCGGGCACCCGTCCGTGCTTCGGCTCGGTGGTGCCCGGGCCAGCCAACGTGCCCGGGCCAGCAAATGTGCCCCGCCGCACCGTCCTTCCCTCGAGCGCGGGCAACCCTGCCGGCGGCGACGCGGCGGCCCGGGCTCCTTCGAGCCAGCGCGTGACCGGCCCGCCGGCACCGACCATCTCCACCCGCCAGCCATCGGCCTGGCGCTGATGCACGTCCCGCCGCGCGCCGGAGAGCCGCACCGTCAGGACATCGCCATCGCGCCGCGCATCGCGCACCGCGTCGCGCCACGCCCACACGCTCACGATCGCCCCCGACGAGCCCGAAACGCGCACAAGATGAAAGCGGCGCGGTGGGCTGCCGGGCGGTCCCGGCGCGATGGCACGCCACCACTGGTGCGGCAGGTCTGCGAATACCCAGCCGCGGACGCCGCCCGACGCAAGGGCGAAGCGCTCACGCGGCCCGCCACATTCGGTTCCGCGCAGGAAGCCGAATCCGTCCTCGACGTCGGCACCCCCATCGAGGTCGGCCGCGCGCCACGCCCCCTCGTCGCGAGAGTCGCCGTTGGGGACGCCGCTGCGGCCCGCGCCTCCGCCATCGGCTTCGGTTGCCACATGCCAGGGGAGATCGATCGTCACCTCGCGCTCCGCCGACCACGAGACGACGTCGACCAGATAGTCCTCCATCGCCACCACGCAACGCCTGACGAGTACTCCGGGGGCGATCCCGGCGCTGGCATCGATCCATCCGGCGTCGCCCTTCTCGTCCCAGGCGCGCAACGAGCCGTTCACGCGCTCCTGCGAGCGAGCGCCGGCCAGCGGAGCGTTGTGCGCCAGCGTGCTCCGATACCAATGCAACGACGGATCGACGTAGGAACCTGTTCCCACGTCCTCGAGCACCCGCGTGCCCTCGTCCACCAGCCACAGATTCAACCGGTCGGGGTGGCCGTGACCGCCGCCTGCTTGGCCGTAGTCGAGCGCGACGTAGGTCCGCGCATCGCCGCGACGCAGCACGCCGAACCCCTGGCCCCCGAGCAGGACCGATGCGGCGGGCGGCGCCGCGTGACACTCGACCGTCTCGCGCGCGAACAGGAGCGATTTCCATCCCAGGTCCGCCCGCGTCAGGCGGCCCCCCGGCTCATTCCGCTCGGCTTCAGCGGTCGAGAACCTCCGAGCCGTGTCGGCCGGCGGCCCGCGCTCGTCGTAGAGCTCGCGCAGCGCTCCCCGAAGCCGCACTTCATCAGGACGCCGCGCCAGGCCAAGCTCGCACGATTCGGCGATGCGCCATTGTCGCAGCGACACCCGGTACGGTGAATCGCGTCGTGAGGGCAGGGTGAGATCGGGCAAGGCCGTCAGGAATGGCGTCACGAACCCTTCGTCGAATCGCCGCACCAGCGACGAGGTGATGGTCACACCTCGCGCGGCCGCGATCGTCGCCAGGTACCACAGGCCCCGATGCGCGAACAGATGGTAGTTCTCCCCCTCGTACCACGTCCCGTCGTCCAGCAGTCCCTGCGCCAGCATCCCGGTCAGTCCGCCCGGTCCGTCCAGGGCGTCCGCCACGACCGTCGGCCGCTCGAGCAACGTCCCTGCCGCCGCCAGGGCGGCGCTGTTCCACACCTGGCGATTGGACAGGCCTTCGTGGTACGACGCGATCAGCATGGCGCTCGGTTCGATCAACCGATCGCGGACCGCGCCGCCTAACGCGGTCCGCTCTCCCGCCGTCTCCAGCACGTCCAGCGCGACACTCAGCTGCAGCAGCCAGATCGATTCCAGGTAGGTGCTGAAGAACGGACGGGTCGGGCCGAGCACGTTGTCCCGGTTCGGATACGCGAGATACCGCTCGGCCAGGCGCTGGAGGATTCGTTCGGCCAGCTGCCGGTGCCGGTCGGCGCCGTTCATTGCCCACAGCACCGCCGCCTGCGCACACCGCTCCGCCAGCCAGAGCTGGTAGTTCATGACCCACCAGCGAAAGTGCGTCTCGTCCTCGTAGTTCGCGCCGCATCGCGGACAGCGGTGTCGATGCGGCTCGCCGGGATCGAAGGCCAGGAGCGCCCCGTCGCGCGTGCATCGGCCGCCACCGCGGGTGAGCCTGGCCTTCTCCAGCGGAACGTAGAGGTCGCGGCCGGACGACAGCGGTTCCAGGTCGGCGCCCAGCGACGCGGCGAGTGGGGCAAGTGCGGCTCTCGCCACCGCACGACGCCGCTCGATCGCGGACCGGTCCAGCAGCAGGGTCACGGATCCGACCGGGTGGTGTCCGTGCGGACTCGCCACTCCGTCAGCGTGGGCAGCTCGCCGCGAAGATCCATCCGGATGCCGGACAGTCGGCGCGTGACGCCCTGCACGCCGCGCGCGTGGTACACCCACGACACCGGTACCTCCCGGGCGAGCTCGCGCTGGACCGCCCGCCAGGCGTCGCCCAGCGCCGCATCGCTGCCCGCGGTCGCCGCGTCAGCGAACAACGAGTCCAGCCGCGGCGTGTGGAAACCGGAGTAGTCGAGCGCGCTCCCCGCGAGCCGTGACGAAAACATCGCCGCGAGGTGGGAGAGCGTGAGATCGCCGGGAATGCCGGTAATCAGCGCGTCGAATCGCTTGGGCCTCGCCCGCGCCGAGGCGAGAAAAGCGCCGAGCTCCATCTGCCGGATCTCCATCGTGATGCCGTGGTCGCGCAGATCCGCCTGAATGAGTTGCTCGATGGCGTTATCGCCGCTGCCGACCGTGAGCAGCGTGAACCGCAGCGGCGTGCCGGCCTGCTCGCGACGGCCCGATCCCGCGCGCTTCCATCCGGCGGCATCGAGCAGCGAATCCGCCTGGGCAGGCGACGGACGGTCGATGGGAACCGCGTAGGGATGTCCACTCGGCACCGCGGCGACGGCGGGTGTGGCGTATCCGGCCAGCGCCGCGTCGATCACGCGCTGGCGGTCGATCAGGGCGTCGATCGCCCGGCGCACGCGGACGTCGTGAACGGGCGCTCGCGACGTTGAACACGATGGCGATGGAGACGGTGGACGGATAGGTGATGATGCGCAGGGAAGGATCATCGGCGACCAGTGACGCCATGGTCGGCGCGATCCCGGCGACGTCGAGATCGCCGCTCACCAGTCCGGCGAACTTGGTGGTGGGCTCGTCCACCACGGCGATAACCAGACGCCGGACATGCGCCGGGCCGCCGAGCGCGACGGGAAACTCAGCAACGCGATCGAAGACCCATCGCCGTCCCGCATCACGCTCCACGAACCGGAACGGACCGTTCCCCACCGGCGCGAAGCCGAACCGCGCACGACGCAACTCGCTGCGCGGAATGGAATCGAGCAGGTGCGCCGGCGCGATCGGCAATTCGCACAGCACCTCGGGAAATCCGGGAGGCGCCTGACGGAAGTGCAGTCGCACGGCAGAGTCTCCGACCGCCTCCACGTCCCGGATTTCCGCCAATTCAGCCGCCCGCGCAAAGCCGGTCTGCGGATCGCGCGCCGCGTCGAGGGTGAAGACGACGTCGCGCGCCGTCGTGGTCTCGCCGTCGTGCCATCGCAACCCGCGATAGAGATCGAACGTGAGCGTGCGTCGGTCCGGAGACCACTGCCAGGCGCGCGCGAAATACGGGCGGGGCTGGAGCGCGGAGTCCAGTTGGGCGAGCGTCACGAACAGCGCGTATCGCTGGATCTGGCGGGCCAGCGGGTGAATGGTCACCAGCGGATTCGCGGACTCGAGATCCGCGCCCGACGCATAGACGACGATGTCCGGCGCGCGGGCCGGCGTGCATGCCGACGCCGCCGCGGCGAACGCGATGCCGCACGTCAGCAGGAGTTGCCGTGCATTCGTCGCTCGCAGCCCCTCGCTCCGCGGGCGGCCTGTCGGCATTATCACGCTGTGCGCCACGTCGTTCGCCGAGGGCTCGCCGCGGTTCTGCTCATCTGGCTCGTCGTCACGCTCACGTTCGTCCTGGTGCGTGCGGCGCCGGGTGACGCCGCCGATCTGCTCGTACCTCCCGGTGCGTCGCCCGAAGTTGTCGCGCGCACTCGCGCGCAGCTCGGACTCGATCGCCCGGTCGCAGTGCAATATGCCAGATGGCTGGGGGATCTTCTCAGGGGCGATCTGGGCGAGAGCTTTGCCAGACACGAACCGGTGGCCGCCGTCCTGCGCCAGGCCCTTCCGGTTTCGCTGTGGCTGGGCGCGTCGTCGCTGGCGCTGACCTTTCTGGTTGGTGTGGCCGTTGGCGCTGTGCAGGCGTCGCGCCGCGGACGCTGGCTGGACGGCGTCCTGACCGGTCTGACCACCGCAGTCTACGCCGCGCCGAGCTATTGGCTCGCGCTCACTGCCGTCGCGATCTTCACATACGGCATGGCAAAGCTCGGCGCGCCATCGTGGCTCCGTCTCCCGGCGTTCGGCGTCACGAGCCCGGCGGGCGGCGCCGGCGGCGCGGCGGCCGTGGCGGATCTGTTCCGACACTCCGTGCTCCCGGTGAGCGTTCTGGCAGCCATCGGCGCCGCCGGCATCGCTCGATATGCGCGCACCGCGTTTCTCGACCTGAGCCGGGCCGAGTGGGTGCGGACGGCACGGGCCAAGGGTCTGACGGAGCGACGCGTGTTTTCGCGTCACCTCCTCGCCAACGCGCTTCCCCCCCTCCTGATCCTCGTGACGCTATCGCTGCCCGGCGTGGTAGCCGGCTCGGTCTTCGTGGAGAGCATCTTCGCGTGGCCGGGCATGGGCCGGACCATGGTCGTGGCGATTTCCGCTCGCGACATGCCCGTGGTGCTTGGGGTCACCCTGGTCTACGCCACGATCGTCATCGTTGCGAACGGCGTATCCGATCTGCTCCTCCGGCTGGTGGATCCGAGGCGGCGCACGTGAGGTCGGCCGCGCCGTGGTCGCTCGTGGGGCTCCTGGTGCTGGCGGGCGCCGCGGTCGTGGTCCCGCTGCTGGCGCCGCAGGATCCGCTGGCCATCGCCGACGTGCTGCGGGTGCGTCTCCTGCCGCCGGGCAGCACCGACGCGGCCGGTCATCTTCACCTGCTGGGCACGGATGGCCTTGGACGGGACCTGTTCGTACGGATGATGCTGGCGGGACGCCTGAGTCTTGCCGTGGGCGTCTTCGGGTCGGTGTTCGCGGGCTGCGCGGGGACCATACTGGGCGCGCTCGCCGGATGGTGGACGGGTCTCTTCGATCGTATCGCGATGGCGGTCACCGACGCCCTGCTGGCGTTGCCGCGGCTGGTGCTGCTTCTGCTGTGCGCCGCGTTCTGGAAACCCGGTACCGGCACCGTGCTGGTGGTCCTGGCGGCGACCGGCTGGATGGGCGTCGCGCGACTGGTTCGGGCCGACGTGCAGGGGGCGCGCGTGCGGCCGTACGTCGACGCGGCGCAGGCGCTTGGCGTCCCGCCCCTCCGGCTCCTTGCGCGGCACATCGTGCCTAACGCGCTGGGCGCGGCGATCGTCGCCACTACGCTGGGCGTGGGCAACGCGATTCTCCTCGAGAGCGGCCTCGCGTTCCTCGGACTGGGCGTCCAGCCGCCGCAGCCGAGCTGGGGGAACATGATTGCCGGTGGCCGGGACCTGATCGTCACGGCGCCTTGGGTGGCCATCGCGCCCGGTGTTGCGCTCATCCTCACCGTCCTCGCGTGCACGTTGCTGGGTGACGCCCTGCGCGATCGGCTGGCCGGAGAAACGTCGGTGTCGCTCCGCGAACGGGCCTGACCCGCGCTGGCCGGGAGTGGGGCGGGCCGGCCCGGTGCTCGGCGCTCCCACGACTTCGACAATCTCCTCACGGCGGCCGTCGCGTCGTCGGCGTCGCATGGGATTGTGCGTGGCGGGTCGGTCGCCGCGGGCGCGCGCTCACCGCACCAGAATGGTCACCACACCGCGGGGCGGCGCCTCGAAGGCGACCACGCCGTTGCGGACGGCCAGCACGCCTGTCGGTGTCTCGTCCAGCCTCGACAGCCGCGCCTCCCGCGCGCCGGGAACGCGCCACGCCCCCGGCACCGCGTCGTCGAACAGATTCAGGCAGCGCAACACGATCCAATCGCCATCGTCGGCCTCCTTGATGGCGCAGCACGACAGCCCGCGGCCGACCAATTGCGCGCCTTCGACGATGCCCGGCGGACTGAGCGCGGTGCGCCAGGTGCCTCCGGTAAGCGGCAGGAGGACGTCGTCCGCCACGTGGTCGATCTGCGACATCATCCCCGCCCGGCGCGGCCCGTGGGGCATGACCGCGAGCAGGGCGCCGAATTGGCCCGGCGCCTGGGCCGCGGGCGTCTCCTCCGGCCAGCCGGCGTGACCCGGGCGCTCCGGGATATCCGCGCGTGACAGGTCACCCACCGCCCGGATCAATGTGATGAACGCATCGCCGGCGAGGTTCGTCTCGTATTCGGTCAGACCGTCGCTGAAGATCGTGCAGCCGCGCCCGCCACTGAACAGCGACAGGTATCGATGCAACGGTGCAGTCGGGACCGGGCGCTCGGCCACCGTGTCGCTCGCCGGCACGTCGACGCGGCGCCGCTCGACCACCGTGTACGCCGCATCGGCGAACACCCGTGGCGCCACCAGGGGCGTCCGCACACAGGCACGAATCCGCACGTCGGTGGCCCGATTGTCTCCGGAAATCCTGATGCGCACGAACGGCGCGCCGGCGTCGAGCTCGAACACCGCGCGAATCGGAATGCGTACCCACGGGTCGGCACGCCCTGCCCCGGTCGCGGTGGTCACCCGTCGGCCGGCGAGTTCCAGTTCCCAGGTCGCGGTGATCGCGGCGCGCAACGGACCCCGCATCGACACCCGCGCTCGCACGAACTGCGCATCGGTTCGCGTTCCCTCGATCCCGGACCTGGTGTACAGATCGCCCCGCTCGCCTTCGGCCTCGAACGAGAGAAAGGACGGCATGTCCTGTCCATCGCTGCCCACCAGCGTCAGGTCCTCACCGTCGATCGCCACCTGCAGCTTGCCGTTCTCGATTGTCGTACGGGTGGCTCGCGCCGCTTCGGGCGGCTTCACGGGGCGCCGGGCGCCGGGCCGGATCGGTAGCAGCCGCATACCGTACGCCGGAACCTGGTCCACCCACGCGAGGACCCGTCGTCGCTCGACCAGGCGATTGCGCGGGTAATGCCGAGGCGACTCCTCCCGCGCGAAGGCGCGGCGCCGGCTCAGCGACTGCATCACGAGGACGGGGTCGCCTAACGACATGGACCGTGAGACAGCCGGTGTCGGCCCGGACCCGGCCGATCCCGGGCCGACAGGCACCTCCGCCAGAACGACGTCCAGCTCGACTTCGGTCACGCCCGACCGGCGACGCGCACACGGATTGCGCACCACCGCCACCGGCGTCCATGCCTCCGGCGCCGCACGCGCCGCCACCGGGTCGTGCCCCACCAGCACGTCCAGCGCCGCGTCGCGTACCCCCTCGGCCCCCGCCTCGGCTTCCTCCAGCCGCGACGCCATCGCCCGCGCCACCGCGTCGATCGCACAGCCGCACAACGTGTCGTGCGGATGACACAGAAGCAGCGATCGCCAGCTCGCCTGCAGCAGCGCCCGTGAGTCCCATCCCTCGCGCAGTCGAGCCAGTGCGGCCCACGGCTCGGCGTCCCGCACCAGCAGCCGCTCCACGCCGGCATTCCGGCGCTTGAGTGCGTTCCGCACGCCGAGCGTTCCCTGCAACGTCCAGGCGTACCCGTATGAATCTCGCAACTCCCCTTCCACGATCGGCAGCCGCCGGCCGGCCGCGCGCTCCACCAGCCGCGTCGCGAATGCCCTGAGCGACGAGCGAACCAGGGCATCGCCCCCGATCGCCCGGTCGAGCGCGGCCACCGCCTCGGGGTCGCGGAGTGACGGCGCATGATGGTCGGCGCCGTGCGGAAGCAACACCACGCCGAGAGACGACCGCTCCACCGTATCGTGCTGCAGCGACGCCCAGCGCTCGCGCGCCGCCTCGTCGCTCAACGGCAGGTGCGCGCCGGCCTCGTAACCCGCCGGCGGAAGGTGAAAGAGCAGCGTGGTGGTCCCGTCAGGTCCGCGCCAGCGAACCGTGTCTCCCCGCGGCCAGCGCGCGCCTCCGTACCCGCGCCAGACGATGGTCACCGGATACCCGAATTCCGTTGCGATCGTGGCAAGGCTCGCGGGATGGCCGAACGAATCCGGGCAGTACAATACGGGCGGCGGATGCGCCCGCAGTCGGCGAAGAACACGACGACCGGCGAGCAGGTTGCGAACCAGTGCCTCGCCGCCCGGAATCTGCTCGTCGGGAAGCACGTACCACGGACCCGCCTCCAGCTCACCTTTTCGCAGCACGGCCGACAGATCGGACGCGCGCTCCGGTCGAACCTCGAGGTAGTCGTCCAGCACCACGGCCTGCCCATCGAGCAGGAATCCCGTCAGCGTTGGCGCGTCGAGCAATTCGTCGATCAGTGCCACCAGCCGCTGCCGGAACTGCACGGCGGGACGATACCACTCGCGGTCCCAGTGCGTGTGCGCGAGCAAATGGACTTCGAGCGGCGGCGCGATCGGAGACGATGACATGAGCACGGGAGTCTGCGTGAACCGATGGATCGTCGCAAGACAGCGTGACCGAACAGTTGACCGAGGCGTCACCCCCTTTGAGCTTACGGCGTCCGATCGCCTCTCACTCCTGTGCCATGAGCCACCTGTTCGAACTCTTTCACCGGCTCCGCGACCTCCCTGCCCTTGTGGAGTGGGCAGGGTACATCGGTCTGGCCGTGATCGTGTTCACCGAAACCGGATTGTTCGTCGGTTTCTTTCTGCCCGGCGACTCGCTCCTCGTGACCGCCGGGTTGCTGGCTGCGCAGGGCCTGGACCTGAACGTGTACCTGCTGGGCGCATTGATGAACGTGGCGGCCGTGCTCGGTGACAATTCGAACTACTGGATCGGCCGGCTCTCCGGACCGAAGATCTTCCATCGCGAGGACTCGCTGTTTTTCCGCCGCAAGCACGTCGACCACGCGCGCACCTTCTACGCGCGACACGGCGCGAAGACGATCGTCCTGGCGCGCTTTGTCCCGATCGTCCGCACCTTCGCGCCGCTGGTGGCCGGCGTGGCGCTGATGGACTACCGGGTCTTCCTCACGTTCAGCGTGCTCGGCGGCACGGCGTGGATCTGGAGCATGCTGTTCACCGGGTACTTTCTCGGCCGGTACGTTCCGGGGATCGACAGGCACATTGAATTGGTTATCATCGGGGTGATCTTCCTGTCGATACTTCCCGGGCATCATCGGGTATCTGAAGGAACGCCGGCGCACGGTCGCTCAGCCGTAAGAGCCGCCAGCTGGTCAGCGAACGCCGGCGAGCGGACGAGGACGACCCTAGCCGGAGAACCGAGCTCATGCCGTACACGCTGCCGCCCTTCCTTACGCGTTCGATGCGCTCGAACCGCACATCGACGCGCACACCATGCAGATCCACCATGGCAAGCATCATCAGGCGTACGTCAACAACCTCAACGCCGCGCTCGACAAGCAGCCGGAGTCTGTACAAGAAGTCGCTCGAGGATCTGCTCGGCGGCTTGAATGCGCGTGCCGGACGCGATCCGGACGGCGGTGCGAAACAATGGCGGCGGCCACTGGAACCACTCGATGTTCTGGCAGATCATGGCGCCCGACGCCGGGGGCGAGCCGAAAGGCGACCTCGCCGAGGCGATCAGTTCGCTCGTTCGGTGACTTCGCGAAGTTCAAGGAGCAGTTCGGCGCCGCGGCCGCCGGAGCGCGATTCGGCTCGGGGTGGGCGTGGCTGCTCCGGGACGGCGGCAAGCTGACGATCACGTCCACGCCCAACCAGGACAACCCGCTGATGGACGGCAAGAAGGCCGCCGACATCATCCTCGGGCTCGACGTCTGGGAGCACGCCTACTACCTGAAGTACCAGAACCGCCGCCCGGACTACGTCGCGGCGTGGTGGAACGTGGTGGACTGGAAGGCGGTGGAAGAGCGATTCGGCGGATAGCGCCGGTGCATGCGGGGCGCGGGTCTGCGCCCCGCCCGTGTGACGACAAGGATGGCCTCAGGCCGTATGACCTCTGGCCTGCCCCTACCTCGCCGCCTCGCCTTCGAGATACGTGTACCCTTCCAGTCCGGCCACGTACTCCGCGATGAACGTGTTCGCTTCCTGCCGCGTCAGCGCCGTCGCCGCGGCCACCTTGCGGCGGAATCGTCGCCAGCAGGTTCGCCGCGTTGAACTGCACGTAGTTCAGCACCTCGGTCACCGTGTCACCGTGCACGAGGTCGGTGATCTCGTAGCCCGATTCGCCGAGCCGGATGTGCACGGCGTTCGTGTCACCGAACAGGTTGTGCAGGTCGCCGAGGATCTCCTGATACGCGCCGGTGAGGAACACGCCGAGGATGTATTCCTCGTCGTCGCGGAATTCGTGCAGCTGCATGCTCGGCTGGCCGTCCTTGCCGCCGACGAAGCGGTCGATCTTGCCGTCGGAGTCGCAGGTGATGTCCTGGAGCGTCCCGCGGCGCGTCCGGACGCTCGTCGAGGCGGTGCACCGGCATGATCGGGAAGAGCTGGTCGATCGCCCACGTGTCCGGCAGCGACTGGAAGAGCGAGAAGTTGCAGAAGTAACGGTCCACCAGCACCGCGCGGATGTCGGCGATGATCTCGTCGAACCCGTTCGGGATTCTCGTCGACGATGCTGGGCGATCCGGTTCATCGTCGCGAAGTAGATCGTCTCGCGCCATCGCCCGATGGCGAAGCGAGATGCACGCCGCTGTCGAACAGCTGCTGCGCGCGCTCCTTGTCGAACGACGCGTCGTGGTAGATCTCGACGATCTTGCGCTTCGGGCAGCCGCTTCTTGGAGAGCGTCTGGCAGTCCTCCATCATCTCCTGCAGCAACGCCGGATCGTCGGCCGTGCAGTTCGGGAACGGCCGGATCGGCCTGCGACTCCACGTCGATGACCTTGAGCAGCAGCAGCGCGTGGTGCGCCGTGAGCGCCCGCCCGGACTCGCTGATGATGTGCGGCATCGGCAGGTCGCGGTCGCGGCACGCCTCGCGCGATCGTGTAGACGACGTCGTTGGCGTACTCCTGCAGCGTGTAGTTCACGCTCGCGTGCGACGTGGAGTTGGTGCCGTCGTAGTCCACGCCCAGCCCGCCGCCGACGTCGATGTGCGTGATGTCCACGCCCAGCGCGCGCAGCTCGATGTAGAAGCGCGTGATCTCCTGCAGCGCCGCCTTGATGAACCGGATGTCGGTGATCTGGCTGCCGAGGTGGAAGTGGATCAGCTTCAGGATGTCCAGCTGGCCCGAGGTCCCGCAGGCGGTCGATCAGCTTCACCAGCTCGGCGGCGTTGAGCCCGAACTTGGACTTCTCCCCGCCGCTCTGTCGCCCACCGCCCCGACGCCTTCAGTGGCGAGCTTGATGCGCACCCCGGCGTTCGGCGTCGACGCCGAGGTCGCGCGCCGCATCGCAGCAGGACGTCGAGCTCGCTCAACTGCTCGAGCACGATGAAGACGCGGTGACCGAGCTTCTGCCCCATCAGCGCCAGCCGCATGAACTCCTCGTCCTTGTAGCCGTTGCAGACGATGAGGTGCTCGGTCGACTCCGACAGGCCGAGCACCGCCTGCAGCTCCGGCTTGGAGCCGCACTCCAGACCCAACCCGATGCTTCGTCCCGAACTCGACGATCTCCTCCACCACGTGCCGCTGCTGATTCACCTTGATCGGGTAGACCGTGGTGTAGCCGCCGGAGTACTCGAACTCGCTGGATCGCCGACGCGAAGCGCTCGCTCAGCGACTCGATGCGCGGCGCGCAGGATGTCGGAGAAGCGCAGCAGCACCGGGAGGGCGATCGCCCTGCTCCTCGAGGTCCATCGCCAGCTCGTACAGGTCGAGCGTGCGGTCGGGCGCTCGGGGTCGGGACGCACGACTGACGTGCCCGCGCGTCGTTGATGTCGAAGAAGCCGGCGCCCCAGCCGTCGATGTTGTAGAGCCCGGCATCGCCGACCGTCCAGTCCGCCGGGCAGCGCGCGCCGGACGGAGCCGCGGCCGGAACGCGGGTACTTGTCATGGCGCGAACTATAGGTGATCGCGGCGCTGGAGTCGCAGTGGGCGCGAGCCGGGCGCGTGCACGCCTATCGCGACGGCGCCATGAAACTGCGCACGCCCCATCGCGAGCGAATCGCGAGCGTCATCGACCAGCATGGCCGCCGAGGCGACCGGCAGCGGCATGTGCGGGATCTCCGGCGTGAGCGCGCCCGCGCATCGCCTCGGCGACGTACACCATCGGATTCACGAGCACGCCGTACTTGAACGCCGGGACCGCGTCGAGTCCGCGCCACGGATAGTACGCGCACCCGAACATCAGCATCGGCGCGATGATGATGCTGAACATCAGCCCGATCTGCTGCGGATTGATCGACGTGCCCATCCAGAGACCGAGCGCGGCGAACGCTGCGGACCCGAGCAGCGTGACGCCGAACGCCACGCCCGGTGCCCCAGGGAGAGCCCCGGAACGGGCCCATGATCAGCGCGGGCGATCGGCAGAACCACGATCGCCGCGATGACCCCCTGCAGCGCCCCCGCCACGACCTTCTCCATCGCGATGAGTCGGATCGGCACCGGCGCCAGCAGCCGGTCCTCGATCTCGCGCGTCCAGCCGAAGTCCTGCATCATCGGCAGCGACACCGACTGCACGGACGACATCGTCAGGCTCACCGCCAGGATGCCCGGGCAGCAGTGCGGTCGTGTAGCCGCCGCGGATGAATCCCATGCGCGGCAGGAGGAAGCCGAACACGATGAGAAAGAGCACCGGCTGCATCACCGTGCGAACGAGAAAGAACGGCAGCTCGCGGCGCGCGACGCGCACGTCGCGCCGCAGCAGCGCCCCGAAGACTCCCAGCGGCGTCGGGCATCGGCCTTGGCACCTCGGACAGCATAGCGGCGTCGCGTCAATCGAGCTTCCTCCCGGTGAGCGAGATGAACAGGCTCTCGAGGCTCGGGCTCGTCGAGGTGGATGTTGCGTGACCTGACGCCGCTCGCCTCGGCAGCGTCGATCAGCGCCGGGATCAGCTTCGCCGCCCCGCTCGACTATAGGCTGCGCAGCTCGTTCCCGTGCGCCTCGGCGCGCCGCACGCCGGCCAGGTGATTGCCGCGCGCGGTCGGCGGCTTCGGAGGCGTCGCCGTCCAGCATCAGTTCCATGAGCGTCCCGCCCGGCGCGCTGGCCTTGAGCGCCGCCGGCGTGTCGCACGGCGAGCAGCTTGCCGCGATCCATGATCGCGACGCGCTCGCAGAGCTGATCGGCCTCCTCCATGTAGTGCGTCGTCATCACGATCGTGCGGCCCTGCGCGTGCAGGTCGCGCAGGATCCCCCACAGGTCCAGCCGCGCCTGCGGATCGAGTCCCACCGTGGGCTCATCGAGGAACAGCACCTCGGGCTCGTGGATGAGCGCGCGCGCGATCATCAGGCGCTGCTGCTGCCCGCCGGAGAGCTCATCGACCTTCGGCGCTCTCGCGTCCCTGGAGTTCCAGCCGGGCCAGCAGCTCGCGGGCGCGCCGCTCCGCGCGCCATGGAGAAGCCGAAGTAGGCGGCGTGAAAGACGAGGTTCTCGAGTGCCGTGAGGCTGCGGTCCGGGTTGGGGCGCTGGGGAACGACGCCGATGCGCTGCCGCACGCGCAACGGCGTCGCGTCGCGACATCGGCGCCCGCGACCATCGCACGGCCGGAGGTCGCACGAATCCGCGTGGTGAGGATGCCGATCGTCGTCGTCTTCCCGGCGCCGTTGGGCCCGAGCAGGCCGAAGAACTCGCCCGGGTTCACCGTGAGATCGAGCCGTCGAGCGCGATGATCGGTCCTCCGCCGGACGGCGCCGGCGCCATGGCAACCGGCGGCGGCAGGCGCGACGGCATCGAGGGCAGGCGCCGGCGTCCATTCGCCCCCGGATACACCTTGCGCAGCCCTTCCGTGACAATGGCGTCGACCATGGGCCGGAATGTACCGGAGGCGCCGGAAGGTGTCAGCTCATCCCGGCAGGTCCGGGCGATGGTCAACATGCGGGCGGGAGAGTGAAGAAGCATCCCGGCCCGACCACGCAATCTGCAGTTCAAGAGACTGTGCCTCCGCACGGACGCGCGCCGGCGACCGCACGTTCCTGCCGGGACTGGTCCGCGGGGTGTGAGCGGGGACAGCTTTCCGGGTGACGCAGGGTGACGCACCAAGAAAGCGATTGCCGATCGCCCGGAGGACGATTGCTTCTCAAGCGTTTCTTTCACGAGGGACTCGCACACGCCAGTTACCTCATCGGATGTCAGCAGACCGGAGACGCGCTGGTGGTCGACGGCAACCGCAACTTCGACCAATACAGCCAGGCGGCGTCCGAGAATGGCCTCCGTATCACCCATGTCGTCGAGACGCACATCCACGCCGATTTCCTCTCGGGATCGCGCGAACTGGCGGAACGAGTCGGCGCGCGACTCTACCTCTCGGGTGAGGGGGGACCGGACTGGCAGTACGCGTTCGCGAACGAGGCGCGCGCCGATTTGCTGCGTGACGGCAATCGTCTCCAGGTCGGCAACGTTCGTCTGGACGTGATCCACACGCCGGGGCACACACCCGAGCACCTGACCTTCGTCGTGACCGACACCCTCGCATCGGAGCGCCCCGTCGGGGCGCTCACCGGTGATTTCATCTTCGTTGGCGACGTGGGTCGGCCGGACCTTCTCGAGCGTGCCGCCGGCGTGGAGGGGACGATGCGCGCCGGCGCGAAGCTCCTGTTCGAGTCGCTCCGGCGGTTCACCGAGCACTATCCGGACTACCTGCAACTCTGGCCGGGCGCACGGAGCTGGCTCGGCTTGCGGAAAATCCCTGGGTGCCGTCCCGCAGACCACGCTGGGGTATGAGAAGCTCGTCAACTGGGCGTTTCAGATCGACGATGAAGCCCGGTTCGCCGAGGCGGTGCTCGAAGGGCAGCCCGAGCCGCCACGCTACTTCGCCACGATGAAGCGACTGAATCGCGACGGGCCACCCAGCCTGCCGCGGACCGCGGCCCTGCGACAGGACGCGGCATCGATCAGACACGCCGTGCAACGCGACGTGGTCGTCGATCTCCGGCAGCCCTCGGCGTTCGGCCGCGGCTTCATTCCCGGGACCATCAACATCCCGCTCACGCGCAAGTTCGTGAGCTACGCCGGCTGGCTCCTGCCGTACGATCGCGACATCTACCTCCTTTCGGACGATGCCGGCGACGCATCGTTCCGCGCGGCGTCCAGCGAACTCGCGATGATTGGAATGGATCGCGTGGCAGGATGGTTCGACACCTCGGCGCTTGCCGCCTGGGAGGCATCCGGCCTCGCCCTGGCCGACCTGCCGCGCGTGACGCCGGAGGAACTGGCGACGCAGATTGAGGAGGGGGACGTCACCGTGGTGGACGTGCGTGCGGAAAGCGAATTCAGCGAGGGCCGGGTGCCGGGCTCGATCGTCGCCCCGCTCAGTCATCTGGCAGAACGCGTCCGGGACGTGCCGCGCGAGGCGCGCGTGGTACTGGTCTGCCAGAGCGGAACCCGATCGGCGATCGGCGCGAGCGTGCTGGCGTCCCTGGGCTTCCAGTCGATCGCGAACATGCCGGGCGGAGTCGTGGAATGGGCGCGCGCCGGCCTCCCGCTGGAACGCGACTCCGCCGCCCTCGCCGCATCCTGAGCCAACGCATGAACCCGACCCGCCGCCTGCTTACGTACTTCTTTCGCGGGCTGATCTTCCTCGCGCCGGTCGCCATCACCTTCTGGATCTGCGTCTGGCTGTTCCAGGAGATCGATGGGTGGTTGGGCATCGGGATCCCCGGCCTCGGGTTCGTGGCCACGATCGCCTTCATCACGCTCTTCGGCTTCCTGGCCTCCGGGCCTCTTCACGCGCGGCATGATCGCGGCCGTGGAACGAGTGCTCAAGCGCGTTCCCTTCGTGCGTCTCGTCTACTCGTCCACCCGCGATCTGGTGAATGCGTTCGTGGGCGAGAAGCGGAGCTTCGACAAGCCGGTGTTGGTCCAGTTGTTCAGTGGCGGGTCTGCCCGCGCCTTCGGATTCGTCACCAAGGAGTCTCTGGAGCAGCTGGGCCACCAGGAGTACGTCACGGTCTACCTGCCGCAATCGTATCACTTTGCCGGCCAGCTCTACGTCTTCCCCGCGTCCGCCGTCGAACACCTGGACGCCAGCAGCGCCGACGTGATGGCCTTCATTGTCTCGGGCGGCGTCACGGACGTCCCGCACCCCGCCCCCGCCGAAATCACGACCGCCTCGCCCGACTGACGAGGCGCGTCCGGGCAAGGCACCGTGGCGCGTGGCGGTTCGGTGCGCGGGCGGTAATATCCCGGGAAGAACTCACCCCGGATACCGATTCCATGCGCGCCCTGCACGCATCCCCCCTGCACGTCTCGTTGCGGCGAGCCGCTCTGGCCGCGCTCGCCGTCTCCTCGCTCGGACATGCCCAGACGACGGAGGCGCCTCAAACCGCGGCCCGCAGCATCCTGCTGCGGCCAGCCCGGATTTTCGACGGCGTCAACCCGCAACTGCAGAGCGGGTCGGTCGTGCTCGTGCGGGGTAATCGGATCGTGGCCGTTGGGGCGGCATCGCAGATCACCGTGCCACCGGGCACCGACGTGGTCGAGCTGCCGAATCTGACCCTGCTCCCGGGACTCATCGACGCCCATTCGCACGTCCTCCTGCACCCGTACAACGAGGCCAGCTGGGACGACCAGGTGCTGAAGGAGCCGTTAGGCATGCGCGTGGCGCGGGCCACCGTGAGCCTGCGCAACACGCTGATGGCCGGTTTCACGCTGCTCCGCGACCTTGGCACCGAGGGAGCCGGATACGCCGACGCGGGCCTCAAACAGGCGATCGAGCAGGGACGTCATCCCCGGTCCACGGATGATCGTCGTCACCCGCGCCATCGTGATGAAGGGGAGCTATGGTCCGCGTGGCTTCGCCCCCGAAGTCGATGTCCCCCAGGGCGCGGAAGAAGCCGGCGGGCTGGAGGATCTGTCGCGAATCGTGCGCGATCAGATTCGGCACGGCGCAGACTGGATCAAGGTCTACGCCGACTATCGCTGGGGCCCGAACGGCGAGGCGCGACCGGCGTTCACGCTGGAAGAGCTCCAGCGGGTCGTCGAGATCGCGAGCAGCAGCGGCCGCCCGGTGGCGGCGCACTCCACCACTGCCGAGGGAATGCGGCGCGCCACACTGGCCGGCGTCACCACCATCGAGCACGGCGACAACGGCACGCCGGAGGTGTTCCGGCTCATGGCCGAAAAGGGCGTGGCCCTCTGCCCCACGCTGGCGGCCGGCGACGCCACGCTCTCGTATCGCGGCTGGCGACGCGGCGTCGATCCGGATCCCCCGTCAATCCAGGCAAAACGCGCGAGCTTCAAGGCGGCGCTGGAGGCGGGGGTGACCATCTGCAACGGCAGCGACGTCGGCGTGTTTACCCACGGTGACAACGCGCGCGAGATCGAGCTGCTCGTGAACTACGGAATGACGGCGTTCCAGGCCCTCACACCGCGACCAGCGGGACCGCCCGAGTACTGCACCTGGACAATCGACTGGGCGCGGTGCAAGCCGGGACTGTGGGCCGATCTGATCGCCGTCGAAGGTGATCCCACGCACGACATCTCAGCTCTGCGGAAAGTGAAGTTCGTGATGAAGGGCGGCCGGGTGTACTTCGGGCCGGGCATCGCGCCCGATCAGCGGAGGGTGCGATAGCAACACGCCCTGCGCGCGTTGATCTCGCGCAGGGCGTGTTGGTGCGGCGGTGTGCCGCCTCGTGGTGCGGACTCACTTACGGCTGGCCACGCCTGATGGCCTGGGCTCGCTGAATCAGTCCGCCTACCGTCGACCGTATCGACTCCGCGCCGCTCCGCGTTGTGGTCGTCCTCCCCGCGATTACCCGGCCGTTTCCGTCGTAGACCGTGCCGACGCGTACGACGCGCCCTGCGCGGTCATAAACGCGTCCGTCGCTTCCGAGGTAGCCGATGAGGCGGCCATTGCGATCGTACACCGCGTTGCGGTTGTTCACGACGCTGCTGCGCCCATTGTTAACGCGATCATCGCGATCGCCATCGTTGTAGGCACGATCATCCCGGTCGCGGTCGTTCCCACCGACAGTCCCTCGATCGACGTAGTCGCAACGCCCGTTGTGGTTGGCGTCGAAGCAGATGTTGCGATCGGACGCGCGC
This sequence comes from uncultured Gemmatimonadaceae bacterium, assembly GCA_963740565.1. Lineage (GTDB taxonomy): Bacteria > Gemmatimonadota > Gemmatimonadetes > Gemmatimonadales > Gemmatimonadaceae > CAVUFA01. The sequence continues at coordinate 88,596 of CAVUFA010000012.1, read as the reverse complement.
GCGCGGTCGTCGCATCGGTTCTGCTTGGCGAGTCCGGGCGGACAGCGGTCGTTCCTCGCGATGCCCGGCGGGACATTTCGGTTGCGTCCCTGGGCGCTCGCCGGAGAAACGACGACGAGCATGGACGCCCCGGCCAGTGTGATCCGCATCAGTTGACGAAGCAGGTTCTTCATGGGATTCCTCCGGTTGTGCCTTCTGAAGGCACCGACACGAGGATCATGGATGATGCCAAGGGGAACGACCTGAGGTGCAAGTACGTAAATGCTGTTGTTACAGCGACTTCCGATCATGCCCTTCACGCCGCTTCTGGGCGCATGTCCCGTCACGGGCACGAGCCCTGTCCGTCCCAGTGTACATGAGCGGCGCGGTGCACCAGGCTCCGGTTTTCGCGGGCCCATTGTCGACCACGCGCGCACGGGTGGTACTGTCTGCGGGCGTCAGCGCCGGGATCGACATGTCGCTCTACGTGGTGGCCCGACTGCTCGGTGCCATCGTTGCCCGCGATGCAGCGCGACCCATGGAATACGAAGGCCGGTGGGAAGAAGCGGCTACGTTGCGCTCCTGACGCTGCGCCCTTCGCTGGCGACGATCTCGCGTGCTGCCAGCATGCCGCACGCACCTGCCTGACTGGCCGGATGCGTTCCCGCCCCGCAGAGCCAGAGACCGGGGACCGGCGTGTCATATCGCGCACATTGCGGCACGGGCCGCATGAACAACGCCTGGTCCAGCGCGAGTTCGCCATGGGTCAGACTCCCCTCGGCGACACCGAAGCGCTCCTCGAGGTCCGCCGGGGTGAGGATCCAGCGCTCGAGGATGCGGTCACGAAAGTCCCACGCCACCTGCGTCAGCCTCGCTTCCACCAGATCGCCAAGGGCGGCGCGTTCCTTCTCCCCCCAACCCCCGTGTCGTCGGTACGGTACGTGGTGGACGTCCACCGACAGGACATGACGTTCCGCCGGCGCGACTGTCGCGTCGAGCAGCGACGGGACGGTGACAGTGAGGGCTGGTTCGGCCGGCATCTGTCCGAACTTTGCATCATCGTATGCGCGCTCCAGTCCCATCACCCCGGGCGACACCACGATCGTGCCGCGCGCGAGCTCGTCGTCCCACGGCTTCCCATCGGTGGAGAACGCGGGCAGGCCGTCCAGCGCGAAGTGGACACGTGCCGTCGCGCCGCGCATGCGGACGTTGTCGACCGCACGCAGGAGATCGGCATCGAGCCACATGGGATCCACCAGGCCGAAAGTCCTGCGGGGATCCAATCCGGATACCACGAGCGGCGAGGCGATCTCCTCGCCACCGTCGAGGGCGACGCCTGACACGCGACCGTCTCGAACCGTTATCTGGGCGACGCCGGCGGCTGTCCGGATCCGGGCACCGGCGGCCCGGGCCGACCCCGCCATCGCGTCGGCGAGCGCGCCGCGCCCTCCCGCGACCACCTGCCGCATCCCGATTCGGCCGGTACGCCATCCCACGTGACGGTGGAGGAATACGAAACCCGTCCCGCTCGACAGTGGACCGTGCAACACCCCGTGGATGCCCAGCGTCGACAGCGCACCCACCAGCGAGGGGTCGTCCACCCACTCGCCGACCAGGTCCGCCACGGGCATCGGAATCGCGCGTATGACGTCCATCATGCGCCGGCGACCAAGTGCGCGCAGTTGTCGTCCGATGCGCAGCATCTGAAGCAGCTCGGTGGTGGACTGGCTCTGCACCATCGGCGCACGACGCGAATAGAGGAGCTCCAGCAGACGCGACGCGGAACCGACAAGGTCGCAAAAGCCTCGCCAGCGCTCCGCGTCCCGCGGCGACAGACCGGCAACGGAGGCCGACCGCGCCGCACGCTCGGTCACCGCGACCGGCGGCGCTGTCGCGCGAACCGCAACGAGGCCGACAGGGGCGTCCAGCACGCGGAGGCCGTGACGGGCCAGATGCAGCTCGCTTCGGAGCTGTTTCGGGATCCATCCGGGATCGTCGCCACAGACGTTGACTCGATACCCGGGATGGAACTCTTCGGTGGAGGCGGTTCCGCCGATCGTTTCACGTTGCTCGAGGACCACCACGGTCTTCCCACGGCGCGCGAGGTAGGACGCGGCGGTCAGGCCGTTCACGCCGGCACCCACGATGATCGCGTCGAACCGGCTCACGGGCGCAGGATCTCCATGGCCGCGAGTCTTCCGCCGGCTCCCATGATTCCGCCGCCCGGATGCGTGCCCGAACCGCACTGGAACAGGCCGCGAACCGGGGTGCGATACTGCGCCCATCCCGGCGCGGGCCGCAGAAAGAACAGCTGATGCAGGGCCAGCTCACCCTGGAAGATGTTCCCGTCGGTGAGCCCGGTGATGCGTTCGATGTCGGCCGGCGTGAGTACCTGACGGCCAACGATCGCGCGCCGGATATTCGGCGCAAAGCGCTCCAATGCATCAATCACCGCATCGCCAAAGGCCTCCCGTTTCGCGTCGTTCCAGCCTCCCTGGATGTCGGACGGCGCATACTGCACGAAGATCGACATCACGTGCTGCCCCGGCGGCGCCATATGCGGATCGATCATCGAGGGTATGACCACGTCCATGTACGGACGACGGGAGAATCCGCCGTGCTTGGCGTCGTCGTAGGCGCGTTCGACGTATTCGAGCGTCGGCGAAATCGAGATCGCTCCGCGCAGATGCGGACCGAAGCCCGGCAGGCAGGTGAAGTCCGGCAGTTCTCCCAGCGCCAGATTCACCTTCCCCGACGATCCACGGATCCGGTATCGCCGAATGTCCTCGACGAAGTCGTCCGGCAGCACGCTCGTATCGAGCAGGGTGAGAAAGGTGCGCTTGGGGTCGAGCGACGACACGACGACGTCGGCCCGGATCTCGTCGCCGCCCGCCAGCACCACACCGGTCACGCGACCGCCCTTCGTGGTGATGCGCGAGACCTCGGCGTCGGTGCGAATCGTCGCACCCAGTCCCTGCGCGGCGCGCGCGATGGCCGTGGAAATCGCGCCCGTGCCTCCCTTGGCAAATCCCCAGGCGCGGAAGGCGCCGTCGATCTCGCCCATGTAGTGATGCAGCAGCACATAGGCGGATCCTGGCGTGCGCGGCCCCATGAATGTGCCGATAATGCCGCTCGCCGATTTGGTGGCCTTGAGCACGTCGCTCTCGAACCACTCGTCGAGAAAGTCGGCCGAGCTCATGGTCATCAACTTGTACAGCGCGTGAAACTGCCGGGGGTTCATCGCGCGAAAATGCTTCCCGAGACGCAGCAGACCGCGCAGGTCCCGCGGTGAGAGTGAGGCCGGGTCGGGCGGCACCATGCCGATGATGGGCTTCACCGCCATCGCCATGAGTCCCATCAGGCGGCCGTACTCGTCATACGCCTCCGCGTCGCGCAGCGAGTGACGCGCGATCTCCCGTCTCGTGAGGTCGTGGTCCGGCCACGACGCGAGGTAATCGTTGTCCTCCATCGGCGTGACGGTACTCTCGAGCGGGAGGATCTCGAGGCCGTAACGTGGCAGCTCCAGGTCGCGGATGATCGCCGGCCGCAGCAGGCTGACGACGTAGGAGAACACGGAGAACTTGAATCCGGGGAAGATCTCCTCGGTGACCGCCGCGCCGCCCACCAGCGGCCGGCGCTCGAGCACCAGCACCCGCTTGCCTCCACGCGCCAGGTATGCCGCGTTCACCAGGCCGTTGTGGCCTCCGCCGACCACGATGATGTCGTAGCGGCTCATGCGCGTTTGCGCTCGGGGCTGAAGAACGGAAGTGGGGTGACGATGGCCGGCGCGCGCCTTCGGCGGTGTTCCACCGTGATCTCGATCTCCAGCCGCGTGTCTGGTGCTGCCTGATTTCGTTCAAGGTGCGCGAGAGCGATGTAGCGCTTGAGGAGCGGCGACCAGCATCCACTGGTGGCATACCCGACCTGCGATCCACCGGCGGTATACAGCGGCACGCTCGTACGCCATGCGGTGGTCGGCAGCCTGGGCGGAAGCCCAAGGTCGGCGTACAGCGACTCCAGTGCCTCGCAGTCCACATCGACGCCCATGAGCTTCCACGCCGCCCCACGCGATCGCTCGGACTGCAAGGCGGAGCGACCTTCGAACGCCGGTTTGTCGAACGACACGGTCCAGTCGAGGGAGAGCTCGAGCGGCGTGGACGTCTGTTGGTCGATCACGGCCTTGCGCGCGGACACGTAGTCCACGTCGAGGAGAATCAGGCCGGCCTCGATCCGCGCGATGTCGAGCGCCAGCATGCCCGCCGGCACGAGGCCGTACTTTTCTCCCGCATCCACGAGGGCGTCCCAGACCGGGATGGCGTGCTCGGCATCCATCCAGATCTCGTAGCCCAGGTCGCCGGTATACCCGGTCCGCGTGATGTTGACGGGAACGCCTCGAATCAGCGCCGTCGTCAGGCGGAAGAACCTCACCGCGGTCAGGTCGCTCTCGGCGGCGACCTCGAGAATCACGCGCGCGTTCGGGCCCTGCAGGGCGAGGGCAGCGATGGCGTCCGAGACGTCATCCACGTTCACCTCGAGTCCGCGCGCATGATCCCCGAGCCAGCGGTAGTTCGGGTCGGCCGACGTGAGGCGGAAGAAGTCCTCGCCCAGTCGTGATACGGTGCCATCGTCGAGCACCTTCCCCGCGGGATCGCACCACGGGGTATACAGCACCTGACCCACCCGCGAGGCACCCACATCGCGCGTGACCACCCGGTCGAGAAGCCGGGCGGCGTCGCGTCCACGAACGTGGTACTTGTAGAGGGGAGAGATGTCGAAGAGTGCCGCCGCGCTCCGTACGGCGTGATACTCGCGGTCGTGCTGGGGCTCGTACGAACTCGCCACCAGGTACCCGGCCCACCGGCGCCAGTTGAGCGTGCGGCAGAGCGGCGCCGTACGTGCGTGAAACGGCGTCCCGGGCAGCGACCAGGTCACGAACGACGCCTCACGTGGCGGAGAAGAGCTCCGGATGTCGCGGCACCACGCTCCCGAAGAAGGTCTTGAGCTGCACAAGGTCGCTGCCCAGATCGGCCGTTGGCCAGTACGGCGCACCGATCACCAGTGTCCGGCGGCCGTAGTCCAGCCCCACCGGCACAATGGGCGCGTGCGCGCCGCGCGCGAGATGCCAGAACCCCGAGCGCCATTCGCGCACGCGCTGGCGCGTTCCCTCGGGCGCCAGCGCGAGCGCGATCGCGTCCCGACGATCGAATTCCCTGACCCATTGATCGATCACGTGATGACGTTCCGAGCGGTCGATCGGGATTCCACCCAACCATCGCAGCACCCAGCCGAGTGGCGGCCGAAAGATCGTGCGCTTGCCGAACCACCGGGCGTCGAGGTCGATGGCCAGCGCCGCGAAGAGTCCGACGGGAAAGTCCCAGTTTGACGTGTGCGGAGCGACGATGATCACCACCTTCGCCACATCGGGGAAGTTGCCCTCGACCCGCCAGTCGGACAGCGCCATTCCCAGTGCCCCGATCGCCCGTAACATCCGACTCCCGCGTCGGGGGATGGACGGCGGAAGAACGGGGACCCGCGCCAGGCTGGAGGCCGAAGATGAGGGTGGCAATGGTGGAAGATGCGATTGCGGGGAGCCCACCGCCACTCCGCGCCATCCCTTCCGGCATTCACCGCCGTCCGATACTGTCCCAATCCGCGCGCCCTGGAGCGACCCTCAATGTCATCATGACGGCCCCGTCGGCGAAACACGCGATCAGCGACTACGGCGTCATCGGCGACTGCCGCAGCGCCGCGCTGATCTCGCGTTCCGGAAGCCTTGATTGGCTCTGCTGGCCGGACTTTGACAGCCCGTCGCTCTTTGCCGCCCTGCTCGACGAGGAGCGCGGGGGCCACTTTCGCGTCGCACCCCGCGGCGAGGTGCGCGACGTCCGGAGGCGCTACGTAGGCGACAGCGCCGTGCTCGAAACGGACTTCCGGACAGACACCGGCGTTGCGCGCCTGACCGACTTCATGCCTGTCGCCTCCGTGGAGGAGCGGCGCAGGCTTCTGGCGCCGGATTGTCACGTGCTGCGCGTCCTGGATGGTCTCGACGGCGAAGTCGAATTCGAGATCGACTGCCGTGCACGGCCCGACTTCGCGCGGGTGACACCGAGGCTGATCGATCGTGGCGCGCTCGGCTTCTACTTCGAGCATGGCGGGGGCGTCACGATTCTGCGCGGTGACATGCCATTGGAGTGCAGTCGGGAACAGACGGCTGTGCGAGGCCGCGTGTGCGTGCGCGCGGGCGAGCGACGGGCGGTGGCGCTCGCCCACGGTAACCGCGACATCGCGGTCATTCCGGCGCTGGGGACCACCGTCGATCTCCGTCTTCGACAATCGCTCGCCTGGTGGAACGGCTGGGCGTCCCGCTGCTCCTACGAGGGGCGGTGGAAGGCAAGCGTGATGCGCAGCGCCCTGACGCTCAAGCTGATGTGCTTTGCGCCATCGGGTGCGGTGGTGGCGGCCCCCACGACGTCCCTGCCCGAGACGCGCGGTGGCACGCGGAACTGGGACTACCGCTACTGCTGGGTGCGCGACGCCTCACTCACACTGCAGGCCCTGTTCGACCTCGGCTTCGTCCAGGAAGCCGCGGCCTTCGTATCCTGGCTGCTTCACACCACCAAGATCACCAGGCCGGCGCTGCAGATTCTGTACAATGTCTACGGCGGGGCACATCTCCACGAGCGGGAACTTCCCCACCTGCGCGGATTCGACGGGGCACGGCCGGTTCGCGTGGGGAACGCCGCGTACACCCAGCTGCAGCTCGACGTCTACGGTGAAGTGATCGACGCGGTGTACGAGTTCCAGAGCCGCGGCGGTGAACTGGACGCCGCAAGCCGCGCGATGCTGCGAGCCTGGGGCTCGATGGTGACGAGGCACTGGACCGAACCGGACGAAGGGATCTGGGAGGTCCGGGCGGGCCGCCGGCATCACACGCATTCCAAGGTCATGTGCTGGCTGGCGCTCACGCGCCTGCTCCAGTTGGCAGACGCCGGCGAGCTGAAGATCGACGTCGACCACTACCGAACGGTGCAGCGCGCCATCCGCGAGGAGGTGGACGCGCGCGGATACAACACCGACCTGCACTCGTACGTGAGCGAGCTGGGTGGCGCCGAAGTGGATGCGAGTCTGCTGCTGCTGGCCCGCTTCGGGTATGAAGACGCCGCCTCGGAGCGAATGGCCGGCACCTACCGGCTGATCGAGGATCGCCTCAGCCGAAACGGCGTGCTGTACCGGTACTGCTTTCCCGACGGCCTCCCCCCCGGCGACGGCGCTTTTGGCATCTGCAGCTTCTGGCAGGTCGACTATCTGGCCCGCGCCGGCCGACTGGCTGAGGCCGAGCGGCTGTTCGAGCGCCTGCTTGGATTCGCCAATGATCTGGGCCTTTACGGCGAGGAGATCGATCCGGACGACGGGGAGGCGTTAGGCAATTTCCCCCAGGCGTTTACGCACGTCGGCCTGATCGATGCCGCGCTCACGATCGAGGAGCGGCGCGGCGGCAGGTCGCGCGGCAGCCCCCAACCCGGGACCAGGACGATCCAGTGAACCTCTCCAGTGCGCTACTCTGGGGCCTCGTGGCCACTCTGGTGTTCACGACCATGATGTCGGCCAGCCAGGCGCTGGGGGTCTCCCGCATCGGTATCCCCAGCATGCTTGGCACCATGTTCACGGCCGATCGCGATCGGGCTCCGATCGTGGGGTTCGGCGCTCACTCGGTCCTGGGACTCGCGTTCGCCCTGCTGTACGCCGCCATCTTCGACAGCGTCGGCCGGGCGGGGTGGGCACTCGGGGCGCTTCTGGGCCTGGGACACGGCTTCGTCATGCTGATCGTGTTCATTCCCATGCTCCCCGGCATCCACCCGCGCATGGCAAGCGAACGCGATGGTCCCGATCCCACCCGTGCACTCGAGCCACCCGGCTTTCTCGCGTTGAATTACGGCCGGCGGACGCCCCTGATCGTGCTGCTGTCTCACGTGGTCTACGGGATCATCCTGGGGGCGTTTTACCACGTCAGCGCGGGCAGATAGGACCCATTCCGGCGCCGCACGATCGGGGCGCCACCGACCCCGGCCGCTCGCGCCGCAGGGTGCCACCGACCCCGGCCGGTCGCGCCGCAGTCCCGCGGCGACCGCGCGAGCCAGGGGGGAGCGCGTTCCAGGTGCGATGCGCCTCCCGCACGGTTCCGCCGCCGGCGGCGCGATTCCGCGCCTATCGCGGCAGGCGTTCGGGCATGTCCGCCACGACATACGCCGCCACGGCCATCGTCGCGACGCACAGGGCCATCTCCGCCGGATCCAGCTTGTCCACGGTATCGGCCTCGCTGTGGTGATACCAGAAGTACCGGCTGCCGTCGGTGGTCAGCCCCATTCCCGGAACGCCGCGTTGCATGATGGGTCCGATGTCGGCGCCGCCACCGCCTCTGCTGATGGTGCCCGACCCGATGCCGCTGAGGAGCGTGCCGATCCGCGACAGGATCGCAAGAGCGGAATCGCTTCCGGTGAACCCGAAGCCCAGGGGCTTGAACACCCCATCGTCGCTCTCGATGGCCAGCACGTGACGGTCGAGGTCCGCCGCGTGTGCGTCACGATACGCGTTCCCGCCCCGGGTCCCGTTTTCCTCGTTGGTCCATCCCACCACCCGAATGGTCCGTCGCGGCCGGAGGCCCATCTCCTTGAGCAGGCGCAGCGCCTCCCACGCCACCACCACGCCTCCCGCGTCGTCCATCGCGCCCCGCCCCACGTCCCATGAGTCGATGTGTCCCCCCATCACCACCACCTCGTCAGGCAGAGTCGACCCGCGGAGCTCACCCATAACGTTTTGCGACGGCGCGTCGGGGAGCGTCCGCGCGGACATGATCAGTCTCACCACCACACGCTGGCCCCGCCCGATCATGCGCTGGATCATGTCGGCGTCTTCGGTGGTGATCGCGGCATGCGGGATCCGGCGTACCGTGGAGTCGTAGTACATCACGCCGGTGTGCGGGGTGCGCTGCGAGTACGGCGTAACCGACCGGATGAGCGACGCGACCGCGCCGGCCCTGGCCGCCTCGATCGCCCCGTTGGTGCGGTATTGCACAGTCTCGCCGTAGTTGGTGAAGGGCACGTTGAACAGCACGATCCGACCCCTCGCCTGATCCGCCCGGCGGTGGAGGTCGTCGAAACTGCTGACGACCACCACGTCGGCGGTGATGCCGCCGGCCGGCGTGGCGATGCTTCCGCCCAGGCCCAACATGGGCAGGTTCTGGTCGCGCGGCTCCACAAGGCGGGCCGACTCGCCTCCGCGAACCCAGTGCGGGACCAGCGCCGGTTCGCCGTGCACGTTCTCCAGCCCGTCCTTGCGCATTTCCGCGAGCACCCAGTCAATCGCACGCTCCAGCTGTGGCGAGCCACTGAGCCGGTTGCCGAAGGTCTCGGTGAGAACAGCGAGCCGGTTCCACGCCGCGCTGTCGCCGCGGGCCCGGGCGATGATGCGGTTGGCGACGTCGCGATAGCGATCCGCTACGTCCTGGGCGTCGAGGCGGCCCGGATAGGCGGTCGCGACCGCTGCGACCACGAACGAGAGAGCGACCGCGCGCGTGGTGCGCGACGAGCGCGCAGCTCGAAACAGGGGAACCATGGCAAGGCGGGTGAAGGCCGGCCAGCAGGATGCAGCAGTCTGCCGAATCTAGCCGGACCCCCACCCGCCGGGCATCCCGCCGCGGCCGGACCTAGAACGTCACACCGAGCACGGTGACCGTTCTTCCGATGGCGTCGTGGCGCCGCACTTCGCCAAACACACCGAAGCGGCCGACACCCGCGCGCACACCCGCGCCGAAATCCCACCCGCTCACCTTCTCGCCCGGGGCGATGGCGTAGCGCCCGCGCCCGAGGAGGGCGTATGGCTGCACCACCGGCAGCCGCATCTGGACGACACCATTGACGGTATACGAGATGGCGTCGCTGTCGAACTTCGAACCAAACAGCATCGCGTCCGCGCGCACCGCTACCGGGATGACCGGCAATCCGAGCTGGACTCCGAGTTGCTTTGCGTCCTTGCCGAATGTGACGCTCCCATCCTGCGATGCCCCGCCCGCGCCGGCCCAGATGGTCAGGCCGGTCTGCGCCTGGGCCGGCGCCGTCGCCGCAACGAGGAAGCCGACGGTCGCCCCAAGAACGTACCGCATTACTGTAGGCATCATGTCCTCACCGGTTGCCAACGTTGTATTTCGCGAGGATCTCACGCACGCGATCGAGGGGGAGCGCCTGCACCGTGCGGCCGCGGCTGGTGACCGTCGTGGCCATGAAGAGCGAGTTGTAGATTGCTTCCTCGGTGGCTTCCACCACCCCCTCGAACAGGCCCGACATGTCGTCGTTCGACAGATCCTCCAGCTGTCGCCGCAGCGGACCGGACGCGGTTCGCGTCTGCGCCGGGCGTCGTCGCACGGACTCGGCCGTCGAAAACGCGATGACGTAGTCTCCCGATCCGTTCGAGGCCGATGATCCGGTGCGGGCGAGCCCCATCAGAGCGCGCGCCGCGAGACGATCGAGGTTTCGGTCCGAGAGCGGCGCATCGGTGGCCACGACGATCATGATCGACCCGTCCCCGTGCTCGCGCTCTGTCTGGTTCCTGAATGCATACTGTCCCAGTTCCTTGCCGACGGGGGCTCCCAGAACCTGGAGGATCCCGCCGAAGTTGGTCTGCACCAGCACCCCTGCCGTGTAGCCGCCTAACGACTCCGGCAGGACGCGCGACGAGGTTCCGATGCCGCCCTTCCACCCGAACGCCACCGTCCCCGCACCGGCCCCGACCGCCCCTTCCGTCACCGGTCCGCCGGTGGCGGACTCGAGCGCCTGACGAACGTGCTCCGGTCGGATCGGGCGCGAGCGAATGGCGTTGAGCTGGCCATCGTTCGTCTCTCCGACCACCGGATTGATCGACTGTACGTTCTGCATCCCCGGACGCTCCAGCATCCACGCCACCATCGCGTCCGCTGCTCGCCACACGCACAGGGTACACGTGAGCAGGATGGGCGTTTCCAGTTCCCCCAGCTCGGTGACCTGCGTCACGCCGATCAATTTCCCGAACGCGTTGCCGACGTGGACGGCGGCGGGGACCCGATCGAAGAACAGGTTCCCGTCGTGGGGCAGGACCGCGGTGACCCCGGTGCGTACCGAGTCGCCCTCGATGACGGTTGCGTGGCCGACGCGAACGCCGGCGACGTCGGTGATGGCGTTGTTTGCCCCCGGTTTGAATACGCCCGGGGCGACACCAAGGTCACGCGCGCGCATGCGCGAGGGGCCGGTGGATCCCGACTGCGCGGACACCGCGCCGGGATGGAGGATCGTCAGGAGCACCGTCGTCAACGCCGCACTGCCCAGTGGGCACAGGTATCGCATGGCTCATCCGCTGCATCGGTTGCCCGCGATATAGTGGTCGGAGCCCGTGCCCCGCAACCACGTGGCGCCGAGACGCCGCCGGTCGTCCGTGCCTTCGTGGCCGCGATGATGGGGTGACAGATCGAACCGGCGGAACGACCATCACGCCGGGGCCTCGTTGATCGCGTCGGTTGGCTCGACACCTTCGGCAACGGCATCGGCAGCCGGCTCGCTCGCTCGTCCCTCGAGTCGTGCCACCAGCAGACGCCGTGCTGGCATAGCTCGTCACATTGAGCATGGTCTTGAAGAGGTCCGGGATGAGGTCCACGGCGATGAGGATGCCGAGTCCCTCGGGTGGGAGCCCCACCGCGAGGTAGAACGGCGCCTGCACGAAGAACCCGCCACTCGGGATGCCCGGCACCGTGAGCGAGAAGACCACGCCCGACACCGCACAGATGAGCAGCTTGACGCCGCAGAACTCGACGCCGTAGAGCTGCGCCACCAGCACCGCGCCCAGCGGCCAGGTGATCGGGGAGTTCAGCTTGAAGATCGAGACGCCGAGCGGCAGAACGAAACCCGAGAGCGACTCCGGCAGGCCGAGTTTTCTCCGCGTATCGTCGAGCAGCACCGGCAGGGCGGCCAGCGAGGAACGGGACGTGAACGCGATCGTCTGCGCCGGGACCATGGCGCGCGGCGAAGTCGACGGTACCCGATGCCGCCGAACCGGACGGTGATCGGCGTACAGCACGACCAGGGCAATCGTCAGGCAGGAGTGCCGAGACCACGACATAGTAACCGATGGCGCCGGCGCGCGAGGCCCGAGGTGCGCGCCCGACCGCGACGCTCAGGCGCGAAGATCGCCGATCGGCGCACCGCCAGCACCCACCGGATGACTGACCGTCATGGCCTCGGCGAACCCCTGGCAGAACGGACGTGCGCGGTGCGCGCAGGCTCTCGGCGACCCTTGAGAGCGCCAGGCCGTAGCCCAGGCTGAAGACGACGAGCGGCAGCAACGCTCCGTCGGTGGCGGCGCCGACCGGATTGGCCGGAACCACCGACAGCAACCACTCGCGGAGCGAGACCTGCTGCAGGACCGACGGGTCGATTTGCCGCCGGCGCCAGCGCCGCGGTACCGGCGTGTCGAAGTGAAGATGCCGCCGAGCACGTCCACGGCCGCCGGAGTCATGATCACCGCGAAAAGCTGACAGCACGACGACATACGGCGAGCGTGCGAAACGCCAGCGTCCCCATCGTGCGTGTCGCTGGCCCTCCGACGGCGGTATCAGAAGACAGACGATGAGCGGCAGCACCGGCATCCGGATGGCGTTCATCCAGAGCGTGCCCGACCGGCTCGATGATCCCCGGCACGAGCGTGTCGCGCAACAGGTCGCCGGCGATGAAGCCTGCCACGAGCGCGATGGCAACCTGGATGCCCGACTTCGCTGCCGGACACGATGGGTCGGGGATGAACCTTACGTTTCCGCCGCGCCCGCGAGGGCGCCCGTGCGAAACGCCGGAGCGAGGTACTGCCGGGCGAACTGGTGATCCGCGCGCGGCGGCCTGCGGCGGCCCCAATTCATGGGTCGTCCCATCGGTGCACCAGGTCACGTGGTCGGCTGCGTCGAAGAGCGCCTCCACCTCGTGCCCGGTGATGACGACCGCGCACCCCGCCGCCGCGAGATCGCGAAACGCCCGCGTGATGAGCTCCGCGTCGAGCGGTGCGATGCCGCGCAGCGGCTCGTCCGCCAGAAGCCAGCGAGGACGCCGGAGGACCGCGGCCGCTACCTCCGCGCGTCTCCGTTCGCCCCCCGACAGCTGGCCCGGCCGGCGGTTCAGGAGGTCAGCGACACGCAGCACGTCCGCCACCGGGCCGATGTCCGCCGTCCCCGACATTCGCGCGATCATCCGAAACTGGTCGGCCAGCGTGCACCCACGGAGGAGCAGATGGAATTCGGGCAGATAGAAGACGCCGCGCGGCGCCAGACGGTGCAGAAGAGGACGCTCGATTCGCTCACCGCCGATCCGCACGGCTCCGCTCTCGGCGCGCAACATGCCGCACGCAATGCGGAGCAGTGTCGACTTGCCCGCTCCGTTCCGTCCGACGAGTGCGCGCACCTGGCCCGGCACGGCGCGCAACGTGGCGGCGCTGAGCACCCACCGTCCGGCGAAACGCTTGCCCACGCAGTCCGCCACCAGCAGCATCAGACCGTCACCACGGCACCACGAACAGGGCGCCCTCGGCGAGCACGGCTGGAATCACCGCCAGCACGAGATACGCGGCTGGTCCTACACCGAGGTTACGCAGCATGACGACTTCGTGGCGTCGGTGGAGTTCGAGGTGCGACAACACGGCGCACACTGCCACGACCCAGAGTGCGGTGGGCGGCGAAAGCCGGAGCATCGAGGCGCCGGTGGAATCTGCCGGCACGGTCACCCCGCCGATCATCAAAGCGAAGGCGAATCCGGCCGCGGCCATGAGACGCACCCCGACCCAGATGCCGAAGCCACGCCGCGCGATGGTCGCAACGAGCGCTCTGTCGGGGACGTGCCGGGTGAGCCATGGACGCGCGACCGGCGCCCGACCCACCGGTCCGCCGTCGCCCGGAACCGATGTACCGCGCGACTGCGCCGCTGGCGTTCGCGCTCCCATCAGCTGGCCGCCTCGCGGATTCGGCGACGAATGGGTTCGTTGTCCGCGAACACGTGCCACTCGGCGATCTCTCCACGCTGCACTCGGGCGAGCCAGGCGCCTGGCGTCTCCCATCGATCGTCTGCACGCAGCACGCCATCCCGCGCGTAAGTGCCCCGCGCTACACCGACCACCACCACGTTGCCTCTGTCGCCGAACGTGCGGTGCACGTCGATGATGTAATCCGGAACCATCCGCAGATACGCCGTCCACCCGGCACGCAACCGCTCGCACCCCTCGAACACCGCACCCAGCGAATCGACGAAGCGATGATCGTCCGAGAGACAGCGCACGATGCCGTCGACGTCGTGCGCATTGATACGCTCGATGAACCGACGCACGCTCGTGGCTGGAGACGGATAGCGAGCCATGTCTCGTCCTGACACCCCGTGGTTCCGATGACGCCCGACTGGACGACGCGAAATGATAGACGTGAGACTACAGGCAGAGGCTGAAATCGGCGACCCACAGGGTGCCGGTGCCGCTCAGGTTGCGATCGAGCGGTCGGAATGCACCCAGCCGACCGCCGAGACACAGCAGCGGGATCACCTGAAGCTCGATTCCCGCGTAGCGCGGGTGGTGCGCTTCACCGGACAGGAGCAGCCACGAGGCGCGCGCGCTCCACCCGCCGCCGAAGCTCCCCACCGACTCCGCGTACCCTGCCGAGAGTCGCTGCGCACCAATCCCCGGCTCGGCGAACGCAAAAAGAAAACGTGAGCGATCCTCGGGCTCGGCGCCGTCACGCTTGAGGCCCGCCCCGAACGCCATGGATGCGTTGGTCGGTCCGAAGAAGTGCAGCCCACCGCCCCAGCCGAAATGCCACCCCGGCACGGAGTCGCGGTCTGCGGCGGCGGCCTGCGCGGCCGCAACCTGCGTGGCGCCCGCGAGCGGCACAAGCGCGAAGAGCAGACTCGGAAGCGGGACGCGGCGGAGCACGCCGGATTGTACGCCCGGGCAGCGGCGGGCGCCAACACAACGGCGCTCCGGGAGCATCTCCCGAAGCGCCGTGTGTTGGCGCCCGCCCCCTGTCAGCCGGTTGCTAGCGCTCGAAGAGCCACTCGTCTTTCAGCACATCCACGGTCTTCGTCTGACTGGTGCTCCCAACGGTGAGCGTCACCGCGTAGGTGCCCGGATCCACGGCGCCAAACCCGCCGCCGCGACCACCCCCCCCACCACCACCGCCACCGCCGCCTCCTCCCCCTGCCTGCGGTGGAGTGGGAGCGAGGTTCCACAGCACGCGATTGATCCCCGCGTTCTTGGTGCCCTCCAGCGTCCTGATCTCACGACCAGTCGCATCCTTGATGGTGATCTTTACGTCCCCCGACGCCGGCGCCTTCAGATAGTAGCTGATGTACGTGCCACGCGGCGGATTTGCACCTGAAAACACCTTCTGGCCACCAACCTGCGATCCGAGCCGGCGGTCGTTCATCCAGGCCACCGCCGGACGAACGTCGAAGAGCGTCACGTCCGATGATTGTACCGCGGGCGTCAGCTGCTCCAGCGGCGTGATGTCGTCGGCAATCCAGACGCCGCGTCCGTGCGTGGCGACGATGAGATCGCCATCACGCGGGTGCACGAAGATGTCGTCCGTGCGCACGGTGGGATAATCGTTCATGAACTTCTTCCACGTCTTGCCGGCATCCGTGGAGAGGTACAGGCCGAACTCGGTGCCCACGTACAGCAGGTCCTTGTTCTTCGGATCCTCCTTCACCACCTGGATGTTGCCATAGGCCGGGAGGCCGCTGGCGATGTTCTGGAAGGTCGCGCCGAAGTCGTGCGTGACGTAGAGATACGGCTTGAGATCATCGCTCCGGTGGCCGTCCACCGACACGTACGCCGTCGCCGAGTCGAAGTGCGAGGCGTCCACGCGTGAGATCCAGTACATGTTGCCGCGCGGCAGTCCCGGGAGGTTCTTTCCGACCTCGGTGAACGACACGCCCCCGTCACGCGTGACCTGCAGATTGCCGTCGTCGGTGCCGGCCCACACGATGCCCGGCTTCATCGGCGATTCCGAGACCGTGATGATCGTGCTGTACTGCGAGAGGCCGTCGTTCTTCGACAGCATCGTCAGGTTCCCCTTCATCCCCATGATCTCGGCGTCATTTCGATCGTACTGTTTGGTGAGATCAGGGCTGGCGATCCAGGTGTCGCCACGATCGTACGACTTGAAGAGCCGGTTGCCGCCCAGCCAGATCACCTGGGGATTGTGCGGCGAGATGATGTAGGGCGTGTTCCAGTTGAATCGGTACTGCTCGGTGGGCGGAAGGTTGATGACGTTCGAGCGCCCCCCGCCTCCTCCACCGAGCCCGCCCCCGCCCCCGCCGCCACCGCCTCCGCCCCGCCCGCCGGCGCCGCGCGGCTTGATGCTCTGCTGACGCCCGGTCGCAATCTCGATGCGGTTCACGTTGCCGTCCTGCGACTCTCCATAGATCACGTTGAAGTCTGTCGGATCCACGGCCGTGTAGAAACCGTCGCCGCCGCCGATGCGGAACCAGTCGCTGTTGAGGATTCCGTTCCCGCTGCGACGCATCGACGGTCCGGCCCAGCTGCCGTTGTCCTGGAGCCCCGTGTAGACCCAGTAGGGGTGCCCCATGTCAGCCGTCACCACGTAGGAGAGCGCCGTCGCCATGGTATTCACGTAGTCCCAGGTCTTCCCCTGATCCCACGAGATATCCAGGCCGCCGTCGTTCCCGATCATCACGTGATTCGAGTTCTTCGGATCGACCCAGATCGCGTGCTGGTCGACGTGCCCGGGAGAATCATTTCCGCCTGCGTCGTCGAGCGTCGCGAACGTCTTGCCGCCGTCGAGCGACTTGGCCACCGGGAGCCCGGCCACATAGATGATGTCCGGGTTCATCGCGTCGATCCGCAGCTGACTGAAGTACATCGGCCGCGCATTGCAATTTGTGATGAGGCGGAACGACCCCCCGGCGTTGTCCGACCGGAATACGCCACCCCGGGACGGATCGAGTTTCGGCGGCGTCTGGGGCTGCGAGGGCTCCGGCTGCTGGCCGCCCCGTCCGCCCCCACGCCCGAACCCGTGCGTCGGCCCGCCGTTGTTGCACCAATCGAATCCGCCGCGTCCACCGCCGCCCCCGCCCCCGCCACCACCACCGCCGCCCGCCCGCCCAGCACGACCCGCCGCACCCGGCTCATTCGCGGCAGGGGGCGGCGCGCCACCACGACCGCGCCCGGCATCCGGCGTTCCGGTTACGCCCGCCTCGACCTGCACGTACACGACGTTCGGGTTCGACCGGGAGACATCCAGCGCGATGCGGCCGTACGTCACGCCGGTGGGAAGACCATTCGTGAGTTTGTTCCAGGTGCGGCCCGCATCGGTCGATTTCCAGACCGCGCTTCCCGGTCCGCCGCCATTGAAGCAGCAGGTGGTGCGACGTCGTTGATAGCTGGACGCGTAGAGGACACTCGGATTGGCGTGATCGATCGCGATGTCATTGAAGCCGGTGTCCTCATCGATGAACTTCACCTTCGTCCACGTCTTGCCACCGTCGGTGGACTTGTAGATGCCGCGATCCGGACTGGAACCGAAGAGATGTCCGGGCGACGCGACGTACACGGTCTCG
This sequence comes from uncultured Gemmatimonadaceae bacterium, assembly GCA_963740565.1. Taxonomy (GTDB): domain Bacteria; phylum Gemmatimonadota; class Gemmatimonadetes; order Gemmatimonadales; family Gemmatimonadaceae; genus CAVUFA01. Next base: position 70,993 of record CAVUFA010000012.1, on the reverse strand, counting down.
GGATTTCGCGGATCGATGGCGATGCGGGCGATCGTCTGCGTCTCGCGCAGGCCCATCAGCTGGAAGGTCTTCCCCCCATCGGTCGTCTTGTAGAGTCCGGCTCCGAACGACGACGTCTGGCGGTTGTTCGGCTCGCCCGTTCCCACATAGACGATGTTCGGGTTGGTCGGATGAATGGCGATGTCGCCGATCGACGCCACTTCGTAGGTCTGAAACACGGGCTCGAACGTGGTGCCGTTGTTTTCCGACTTCCACACGCCGCCCACGGCGTAGCCGAGATAGATGATGTTGGGGTTCGACTCCGAGACGGCGATGTCATCGAGGCGCCCACCCATGCCGGCGGGCCCGATGTTGCGGAATCGGAACGACTGCAACAGGGGATCGGAAGACTGATTGAACATGGGGCCGGACTCTTCCTGTCCACCACCGCGTCCCTGCGCGGCGAGCCCGGTCGCGCCCACCAGGAGCGCCGAGAGCGTGAAGAGCGAATACCGCCGAAGTCCGATGTCCATGGGCTACAATCCTCCTTGGAGGGCGAAGCAGCGCGACCGGACGACCATCGCTGCGCGGAATGCTGGAACTGGCTGCTGACTGCGTGTCGTGTCCAGTATCCCGCCGGGCGCCGGGGTGTCAAGGTGGCGATGCTCGGGCGCACCACGCCCGGCGGTCGGCGGGTACCACGGGTCTTTGTTTCCAGTACGCCGCCGCGCGCCGGTTCGTTGCCGCGGAGCGCCGGGTGCTCCCTCCCCGGCCTACTCGTTAGGTCGTCCCGAACCTACGGCATCAGGAACGGTTGCCCGCCACCCAGCGTACTGAGGACCATGACGTCCGACACGGTCAACGTGCTGGTGTTCACCACGAGGAGCCGGGTCACCTCGGGGCCGTAGAGCGGGCCATCGGAGCGGATGCCCGTCACCACGTAGTAGCGCTGGCCATCCCCGCTCACCACGCCGCCGCCCACGCCCAGCGGCCGGTAGCCTCCGGGCAGCGCACGCAGGTCCACCACCGCCACCAGCTCGAGATCGGCCTTGAGAACATGAACGAGATCCGGACTGGGCTGGCTCGCTGTCCCCGGCGCCGCCAGGTACAATCGGCCGTCCCGGGGAGAGCGTGCCACCAGAGCCCCATTCGGGCGCACCGCCGACGCCGTAACGCGCCATCCGACCGCATCCACGCGCAGCAGGCGGGTATCGGTTGCCACCACCATCTCTCGGCCATTGGCCGCAGGGCTGACTTGCAGCACGTGCAGCGAGGGCCGGGAGAACACCAGCGAATCCGTGAGCGTCAGCGGCGACCCGGTCAGCAGATACAGGTGCGCCCGTGAGTTCTGCTGCGGGCCATCGTCTCCAAAAACGATGAGCCCGCCCTCAGGAAAACGTGAGTTGGGCGGGAGGTACGTCAGTCCACCGGGTCGCGTTGCCAGCGGACCAAAGAAGTCGGTGACGGTCCCGAGATCCGTGTCGAACGTCGCAACGCCGAAGGCACCATCCCTGCGCGACCGCCACAGGAAGAGTTCGTGCCGGGAGGGGTGGGCGGCGATAGCCCCCGTGCCCAGTGAGGTCCCATCGTACAACACTTGGCCGCTTCCGGTCGCGGTGACGTAACGCCAGAGCTGGGTGCCCGTGCCCGCATCGAATCCGAGAAGTACCTGCTCGCCCGAAGCGGTCGTCCCGGTGGTCACCAGTTCGCCACCGTTGAGAAAGGTCGGCCCCTGGCCGGAGAGTCGGGGGCCGATGGCCCGGACGATGGCGCGCTTCGCCGGATCCACCACGACTGCGGCCGCATCCTCGGTCGCCGGGACCAGCAGCAGATCGGCGCTGATCGCCGCGTCAGGTGTTATCGCGTCCTTGCATCCCAGCAGCACACCAGACGACGCCAGGAGCAGCCCCACGACGAGGCGAAGAGAGCGGGATGGCAGCTCGTCGCGGCCCGGCACAGCCTTCTTTTGAGTCGCTACAGCGGATCAGAATTCGCGGCGCTTCATCTCGCGAAACATGCGTTGTGTCTCTCCTGTCTCATCGGCGTTCCGACGCGTCGCGTCGAGCGTCGCATCGTACGTGCGAGACCGGTTGGTTTGTGCCTTCGCCGCTCTCGCCGCGTTCTTCCGCGCCAGCGCTTCGAGCTTCTTCTGATTCATCACCCTTCTGCTCCTTTCTCCGGAGTCCGGTTGGTGGCAGCCGCCGCCTTGGCCGCCGAAAGATAGCCGGGTTCGAGCTCGAGAAGGTTGGCGATCTTCCGCGTGAGGTATTGCTCATGCTCGGCAATCTTCCCGTCGGCCAGAACCAGCCCCCACATCACCTCGGCCAGTACCATCTTCTGACCAAGGTCATAGTGCTTCTGTAACATCGAGGTGAAGTGAAAGTGGTCAATCGACTTCCGTCGTTCGTCGTCGGCAAGGTCGATCAGCTTGCGCCCGGCTTCGGGGGCCAACCCGAAATGGCGCTCCAGAACGGCCTCGAGGTGGGCGCGTTCCGGAGCCGTGAATTCGCCATCCGCGTACGCCACTTCCAGCAGCAGCGCGCAGGCCGCCAGGTGGACGGGATCGACCTCGCCCTCGGGGGATGCCGCCGGTGCGGCCTCCTTGCGGGAGGAAATCAGGGATCGAATGTGGTCCAGGATCATTCGCACCTCGTCACGGCCGCTGCGGCGATCGGATGAGCCCGTGGCTACCCACGCGCAGCCGCGGGCGACGTCCGTTCCAAGGTACTGACTTGCCCCAGGCGTGTCAGGTCGCGACGAGCATCGGTTGCCGCGCCCGCGCCGCCCGTGCTTCTTTGTTGCCGCCTCGTCTTTCGTTGGAGCGCACGCATGTCGCGAACGGGAAAACCGGGATTCCGGATCCTCACCGCCCCACCGCGGCTGAGCGCTGATGTCGTGGAGCGCTTTCGCGGCCTGGCGAGCTCGAACCTCGCCGATGCGATGGGTCGTTTCCGGTTCATGGACCCGGGCATTCAGGGGCGGAGCGGCCGGCCGCTTTGCGGCATCGCCGTGACCGCCCTCTGTCGTCCGGCCGACAACCTGATGGTCCACAAGGCGCTCGCGGTGGCAGGCCCGGGCGACGTGGTGGTGGTAAACACCGGGGGCAACCTGACGAGTGCGGTGTTCGGTGAGCTGATGTGTCACACCGCGGTGGGAGCGCGGCTGGGCGGAATCGTGGTGGACGGCGCGATCCGGGACGTGGAGCGCATTTCGGAGCTCGGATTTCCTGCCTACAGCCGTGCGGTGAGTCCCGGAGGTTGCGACAAGGATGGACCCGGGGAGATCAACGTTCCGGTGTGCTGCGGGGGCACTGTCGTCTCCCCGGGCGACATCATCGTGGGCGACGAAGACGGGATCGCGGTGGTGCCTCGCGACCTCGCCGCCGACGTCCTGGCGCTCGTGAGCGCGCTCCAGATGCGCGAACGCGAGCGGATCGCGGAGATTCGCGCCGGGACGCTGTTCCGTCCCGAAATCGACGAGACGTTGCGTCGAAAGGGCGCGATGGAATGAATCCGGACGCGGACTCCCTGCTCCTGATGACTCCGGGACCGACCCGCGTCCCCGAGCGCGTTCTGCGCGCGGGGGGCCGGCCGATGCTGCATCACCGCAGTCCGGAGTTCTCGCGCGAGCTGGCAACGGTGCTCGACCTGCTCGGCCCGGTATTCGGCACGGTCGAACGCGTGCTGCCCGTGCACACGACCGGCCGGGGAGCGATGGAAGCGGCCATCTGCAATCTGTTTTCGCCCGGCGAGGAGATCGCGGTCTGCTGCAATGGCAAGTTCGGCGAGATGTGGGCGTCGTTCGCGGAATCGTACGGCCTCGTGGTACATCGGCTGGCGCGCAGCTGGCGCGAGGACATCGATCCCCTGCAGCTGGAGCACGCGTTCGAGGAGCACCGGCGTCTCAAGGCGCTGGCCCTGACGTTCGGCGATACCTCCACGGGCGTGCGCAACGACGTCGAGGCGGCCAGCCGCATCGCCCGCGCCCATGGCGCTCTCGTTCTGGTGGATGGCGTCTCGTCGTTAGGTGGCATGCCGTTCGCCTTCGACGCCTGGGGTGTGGATGTGGCCATCACGGCGTCACAGAAATGCCTGATGTCATCGCCGGGGCTGGCGTTCGTCGCGGTCAGCGCGCGGGGCTGGGCGGCCGCCGCGCGGTCGCGACTCCCCCGCAACTACTGGGACTTCCGCGCCATTCGCGACGAGGTGTCCAAACCGCGGCCCGAAACCCCTGGGACACCGCCGGTGCACATCGTCCTGCAGGTGGCCGAGGCGCTCCGCATGATGCACGAGGAAGGCCTCGCGGCCGTCTTTGCACGCCACGAAAGCATGGCCGCGCGCACCCGCGCAGGCATCGCCGCCCTCGGCCTCGCCCTCCAGTGCGAATTCCTGCAGCGATTGTCGTCGACGCTGACGGCGGTCGCCCTGCCTCCGTCGATCGCGCCACGAGCCCTGCGCGATGCGATGAAGGAACATGGAATTCTCGCCGCCGCCGGACTGGGTCCGTACGCTGCAACGGCCTTCCGCATCGGCCACATGGGCGACATCCGAATGGCGGACGTGGAGCGAACGCTGGCGGTGCTGGCCCAGGTTCTCCCCGCTGCTCGTGTCCCGTCGGCAACCGTGCCCTCGGCCCCCGGCGCGACTGCACTGTGACGCTCCACACCAGGATCCTCCTTGGCCTGCTGGCCGGGGCCGCGGTGGGCGGCGTGGCACGACTCGCCGGCGCACCGTTCCAGCGCGGTGTGCTGCTCGTCGAGCCGCTCGGCACGGCGTTCATCCGTCTGATTACGATGATCGTCGTTCCGCTGGTCATCGCCAGCCTGTTCGTCGGCGTCGCGTCGCTCGGCGACGTGCGCCGCCTGGGGCGGCTCGGGGGTCGCACGCTGGCCTGGTTTCTCGCGACGACCGTGGCGGCCGCGGCGATCGGCCTCGGAACGGCGCTGGTGCTCCACGTCGGTCGAAGCGCGCCGCCCGTCGCGCTCGCCGCTCAAGCGGCTCCCGGTGGCAGCGCACCGAATGGCGTCACCGCCAAGGGGCTTGGAGAGGCGCTGCTGGCCCTGATCCCGCAGAATCCGTTTGCCGCCGCAGCCCAGGCCGATCTCCTGCCGCTGATCGTGGCCGTGTGCCTGTTCGCGTCCGCGGCAACCGCCGTCAGCGAGGAGCGGCGCCGGCCGCTGCTGTCCTTCTTCGCGAGCGTAAACGACGTGGCGATGGTGCTGATCCGCTGGCTGATGGAACTCGCGCCCGCCGCGGTCCTGATCCTCATCGCCGCGACGGTCGCACGGTCGGGGCTGGCGATGCTGCGGAGCCTGTTGTGGTACGCGCTGGTGGTCGTCGTCGCGTTAGGTATCCACGTTGGCGTCGTCCTGTTGCCCCTGCTCCGCGCCCGAACGGGGCTGGCGGCGGGGGCGTTCCTCCGGTCGGTGGGCGACGCCCTGCTGCTCGCGCTGTCGACCGCCTCTTCGAGCGCCACCCTTCCGGTGAGCATGGCGGCGGCACGTGATCGGCTCGGCGTGCCGAACGAAGTGGCGAGCTTCCTGCTCCCCGCGGGCGCGACCCTGAACAAGAACGGGGCGGCGGTTTACAAGGCGGTCACCGCGGTGTTCCTGGCGCAGGTCTACGGCCTTCACCTCGACCCCTGGCGCATCGGCGTCATTCTGATCACCGCCTCGGTGGCCGCCTTCGCCGGGGCGGGCGTACCCGGCAGTTCCCTCGTCACGACCCTGATCGTGCTCAACGCCATCGGACTCGGTCCGCGCGCGGCGGCCGGCATCGCGCTGGTCACGGGCATCGACCGGCCGCTCGACATGTGTCGCACCACCGTGAATACGCTCGGCAACCTGGTTGGTGCGGTGGTTGTCGCCGGCCGCCGCGCGCCGGCAGCCGCAGTCGAGCCGGGCTGAAGCCGAAGGTCATGGCCAAGACGATCTCGGAGAAGATCCTCTCGAACAAGTCGAACTGCGACGCGCGGGCCGGCGACGTGGTGGTCTGTGTCGCCGACCAGGTGATCGGCACCGACGCCTCGGCGCCGATGGCGATCGACTATTTCGAGCAAATGGAGGGCGACCACCTGTTCGACGCCTCACGAGTGATGTTCGCGCTCGATCATTACGCGCCCCCGGCGTCGCCGGTGACGGCGTCGTACCATGCCCGGGTCCGCGCCTTCGCCGCGCGGTTCGGCGCCGACCTGCGCGACGTGGGCGAGGGCATCAGTCATCAGGTTGCTGCCGAAAGCGGGCGAGCGCTTCCGGGCGACCTGATCATCGGTGCCGACAGTCACACCGTGGGATGCGGGGCGCTCAACCTCTTCGCAACGGGTGTCGGCTCATCCGACCTGGCGGCGGCCATGCTCACCGGGCAGGTCTGGTTGCGCGTTCCCGAGTCGATTCGCGTTGTGCTGTCGGGGCGGCGTGGACCCGGCGTTGCCGCCAAGGACGTGGGGCTTGCGCTCATTGCCGCGCTCGGCGCCGACGGCGCCAACTACCGCGCGCTGGAGTTCCATGGCGAGGCGTTAGGCGCGTTCACGCTCGAGGAGCGGGTGGTACTGTGCAATCTGGCCGTCGAAACCGGCGCCAAAGCGGCCATCTGCCCCGTGGATCAGGAAACGCACGCCTATCTCGCCGACCGGACCACCGACCTCGGCCGCCCCGTGCACGCCGACGCCGGCGCCCGGTATGTCCGCGAAGTCACCCTCGACGTGTCGGACATGACACCTCAGCTGGCGGTCCCCCATGCACCGGACCGGGTGGTACCGCTGGTACAGGCTGCCGGCACGCCGGTGCACATGGTGTTCATCGGCACCTGTACCGGCGGCCGCGTGGCCGACATTCACGAGGCGTTGCGGGTGCTGGAGCTCGGCGGCGGACGCGTCGCGCCCGGGGTCCAGCTCGTGGTGACGCCGGCATCGCGCGAAGTCCTGCTCCGCCTCATCGACGATGGCTCGCTCGGTCGGCTGGCGGCCCTTGGCGCGGTCATTACCACACCCGGCTGCGGCGCCTGCTGCGGCACCAGCGGCGTGGTTCCGGCCGATGACATGGTCGTGTTGTCGACGGCCAATCGCAACTTCCGCGGTCGGATGGGGAATTCGTCGGCCGCCATCTATCTCGCGTCCCCAGCCGCGTGCGCCGCTGCCGCCGTCACAGGGCGGATCACCGATCCCCGCACCGTACACGTCTGACATGGCCACGCATCTGCACGCGCGCGCTCGCGTCGTGGGCGACAACGTCAACAGTGACTACATCATCGCGTCCACACGGAAGCGCGATTCCCTCGACGTGGAGATCCTCAAGCAGTTTCTGCTCGAAGCGGTGGACCCTTCCTTCGCGCAGTCCGTTCGCGCGGGCGACGTCCTGGTCGCTGGCGAAAACTTCGGCTGCGGTTCGGCAATGGAGGTGGCCGCGACCGTTATTCTGGCCGCGGGAATTCGCGCGGTCCTGGCACGAAGCTTTGCTCGCGCCTTCTTCCGCAACGCCGTCAACAACGGGCTCGTGCCACTCGAGTGCGACACCACCGGCATTGCCGAGGGCGATCGCCTCGCGATTGATCTGGTGGACGGGGATGCGCACGTCACCAATTTCACTCGCAACACGGCGATCGTGGCGGCCAGTCTTCCCGCCATCGCCCTCCGCATTCTCGATGCCGGCGGGCTGGTGGCGTTCCTGCGCGCGCAGCCGGGACATTCGTTCACCGCATCGACCACCGGCGAGAACCCGCGACGGACGCCGGCCTGATCCTGTGATTCGCGCCAAGGCCAGTCTGCCGGTTTCAAGGGCAGCGCCGGCCTCGCGGCAGGAGATTCGGCGAGCGCCCTTCCCTCAGCGATGGCCTCCGGGCTGTCCGGCAGGTGCCCGCACCAGCCCCTGACCGACACCGGCGAACTCTACGCCGAGCGATGCCCTTCCAGTCCGGACACGGCCTTCATGTCGTAGAGCATCAGATCCGCGGTGGACAGGAGCGCCTCGGCGGTAGCCCCGTCGCGAGGGTACACGGCGTAGCCAGCACTCACGGTCACGCGCGGAGACTGGCCATCGCTCTCCAGGGCGGCTGCGATTCGGGCTGTCACGTGGTACGCGGCATTGTCATCAGCCTCCGGCAGCACCAGTGCGAACTCATCGCCCCCGTAGCGCGCCGCGGTGTCGATCGTGCGACACGTTGTCCGCATCGCATCGGCTACCCGGCACAGCGCCTTGCTGCCGGTCAGATGGCCGTGACGATCGTTGATGTCTTTGAGGCGATCCAGATCGAGGAGCAGGACCGCGAAGGATCGCTTCGTTCGCGCCGACCGCTGAATTTCCTGCTCCAGCACGTCCAGCAGCTGGCGATAGTTCGACAGGCCGGTGAGCGCGTCGGTCACCGCCAGCCGTCGCAATTGCCCTTCCACGCTCTCCCGCTCGGCGACCACGCTGGCAAGCACCAGGCTGGTCAGCGCATTCACGCCGGTAAACACCTGAAGCAGCACCAGACTCTCGTTGAGCGTGCCGGTGACGAACGGGCCGCGACCGTGCACCGTTCCCCAGGTGGCGATTCCGGCGACGACGAGCACCGCGGTGGCAGCCTCCCGGCGTCCGAACCGATATGCCGCCCAAAGCAGCAGCGGCATGCACAGGAACTCGAGGGGGAAACTCGTACCCTGGTCGCCGGGGAGTCCGCCAAACACAAAGAGCGCGACCGCGCCAAGGGAAACGAGCAGGGCGAGCGCCTCGAGCCACCGGTATGCGGTCCACTGCACTCGAGGACGAGCAAGCCACAGGAGCAGGAGCGGGGCGACGACGATGTCCCCGCCTGCGTCACCCAACCACCACGTGGTCCAGATGGACCAGAAGTCACGCCATTGCGCCAGGCCGCCGAGCGCGAGCGTCGTCACACCCACGGTGGCGCTCACCATCGTGCTCGCTATCGCCGCATAGAACACGAGCCTGACGATGTTCGACGCTCGTTCTACAACATGGCGCCCACCGGCGAATCGCTGGAGCAGGGCGGCACCGATCAGTGCTTCGAGTGTGTTGCCGGTCGCGATGCCAAGCGATAGTGCCACGCCTCCGGCTGTCAGCAGGTTGGCGAGGAACGCGCCCAGAAACACGCCCGGCCACAGACGCGGACCGAAATACAGCAGGGCCGCGAGCGCGAGGCCGGAGGCCGGCCAGACCGCGGTCGCACTGGCATTGACCACGGCAAACTGCAGGCCGAAGCGTGCCGCGACGAAGTACGCGACCGCCAGCGCGAGGCAGGCCGCCAGAAGTTGGTGGGCACGCCATGGCCGGGGGCCGGCGGGGGGCGCGCTCGTGTCACCGAACGCGCTATTCTCGTCTGCGAGAGCGGCTACGGATGTCGCCATGCGTGCTTAGAATGCTCGATCGACCGATAGGGTCCGGTCCGTGACCGACACCACAAGACTCCCGGTCACCGGATCCAGTGTTGCCCCAACAAAGTCGGGGGCAGTTCTTGCCTCACTGTCCCCTCGAAACGGGCCGTGCCCGTCGTACCAGTTCTTCACGCAGAATAATGCGACAGTCGTGGCGAGACCGCAGTCAGGCGTTCCGGCCTTCGTTGCCGGACTGTACCCGTCGGCGCATGTCGGCGCGCTGGCGATCGATGTCCTCGGGCGGTGCAGTTATCGCGCCGTGTCGCCCCGCGCCGGCCGCTCCGGTGCCAGTCGCTCCGGAGTCAGCACTTCGGGGAGTTCCTCCAGAGCGATCAGACCTCGCCCAACCAGGTCCACCGCGTGATTGCGCATGGGAACCAGCCCGGCCGCCAGCGCCGCATCGCGCAACTCGTCAAGGGCGAGCCGGCGCGCGATGGCGCGGCGCACCGCCGAGCTGGCGCCAAGGTACTCGACCAGCGCGATCCGGCCATGAGTCCCGACGCCGCCGCATCGGCTGCAGCCCGCACCGCGGAATGCGGTGAACCCGGGCGGCGCACCGTCCGGGAAGATCTCGCGTAGCAAGTCTGCGTCCGGTGTGTGCGGCGAGCGACAGCCCTCGCAGATGCGCTTGGCCAGCCGCTGTGCGAACACCGCAGCCAGCTCGCTCGCGATCGAATTGGGGTGCATCCCCAGGTCCAGGAGGCGCTGTACGGCGTCGACCGCGTCATTGCAGTGCAGCGTGGAGAGCACCAGGTGCCCCGTCTGCGACGCCCGCAACGCCTCGAGGGCCGTTTCCCCATCGCGGATCTCACCGACCAGAATCACGTCGGGATCTTCCCGCACGAAGGCGCGCATGGCGGTGGCGAAGGTGAAGCCGACTTCGGGCAGCACCTGCGACTGTTGTACGCCGTCGATCGCGTACTCGATGGGGTCCTCGACCGTGATCACTTTCCGCGTGGTCTCTCCCGCCAGCACCTGGAGTCCCGCATAGAGGGTCGTCGATTTGCCCGACCCCGTCGGGCCCACGACCAGCACCAGTCCGCCCGGGCTGTCGAGCAGACGCCGGTACACGCGCGCCAGATCCTCCGGGAAGCCGAGGTCCGGGATGGACAGGAGGTTCGTGTCCTGCGCCAGCAGGCGCAGCACCAGGTGCTCTCCGTGCAGCGACGGCTGGGTCTGCGCGCGCACGTCGAACTGCCGATCTCCCATACGGACGCTGAAGCGGCCTCCCTGCGGCGCACGATGTTCGGCCAGGTCCATCTTGGCACGGACCTTGGCAACGCTGACGACCGAGACCGCCTGCGCAACGGTGAGCCGATAGTGGGCCAGGTCGCGAAGATCGCCGTCGACCCGGATACGGACCCGAACGCCCTCGCCGTAGACTTCGAGATGTACGTCGCTGGCGCGCTCGGCGATGGCATCGAGCAGAATGGCCTGGAACAGCTCCTGAATTGGTGCCGAGAGGTGATGGTCTGCCGCGAGGAGGTTCGGCGTGGAGATCGACGCGGCGTGATCTCCGCGGGAATCGACCGGCATGGCGAGGTCGAGCGAGAGCCGGAGGCGGCGATAGTCGGTGGGCGTGATGAGGACGATCTCGATCTCGCGCACGCCGACCGCCGACGCCAGCTCCGGCAGGAACGCCTCCGGCTCCGACGACGCGACGATCAGGCGCCCGGCCGCGATGGCCAACGGCACCAGATGGTGGTATTCCTGGAACTGGCGCGAGATGCGGGCGACGACCTCGCGATCGACGATCGGCAGCAGGTCGGCGACATCGGCAAAGCGCAGCTCGTGCAGGATCGCGAGCTGCTGATACACGTCGCGCTCCTCGGCCATTCCCTGTTCGGTGAGGATCTCGCCGATGCGGCGGCGCACACGCCGGGCGAGCGCGGCCGCCTGCTCGACGTCCTCGCGCGATGCAATGCCCGCCTCGACAATCAGGTCGCCCAGGCGCCTGTCGAGCCGCTTCTGCCTCAGCGCGATCGTCTTCTCGGGCGCCTGGTCGGCGGACATGACGCTGCGTTACCCCCCGGCGGCAGGCGAATGGTCGGACACGGCGTTCGTCCGCTGCGGAGGCGGCTCATCGGTCGTCGGGACGATCGCGGGAAGTCCGGCCGCCTTGAGCATGGCGTTCAGGCGACCGAGGAATGCATCCACGTTCTTCTTGTATCGGGCGAGCTCCCGGTCGAGCTTCGGCGACAACGTGTTGAAGACCTCGTATGCCTGCGGAGGTGGCCGCCGTTCGCCGTTACTCACGAAACCCATCAGTGCCGCAAGCTGGTTGTTCACGCGTACCGGGAAGTTGAGTGGATCCTCACCGCTCTTGTTCCTTGTCTGGTAGATGGAGTCTTCGACCGCGCTCAGACTGTCGGCGAACGTCGTGGCGAGCGGCGCGAACGCCGCGACCGCGGCCATCTTCGGTGTGCGGTCATCGAGCTGCCGTTTGACGCTGCGAATTCGCTTGACGGCGTCGTTGGCCTCGGTGACCCGATCGCGTAGCTGGAGCGCGAACCGCGTCTGCTCGGCGAGATCGGCGTCGGTGGCGCTCGCTCGCGGGTCACGGCGAACCACCAGCGGCGCGGACAGCGGCGCGGCGTCGCCGACGGTGAGCCGCACGGTGTAGGTCCCCGGCGCGATCGACGGGCCGGTGACTCCGCCCGCCCAGAAGATCATCCCCTGAAAGCTCGATGCGTCCGCGTAGCGCATGTTCCATTGATATTGATTGACGCCAAGACGCGTGGTGACCCGCGCCGCACCCGCGCCACCAAATCGCCCGCCGCCGCCGCGCCCGCCGCCGCCCTGCGGCACCGAATCCGTGGACGCGTACTTCCGGACGAGCTTGCCCGTCGGATCGAGAAATTCAACAGTCACCGGCTGGTTGTCCTGCGCCAGGCGATACATCACGGTCGCGCTGGCGTTGCCGGCGCGGGTGACCGGCGCAGGCTTGTAGAGGAAGTTCTTCCCCTGCGCAGCCGCGACTTCCGGTGCCTGACGCAACTCGGTCAGGTTCTCCATCACCCAGAACGCCCGCCCGTGCGTGGCAATCACCATGTCGTCATCGCGCAGAGCGATGTCGTGTACCGGGACGGGCGGGAGGTTGCGCTGCAGGCTCTGCCAGTTGCGCCCGTCGTTGTACGACACCCACATGCCGCGTTCGGTGGCCGCGTACAGCAGCCCCGGACGGACCAGGTCCTCGCGTACGGCGCGCGTGAACTCGGTCGGCGTGATCCCGTCCGTGATTTTCGTCCAGGTCGCTCCGTAGTCATGCGTCTTGTACAGGTATGGCGCGAAGTCGTCCAACTGGTATCGATTCGCCGCCACGTACGCCGTGGCCGGGTCATGCGGCGACGGGTCGATGATGGAGATGCGGGTCCACTCGGGAAGCCCTTTCGGCGTGACGTTCTTCCAGCTCTTGCCGCCATCCCGGGTCAGGTAGATGAGTCCATCGTCGGATCCCGTCCAGATCAATCCTGGCGTGACCGGTGACTCCTGGACGGCGAAGATCGTGGCGTAGTACTCGATCGACGTCTGATCCTTCGTGATGGGCCCGCCCGACGCACCTAACGTCGCGGGATCGTGCCGCGTGAGATCCGGAGAAATCACCGACCAGGTCTTCCCGTCGTTCGACGACTTGAAGAGCACGTTGGATCCCACGTACAGCACGTGCGGGTCGTGCGGCGAGTTCATGATCGGGTACGTCCACTGGAAGCGGTACTTCGAGTCCTTCGCGTCGTGGCCCATCGGGTTGAGCGGCCAGGGATCCAGCCGCTCGCTCAGCCCGGTACGCCGATTCTGCATCTCGAGCACGCCGCTGTAGTTCCCGCCATACGTGATGTCGGGATCGAGCGGATCGGACGCGATATAACCCGACTCGCCGCCCGCGACGCCATAGAAATCGGAATACTGCGGTCCGGAAGGCGCACCACCACGTCCGCCGCGGCCACCGCCACCGCCGCGTCCGAATCCGCCGGCCGCTCGCACCGGCCCACACGACGATCCGGCATCCTGTTTCGCGCCGCACACGTGGTACGGGACGTGATTCGTGAGATGCACGTGGTAGAACTGTCCGGTCGGCGCCGCCACCCGAATCGACGACGAGCCCCCGTCGGTGGTGATGATCGCCCCGTTGTCGTGGGCCACCGCGATCCGCTTGGGATCGTCGGGCGCGATCCACACGTCATGGTTGTCGCCCCCGCCAAACCCGCGCGTGAAGGTCTTGCCGCCATCCTTCGACCACATCGGTCCCACGTTAGGCGCCGCCAGAACGCTCGTGTCTCCGGGGTCGGCGTAGATGTTCGAGTAGTACCAGGCCCGCTGGCGCAGATCGCGATCGCCATTCATGAAGGTCCAGGTCGCCCCGCCGTCGGCCGATCGGTAGACGCCGCCGTTGGGCTCGTGCTCGATCAGCGCCCATACCAGGTTCGACTTCACCGGCGACACCGTGATGCCGATGCGACCCAGAATCCCCGCCGGGAGTCCGGGATTGTGCGTGATCTCCGTCCAGTGCTCGCCGCCGTCGGTGGTCTTGAAGATGCCGCTCCCCGCCCCACCGCTGATGAGCAGCCACGGCTTGCGCCCGGCCTGCCAGAACGCGGCATACAACACGTCCGGATTCGTCGGATCCATGACGAGGTCACTGATTCCGGTGGAGTCGTTCCGGAACAGCACCTTGCGCCAGGTCTTGCCTCCGTCGATGGTCTTGAAGACGCCGCGCTCCGGATTCGGTCCCCACACGTGGCCCAGCGCGCCGACGTACGCGATGTCGGGATTGGTGGGGTGAACACGGACCCTCGAAATCTGCTGCGTCTCACGGAGTCCGAGGTAGCTCCAGGTCTTGCCGCCATCGGTGGTCTTCCACACGCCCTCGCCATGGGAGACGTTGCCCCGGATCGGCGACTCGCCACCGCCGACGTACACGACGTCCGGATTGCTCGCGCTCACCGCGATGGCCCCGATGGTTCCACCGAAGTACTTGTCGGTGACGGGGGTGAGCGTCGCGCCGCCGTCCGTCGTCTTCCACACACCGCCACCGGTCGTCCCGAAGTAGTACTCCCTGGGTCTCGCCGCTGACCCCGCGACCGCGACCATGCGGCCGGCGCTGTTGGGGCCGATGTTTCGCCACTGGAGGTTGCCCCAGAGCGTTGTGTCGACGGGGACGGTGAGGCTCTGGCCCCGATCGGCCGAATGACCGACAGGTGATGCAACTGGACGCTGTTGAGCGCCAAGCACACCGGGAATCGCGACGGCGACCACCAGCGCGCGCAGGAGAATGAACGGTCGATTCACGTGGACGGGTCCGTGACGGGAGGAAGGCGGAACTGCCGGGAGCGCTCGTTGGGTGGGACCACCCGCTCCGTCCTCCTACGCTACGCGCGCGACCCGCGTTGTGCCACCGGTGATGCCGGCGCCTCCTGCACCGCCAACCGCGGCTCGTCCGTCATCGCGTCTCGGTTCGCGGCGACTCTCACCCGCCGCTGACGGCGGCGATGATCTCGATGGTGTCGCCGTCGCGCACCCCCGTCTCCAGTCCCTGCGCGAATCGGATGCTCTCTTCTCCCACGAACACGTTCACATGCTCACGAATGGCGCCCTGCTCCGTCAGCACGCGGTCCGCGGCAGCAGGATAGCGGCCCTTCAACGCGTTCAACGCATGGCGGACGGTAGGACATCGCTCCTCCAGAACCACGAGGCGGCTGCCGCGTGCATAGGGCTCGAGGGCACTCGGTAAGGCGATGGTTACAGACATGACGATTGGTCCAGTCTCATGTGCTGGCCGGTCGGCCGACCACGGCCGCCTTCACGCAGGTAATGGGAGGCAACGCGTCGCTGATCGCCTTCCAGTTCTCTCCTTCGTCGGCGGAGCCGAAGAGCTTTCCGCTCCGGGTCCCGAAGTACACGCCCGGCTGCTCGCACGCGTCCGCACACAACGCGTCGCGCAGCACTGCTTCGTAGGCGCGACGCTGCGGCAGTCCCTTTGCCAGCGGCTGCCACGACGCGCCAGCGTCGCGCGTGCGATACACCCGGAGCTTCGCGCCCGGAACACACCGGAACATGTCGGATTCCAGCGGAACGATGTAGACCGAGTCGGCATCCGTGGGATGCATCTGCATCGCGAATCCGAAATCACTCGGCACCCCGTTCGCGATATCCTGCCAGCTGTCTCCCCAATCATCGCTCCGGTACAGCCCCCAGTGATTCTGAAGAAACAGCCGCTCAGGCCGACCGGGGTGTTGGGCCACCTTGTGCACGCATTGCCCGAACTCGGGGTGCTTGTCGGGCAGAAATTCCGCGCGTACGCCAGCGTTGCGAGGCCGCCAGGTTCGCCCGCCGTCCTCCGTGCGGTACACGCCACCGGTGGACATCGCCACGATCATGCGTTGCCGGTCGGTGGGGTGCGGGACGATCGTGTGGAGGCAGAGCCCACCACCTCCCGGCGTCCATCGGGCCCGGTGCTCGTGCGTCAGCAGCCCGTCGACGACCGTCCACGTATCGCCGCCGTCCCGCGATTCGAAGAGCGCCGACGGTTCCACTCCCGCCCAGAGCAGGTTCGGTTCGTCAGCTGGCCCGGGGAGAATCTGCCAGATCTGAACAAGTGACAGACCAGACGCTTCCGGAAACTTCACGGAGGGACGATCCGGCGCGCTCCAGCTCCTGCCAAAGTCATCGCTCGTCCGAATCCCGCTGCCCCAGT
Source organism: uncultured Gemmatimonadaceae bacterium (assembly GCA_963740565.1). Classification (GTDB taxonomy): domain Bacteria; phylum Gemmatimonadota; class Gemmatimonadetes; order Gemmatimonadales; family Gemmatimonadaceae; genus CAVUFA01. Next base: position 54,960 of record CAVUFA010000012.1, on the reverse strand, counting down.
GAAAGCTGCGTGTCGCTGCGAGAAGCCGCCGGCGACCGCCACGCTCGTCGTACGCGAGCGCGTACACGGATTCGCCGGGGAAATGCGGTCCGTCGATCCGCCACCGCTTTCGCGATGGATCCGATGAAAGGACAAAAGCACCTTTGGTGGTGCCGACGAGCAGAAGGACGTCGCCGTTGTTCGGTGAGGGCGCGCGGCTTCGAGGCATGGCTTGGTGGTAGTTCGTGCCCCCGACTCTCACGTGGGGGTCCCGCCACCGAAAGTTCGGTGCCCCCACGGTCCGACGCAAGCAACTACTCGTATCGCAACGCCTGAATGGGATCGAGTAGCGCTGCCTTGCGGGCCGGATAGAAGCCGAAGAAGATGCCAACCGCAGCCGAGAATCCGATTGCGATGCCCACCATCGCCGGCGCAATGGTCGTGCCCCATCCGGTGAAGTGCTCGAGCACGGCGGCGCCTCCAAATCCCACGCCGATACCGATGATGCCACCGAAGACACTCATCACCACGCTCTCAACCAGGAACTGGCGCATGACGTCGGCGCCGCGCGCTCCGATCGCCAGCCGGATCCCGATCTCACGAGTCCGCTCCGTGACCGATACCAGCATGATGTTCATGATGCCGATACCGCCGACCAGCAGCGAGATGCTCGCAATCGCCGCCAGCAGCAGTGACATGACCTCGGTCGTGCCCTGTGCCGCCTGCGCCAGGTCGGTCTGGTTCCGGACGGTGAAGTCATCCGGCTCGTATTCGGCGAGCTTGTGGGTCTCGCGCAGAATGCCGCGGATCTCGTCTTCGGCGGCGGGAATGTCCGCCTTCGACGGTGTCGACGCGAGAATCTGCGGGATGAAGGTGTGGCGGGAGAGGCGTGTCTGCACCGTGGTATACGGCGCGAGGATCACGTCGTCCTGGTCGTTTCCTTCGGCGGTCTGGCCTTTTTCGGACAACACGCCGACGATTTCGACCGGCACGTTCCGGATCAGAATCTGCTGACCGACGGGGTCCTGATTCGGGAAGAGATTCTTCGCGACGGTCTGGCCGATCACCACCACCTTCCGAACGGCGCGGACCTCACTGTCGTCGAACAGACGACCCGATTGCGCCTGCCAGTCGCGGATGATGAAGTAGTCGGTGGAAACGCCATCCACCATGGTGCGCCAGTTGGTTCCTCCGCCAACCACCTGCGTCGGGGCGATCACCACCGGCGACGAAGCGGCCAGCAGGACGCTCTCGCGCTTGAGAGCATCGGCATCGTCCAGCGAGAGCCGGTTCGACGTACCCGCTCCCTGGCTCACCCCGCCGGACTGACTCGCGCCCTGGGTGATCACGATCATGTTCGTTCCCAGATTCTCGATACGCTGCTGGATCTGGGTCTTCGCGCCCTGCCCCACGGCCACCATCACGATCACCGCGCCGACACCGATGATGATGCCCAGCATCGTCAGCAGCGTCCGCATCTTGTTCTTCAGAATGCTCCTGGTCGCGATATCGATCAGTCGGGTTGCTTTCATGTCAGTCGTCCACCGGAATGGGTCCCACCAGCTCCAGATCGCGTGCCGCAACATGGCGATCACCGACCGCCTCGTCACGAAGAATGTGACCGTCTCGCAGTTCGACGATACGGCGGGCGTACTGCGCGATGTCGTGCTCGTGTGTCACCAGGAGGATCGTGATGCCCTGGTCGTTCAGGGTCTGAAAGATGGAAAGCACTTCGATCGACGTGACGCTGTCGAGATTGCCCGTGGGTTCATCGGCGAGCACGATCGCCGGCTGGGTGACCAGAGCGCGTGCGATTGCGACGCGCTGCTGCTGACCACCGGACAGCTCGCTGGGCTCGTGATCCATGCGGTCACCGAGCCCCACGCGTTCGAGGGCCTCGCGCGCGGCACGTTTGGTGTCGATCCTGCGACCGCTCCGATCGTACAGCAGCGGAAGCTCCACATTGTCCAGCGCGGTCGTGCGCGGCAGCAGGTTGAATCCCTGAAAGACGAACCCGATGCGCGAATTGCGAATGTCCGCCAGCGCGTTCTTGTCCAGTCCGTCCACGCGCACGTCGTCCAACCAGTAGCTGCCCGATGTGGGCCGGTCGAGACAGCCGAGGATGTTCATGAGGGTCGACTTCCCCGACCCGGAAGCACCCATGATCGCCACCATCTCACCCCGATCCACCGACAGGTCGACCCCGCGGAGCGCGTGCACCTCGGTCTTTCCGGTGCGATAGATGCGCTTCAGATGCTCAACCCGGATGACCGGACCTCGCGCGACGGCCGTCATCAGAACCCTCCGCGACCGCGGAACCCGCCGCGCCCCTGTGGCTGATTGGTCTGGAACGGACTCGACACCCCGCTGGACGGCTGGTCGGACGACGTGACGGCGGCGATCACCTGCATCCCGTCGCGGATCCCGCTGCCCGTGATTTCAGTTTCCTGTCCATTCGTCAGGCCGGTCCTCACGCGCGTCATGGCCGGGTTGCCGTTGTCGTCGAGATACCAGAGTTGGGCAAACCCCACGCGCTGGGCTGCGCCTGCAGCGCCTGCGCCCCCGGGGTCGCGGAGTACGTCTTCCTCGACGGTGGCGCGCTCAGGTGCGCCGCGTCCGCTGTCCGCACGCGCGCGACTGCTGTCTCGGCAACCCAGCCGGGCCGTTCGCGCGCGCCGAAGCAATCATCGCCTCGGTCGGACGGAGGCGCAGGGCGGCGTTTGGCACCTTGAGCACGTTGGTCACCTTGGCGACCTCGAAGCTGGCGGTCGCTGTCATCCCCGGCAGAAGAAGCCCATCGGGGTTGTTCACGGCGACGACCACGGTGTAGTTGACGACGTTCTCGTTGGCCGCGGACTGCATCCGCACCTGATCGACCTTTCCGTCGAAGGTGCGATTGGGATACGCCTGCACCGTGAAGTGAACCGGCAGGCCTTCCCGGATCTGGCCGATGTCGCCTTCGTCAACCGAGGCCAGGATCTGCATATGCGACAGGTCTTCGGCGATCAGAAAGAGCTGCGGGGCAGACAGGCTCGCCGCCACGGTCTGGCCGACATCCACGTTGCGCTCGATCACGATGCCGTCGATGGGTGAGTAGATCGACGCGTAGCTGAGATTCCGCTTTGCACGCTCGAGATTCGACTGCGACGACTTGAGCGCGGCCTCGGACATCTGCGCGTTGTACTGTGCGGTCTTGTACTCGGTCTCGGTGGAGACCTCGTTCTTGTACATCGACTCGGTCTGGTTCAGCACGAACTGCTTCTGTTGCAGATCGGCTTGCGACCGCTCCACGTCTGCCTCCGCCTGCCGGACGGCCTCTTCGAGCACCGTCGGATCGAGACGCGCGATGAGCTGGCCCTTCCTGACATGGTCGTTGAAATCGGCGCGCAACTCGGCGATCTGCCCGGACACCTGTGTGCCGACCTGCACCGTGCGGACCGCGCTGAGGATCCCGGTGGAATTCACGGCCGACTCGACATCGCCGCGTGTCACTTCCACGAAGCGATATGACGTGGCGTCCTTTGCCGAGCGGTGCAGCAGAAACGCGATGCTGACACCAGCAATGGCGAGAACAGAAATCCCGGCGATGAGGCGTCTCATTGCTCTCCCGTAATGGCGGTGTATTTCCCGCCGAAGCGGAGGTACATTCGCACTGGTTGTGGGCGTGCTCCTCGAACGAGGAGTACCCGCGAAAGCGCTGCGCGGTCGGCTGCACACGCGAAAGCGCGCTCGAACGAGCGCGAGCTACGGCGCACTCAGCCGCGAAGGCGCGGGATCACGAAAGTTCCGCAAAGCGCCCGCGATCCGGCACAAGTTGGACGGAACACGTGCCTATTCGTTAACGGGCCTCGCGCACGCGGCGTTGGGCCATTGTCGGCCGTCGGCCCCTACCACTTGTCCACGTGCTTCTTCAGTTCCTCGAGGCCATGATCCGTGGTGAGCACCAGCAGCCGGTCGCCCGCCAGCAGCTGCACGCCCTTGTGCGGCACCTGCATGTGTTCTCCGCGCATGATGGCGATGATCTGAGCGTCGTCGCCGAGCCGGCCTCCATTCTCCGCCATCACGGTTCCCGCGAACGCGCTGTCGGTGCGCAGCACTCCCACGATCAGGCGACGGTCGTCGGCCAGCTGGGCCGCCTCGCCCGACCGAAGCTGCGACAGCAGAGCCAGATGGTCGGGGTCGAGCGGTCGCGTCAGGCGCCGTTGCTCGAGAATCCGCAGGGCGATGTCGAGGTGCTCCACATGATGCGCCGGCGAGTCCGAGCGGCGCGGCACCTGTTCCTGGTACAGCCGCCGGTAGCGCAGTCGACTGCTGCCGCGGACCTGGATGATATAGCTCAGCATGACGGCCAGGGCGGCCGGCACCAGCAGCGTGTATCCGCCCGTCATTTCGGTGACCATGATGAGCGACGCCACGGGCACGCGCGCGGCCCCCGCAAAGACCGCCGCCATGCCGACGATGGCGAACGGGGCGGGTGCCTTGTGGACGGCTACCGCAAAGAACCCCCCGAGCATCGTTCCGACGAACAGGCTCGGTGCGAAGACGCCCCCTGATCCTCCGGAGGAGACCGTCAAACTCATGGCCACCATCTTCGCGAACACGAGCATGAGCAGCGTGGTGGCGAGCATGTTGCCGTCGATGGCGCGCTGCATCCACCCGTAACCGCCTCCGATCACCTGCGGCGCCACGATTGCCAGTGAACCCATCAGCAGACCACCGATGGCCGGTCTGAGAGGCGGCGCAACCGGCAACCGCCGGAACAGGTCGCGCGTGCCGTAGAACACCGTCGGTACGACCATCGCGACGATTCCGGCGGCGACGCCAAGTACCGCGAACCACGCGTAGTCGAGGCTCCCGGGTACGGCCATCGGCGGAATGCGGAACAGCGGTGTGAAGCCCACGAAGATGCCGTTCACCGCGTAGGCCACGATCGAGGCCAGCATCGTGTACAGCAGCGCGCCGGTCTCGAACTCCATGTCGGAGTAAAGCACTTCGATGGCGAACAGGGCCGTGCCGACCGGAGATCGGAAGATCGCGGCGAGGCCCGCGGACATGCCGATCAGGAGAAGCAGTCGCCGGTCCTCGGCGTCGCGGTGGGTAAGCGACGCGTACCACGAGCCGATGCCGGCGGCCATGAGGGCAGCTGGTCCCTCGCGACCGGCCGAACCGCCGGATCCCACGGTGAGGGCAGAGGCGATGAGCTTCAAAGGCGGGACACGGGCACGCAAAGCCCCATCGGCGCGATGGAAGGCCCGGATGGCCGTATCGGTGCCGTGTCCTTCGGTTTCGGGGGCGACCTTCCAGGTGAGGAAGCCGACGAGCAGGCCGCCGAGGGTGGTCGCGACAGGAATGAGCCAGAGCCCATGGGGGCCGATCAGCTCAACGGGATTCCCGCCCTCATTGATCAGGCCCGGCGGGTGGTAACCTGCCAGCCGCGACAGAAACACGCCCTGCGCCAACCGAAGCAGCAGGAGGAATAGCTGTGCTGCGAATGCCCCTCCCACACCGAGGAGGGCACTGTCGATGATCAGGCGGTGCTGTCGCTGTACCTCGTCTCTCAGGGGTGGCTCCGGACTCGCGCTTTTCCTTCGCAACGTAGCCGGATGGTCACCCTCGCGCCATGCTTGCGCTGAGGCCCTGCAGGTCCATGCGGCGGCGACGGTTGGACCGCCTAGGCGGATTTATTGCACCGCAGTTCGATGCGAACCATGGTCTTCGGATCACCGAGCGCGGCACGTGCTGGCTGGCGGAGGCCCGTGAACGCCTGTTCCCAGCGGAGGTATCGCGTGCCCTCGTCCGAGAGTGTGAAGGTAACGGTCGCGCCGGGCGATACCGTTCCGAGCGGCCGTCGATTTCCGTGGGCATCGTAAGCGATGACGTCGATGTCCTCAGGGAGTCGATTCGAGACGGTCGCCATCCCTCCATACTCACACGCGCCGGTTGGCGCGGGAGTCGCCGCGGGTTGCGAGCGCGACGTGCACGCACACAACCAGGACGCGGCCGCGATCAGCACGAGTTCGATGAGATGCGCGATCATCCGCACCGATACTGTTCCGCGCTTGGGGACTCGGACCGTCTGCGCTAACGCATGCCAGCGCGGCCCAGCGTGAATGCTGCCGTCTCGACCACGGAGGGGCAAGGCGCGCGCCGTGCCGGTGCGCGCGATCGCTACTTCGAACGCCGGTGCGTGGAGCGCCGCGACCGGGTGCCAGCCGCACGACTCGGAACCTTCGCGCCCTTTCTGCGGGCCTCGGACAGGCCGATCGCGATCGCCTGCTTCCGCGATCTCACCTTCCCACCGTGGCCCTGCTTGCCCCGCCGCAGCGTCCCTTTCTTCCGCCGCGCCAGGGCGCTCTTGACGCGTCGCGCCGCGGCTGGTCCGTATCGGGCGCGCCCCTTCCAACCTCCGCGTCTACCGGTACCCCCTTTGCTTCGAACCGCCATGTCCCCTCCCTGTGGAGTGAGAGTCGTCGTCTTGATGGTCCGCGGCGGGCGGAGGGGGCACGATGGTCCCCGGCCCCAACCGCCCATGACTTGCCAGCCAGCGTCCCCTCAGGAACAAGCCCGCAAGCCGGCCGCGTCCCGTGTGCCACCTACCTCGGCCGCCAGGACAGTCCCAGCCCCCACTGCGTGCCGGCTCCGCCGTCGACGATGATCTTCTGCCAGCCAACGTGAAGGCCGATGCCGGAGCTCGACGTGAGCCCCACGGCCTGCCGGTTGTCCGTTGTGCCCTTTGTACGCCGGAGTGTGTTCCGGGTGCGCGATGCGGACCGGTCCGCGCCGCGAGACAGGCCGGGCCGCAGACGCGGGCGAACCGGACGCATCCGTTCGCGTTAGGCGGACCCGGGCGTGGAGATGCGCCGGTCGATCGACCGCCCGGCACCCGGCCTCAGAGCCTTATCGTCCGGCCGTCAGGCTGGGGGCGGCGGCGGCGGAAGGCCGGACGCTTCGCCGGGCGGCTCAGCCGGCGGCGGCTTCACCGTCGCGGCGGCACCGGGCAGCTGACCGAGCCAGCGGAGCAGCGGCCGCATCGTGCTCCCCTGAACGATCAGCGAGAACGCGACCACCGCGAACGTGACGCGGACGATTTGCTCGCGAAACGCCACATCGGGTGGCAAGCCGAGCGCCAGCGCGAGGGCCAGCGCGCCGCGCAGCCCGCCCCAGAAGAGTACGTGCTGATGGCGGCGCTCCACGCGATGCCGAGTGGGCGCGATGACGGCGCACAGCGGATAAATCGCGACGGCGCGGGCCGCGAGCACGAGGGGAATGGCCACCACCGCCGACGCGACGGCGGTCAGAAGATCTTCCCTCGCTTCGCGCATACCGATCAGCAAGAAGATCAGCGAGTTCACCACGAACGCGGCATACGCCCAAAAGCCGTCGACGGCCTCGCGCCCGCGCTGCGAAATGGCACCCATCGATACGCCGAGGTTGCCCACGATCAGTCCCGCCGTAAGGCACGCCAGGACTCCCGAAAACTGGCGCTGTTCGGCCAGAATGAACGAGCCGTATGCGGCTACGGTGGTGAACGTGATCTCAACCAGGTGATCTGTGGTGCGTCCGGCAAGCAGTAGCGCCACTCCGGCGACTACGCTGCCGACGACGATGGCGCCCCCGATGGTACGTAGAATGTCGAGCCCGATGGCCGCGGCGCCGCCTCCCGTCCCCGCGGCGGCGAACGTCAGCGCCGTACCGAACAGGATCGCCGCAGTGGAATCGTTGAACAGGCTCTCGGCTTCCACCAGCACTCGGAGCCGCCCGCGCAGTCCGGCTTCGCGGAACAGGGCGATCACCGACACCGGGTCGGTGGCGGCGATGAGCGAGCCGAACAACAGGGACGCGGGCACGGGCCATCCGGCGATGTACCGCATGCCGGCGGCCGTCACCCCCGCCGAGACCAGCACCCCCGCGGAGGCAAGCAGCAGCACCACGCCGAAGTTGCGCCACAGCTCCTTCCACTTGAGATCGATCGCCGCTTGAAAGATCAGCGGGGGAAGGAAAGCGTTGTAGATGAGATCGCGGGTGAGGTCCAGTCCAGGAGACACATCGAAGAACGCGAGGGCGCCACCAGCGACGACCAATCCGACGCTCGACGGCACGTGCAGGCGGCGCGCGACGATCGCCACCAGCGCGGCGATGAGCAGCAGGATTTCGACGCGATTGAGGATCTGGTCCACGGGTCGCCTCGACCGGGTGCGCCGTTAATGTAGCAGCGACTCGGGGACCAGGAGAACCCGGGGGTGAGCCGGTGACCGCCTTCTCCGGACCGTGCGCCGCACCGTGTTCAGGGGCGGCCGGTCGAACCTAACGACGACTGCGCGCCGCGAATGATGTCCAGTCGCAGCTCGGTCCACCCGTCGACCTGGAAGAAGCGCACATGCAGACGGTGACGCCCCGGCCCAAGAGGCACGGCGTCGACCGCGGACTCGTGCAGGGTCCACCGATCAATACGGAGCGTATCGTCCACCCAGACGCGGATGCCGTCATCGCTGATCGTCCGCAAGGTGTAGACGCCCGGTGCGAGATCGACCGCGGTCGTCGCCTCGAGGGCAAAACGCGCCTGAGGCAACTCGGGAATGGTGGGCTGATACCACAGGTAGTCGAGCCGCGGCCCGTGTCGCTCCACCAGCGGCGTGGTGCGTAGCAGCGTCTCGAAGCGCCCGGCCGCGGTCCGTGGATCGATCGAGTCGGCCCAGGCAAAAAAGCGGATGTCCCAATCGAGCAGGGGCTCGAAGTGCTCATAGGAGAAGCGCACGGGCGTGCCCGCCCGACGACGCGCCCCCGTGGGCGACACGGTGTCGCCGCCGCGAAATTCCAGTGTGATCGACCAGTCGCCGCTGGCTCTGGAGCCCGGCGTCACCGCGATCGTATCTCCGACATGGCCGGCAAGGCGCGAGACCCGACTCACCCCGCGCCGTGCCACCACGCGCCAGTCGCCGGCCGGGCCGAGGACGGCGAGCCGGAGCGGAGCGCTGCGCGCGCTGTCCACGGGCCAGAGCTTCGGCGACCGCCAGTCATACGGCCCCCACTCGTCCACCACGATGGCAGCGCGGTTCCGGAGGGCGTCGGCCGAAGACGGCGGCTGCCGTGGAACGCCGGGAAGCGCTGGCACCAGCTGCGACCACGTGGCCGGGACCGCAGGGACTGGGCAATCTCCCACCGTCGTGCCTGACGAGTCATTCTGATCGACTGCCAGCCCGCTGGTATTCACGGCGCGGATCCGAACGCGGTTGGCGACGAACGCGTTGCGCTCGATCCGGTAGTCGCGACTGCGTGTGTCGCGGTGTCGCGGGTAGCCCCAGTCGGACGGTTGGATGCTGTCGGCCCAGAGGCGAATGGCCGTACTGTCCCCGAGAAAGACGTTGCCCGCGATGACGTTGTCCTGCCCGTGCTCGATCGCGATGCCGGTGCGGTTCCCGCGAAAACAGTTGGCGATCACCCGCGATTCGTAGCTGTAACCGGCCCACAGGCCGTAATCGCTTCCCTCGGCACGATTGGCCACAAAGCTGTTCCGGCTGAACGTGGCTTCCATGGCATTGGCGGGCGCGAAACTGAAATCGTTGCCGAAGAAGAGATTGTCGTTCGTGCCGCCTTCCCCGGTATCCATGGTGCTCTGACCGGCCCAGAGGAAGAGCCCGTCGCCGCCGTGCGTTGCCGAGTTGAAGGCGACGACATTGCGATCGCTCTGCTCATACAGCAGGATGTCCGCGGAATCCTGGCCTCGCCGGTAGAAGCCGTCACTGTAGCCGCGCACGTTGAAGTCGACGCGATTACGCACAATGGTGTTGTCACTCGACCGGTAGAGGCCGATACCGAGGCCGGAGTTGAACGAGAAGTCGTTGTCCTGCACCCACAGGTGGTCGCTTCGCACCAGTAGCAGGGCGTTCATCCCGTGGCGGACCACGGAGCGACGCACCGCACCACCGTGTACGTCCACCAGGTACATCGCCGCGCCGTAGCGAAGCCACTCGTCCTTTTCGTTGTGATGATAGCTGAGCCAGTCGACCAGGCTTTCGTGTTCCACGAGGCTGAAGAGCCGCGGTTTCCAGTTGTAACTGGCATCGACGTTCGCGAGCTCGAGGTCTCGTGAGCCGCGCGCCAGAATTGCCACCTTGTAGCCGCGGATGCGCACATTGGCAATGCGCACGTTCCGGCCGCCATCGATGCGGATGGCCACCCCGGTGGCGAGGTCAGGGGCGACCGAGGGCGCGCTGCCCTGTAGCGTGGCCCCGCCGAAGTCCACCGTCACGTCGTCGCCCCGTACCACGATGACCGAGGAGTCGAGACCAGGCGCCGCCGGTAACTGATAGACCTGCGGAAGGACTTGCACCGACTGCGAGATGACCATGCCCGGATGCAGCCGGACCCGCTCCTGGGCTCCCACCGAGGATGCGGTCGCGAGCCCGAGCAGCCACACCGTCAGCGAGACGAACCGATCGCGCGATGGCGCGCGGGTCATCGAGGGTGAATACGCCGCGCTCCAGATCGAGCGCATTGCTCCGCCGGGTGACCCGCTGCGGCCATCGTGCTTTTCCGCGCTTCCCCCATCCCCACGCCGATCGATCAGCCGCCCTGGTGACTGATGGCGTATACGTAGGCAGCCACCGCTTTGATCTGATCCTGGGTGAGGTTCGCGCCCCCCATGGGAAGCATGGGGCCAGGGAATGGCGGCGTGGGGTTCGGCATGCCGTCGGTCACCCGCTTCTGGATGAAGGCATACGTTCCGTCTCCGGTCTGCCACAGGGTATCGACCAGCGACGGGGCGAGCTGCGTTCCCTTGGCGTCGACGCCGTGACAGGTGAAGCAGGCGCCGCTGGCGACCTGACCGTGGAAAATGCTGTCGCCGAGCGCAACCATCTCCGGCGTGGCGCCGGCCGGTGGGTTGCCGGGCGTCGGAGGCGGGCCGGCCATAGCCATGGCAGTGGTATCCGGGGCCATTGCCATCCCGGTGTCCGTCTGCGCCGCCTTCTCGCCCCCTCCCCCGCACGCGCTCAAGGTGAACGCGAGCGCCAGTCCGAATGCCGCCACCGGGCGTGCTCGCCGCAAGAGAACCCCGGAATCGCACGTACGCATGTCATCCTCCATTCTTGCCGTTGGGTTGAAAGTATGATAGCGCATCGCAACCTCGCTGTGACGGACAGGCCATGGCAAACCGGAGCCGATCATGTCGTACAGGCCCTGCCCGCGGTCCCGCACCGACATCATCGGTCATGCAGCGAAGTCATGTACATTGCGACAGCGTCAACAATATCATGTTGTCTTTCCATTTGGCATGGCAACCGTACTGCCGGCCCAGCCGGTTCGGGCCGGGGAACGCGCCCCGGGCCTGTTTCGCATAGTACGCTCACGTACTGGAAGAGGGTTCTTCCATGATTCCCCCGCCATTCTGTCAGGCCCGGTCACGACGCCTAACGCTTCTCGCGCTCGCCGGGTTGTTGACGGTGATCGCGACAGGGGCGGCTCGGGCGCAAGGCATCCCTGCTCGCCTGGACGACAGCACGTTCTGGCAGATCATTTCCGACCTCTCGGAGCCTGGCGGAACGTTCCGATCGGACAACTTCGTCTCGAATGAAGCGGCCTATCAGTACGTGATTCCGGGCCTTCAGGCCAGCATTCGGCCGGGCGGAGTGTATCTCGGGGTGGGACCGGACCAGAATTTCACATACATCGCGGCGTTTGCTCCGCGCATCGCGTTCATCGTCGACATCCGCCGCCAGAACCTGGTCCAGCACCTGATGTACAAGGCGCTGATCGAGGACTCGCCCGACCGCGCGGAGTTCGTGTCCCGGCTCTTCTCGCGCAGGCGCCCGGCGGGCCTCGATACCAACATGAGCGCGCAGGTCATCCTGGATGCGTACGCCGATGTGGCTCCCGACTCGGTGATGTTCCGGCGCACACTGGCGGCGATCCGGGAGCGCCTCCTGTCGACACACGGGTTCGGGCTCACCCAGGATGACCTGAACTCGCTGGATTACGTCTTCGGATCGTTCTACCGTGCGGGTCCCGACATCACCTATTCTTTCGGATCTGCCGGGCGCAGCTATGGCGGATATGGCATGCCCACGTACGCGCAGCTGATGACGGAGACGGACGGGCACGGTGTGGACCGCAGCTACCTCGGCAGCGAGTCGGCCTATCGCGCAATCAAGCGGATGGAGGAGGAAAACCTGGTCGTTCCGCTGGTGGGAGACTTCGCGGGGCCCAAGGTGCTGCGCGCAGTGGGAGCGTTCCTGAAGGCACGGGGAGCAACCGTGTCGGTCTTCTACACGTCCAACGTCGAGATGTATCTCTTTCAGGATGCGGATGCGTGGAAGCGATTCTACAGCAACGTAACGACTCTGCCGATCGACTCCACCAGCACGTTCATCCGGTCCCTCTCGAATCGCGGTTGGGTGACGAGCCAGAATCCGAACTCCAGGTCGGCGCAGCTCGTGGCATCAATGGCCGATCTCGTGGACGCCTTTGCGCACGGGCGTATCGAATCCTACTACAGCATCATCCAGGTCTCGCGCTACTGATGACTGTCGGAGGGTGGCGGATCAGCCGAGTGTGATCTCGCCGTCCACCTGGTAGTCGGCGACCAGGTTGCCGAGGCTGAGCGTCGCGCGGACCGGCAGCGACTCGTGGCCGCGCAGGTTCCCCGCGGCGACCGCGGCACGGACGGCCTGTTCGATCTCGCGCTGCGCGGTGACGCCGAACTGTTTGAGGAACTTCCGGATCGAGAGGTTGAAGGCATCGTCGTTCATGCGTGCTCCGTGGTGGGTGGGTGCTGCCGGTGCGGACCGGCGATCGATGCGCCGCGACCCCCGGCGACGATCCCGGTCAGCCCGCCCGGCGACAGCAATTGTACGACATTTCGGTCCAGTCCGCCGCTTGACGGCTCGGAATCCGTGTGCATCGTTGAGGCGCCGTCTGTGGTGGCGCCCCATCATCGACACGATGTCCATACCCGCGAGAGTGACATTCATGAACCGCACCGTGCGTCTGGCCATACCGGCCGCCTTCATTTTCGGAGTGTCGTGCTCATCCAAGCAGACCTCCACACCAGCCCCGGCACCAGCGCCCGCGCCAACGCCGGCCGGCGGAGTGGCACAGGGTCGCGGCGGGGCACCGGCGGGTGGACGCGCGCCGATGACGCCAGAGATGCGGGCTGCCCGTCGCGACTCCATCGCCAAGCTGCGCGAGGCAACGGTGCAGCAGGTGCTGGCGTCGATCGCCGGTCATGAGAACGAGCCGGCCGGCGAGGTCTTCAAGAACGTCCAGCTGTACAAGGACATGCCGGCGGGCGAATTCGTGAAGATGATGGACCAGACCTTCGGCCGCGCCCTGAGCCAGAACTGCACGTCGTGCCACGTTGCGGGTCAGTGGGAAGACGACTCGCGCAATGGCAAGAAGACGGCACGCATCATGATCGAGATGCTGAATGTCATCAACACGGAGCAACTGACCAAGCTGCCGCCGAACCGCAGCGGTCAGACGCCCAAGATCACCTGCGTGACTTGTCACCGCGGCAACGGGAATCCGGGCTCAGCCCTTCTGCCGTAGCACCAGGTGCGCCGCGGCTTCGTCGTCGGCCGCGGCGCGCTCGTCCTGACCGCGCGTCAGGGACGGCCGGATCCTCCCTGAGACGCGGCAGCGTCCTGTCTTTCCCACACGAACCGGTGCAGGAAGTCCCCGATCCTGGTCCAGGTGTTCATCCACCGCGAGTGCATCATGGACTCGTGGAGATCGTCGGGGATCACCGTGAGCTCGAAGTGCACGTTGCGGGCGCGGAGCAACTGCACCAACCCGACCATCTGGGCAAAGTCGACATTCCGGTCGTCGTCGCCCTGCAGGAGAAAGACCGGCGACTTCCAGCCGTCGATGGCGGAGATTGTGGACGAGCGGTACGAGACGGCATTGGTGTCGAGCGAACTCCCCCAGAGATGGACGCCGGCCAGGTCGGCGCCCGCCACAAAGACGTCGGAGTTGCGGGCCAGCGCCTGCGACGTGAGGACGCCCCCGTAGGACAGGCCCCAGATGCCGACACGAGTGGAGTCGACGTCGGGACGGGACTGGAGGTATTTGCCACCGGCGATCACGTCCTGGTACTCGGCGTTGCCGCGCCCACCGGTATTGGGGGCCTGCCGGAAGGACCGGCCGTAGCCGATGCCGCTGCGGTAGTTCACCGACATCACCACGTAGCCCTGGCTCGCGAGCCACTGATTGAACGCGTAGGCCCAGTGATAGAACTGCATGTAGTGGTAGCCGGGCATCATCTGTCGAACCGGTCCCCCGTGCACGAAGATCATCGCCGGGCGGCGTTCACCCGGTTTCAGATCGGCCGGCAGGAAGAGCTGGTTGTGAATCTCCAGGCCGTCGGCCGCTTTGGTGATCACGATCTGCGGCGTGACGTGGGCTGCCTTGGCGAAATCCTTCGGCAAGGTGGGGAAGATCAACTTCGCGGTGCCGCCGGTGGCGGGAACCAGTCCGACAGACGCGGGCTGGGTGGCGCCGAAATACAGCACGGCCACCTGCCGGCCCGAGGCGAGGGGGGTCGGCCACGTTTCGATCCCATCGCCCTGCGAGACCCGGGTGGGCGTTCCTCCGGAGGTGGGCACCGCCCAGATGTGGCGGCGCTCGATGTCGTTGGCGTTGGTGCAGTAGTAGAGCGTCTTCCCGTCGTGCGAGAGGGCAGCGGAGGTGACGTCCTCGATCAGCCCGTCGGTGGTGGTCAGTTCGATCGGGCGGTTGGTGGACCCATCGACGGCGATGGCCCAGTAGCGGTCGAACTCGTCGTCCGGCGGCGACAGCGGGAAGACGAGGTGGCCGCCGCCCCACATCATGCGGGCGATGAAGCTGAAGACCGGCTCGTCAGGCTGGTTGTGCCAGATCTCCTTCGCCTGGCCGGTGGCGAGGTCGGCGACCATCACCGACAGCGTGTATCCGCCGCGGAAAGTCGCCCGGCACAATCCGGGGAAACGCTTGTCGACGGTGGTGGCGGTATCAGGTTCGCCGCCGAAGCGACCGCCGCCCCGTCCACCGAACCGACCGCGCCCGACTCCGGCGCAGACGCCGGCGGACGAGCCGGCATTAGCCCCGCGTCCGCCTCCGCCGCGCCCGGCCGCCGGTCCGTTGGGATTGCCCAGACTTCCGGTGCCTTCCTGCGCCTGCTGGCCAAACGGCATACCGGGACGGCGGGTGAAGGCGATCGACTTGCCGTCCGGTGACCACACCGGGTCGGCGTCGAAGTCGACGCTCGGCGACACGTAATCGACCGTGCGCGATTTCACGTCATACATGCCGATGAGGGAGTGGTTGCCACGCTCACTGACGAACGCGATCCGCGCGCCATCCGGAGACCAGCGCGGACTGCTCTGACGTCCCCATTCATTAATGAAGGGCTTGAATCCGACGTCCATCGAATCCGGCTGGGCAACGTGGGCGACCCGGGCGCGGTAGATCTGTCCGTCCTTCACGTACAGAACCGATCGCCCATCGGGAGACAGCTCCGGCCCGGCGCCGTCCGCCAGCTTCCAGGCTGGTCCGCCCGCAGTGCGGACGGCC
This sequence comes from uncultured Gemmatimonadaceae bacterium, assembly GCA_963740565.1. Taxonomy (GTDB): domain Bacteria; phylum Gemmatimonadota; class Gemmatimonadetes; order Gemmatimonadales; family Gemmatimonadaceae; genus CAVUFA01. Next base: position 39,435 of record CAVUFA010000012.1, on the reverse strand, counting down.
CAGATAGCGCGCTCACCGCCGTTCGGGTCATGCGACGGATTGGCCACCCAGCCCTGCCGATTGGGCGCGGATCCGCGGACGAAGACGACGACCGATCCGTCATCGGAAATCTGGACGCCCCCGAGGTCCACGCCGTCGTCCTTGAGAAACCGCGTCAGGCGGACTGGCGTGAAGGCCGGCGCGGCCGCGGTGTACACGTTCCGCATGCCGCGGTCGTAGGCCATCCATGCCAGGCGGTCGGCGTTCCGGGCGGCCGTGATGGAGAGCGGCGACGCCTCGTTGAAGAACTGCTCGATGGTGGGCTTCGACTGACCGGCCAGCGGTGGCGCGGTGAGCAGGAACGCCAGCGGAATGAAGCGCACGACGCGGACGGCGGTGGGGCGAATCATGGGCACCTCGGTATCGACGATCGTCGCAAGGCAGAGTGCGGAGGGATCTCGAGCGACGCGCCAAGAGCGTAACACCCACGCGCTCAGGAGTCCACCGGCACCGTCCTCGCGGAGGGGAGCGACTCGAGGATCTGCTGCACGTTTGCAATGTCCACGGGTTTGACGAGGTGGTGGTGGAAGCCCGCCTCGCGCGAGCGCAGCCGGTCCTGAGCCTGGCCGTAGCCGGTCATCGCGATCAGGACGAGCGCCTCCAGGCCCGGCAGCTCGCGTAACGCCACGGCCACCTCGTATCCCGTCATGCCCGGAATCCCGATGTCCAGCAGAGCGACTTCGGGGCGGAACTGCCCGGCCAGGGCAATGGCACTCGGGCCGCTCAGGGCGACGCGCACCTCGTGTCCAGCGAGGCGCAGCACGGCGGCCATGCTCTCGGCGGAGTCGGGACTGTCGTCCACGACCAGCACGCGGCGCGGCGTGGCCGCCGGTGCGATCGGCGTGATGCGTCCCGACGGCGTGAACATTCTGGGAGGCAGCGCGTCGAGGCGTGGCAGGCGCACCACGAATTCACTTCCCCGTCCCGGGCCCTCGCTGAGCACGTCGACGGTTCCGCCATGCATCTGCGCCAGCCGCTGGACGATGGTGAGGCCGATACCGAGGCCGCCCGCGGCGCGGTCCAGCGACGAATCGCCCTGCCGGAACAGGTCGAAGATGTGCGGCCGCAGCGCCGGGTCGATGCCCGCGCCATTGTCACGAACACTGAGGACCGCCTGGTCGCCGGCGGCGGAGACCGACAGACGGATTGTGCCATCTTCAGGCGTAAACCGGGCCGCGTTGTTGAGGAGATTCGTCACGACCTGTGCCAGCCGCGCGAGATCACCCTCGACGAGTACGGCGGAACGCGAGTAGTCGATCTCGAGGTGCTGGCGTTTCGCATCGATCAGAGGACGGCTGGCCTCCACGCCACGCGCCACCACGACCGCGAGCTCCAGCGGCTCCTTGTTGAGCGCGATGTTGCCGCTCGTTATGCGGCTGACATCGATGAGATCGTCGACCATCCGCGTGAGTTGCCTGAGCTGGCGGTCAATCACGTCACGCGCCCACTGCAGATTCGGATCGGCCACCGGCTTCATGTGCATGACGGCCAGGGCATTGCGGATGGGCGCCAGCGGGTTGCGCAGCTCGTGCCCCAGCATGGCCAGGAACTCGTTCATCCGCCGCTCGGCGAGTTCCAGGGCTTCGACGCGACGCTGCCCGGTCAGATCCCTGGTAATCTTGAGGAATCCCTGATGACGGCCCGAGCTATCGGAAAGCGCAGTGATGACGACGTTGGCCCAGAACAGCGATCCGTCCTTGCGAACCCGCCATCCCTCCTCCTCGAATCGTCCGTCTCTTCGGGCTGTCTCCAGCTCACGCTGCGGATGCCCGCTCGCGACGACGTCCGGGGGATAGAAGACGCTGAACGACTGCCCGATGACCTCGCGGGCCGTGTACCCCTTGATGCGCTCGGCCCCGGCGTTCCAGCTGACCACACGCCCGTCCGGATCGAGCAGGAAGATCGCGTAGTCGCGGACCGCCTCGACCACCAGTCGAAAGCCGTCGCTGTTCAGGAGCGCCGCTTCATCTCCGGGTCGCGGATCCCCTTCACGCACGGTCCGGGAGCCGGGTGCCCATGCCTCCCTGCCTAACGCGCCGCGGCGGACGGTCGAGGCGGGCGGAACCGATGAGCCGTCACCAGTTGACATCGTGCCCCAGCTTACTCAGCGGGGGCACGCGAACTCAAGGCCGCGTGCTGCAGGCTGATCCATAACGCCACACCGGCACGACCGTGGTATCGCGAGCCATTCGCCCTCGCAGCCAGCGATCGATGGTCAGCGACGACGCGATACCCAGCGCTCCACTTGCCACCACATCGCTGGGCCAATGCGACCGGGAAGAGATGCGCTGCAGCGCGATCAGTCCGGCGATGGCGTATCCGGTCGACTCGACCGTCGGCGAACCCCACTCGTCGGCCAGCGCGGCGGCTATCGAGAACGCATGCGTGGTGTGGGCGGACGGAAACGACTGCCATTCGTCGCCGCGACGGAATGGACGGAACCACCACGCATCTTCATTCGCGCCCCGGGGTCTATGACGGCCGACCGCCCCCTTCAGCACGCTCGTGACTGCATTGGCGACCGTGTATCCGGCGGCCACGCGAAGGACCGCATCGGCAGCCCGCCGGTGGCCGGTGAGGCGAGCGATGAGGAATCCGCCCGCCATCACCGGGACGAGCACAGCGCCGCGTCCGAGCGGCTGCAGATCATCGAGCACGTGTTGCATTCGCGGCGGGAGGCGGGCGGCATCGGCCGACAGTCGCGCGTCCCAGATCGCTGCCGCACCGGTGAGCGCGACCGCGGCACCCCAGAAGCGACCGTCGCGCGGCATGACCCGGAACTGCGCGCATCCCGTCTGAGCACGCGCGCAGATGAACAACGCGCAGATGCCGACCGCGCGGACGCGCACGCGCAGGCGCACGCACACCCGGGATGAGGTACTCCTGATACTCACACGCCGCAATCTAGACCGGCGTAGTCCAGGCGGGCGTAATCCAGGCCGGGGCAATCCAGGCCGGCGCGACGCCCGTCAGGTGTGGAGTTCGCCCTCACGCAACCGAGACGTACCACACACGGTACAGGCCGCCATGTTGCGCCCGTAGAGCGCCAGGTCGGTCTCACGCTCGCAGACCTCGCACCAGCCACGCGCCGTGGCAAGCGAGTCGAGCGGAAGGCCGCCACGTACGAGCCGAGCGATCATCGCGTTCGGCTCGGCGGCGCCCAGCGGACACAGCGTGCCCGTACACCACTCGCCGATCTCGAGGCAGACCAGTTCGGGGTCGCGCACGTTCGCCTGCGGGTCGTGGGCCGTGTCCTCCGTCATCAACACCCGGACGTCGTGGTCGCAACCGCTACAGAACATCGTCGCGTAGTGCATGGATACCTCCGCCGACTCGATGAGAGCGCCACGACGCGGGCGTCGTGGCGGCACGGCACTACCCTGTTGACGCCAGTCGAGCGCCCGGCATGCGCGAGGCGAGCAGCGCCCGCGCTTCCGTCGCCGACATTCCGAACACCGCCGTCGCCGCAGCGTCCGCGTTCATGCATGTCTCGGCCTCAACCGACACGCTGTGCTCCGCGGTCTGCTTCGGCCGCGCCGTGACGGGATCCATGAGGTGGTGATAGCGCACGCCGCGGTATCGGAAGAACTGCACATAGTCCCCCGAGGTGGCGACGGCGCGGTCGGAGAGGTCCAGCACGCCAATCAGCCCGTCGGGATCGACCGGTGACTGAATGCCCACACGCCAGGGAGACCCGTCGGGGGCGAGGCCCAATGCCATCAGGTCACCACCCACGTTGACGAGCGCGTCGCGAACGCCCAGGGAACGAAGCGCGTCAGTCGCGCGATCGACCCCGTATCCCTTGGCGATGCCTCCCAGGTCGAGATGGATGTCGCCGGATCGAAACGCGACCGCCGGTCTCCCGTGCTCCATACCGAGTTCGACGCCGTGGAAGAGGTGACGCGCGGCCAGCCGTCGCACGGGTGCGTCGGGGGGTGGCTCAATCCGGTGATTCACGTCCCACAACTCGACCACCCGTCCGATCGCGGGGTCGAACGCGCCGTCGGAGGCGCGGGCCCACCGGAGCGCCGCATCGACCACGTCGCGGGTCGGGTTGGAGACCGCGACCGGCTGGAGGAACGCGAGCGCGTTGGCCCTGCCCACATCGGACGCCGGGAGGAACCGGCTCATCGTGCGCTCGACGCCCGTCAATTCCGCGAACGCCGCATCGATGGCGCGCTCACCCCGGGCGAAGTCGGCGGCGATCACGGTGATTTCGGCGATGGTCCCCATCACCGGCAGCGTGCGGCGGACCGTTCGCCGGCGGAAGCGCGCCGAAATGGGGACGGCGGCGACGACGAACGCGCCGATCCCGACGGCAATGAACTCCCGGCGGTGGGTCAGGCGGCCGGCTGGCTGGTTGGTGGTCATGACTTTCCTCCCTCGACGTGCTGGTGCAGCGGACAATCAGTGTGACAGGCTCCGCAGCCGCCCGATTCGCAGCCGCGGTGCGGATGCAGCAGCCCGAATACGACAAAGAGCACGGCGATGAGCGCGATGCCGGCAATCGTGGCAATCATGAGGTACCCAGGCCGGCGAAACCCATGAAGGCCATGGACAGGCAACTGGCGATGAACAAGACGATGGCCATAGGACGTGCGAGCCGCGGCACCTCGGTCAGCTCGGTGCGCACGCGTATGGACGCCATGAGCGTGAGGGCCAGTGTGAGACCCATCCCGGCGCCGATGGCGAAGGCGAGACCCTGGATGAAGTTGTAGCCGCGATTAGTCTGGAAGATGGCGAGGCCGAGGATCGCGCAGTTGGTGGTGATGAGGGGCAGGTAGATGCCGAGCTGGCGGAAGAGCACCGGATAGTGCTTCTTCACCGCCATCTCCACGATCTGCACGGCCGACGCGATGACGACGATGAACGCAATGATACGCAGAAACGGCGCGGGCCCGAGCACATACTTGTTCAGGAACCACGCCGACACGGCCGTCATCACGAGGACGAATGTGTTGGCCAAGCCGAGGCGAAGGGCGGTACCGATCTGCTGGGTGACGCCGAAGAACGAGCACAGCCCCAGGAACATCACCAGCGTGAAGTTGTTCACGAGCAGCGACGAGATGACGATCCACGCCAGGTCACCCATCATGTCCTCCGGAGTCGGAGCGCGCGCGTGCGCCGCGCGCGCAAGTCGGACGCGACCGCGACGCCCATGAGCAGCAGTCCGAGCGTGAAGAAGCCGCCGGGTGGAAGCATCATGAACACCCAGGGCTCGAAGCTGGAGGGCAGGACCCGGACTCCGAGCAGGGCGCCGCTGCCCAACAACTCCCGGATGGCGCCCATCATGGTCAGCGCGATCGTGAACCCGGCGCCCATGCCGACGGCGTCGAGCACGGCGCGTCCCACCGGCTGCCTGGCGGCGAACGCTTCCTGCCGCCCCAGCAGCAGGCAGTTGGCGACGATCAGGGCGATGAAGGGGCCGAGCGCCTTGTGAATGTCGGGCACCATCGCCTCCAGCAGCAGGTCGGCCAGCGTGACGAAAGTGGCGATGATCAGGATGTACGAGGCGATGCGGACCTCGTTCGGAAACCGGCGGCGGAGCAGCGAGACGAAGAATTCCGACCCCAGCAGGACGAACAGCGTGGCCATGCCCATGGCGAACGCGTTGGCGACGTTGTTGGTGACCGCCATGGTCGGGCACATGCCGAGCATCTGCACCAGGACCGGGTTCTCCTTCCAGATGCCGCGCATCAGGTCCCCGATGAGCGGCGCCGGGGCCGTGGACGGCGGCAGCGGTGGCGGCGCCTGCGGCGCAGCAACCGGCAGGGTGGCGTCGATGGTCGTGCTCACGGCGTGGCTCCGGCCTGGTACGCGGTCAGCAGCGGGCGCCAGCGGGCGACGGCGTTGTTGATGATGCGGGTCACGGCACGCGACGAGATCGTGGCGCCGCTGATGGCCTGGACCTCGCCGGGATCGTTCCCGCTGCGCTTCTTCACGGCCTTGAGCGGCGCGATCAGGCCGTGCCACTGGCCGACGAACGCGCTGTCCTTCTCGATCTTCTCGCCGAGACCCGGCGTCTCTTTCTGATCCAGCACCTTGAAGCCGAGAATGGTGCCGCTTCGCGGGTCGAAGCCGAACATCAGGGAGATCACATCGGAGAAGCCGGGTTCACCGGCGGTGATGGCCACTCCCAGGGAGTGCCCCTGCGCGTCGTAGCCCACGTACGCCGCCTGGAGCTCGCTTCGCGCTTCGGTGGGCTGTCTGGTCAGCGCGCCGTTCTCGAGATAGAGCGTATCCAGTCGCGCGGGGTGCTCGAGCACTTCGGCCACGGCCTGCTGGACGACCAGCCCCTTGTGCGCTTCGATGGGAGTGAGCGTGAGCCGGTAGACGATCACCACCAGGAGACCGGCCAGCGCGCCGGCAACGCCCAGGGTGCCGATCAGCCGCCAGGCTGGGGTGGGCACGGAGGGGGGAAGTTCGGTCGGGGGACCGGGGGTGTGGCAGTGCACGGGTTCGGTCATGCGATCACCCGCCCGGTGGTGCCGAACACCCGCGGCTGCGTGGCCTTGTTGATGAACGGCGTGAAGGCGTTCATGAACAGGATGGCGTACATCACGCCTTCGGGCAGGCCCCCCCAGACCCGGATCACCACCGTGACCACGCCGACACCGGCGCCGAAGATCCAGCGCCCGGGATTGGTCACCGGCGCGGTGACCATGTCGGTGGCCATGAAGATCGCGCCGAGGGCGAGTCCGCCCGAGAAGAGCATGAAGAGCGGCGCCGGGTAACCCGGCTGGAACGCATGGAGGATCGCCGCCAGACCCGCAACGGTCGCGAAGATGCTGACCGGTAGCCGCCAGTTGAGATAGCCGCGCAGCGCCAGGTACGCGCCGCAGAGCACGATCACGATCACCGACGTCTCGCCTAACGACCCGCCGGTGTTGCCGATGAACAGCGCCAGCACCGAGGTGCCGTGTCCCTCGAACTTCCAGGCGCCGAGGGGCGTGGCGGCGGTGATGGCCTGGGTCACCCGCGGATGGGTGAGGGGAAACGCGAACAGATCTCCCCTCAGCGCCCACCACGACTGCCCCGGAACGGGCCAGGTCGTGATGGCGATCGGGAACGCCGCCTGCAGGAACGCGCGCCCGAACAGGGCCGGATTGAAGATGTTCTGCCCCAGACCACCGAAGACGATCTTGCCGAAGCCGATCCCCATGGCGCCGCCAAGAAACGCCATCCACATCGGCATGCCGGCGGGGAGGGTGAGGCCGAGCAGGATCCCGGTGATGGCGGCCGAGCCGTCGACCAGTGTCCCCGACTTGCCGAAGACACGCTCGGTGAGCATGGCGCCCAGCGTGGCCGCCCCCACCACCAGCAGCGCACTGATCCCGAAGTACCACGACGCCACCGCGACGATGGGAATCAGGCTCCCCACCACGTTCCACATGATCCGCGGCGTGGACTCGCGCGCCCGGAGGTGCGGCGCGGCGGTGACGACCAGCGAGCCGGCGCTCACGCGGCCGCCGCCTTGCGCTTCCGCAGCGCGGTCCTGCTGAACGCGAACAGCTGCGCGAGCGGGATGTTCGAGGGACACACGTAGGAGCACGAGCCGCAGAGCATGCAGTCGGCCAGGTGCAGCGCCTCCATGTCGTCGTACCGGTTGAGCCGCGCGTAGTCGCCCAGCAGCGAGGGATTCAGGAACACCGGGCAGGCATCCAGACAGTTGCCGCAATGGATGCAGGGGTAGATCTGCTCGGTGCGGGTCTCGCCGGCCGCCAGGGCCACGATGCCGGTGGTGCCCTTGGTGACCGGCGCGTCGAGTGAGCTCTGGGCGAGGCCCATCATCGGTCCGCCGATGATCACTTCGGCCGCGTCGTCAGTCAGCCCGCCGCAGAACTCGAGCACGTCACGCAGACGCGTGCCGACCGGGACGATGAGGTTGCCGGGCTTGCGGACGCCACGCCCGCTCACGGTGACGATGCGCTCGATGAGCGGCATCCCGGTCTCGAAGACTTCGGCGATGGCGGCCACCGACCCGACATTCTGGACCAGCACGCCGAGGCTCACCGGCAGCTTGCCCGATGGCACTTCGCGCCCGGTCACGGCGCGAATCAGCATCTTCTCCGCCCCCTGCGGATACTTCACGGTCAGCGGGAGGATCGACACATCGAGGTCGGAGGGCGCGGCGGCGCGCAGCGCGTCGATGGCGTCGGGCTTGTTGCGCTCCACACCGATCACCGTGCGCCGGACGCCTAACGCGGCCATCATCACACGAATGCCGAAGTGCACCCGGGCGGGGTACTCCGCCATGATCCGGTGGTCGGACGTGAGATAGGGCTCACACTCGGCGCCGTTGACGATCATCGACTCCACCGCGTACTCCTTCGGCGGCGAGAGCTTCACGTGGGTGGGGAAGGCCGCACCGCCCAGTCCCACCACCCCCGCGTCCTGCACCGCCAGCACCGTCTGTTCGGTGGTCAGACCCTCCCACCGTGGCACCAGGCGTGGACGCGGGGTCTGTACCGCATACCGATCGACGGCGATCCGCACCGCCATGCTATCGGTCCCGTCGATGTAGGGGGCCCACTCGATCGCGGTGACTCGTCCCGCGGCCGACGCATGGATCGGTACCGACATCCAGCCATCGGCCGTGCCGACCTTGTCGCCGCGTTCCACGTGGTCGCCCGGCTTCACGCAGGCGATGGCCGGCTTCCCCGCGTGCTGCTGGAGCGGCAACACGAGCTCCGCCGGGAACGGCATCCGGCGAATCGGGAGCGCGTTGGTGAGCTCCTTGGATTCGGGAGGATGAACGCCGTGCTGGAAGCCGAACCGTGAGAGCAGCATGTGATCAGCCGAAGGGCTTTGCCCGCTCCAGCCACTTCGGGAGATCCTTCTCCTTCGGGTTGAGCGGGGTTCCGGGATGAATGGCGGACACCGGGCACTTCTCGGCGGCCTGAACCAGCTGCGCGAACGTGCCGGCTTTGGCGTCCTTCACATACGCCTGCTTGTTCGCGTTGTAGGCGAACATGCGACCGTTGAGGTTCGTGCATTCGTTGCAGGTCGTGCACCGTGCCGACTCGATGTAGGCCTCCATCACCAGGTCGTCGTCGTCCTGGAGTTGCGCAGGCGGCGCCGCCGCGGCCGCGGCGACGGCACCGTCCGCGCGTTGTGCGACTTCCGGACCGGCCGCGGAAGACGCGTGAGACGCCGGGACGCCCGCACCGTTCGACCCGGAGGCCGCTTCCGGGGCTAGCGCGCTCCCCGAAGGGATGGCACTCGGTGCGGGCGCTGAACCGGCGTCAGGAACCACATCGCTCGCCAAACCGGTGGCGATACGAGAGAGCAACTCGCTTGCGGAATGCGGGCCACCCGCGCTTCGCAGCAGCCCTTGCGCGAGACGCCGCGCAATCAACGGCGGGTAGCTCGCACGCAGGTCGGCCAGCTTGGTTTCGTACTCGCTGCGCAGCTCCTGCACCTGCCGCTCGAAGTCCGACTCCACGGCCGACAGCACACGGTCGCGAATGGCAGGCGCGACCTCCACGCCCGCAAGCTGGCGCAGCTGCGACCAGAACATGAGCCGCTCTTCCGCGAGTCGGACCATTTCGGCCGAGACGGCGAGCCGGCGGAGCCGCTTGTCACCGGTGGTCGCCCAGATGTAGGGCGACTTTGCCGCCCGCTCGTCAGGCGCGAGGGCGACATACTCGTGGAACGGCAGCATCTCGTCGTTCCAGTCGGCGTGCTTCAGGTCCCTGAAGTGCTTCCGGAAGCGTCCCTCGGTGGCCGCCCAGTCGGCGATGGTGAGCGGGAGTTCCATGCTGCCCGGGGCGCCGTCGTCGCCCGTGTAGTGGAGGGTGTACGATGGCCAGAGATCGTCGACGGCCGGATTCCCGTCGAGCGTGAGGCAGTCGGCCAGTGCGCTCCCCGCTTCCGGATCGTAGGTGAGGAACGGGAAGGCGCGGCTCTCGAGCGCCAGACGGGCGGCGTGCTGCCCCCAGTCGTCGGCCAGCCCGTGTTCCACCGGGCATGGTGTGTAGATGTTGAACACCGCCGGCCTGCGCTGCTGCAATCCGCGCAGGATGCCGCCCATGAGATGCGACGCCGACGCCTGCGACGACTGGTGCACGAACACGCCGCGGTGCGCGATGGCGATGAGGGCGAGCTCCTTCCGCACCTCGGTCTTGCCGTGCTGCACCGCGCCGTACGCGGACATGTCGGCCACCTGACCGGTGAAGCCACTCGTGCACGCCTGTCCACCGGTGTTCGAGTAGACCTGCGTGTCGAGCACGACCACCCGAAGCGGCTTTCCGGATGCCAGCAACCGCGAAAGGTTCTGGAAGCCGATGTCGAGCATGGCACCATCGCCACCCATGGCGACGATGGGCGGGCACATGGCGAATTCATCGTCGGTGAACTGCTGCCAACCGAGCGCGACGAATTCCTTCTCGTGCGTCGCCGCATCGTACATGTCGTTGGCCAACAGCTCGGCCCGTCGCACACTCACGAACTGATCCGCCATCTTCCGCATCTGGCCTTCGAAGACGCCAATCGCGACGGAGGGGGCGTCCTGGAAGAGGTGGTTCACCCATGGGAAGGGATATGGATTGTACGGGTAGGTACTGCCCCACACCGACGAGCACCCGGTGCTGTTGGCCATGCCCAGCCGCGCCCTGCCCTTTCCGGCTGGCCCCTCCATGTAACGCCACCGGAGATCCCTGAGTTCGTCGATCGCCCGCGCGAACAGCGCGAGGCGCTTCCGGCGGTCCTCATCAACCGGCACGGTGACTTCCCCGGCGGGGGCCTGACCAGCGGCGCGCAGATCGGCGCCGGACGCGAGCATCTCACGGGCCTTGGCGTCGAGGGTCGCGATGAGCGTGTCGAGCCGCGCAACGTACTTCTCCACCCGCGGTCCCATGAGAGCGTGGATCGTCGACGTGACCAGGTGGACGGTCGTCTTCTCTCCGCAGCCCATGCAGGCGCCATCACCGCCCACCATCGACCGGTAACTGTTCTTCTTGAGCAGGAGCGATGGCAGCACACCGATCCCTTCATCGATGCGCGAGACGTTCACGTAGCGGTCATCGGTATCGGGCAGCTGCTTCCAGTATTCCCAGTTGCGGCGCAGCCGCGCGAGCTTCTCATCGTCCTGCCGCACGGTCACGAGCGCCTGATCGGGGCACACGGCGACGCACAGGTTGCAGCCCTTGCAGGCCTCCGGGTTCACCGTGATGGAGAGCAGTCCGCCGCTCCCCTTCGCCTTGCCCTCGGGCAGATCGTAGAACGGCCGCGTCCGCGCGAAGCGCATTTCGACAATGGTCGCATGCACCGGCTCGAACTCGGCATCGACAGCGACCCGACGCTCGGGATCGGCGCCGAGTTTTCCGGCGACGGTGTCGTACGCCCGTCGCAGCGCGGTCGCGAAGTCCACGGCCGGATCACCGGCCATGACGCGTCGCGACTCCTTGCCCAGCGGCTTCACCAGCTGCCGCAGGCGATCGAGGGGTGCGCGCTGGCGCTCGGCGACGTCGATGGCGGCGCCAAGCGTGTCTTCGACGCCGGTCACGAGCCCCGGGATGGCAGCGTCGGGACATTGGGTCCAGCACTGCGCGCAACCCGTGCACTTTTCCGCAATGAAGTCGGGAATCTCCATCCGCACGCCGCTCATGTCGCGCACGGCGCCGGTGGCGGCGGGGATGGCGCTGATGGCGGCAAACGGGTCGGCGATCACGTCCTGGGAGAGCTTGCAGACAGCGCAGACCTGCTCCCAGAACCGTCCCGGGTTGCCGATGCCCTGTTCCGCGTCAGGCACGTCGAGCACGTCAGGAATGGCCGGGACCGCTCCGTTCTCGTCGGCGCGGTCCGGCAGCTCGACCGCGTCGACACCCACCACTTCGTCGTAGCCCCGGCGGATGACGCGCAGATTGTCTTCCACCACCTGCGCGCCGCGATGGCCGAACTTCTTGTCGAGCTGCTGGTGAATGCCGTCGAAGAGCGCCGCTTCGGTGCCGCCCTCGCGCTCCAGCAGCGGCGAGACCCGGAAGAAGGCGCCGAGGAACGCCGCGCCCTGCATCCGGTAGCGCAGGTCGGCGTCGGAGGCTTCGGCGGCGGCGATGCGGAAGGCGTCGATGATATAGGTGCGAATTCCGCGGCGTCGGAGCTCGGCACGCGCCCAGGGCGGCAGGGCCGCCCATGCCGCGACCGGCTCCAGCTCGCTCTGCAGCACGAAGACGCCGCCGTCGGCCAACCCCGCCAGAGGATCTGAGTGACGGAAGACGTTGGGATCAGGAGCCAGAACCACGTCGACGTGTTTCAGCTCGCCATTGAGGCGAATCGGCTCGTGCGCCAGCGTAGCGTAGAAGGTGGTGGGTTGTCCCTTCTTCTCGGATCCGTATTTCGGGTTGGCCTTGATGTGCATGCCGAACAGCTCGAACGCGGTCATCGACAGGTTCTTGCCCATCGTGATCGCCCCCCAACCGCCCACGGAGTGAATGCGCACGGACGTCGAGTTCTTCGGCATCAGGTTGAAGTCGCCGGCCGACTTGAGCGCGAGATCCTCGACGTCCGGGTACGCTTCGATCAGCTCCTCCTGCCAGATCTGGAGCTTGGGGAGGCGGGTGTCGCGACGAATGAAGTCGATGCCCAGATAGAATTGGCGACGCCGCTGGGCACCGGCCTCTGGCAGCATGTTCTCGACCGCGGCGACGACGTCGCCGGGCTGCAGGTCGCGACTGCCGAGGCCGAAGCACCCGGAGTAGCAATCGGGGATGTCGTCCGGGGCGATCAGCTGGATGCCGGGATGCGGCACGCTGACGCCGCGAGCGCGGAAGTTCTCGTGGCCCTTCGACAGCGCGGCGCGGATCTCGCGCAGCAACGGGAGATCGACCGCCAGCGGCTGGTCGGTCCGTTCCAGCACCACCACGCCCTTCTTGCCGCGCAGCAGGCGCGAGATCAGGTCGGAGGGGAACGGCCGGAACATGGTGAGATTGACCACGCCCACGCGGAGCTGTCGGGTTTCGCGCAGGAAGTCGGCGACCGCTTCGGCGTTGGCCACGACCGAACCCTGTCCCACGATGAGATACTCCGCATCGTCGATGCGGTATCCGGTGGCACGTGCATAACGACGGCCGGTGAGGGCGGCGAATTCCGCCATGGCGCGGTCGGTGAGGTCCGCCAGGTGCTCGAAGTAGAACGGGCGCTGGGCGGCGACCCCCTGCGCGTAACTGTCCTGATTCTGCACCACACCCAGCATGGCCGGATGGTCGAGATCGAACATCTCGGGAATGCGACGGCGCTTCGCCCCGAAGACGAGGCGCTGCGCCGGCGTGGGCGCCTCGATGAAATCGGCGGGACTGCCGAGGTACTCCCGCACCAGGTCGCGTTCAGGGAGCCGGATCGACTCGATGACGTGACTGGTGAGGAAGCCGTCCTGGGCGCAGATGCCGGGGTTGAGCGACAGCTCGGCAATGCGGTGCGCGATGAGGTTGAGGTCGGCGCTCTCCTGGACGTCCTTGGCGAACAGCTGGAAGAACCCGGTGTCGTCGACGGCGTGGTAGTCGTCGTGGCCGGCGTGGACGTTGAGCGCATGCTTGGTGAGCGCCCGGGCAGCCACGTTGAGGACGTAGGTGAGTCTCTTTCCGACAGCCGGGTAGAGCGATTCGTGCATGTACACGATGCCCTGTCCGCTGGAGAAGTTCGTCGCCCGCATACCGGTCATGCTCATGCCGGCGGTGACGGCGGCGGCGGCGTGCTCGCCCTCCGGCTCGAAGAAGAGGAGGCGGCGGCCGAACACGTTGGTCTTGCCCTCGGCCACGGCGGCCGCCCACCCTTCGCCCATCTGGGTGGAGGGGGTGATGGGATATGCCCCGGCGGCTTCGCTGGCCGCGGTCTCCATCGCCACTACGGCGGCGGATCCGTCCATGGCCTCGACAACGCCCGGATACCGAGGCGGTGCCGCCACTGGTTCGCTGATCTTTCCCGGCCAGATCTTCATGCGTGCGCGCTCCCGACCAGACTGTCCTGACTGACGAACTGCGCCCGGTCGAGCCAGACGATCGCGCCGGTGGGACAGCGCGCCACCGCACGTGGGTCTTCCAGTTCGACCTCCGAGTAGTCGATCACGGCGACGCCGGTGGCGACCGAAATCAGTCCGACCGCGGCATCGACGACGCACTTGCCGCAGGCCGTGCAGGCGACGCGGCAATCCTCGAGGATGTCATCCCCGACGCGCAGGTTGCGGCACTGCACCAGCAGGTGGTGATCGACGGGCATGATGGTAAACAGGTCCTTGGGGCAGGCGTCGACGCAGTCGCCACAAGCCGTGCACTTGTCGACGTCCACGACCGGCAGGCCCAGGTCGTTCATCGCGATCGCGTCGAAGTCGCAGACCCGCGCGCAGTCGCCCAGACCGAGACAGCCCCAGGCACAGCCCTTGGCGCCGCTGGCCACGGCGGCGGCCGCCGCGCAGGTGCGTACGCCGCGATACTCGGCGCGGGCGAAGGCGACGTCGGTACCACCCGCACAGTGCAGCCGCGCGACCCGCTTCACGGCCGTGCCGGCGTCGACGCCGAGAAACGCGGCGATGCCGGCGATGCCCTCGGCGTTGGACACGGTGCACTGGGCGGGCTGGATGGTGCCCGCGACCGCCTGCTCGGCGAACGCCCGGCATCCCGGCAGGCCGCACGCGCCGCAGTTGGCGTTAGGCAGCATGGCGGCGACCGCATCGATGCGCGGATCCTCGTAGACGCGGAGGCGCCGGTACGCGGCGGCGATCAGGCCGCCGAAGACCAGGCCCACGCCGCCGAGGATCGCGATCGCCAGGAGAATCATTGCCGGTCGCCCCTCACGAATCGCCGAGCGGGGACTGGGCCAGCAACCAGGACGCCAGCCGATCCACCGCATCATCGCTGCCCGCGTCGGTCACCGCTTCGGCCGGAAGCGGCGGCGCGAGCGGGGCGGCGGCCAGCGCCTCGAGTTGCCGCAGATCTTCCTGCATCTGCCAGACACTCGCTCCCCCGATCATCCTCTCCGGTGCGACGCCGGTTCGCCAGACCGACAGACGCTGCCAGGCTTCGCGCCCACGCGCTGGATCGTGGAGGAAGCACGCCGCGCCGTCGGGCACGATCGCGGCAATGCCGGGCCCGGCGCTGGTGGCCAGGAGATCCAGTCCGGTGGCGTCACCGGTCTGCAGCACGAGGGCGCCCGGGGTGACCAGGCGAACGAGGGGCGCCGGTGGGCACGGTTCCTCCACCACGAGCACCAGCTTCTCGCGCCCGTCCATGAACGTCGCGAGCTCGCCCGCGCGAAGGTCGGCGCCGCCGACCAGCACGATCAGCGGCGGCGCATACCGTCGCTCCGTCCTGGTCCACGAGCGGAAGGCCAGGACGTCCAGCAGCCGATCGTGCTCGGCAGGAACGAACGCACCGCTGCGAATGAGTTCGATCGAGAGCAGCGCGCCGAAGGCGCGGCCCAGGCGGGATAGCGCGGTTTCCACGACTGCGCCGATCGAATCCCCCGCCGGCACGCGGGCCAGGAACAGATCGTCGCCGTGCACCAGCATCGAGCGCAGCGTGTCGACGGCGCGCCCCAACCGCTCACGCTGACTGTCGGGCAACGGCGGCAGCGTATCGAACAGATGCATGAACGCCGCCGGATCCACACGCCCTGCGCCGAAGTGTCCCAGCTCGCGAACCGCGCGCTGGCGGCGGGCCTCGTCGCCCGACATCCGCGCCACGCTGAGCGCCTCGGCCTGTTCCAGCGCCCCCGACAGCGCGGCCCGGAATTCCGCGACCGGCCGCGCCAGCGCGTCGAACGCGAGCCGCAGGCGCTGACTCGCACCGCCCGATCCGTTGTCGGCGGATGCGCCAGGCACGTCCTGCGCAGCCGAGACGAGTGACGTTGCGTTAAACCGCATAGCGATCGAGCTCCGCTTCGAGCAGGGAGAGGCGTTCGGTGGCCGATCGAGGCGCCACTCGCCGCAGGTCTTCGTAGCGCTCGCGGCTCGGATCGCGATAGAACAGCCCCAGGCGTATCGCGTCGGCGTGCTCGGCGAGCTGCCGGGCCGCGTCGAGGTCGCGGGGATCGTGCACCCTCCGCTGCTTGTAGATGGCCTCGAGCTCCGGCACCACCACCCCGTCGTCGTGCACCAGCAGCTCCACGAGCGCCGGCTTCTTCACGGCCTCGGCATAGATCCCCGGCGTGTAGACGGGACAGCGCTGGAGGATGCGCACGAACGAGAGGCCACGATGCCGGTATGCGGCCCGCAACGTGGCGTAGAGGTGCGCGGGAACGAATTCGGCGGTCTGCGCGACGAACGACGCATTGGTCACGCCTAACGACACGGTCAGCGGGTTGAGCGGCGGCAGGAGCGAGCCACGAGGCTGGGTATTGCTCGCCAACCCCTTCGGCGTGGTGGGTGACGTCTGGTTCTTGGTGAGGCCGTAGATGCCGTTGTCGAGCAGCATCACGGTCAGGTCGGGGTTGTACCGAAGGGCGTGCACCCAGTGCGCCGCGCCGATCGACGTGCAGTCGCCATCGCCCATGACCACGAAGACGTCGAGATCCGGTCGGTGCAGCTTGATGCCGGTGGCCACCGGCAGGGCGCGCCCGTGGATGCCGTGGAATCCATACGTCTTGAGGTAGTGCGGAAAGCGGCTGGAGCAGCCGATGCCGGAGACGAACATCGTGGTCTCGGGACGCAACTGTTCGGCTGCCAGGAGTTTCTCGACGGCGGTGAGCACCGAGTGGTCTCCGCATCCCGGACACCACCGCGCCCGCGCTCCCTCGTAGTCGCTCAATTCGTAGTGCCGGTCTTCGTCGTCGGCGGCGAAGAGCAGGCCGCACTGGAGCTCGTTCATGGACGGGCCTCCGTGGCGCGTGTGGTCCGGGCGCGGATCACCTCGAGGATGGCGGCCGGGCGGAGCGGCTCCCCTGGCACTCGCGTCCAGCAGTCCACGTCCACCAGCGTGCTCGCCCGCAGCAGGGTACAGAGCTGCCCGCGCCGTCGATTCTCCTCGGTGATGTAGGGATCACCCGGCTGGTCGCTGTAGTTGAGCTCGACCGTGATGACGTGGCGGAATCGAGCGAAGATGTCCTTCAGACCTGGCTCCAGCGGCGACAGAAAGCGCAGGTGGAGCGCGGACACCGCGATGCCGTGTTCGCGCGCGCGGTCCACCGCCTCCTCGATCGCCCCCTTCGTGCTTCCCCACCCCACGATCAACAGGTCGCCTGCATCGTCGCCGTGGATTTCCGGCGGCCGCAGCATGGACTGCAGCACCGCCAGCTTCCGGCTGCGCATGGTGCTGGCGCGCTGGTGCACACCGGCGCTGTACGCGACCTTGCTGGCCTCGTCGTGCGACAGTCCGGTGAGGGTGTGCAGACCGCCGATCTGCCCCGGGATGAACCGGCGCGACAGCCCGGTGGCCGGGTCCCAGTCATACGGGCGCTTGCCGTTCGGCACACGGCCCAGGTCGAGCGGCGGCGCCTGCCACGCGGCGTCGAGCACCGGTCGCGGGAAGGGCTGCACCCCGGTGGCGAGGTTCGCGTCGGAGAGCACGATCACCACCGTGCGGAACGCCTCGGCCAGCCGTCGTGCGGTGACCATCACGTGGAAGCATTCTTCGATGGTTGCCGGGGCGATGACGATGCGCGGTGCGTCGCCGGGTTGCGCGAACAGGGCCGCGAGCAGGTCCGACTGCTCGACCTTGGTGGGGAGCCCGGTGCTCGGACCGCCGCGCTGCACGTCGACCACCACGAGCGGCATTTCGGTCATCACCGCCAGACCGATGAATTCCGTCTTGAGCGCGAGGCCCGGACCCGACGTCACCGTAAAGGCCACCTTGCCCGCGTAGGATGCGCCGATGGCGACGCCGGCAGCGGCGATCTCGTCTTCGGCCTGGTGCACCACGCCGCCGAACTTCTCGAACACTTCGCTCAGGTAGTGCGAGACCGACGTGGCGGGGGTGATGGGGTACATGGCGCACAGTTCGAGTCCGGCGGCGATAGCCCCCATGCCGAGCGCCTCGTTGCCGTTCATCACCACCATCGGCTTGTCGCTGGGCGCGGGTGGCACATCGATCCGGAAGTCGAGGTGCGACGCGGCCCAGCGAACCCCGAGGCGCACCAGATCGACGTTGCGCCGGAACACGTCCTCGGACTTCTTGCGGAAGGTGTGGGCGATCTGCTCGTCGATTCGCTCCAGGTCCCGCCCGTAGATCCAGGCGAGAATACCGAGCACGAACATGTTCTTGCCCTTGCGCGGATTATCGACCAGCGTCAGGCACTCTTCCTCCATCGGGACGGGGATGATGCGGTAGTGGTGTCCCGCGAGTTCCTCCATCGCGGCCGACCAGGCGGCGCGGATGGACTCGTCGTCGTGGGTGGCCCAGCGGTCTTCCAGCAGCACCACCGCGTCGTCAGCCAGCGCGCCGAGACGGTGCCTCGCCAGGAGCACCTGCTCGTTGAAGGCGACGACAAGGTTGGTCTGGTCGCCCCAGTTGGTCACCGCGCCGGTGCCGAGGCGGATCCGGATGCCGCTGGCGCCTTCGGGAGCGCGGGGCGGGGGCTGGATTTCGGCGGGGATGATCTCGACGGTCCAGACGCCATTTCCCGTCTTCGCCGAGACGGCGCCGAAGATCTGGCCGCATTTCTGCGCGCCTTCGCCCGAGTCGGAGACAATTTCCACCGTGTGTTCGCGAACGCGCGTGGGCGGCGGCGCGTCTGGAGCCGCAGCGGCATCGTTCGACAGCACGGTTTCGGAAAGCACGGACACGCGTCGCCCCCCGTTCCGGGGTTGAGCCAATGGGGGCAGGGGCACGCGAGCGCCCAGTGGAAGCGGCCTTGCCACTGGCGTGATCTCTTGCCGGGACCGGGCGACCGTCCTCACCGTCGGGTGAACGACGACCTCCAGCACCGTTAGGCGAACCATAGGCCGCCCCGAAGAATCGCGTCTGTAGGGGACGCGCCGATGGAATGCGAGGGATCGTCGGTCAGGCGGGTGTCAGGTAATCGCTGACGTGCCGATCCCGCCTAACGAGGCACGTCAGACCGGCGCGAGGGCGCGCTGGCGCACGCGTCCCGCCCGACTCGCCGCTTCGCGCAGCCGCTCGGGTGAGGTAATGAACGAGACGCGGAAGAAGCCCTCGCCCCCTGACCCGAACCCGGAGCCCGGAAGCACGATCACCCCTTCCTCCTCGAGCAGCCGCTCGGCGAACAGCGCGCTGGGCACGCCGTCCGGCACCGGTATCCAGAGGTACATCGTGGCCCGGGGCGCGTGGCAGGAGAACCCGGCGGCCCGAAACGCCTCCACCGCCGCGTCCCGTCGTTCCCGGAAGACGCGCAGGTTCCCCGGTACGAATTGCGCCCAGCTCTCGAGCGCGGCGACCGCGGCATACTGGATGCCCATGTAGGCGCCGGTGTCCACGAACGATTTCACGCGGGCCAGCGCGCCGCACAGGGTCGGGTTGCCGATCGCCCATCCGCAGCGCCAGCCGGTCATGTTGTAGGTCTTGCTGAGTGAATGGAATTCGAGCGCCACGTCGCGCGCCCCCTCAATCTCGAAGATGCTCGGCGGCAGGTAGCCGTCGTAGGCCATTTCCGAGTAGGCGTTGTCGTAGACGAGCACGATGTCGTGTTCGCGACACCGGCGCACGACGTCCGCCAGATACTCGCGCGGCGCAACCGCGGCGGTGGGGTTGTTGGGATAGTTCAGGTAGAGGATCCGTGTGCGCCGCAGGACGTCGTCGGGGACGGCATCGAGGTCCACCAGGAAGTTCGTGGCGGGACGGAGGGGAAACGAGTACACCTCGGCGTCGGACAGGAGCGTGCCGCCGGCGTAGGCCATGTAGCCCGGTTCGGGCACGATGGCCGCGTCGCCGCGCTGCAGGTAGGCGAACGCGAGGTGGGAGATACCCTCCTTGGACCCGATCAGCGGCACCACCTCCCGGAGGGGATCGAACGTCAGGCCGAAGCGGGTCTTCGTCCAGGAGACGATCGCTTCCCGGAATGGCACGTAGCCCAACCCGAACCCGTAGCGGCCTAACGAGGGCATTGTTGCGGCGCGCGCCAGCGCCGCGATGGCGGCCGGCGGCGGCGCCAGGTCGGCGTCACCGGCACCGAGATCGATGACGTCGACGCCCTTCGCCAGGAGCTCGCGTTTGCGCTGGGGAATATGCGCCAGCGGATACGGCGGGAGCGCGTCGAAACGGGAGGTCTGGGAAGGCATGGATTCAGTTATCGGCTATCAGTCATCAGCGATCAGTTATCCGCTATCCGTCATCAGCCATCCGTCATCAGCTATCGGCGATCATTTTTCAGTTATCAGCGATCGGCGGTCAGCGATCGGCGGTCGGCGGTCAGCGGTCAGCTCGTCACCAGCGCTTCACCACTCGCGCGGTCACAATGTAATCCAGGCGCGGAAACCGGCGCCGCAAGTAGGCATTCCCCTGCAACCGGATGGAATCCTGCGAGGGACCGGGGAAGGTCTGACCGCCCCGCGTCCCGGAGTACTCCCAGTTGAGGGAATCGAGCACGGCGATGCCCTGCACCACCTCGCCGATCGGCGGAAAGCCGAACCCATTCAGCGTGTCGAGGCGCGGGGTGTTGTCGACGGTGTTGAAGAAGAGCTGTACCGAGCGTGTGTTCGGCCCCCCGCGCGCAAACGCCAGGGCGCCGCGACGGTTCGGTGCCTTCACCGGGTCGTCGGGAATTGTCTGCCCCCGCCACGCGGCATTCACCGAAGGATCGCCGTGCAGCCCGAACTGCGCGACGAAGTTCCGGATCGTACGAAAGAAGGCCGCACCGTCGAAGTAGCCGGCGCGCACCAGACCGTAGTAGCGATCCGCTCCGTGCGGCGACCAGTCGCGATGCACCCGCACCCGCATGGTGCCCTTGGTCGTCACCACGTCGACATCGAACGAATCTGGCGCGACCACGCTGTACGCCGGTGAGCCGGGCGCGGACAGCGGAACCCGATGGGAGCACGCGAGGGTCGTTGCGCCAGCGACCATGACGCAGAACGCGGCGACCCACAGACCGGGGAGCACGGCCTGCGGCCGAGGGGACCGCAAAGCCTGACAGGCACGCGAGAGCGCCGTTCGCATCGGCGCAGAATGTACCTCCGCGTTTACTCGGTGTCATTCATCCGGCAACACCCCGACCTGCATCGCAAGGCGGTCCAGCAGCTCGGTCTGCGCGCCGTTGATCTTCGTCCGGGCCACTGGAAGCGGAAACCAGGCGCATCGGTCCACCTCCGGGAACGCCTCCCAGCGTCCCGATCCCGGCGGGCGTTCCACGCGCACGACGTTGCTGCGGAGCGCGGTGACGTCGGCCTCGCCCCGGCAGCCCCAGGCGTACACCGTCTTTCCCGCCTTCTGCCGGATCGCACCGAGCGGCAGAAAGGGGCCATCGGCCGACAAACCGGTCTCCTCCTCGAACTCGCGACGGGCCGCGTCGAGCAGATCTTCGCCCGCGGCGACCTCCCCTTTCGGGATTGACCACGCGCCCAGGTCACGACGCCGCCAGAACGGACCGCCTGGATGGGCGAGCAACACCTCAAGCCCGCCGGCACCACTCCGATACAGGAGGAGGCCGGCGCTGACGGCCCGCGGAGCCCGCCGGCTCGACATGGAACGCCGGATCCCGCGGCCTAACGAGGTTTGGAGCGCGATGCGGTCGCGCCCGGCGGAATCATGCCGACCCCGATCCGGGCAGTGGCGCGGGTCGGGACGCCGCCAACTGGCGCCCGGCGTCCGCGGCGGTCTGCTGAAGCAGACGCTCGCTCACGGCCCGCGCCAGCTCGCTGGTGAAAAACGCGGCTCACCTCGACGCCTGCCAACCCTGCATCGGGCGCGGTTACCCATCACCGGATCCCGAGCCACTCCGGGAAGTTCCGGACCGCGGTGCGCACCACCCACACCAGCAGGACGCCGGCGATGGCACAGCGTACCAGGGCACCGACCACGATGAGCAGGCGGTTCTCGCCGGGCACGTGGTGGGTAAGCCGGTTGAACAGCGCCCGCACACTGCTGATGGCGAACCACACGAGGCCGTAGGCAACGACCATCAGCAGCAAGACGAGGAATCGCGTTCCCCACACGCCGGCGTGTTCCACCAGCCAGTCGACCAGATCCTCGAGGAGTCCTCGCATGAGGTGTCAGATCAGGAGGTCGCTGCGTCACGCCGCCGCACCAGCGTAAGAATGGTGTAGGTGGCGACCAGTTCGTCCTCCTGATTCGTGACCCCGACGTCCCACGCCACCACGCCCTGCGGAACGCCGTCCGGGGGCGTCTCCTTCAGCGTCTTCCACTTGCAGGTGAGGCGGGCCCGGATGGTATCGCCGATGTAGACCGGTTTGGTGAAGCGCAGATTCTCCAGACCGTAGTTGGCCAGCACCGGCCCCGGAGCGGGGTCGACGAACAGCCCGGCGGCCGCCGAGAGCACGAAGTAGCCGTGCGCGACGCGGCGCCCGAAAATGGACTCCCTGGCCGCGATGTCGTCGACGTGCGCGTAGAAGTGATCGCCGCTGATGGCGGCGAAGTTGACGATGTCGGCTTCGGTGACGGTGCGGCGATCGGTGATGAGGGTCTCGCCGATCGCCAGCTCCTCGAAATACTTCCGGAACGGGTGCACCTGATCGGCGGGCTGCGCGGCACCAGGGATCCATTCTCTCGTTATGCGGGTGATCGTGGTGGGGGAGCCTTGCACCGCCGTGCGCTGCATGTAGTGGAACACGCCGCGCACGCCTCCCATCTCCTCGCCTCCACCCGCCCGGCCCGGGCCACCGTGCACCAGATGGGGCAGCGGCGAGCCGTGGCCGGTGCTCTCCCGCGCGCAGTACCGGTTCACCACCATGAGTCGCCCGTGATACGGCGCCGTTCCCAGCACCACCTCGCGCGCCACGGCATCGTCGGCGGTGAACAATGAACCGCACAGACTGCCGCGCCCGCGCCGGGCCAGGTCGATGGCGTCGTCCACGCTGTCGTACGGCATGACCGTGTTCACCGGTCCAAACGCCTCGATTTCGTGCGGCTGCCAGTGCGCACGCGGCTCGCTGCAGGTCAGCAACGTGATCGGGAAGAACGCGCCGGCCCCGGATCCGGCCGGGACGCCGACCGGTTCGATGCCGTCGCCGCCGAACACCACTTCGGCTCCCGCCTCCAGGCCCTGCAGCCGCTCGCGGACTTCGCGCACCTGCGAGGTTCCGGCGAGCGGCCCCATCTTCACGCCCTCGACGGCGGGGTCACCCACCTTCACCCCGCCGAGTCGCGTTCGGAGCGCCTGCACCACATCGTCCATCATGCCGTTGGGGACGAGAGTGCGCCGAATGGCGGTGCACTTCTGTCCGGCCTTGGACGTCATCTCGCGCAGGACCTCCTTCACGAACAGCTCGAACTCCTCAGTTCCCGGTGCGGCGTCGGGCCCGAGCAGCGAGTAGTTCAGGGAATCGGCTTCCTGATTGAAGCGGACCGCGCCCCTGACGATCGATTCACGCTCGCGGAGCATGCGGCCGGTGGCCGCCGAACCGGTGAAGGCGACCGCGTCCTGTCCCCCGAGGTGGTCGAGCAGGTCGCCGGCGCTTCCGCAGACGAGCTGCACCGCGCCAGGCGGCAGGATGCCCGATTCGATCAGCGCCCGAAACACCCGTTCGGTGAGATAGCTGGTCAAGGTGGCCGGCTTCACGATGGCGGGCATCCCGGCCAGCAGCGTGGGCGCGAGCTTTTCCAGCATGCCCCAGGCGGGAAAGTTGAACGCGTTGATGTGCACCGCCACGCCTTCCAGCGGAACACAGATGTGCCGCGCCACGAAGGTGCCGTTCTTCGAGATTCCCTCCATGGGGCCGTCGACGTAGAACGACTCGTCAGGCAGCTCGCGCCGCCCCTTGCTGGCGTAGACGAAGAACGTGCCGATGCCGCCGTCGATGTCGATCCACGAGTCGTTCCGGGTGGCGCCGGTGGCGGCGGACAGCGCGTACAGCTCGTCCTTGCGATCGTTCAGGTGGATCGCGAGGGCCTTGAGCATCCGCGCGCGCTGGTGGAAGGTCAGGCGGCGCAGCGCCGGGCCGCCCACCTCCCGGGCGTGGCGCACCATCGCCCCGAAGTCCAGCCCGTCGGACGACGCGATCGCAACCTCGTGGCCGGTGACCGCGTGGAAGAGCGGCGTTCCCGGACCGGCTCCGTCGGTCCATCGGTCGAGTGCGTAATTCTGCAGGCGCATGAAGGCGAACGCGGTCCGCGAGCCTAGATGATCGACTTGACGCCGTTCAGCGCGCGACGCCACAGGCCCGGGCGCGGCCCGGGAGTCCGTCCACGGCGGGCCACGACGTGATACGCCTGCAGGGTATCGGTCGCGAACGCGTGGGCGCCGCCCCACAGGTACAGCTGCCAGGCGCGAAAGACGCGCTCGCTCCACCGGGAGACGATCGCCGCCCGGGCCGCATCGAATCGTTCGGCCCAGCACCGCATCGTCAGCGCGTAGTCGTGTGTCTCGCCCTTCACCTCCAGCACGTCCAGACCGTGGTACAGGAACTCGCGGAGCAGGTCCTGGAGGCAGAGAAAGGTGTGCGACCCCGGATAGATGTACCGGTGCGTGAAGGAGCTGACCGCGAATTTCTCGCGGGTCGCCGACGCATCGAGGTACAGGCCGCCGCCGGGCTTCAACAGTGCCCACACCCGCCTGGCAAAGGTCCGGTAGTCCGGGATGTGCTCGATGACGCCGAGGATGACGATGGCGTCATACGGGACCGCTGGGCGGTGCACGAGAAAGTCTTCGAGCCGGATCGCGGCGTCGAGATGCGCGCTCTCGACGCGCCGGGCGACGAAATCGCGGGAATCCTCCGCGATGGTCAGGCCCGTGACGTGCACACCGCGAGAGCCGAAATACTCCTCGGCCGCGCCCCATCCGGCGCCGATGTCGAGAATCCGCATGCCCGGCCGCAATCCCAGCGCGCGATACGCCTGCGCCATCTTGCGCTCGACCGCGTCCTCCAGGCTGTCGTCGTCGCGGGTGAAGATGCCGTGCGAGTACAGCCGCAATCGATGGTCGAGGAAAGCCAGGTAGAAGTCGTCGCCCATGGTGTAGTGCACGTCGATGGCGCGCTTGTTGACCCAGGTGCGCGGGCGGAAGAAATGCGCGAGCCAGACCCTGAGGAACTCGCTGATGGGAACATGGTCCACCAGCTGTGTGCGCACGTCGAAGGCACGGAGGAAGTCGCCCTCCACGTCGAATTCCCCATCCAGATACGATTCGGCGATGCCGCGCTCTCCCAACCCGCGACCGAATGGCCGGTGGGTGTGAAACCGGAGCGCGAACGCCGGTGGCGATGCGCCGACACGAACCACCCGACCGGATGACAGGATAAGCTCGCAGCTGATGCCGGCGTTGTCGAGCAGGCGGCGGAGGTCGGCAAGCGCGCCCTCCAGGGAGGCGTCGCCCGACCGCGTCAGCTCGCGCGGCGGCGGCGTTACGGAAGTGGCCATGAGCGTTCTCTGGTTCCGAGGAAAGAGGGCGCCGGGTGCAGCGCGCGGTCCTTCCCCGGCGGTCCCACCCCGTTGGGAAGATGGGAGCCCTCCGCACGCAACGGAAGGCGCGGTTTGCGCGGAAGGCGCCCATCCCGGAAATTATCAGGGATCCTGGTTCCCGTTCGGCTCCCGCCCTCAGCTCATACCCGTCATGATCAGCCTGCCCACGCGCCGAGCGGCCGGCGCATTGCTCGTCGCCTGTGCCGGTGCACACGCGCTGCTCGCCCAGGATTCGTCCGAGGTCGTCAGGTCCCAACGGGGTCTGGTCGTGTCGGTCTCGGCCCCGGCGTCCGACGCCGGCGCATCGGTGCTCGCCCGGGGCGGGAATGCCGTCGACGCGGCGGTGGCCACGGCGTTCGCGCTGGCGGTGACGCACCCCAGCGCCGGCAATATCGGCGGCGGCGGTTTCATGATCATTCGTCAGGCGAACGGCACGGCGACCACCATCGATTATCGTGAACGCGCGCCGCTCAAGGCCGACTCGATGCTGTTCGCACCGGGGGGCACGCTCATCCGCGCGTTAGGCGACACCGGATACCTGTCGGCAGGGGTGCCGGGCACGGTCCGCGGTCTCGAGCTCGCCCACAGAAAATACGGAAAGTTGCCGTGGGCGCAGGTGGTGCAACCGGCCGTGGAGCTCGCCAGCCGGGGCTGGCCGCTCTCGCCGGCGCTGGCCCGCGCCCTCACTTCCATGCTGCACGGCCGGAGCGGGCGATACCCCTCGACCGTCGAGGCCTACGGCAAGCCCGGCGGCGGTGACTGGCAGGAAGGAGATACGATCCGGTTGCCGGCGCTGGCGCACACGCTGTCGGAGATCGCGAGCAGGGGAGCGGCGGTCTTCTATACCGGCTGGGTCGCCGACTCGATCGACGCGCAGATGCGCGCGCATCATGGGGTCATGACGCGGGCGGACCTCGCCGCCTATGCCGCCGTGGAGCGTCCCCCGGTGCGCGGCTCGTTCCTTGGTTATGACATCCTGGCCATGGGCCCGCCGACGTCGGGTGGCCAGGTAGTCATCGAAACACTGAACCTGCTCGAGAAGCTGGGCGTGGGGACCATGGAACCCCAGTCGGCACCGTTCCTCTTCGCGCTCATCGAGGCGACGCGGCGTTCGTACTTCGACCGCGCGCGATTCCTCGGCGACGCCGACTTCGTCCACGTCCCGCTCGATCGACTGCTCTCCAAGGCGTACGCCGATTCGCTGGCCGGCACCATCGACCTGACACATGCCACCAGCAGCCTCGATCTGGGAAGCGAGATCGTCACCGCGCACGAGTCGGATGAAACCACGCACTTCTCGGTGGTCGATGCGCAGGGCATGGCGGTGTCGAATACGTTCACCCTGCAGAACGGCTGGGGCAACGGCATCGTGGTGCAGGGGGCGGGCTTTCTGCTGAACGATGAAATGGGCGATTTCAACCGAATGCCCGGCGTGACCAATGCCCGCGGCGAGATCGGCACGCCGGCCAACATCATCGAGCCCGGGAAGCGCATGCTGAGCTCGATGAGCCCGGTCATTCTGTCGCGCAACGGCAAGCTCTTTCTGGTGAGCGGTTCGCCCGGCGGGCGCACCATTCCGAACACGGTGCTGGACGTCATCCTTGGGGTCACCGCCTTCCATATGGATGTGCGCCAGGCGGTGGACGCACCGCGACTCCACCATCAATGGCTCCCCGACACCACGACCATCGAGCCCGGCGGCGCCAGTGACGACGTGCTCGCCGCGCTGCGCGCGAAGGGCGAACACGTCGGGATCGCGCGCGGCCGGAATCAGGGCGACGCACATTCGATCCTGTACGACCCCACCACGGGCACCGCGTACGGCGCCAACGACAAGCGGAGTCCGGACTCGAAGGCGAGCAAACCCTGAACGAGCGCGACTCGACCGACCACCGCTGTCCCGCGCTGCGCGCTCCGCAGCGCGGGTCCGTTCAGGCGCGCTCGAGGATCATCGCCGTCCCCTGCCCCACGCCCACACACATGGTGCACAGTGCATGGCGGCCACTCCCACGCGCCAGTTCCGTGGCCGCCGTCAGGAGCAGGCGCGCGCCCGACATGCCCAGCGGGTGACCGAGCGCAATCGCGCCGCCGTTGGGATTCACCCTGGGATCGTCGTCGCCCACGCCGAGCTCGCGCAGGCACGCCACCGACTGGGCGGCGAACGCCTCGTTCAGCTCGATGACGGCGAGGTCGTCGAGCGAAAGCCCGGCTCGCGACAGGACCTGTCGTGTGGCCGGGACCGGGCCCATCCCCATCAGCCGCGGCTCGACCCCCACCGCCGTTGCCGCCACGATGCGCGCCAGTGGCGCGAGCGCGAACTCCCGGACCGCGGCCTCGGAGGCCAGGAGGAGCGCGCAGGCGCCGTCGTTGATGCCTGACGAGTTCCCGGCGGTGACGCTCCCGTGGCCGTCGGTGCGGAACGCGGGACGCAGCCGGCTCAGCACCTCGCGGGTCGTGCCGGACTTGATGAACTCGTCGGTCGAGAACTCCTCGATGGTGCCTTTTCTGGCGCCTGGCACCGTGACCGTCGTGATCTCGAGCGTCAGGCGTCCTCCGTCCCGGGCGCGGGTGGCCTTCTCCTGGCTTCGCACGGCGAAGGCGTCCTGGTCCTCGCGCGACACGCGGGAGCGTTCCGCGACGTTCTCGGCGGTCTGGCCCATCGAGTCGATTCCGTAGAGCTCGCGCATTCGCGGATTCACGAACCGCCAGCCGATGCTCGTGTCGTGGAGCTGGGCGTCGCGCGCCCAGGGCGTGCCGCCCTTCGAGACCGCGTACGGCGCCCGCGTCATGCTCTCCACTCCACCCGCGACGTACAGGTCCCCCTCACCGAGAGCAATGCTGTTGGCGGCGATCGCCGCCGCGCTCATCCCCGAGGCACACAGGCGATTCACGGTCATGCCCGGCACGCGCACCGGCAGACCGGCGAGGAGCAGCGCCATCCGCGCGACGTTCCGGTTGTCCTCACCAGCCTGATTCGCGCACCCCAGAATCACGTCCGCGATGCGGCCCCGATCGACCGACGGATAACGATCGAGGAGCGGCCCGATGACCAGCGCGGCCATGTCATCGGGTCGCACGGTGGCCAGGCGCCCTCCGAAGGAGCCGATCGGAGTCCTGAGCCCGCCTACCAGGAACGCGGGCGACATCAGCGGCCGCTCGTCCGCGGCGAACGCGCGGCCTTTCCGGGAACGCCGAGTCTGAGACGCGGCGCGCGCAAGCCGGCCAGCCGGTTCATATGCGGTCGGCGAAGTGGGATCGTGAGGTGCGGTACGCGGTGCCGCGGAAGAGCGCGACCACGTCCTGGTGCTGGTTGTGCACATCGACCCGGTAATAGCTCAACCGTTGCGAGGCGGCTTCCTCCACCGCTACCGCGGTGAGGACGTCGCCCGGATGTACCGGCGCCGGATACGTCATCGAGTTCTCGATGCTGACGGTGATCTGTCCGTGCGTGTTGCACGCGAACGCGAACGCCGAATCGGCGAGCGAGAAGGCGACCCCGCCGTGCGCCACGCCGAATCCGTTCACCATCTCGGCCCGGACCGGCATGCGGCAGACGCACCGCCTCGGAGCGACTTCCAGCACCTCGATGCCGAGCCAGGCGCTCATGGCGTCACGCGCCATCATCGCCGCGACCACGCGTTCGGCCATCTCCTGCGCCGCGGGTGTCTTCATGGAAAGAACCGCCTGCGCTCGCGCGCCATGCGTTTCAGGAGGGGACTGGGCCG
Organism: uncultured Gemmatimonadaceae bacterium; assembly: GCA_963740565.1. GTDB lineage: Bacteria > Gemmatimonadota > Gemmatimonadetes > Gemmatimonadales > Gemmatimonadaceae > CAVUFA01. The sequence goes on along the minus strand of CAVUFA010000012.1, from coordinate 10,217 downwards.
ATAGCGATCCTCCTCGTACTCCTGCTGCAACCGCACGAGCTCGTTCAGGACCTGATCGAAACCCAACGCATCGCCCCATGCCAGGAGGCCGCGCGGATAATGCACACCCCTGGTCATCGCCAGTTCGATGTCGCCAGGGGTCGCGACCTGGAGCGATACGGCATCCACGGCTTCGTTGATGAGCATCGCCACCACGCGGGTTACGATGCGCCCGCCTAACGAGCGATCCTCGGTGGCCCGGCGTGGCGGCGCTTCGGGGGCGTAATCGTAGAAGCCGCGACCCGTCTTCCGGCCCAGGAGGCCGGCTTCCACCAGCCGGCGCTGGGTCAGCGACGGCCGATACCGCGGGTCGTAGTGCATCGCGGTCCACACCGATTCGGTCACGGCGTAGTTCACATCGAGGCCGATGAAGTCCATGAGCAGAAACGGGCCCATCCGGAATCCCCCGATCTCCCGCAGGGCCCAGTCGATCGTGGCCGGATCGGCGATCCCCTCCTCGAACATCCGCAGGGATTCTCCATAGAAGGGCCGCGCGATTCGATTGACGATGAAGCCGGGCGTGTCGGTGGCGACCACCGCCACCTTGCGCCAGCCCGTCGCAAGGTCGCGAGCGGCGGTCGCGGTTTCCGGAGCGGTGCGCAGCCCGGGCACGACCTCCACCAGCGGCATCACCGGCGCCGGATTGAAGAAGTGCATGCCCACCACGCGCTCCGGCCGCGCGCACGCGGACGCGATCGAGGTGATGGAGAGCGACGAAGTGTTCGTGGCCAGCACGCAGGCGTCGTCGACCACCCGTTCCAGCGCGCGGAACGACGCCTGCTTCACATCGAGGCGCTCCACCACCGCTTCCACGACAAGCCCACAAAGCCGGAACGGGTCGAACCCGGTCGCCGGCGGAATGAGCGTGAGGCGACGCGACGCCGCTTCGGCCGCGTCGCTCGTGAGGCGGTCACGCTCGACTTCCCGCCGGAGCGCCACTTCGATCGCCTCACGCGCACGGTCGACCGCCCTCGGCTGCGCGTCGGTGAGGAGCACGCGGTGGCCGTGGGTGAGGGCCACCTGGGCGATCCCGGTGCCCATCGCGCCGGCACCGACCACCCCGACCACCGAGTCGGAGGTCAGACCCATGCCAACCCCGGCGGTCGACCGAACCGGCGGTCGGGATGCTCGCCTTGTGCCGTGGCCGCCTGCCCCCGTGGGCATCGCCAGAACGTCCGCGCGCCCCTCCGGTTCGCGGCGCCGCGCCGACCGCTCATCGGCCGCGGAAGACGGGCGGGCGCTTCTCGCGAAAGGCGCGCACACCCTCCGCGAAGTCGCTGGTCCTTCCCGCCACGGTCTGCAGGTCGGCTTCGAGCTCGAGCTGCGCGGGGAGGTCGTTCCGCTGCGACCCCTGCAGCGCGCGTTTGATCAGCCCCAGCGCGACCGTCGGCTGCGCCGCCAGGGCGGCGGCGACCTTCATCGATCGCGCCGCCAGGTCGCCGGGCGCGCAAACCTCCCACACCAGTCCCCACTCGCGCGCCTGGGCCGCCGAGAACTTCTCGCCGAGCAACATCAGGGCCGAGGCGCGCGCAAAACCGGCCAGTCGCGGCACGAACCAGGTGGCTCCGCTGTCGGGAACGAGGCCGATCCGGCAGAAGGAGAGCGCGAACGACGCGTCCGACGAGGCGAGCACGATGTCGCAGGCCAACGCGACGCTGGTGCCCGCGCCCGCGGCGACGCCGTTCACCGCGCACACCACGGGCTTGTCGAGTTCCCGCAGCGCGCGAATCAGCGGGTTGTACTGGACCCGGACCGTGTCGCCCAGCACGGGAGGATGCGCTTCGAGATCCTCGGGCACGACCGACAGGTCCTGTCCCGCACAGAAGGCGCGTCCGGCGCCGGTGAGCAGAATGGCCCGCACCGCAGGATCTCTCCCGGCGCGGCTCAGCGCGTCCTGCAGCTCCAGCGCCATCTCGAGATTGAAGCTGTTCAGCACCGCGGGGCGGTCGAGCGTGAGGCACTGCACCGCATCCACGGTCTCGCCACGGATGAACCGATCCGGCATCCAACGCTCCGGAGACAGGGGTGAGCGTATCGCGCGATAAGTTAGTGCACGCGACGGCGTGTCAGCGAGACGATGGAGGCAGCACCTCCACCCGGGATATCACGTCGCCCTCGAGGACCGCGTCGATCACGTCCATGCCCGATTCCACTTCGCCCACCACCGTATAGTCGTGGTCGAGCCGGTAGTTGTCGACGAGGTTCACGAACAGCTGGGCGTCCCCCGTGTCGCGTCCGCGGGTCGAGATCCCGACCGTGCCCCGGAGATGCGAGGCCTGGCCCAGCTCGTCGCGAAGGAACGGCCCATCGCCGACGTACTCGTTGGCGCCGGGGCTCCCGCCCTGAATGACGAAGTTGGGAACCACGCGATGCCAGGTGAGCCCGTTGTAGTAGCCGGCGCGCGCGAGGGCCACGACGCGGGCCACGGTGGCCGGCGCGTCGCGCGGGTTCAGTCGCAACACCACCTCTCCGGGACCGGGCGCGGTGGCGATCGTCAGGCGCAGACGGATGTCCCCACCCGTCGCGAGGGGCCCCAGCGGATTGGGCGACGACGCTGCCGGGACCACCGCCTCGAGATCGCTCGGCGTCCAGGCGCTCAGGATGCGCCGCGCCTGCGCGGCAATTTCCGGATCGAAGTCGCGCAGGTAAGGCCTGAGTCTCGGCGCCGCACTGCTGTCGGCCGGTTCGGAGATGCGGGCCAGCAGCTCCATTCGCGGGTCGCGTGAGGTCTGGCGCCGCTCGGCGGTCAGCCGATCGAGGGCGTCGAGCAACGCCGGTACCAGCGCCTTTCCGGCCGGCGCGCCGTGCAGGGCCCTCGCGGCGGCCAGCACCACCTGCGGCGCCCGGCTCTCCAGTGCGCCGACATAGATGCCGTCGGCGGAGTGGCCCACGACCGTGGCCAGTCCGTCGACGGCCGCCTCGCGCACATTGGCGGCGGTGTCCTGGGCGAGCGCGATGAGCACCGAGGCGTCGTGGGCGGCAGTCGCCGCCCGGGCGGCGTACATGCGCACGTGCCACTCGCCGTCGCGGGCGGCGGCCGCAACCACCGGCCCGGCGTGCGCGGAGTCGGCCCGGGCCAGCGCCACGAGCGCGTGTGCGCGCTCGTGCCACGACCCGGCCGGATCCGGCGACGTGCCGGCGGGGGAGTCCGCCAGCGCACGAAGACGCGTGACCGCAGCCGCCGGCGGCAGACATCGACCGCCCAGCGCGTCGATCGCCGCGAGCCGCACGTGCGCGTTGTCATCGGTGGTCGCGTCCAGCAGCGGACCGCAGTCCTGCAGCGCGAACAACTGGCGGTACATGCGCACCCATTCCAGCCGCACCTGGTACGATGGATCGTCGCGAGCCGATCGGAGGATCTCCCGCTGCAGATATACGTCCGACGCGTTAGGCAGGTACAGCACGGCCAGCCGCCGGACCTGCGCATCCGGGTCCCGCGCCGCACCCCGGATGAGCAGCTCATCCCGGTCGCCGGTCGCGGTCAGGGCCAGCCACGCGAGGCGCCGGATCTGCGCCGATTGCCCGGTCGTGGCATCCGGCATCGGGTCGTCACGCCCGGAGACGGCCGCGGCGCGCAGCACGGCGATCGACGGACTGGTGAGCGCCCCGAGCGACCGCCGCGACCGGGCCAGCGTGTACAGCCCCTCGGCGGCGCCGCGCAGCACCGTCGCCGGCGCGCGACTGTGTCCCGTGCATCGGTGGCCGTGGTGGCGCGACCCACGATGGTGGCGATGGCCTCCTCGGCGTCGCGCGCCTGGGCCGGCGCGGCGTACGGCAGCCGCCCGATGGAGCGGGCGAGGACGCCCATCACGAGCGGCGACTGTTCGTGTCGAATGGGCGCAATGAGGAGGCCGAACGCCGAGTCGACGGCGGTTCGCGCAGCGGCGTCGCGCTGACTGTCGTCGGGCGCGCGCGCTGCGCTCACGCTCTGGGCGAGCGCGTTGGCGGCTTCGGCGCGGACCGTCGCGCACGAATCTCCCAGCAGCGACGCGATACGGCCAATGAAGTCAGGCCGCTCCAGCCGGCCCAGACCGCGCACCGCGATGCGGCGGGTCGCGGAGTCGGCGTTCGACAGCGCGCCGACGAGTGGCGTGACGCCGATGCTGCCGCGGCCGCGTTCGTCCTCGGCGCGAAGCATCGCATTCAGCAGGGCGCCGCGTGCCGCCGCCGGTGCATCCGCGCGCCCACGCTGGGCGCGCGCCACCGGTGGCGGCGCCGCGGCGCCAGCCGCCATCGCCAGCACGAGCAGCGCCACGGATGGCGTGCGCGTGCGCAACGCGAATGGCGCGTGACCGGGCGTCATGTCCCAAGATACCGCGCGGCGGCGCGTCACGCCCCCCGCGGTCGGCGCGACTTCTGAGCCCCTCGCACGTCATTAGATTGGACGCCAGGCCGCAGACCACCTCCCCCCCGCAGCCGACGACCGCATGGCAGTCCAGTCCGCGCGAAGAAGCGGGGCCGCGAACAGCGCCGGAGTGCAGGCCGCGATTCGATTGGCGGCGCATCGCCTACCACACGCTGGTGTCGCGCTCGCTCGACGACATCGAGGAGGCCACCAACCGCAATCGGGCAACCGTGCCGAAGGACCACCTGGTCCTGTACCAGTTCTCGGCCCGCGGGCACGACATGGCGCAGTGCATCCTGGCGTCGCTCATCGACCACCCGGACGACGCCGCGAGCGCCTACTACCGGTCGCGGCCGCTCCTGCTCGCGCTCGGCCTGACCATCGAGGACGGATTCGCCGAGCCCGTTGGGCAGATCGGGTGGGTTCAGCGACGGCCGCGACATCGGCGTCGTCTGCAACCTCCCGGCGCGGACGGGCCCAAGGTCCTCCCGATGGGCGGCGACGTGGGTTCGCAGTACACGCCCGCCGCCGGCTGGGCGCAGGCCATCACCTACCATCGCGACGTGCTCGAGGACGACGCTACCGCGGCGCGATGGCCGTCGTCCTTGGCGGCGAGGCCTCGGTCGCGACCAACGGCTTCTGGTCGTCGCTCACCATGGCGACGACGCTCCGGCTGCCGCTGCTGTTCTACATCGAGGACAACGGGCTCGGCATCTCGGTGCCCGGCGACATGCAGACGCCCGGCGGCAACATCGCCACGAACCTCGCCTCGTTCGGCAACCTGTTCGTCCGCGACGGCGACGGCACCGATCCCGATCAGACGGCGCGGCTGTTGCGACGAGGCGATGGACCACGTGCGCGCGGCACGCGGTCCGGCGCTGATGCGCCTGACGGTGCCGCGGCTCTCGCAGCCACTCGGGACCGGACAACCAGAAGGGATACCGGACCGAGGCGGAGATCGCCGCGGACTGGGCGCGCGATCCGCTGCCCGCGGCTGCACCGGTACCTCGTCCCCGTCCATCTCCCCGCCGACGCCTGGACCGGCGCTCGAGGCCGAGGTCGCGCGCGACGTGGAGGCCGGGCTCGAGGCCGCCCGCGCGCGCCCGGCACCGGATCCGGCGACAGGTGAAGCGCTTCGTCTACGCCGAGCCCGAGCTTCCCGGGGACCGGCACACGTTAGGCGGGCTCGCCGACGAACAGCGCGTCGGCTCGACGGCGACACCGGACGCCCGGACGACGGCGAGTGCTCCGCTTCGCCGAGGCGGTGCGGCGCACGCTGCGGCATGAGCTGCAGGTCAATCCCCGAGGCTGCTCCTGTTCGGCGAAGACGTGGGCGTGAAGGGCGGCGTGCACCTGGTGACCGAAGGGCTGCAGAAGGAGTTCGGCGACCGCCGGGTGTTCGACACCAGCCTGTCCGAGGAGGGGATCATCGGGCGCGCGGTGGGCATGGCGATCGCCGGCCTGATGCCCGTGGCCGAGATCCAGTTCCGGAAGTACGCCGACCCGGCCACCGAACAGCTCAACAACTGCGGGACGCTGCGCTGGCGCACCAACAACCGATTCTGCGCGCCGATCGTGGTGCGCATGCCGGGCGGCTTCGGGAAGGACGTCGGCGATCCGTGGCACTCCCTGAGCGGCGAGGTCTTCTGGGCGCATGCCATCGGGTGGCAGGTGGCGATGCCGTCCAACGCCGCGGACGCGGTGGGCCTCCTGCGCGCCGCCATGCGCTCCCCCAACCCGACGATCTTCTTCGAGCACCGGTCGCTGCTGATGACCAGCGACGGCAGCGCGCGCTATCCCGGCGACGACTACGTGATCCCGTTAGGCACCGGGCGCACCGATTCGCGACGGCAACGACCTCACCGTCGTGACCTGGGGTGCGATGGTGCATCGCTGCGTCGACGCCTGCGACCGGCTGACCGCCTCGGTGGACCTGATCGACCTGCGGACCATCGCGCCGTGGGACCGTAGGCTGGTGCTGGAGTCGGTGCGCAAGCACGGGCCGCTGCCTGATCGTCCACGAGGACACCATGACCGCGGGCTTCGGCGCGGAGATCGCCGCCGTGCTCGCCCGGGAAGCGTTCTGGCAACTCGATGCGCCGGTGGACCGGGTCTGCGTAGAGGATGTTCCCCTGCCCTATCATCCCAACCTCCTCAACGCCGTGCTGCCCGATGCAACCCTGATCGCGGCGCGACTCGAGGCGCTGCTCGGGATCTGAGGTCGTCGGAGAGGCTGAAGCCGGGGCGCTAGCCGACCGTGATCACCCCGGTGCCCGCGTCGTACTGCGTGACGTACGCGCGCATGTTGCTGGTGGGCTGACCGCCCATCCAGCGCCCGCTCGCATCGAACTGTGCCCCGTGTCGCGGGCAGATGAACCGCCCCGACGAGTACCCGACCGTGGTGCCCTGATGAGGGCAGATGCGTGACAAGGTCACGAACTGGGCCGCGCCGGCGCGCACGATCGCGAAGGGAGCGCCTCCCGATGTCACGAGCGCCACGCCGCCCACGTTCGAGAGCGCCGCGTAGTCGCCGAGTTGCACGCTGAACGACACCGAACCGGGCGCGGTGGTAAACCCCGAGTTCCCCCCCATGCAGGCCGCCAGCAGCGCGGCGGCCGCAGCCAGCGCGGCGGATGAAACGAAGTGCCGGCGATCGATCACCGGGGCGTTGCCGCCGTCGCTCGGCGCCAGCGCGCAGCCATCGCACGACGCCGCGCGTGCGACTTTCTCGGAATTGTCCAGCATACTCATTCGCTCCTTCAACCAAGATGGACGCAGGCCGTCTTCCAGGCCGCCGGGTCGTCGCTCTGTTTGATCATCGAGTCCAGATCCACCACCACGGTGCCCCCCTCCCGACGAATCGCCAACCGATCCATGCCGCGCGTCGCGCGCCCGGAGACGAATTCGCCATCCGGCGTATAGCGCGAGTGATGCTTGGGACACTGGAAGCTGTGATCCCGATCGATCCAGCGCAGGGCAGTGTTCTGGTGCGGGCAGGAGAGGTTGAACGCGTACATCACGCCCTCCCACCGCACCAGAATCACCTGGTTGTCCCGATCGATCGACACCGAGTCCGCGGCTGGAATCGGATAGGTGCGCGTATCGGCCGATCCCGCAACCGGTCTGACCATCCCGCGCGAAATCGTCCCCATGGCGCGCGACAGTCCGGCGATCCCCATCATCGCCGCCATCATGTTCCCCACGAACTCCCGCCGCCGGAGACCGATCTCGCATCCGGAGCAGGCGGAGCCCACCGCGTCGAGTCGCGCGGACACCGACACCTCGGACACCTCGTCAGGCGCGTCGTCAGGCATAGGAGGCGAGGGCGGTTCCGAGCACCAGGGTGAGGCTCCACAGCGCCAGACTGCACAGCGCGCTGGTCCGAAGACGACGGGTCAGCTTCATCTCGCGCGCCAGACCCTCTCCGCTCCCATGGCCAAGGGCATCGGCGCTGAACTTGAGGACCGCGCCGTTCAGCAGCAGCAGACCGAAGACTCCCATCTTCACCCAGAAGATCACGGACACGGCGAAGGTGTCGACGTCGGCGGCCGCCAGGGCGAGGCCACTGAGGGAGAGCACCACGATGGCCGCCAGCACCACCGGATGCGTGGCCCGGATCGACGCCAGGAGATGGGTGCGGTCGGCTCCTCCGGTTCGAGCCAGTCGCAGCGTGGACCAATCCGCCGCCACGGCGAACCCGCCGCCAAAGAGCAGCGCGAGAATGTGCGTGGCGGTCACAGCGGTGGAAATCGCCTTCGAATCACTGAAGGCTGCCTGCCAGGGGGCGAAGAGATCGGCGAGATGGCCGACGAGATGCGTCATGCTGACACCCGGAATGGTCGAAGGCCCGCGATCAGTTCTTCCAGAGCCACATCATCAGCGTCCCCAGCGTGCTGACCGCCATGGAGCCGACGGCAACCTGCTTGTGGCGCCGCGCGTTGAACCCGCCCCCGCCCCCGCCCCCGCCCCCATCCCCGCCCTCTCCGTCGCCCGATTCGCCGGCGAGTTGTCCCGTCCACACGAATCCGGCATCGGCCGCAAGCATGATCCCGGTGTGGAGCAGCCGCCGGGTCCGCCCCGCGGGATCGTGGCGCGCATCCCAGGCGTTCCACAGGCCGGTCACGGTGTTCACCCCGAACAGGACGGCAATGCCACCGGCCAATGTCCCGTGCAGCGACCGCATGGATTGGGACGGTGTGTTGGCGGTGAGGAGATTCTGTCCCACCAGGTATTCGGCGGCGAACAGCGGGAACTCCACGTAGCTCCCGATGCGATGAATCGTGAGGCGGCGGTAGTACCAGTCGCTGTACTCGACGGCCCGCTGCCGCTGCGGCGACTCCTCGTCCACGACGGCTGCCGCGTCTCGAGTACCGCCCGGCGGAAGGGAGCGCGCGCGGCCGCCCATGCCGCCGTCCTGAGCCTCGCACACCAGCGGCTGAAACCCTGCAGTGGTCGGATGCACGGGCGCCACCGGCGCCGCTTCCACCCGGTCCTGCTGCGCGGGCGGTACCGACTCCCCCACCATCAGCCCCACCGCATTCCCCACAGTCGACCACTGCCTGCGCGCGGGAGGACACCCGGGCTGGGCCACGAGTGTCGCAGCCGCCAGGACCATCAGCGTGAACATGTCGTATGGACTGGAAGATTGCCGATTGACGCACCGGCGGGCCGCGCCAGCCGGCCCACGTCTTCCTGAATACACATCACGTCACGGCAACCCTATAAGGCAACGACCGACGCTGCGGCACGAACCCGGCGCGCCGACCGGCACTACAGCGGCTTGAAGTACTCGAACGGCTGGCGACAGTGCTTGCAGTAGCACACCGCCTTGCAGGCCGTGGCCCCGAACTCGCTTCGGATCTCCGTGTCGCCAGATCCGCAGTAGGGGCAGGCCACCGAGTCGGCGCGGCGTCGCAGCTGAACGAGCTCATCCTCCACAGGGGCCGCACCCGGGGGCGCAATGCCGTAGGCACGGAGGCGCTCCCTGGCATCGTCCGAGAGCCACTCCGTGGTCCACGCGGGCTGGAAGACGGTGTGCACAGTGACCCGCCCCGCCCCCGCCTCGCGCAACGCGCGGGTGATGTCTTCTTCGATGACGCGCATGGCCGGGCAGCCCGAGTACGTCGGGGTCACGTCCACCTCGACCGCGTCGTCGGCCACCCTCACGTCGCGAACGATGCCGAGGTCCACCACGCTCAGTACCGGGACCTCGGGGTCGGGCACCGTGCCCAGGACGCGCCACGCGGTTTCTCGCGAGAGACCTGCCGGCGTCACCATGTGCCGCCTGGAAACGACCTCGCCACGATCTGCATCTCGGCCAGCAAGTGACCGAGATGTTCGGTGTGGCGACCCTGGCGTCCGCCCCGCTGCATGAATCCGTCGGCGGGAAGCTGGAGCGTGGCCTCTTGCACGATGCGATCCATCTCTCTCCGCCACCGCGGTGCCAGGGTGGACGTATCCACCGCCAACCCCTGCGCGGCGAGACGGCGTTCCAGGTCGTCTACCTCGAACAGCTCGCCCGTGAAGCGCCACAGATCGTCCAGCGCACGCTGCGCTCGCTCGTGGCTCTCCGGGGTCCCGTCACCGAGCTTCAGCATCCAGTCGGCGGCGTGCCGAACGTGATACCGCGCCTCCTTGTGCGCTTTTGCGGCGATGCCTGCCAGATCGGGATGCGCGCAATGCTGCAACTGTTCGAGAACGAGCCCGGCATGGACGGATACCAGGCACTGCCGCACCACGGTGAAGGCGAAATCGCCCTTCGGCAATTCCATGATGAGCGCATTCCGGTAGTCGATTGCCTCGCGGAAGTACGCGAGCGCGTCCTCGTCACGCC
>CAVUFA010000011.1:0-162227 GCA_963740565.1 uncultured Gemmatimonadaceae bacterium | reverse complement strand
GAATCGCGAGGCTCTCGATCCCCGCCCAGCGCACGGTGGTCTGGTTGAGCTTGGCGATCTGCGCCAGATGCGGCGACCCCGACCGGAACGTCCAGTGCAGCGGCGGGCTGAGGGTCAGCGTGCCGGCGGCGGTGCCGACCGACACATGTCCCGCGCTCGCTGACCGAGCGCTTGTCGACGCGCTTGAAGTACTGGCAGTCCCCCTCCTGGATGGGGGCATCGTCGGCCTCATCGACGAGGGCGATGTCGCCGGGCGCGAACGTGCTCGCCTTGGCGCCGACGGTGACGGTGCTGGTCTCCTTGCCGGCGTCCGCCGTGAGGGCGACGGCGGCCGCGAACACGCTGTTGTAGCAGCCGGTGTCCTGACCGGTGCCGATGGCGAGCGCGGAGTTGCCGCCGGTCTTGACAATCGTGGTGCCGCCCATGGCCGCGCCCATCGAGCCGGCCCCGCGCAGCACGACCCCCTTGTTCAACGTGACCGTCGACGACACGGTGTAGGTGCCGGCGCCGAGCTTGACGACCTGGCCCTCCGGACAGCTCTTGATGGCCGCGTTGAAATCCGCGCCCGGCGCCGGGTTGGCGCAAATCGTGGTCCGCACGGGCAACCCGTCGGCGCCGAGGGGCAGGTGCATCTGCCCGTCTGTCAGGATGCCCGGGTTCCAGGTCGTCGTGCGCGCCGGATCGAGCAATCCCGCGGGCGCGCCCCCGGAAGCACCGGCGCCGGCCGTGCCGGTCGTGCCCGCGGAAGCACCGGCGCCGGCCGTGCCGGTCGTGCCGGTCGTGCCGCCGGAAGCACCGGCGCCGGCCGTGCCGGTCGTGCCCGCGGAAGCCCCGGCGCCGGCCGTGCCGGTCGTGCCCGCGGAAGCACCGGCGCCGGCCGTGCCGGTAGTGCCGCCGGTGGTTCCCGTGCCCGCGGTCCCCGTCAATCCGGCGCTGCCAACCGATCCGCCCGCGCCCGCACCCGGGCTGCCGCCGGCGCCGCCGCCGCAGGCGGGAAACAGCCAGACGGCGAGCACGGGCACCAGCAGGGCGAACGGACGCAGCCTCCGGATCATCGCCATGGCATCACCCGAGGGAAAGTGGTCCCGTGCAGAACGTCGGATCGCCGAAGCTCGTCGCCGGCGCTCCCATCATGTCCATGAACGTCAAGTAGAGGTCGTTGTGCGTGCGCCCGTAGGGGGGCTTGCGCGCCCAGCTCGGGTTGAGGACCACGTGCTTCGAGCCCGGGTTGAGGTTCACGTAGCGCCCGGTCTTGAAGTGGCCGCCCGCGCCGCCCGCAATCACGAACGGCATGTCGTAATGCTCGTGCGAGCCCTGCGCGATCTCGCTGAACCAGACCACGGCGGTGTTGTCGAGGACGGTGCCGTTGCCCTCGGGCATGGCATCCAGCCTGCCGAGCAGGTAGGCGAAGTGCTTCGCGTACCAGTTCTGGATCACCTCGATCGGCGATCCGGGCGCCGACTGGTCATCGTGCGACAGCGTGTGGTGATCGGTCTTGAACGTCGACCCGAGGTACGGCTCGTACACCCCGGTCCCCCCCCACTGCAACGTGGCAACCCGGGTGAGGTTGCAGGCGATGGCGGCCGCCAGCAGGTCCATCTGCGCGTAGCCGATGGGCACGAAGTCCTCGTTGGGGCCGGCGACGTTGCCCTTCGACTTGTCGGCGGGCCAGCTGCTCGCGTCGGGGGGCACGCAGGTCCCCGACACCGTGGGCGCGGCCACGGCCAGGCTGCGCTCGACCTCGCGGATCGACGCCAGGTGGGTGTCGAGGCGGGTGGCGTCGGCGGCGCCGAGCTTGGTCTTCAGGCTCTCGTAGTCGGGCTGCACGTAGTCGAGGATGCTGCGCCGCCGTTTCTGCAGCCGGGCCACCGCGGGATCGACGCCGGAGGTCGCGTCCACGCCCGCGAACACCATCGAGAACGCCTTCTTCGGATCGTTGACCGGCTGCACGATGGTCTTTGCCGCCAGCGACACCATCGGGGAGTCCACCACCTGCGCGCCGAGCTCCAGGGAGCGGAACTTGGTCGTGCCGCCAATCTGCTGCGCGACGGCCTGGTCAATCGACGGGCCGCCGGGAAGACCCTGGCCGCTGCCATCCTCGATCGCGGCGATGCCGGTCAGCATGTGTCGCCGGGACAGTCCGTGACCGACGTCGATCTTGCCGCTGTAGTTGTTCGAGTTCTGCTCGCACGACATCATGTCGATGCCGCCCAGCATGAGCAGCTTGGACCTGAAGGGCTCGAGGGGGGCCAGCATGGCGGTCAGCGCAGTGATGTTGCCGGCGGCGTCCGTCGCCGGCACGAAGCGGTCGAACAGCGAGCCGTTCGGCGAGAAGACCATCACCAGCCGGGGCGCGATGGTCGCGCCCTCGGCCTTGCGGCCCACCATCGCCTCCAGCCAGGGCAGGGCGATCGCGGTGCCGCCCAGGCCGCGCAGCAGGGTCCGCCTCGACAGCGGCTTCATGGCGCCACGCTCCGGTAGCCGAAGCCGTCGCTCCGGGTGATGGCCATCAGCAGATCGCGCACCCTGCTGCCCGAGTCGCCAAACGCCTGGTCGAGCTGCTCGAGCGCGCACGCGTCCGCCGCCTCCTCCACCCGGCCGTTGGGCGAACCGCCACCACTGCGTCACCACGCAGCGCTGGACCTGGGCGCTCGAGGCCAGCCTCCGGCCGAGCTCGACCGCGCCGTCGAACGTTCCCGGAACGTCGGTGCCGACAATCTCACCGGACGCGTCGACGGGCTGTCCGTTGTCGGTGTCGCGCCAGCGACCGACGGCGTCGAAGTGCTCGAGCGCGAAGCCGATGCAATCCATGAACTGGTGACACCCGCCGCAGCTGCCGCTGCCGCGCTGAGCCTCGGCGTGCTGGCGCGTGGTCTGATTGGCGTCGGGGCTGGTCGGAACCGCCATCACGTCCGGCGGCGGCGGCGGAATGGTCTCGCAGAGGAGCTGCGTGCGCACGAACTTGCCCCGGCGGGTCGGGTCGGTGTCCGCGGCGTGGGCGATGGCGGCCATCATGCCCCCCTCGGTCAGCAGGCCCGCGGCGCGCGTGGGGTCGAGGTCGACGCGCGCGAAGCTCGCGCCCGTCGCGCCGCCGCTCGCGCCGTAGAAGGTGGACAGGATCGCGTTCCGGAAGCTTACGGGGCGCGGTGAACAGCTCCATCATGCTGCCGCCGCTCGACCAGACCACGTCGTCGACGAACATGTCGGTCTCCGTCTTCATCGCGGTCGCGATCGCGGGCGAGAAATCGGGAGCGCTGGCGGCGTCCTTCTGGAGGCTGGCGATCCTGGCGGTGTCGAGCCATTGCTCGTCGAACCCGGCGACCATCGCGCGGGCGCGCGGATCGTCCAGCATCCGCCGCGTCTGGGCCGCGATCGCGTCCTTACCGTCGAGCTGGTTGGCCGCGGCGGCGGCAAAGAGCGCGTCGTCCGGCATCGATCCCCACAGCAGATACGACAGCCGCGACGCCAGCTCGAACGGCGAAAGCGCGGCCACCGGCTGCCCCCCCGCGGGCGGCGAAACCTCCGTCCGATACAGAAAATACGGAGACTGCAGCATCCCGGTGAGCGTGACCGCCACGGCCTGCGCCAGCGTGTCGCCGTCGCCGCGCGCGTCCGAAAACAGCTTGCCGAGCGCCGCCCGCTCGGCGTCGGCCAGCGGACGCCGAAACGCGCGCCCGCCGAAGTCGCGAATGAAGGTCTCGACGCAGGTCGACTCGCTGGCACCGGTGGCGGTCGCGAGACAGGGCGAAAGGGCGCCGAGGTCGGCGGTGGCGGCGGCGGCGAGGGTCTCGGCGACGGTCAGGTAGCGCTCGGCCGCGGTGGGCGTCACCACCAGCACCTCGGCGTTGTTGTCGAACCCGAGCGACCGCGGGTCGGCAATCGGAATCGGGCGCCGGCGCCTGGGCGCCGAACAGATCGCGGACGGTGTTGGTGTACTCGCTGCGCGACAGCCGCCGCAGCGGCGTGGTCCCCAGGCTGAGCGTAGACGTGCAGGCCGACGTCGGCGGCACGCCGCTGCCGCCCGTTCCCGGTCCGGCGCCACCGATTCCGATGCTCGAGCCTGCCCCCGGCGTGCCGGCGCCAGCTCCCATTCCCGCGCCGACGCCGTCGGCCCCGTGGGTTCCGATCTGTCCGGTGCAGGCGGCGAGGGCCACCACGGCGACGAGCTGGATGGGCAGGGCTCGCGACATCGCGCACCCCGCAAGGACCGGAGCGGCCCGGAACCTTCCATCGCCGCCGCCGTTTCTGACGCGCGACGCCGGGAGCGGCGCCGTCAGCGCGTGAAGATCGGGAACCGGGAACCGAGCCGCCGGGTGGCCACCGCCGCGTCGTCGATGTCGAGGACGGCGGCGGGCGACGTCAGCTCCTCGCAACCGCCGCCGATGCTCCAGCCGACCGCCGCGCTGGGCGTGGTTGGGCCGCGCAGGTCGAAGAGCTGCGTGTCGTCCAGCCACAGCTCCAGCACGCCGTCGGCGTACGGCGACGCCCGCAGGTGCGCCTCGACCAGGAACCAGCGGCCGATCGGGACGGCCGGGCTGCCCAGCAGGGGAGGGGCGGCGACGCCCGCCGTGCGTGGGATGACCGCGATCTCCAGGCCGCCCGTCGCCGTCGGTTGCAGGTTGAAGTCCCAGACGTCGACGCCGGTGGAGGGATCGTCGGCCACGGTGCGCGAGCCGAGCTTGAAGAACACCCAGTACCCGACGTCGGCGATTGCCTCGGGAACGAAGAACCACGCGCTTTCGTAGGCGTCGCTTGGAATCGGGCCGGGGTCGATGAGCATGGCGCCCGAGATCGTGCCCGCCGGCTGCGCGACCACCTCCGAGCGCGCCGCGCACGTTCCGCTGCGGACCGGGCTGGCCACCGTGGACAGCTGCCCGCCCCCCGCCTCCCAGGTGACGTTCCAGTCGTCGAAGGCGCAGGATTCGAAGTCCGTCCACCAAACGAGATCGGGATCCGGCCCGAGGTCGATGGGATCCGCACCGCAGCCCGCGATCGCCGCCGCGGCGAGCACGGCCGCCGCCAGCGCGCGGGCGCGGGCGCTCACTCCGCCGGTCCGGCGAGCGCGCGTTCGACGGCGTTACGGAAGTGTCCGTTCGGGTAGCGCGCCAGGTACCGGCGCGCGAGAGCGTGCGCGCGAACGTCGCCGCGGGTCGAGGCCGCCTCGATCGCCACGGCCAGCGCCTCCTCGGCCAGCGTTCCGTGCGGGTAGCGGCGGAAGTAGTCGTCGAGCAGCGCGCCCGCGCGTACGGGATCCCGATCGCGGCGAAGCGCGCGCGTCGCCGCGAACAGCAGGGCGGTCTCGCCGTCTTCGCCCGCGGGCCGCGCGCGCCTGGGGTGCGCCGTCACACGCTCGGGTGCGCGAGCCGGGGCCGCAGCCTCGGATTCGTCGGGGGGCGCGGGCAGATCGATGCGGGCGATGGGCATGGCGCGCGGCGCCGTCGCGGGCGCGGGCAAGACCGCCGCGGGCGCGGGTCGCGGTGGCTCGTGAGACGCCCGCCACCAGCGCACCCCCAGCGTCGCCCCGGCGCCGGTGCCGATCGCCAGCACCAGGAGGATGGTCGCCGGCGCCAGCACCAGGCGGGTTCGGGGCCGCACGCGCGCCACCATCAGCCGCTCGCGTACACGCTGCTTGACCTCGGGCGTGTCGGGCGTCGGGCCGGCCGCCCGCATGAGCTCGGCCGCGTCCGACTCCAGCGACTGCGGAGGGAAGCTTCGGTCCACGAAACGCCTCATTGGGACGCCTCTCCCTCGGCGCTCCGGTAGCGCGCGAGCGCGCCCAGGAAATCCCGCCGCGCGTGGTGGAGGCGCGTCCACACCGTGTTGATGGGGACGTCGAGGATCTCCGCAATCTCCTCGCCGGTGTAGCCCTCGAGCTCGAACAGCACCAGCACCGCGCGCCGCTTTTCCGACAGCCCCGCGGTCAGGGCCTCGAACAGGGCCCGGCGTTCCTTGGCCTCGAGCGCGGCGAGCGGCGAGGGGGTGGGGGCCGCCAACAGGGCCCCGGACTCCGCGCCCTGGCCAACCGATTCGATCGACGACCAGCCGAACACGCGCTGCACCCAGCGCAACCGCTTGTGACGCTGGACCTGGCGGCGCGCGATCTGATACAGCCAGCCAGCGACGTTGCGGCCGTCGAACTCGCGGAGCCGGCGCCTCACGACCAGGAAGACTTCCTGCGCCAGATCCTCCCGGTCGGCGGCGGGCGCGCCCAGCGCCCGCAACCAGCCGTAGACCTCGTCGAACCAGTCGTCGTAGAGGGCGGCAAAGTCGAGCGCGCGCCCCGGCGCCGACGGCGCCGACCCGCGGTCGTCCCGTTTGGCCCGGTCTGATGGAGCGCTGACGATGCGCACGCCGGATGAGGACTTCACGACCCAAAAAGCTTCAATGCAAAGCGAACCGAAGTCCAGCCTCTCCCGAAAGCCACAGCGCCGGCGTCCGCTCGACCTCGCCCTCTGGATCAAGGGTGATGGGATAAGTCCGCGGGATCCAATCGGAAGACAAGGCCACGTAGAGGCTGACGCGACGAGCGGGAAGCGACAGCTCGGCGCCCAGGTGCGCGCCCGGTTCCACCCGGATCTCGGCGATGGTGGGGGGCGGCCCGGTGCGTTGGACGCGAAGCAACGAGACCACGGCCCCCGCCTCCACAGCCACGCGCGCCGCGCCGAGGCCCCCGGCCCGGCCGACGACGAGGCGGAGCGGAGCGCGATCGAGGCGGATCGCCGTGCTGCCGATCGAGACATCCGCGGCGCGCACCGGAACGGCGAGGGCCATCGCCACGCTCCACCTCGGGGCGCGGCGCGCGATCTCGATCGCCAGCCCGGCGGAGGCGACCGTCGACTCGCGATGCGGCGCGATCGCCAGCATGGGCCCGGCCGAAACCTCCCACCTGGCGCGCGCCCGTGGCGGCGCCGGCGCGGGCGCGACGATGACCTCGGGCCCCTTGGGTGGCGCCGGAGGCGGGGGTGCGGCCACCGGGGCCCCGGGGGGTTCGCCCGGCGCGCCGTCGGCGCCTTCGGGCACGAGCACCAGCGCCGCGAACACGGCGGCGAGACGCGCCCGCCGCTCGCAGTCGCGCCCGGCGTCGTCGTAGTCGCGCGCTCGCCCGCCCACGACCACCCGAAACCCATCGCCGAGATCGCTGAGCTCCAGGCCGGCCTCGACCGCCATCGTCGCGACGCGATCGGGATTGTCGCGCGCGCCGAGCTTGCGCAGCGCCGCCAGCACCGCCTCGCGCTCGGGGCAGCTTTCGACCCGCTCCGTGCCCGGAGCGCCCCCCGTGCCTGGCGCCTCCGCCGCGTGCGCGCCGCCGCCCCGCGCGAGCGCGACCAGCGCGAGGGCGCCCGCGAGCGACGACCGGGCGCGGGAGCCGTGGGGCACGTCCGTAGATTACCGCCCGCCGGTGGGTGATGACCAAGTCCGAGCGCGAGGAGCGGTATGCTGCCGGGAGGCCATGGCTGCCACCCTGAGCCTGGTCTTCTTCCTGTCCGGGGCCGCCGCGCTGCTGTTCGAGGCGCTCTGGCTCCGCGGCGGTGAGGACGACAAGCAGCAGGAATCCCTTCATCGTCGCGGCCCGAGACTACGAGCGCCCGCCCCCCAAGTCATTGTTTGAGGCCCGCGAATGTCGCCGGCATCAGGTCGGGACTGGCGCCTGGATGTCGGCGAGGTCGTTCGCGTGGAACCGCATGAGCTTGTTCACGACGACGTCGACAACATCGAGCACCTCCACGCGGAAGTGCTGGAGCTCCCCACTCAACGTGGAAATCGCTTGCCACACGGGCACCTGTGGCAGGAAGACACACGCCCCCGGTATGCCCACGGCAATGTGAGGTCGATTGGGTGCCGTCTCAGTTCGGGCGCACGAACCTCTCGCTCTCGACCGCGCGGGGTCCGCCGCCGCCGAAAGTTGAGCCAGTGTTCGGCGGCCGGGGCACTGCCGGCTGACTCCGAGGCCGCAACGCGCCATGCCAACCCGTCATTCACGTGCGCCTCTGTCTCTGGTCGTCGGCGGACACCCCGGCGAGGCCAGCGACGCCGCGGTCGCTTGCGGTCTTGCGGTCGGGGAGGACTGGGCGATCGCGGAAACTTGGCACCGCTTCGCGCCGATGGTGCTCCTCGCCGCGGAGCGGACGCTGGGATCGCGGTCCGAGGCCGAGGACGTCGCGCAGGACGTGTTCTACCGGGTGTTCCGGAAGGCGCGGACGCTCCGCGCGCCCGACAGCCTGCGCAGCTTCGTCTATTCGTTCGCGATCCGCGTGCTCAAGTCCGAGTTGCGCCGCCGCAAGCGCCGGCGCTGGCTGCTCCCCTTCCAGGCCGACGACACCTCGGATCAGCGGGCCGCTGACATCGAGTCCCGCGACCTCTTGCGGCGACTCAACGTGCTGCTCGATCGGCTGACCCCTCGCGATCGGCTGGTCTTCGTCCTCCGGCGCATGGAAGACAAGACCGTCGAGGAGATCGCCGCCACGATGGGGCTCTCCATCTCCACGGTGAAGCGATCGATGACGCACGCCTGGGGCCGTCTGTCGCGCTGGATCGACGCCGATCCGGGCCTGACCGACCGATTGAAGGGAAAGCCGTGGGCCGGATGAGGACGACCTCGGGGAACCCGCCAGAGAGTCCGACGCTCGCGGCGCTGGCGGACCTCGGACGCGACGCCGCGAGGCCGCCGACCGCCGGCGACCTCGGCCAGGGTTTGCACGCGCTGCGCGCCCGCATCGCCGCGGGCCGCTCGCGCCGTCGCGCTCTGCTCGTTGGGTCGCTGCTGGGCGTGACGGCGGCCCTGTTGGTCGTTTCGGCGGCGCGGCTCGCCCCGATGCTCCGGACCCGATCGCCCGTAGGGGCCGGCGCCGGTCGCCGTTGCCCGGATCGAGGGTGGGGCTCTGCTCGACGGCGGGTACCTGTCGGAGTCGGGGCACGCGGGGATCAAGCTCTATTTCAACGAGGGGAGCGCGTTCGTGCTGGCGCCGGGCACGCGCGGCCGACTGCGCGAGGTCGCCAAGGACGGGGCGCACCTGGCGATCGAGGACGGCGCGGCGTCGTTCCACGATGACGCGGCACCCGGGGCGGCATTGGTCCGTCGAGGCGGGGCCGTTCCTCGTCACGGTGAAGGGGACGATCTTCGACGTCTCCTGGGATCCGAAGAGTGAACGATTCGAGCTGGCGCTCCGGCGCGGCCGGGTCGTCGTCAGCGGACCGGTCGTCGGGGCCGGACTCCCGCTGCGCGCCGGCCAGCGTCTGGTCGTGCGCTTGCCCAAGGCGGAGACCGTGATCACCGAGGATGGGGCCGGACCGGTCGCGCCGGCGAGCCGGTGCGCCGGACGAGCTTCCCCCGCCGGTGCCGGGCGCGGCGGTTCCCCGGCCGCTTCTTGCGAGGCACGAGCCGGGACGGCCGAGCGCGGCGACGCCTTCGGGCGCCCAGAACGGCGAGGAGCGTCGCTGGCCCGCCCTGCTCGCGGCCGGACGCTGGGATCGAATCCTGGCGGAGGCCGACCGCGACGGTGTCGAAGCGAAGCTCGACGCCGCGTCGAGCGAGGATCTCTTCGCGCTCGCCGATGCGGCCCGGTACCGCCGGCGCATCGATCTGGCGCGCGCCGCGCTGCTCGCGGAACGCCGCCGGTTCCCAACGGGGCCGCGCGCGCTCGACGCGATCTTCCTGCTCGGTCGTGTCGAGGAGCTGCGCGAAGACGGGAGGGCGCGGGCGATCGCCCTTTACGACGAATACCTGGCCCGCGCCCCGAGGGGGCCGTACGCCGCCGAGGCGCTGGGACGCAAGATGATCCTGACCAACGACGTCGGCGACGCCGCGAAGGCCCGACCGATCGCCGACGAGTACCTCCTTCGGTTCCCGGACGGCAGCTATGCGGGGTCGGCGCGCGCTCTCTCGCGCGTGCCGTGAGTGACGCCGCGGTGATCGGTCCGGCGCGCGCGTCCATGCTGGTCTTGGTGGGGTGGCTCTGCGCGGCGGCCGCGCGGGCGGCCGACGATCAGACGGGATCCTCGATGCCGCCAGGCCCAGGGCCGCTTCCTCCCCACGTCATGCTCGTGCGGCCGCTTGCGCCCTCGAACGCGGTGACCGAGACCCTGTCCCGGCTGCAAGGAGAGCTGCTCTCGGTGGGCCTCGACGTGGAGCTGGCCGCCCGCCCCGCGACTGACCGGCTCGAGGGCGCGAGCTCCCGCGGCTGGCTCGAGCGAATCGCGATCGAACGGGGAATCGACGCCGCGATCGACGTCGTCGGGGACGCGATCCCGTCGGCTGTCGACGTCTGGGTTTTCGAGCGGGAGCCGCGCCGAGCCGCGGTCACCCGCGTCGTGGCCGAGCCGGACACCGATAACGCCGCCGAGCGCTTGGCGATCCGTTCCATCGACGTGCTGCGCTCCGCATCCTGATCGAGCATCGCCTGCTCGGGGAAAGGTCGGCTCCAACCGCGGGTGCCGCCCCCGACCCCAGGCCGCGCTCGCGCGCGCCGAGGCGAGATCGGCCGTCGAGGGCGTTCGGGCGCGTCGGCGTCGAGCTCGGGGCGGCGGTCCTCGCGAGCCTGGACGGCGTCGGCCCCGCGGTGTTGCCCGTCGTGCGCGTCGACTGGGCGGCTGGTTCGTGGCTGGTGTTGCAAGCCGAGCTGGCCGGGCTCGGGAGCCGCCCCACCGTCAACGCGGCCGGGGCAGCGCCCGGATCGCGCAGGAGTACGCCGTCGCTCGGCGCGTGCGCCTGCCTCTCCACTGCGCCGCCTGCACCCCGAACCTTTGCGCTCTCCGCTGGCGTCCTGCGAGCCTCCGCCGACGGGCAGGCCGATCGCCCGCCCAGGGACACTCGGTCGGGCGATGGGTCCTTCCTGCTGCAGGCCAGCGTGGGCGCGCGGCTCGCGCTGCGGGGCCGTACGAGCTCGCGCTCGCGGTTCACGCGCAAGTCGCGGAGCCGTATGTAGCGATCCATTGTCGGACCGCGTGGCGGCCACCGCCGGGCGCCCCAACCTTCTCGTGAGCCTCACCGTGGGGGGGTGGCTGTGAGGCTCGCGGCCGCGAAGGGCGTGGCTCGCTGCGACGCTGGGGTTGCTCGCGTCGCCCACGTCGGTTGTTCGCGCGGGCCCACGCTTTACGCCGTCACCGGCGCCGGGGATGGCCGGAGACGGCGGCGGAGGCGGCGCCAGCGAAGGAGGGGCGACCGGGACGACTTGCGCGTCTGTCCCGCGTAGCGTCCGGAGACACGACGCACACCGTGCAGGTGGGCCGGGGTGTCGCGCAGCTACGTGCTGCACGTTCCGCCGCCTACGACGGCCGGACGGCGGTGCCGCTGGTGCTCGACTTCCACGGAATCGGTGGAACCGGGTCCACCGAGCTCGCCGCCTCGCCGTACCCGGCGCGGCTGGACGCCGAGGGCGTGATCATGGCGTTCCCCGACGGCCTGAAGGGACCCGCCGGGACCGCCTGGAACGTGGGACCTTGCTGCGTCGCGAGTGTCGACGACGTCGCCTTCTCCCGTGCCGTCGTGGCCGACGTGCAGAGCACGGCCTGCATCGATGCCCATCGCGTCTACGCGGTGGGGTTCCTGACCGGCGGCGGGATGGCCCATTACCTCGGCTGCCAGGCCGCCGATCTGTTCGCCGCGATCGCGCCCGCCGCGTTCGACCTGCTGGCCGAGAACTTGCCCGACTGCCATCCCCCGCGGGCCGTCACCGAAGTGTCGTTCCGCGGAACCGCCGACACGCGCGTCCCGTACGACGGCGGCCCGTCGTCGCTGGTCCCCGGCATGCCGCTGACGTTCCTGGGCGCGGTGGGCACGTTCGACGCGTGGGCACAGATCGATGGATGCTCGGGAACGGCCTCCGCCGACGATGCGAACGGCTGCGCGCACTACTCGGGCTGCTCGGGCGGCGCCGAGGTCATCCTCTGCACGAAGCAGGGCGGCGGCGAAGATCCGGGCGACCCGGCCGTCGCGTGGCCGGTGCTCATGCGCCACAGCCTTTGAGGGCGTGACTACGGAATGTTCATGGACTTGACCTCCCAGGCGCTGTCCTTGCAATACGGGCAGCTCGAACCAACGAGGAGGCCCTTTCCCGTCGCGGTCTCGTCGCCCTTGAGCTGCCAGTTCAACCAGGCCAGATCGATCTTGGCGAAGTCCCCGCCGTGGCTCGTGAACAGATCCCCGCCGTGGCCGAGGGCCTTGCTGAACAGCATGATCGGAATGCCCAGCGCCGCGATGTTGGTGTAGTCCCTCTCGCCGTTGTCGTACGCAATGTCGCCGGAGCCACCGAGGACGATCAGCACCGGCGTGTGAACCGTCTTGTAGAAGGCCTGGTTCGCGCTGAACATACCGCTGCTGTTCAGTCCCCAGGTCGTGATGCGCGAATCACCGGCGGTCCCCTCGGCCATCAATCCGCCGCACGAGAACCCGTTGGCGGCGATCTTCGTCGTGTCGAGGCTCTGGTAGTAGGCGCTGCAGGGCTTGTCGTTCTCGGCGATGGCCCAATCGATGTACGCGAGCAGCGGCTTGGCCATCGACACGACGTCGGACGAGCTCATGGACCGAGAGCTGCTGCCATTCGGGGTTCCGTCGGCGATGACGAAGTATCCGTGCGAAGCGGTCTCGCCCATCGCGGCGGAATTGGACAGGCCGTTGAGCGAGCAGCCGCCCTCTCCCCAGACGAAGATCGGGTACTTTTCGGCGCCCCCCAAGTCCGTGGGCCGGAAGATGGTGCCCTCGCTGATCCCGGAGTCGGAGTTCGTCTCGACGGTGACCTTGTGCGGCCCGGTGCCCGATGCGTTCGCGCTCGCGGCCTTCGAGGCCGTGCAGGCCCCGGCGCTGGTGCCCCCGCCACCGCCCCTTCCGCCGGTTCCGGTGCTGCCTCCCGAGGCTCCGCCCGCGCCGCTGCCCCCACCCCCACCCCTTCCGCCGATTCCGGTGCTCCCACCCGAGGCTCCGCCGGCAGCGCCGCCTCCGCCTCCACCCGCCCCAGCCGTGCCCCCTCCGCCACCACGACCGCCCTGGGACACACCACCGGTGCCGATCGCGCCACCGGTGCCGCCTCCACCGCTGGACCCCGCCGTCGCGGATCCGCCCGTGGCGCCCGCGCCGCTGCCGCCCGCGCCGGGGCCGCCGGCAGCCCCGGTCGTTCCAGCCGTTGCCTGCGTACCCCCAGTTCCCGAGGCGCCGGCACCGCCCGCGCCGGGTTCCGAATTGCCGCAGCCGACCGCCGTCAGGATGCCGGCGACCAGCGTCGCCATCGACAGATGCCGTGTCCTCATGGATGCGCTCCTCTGGTTGAACGGAGACTTCGGGGTCGCGCCTGCAGTCGCCGGTCTGTGCGCGACTGGTCCAAGAAAGCGACAGGGCACTGACGTTCGCGGCACAACCTGTGGAACGACGGCTACCCCAGCGGTCGTCGGCAAGTGCGCGGTCTTGATCGAGGAGGCAGCCCGGCGGCGCCGAGACACGAATTGGGCTTACGGGACGCTCGCCGACATGACCTCCCAGGCGCTGTCCCTGCAGTAGGGGCAGTTGGAACCGACGAGCAAGCCTTTGCCGGTCGCCGTTTCGTCACCCTTCAACCACCAGTTCAGCCACGCGAGGTTGATCTTGGTGAAGTCGCCGCCACCCGACTGGAACAGATCGCCTCCGTGGCCGAGGTCCTTGCTGAACCAGAGGACCGGAACATTCAGCTTGCTGATGGCGGTGTAACCTTCCAATCCGCCGTCGTACGCGATGTCGCCAGAACCGCCTTCGACGAAGAGTACGGGCGTGTGAATCAAGTCGTAGAAGGCTTGATTCGCACCGGCCATGCCGCTGCTGGTGACCCCCCAAGTGACGATTCGCGGATCGAGGATGGTGCCTTGGGCCATGAGCCCGCCGCACGAAAAGCCGTTGGAAGCAATCTTCGTCGTGTCGAGACTTTGGAAGTACGCACTGCACGGTTTGTCGTTCTCGGCGATCGCCCAGTCGATATACGCGACGAGCGGTGCGCCCATGGCTTCGAGCTTCGATCGGTCCTGGGTGCGATTGCCCGTGCCATTCGGTGTGCCGTCGGCGACGACAAAGTATCCGTGCGACGCGATCTCGGCCATGGCTGTCTGGTTCGACAACCCGTTCTTCGAGCAGCCGCCCTCACCCCAGACGAAGATCGGGTACTTCTCCGCGCCCCCCAAGTCGGTGGGGCGGAAGATGGTGCCCTCGTTGATCCCGGAGTCGGAGTTGGTCTCGATCGTGACGGCGTGCGGCCCACTTCCCCTCGCGTTTCCGCCCGTCGCCCTCGACGCCGTACACGTGCCCGTGTTGCCAGCGGCACCGTTGCCAGCGGTGCCGGTTGCGCCCGAGCCTCCGCCGCGGCCAGCCAGTGCGCCGTTGCCGGCTGCGCCGCCCGTCCCAGAGGAGCCAGCGCGTCCCGCCGAGCCCATACGGCCGCCCGTTGCACCACCCGAGCCGCTCACCCCGCTCGCGCCAGCATCACCCGTGGTCATCCCCGTTCCGCCCATTCCCGACGCACCACCCGTGGCCGCCGAACCACCGGAGGCACCGCTCCCGGCGGTTCCCCCGCTGCCCGTCGTCCCACCGGTCGACGCAGAGCCTGCACCGCCGCCTGTGCTCGTCGTCCCACCCGTGCCCGCTGACCCTCCGCCTCCGGACGAGGTCGAGCCGCCCGTGCCGCCGGCCGCCGTGCCACCCGAGCCCTGCACCCCACCCGTGCCCGTCATGGCGCCCGAACCCGTGCACCCTTCGAGCGCGATACCCAAAATCCCAGCAAGCAATATTCCCCGTGAAGGCCGCTCCGTTTTCACCCGACTTCTCCGTGGTGTTGGCAATCGGATCCCGAGACGTTGACCGCCCCTGGCGAGTCGGGGGACAGTGGCCAGTCGCCCGGGAAATGGTTCACAAATGTGACGCGGCGATGACCTCGAAGCCCGTCGCGCTGCTGCTGGCGGCGGGGGCGGGCGCGGACCCGACCGATCTTTCGTTCGTCACCCTGGGGGACAGGCCTTTTGAGTCACCAATCACGGTGCGTCATCGGCCGATATGGCGGTGTTGTGGTAGCCGTGCCCATCTCTCAGACTCGCCCAAGGGCCCCGTTTCCGCGGCGATCCGGGCTCCAGCACAAACTGGATTCTCGCGGCAGGCCCAGATCTGGCGGCGGATCGCGCCCGCGTCGAGCCCTTCGCCGATCAAGACGAGATCGGTACCCGCGCGCCCGGGCATTAATACCTCAAAGGAACAACATGAGAACTGCCATTTTTTGCTCGACGGTAGCCGCCCTTTGCGGCCTCGCAGGTTGCAGCAGTCGGACGCCGGGCGGCGGGTCGCAGACCGGAGGCGTCGCGGGCACGACATCGTCCGGCGGAGAGACTGAACCGGCTGGCAGCGGTGGTGGTGGCTCCGGCGACAGCGGGGGCACCGGTGAAACTGCCGGCTCGGGCGGCATCACCGGCGCGGGTGGCGCGGTCTCCACCGGCGGCATGGGCGCGAGCGACGGCACGGCGGGCGCGAGCGGCGGCGTGGCGGGCGGAAACGCCGGTTCGGGCGGTTCGGTTGGTGTGGGTGGCTCTTCATCCGGCGGGGGCCGCGGGGGCACGTCGGGCTCGGGCGGCACGACCGGTTCGGGCGGGACCGCGGGAAGTGGAGGCATCACCACCGGTCGCGGAGGCACGGGAGGGACGACGGTGGCAGCGTACCAAGGTCCTTGCGACGTGCTTGCGACCGGGTGCGCCGAGGCATTCGGCGTGGCGAGGGCGATGACGTCGAAGTACACCGGGCCGCTGTTTCAGATCGGGCTGGCCAAGGACAAGACGAAGCTGCTCGATATCGGCCAGACCAGCGATCACAAGGCAGACATGACGACCTGGAGCGCCTTCTGCGGCGGCACCCAGTCGAATTGCGTGGTTTCGAAGCTCTACGCCCAGATCCACACCGGGCCGAACGATCTGGTGCCGGGCGTGTTCAAGACGCCGTGGAACCCGGATTGCAGCGCCGGCGGCTTCACGTGCGCCGCGAAATTCACCATCGAGTCGGCGACCAGCTTGCCCATCCTCACCACGGACGCGCCGGCGGAATACTCACTCTCCGGGGACGCCTTCGCCACCGGGATCAATGGCGGGTCGAAGGCGATGGGCATCATGTACAACGGAAAGCCGGTCGCCAATCAGGTCTATTGCTGCGGGGTCATCGGCCTGACCCACAAGTACAACGCGGCCGACACCACCGGCACGGACTTCATGCTCGCCCTCGCGTACGGGTGGAAAGATTCGGGTGGCTGCTGCATTGCCACCAACTGCGGCGCGTCGAACAAATACTGCGTCGGCGCTGAGGAAGAGGAGAACAACGACCTGTACGACTACGGGACCTCGCCGCTCGACAACGCCTTCGTGGTGACCCAGTTCGACCCGACCCCGAACGCGGTGATCACTTACCTGAACGGCACCAAAGTGCTCACGCATTCACCTCCCAAGGCGAAGCTCAACGCAGGGACCGCAATCCATCTGGGCGGCGGCGGCGATCTGAGCCAACCCGCTCCGGTTCGCATGCGGGAAGCGCTCTTTACCAACACCGTGATGAGCGACAGCGACGTGACGGCGATGAAATCGAACATCACGACGTTCTTCTCAGCGCTGAAGTACCAGTAGCTGCGCCGGGTGTCGCAGAACGCCGAAGGGCCGCCTCCGGCGCGCCCGAAACGGGAGGTCGAGGTCGGGATCTTCCTCGTCGGGCTCGTGTGCCTGATGGTGGAGATCCTGCACACCCGCATGCTGTCCTTCTTCCTCGGCAGCATCTCGAACTTCCTCGCCATCCCGGTGTCGCTCTTCGGCCTGGCGCTCGGCTCGCTGCTCGTGCACCGCGAGCGCAATGTGAAAAAGCCGGACGCGCGCCGGCTGATCGCGATCCTGCAGGCGCTCGTGCTGCCGATTCTCGCCGCCGCCTTCGTGGGCTTCTTCGCCGTCGCGAACGCGTTCTTCCCGGTCATCCACGTCTCGCTCGAAAACCCGTACGGGGACGCGGCGCGCATGCTGGCCTACTCGGGCATCTTCCTGCCGTCGTACGCGATCTTCGGCGCGCTCCTGGCCCTGTACTTCGCCGAGGGCGCGCCGCGCATCGGGCGGCTTTACTTCTTCGACCTCGCGGGCGCGGCGTCGGGCTGCCTCCTCGCGCCCCTCGTGCTGACCTGGGCGGGGCTGCCGCCAGCCATCATGACGGCGCTCTTCGGCGCGCTCGCGCTCCTCGCCGCCACGCCGCTCGCTCGCCGGGCCCTCGCGGGTGGCGCCGGCGCGGCCGGGTTCTGCGTGGTCGCGTTCCTGGCGTGGCGCGGGAGCGTGTTTCAGGAGCACCCGGACGTCGCGCGCCTGTCGCGCTACGTGCTGAGCGATCACGCCCGCAATGGCATTGAGGAAGTACGCGTGCGATGGAACGACCTCGCGCGCACGAGCCTCGTGCGGGCCGACACCGGCAACCCGAACGCGGACGCGGAGGCATGGGGCATCGTGCAGGACGACGGGCTCAGCAACGTGAAGGTCGCACGCTGGGATCCGGCGGCGAAGCCAGCGGACATCCTGCCCGGGAGCCTGCACCACGCGCTGCCGTTCCTCATGGGACACGAGCCGAAGCGCATTCTCGTGCTCTTCGCGGGCGTGGGGCGCGACATGGTCGAGCTCGACGGCCTCGCGCAGGGCCGGGCCGACATCACGGGCGTGGAGTTGAACCGCGCCGTGGTCGACCTTTACCGGGATCCGCTGCTCGCGCGCATGAACCTGCGCGCCTTCCACGCGCGGCCCAACATGCACCTCGTGGTGCGCGAGGGGCGCGACTTCCTCGACAACGACCGCAGCCGCTACGACCTTCTGTTCGTGGCCACGAACGGCTCGACCAACACCGAGCGCACCGGCCACACGCGGAAGTACCTCGACACCTACGAGGCCATGGCGTCGTACCTCGACCACTTGGCCGCGGGCCCGAGCTCGATGATCGTGTTCGTGAACCAGCCCGTGCTCCACAAGGCCGAGAGCCTGCGCCGGCTCTTCGCCGAGCGCGGCCTCGGCGACTTCGAGCAGGCCGTCTTCGCGTTCGGCGCCCCGGCGACCCGGGGGCAAGACAGCATGATCGTGAAGCCGGGCGGGCTCACGCGGGACGAGATTGCGGCCGTCGAGCGGAAGGTGGCGTCGTGGCCGTACCCGCGGCGGGTGCTCTACTCGCCCTCGGGCGCGGGCGAGCCGCACTTCGTGGACGCCGTCCTGGGGCGTACGCGCGGGCCGCTCGTCACGGACGATCGCCCGTTCGTGCACGAGGTGAGCTGGCGCGACTTCGAGCTCCTGCCCCCGAAGGCGCGCTTTCACGACCAGCTCTACGCTTCGAGCTGGATCAGGGTCTTCACCGTCCTGCTCTTCGGGGTGGTCTCAGTCGCGGTCATGGCTGTCTTGGTCTTGGGCTTGGGCCTCCGGCGCGACCGCGAGCGGCGTGTGCCTTGGCCGTGGGTGCTGTACTTCTTCGTAGCGGGCGTCTCGTACATGTGCGTGGAGATCGGCCTCATCGCCAAGACCGAGCTGTTCCTCGGCAGCCCGCTCTACGCCGTGGCCGTGATCCTGGCGCTGTTCCTGGCGGCGAACGGCCTCGGCGCGTACTTGCAGCACCGCCTGCGCATGTTCCGCGGCCCGACAACGCTCGTGCCGCCGGCCGTGGCGGCCATCGCGTGGGGCGTCCTCGCCACGCACCTCGGCAACGCGCACCTGCTCTCGCTGCCGCTGCCGCTCAAGATCCTCTGCGTCGCGCTGGCAGTGGTGCCCGCGGGGACGTTCCTCGGGATGTTCTACCCGCTCGGCGTAGAGCACGTGGTGGACGCCGGGCGCCGCGCGGCCGTGCCCGCCACCTACGCCATGGCCACGCTGTCGTCGGTGTGGGGCGCGTCGTGGGCCATGACCGCCATCACTAACCTGGGCTTCTCGGCCGTGATCCTGATGGGCGCCGCGGGCTACGCCCTGACCGGGGCGCTGTACCTCGTCGCGCGCCGCCTCCGTCCGTAGATTCTTGATCGCGGTAGTCATCGTAACGGCGCCCCGCCAGCGACACCCGCCAGCGCCGGGGCGGTGCACCGCCGCGCACCGCTCCAGGCGATATCGGACGTTCCACCAGCTGGATCTTGGGCCGCGTACAGCTCACCGTGATCCGCACACGCAATTGCGGGGATTCATTAAGTTGCGAGAGCGAAGTCCAACCAGAACCCACCGGAGGCCGCAGTGCGTAGCAAAAGATTCGGCAGCGTAATTCTTGCGAGCGCCCTGTCTGCCTGGGGCTGCGGCTCCACCGGCGCAGGAGGGACTGCGGGGACGAGTGGTGGGACGGCCGGCGCGAGCGGCACCATGGGGAGCGGCGGATCCAATCCCCAGGGCGTCGGCGGCACGACCGGCACGGGCGGCAGCTCGACGCCGGGCACGGGCGGCAGCTCGACGCCGGGCACGGGCGGCAGCTCGACGCCGGGCACGGGCGGCAGCTCGACGCCGGGCACGGGCGGCAGCTCGACGCCGGGCACGGGCGGCAGCTCGACGCCGGGCACCGGCGGCTCGACGACGGGCACAGGGGGGTCCGGCACGTCCGGCACCGGCGGCAGCAGCGGCGGCATGACGGCCGGCAGCGGCGGCTCGGGCGGAAGCGGCGCGGCGGGTCGCGGCGGCGCCACCGGCACCGGTGGCAGCGGCACCGGCGGCAGCGGCACCGGCGGCACCGCGGGCACGGGCGGCAGCGGTACGGGCGGTTCGGGCACGGGCGTGACGGTGAACCTCGCTGCAATGCACCAGACGATCGAGGGGTTCGGCCTCAACACCGCCTTGAGCAGTGCAACCCCTCCTTGGGACACTTTCTACAGCACCAGTGGCAGCGGGCTTGGGCTGTCCATCGTGCGTGTCGCAATGACCTCGAGTGGCGGCCTTTCGGGAGCTGTCCCGCCGAGTAGCTATAACGCAAAGGTCATTGGGTCGCCCTGGACTGCGGCCGCCAATTGCAAAGACAACAACAACACGCAGAAAGGTGGGCACCTGCTCACGAGCTGCTACGACTCCTGGTCGACGGCGATAGCCAACTTTGCCAAGAACAATAAGCTCTACGCCATGGCGGCGGCGAATGAGCCCGATTTTGCGTCGTGTGGCTCCTCGATCGGTCCACCGTGCAACGGTGACTACGATACGATGGTCTTTACCGCCAACGAGATGGTGAATTTCGTCAAGGTGTTGGGACCGAAGCTCAAAACCGCGGGGGTCAAGCTCATCGCGCCCGAACCATCAGAGTGGATACACCTCTGGAGCAATGCCTCGGCCACGGGTTCGACTGTCTCCGGCAAACCGAACAGCTCGGACCCGCTGAAGTGTGGATGCTTCTCCAACACTCCGACCACCACCGGTTGCGCCAGCGCTTGCACCCAGGGCAACGGATACGACTACGGCCACTGGCTAGCCAAGGACGCGACGGCGTGGGCCGCCATCGACATTCTAGGAACGCACGAGTACGACACGCAAAAGGCGGAGGCCTGGCCGTCCGATGTCGACGGTGGCAAGAGAAGCAAGACGATTTATGAGACCGAGGTGTCGGGCGTGATGTACTGGCCGGAACAGGGGCCGTCGAGCGACATCAACAACGGCATCGCCGTCGCCGGGTGGATTCACTCGGCCCTCGTCGTCGGCGAGGCTTCGGCCTGGCTCTATTGGTGGTACCAGGCGAGCGGTAGCAACGACAACGAAGGGTTGGTCCTAAAGGGCTCAACCGCGTTGACCAAGCGCTGCTATACGCTCGGTAACTACAGCAAGTTCGTACGGCCAGGCTACGTAATGGTGGACGTTACGGGCAACTCCAACACGAATCTCCTTCTCTCGGCCTTTACGGGTACGGACGGCACCGTCGTCGTGGTTGCCGTCAACAAGGGCACGTCGGCAGCCACCGTGCCGATCACCATCGCTGGCGGGACGGCACCGGCCTCGTGCACGCCGAACGTGACCTCGTCGAGCGCCAACCTCGCGGCCGGGACCGCGGTCACGGTGACGGGCGGGACCTTCACCGCTTCGCTCGCCGCGACGACGGTGACGACCTTCGTCTGCAAGTAACCTCGATTCGAACCGTATCGAGTCTCGAAGCTGGAGTTTCTAGCTTTGAAGGCTAGTCCTTCGCCCCCGGCATTAGGCCGCGTGCGATCGAAGACCGCCCGTCCGAGAAGCTCCTCGACGCCTGGCGCTTCGTGCGCGCGGGGTGACGGCCCTGGTCCGAGCGGCGCGCGACTTCTGGCGGGCGCCGGCGCCCTATTGCCCGGCCCCCCCGCGAGCGGATCCAATACCGTTCGCCACAGCTTGGCAGTCTGCCTCGGTGGCGTTGAGCTCCACCTGGTCAACCTGCCAGAAGTGGAACTGGACTGACTTGTTCGCCGCGCCCGCGGGCATCTGGGGAAACTGAAACCCATTCTTGCAGAAGTCCTCCGCCGTGGTGACCGTGGAATCGAAGCAGCCACTCGTCGACTGGCCGCCGACGACCGGCGGCATCGACGTGCAGTACGGCGTTCCGTCCTTGGCCGTCTGCTGCGCGTCGCACGCGCGACCGCTCAGCGTACAGAGCGCGAACGTGCTCGCTCCCGAGGATGTCGTCGTCTTCGAGCACTGCCCCGCTACCTCGTTGGCGATGTCGTTTTGCGCATTGGCGAGACACGTGACAGGGCCTCCCAGGTTCGCGACAGAGCCGAGGGGATAGAGGCCCGTGAACCCGTAGCCGCAGTACTGTTCGCACGCGTTCTGCGCGTCCGCCCGCTGCTGCTCGAACGTGCTGCCAACCGCCGTCTGGTAGCAGATCGAGGCCGTGAACGGGCCATTTTGGATGAAGTTACCCGTCGGGCAGTTCACGTCGTGACCGTCGAGGCCCATTGAATCGTTCTCGACCCATCCGGAACACTCGGTCCGCGACACGAGACAGGTGACTTGCTGCCAGTGGGCCCCGGCCGAGCCGCCAGAGCCCGGACCGCCAGCGCCGGCGGTCGAGCCGCCAGAGCCACCGTTGCCGCCAGCCGCTACGCCGCCACCACCGCCCAGGCCGCCGGCGCCGCCGCCGCGTCCGGAAGCGCCCCCAGTGGCCGGCATGCCCGCACCGCCGCCTCCGGCTCCCGCGGCCCCTCCGCTTTGTCCCCCGTGTCCGCCGGGTCCGAAACCCGTGCCGGCGGTCCCAATCTGCCCGCCGCCACCGTCGGGGAAGGAGCCGAGATTGCGCTCGTTGCGGCAAGCAACGAAGACCAACAGCACGGTCGCAGCTCCCAGGCCAACTCGTCTCTGCATGGCGTCCTCAAATCGGAGGTTTGGAGTCATCGACCGCCATCCATCACGAAATCGCCCTGAGGGTTTCGACACTTCTCCGATAGTCTATCTTTCTGTGAGCTCCTCGCGAGCCTATTCCCAGTTTCGGATGCTGCGGCGAGGCGGTTCGCAGCCGCGCTTGGTCGCCGAAGCGACCCGCCGCGGCTTGGCCGCGGTGCTGTTCGCTTCTCTCCTGGCACCGGGGATCACGACGACGGCATTGGCGGCTCCGCCGCGCTCGGCCCGATTCAAATACAGCCGCGGCTTGGGCGCGTCGGACTGTCCGGACATCGACGTCGTGAGTGCGGGAGTCGCGGCGCGCCTCGGCTACGACCCGTTCGACGATCGCGCGGGGTTGGACGTGTCCGCGACCGTGAACCGAAGCGGCAGCACGCTCGAAGCGCGGATCGAGATCACCAGCGCCGACGGTAAGTCCATGGCAGAGCGCAAGCTCGTGTCCCGCCGGAGCGACTGCCTCGAGTTGGCGGCGGCGATGGAGCTTGCGATCAGCATCGCCATCGACCCGCTCGGCGGCAGCCGCCCGCGGCCAACTCCCCCGGCGCCGCCGGTCTCACCAGCGCTGGCGCCGCTTCCACCGTCCCCCCCGCCCCCGCAGGCGATCGTGGTACGGCAGGCCGCGCCGCCAGCTCCCCCGCCGCCGATGCCGGCGCCCGTTCCGATGGTCTTTCAGGTAAGACTGGGTGGCCTGGGCGCCGTCGGTTCCGCCCCGGGCGCCGCCGTCGGGGGGAGCGTGCAGGCCTCCGTGCGTCGCGGGTCGTTCTCGCTCGGCCTGGAGGCGCGCGGTGACCTCGCGGCGACGACCATGTTGCACTTCAACGGCGCGCAAATCGGAGAGTTCGATACCTCCTTGCTGATGGGCTCGCTCGTTCCCTGCGCCTCTCGCGGCATGTTCGAGGGGTGCGCGCTGCTGTCGGCTGGCGTGATTCGGGCTTCGGCGCGGGATCTCCAGATGCCCCAGCAGGTGAGTGCCCCGTACCTGGCGGTTGGTGCCCGCGTCGGATTGGAGATCCCACTCGGGAGCATCCTCTCCGCCGGTATCCACACGGACGTCCTGGCCCCGACGACGGAGACCGTGCTCCGCGTCAGCGGCCAGGCCGTCTGGACCAGCCCGTCGATCTCCGGGGCGCTCGGGCTGACGATGGGGGCGCGCTTTCCGTGATGGGCGGCAAGCCAGCGTCCCAATTCCCCAATACGGCGGCGACGCCGACCCCGGGGCCCGTGGATTTTCCCAGCTTGTACAAGCAGGAGTTCGGCTATGCGTGGAGGACACTCCGTCGGCTCGGCGTGCGCGAGAGGGATCTTCCCGACCTGGCGCACGACTTGTTCATCGTCGTGTTCAAGCATCTCTCCGACTACGATCAGTCGCGCCCCGTTCGACCGTGGCTGTTCGGCATCGCGTTCCGTGTCGTGTCCGACTATCGCCGCTCCGCGCGCTTCGCCCGAGAGACGCTGGGCGACGCCCCCGACGTCGCCGATCGGTCGCCGCAGATCGATGAGCAGATCGCCGAGCGACAGGCACGGGCGTCCGTGATGCAGGTCCTCGAAGAGCTGGATCTGGATCGGCGGGCGGTGCTCGTGATGCATGATCTCGAGGGCCACCCCGTCCCGGAGATCGCCGCGGCGCTGGCGATTCCCGTCGCCACGGCGTATTCGCGGCTGCGGCTGGCGCGCGAGGATCTCGCCGCCGGGATCAAGCGCCTTCGCGCAAGAAAGGAGGGACGACGGGCATGAGCGACGCGTCCAATCGTCTTTCGCCGGAGCTCGAGGCCTTTCTGGCCCCGGAGCGCCGGGCGCCGGATCCGGCGGCTGAGATGCAAACTGAAGTCCTCTCGCGTATCGGGGGGACCCTGGGATGGTTCGGTGGTCCCGGGCCGGGCGCGGGTGGATCGAATCCGGCGGGAGGCGCACCGCTGGGCGGTCAGCTGGGTGGCGGACGTCTCGCCACTGCCGGCGCCAAACAGCTGGCGGCCGGTTCGCTCGCGAGGACAGTCGCGACACTGGTCGTCGGCGGCGTGCTCGGTTCGGGCGTCCACGAGGCCTACGACCGGGTGTCCGCGCGCCGGGCCGAGCGCGCCAGGGTCGCGGTCGTGGCGCCGTCGGTCCCGGCGCCGTCGGTCCCGGCGCCCACGCCCGCACCGCCACCCGCCCCGACGCCGGCACCGGAGCCCACGGTTCCCGCTGGCCTCCCGGTCGGCAATCCGAGGGTGGAGCATGTCGCTCGGGGCGAGCGGGGTGAGATCCGCGAGCATGATCGGGGTCTCGCGGCTGAGCGCGGGCTGATCGAGCAAGCGCGCACCGCGCTGGCGCGCGATCAGGGCTCGACCGCGCTGGCTGCGCTCGAGCGGCACGCGCGCGACTATCCTCGGGGCGAGCTGGAGGAGGAGCGCGAGAGCCTGCAGGTCCAGGCCCTGGTCGGGCTGGAGCGCTTTGACCAGGCGCGAAAGATCGGAGCCCACTTCCACGAGCGTTTTCCCCGGAGCATCTTCGCCGCCGTGGTGGACGAGGCCCTCAAGTCGATCCCGTAGCACGAACGAGCCGGCAATCCGGTCAGATCCCCGAAGGGTTCGCGACGCCGCCGCCCGAGAGCTCGCATTCCGCGGGACGAAGCTGCCCTTTCGATCGCGCGCGACGCGCCAAAAGCGCGCCAAAATCCCCATGTAAGTATTGTTTACGAAATATGACCCGAAATCCGCCCCTGCGCCCTCTTTACCGCTCACATGACTCCCGCTCGCGCCCAGGCCCTGGCCCTGGCCCTGGCCCTCGCCGTACCGCTGCTCCCCTCCCCCGCGGCGGCGCAGACCCAGACGATGCAGCAGCTACTTTCCACCTACGCCGAGCAGCGGTTCGGAATGTTCATCCACTACAACATGAACACCTACTACGCGGGCTGGGGGGAGAACCGCGTCGCCCCGACGACCTTCGCGCCGCCGAACGTCGACTGCCACACCTTCACCGATCAGTGGGCGGCGGCGGCCAAGTCGGCCGGAATGAAGTTCGGCCTGCTCACCACCAAGCACCACGACGGCTTCGCGATCTGGCCGTCCAAGGCGGCGCCGCCCAGTTCCTCACCGTACGGCACGACGGCTTACACAATCGCGCAGAGCGCGGTCCCGAAAATGGACGTCGTCAAGTGCTACGTCGACTCGTTCCGGGCCCAGGGTCTCGACCCCGACCTCTACTTCTCGATCTGGGATCCGAACAACGGCATCGGCTCGCAAGCGGGGCACAACACCGCTCCCGGCCCGGTCGACTGGAACGTGGTCGGTCCGTACATCACCGCGCAGATCACGGAGCTGCTCACCAACTACGGCAACATCCCGCTGGTCGTATTCGACGGCTACGCCTGGCTGACCGGGCACCAGCAGGTCCCCTACCAGCAGATCCACGCGCTCATCCGCAGGCTGCAACCGAACACCATCATCATGGACCACAACGGCGGCGTCCCCTGGGAGGTCGACACCGAGTACTTCGAGGAGCCGCTCGGGGTCCGGGTGCCGACCGGCAACGTGACCGTCGGATCGCAGGGGCAGACCATCGCCAAGAACGGCAACTGGTTCTGGGACAGCGGCCAGGCCACGAGCGGCTACCTCACCGCGGCGAACGTCGCCAGCGAGCTCCGCGCGACGGAGCCTAACTACACCAACTTCATCCTCGATTGTCCGCCGAACCCGCAAGGGCTGCTGGACACTCCGGTCGTCGCGGTGCTCGCGCAGATCCCGTCCCAGTGGACGCCGAACGCATCGCGAGCGCCCCTGCCGGCGCAGCTGCCGAAGATCGACGTGCCGCTCACGCCCGTCTCGGCCAGCGCGACCAGCGGGAACGCGGCGCTCGCGATCGACGGGTACAACGACTGGGCCAATGGCGTGAACAACACGCTCCACGGCACCGGTCACGGCGAGAGCCTCTGGACCTCGACCGGCGCGCTTCCGCAGTCGCTCACGATCAACCTCGGGAAGGTCACCGCGGGCATCGACATGCTGATGTACCTGCCGCAGCGTCACACCGGGACCACGGCGGGGAACATCACCTCCTACAAGGTGCTCGTGAGCGCGGACAACGTGACGTTCACGGAGGTCGCGAGCGGCACCTGGCCCGCGGACCCGACCAACCACGGGCTGCTGTCGCCCCAGCGTGTTCAGTTCGCGGCGCAGACCGCGCAATACGTCCGGCTCGAGGCCGACGCGGTCGCCGGCGGCGGCTCGAGCGCGATCGTCGGCGAGCTCGCGGTGGGCGCCAGCGGCTCGACGAGCACGGGAGGAACGGGAGGAACGGGAGGAACGGGAGGAACGGGAGGAACGGGAGGAACGGGAGAACGGGAGGACGGAGGAACGGAGGGACGGGAGGCGCCGCCGGAAAAGGCGTCGCCGGCGGAAGCGGCGGGGCGGGCGGCGGCGCGGGCACGGTCGGTCGGGGCGGAGCCGGGGGACCGTCCGGAGGCGGCGGGGCCGCCGCCGGCCGGGGAGGCAACGCCGGAACCGGGGGCGGCGGAGGCATCACGGGAAGCACCGCGGGGAGCGGCGGCGGCGGCGCGCGGCGGGTGGGGGCCCAGGCGTCGCCGGCAACGTCGGCTCCGCCGGTGCGGTGGGCGGCGGAGCCGCCGGCGGCGGGACGACGGGCGCCGCCGGCGGCGGGGCGGGTGGAACCGCAGGCGCGGTTGCGACCGCGGGGACCGGGGGCGGCCCGGCAGCGGGCGCAGGCGGCGTCGCGGCAAGCGGCGGCACCTCCGGGCAGACCTCGAGCTCCCCGAGCAGCGGTTGCGCTTGCGCGACGTCCGGCACCGCGGGGCGTCCGGATGCGCCTCTCTTGGCGATCGGCGGATTGGTCGCTTTCTTGGCAGCCGGCCGGAGGCGCAAACGGCCGCGCGTCCGATGAAGTAGTAAGAAAACCCGAGGGGGCGGATGTCCTCGTCTAGCAGCCACATGAAAATGTCCGGTTTGTGCCAAGTAGAAATGTCCGGTTTTGGCGGCTGGAAGCGGCACGGTGGCCTGACCCATGGTCGCGAGGCGCGGCGCCGCCATTCGGAACTGCCGCTCCGGCAGCGGCGTGCGTGGCCGCCTCGTGTCGCACGAGCCATTCAGGACGGTGCGGCGGCTACACAACGGGCCTGGGTCGGTTGCAGGTCATCCTGCAGACACTGGCCGCCCGGCAGAGCGCCACAGTTCGCTTCGACCCGAACGCCGCCAAAGAGCCAGGCCGACTTCCGTCGCACCAGCTGGCCAGCCCCTCATTCTGGTCGGCGGTAGTGACCGCCGGCTGGCGCAGCTCGTGGAGCCGCCCGATCAATCGCGCGGACGAAGTCGGCCAATGGCCGTGATGCACGTCGCACGACGGAGGGTTGACCTTGCTCCGAGGCGCCGGTGCGCGACGCGATGGCGGCGCGGGCGCCCACGTCGCAGGCCGGCGCCGATCAGCATCAGCATGATCGCGAAGCTGGCCAGGCCCCGACCGCCCCCGCTCGCCTCGCACGCGCAGCCCCCGGTCGCGGCCTCGCCCGACGTGCCGGCCGTGCCTGTCTCGCTCGCGCCCGCGGTACCCGTCGCGGTGGTCGTGCCCCCCGTGCCGGTCTCGCTCGCGCCCGCCGCGCCCGTCGTCCCGGTGGTGCCCGCGCTGCCCGTCGTCCCGGTGGTGCCCGCGCTGCCCGTCGTCCCGGTCGTACCCGCGATCCCGGTCGTGCCGACCGTGCCGGCCTCGCCCGACGTTCCGGTCGTGCCCGCCGCGCCGGTCGTCCCCGCGCCCGCCGCGCCGGTCGTCCCCGCGCCCGCCGCGCCCGTCCTCCC
The DNA here is from genome assembly GCA_963740565.1 of uncultured Gemmatimonadaceae bacterium. GTDB lineage: Bacteria > Gemmatimonadota > Gemmatimonadetes > Gemmatimonadales > Gemmatimonadaceae > CAVUFA01. The sequence goes on along the minus strand of CAVUFA010000011.1, from coordinate 134,148 downwards.
GGCCGTGCCTGTCGTCCCCGTCGTTCCCGCGCTTCCCGTCGAGCCGGCGCTGCCGGTCGTCCGCCGCGCCGGCCGCACCGGTCGTCCCGCCACGCCCGCGCGTGCCTGTCGTGCCGCCGCGCCCGGCCGCACCCGTCGTCCCGGCGGCGCCCGCTCCCGCCGGTCCCCGTCGTCCCGCCGTGCCCGTCGTTCCGTCGTCCCGCCGCGTGCCGGTCGTGCTCGTCGCGCCGAACTCGTACGCGCCGAGGTCGGGCGCCGCGCCGACGAACGGCAAGCCCCACGTTGGTGCCCTTGTCGATCAGCGGGCTGCCCGACTTCAGCTGCATGAAGTTGCACGATGTTCGGCATGCTGCCGTCGGCCTGGCGCGGTCCGGTGCACCGGTGTCCGACGTGCTCGCAAAATCGGTGCTCGCCTCGGTGATGCCCGAGGTCCCAGGTGTTGAACATGGTGTCGACGCCGGTCATGTTGGAGTTCTTGTTCGGGAACCCGATGTTGTTCCGCATCTTGTGGGCTTTCGCTCCCGACAAGGTGATGGTCCCCGTGACTTTCCGGATGACTCGAAGCGGCTGGCGAGCATGTTGTACTGCGTGCCATTCATGTACGACGTGTTGTTGAGCCAGGTGTTGCCGCCCGTCGAGTGGTTGGCATAGAAGCCCGACGCCTTGTTCTTCCAGGCCACGCAGTTCTGCACGATGTGCCGAATGCCGGGTCTGGCTGCTGCCGACCTTGAACCCGTTGCCGTTGCCGTCGGCGGGGCTGGCCGAACCGCCGTTCGCGTAGCCGTTCTGCAGCCCAGCTGTCCTCGATGGTGACCGGCACCTCTTGCGAGATGAAGTCGTAGCCGTCGTCCGAGTCATTCCACGCGCGGCAGCCGCGGATGATCGTGCTCGGCCCGCTGGTCTGGTAGTGGACGCCGAAGCCGTCGGCGTTCTGGCCGTCACCCTGGCTGCCGTTCTTGTCGTAGTTGTCGTGCGAATCGCAGTTCAGGATCAGATTGCCGCCGTTGCCCGTGTCGATGAACAGCCCCGGCCCGAAGTTGTGGTGGATGTTGAGGAGCTCGAAGGTGTTGTTGCTGGCGCTCTTCGCTGCGGAGCAGCGAGTTCGAGTGATCGCCGCTGGCGCCGACCTTGCCGTTGGCGATCTCGAGCCCCCGCATGTGGATCCAGTTCCCCGGTCACCAGGATCTGCGGCACGTCGGCGGCCGTGTTGCTGGTCGACGTAGTCTCGAGAAGTCGAAGATCGGCGTCTCGCCCGCGATACGCCCAGATACTTGATGCGCTTGGCTGTCCGACGTGCCGCTCTTCGAAAGCTTGATCTGCGAGGTGATGTAGTACGTCCCCCCGCGCATCCAGACCGTGTCTCCCGCCGCCGGCGACGTCGTTGCCCCTTTGCAGGGTCGCGAACGGCGCCGCCATGCTGCCGGCCGCCGAGTCGCTGCCGGTCGGCGACACGTAGTATTCCGCGGCGCGGGCCACCGCGGGTGCGACGACCATCGCGAGCAAGCCAATCCCCAGCGCCATCCGGAATGGCCCCCGAGTCGTTCCGGGCCTTTTCACAAGAACAAGTGCGCTCTCCGACAATCTGCGGGTGTGGGTCATGAGCTGGGGTAGTCTCCGAGCACGGGTGGTCTCCGAGCAAACGGGGGCGGCGTTCCCCCGGGATTGAATGTGGGCGGGAGGGCGCGCCTTCACCAGAAGTCTCCGCCACTTCACCGGGCGGCGGGGATGGGCAGTTCCAAGTAGCTGAAAACACAGGTCGGGCGAACGCGGAGCCGAGCCTTCCCGAGTCTACCTGGCCAAACGGTCCGCCAGAACACGCCATTCGCCAGCTCGGAGCCGAGTCGTGTGGCCAGCACCGCCTTCACGAGATCGTCCTTCCCCCCCAGCGACAACAGCTCCGCACGACGCATTGCCGCTTCCCCCCCAGGTGGTCGGGTGAGCGCAAGAACAGGGACACACACGGATAGAAGCGGACTCGTCGACTTGTCATATGGCCGTCCAGACCCAAGCTTGATTGTCGTGAAGAGGGTCAACCTCAGCATGCGCGTCTCAGTCGCGTGGGTTTCATGAACGCGATCGCACACCGCGATCGATCGTGAACCTACGCCGCCCAACCGCACGCAGGTTCGTGGCGGGCTGCGCGGTGCTCTCCGTGGCGATCGGGTGCGCGACGACCTCCGAGCGCTCCGAGCCGATCGTGAAGAAGCTCGACGTCGAAGGGAACGCGACGCTGTCTGATCGGCAGATCGAGAAGAAGATCCTCACGACGAAGACCGGCTGGTGGCCATTCGCCAAGAAGCAGCACTTTGATCCGGTGATCTGGGCCGCCGATCTCCAGCGGATCAAGCGACTCTACGGCAGTCACGGCTACTACCAAGCCGAGATCGGGCACAATCGCGTGACCCCCGTCGCGCCGAACGGCGTGGCGCTGGAGGTGGACGTCCGCGAGGGACAGCCCACGCGCATCTCCAAGGTGGACGTCGACGGCCTCGACGATCTCCCCGAAGGGGATCGAAAGGGGCTTCTCGCCTCGTTGCCGCTGGTCGTGGGTGCCATCTTCGAGGAGGCGAGCTGGGCGTCGGCGAAGGACCTGCTGCGGACTACGCTGCGGAACCGCGGCTATGCGCAGGTCGCCGTCGACGGCGCCGCACTGATAGACGTGCCAACGCGCTCAACGGTGCTCAGGCTCGTGGTGAGGCTGGGCCAAATCTACCGTTTCGGAGAGGTCGGCGTCGACACGCGTGGCGATGCCGCCATCAAGTCTTGGTGGATCTGGGAGCAGGTCCGCCTCGCGATCCCCGAGGGCGAGATCTATTCGGACGGTGCGTTAGCCGAGGCGCAACGACGCGTCACGAACATGGGCGTCTTCGCGGCCGTCAAGGTGGAGGCCGGTGCGCCGGATCCCAAGACCGGGCGCATCTCGGTGAAGGCGGAGACGCGAGAGGCGCCCCTGCACACCCTCAAGCTCGGCGGGGGTGTTCGCATCGACCAGATTCAGGAACGAAGGGCGTCTCATCGCGGAATGGACGAATCGAAACTTCCTGGGCGGGATGCGCCGCCTTACGGCCCACGCGGAGGCAGGCTGGGCTTTCATCCCGAATGCCTACGCGGTCGCCACGCACGATCAATCCCAGGAGCTTCGCAATGGACCCATCGTACGGTTGCAGCTGGCCTTCGAGCAGCCGCGGTTCCTCGGTCGTCCCTCCCTCCGCGAGCGCAGCTCGATCGGACTGGCGCGCACGCTGGAGCAGACCTACGACGACACCGGCGGGCAGCTCGTCAACGGCGTCGTCTGGCAGCCGCGCGCATCGCTCTCGATCTACCCTTCCTATCACCTGCAGGGCGACGAGCTCGACGGGCCGCCAGGCGCCGGCGTCCTCACGGCGCCGCTCACGCTCGGCTGCCACACGACGGGCAACAGTTGCTTCGTCTGGCTGTCGTACCTCGACGAGGTGGCGACCTGGGACCGCCGCGACAATGCCCTCGAGCCGCACAACGGGTGGTACGCGAGCCTGTCGCTCCAGCAAGGCGGTGGCCCGCTGCTGGGCGACTTCGATTACTACCGCGTGCTCCCCGAGCTGCGCGGGTACGTCAGCGTTGGGGATGACGACGCCCTGACCTTCGCTGCCAGGCTCCGGGTGGGCGAGCTGCTGCCGACCTCAGGGAACCCGGAAGACAGCGCCGTCGTCACCCGCTTCTACAGCGGAGGCGCGCAGTCCATGCGGGGCTTCAACGACCGGCGGCTGTCGCCGCTGCTGGTGTCGCAGTTGCCCGCGTCGCCCGGGAATCCGAATCCTCCCGTCGTGACGCTACCCATTGGCGGGAACGGGCTCATCGACGGCAGCTTCGAGGTTCGGTATGCCCTCACCACGAACCTCGTCCTCGCCGGCTTCGTCGACGTCGGACAGGTCACGACGGGGCCGATTGAGCTCGACGACTTCGCTCATCTGCTCGTCGCCGTGGGCTTCGGCCTGCGCTACCGAACGCCCGTGGGACCCATCCGCGTCGACTTTGCGCGGCGGCTTCAAGTCGGTCGCCCGCCGCCGCTCTTTGCCGTCGACCCGTTGACCGGGCAGATCGTCCAGCTGCCTTACAAGGTCGACGACAGCTGCTTCGGCATCGGTGGAACGGGCGGCAGCATCGTGACCGACAACCTCTGCGTGCTTCACATCTCGATCGGAGAGGCGTTTTGAAGCGGTTGGCACGCGTCGCGGCCAGGCGCGCGATGGCGGTCGTAGCGCTCGTAGCGCTCGTCGTGGGCGGAACGCTCACGATCCTGCGCACCAGTTGGGGAAGCGACCTCGCCAGGCGCATCGCCCTGCCGCGCGTGAACGCCGCAATCGCAGGGCGCCTCGAGCTCGGTCGCTTCGCGTTCGGCGGGGATCACGTGACCTTGTACGATGTCGTCCTCCGCGGACCCGAGGGCGAGGTCGTCCTCCGCGTTCAGGAGATTGCGCTCGCGTTCTCGCCGCTGTCGCTCCTGCGGAGGCACGTGGCCATCAGCGAGGCGCGGATCGTGGCGCCGGCAGTGTCTCTTCGTCGCGAGGGAGACACCCTCAATCTCATGCGCGCCATCGCGCCCAAAGAGCCGCCATCATCCCCGCCGGCGCGCTCGGCGCGCCCGTCGACGTCCACAGGTGGGCTGACGGTCGACATCGCCGACCTGCGGGTCACCGACGGCGAGATGAAAGTTCGCTCTGGCCCGGACGACGCGGCCGGGACGGCCCACGCTGACTTCCGCGCGACGGAGATCGCCATGCAAGGCAGCGCCCACTTCGAAGCCGGGCCGAACGCCTTCGCCGTCACGCTGGCCACGAGCGCCGCTTTGCGCGCCCCCCTCGCGGCGCCCTTTGCGTCTGCGCGTGACCGGCCACGGCCGTGGCGATAGCCTCGAGGCCTCGTTGACGTCGACGCTCGGAGCGTCGGGGATCGACGCAGCGCTTGCGCATGAACGGAGCCGATCGCGTGACGGCGCGCGTGTCGCGCGGGCACGTCACGCCCGAGCTCGTTCGTGCGCTCCTTCCGGCGCTCAAGCTTCGCGTCCCCTTGGACCTCGAGGCCGACGTCGAGCGCGAGGGCGGGACGCTGACGTTCGCCGCGAAGGTCGAGAGTGTGGCCGGCGCCGTGGAGGCGCATGGCTCGGGCGACTTCACGACGCTGCGGGCGCGTAAGTTCAGAATCTCCGCGGTGAACGTCGATCTAGGCGCGCTCGCCGAGGGCCTTCCGCAATCATCCCTGTCGCTCGCCGCCGAGGGCGAGGGCGGCGGACGGGATCTCCGGGCGCTCGAGGGGAAGCTGTCGCTCGAGATGCCGGTGGGTCGCCTCGAGGGCGCGGCCATTGGACCTCTCGAGCTTCGGGTCGATGCCTCTCCGGGGCGCTACGAGCTCACGCGCCTCCGGCTCGCGCTCCCCGGCTTGGACGTGGAGGGGCACGGCGAGGCCGGCCCCGAGCGGTTGGCGCTGCATCTCGGCATCGTCGCGGACGACCTCGGTCGCGCCAGCCGGGCCTTATCCGCGTTGCGCGATCTCGGCCTTCCGACGCTGGCCGGCCGCGGCCGCGTCGAGGTCTCACTTTTCGGAACGGTCGACGCGCCAGGCGTGAGGATGACGGCGAAGGTTCCGAGGCTTGTGATGGGCGACGACAGCATCGTCGGCGCGACGCTCTTCGCGCGCCTCCCCAACGCCCGGAAGCCGGACAGCGGCGAGGCGGAGCTGCGCGTCGCGCGCGCTCGACTCGCCGGGCGGGCCGTGCAGAACGTCGCCGTCCACGCCGATTCGACGGCGCGTCGCCTTGCGCTCACGGCGCAGGTCGGCGGAACGCTGCCCGTCTCGCTGGGCGTCGCCGGCAATTGGGGCCGAGCCCGCCAGTCGTTCGAGCTGGACCGGCTCGACCTTCACTATCCGAGGGCCGGCTGGACGCTGGCGCGCCCAGCCCTCCTGATCTTCCGGCCGGGGCGTCTGGCGATCGCGGGCCTCGAGCTGTCCGCCCGCGCGCAGCGGCTGCGTGTCGACTTCGAAAAGCGCGGCGACCGTCTTCGCGGCGCGTTCGCCGTCGAGAGACTCGACCTTGGCGCGCTCCCCACCGCGCTCGTGCGCCCGGGTCTGTCCGTCGCTGGTCACCTGGATGTCCGCGCGACGCTCGAGGGAACGACACGGAGGCCAAGCGCCGCGGGCACGGTGGTTCTGCGCGGGGGCGCGTACGACCGCTATCGTGATCTGTCGCTGCGCCTCGACGGTCGCTACGCGAGGGGCCGCGCCGCGGGCACGCTCGCGGCCGCGGGGCTGGGCACGTCGGTGAACGCGAAGTTCGATCTCCCGACGCAGTGGCCACCGCGGGACGGAAAGGCGCCGCTCGCGCTCGACCTCACCGTCCGGCCAGTCGACCTGACGGCCTTGGCCAAGGCGGCGAAGGTGCCGTTCGCCCGACCGCTCGGAGGGCGGGTCGCCCTGTCTCTCGCGCTGCACGGCACGGCAAACGCTCCCGATGCTCGGCTCGACGCCTCGACGACGAGGTTGGTCGTGGACGGACAAGCCCTGGGCACCGTCACGCTGATCGTCGCGGCGAGTCCCACGACGCCGCTCAATCTTGCGCTGACCGTCCAGACGGACGATGGGTCCGGGGCGTCCCCGCCGGCGAAAGGACAGGCGGGCCCGCTCGTCTGTTCCGGCTCCTTGAAGCTGCGCACCGACCTCGAGCTCGCGTCCCTCTCGAAGCACCTCCCCACGGCGCGCGAGCTCGAGCGAGCCCGGTTCGACTTGTCTGGCGACCTGCGCGGCATCCCCCTCGCCGAGCTCAGCCGGCTCCTGCGCTCCCCTGTCCTCTCGGGCGGCTCCGCCTCCGTGCGTGTCTCGGCGGCAGGAACGCCCCTCGCGCCCACGGGCGCCCTCAACGTTCAGCTGGTCGGGGCGACAGGTCCGCGCTTTCCCCCTACGGACGCCAGGCTGGATGCAGCGTTCGGCGCGAAGGACGTGCGCGTCGCGCTGCGGATCCTGCGTGGGGCGAAGGACCTCGCCTGGGCCAGCGGCATTTTGGGCCTTCCCTCGCGGGAGCTCGTCGATCGAACCGCCCTCGTGGCGGCGCCGCTCACGCTGAGGGCCGCCGTGGGACCGTTGCGCGTGCAACGAGGCGATCTCGAAGGCTCGGCGCTGACGGGCCCGACGACGGCGCTGTCGGCAAAGCTCACGGCCGCACTCTCGATCGACGGCACGCTGAATCGACCCTCGATGAAAGCTGAGGCGGAGCTCGAGGGCGTCCGGCTCGGCGACGCGCCGCTCGGAAACGCGCGTGCACGGATGACCTACGTAGCCCGCAGGGCCGCGCTCGACGTCGAGGTGCGCTCCACGAAGGGCGACGCGCTCCGGGTGAAAGGCGCGACGTCGGTCGACCTCGGGTATGCCCAGCTGGTCGGGGGCATCGACGTCGGTCAGCTCCCCCTCGACGTCACGCTTTCGGCGCGCGACTTCGACCTCGCGTGGCTGTCCGGGCTGAGTGACAGCGTCCGAAACGTAGGCGGCGCGCTGTCGGCCTCGCTCACGGCCAGCGGCAAGCTCGGCCAGCCTTGGGTGAACGGCCAGCTCGAATGGACGCACGGCGCGCTCGGGCTCACCGGGCTCGGAAACTATAGAGACGTCCACGTTGCCGCGCATGGCGATCCGAATGCGCTCTGGCTCGACGACCTTCGGCTCACGAGCGGCGACGGGAGCGCGCGTGTGACCGCCACCGCCACGCGCGCGGGCGATCGAGGCTACGAGGTCAAATCCGCGCTCGCGCTCCACCGGTTTCCCATCTACGGCCAGGGCCAAGCGCTCGCGGTTTTGTCGGCAGACGCCACCCTCGTGGGCGCGGCCTCGCGCGATCGCGCGCAGGCCACGCTGAAGCTCTCGGACGTGCATGCCGAGCTCACGGACAACAAGCAGAAGAACCTGCAGGCGCTCGCCCGTCCGTCCGACGTGATCCTCATGAACGACGGAAAGCCGCTCGACCGCGCCGAGGCGCAAAAGCTCGCCGCCGTGACCGCCGCGATGGGGGGCGAGCCGTCGGCGCCGCAGCCGCGTCGCGATTCCGCCGCGGGCCCCCCTCGCGCGAAGGCGTTCGAGATCCACCTGGCCATCGACGCGCCTCGAGACCTGTGGGTCCGCGGCAAGGACGCGTCGCTCGAGCTGGGACTCGGTCCGGACTTTCGCGTCGAGTCTGTGGGCCGATTGCGGATCTACGGCGAGGTCGCCGTGCGCCGCGGACGGATCGACGTGCTCGGCCGGCGCTTCGATCTGCAGGCGGGCTCCTCGCTGCGCTTCACGGGATCACCAGACGCGCCCCGCCTCGACGTGTCGGCGAAGTACGTGAACGAAACCGAAAACGTCACGGTCATCCTCACGGCCAAGGGCCCGCTCGACCACCTGGCGATCGGGGTTTCTTCTCCCGATCGCCCCGAGCTCACCGAGGGACAGCTCTACGCGCTGATCGTGACCGGCAGGCTACAGCTCGGCGGCAACACGGCCGGCTCCGTGTCCGCCTCGGGCGAGGCGGCGTCCCTCGTGGGTGGGCTCGTCGCGTCCCAGCTCCAGAAGACGCTCGCGAAGAGGCTGCCGCTCGATGTCCTGACGCTCCAGGCGGGACAGGGGCTCAGCGGCTCACGGCTCGAGGCCGGCACGTACCTCACCAGCAAGCTCTACGCGGGCTACGTGGGTCGGGTCGGCGCGAACCCCGCGCTCCTGCAAAACCGCAACGCCGTGCATCTCGAATATCAGCTGAGCCGGCGCTGGAGCTTCGACGGAGAGTACGGTGACGTCGGCACGGGGACGGCAGATTTGATGTGGACCAACCACTATTGAGTGGCACCGCGCCGTTCCTCGACGCAAGGCCCAATCTGCGTTCAGAGGCGAGCGCCTTCTTCAGAGCCGACCGCGTGCGCTTCATCTCGTTGGCCAAGACCGCTCACGAGGGACGCCCGTAGTCCTCGCCTTCGCTGGACGCGGTGGTCAGGTGGACCTGACCCTCGAACTGGTGCCCTTTAGTGATAGTGAGCCGCCGGGGAGGCGTTCGGGGTAGCTCGAGGCCGCCAGGACCATCTTCGAGAGTATACTTCGCCCGTTTCGGGAGGCGATCCATGACTCGACCGAACCCGATCATCGTCGGTGTCGTTGTGCTGAGCGCGATGGTTTTGGGATCGGAGATGTATGCCATCTACCGGTGGCGCCATAGGGCTCGCCCCGCACCGATTGAGGAGCCCGAGCGCGAACCGCCGGCGAATAGGCTCCCAGAACCTGCTGTCGTGGCCCCTCCGACGCCGGCGCCGTCACCCCCGCCTCCCTCGGGTTCGATCCCGGCGGACGATCCGCTCGCACCCGAAGGCGCCGGCGCGATCGCCGAGACGGCAATTGCGATACCTAGACGTCCGCTCTTCGTGGCCCCGGACGCGGAAGAGGTGCTTCGCGAGGCGGACGAACAGGCCTTCGAATCTCTGACGATGCCCGAAAGCATCCGCGAGACCATCCGACGGCTCAATGAGGACCACGCGGCAAAGCTGCGCGTTTTGCGCAGTGGGGACCCTGGGAACCTGTCTCCTGGCCCACAGATTGAAGCGCCCCTGACCACCCCGGGCACCAATCAAACGAGACGCGCCGCCCTCGACGAACTGCTCGGTGTCGATACGGCCCGGCGATTCGATGCTGCCGAGCACGCCGCCACGAAACGGCTTCACAACCGATATCGCTGGCAATCACTTCATGGCGTTCCTCCTGGCACGCCTCCTTCGGACTCTTCGGCTGGTCAGCACTAACATTTTGTGCCTGCTGAGCGGTCCCCGAACGACCTCTTCCCCCGCGCAGGGGATATCGGGCGCGCGGTCGCGCACCGGCTGGAGGGACGGCAATGGGCACACACTCACGGATTGTCGGGGTTTCAGGAGTTATCAGGGCGTTTGCGGTCGCTACGTTGACGGTTGGCTGCGGGCTTGAAGCCGATCAGGATCCTGGCGTAGAGACGGAGACCCGGGCATCGACGGCAGCGCCCCAGACGCCCTTGGACGGGACCACCATCCCCAAGTTCGTGGATCCGCTGCCGACGTTCAACGGCAGGCGGGTCAACGCGACGGCGACGGTCGAGGTGAACATGCAGGAGTTCCAACAAAAGGTCCTTCCTGCCTCCGTCTACGCGGGAAAGCCGGCTCCATACAACGGCGGCAGCTTCCTCTGGGGCTACAACATCAATGGCGCGGGCGCTACCTGGCCCGCCCGCACGGTCGAGGCCCGCCAGAACATCGCCACGACGGCCATTTACACCAACAGCCTCTCGAACACCCACTTGCAGAGCCTGCTGACGTACGATCAGACGATCCATTGGGCCGACCCGCTCGGCACCTCGGCGCACAACAACTGCGTCAACGGGCCGCCGTTGGCGGCGCCCTGCACGCAGCCCTACGCCGGGCCCATCCCGGCGGTCGTCCACCTGCACGGATTCGAGGTGCTTTCGCAGTATGACGGTCACCCGGACGCCTGGTGGACGCCCGGCTTTGCGCAGAAGGGGCGCGCCTTCGTCACCAACACCTACAACTACCCGAACCAGCAAGAGGCAACGACGCTCTGGTTCCACGACCACACGCTCGGCGTGGTGCGGCTCAATCTCTACGCGGGTCTCATGGGCTTCTACCTCATTCGAGACAACCGTGATACCGGGGCATCGAACAACCCGATCACGCTGCCGTCGGGAGACCGCGAGGCCGAGCTTCTGGTCGCCGACCGGCAGTTCGACACCAACGGCCAACTCTACTTCCCGGACTCCGACAACCCCGCCAATTTGAACGGCGGTCCTGGAAACCCTGACAAGCACCCGTTCTGGATCCCCGAATTCTTCGGGGATGTCATGACCGTCAACGGCAAGAGCTGGCCGACCATGTCCGTCGAGCCGCGCCGCTACCGGTTCCGGTTCCTGAACGCCAGCAACGCCCGCTTCCTGATAATGGGGCTCTTCAATCAACAGGGCGTCGACATGCACGTCAACGGCGCCCCCGGCCCGGCGATCTGGCAAATCGGCTCGGACGGCGGGCTCCTGAACGCGCCGGTCAAGCTGAACGACCCGGCCAACGGGCGAAACGCCTGCGCGGGCTCGCCGATCGGGAACAACACCGATACGGGGGCGGCCGCGAAGTGCCTCTTCCTCGCGCCGGCGGAGCGGCAGGACGTGATCATCGACTTCGCTGGCCAGGCGGGCAAGACCTTCACCCTCAAAAACTTCGCGGTGATTCCTTTCCCCAGCGGTGGCCCGGTGGGGTTCGGCGCGCCGGACGCGACGGCCGACGGTCTGGTGATGCAGTTCAAGGTCGACCTGCCGCTCCAGGGAACCGACACGACCTTCAACCCCGCCGGGAGCCACCCGGCGCTGCGCGCCACGCCGATCGTCAACATCAAGACGATTCCGCCCAACAAGACCCGGCAGCTCATCCTCGTCGAGGAAGAGGGCGACACCTCCAACCCGGACGGTCCGGGCTCCCCGGTCGGAGACGGTGATCCCGTGGAGAGCTTGATCAACAACTCGAAGTGGAATGGCAACCGTGAGGGGTCGACCACCCCAATTCCCGGGTCGGTGTCGAACGGCAAGGGCATTTCGGCCACCGAGACGCCGCAGGAGGGCTCGATGGAGGTCTGGGAGGTCGCCAACCTGACGGGCGACGCCCACCCGATCCACATCCACCTGATCCAGTTCCAGGTGATCTCGCGGCAGGATTTCGACGTGGACAGCTACCTGACCGACTGGATGGCCGCGTTCCCGGGCGGCACTTTCAACGGGTTCAACTTCCCTGCCGGCGTCTACATACCCGGGTTCGGACCGCCTCTGGCGTACAACGTACTCAACTCGGCGGGCGCACTCGGCGGTAACCCAAACTTCAAGGCCGCAAAGTACACGCAGCAAGGGGTGTGCGCGCACGGAGCCTGCCCCGCCACGGCGCCCGACCCGTCGGACGCCGGCTGGAAGGACACCATCAAGATGTACCCCGGCACCATCGTGAGGCTGGCGCTTCGGTGGGCGCCACAGGATCTTCCGGTCAACGGCGCACACGCGGGGCAGGATCCGTTCCCGTTCGATCCGACCAACGGCCCTGGCTACATCGAGCACTGTCACATCCTCGACCACGAGGACAACGAGTTCATGAGGCCGATGCTGATCGCGAAGTGAGGAATCCCACCTCCCGTGCGTCGTTTCGCGCCAGGCGCGGAACGGCGCTCGGGAAGCCCGAGGGGGCCAGCGAACGAGAAGGTCTCGTGGGCGAATCGGACGACACATCCAGCGCGAGCAGTCCAGAGACGCCGGCGAATGTCCGGCCGTTGATCATCGCTGCCCGCCTCTTCCTCCTGCTCCTGGCCGGCGCGGCGGCCATAACCGCGCTCGTCGTTGCGCTCCGCCCAGACGATACGGGCGTCCGTTACGCCTGCCCGATGCACCCGGAGGTCCGGGCCACGGCGCCGGGGGAGTGCCCGATCTGCAGCATGGCGCTCGAGCCGGTGGGGCGAGGGCCGGGTGCCGGGATCCCGGCGGGAGATGCTGGCGATGGCCGACATGGCGGCCATGGAGAACGTGCGCAAGCACAACGTCGTCGATTTCGTGCGCAAGCGGTCGCCGCTGTTCAACGGACGAGAGTTACGCGGCCCGGCCTGGGTCGAGGGCGACAGCGTGATCGCGGCGCTGCTGTACAAGGACCAGATCGACGCGCTGGCGGCCGACGAGCCCGGAACGTTCTCGACGACACGGGCGCCGAAGACCAGCCTCGCGGTACGGCGGATCGCGGGCGTCCCGGTCGAGTGGGATTGATCGACCGCGTGGCTCCGCTTTCGGATCGTGACCGGCGACCACGCCGGCGCGAAGGCGACCGTCCCGCGACCGCCCGCTCAGGTTGGGGAGGCCGGATGGCTCGAGCTCGCCCCCCGGGCTCGCGAGGTGCTGGCGGTCCCCGCCTCGGCGATCGTGCAGTCACCCGGGGGGCCCTACGTGCTCGCCTGGGTCAAGGATTTCACGTTCGAGAAGCGCCCGATCGAAATCGGCGAGACATTCTCCAAGCAGGGGTTCGCCGTCGTGCTGTCCGGCTTGCGGGTCAACGAGCGCGTCGTCTCGCGCGCGACGTTCTTCCTCGAGGCGGATCGCCGGCTCGGTAGCCGGGCGGAAGAGGCGCACGGGGGAAATCCGTGATCTCCCGGCTGGTCTCCTGGTGCGCCCGCCACTCCTATCCCGTCATCGCCGCGGCCCTGCTCGTCGGCGTTGGGGGCGATCTGGCCCGACGCCGGCTGTCCCGCGACGTGATCCCCGATCTGGCCGATCCCCAGATCGGGATCGTGGCGGACTGGATGGGACACCCCGCGCCCGAGGTCGCCGCTCGGGTGACGAAGGTGCTCACCGAGGCCCTCGGCGCGGTCCCGGGTGCGAAGGCGGTGCGCGGCTCGACGATGACGGGGATGGCCTACGTCGACGTCATCTTCCCGTCCGCTGCGGGGCTCGATTCCTCCCGACGGGTGATCGTCGATCGCGTGGCGGCGGTGCACGGCCGGCTCCCTCCAGGCGTCCGGATGTACATCGGGCCGGCCGCGTCGAGCACCGGCTGGGTGTTCGAGTACGCGCTCACCGATCCGAACCTCGTGTCCTCGCTGCTCGACACCCGCCGGTTTCAGGACGACGTGCTGCGCCCTGCGCTGGCGAAGATTCCCGGCGTGGCGGAGGTCGCGTCCGTGGGCGGCGAGCTCCGCCAGGTGCGCGTGGACGTCAAGCCGCGCGAGCTCCGCGAGCGCGGCCTCGCCTTTTCCGACGTCGTGTCCGCGCTCCGGCCGACGTTCGCCGCGCGCGGCGGTGTCGCAAAGGTTTCGCTCGCCGACCTCGAGGCGCTGCCGGTCCGCGATTCCACCCGGGTCGGCGACGTGGCGCAGGTGCGGCTCACCGAAGACGTGCAGACGGGGCTGGCGGACCTCGCCGGCGTCAGGGCAGTGGGCGGTATCGTGGTCGCCCGGCGAGACGCGGACATCGTCGCTCTGGTCGACGAGGTCAAACGCACGATTGCCCGGGAGTGCCGCCGGCTCCCGCATCGGGCGGCCGACCCGGAGCGGCTCGACTCGGGCGCGGCCGCCGACGTCCACGTTGCAACCACTTACGACCGGGCCGATCTCGCCAACCAGGTGCGCCACACGCTCTTCCGGGCCCTCGCCGAGGAGGTCGGGGTGGTCGTGCTGGTCATTCTGATTTTCCTGCTTCACACCCGCAGCGCCCTCGTCCCGCTCGCCACTCTGCCCGTCGTCCTGCTGCTGACCTTCGGGGCGATGTGGGTCCTCGACGTACCGGCCACGATCATGAGCCTGGGCGGGATCGGGATCGCGCTCGGCATGGCCGTCGACGCCGACATCGTGGCGCTCGAGGCCTCCCACCGCCGCCTCGAGACCCTGGACGGCAGGGCGTCCCCCGGGGAGCGCAGGTCGAAGATTGTCGCCGCGGCTCAGTCTTTCGCGCCCGCGATCCTGACGTCGCTGGTCATCACCGCGCTCTCCTTCCTGCCGGTGTTCGCGTTCACGGGGGAGACCGGGCGCCTCCTCGGCCCCCTCGCGCTCACCAAGACCCTCGTCGTCGGATCGGCCGCGCTGGTGACGCTGACGCTCGGGCCCGCGCTGCGCGATCGCCTGCTGCGGGGACGGGTCATCCCGGAGTTCGACAACCCGCTCACCCGCGGGCTGGTTCGCCTCTATCGCCCCTTCGTCCGCTTCGCGCTCGGCCGCCCCACCCTCACCCTGGCGACCGCGGCCCTGGCCCTCGCCTCCTGCCTGCCGATCCTCACCAAGCTGGGCGGCGAGTTCCTCCCCCGCGTCGAGGAAGGGGACCTGCTCTACATGCCGACGACGCTGCCGGGAGTGACCGCCGATCAGGCGGCGTTTCAGCTGTTCTGGCAGGACCACGCCATGAGCAAGTTCGGCGAGGTCGCGACGGTGTTCGGCAAGGTGGGGCGCGCGGACACGGGGACCGATCCCGCGCCCTACTCGATGGCCGAGACCACCATCCGCCTTCGCCCCCGCGCCGAGTGGCCGAAGATCCCCCGCAAGCGCTGGTACTCGGGCTGGGCGCCGGTGCCCCTGCGGCGGGTCCTGCGGCTCGCTTGGCCCGACCGGACGCCGCGCACGACGCCCGAGCTGGTGGAGGAGCTGGACCGGGCGGTGCGCCTGCCGGGCTGGAGGAGCGCCTGGACCGCGCCTGCCCGCGCCCGCATGGACATGATGGCGACCGCCGTGCGGACGCCCGTGGGCATCCGCGTCTTCGTCGCCCGATCCCGAGCGTCTCGATGCGCTCGGCACTGCGGTGCGTGCCGTGGTCGAGGGCATCCCCGGCACCCGCAGCGCCGTCTTCGAGGCTCTTGGCGGGGAGACCTGGCTGTCGTTCGACGCCGACCCGGCCGCGCTGGCCCGTCACGGCGTCGACGGCGACGTCGTCCGATCGACGGTCGACCTACTCACGACGGGGGCCCAGCTGGGCGAGATCGATCGCGAGGGACGGCGCCTGCGGGTGCGAATCGCGCCCGAGCCCCCCGACGTTCGACCGCGCGGGCCAGCCGACCAGCTGCGCGAGATCACGGTGCGCGCCGGCGATCCGGGCCAACCGGTGCCGCTCGGGCTGCTCGGACGCCCGTCCTACGTCACGCGCCCGGCGGCGCTGCACACCGAGCGCGGCCAGCTCTGCACCTATGTCTACGTCGACCTCAAGGCCGGCGTCGACCTGGAGGGCTACGTCGCGCGAGCCCGGCGCGAGGTGGACGCGGCCGTGGCCGCCGGCACGATCCGCCTGCTGCCCGGCGAGCGGCTCGAATGGACCGGGCAGCACGATCTGCTCGTCGCCGGCCAGAAGCGCCTCGAGTGGATCGTCCCGATCGTCGCCCTGTCGATGCTCGGCCTCCTCTTCCTCCAGTTCCGCAGCCTGACCGAGGCCCTGCTCGTGCTCGCCTCGGTGCCCTTTGCGCTGGTTGGGAGCTTCTGGACGCTGTACCTGCTCGGCTACCCCCTGTCCGCGCCGGTTTGGGTCGGACTACTCTCGGTGGTGGGCCTGGCGATGCAGACGGGGGTCGTCATGGTGGTCTACATCGACGAGGCGTTCCACCGCCGGGTGCGACAGGGGCGGCTCCGCAGCCGCGACGACATCGTGGCCGCACACGCCGAGGGGACCGTGCAGCGCCTGCGCCCCAAGATCATGACCATCACGACCATGGCGGCGAGCCTGCTCCCTCTGCTGTGGGCCGAAGGCGCCGGCTCCGACATCATGCGCCGGATCGCCGCCCCCATGCTGGGCGGCCTGGTGACGAGCGCTTTTCTGACTCTCGAGGTGCTTCCGGTCCTCTACACGATCTGGCGGAGCCGCCAGCTCCGGCGGGCACAGCGGATCGACGTGCCGATCGAGGCGATCAGCGGGACGCTTTGAGGCGCGAAAGCTGACCGCCAGCGGACGCCGGCAACGCAGGCGGCGTCTCTGATCCTCTACGCCTGGGGTTGATTTCAGGCAACTCGTGCCTAGATTCGAGGCCCTGAGACATTGGCCGGCGGTCGCTTCATGCGGGTGCTCTGAGGAGGTCCTATGCCGGGGCGGCTCCCCCCCACCAGGAGATCGACATGAAGCTCGGAATGATTGGCCTCGGACGGATGGGGTCCAACATGGTTCGTCGCCTCCTTGGAGCTCGCCACGAGTGCGTCGTGTTCGACATTCATCCGCAGGCAGCGCGCGACCTGGCTAAATCCGGCGCTACCGCGGCCAGCTCGCTCGCCGAGTTGGTCGCCAAGCTGGAGACGCCGCGCGCGATCTGGATCATGGTTCCAGCCGCCGTCGTCGATTCCACGCTCACCGAGCTCGCGCCGCTGCTGCCCCGGACGACACCGTCATCGACGGCGGCAACTCGTACTATCACGACGATATCCGCCGCGCGAAGACGCTCGGCAACAGTGGAATCCACTATGTCGACGTCGGTACGTCGGGCGGCGTCTGGGGCTTCGAGCGCGGCTACTGCCAGATGATCGGCGGCGAGCCCGCCATCGTGAAAAGGCTCGACGGCATCTTCGCCGCGCTGGCGCCCGGCGCCGACGACGCGACCACGTCAGCCGCGAGTGGCAACGGCACCGCCGAGCGCGGCTACATCCACTGCGGACCAACCGGTGCGGGACACTTCGTCAAGATGGTTCACAACGGGATCGAGTACGGGATCATGGCGGCGTATGCCGAAGGGCTCAACATTCTTCGCCATGCCAACGTCGGGACCGCCGCGCGCGCGGCCGATGCCGAGACGACGCCGCTGCGGCACCCGGAGCTCTACCAGTACGACCTGAACCTGCCGGACATCGTCGAGGCATGGCGGCACGGAAGCGTAATCGGTTCCTGGCTCCTCGACCTCACGGCCGCGGCGCTCAAGAAGAGTCCCGACCTCAGCGGGTTCGCCGGCCGCGTGTCCGACTCGGGCGAGGGGCGCTGGACGCTGAAGGCGGCCATCGACGAGGGCGTCCCCGCGCCGGTCTTGAGCACCGCGCTGACGCAACGCTTCGCCTCCCGCGGCGCACGAGGACTTCGCCGACAAGTTGCTCTCCGCCATGAGGTACGAGTTCGGCGGACACGAAGAGAAGCAGTGATGACGCCGGACTCGTCCGATGCGCTGGTCTTCTTCGGCGCGACCGGGGACCTCGCGCACAAGAAGATCTTCCCGGCCCTGCAGGCGATGGTGAAGCGCGGGCCACCTGAACGTGCCGGTCATCGGCGTCGCCAAGGCGGGCTGGACCCTCGACCAGCTGAGAGCGCGCGCAAGGGAAAGCCTCGAGACCCACGGCGGCGGCGTCGACGGGGCCGCCTTCGACAAGCTCTCGTCGCTCGCTGCGCTACGTGGACGGCGACTACGAAGATCCGGCGACGTTCGATCTGCTGCGGCGCGACGCTGGGATCGGCGCAGCGGCCGCTGCACTATCTGGCGATTCCCTCCGGTCTGTTCTCGACCGTGGTCGGGCAGCTGGGCCGCTCGGGTTGCGCGAGAGGCGGACGCGTCGTGGCCGAGAAGCCGTTCGGCCGCGATCTCGCTTCGGCGCAGGCGCTCAACCGTTCGCTCTCTGGCCGTGTTCCCCGAACCGGCGGTCTTCCGCATCGATCACTACCTCGGCAAGGAGCCGGTGCAGAACCTGCTCTACTTCCGCTTCAGCAACTCGTTCTTCGAGCCGATCTGGAACCGCAACTACGTCGACAGCGTGCAGATCACGATGGCCGAGAGCTTCGGAGTCGCAGGGCCGCGGAAGCTTTTACGACCAGACCGGCGCCATCCGCGACGTCATCCAGAACCACCTGCTGCAGGTGACGGCCTGCCTGGCCATGGATGCGCCGTCGAGCGGCCATCCCGAGACGCTGCGCGACGAGAAGACGCGCGTCCTCGAGGCGATCGAGCCGCTCGATCCGAAGAACGTGGTGCGCGGGCAGTTCCGCGGCTACCGCGACGAGCCCGGTGTCGCCGCCGATTCGCGGGTCGAGACCTTCGCGGCGGTGCGGCTCGCAGATCGACAACTGGCGCTGGGCCGGCGTCCCCTTCTACATCCGCGCGGGCAAGTGCCTGCCGGTCACCTGCACCGAAGTGCTCGTCGAGCTCAAGGCGCCGCCGAGCTCGGCCTTCGGCGAGAGCTTGGGGCGGCCCAACTACGTGCGCTTCCGGCTTGGGACCCGACGTGGCCATCGCCCTCGGCGTGCGCTCGAAGGTGCCGGGGGAGGCCATGGTCGGCCAGGAGGTCGAGCTTCTCGCCACGCAAGGCGGCAGCGACGAGATGGGGGCCTACGAGCGCCTGCTGGGCGACGCCATGAAGGGCGACGCGACCCTGTTCGCGCGCGAGGACACCGTCGAGGCGGAGTGGCGCATCGTCGCGCCGATCTTGGCCAGCACGAGTTCGCCGCACGAGTACGAGGTTGGTACGTGGGGACCGGTGGAGGCGGATCGGCTGGTCGTCGGGTCCGGTGGCTGGCACAAGCCCGAGCCCCCACCACCGAGGAGATCGTCGTGAGGCCCCACTTGTCCCGAGAAGGTCAACCAAAGTGTCGAGGAGATAATCATGAGAGCTCATCAGATGATCCTGGCAGGCGTCTTCTTCTGTCTCGCGGGTCCGGTGCACGCGGAGGGCGTTCCCGTGAAGGAGGCGAAGCCCGGTCTGCTGAAGAAGGCCAAGATCACGTCGGATGCGGCCACTGCCGCCGCCCAAGAAAGAGTTCCGAAGGGCACGATCGTCTCCGCCGAGATCGAGCAGGAGCACGGGAAGCTGATCTACTCGTTCGACATCAGGACGGAGGGGAAGAGTGGAATCGACGAGGTGAACGTCGATGCCATCACCGGCAAGGTGCACCTGCAGCACGAGACACCCAAAGACGAGGCGAGAGAGAACGCGGCAGACAAAAAGAAGGCTGCGCAGAAGAAGCCGTAGCCGAGGTTCCTGGCGGAATGTCGAGGGGCCCGTCATGAAGCCATCGGAGCTCGATCAGGTTTGCGTCAACACGATCCGCTTTCTCTCCGTCGACATGGTCGAGAAGGCGAATTCCGGACATCCCGGGTTGCCGATGGGCGCAGCGCCCATGGCCTACGTGCTCTGGACGCGCTTCCTACGCCACAGTCCGACGAATCCGCGCTGGTGGGATCGCGACCGCTTCGTGCTCTCCGCGGGGCATGGCTCACCGTTGCTCTACTCCCTGCTCCATCTGACGGGCTACGATCTCCCGCTCGATCAGATCAAGCGGTTCAGGCAGTGGGAAAGCCAGACGCCGGGCCATCCGGAGAGCCACGTCACCGACGGCGTCGAGGCGACGACCGGTCCGCTCGGGCAGGGCATCGGCAACGCGCTCGGAATGGCGATCGGAGAGGCTCACCTCGCCGCGCGCTACAACCGTCCTCCACACGAGCTCTTCCACCACTTCACCTACGTCCTCGCCTCCGACGGCGACATGATGGAGGGGGTCCAGAGCGAGACCGCCTCGCTCGCCGGTCACCTCGGCCTCGGCCGCCTCATCGTCCTTTACGACAACAACCACGTGACGCTGTCGGCGACGACGCCGATCACCTTCACCGAGGACATCGCCGCGCGCTATCGCGCCTACGGCTGGCACGTGGTCGAGCTCGACGACGGCAACGACCTGGACGCGATCGGGCGCGCGATTCAAAACGCCAAGGACGTGGGTGATCGCCCCTCCCTCATCACGGTGCGGACGGTGCTCGGCTACGGCGCGCCCGACAAGCAGGGCACCTTCCATGCGCACGGCAGTCCCCTCGGCCCCGAAGAGACGCGCAAGGCAAAAGAGAACCTCGGCTGGCCCCAGGAGCCTCCGTTTTACATCCCGGACGAGGCTTTGGCGCACTTCAGGAGCGCCATCGCGCGCGGCCGCGATGCTCGAGCAGGTATGGAACCAGCAGCTCGAGACCCATGAGCGCGACTTTCCCGAGCTCGCGCGAGAGCTCGAGCGACGATTCTCCGGCGAGCTTCCCGGCGGGTGGGCCGATGGGCTGCCGGCTTTCCCGGCCGACGCCAAGGGCCTGGCGACGCGGAAGGCCTCCGAAGCGGTGATGCAAGCCGTGGCGCGCGCCGTACCCGAGCTGGTCGGCGGCTCAGCGGATCTCGATCCGTCCACGTTCACGTGGCTAAAAGAGGACGGCGACTTCGAATCGCCGTGGCGCTCCCCGCAACTCGTGCAGGGGCTCGTCGGTGGTGGCTGGGGCTACGGGGGACGCAACATCCACTTCGGGGTGCGCGAGCACGCGATGGCCGCCGCGGTAAACGGGCTCGCCTACCACGGCGGCTTCGTCCCCTTCGCGGCGACGTTCCTCATCTTCTCGGACTACATGCGCCCCTCGATTCGCCTGGCCGCGCTCAGCGAGCTGCACGCGATCTTCGTGTTCACCCACGACAGCATAGGCGTCGGCGAGGACGGCCCAACCCACCAGCCGATCGAGCAGCTGGCGTCGCTGAGAGCCATTCCGAATCTGCTGGTCATCCGCCCCTGCGACGCCAACGAGACGCGCTGGGCGTGGCAGACTGCGCTCGAGCAGCGCGGTCGGCCAATCGCGCTCGTGCTCACCCGACAGAGTCTACCGACGCTCGACCGGGCGATCTACGCGCCGGCGGAGCTGTTGCGACGCGGCGCCTATGTCCTCAACGCCTCCGGGGACAAGGAGGATCCCGACATCGTCCTGATGGCGAGTGGTTCCGAAGTTGCCCTCATCGCGGCGGCCGAGCCCCTCCTCCGGAAGGCGAACGTGCGCGCGCGGCTGGTCTCGATGCCGTCCTGGCGTCTCTTCGAAGAGCAGCCGGCAGAGTATCGCCAGAGTGTCCTGCCGACTGCCGTGACGGCCCGTCTCGCCGTCGAGGCGGCTTCGCCGCTCGGCTGGGAACGCTGGACCGGCCTTGGAGGCGGGATCATCGGCATCGACCGTTTCGGCGCCTCGGCGCCCGGCGCGACCTTGTTCAAGGAGTACGGCTTTACCGTCGAGCACGTCGTCGAGCGCGCGCTCGCACTCGTCGGCCAACGGCCAGACAGGAGGTCCACGTGGGTGTGAACGAGATTCAAGAGTGCGGCCAGTCGGTCTGGCTCGACTACATCCGGCGCCATCTCCTCCAAAGCGGCGAGCTCGCGCGATTGGTCGAAGAGGACGGCATCCGTGGCGTGACCTCGAATCCCTCCATCTTCGCGAAGGCGATCGCCGGCAGCACCGACTATGGCCCGGCGCTGGAACGCTACGAGACGCGCAATGACGAGACGGCGTCCTCCATCTACGAACATCTCGCCATCGAGGACATTCAGCAGGCGGCCGATATCCTGCTCCCGGTCTACGTGGAGTTTGCCAGACGCGACGGGTACGTCAGCATGGAGGTATCGCCTTACCTCGCCCACGATACCCAGGCGACCATCGACGAGGCGACTCGCCTGTGGGGCGCGGTTCGCCGCGACAACCTCATGATCAAGGTGCCGGCGACGCCCGAAGGGATTCCGGCGATCCGACAGCTCATCGGCCAGGGAATCAACGTCAACGTTACCCTCCTGTTCTCACGGGCCGTGTGTCGCCAGGTCGGGGAGGCCTACATGGACGGCCTCGAAGCGCTCGCCGCGCGCGGCGGAGATCTGAGCCGCGTTGCCAGCGTCGCGAGCATGTTCGTCAGTCGCCTGGACGTCCTCGTCGATCCGATCCTGGAAGCCCGGATGCGAACGGCACCCACCTCGGAGCACGCACCTCTGCGCGACCTCGTCGGCAAGGTGGCCATCGCCAACGCCAAGCTCGCCTACCAGGATTGGAAGGAGGTGTTGGGCGGGCCGCGCTGGACGGCGCTCGCCGCGGCGCGGCGCCCACCCGCAACGCCTCCTGTGGGCGAGCACGAGCACCAAGGATCCTCGCCTGAGCGACGTCCTCTACGTCGAGTCGCTCATCGGTCCCGACACCGTCGACACCATCCCGCCGGCGACTCTCGACGCCTTCCGTGACCACGGCAAGGCGGAGAGCCGCCTCGAAGAGAACGTAGACGAAGCCAGGAACGTCCTGGCCACGCTCGCGCGCATCGGCATCTCGCTCGACGATCTGACGACCCGCCTCCTCGACGATGGCGTCAGAGCGTTCTCCGCGGCGTTCGACACCCTGATGGCCTCGATCGAGAAGAAGCGCGAAGGCGTCCTCAAGTCGGCCATCGACCGGATGAGCTATCGATTGCCCGCTCCGCTCGACGAACGGGTGAAGGCGACGCTCGAGGACTGGCGCGCGACCGGCAAGGTGCGGCGGCTGTGGGCGCGCGATGCGTCGCTCTGGACCGGCCACGACGAGAACCGCTGGCTCGACTGGCTGCACATCGTCGACCAGGAGCAAGACGGCGCTGCCGGGCTGATGACGTTCGCCAAGGAGGCTCGGCGCAGCTTCACGCACGCGGTCGTGCTGGGGATGGGCGGCTCGAGCCTCTGTCCGGATGTCCTGTCGCGAACGTTCGGCCCCATCGAGGGGTGTCCGGAGCTCCACGTCCTCGACTCGACCGATCCCGCGCAGATCCGTTCGGTCGAGGCGCGCATCGACCTTCCGAAGACGCTCTTCATCGTCTCGAGCAAGTCCGGCACGACGCTCGAACCCAACATTCTCAAGGACTACTTCTACGATCGCGCCTGCGAGAGCGTGGGTGAAGAAGAGGCCGCCAGGCACTTCATCGTCGTGACCGATCCTGGGTCTCCCCTGCAAAAGGTCGCGGAAGACCAGAAGCTCGCCAGGGTGTTCTTCGACGAGCTCGGGATCGGCGGGCGCTACTCGGCGCTGTCCAACGTCGGCATGGTGCCGGCGGCGGTCATGGGGATTGACGTGCCGCGCTTCCTCGACCGCGCCGCGATCATGGCGCACGCCTGCGGATCGTGCGTGCCGCCCGAGCAAAACCCCGGCGTCGTGCTGGGCACGATCCTCGGGACGCTGGCCCGGGCGGGCCGCGACAAGGTCACGCTCGTCGCCTCTCCGGGGGTCACGCAGCTCGGAGCCTGGCTGGAACAGCTCCTCGCCGAATCGACCGGCAAGCAGGGTAAGGGAATCATCCCCGTCGACCGCGAGCCGCTCGGTGCGCCTGAGGTCTACGGCGCCGACCGGCTGTTCGCGTATCTCCGGCTCGATGATGCGCCGGACGCAGAACAGGACGCCGCCGTCGACGCCCTCGAAAAGGCGGGACACCCGGTCGTGCGCATCGCGCTCGGCGAGCCGCACGATATCGGACAGGAGCTCTTTCGCTGGGAGATCGCAACCGCGGTCGCCGGCGCGATCATCGGCATCAACCCCTTCAATCAGCCCGATGTCGAAGCGAGCAAGGTCGCGGCCCGTAAGCTGACCGACGCGTACGAGAAGACCGGCGCATTGCCGCAAGAGAGCCCATTCCACCAAGAGGGCGGGCTCCAGCTCTTCGCGGACGAGAAGAACCAGGTCGCGCTCGAGCAGGCGGCAGGGTCGGACAAGACGTTGGCCGGATATCTGCGAGCCCATCTTGGGCGCCTCGGTCCTGGTGACTACTTCGCGCTCCTCGCCTACGTCGAGCGGAACGACGCCCACGACCGCCAGCTTCAGGCGATCAGACGCGCCGTGCGCGATTCCCGCCGCGTGGCCACCTGCGTTGGTTTCGGCCCTCGCTTCCTCCATTCCACCGGACAGGTCTACAAGGGCGGACCGAACAGCGGCGTCTTCCTGCAGTTGACCTGCGACGATGCGCACAGATCTCGCGGTCCCGGGTCACCGATTCAGCTTCGGAATCGTGAAGGCTGCCCAGGCGCGCGGTGACTTTCGCGTCCTCGCGCAGCGCGACCGCCGCGCCCTGCGCGTGCATCTTGGCGCGGACGTCAGAGCGGAGTCTCGACCTGCTCTGGAAGGCGATCCGGCGGGCGCTGTCGTGAGCAAGATTCGGTTGGCGTCCCCTGTCGTCCCTGCTTCGACGAGCACTGGACAACTTGCGCGCCGGACGACCCGTTCGGCCACGCGCTCTTAGGGGAACTCCTTCATCCCCCGATTTCCCCCACCCGTGAATACGGAGTCACGGCTGCGGGCCGTGCGCGAGCTCTCGTACTCTTCTTGTGCGTTTGGCGCGGGTCCCGAGACGGCTTCCTCGTCGCCGGGAGCCGAGGCGGTCAGGTGGATCTCCTCCAACGGTTCGTGGGGCCCACCCGCGTCGCGACCGATGACCGCCCTTGCGGTCTTGAGGGCGCGCCTTCCGCGATTATCGCCGTTGATGATGTCGGCGAGGCTCAATATCCCCACGGGATACCCGTCGCTATCGACCACGATCAGGCGCGACTTCTGGAAGGTCCGCATGCTTTCCTCCGCCTTCGACAGGTCGTCGCCCTCCAAGCAGACGACGAGGTTCTTGGTGGCGATCTGACCCACCTGCGTATCGCTGGCGCCCAGGTTCTCCGCGACGACACGGGTCGCGATGTCGCGGTCTGTCACCACGCCAACGACGCGACCATCGGCATCGCATACTGGCAGAACCCCAATCGACGAATCGCGCATGAGTCTGGATGCCTCCAGAACGGAGGTCTCCACACTCACCAGCTTTAGACTTCTACTCATCAGCTCGTTGCATTTCATGGCGCTCTCCTCTGCATTGATGGCCTGCGATGTCTGGTTGTAGGGAAGCGCTCAGCGAGCCTGTAGTCGTTCATCTCGACGGACGCATCACTTTTCGCCATCGGAACCATCCTCCTGCTTCGAACTGCAATCGCGAGGCCGTCACCGCGCGGGGGAACAAGGGCGAGGCAGCGCACTTGAAGCCGAGGCGTCAACGCCGAGGTGGCGTCTCGGCCGTGAGGGACGCGCCGCGGGCTGAGCCACTCGCCGACCCGGCGCGCCGCCACCGCAACGGTTACTTGCTGGTAACGCCGTAACTACTTAGTAGCTCATTGGCGAAGGCGCAGACGGCTATCGCGGAGTTCCTTGTCGGTGTAACCGCAACGCGATCGACGATGGCACACTCGATGCTACGCTTTGAACCGTGGACGACAACCAAGCGATTGGCAAGATGGTGGTGAAAGCCAAGGTTGGCCGCGGGAAGCGAGTGGCGATCATCGCTATTGCGGTAGTCGTGCTCGCGGTCCTCATTGGGGTGGTGGTGGCCGGATTCCGTGGCAGGCATGTCTCGAAGAATGCTAAGGCAATGACGACACCCACCACGACCGGCTTGCGGCGTGCCCTGACTGAATAGCCGATTTCGGCCGAAAGCCCGCTTGTCCGAGCACCCGCAGGGGCTCACGACCGCGTCCCCGAGCGTGCCTGGGTACGACCAGGACCTCACCGGGCCGGTCATCCACGTCCTCCACGTCTGGAATGGCCGCGTCACGGCGGCTGCGAGCGCCCAGTGACTGAACAGGCCAGCAAGCCACACGCGGCCGTGAGCGGCGAGACACCGGGGATCGATGACGACCTGGACAAGCTGCAGCGTGACACCTTCGGATACTTCTTACATGAGACGAATCCCACCAACGGCCTGGTGATCGACAAGACCGCTGAGGATTGGCCAGCGAGCGTCGCAGCGACCGGCCTTGCCTTGGCGGCGTATCCCGTCGGCGTGGAGCGCGGATTCATCTCGCGCTCCGCCGCAGCGGAACGCACGCTCGCGACGTTGCGATTCTTCTGGAACAGCCGGCAAGGCCCCGAGCCCGACGCCACCGGCTACCACGGCTTCTACTATCACTTTCTCGACATGCAGACCGGCCATCGGGCCTGGCAGTGCGAACTGTCGACGGTGGATAGCGCCTTCTTGCTGGCCGGCGCGTTGACCGCCGGGCTGTATTTCGATGCCGAGACGGCGGCCGAGAGCGAAATCCGCGACCTCGGCGATGCGCTGTATCGCCGCGCCGATTGGCAGTGGGCGCAAAACCATGGGGCGACGGTGACGCACGGTTGGAGGCCAGAGAGCGGCTTCCTCAACTACCGGTGGGAGGGCTACGACGAAGCACTGCTGCTGTATGTTCTGGGGCTGGGCTCGCCGACTCATCCGCTGCCCGAAGACAGCTACATGGCGTGGACCTCCACCTACCGGTGGGAGCGCTGTTACGGACAGGAGTATTTGTACGCCGGACCGCTATTCACCCATCAGCTCTCGCACGTCTGGGTGGACTTTCGCGGCATCCAGGACGCCTTCATGCGCGACAAAGGCATCGACTATTTTGAGAACAGCCGCCGCGCCACCTATGTGCAACGACAGTACGCGATCGATAATCCGCTCGGATTCAAGGACTATGGCCCTCATTGCTGGGGCATCACCGCAAGCGACGGCCCCGGTCCGGACACCATCGGGATAGACGGCATCGAGCGCCTGTTCTTCGACTACGTGGCGCGCGGGGCGCCCTACGGCCCCGACGACGGCACCCTTGCACCGTGGGCGTTGGTGGCATCACTGCCATTTGCGCCCGAGCTCGTGTTGCCCGCGCTGCACCACTATATTCATCAGGCCAAGTTGACCTTGTTCAACTCGTACGGCTTCAAGGCCTCCTTCAATCCAACCAACCCAGGAGCGGTCGGCAATCCCTACGGTTGGTGGGTCTCGCCGTGGCATTACGGGCTCAACCAGGGACCGATCATTTCGATGATCGAGAATTACCGCAGCGGCTTGCTGTGGCAGCTGACGCGGAAGTCCCGGTACATCTCGATCGGTCTCCGGAGAGCAGGGTTTGAGGGAGGGTGGCTATGACCAACATGTGTGAGACAGCGCTCCCCCCGAAGTGCAAAGAGCAGGTCGAGCGGGACCTTTCGGACAAGGGCGCTCGTTCTTCTGGTCCTCCGGCCGGGTGACCGACGCTTCTTCTGTCACCGGCGGGTGCCCCGTCGGCTCGAGGCGCCGGTCGGCGCCCCCCGACTACCCCGGGCCGGGGATGAAGACCTTCGTCCACTGGGCGATGTGGTTCGAGGTCGCGACGTCCTGGAAGGGGAGACAGAAGGCGGTGAAGCTCGGGTCCTGACCGTCGACGCCGACCTGCACGCCCACCATCCAGATGAGGGTTCCCTTGTTGGTCTCGTTGGTGCTGGCGGGGGCGGGCGGGCTGCGCAGGCCATACTGGCGCGTCGACGAGAACGTGAACCAGTACAACTTGTGGAACTCGTCGAGCTGGGTGGTGAACGGCGCCCACTTCGGGAACGAGTCCGTCAGGCTCGTGTTGCCGTTGTCGGCCACGCCCGGGGCGTTGGCTTTGGCGAGCAGGATGGGCGTCGAATCGCCCGGCGGCAGGTGGGTCAGGAAGACGCTCGCGGTCGCGTCGGTGTCGGCGTTGCATGACTTGTCCGCGGGCTGGCCCGCCGTCGCCGTGTTCGAACAGGTCGACTCGTCGTAGATGACGACGGTGCCGTCGGGGCTGATGGCCGGGTAGTATCGGTTCTTGCCGAGCTGCGCGGGGACGAGAACCTGGGGCGCGCCCCAACCGCTACCGCTGTTCTGGATGAACGAGATGCCTCCCGTGGCCGGCCTCTGATCGGTGGTGTTCGCGCTGGCGTCGACGGACGCGAACGCGATGGTGTCGGGCCCGTTCGTGCTCTTGGTCCAGTCCGGGTGATCGGCCCGGAGCCCGCCGAGGTCGATGGTCTGCACCATGGCGCCGCTCGTCCCGTCGAAGAGCATCAGGTTGACGGGACCGTGCTTGGTCGCGTCACCGTAGACGCCGACGAACTGGCTGCCCGAGGCATTCCACGACTCGAACTGGCTCTTCTGCGAGAGCGGGAAGGGCTGGGCCGCGACGTTCTGGCCGACGTTCCAGAGCAGCAGGCGCCCGTCGTTCTGACCGCCGGCGCTCGCGACCAGCTTGGTCCCGTCGAGCGACAGCGCGTGACAGCCGACGCAGGTGTTGCCGTCGGTGTTCGTGGGCGTCAGATAGGGCTGGGCGGTGGTCGTCGACCCACCGAAGTCCCAGCGCATGATCGCGGTCTTGCCGCTCGTCGTCCAATAGTAGAGTCCGCCCAGGATCGCGTCCCGCGAGAACCTGATCTGGGTGCTCGCGCTCGCGCCCACCGACGTGCCGCTGTCGTCGGTTCCGCGCACCGTGAGCTTGGCCGCGTCCTGGCCCGCGTTCGAGACCGCGATGCTGCTCCAGAGCAGGGGATCGGGCAGGTAGATGCAGCCGGTGATCCCGGCGGGGGTCGTGCAGCGGACATAGACCTTGAAGGTCGCGAGGGCGCCCACGACGCTGACCTCGAACAGCGTGTTGTTTGCGCCGGGCGTGAAATGAATCTCGATCCCCGAGACGTTGGGCGGGAACAGGACGCCGTCGTCGGGATAGACGAGCTGGGGCGCGCGGCTCGCGTCGTTGCTCGTGCTCGTGAACCTGGTCGCGGCGTCCGAGGGAACGGTCGCGGTCATCTTCGGATCCGCGCCGGTGAATGAGTACGTGACCTTGAGGACCGCCGTCGCGCTCAGCCCGCCCGAGGACGCCGTGATGGTGACCGACCCGCCCGCGCGCCCCGTGGTGACGAGGCCGCTCGAGCTGATGGAGACGATGCCGGCCGGTGACAACGCGTAGACGACCCTGCTCGACACGTTCTGCGACCCGCCGTTCACGATTCCGGTCACGGTGTATTGCTGGGTCTGGGCGGGCCCCCCTTGCGTCGCCGTCAAGCTGGCCATCGCCGGGGATATTTGCAGCGACGTGAGCCCCGGGATACCGAACCCGCTGCCGCCGCCTCCTCCGCTCGGCTGCTCGTTCGCCGCTTTGAACTGACACCCTGTCGAGGAAGCCACGAGCGCGATCGGGAGTGACAACGAAAGCAAGAGCAACGCCGACCGGCCGCAGATCGTTCGGGCCGGCCGGGTGAAGCTATTGGTCGTCATTGATCGAGAGTGCCCCCAGGGGTCGATTTTCGGTCATCAGACAGAATCGGCGTCTTCCCCCGCCGACCTGAGCAGACGACGCAACGACGCCGGCGGGAATGACGTCGTGGGCGCAGGCGGGGTCGCTGCGGCGCGCCGCCCGGACAACGTCGACCGACGACATTAGATCCATGACTCGAGAGGTTCGATGAGGGCGACGCATCTTTCAGCGCAACGGCGCGCGCGCCGCCATCGCGCCCGCCACCAAAGAGACCTCGGTCACGGGTGCGGCGCGTCAGCGACCAGCTGGCTGGCTCGCCTCGTGCGGGCCGGCCGCCTGCATGTCGGCCCCGATCGGGTCGCACGCCGAGGTCCCGAGACCCCGGAAAGCCGCTCTGGTCCGCGATGGATCACGTTGTCCGGAGGACATCGCAGTGTTGCTGCCAGCGCAACAAGTACCCGCGGTGGAGCCTCTGAAGACCGCATGTTTCCAGCATGATAGGCTATATTAACGTTGGCCCGCTTACTGCTTTATCCGTGCTCGTGTCAGTTCGACACCTTGTGACAAACGCAAACCCCGAGCGATCGGGGGACGCAAAGCCCACGGGACTCACGAAGTCGGCCGGGCTACCGCAAAGGGGAAACCAAATGAACGCTCAGGGGAGAAGGACGATCAAAGCAGGTCTCACGGTGGGGCTCTCGCTCGGCGCCATCGTGGGAATGGTTGGATGTGGCGAGATGGCGGACGACACGGGAACGCCCTCGCACCTGGATGCGCTGTCGGGGGTCAACGGGCTGACGATGGTCAACGGGCTGTCGATGGTCAACGGGCTGTCCTCGGTCAACGGGCTGTCGGGGGTCAACGGGCTCTCGGGGGTCAACGGGCTGTCGTCGGTCAACGGGCTGTCCTCGGTCAACGGGCTGTCCTCGGTCAACGGGCTGATGACGTCGAGCGGTGGCCGGCGGACCGTGGCCTACCTGGTCAAGTGCGCGCTGGCGTCCGGCGACACGCTGGTCAAGCAGGACCAGAACGGCGCGAGCTACACCTTCCCGGGCAGCATGGGCCTTTGCACGCAGTGGAAGAACGGCGGCGCCGACCGGGGCTGCCAGAACCGCGTCTCGGCGTGCATCATGGCGCACGTGAACACCGCGGGCGTCCACGTTCCCATCTGGATGGACTCGGAGTTCGGCGCCATCGGCTGGGGCATCGACAAGACGAACTACCCGCAGCAGGAGGGGACCTTCTTCGGCAACATCATCCAGACGGGCGATCTGACGAGCCTGGGCATGACCGGAGTCACCGGTCCGGCCGCGAACTTCTGCGAGGGGAACGGTTTCGCCAACGGCGTGGTCGCGGGACGCATCGGCAAGGGGATGAACAGCGCCCCCTACGTGAACCCGTTCGGCAACCCGCTTTGCAACGCCAACGGCGCCGGGCAGTACACCTACGGCACCGGCGGACAGTCGGCTCCTGACGGCTTCAAGCAGATCTGCGCGAACAACTACTGCTACCAGAACGGCGACCCGATCACGGTGTGGCGGAGCGCGACCTACACGCCGGTGTTCGACGCGGGTTACGCCTACCGGATGTCGCCGCTTTCGGCGTCTGGCAAGTCGATTGACGTGGCCAACGCGTCGCAGAGCAACGGCACCGCCGTGCAGCAGTACGCGAGCTGGGACGGGGACCCGCAGAAGTTCAACATCCTCTCGAGCGGCAGCAACTGGAAGATCGCGATGACGGCGAACAACAACAAGTGCCTCAACCCGATCGGCAGCAGCACGGCGAACGGGACGCAGATCGAGATCCGGGACTGCAACGGCAGCTCGGCGCAGGCCTGGTCGGTGACGGCGGACGCGAACACCGGCGCCTTCACCTTCAAGAACGTCAAGTCGGGACGCTGCCTGGACGTCACCGGCAAGAGCCAGAGCGACGGCGCTCGCATGGAGATCTGGGACTGCAGCGGTGGCAGCAACCAGAAGTTCGCGGTGCAGGCCTACTAGCCCCGCCCGCGAGCTCGGCTCGTGAATCCCGGCCGGTCCGCCTCGTGCGGGCCGGCCGTTTTCTTTTGCCGCGCGCTGTTACATGCAGGCGCCGACCGGCGACAGCGCCCGAGCTGTGTCTCGAGCCCCGCCGACCTACGCTGCTACTTGAGTGACGCTTGTCGCATGGTCGAAGGGGGCGGCGAGCGCGCTTTCCAGGGCCTCGCGTGACACCGCTCCAACCACGAACTCGCCGACCACGACCGGCAGCCACGCGACGCGGTTCCGGACGAGCAGCGCATGGGCGCGTGCCACCGTCGTCGTGGGGACAAGGGCGAGCCGGAGCTCCGTCATGCGCGCGGAGACGAGAATCGTCGTCGCGACTGGCTGATAGCGCCCGCTGATCGAGGACGCCGATGAGCCGTCCCTCCGCCTCGACCAGCAGCCAGCCAACCGACTTGAGCGCCGCGATCTTCCGCGCCGCCGCCATCGTGAGGTGCGACGGTACGATTGGCGCCGGTCCCGCCATCAGATCCGCGACGAGGACCGGCGGTACGTCGACACACGGGACTCTCCGCCCCGACCCTCCACCTCGACTCGACCTCCCCCCACCAACCTCAGTTCCCCAAAGAGTCCGTACACTCTGTCCCGGCGTCGTCGAGGGTTGAAAGTCCCGTGTGTCAGGGTTCATAGCGATACCTATCGGGTCTCGGCTATACAAATCGCGTGCCAATCGTCACTCGGGATGAAGGGTCTCGGGGGACACCCTGACCGAATGCCCGGGGATGCTTACCTTCGAGGCGCCCGGGTCTACGGGCGTCACCGGAGGCAACGAACCATGGCCATCGTGCAGGCGCTTTTCGCGCTGATCACCAGATCAGCCGGCAAGATCGTGAACGCAATCTTTGGATGGGCGGTCCATGCCCTCTTCGGCGCGACGTCTTCGCGCGAGCAGACGTTCCTCTCGGTGTTGGTCGCCATCGCCGTGGCCTGGCTGGCGGCGCTGGCGCTGGCCTTCGTGCACGTTCCTAGGTCGGTCTGGTTGATGCTGGCGATCGCGGTTCCGGCCGTCGTTGGTCTCGCCGTCGCTGCGCGCTCGCCGCCGGGATCGCCCCGCGAGTCGTTCATCAAGCGAGTGTTGCGCGGCTTCCCGATCACGGTGGGTCTCGCGAGCGCCTTTCTGTTGATGTTCGTCTCCGTCCCCGTCATGCGCTTCGCGGCGCTGGTGCGACGTCGCACGAGCGCCAACATCCCCCTCATGACCGACGCGGGCGGCTATCGGCAGGTGGCGGGCGCCCTCCGCGACGTGCTCGCGCGACACGGTCTGGTGCTCGCGCGAGCCCAGCCCGGCTGGTGGGTCAGCGCACCGATGCGCCTGCTGCTCTGGTTCGGAGGCGCTGCCTTGCGGTCCTACGTCCCGCGCGACCTCGAGCACTTCGCGTCCGCCAATCTCGCGTTGTCGCTCTACCCGAGCGGGGCGCTGCTCCGGGGAGACCGCCGCACCGTCGCGGCCGCTCACGCCCTCATCGCCGAGGCAATCGTCGAGACCAACGGGCTCGAGACGGTCGACCCTGCGGCCCAGGCGCTCGAACGCGAGATTCGCGACCTCTGGAAGGGCCACGTCCTCGCCGGGCGCCAGCCCGACGCGCCGGCGCCGCACGCCGGCATCGCCCAGCTCGCGCGCGAGCTCGCCGGCCTGGATGTCGACTTCGAGCAGTGGCGCGCGCTCTACCGCCAGAATCCTTCAAGTCGACCGGGCGTTCCGGGGTGACGGCCAGCTCATGGAAAGCGAGGTCGCCTCCAGCCGCGCCCGGTTCGTCGAAGACGCGCCCACCGTCCCCGCTCTAACCCTCCCCGACACCGGGTGGGCCCAAGGAGGGTGACCGCGAGGGTGACCGCGATCGACGGATCGCGTCCGCCCCAGTACCCATGGAGATCTCCATGTCACCCCCCGGTTACGCCCCTCGCTTTCCACCCTCCCCAGAACCTGGCACGGCACGATTCCTGCTCAGGGAGGTCCCCGTCGAATGGACCGCCGCACAACTGAAACGCGTGACTGCCTGGTGCTCGTCGTGGAAGACGACGACGACACCCGAGACTCGCTCGAAGAGTTGCTCGGTCAGGCCGGGTACGGCGTCCTCGCGGCCGCCAACGGAGCCGCGGCGCTGAGCCTCTTGCGGGCCGCGCCGCAGGCGCGGACCCCCCCCTGCGACCTCGTGATCCTCGATCTCATGATGCCGGTCATGAACGGCTGGGACTTCCGCGCCAAGCAGCGAGCCGATCCGGCCTTAGCGGAGATCCCGGTCCTGCTGATGTCGGCGGGCGGACACATCGCCAGCGTCAGCGACGAGCTGGAGGCGGCCGACTACATCAGCAAGCCGGTCGAGGTTCCGGACTTCTTGGACAAGGTCGCGCGGCTGCGCACCCGAAGCGAGATCTCGTGAAGAGGCACGGCGGGCAGGCGAGCCGCTTGGCACATCGGGGCCGGCCCGGCGTCGAGTGGATCGGACGCTACGAGCTGGTCGAGTTGCTCGGCGTCGGGGGGATGGCCGAGGTCTTCAAGGCGCGGACCACCGGACCCTCGGGCTTCGAGCGCACGGTGGTCATCAAGCGCATTCACCCCGCCTACTGCGACGATCCCGAATTCGTCGGCATGTTCGTGGCCGAGGCGAGGATCCTGGGCCTCTTGCACCACGCCAACGTCATTCAGGTCTACGACTTCGGCGAGGCGGACGGAGCTCTGTTTCTGGTGCTCGAATTTGTGGATGGACTCCCGCTCGGGAGGGTGATGAGCCGGCTCTGCGCGGCGAAGCGCCCGATACCGCCCGCGATCGCGGCCTACTTCGCCCACGAAATCTGCCGCGCGCTGGACTACGTGCACACGCTTCGCGACGCGGACGGCGCGCTCCTCAACGTCATCCATCGCGACGTGACGCCGTCGAACATCCTTCTCACCTCGACCGGCGGCCTCAAGCTTCTCGACTTCGGCGTCGCGAAGTACGGAAACTCGAAGGTCCGGACCCGCCACCGGAGGGTGAAGGGAAAGCCGGCCTACCTGGCTCCCGAAGCGCTCGAGGGCAAGACCATCGACGCGCGCGTCGACATCTTCGCGCTGGGCGTCGTGCTACACGAGCTGTTGACGCTCAAGAACCTGTTCGCCGGCGACGACGACTTGATCAGGATCCGCAAGGTTCTGACCATGCCGATCGAGCCCCCCTCACGGAGCCGCCCGGACGTCTCCCCGGCCCTCGACGCGATCGTCATGAAGGCGCTCTCGCGGGACCTCGACACGCGCTACGCGAGCGCCAGCGAGATGGGGCACGATCTCAATGAGATCGTCCTTTCGTCCAAATTGCGGACCGACGAGATCGTGCGCTTCGCGCGCGAGGTCACCGGCGGCCGCTCCGTCTCTTCAGCAGCGTCGAGGTCTCCCTCGCTGCTATCCAGGGACGACCGCACCATCGAGCTCGCGACCCCGTGCTCCAAGCCACACCCGGCCGCCCAGCTTCTAGGGCCCGGCGCCATCAGCCGTTTCCGCGGGTCCCGTTTCGGCCGCTGGCTCTTCGGCCAGCACCCCGAATGACCCGGGGCGAGCGCGATGTCCGCCGTTCGTAATCCCGGACCCCAGCCGAAGCCGGATGGCACAGCTCATGCGTACAAGACCAGCATGCTCGACACTCAGACACTCATCGAGGACGCGCCCGCATCCCGCCGCGCGCGGCGCGACGAGAGCCCCGACTGGAGGATCGCCTCTCCAACCGCCGGCGCCGACGCCCCGCTAGAAATCCTCTTCGACGCCGAGGTGCCCGCCACCCCGCACCAGGACTCCTCCATCGGCGCCTACCTGCACGAGGTCCGGCGCCATCCGCTCATGACCCCCGAGACGGAGCATGATGTCGCCGTCCGGTTCCGGGCGACGGCCGATCCGCGTCTCGCGGCGCAACTCGTCAACGCCAACCTTCGGCTGGTCATCAAGATCGCGAAGGAACATCGACGCGCCCACAACCAGCTGTCCGATCTGGTCCAGGAAGGAAACCTCGGGCTCATTCAGGCGGTCGGCAAGTACGACCCTTCCCGGGGCGTCAAGTTCGCCTCCTACGCCAGCTGGTGGATCCGCGCCTACATCCTGAAGTTCGTGATGTCCAACTACCGGTTGGTCAAGCTCGGAACGACCCAGGCTCAACGGAGGCTGTTCTTCAACCTGCGCAAGGAGCGCGAGAAGCTGGAGCGGAAAGGGCTCGAGGTTTCGCCCAAGCAGCTGGCGGCGGCGCTCGACGTCACCGAGGAAGAGGTGGTCGAGATGGCGCGGCGCCTCGACGCGAGCGACGCCTCCCTGGACGTCCCCCCGCGGGGAGAACGCGAGCGCACCGTGCGGGACATCGCCGCGGCCCCGGAGTCGCGACCGGACGTCAACGTGGAGTCGAGCGAGTTCAAGACCATTCTGGTCGACAAGCTGCACGCGTTTGGGGCGACCTTGCGGGGCCGGGACCTCGCCATCTTCAACGATCGGCTGTTCAACGACGAGCCCCTGACCCTGGCCCAGCTGGCCGCACGCTTTGGCCTCAGCCGCGAGCGGATCCACCAGCTCGAGAGCCGTCTCAAGCACCAGATCCGCGAGTATCTGGAGGACGAGATCGACGAGATCGACGAGATCGGCGCCATCCGCGTCGCGCAGTAGATGCGCCGGACGAATTATCTCGATTTCCGGCCCGTGGCCGAGCGGGAGGTCGACGGGCCTCGTCGTTTCGCTTTGTTCGCTTTCTTGTTCGCTCTTTTGTTCGCTTTATTGGCTGGTGGCTTCCGCTGTCGCTCCGCCTCGAAGTGTCTCCGCGCGAAGCGCACGAAGTCGCCCGCGGTGACAATCCCGACGAGCTTCTCGTCCTTCGTCACGGGAAGGCTGCCGAACCGGGTGGTCTCGATCAGTCGCGCCGCCTCCGCCGCCGTGGTCTTAGCGTCGACAGTGACGACGTCCTTTTCCATGAGCATGTCGATGGGGACGTCTCCCGCGACCTCGCCGACGGACTCGGTGTTCGGGTGGCCGTGACTGAGCCAGGCCTCCAGAATCCGGTGGTAGGTGATGAGGCCGATGACGTGCTCGTCGTCATCGATGACGGGCAGGTGATGGATACCCCCGCGCTCAATCTGCTGCCGCGCCATCGCCAGCGTGTCGCCGACCCGTAACGTCTCGACGATCTCGGTCATGATGTCCTTCACCGTCGTGATTGGCATCGGGGGACTATAGCAACGGCTTTCTTGAGCTCATGGGATCTCGTCTCATGATGAACATCGGCAAAGCACGGGGCGTGCCGACGCCCCGTTACGGCTCGGGCTGCCCGAACACGCGAAAGACCTGCGCCGCCGCCGCCAATCCACGCAACATCAGCGCCTGACTTTCGGGAGTAGGCGCCGATCCGGCGAGAACAGCTTCTCGGGACGGATGGCACGCAGCCTGCATAGCTTACGATTCGAAAGAGAGGTGCGATCATGCTGTGGACACTCGCTGTGCTTCTTTTGGTTCTGTGGGGATTGGGTCTGGTGACCTCCTACACGTTGGGTGGATTCATCCACATCCTCCTCGTGCTCGCGATCGTCGTCGTGGTGGTCCGGGTGATTCAAGGCCGTCGGATCGCCTGATCGACCAATCCAGTCGACCGATCGAGCTAGCGTTCTCACACGGAGGATGCGAATGACGATCAGAATGGCAGTGCGCGGCGTGATGACAGCCGCGACGATGGTGTGGTTCGTCGCTTCCCCTTCGGCGCCATCGGCCTCCTGATGGGTCCGCTCGTGGTCGCCTTGTTCCTGGCCCTCGTGCGTACCCATCGCCGCGATTTCCGGTTGCAGCCCGAAGATCGGAGCTGAACGCTCGTCGGTGGCACGCTTCATGCTTGGTCCGATGTTGGAGGACACCATGCGTTCATTCATCATTGGGATCGTCGTGACCGCGGCGATGTTCGCGGCGGGATGTGCGGCCCGCGTCGGCTACGGCGCGACCGTCTCGAACGAGGGGTACGGCGCCGATCTCGTCTACGCGGCACCGGGTGTCCAGGTGATCGCGGACTTCGACGAGCCGATCTTCTACGTCGACAACTTCTACTGGCGCTTTAATGCGGGCAGATGGTACCGGTCGCCGCAGTACAGGGGCGGGTGGGCCTACGCGACGCCGCCGGTCGCGATCCAGCGAATCGATCGGCCGCAAGCGTTCGTCCACTACCGACCGCAGGGGTGGGTGAGCCGCCGCGGGCGTGTCGCCGCCCAACCGAACATGCGCGATCACCGCGATGAGCGGCCGCGCGTCGAACCCCGCCCGGTCCAGCGCGGGCCGAGGCCGGGGATGTACCAGCCACAGCCCCCTCGCGCAGCTCCGCAGCCTCCTCGCGCAGCTCCGCAGGCCCCTCGCGCAACTCCGCAGGCTCCCCGCGCAACTCCGCAGGCTCCCCGCGCAGCTCCCCAGCATTTTCGTGGGGGTCCCCAGGGACCGAGAGAGCGCCACGACGACCGCGGCCACCGCGATTAGGGAGCTCGGAGAAGCTCCGACCTATCGGGTCGAGCTTCCCTGTGGGTCGGCGTTCGTCGGCTCGGGCACGTCGTGGTCGTGGATGGCCGTGCGCGGCTAAGACGCGGCTCGCGGTGCAATCGCCGCTGCCAGCGCCGACCGCCGCTGCTCGACTCGTCGTCCGTCGCCCGTGCGGTGCGCTCTCGCAACCAAACCTCGCGCTGCTCCCTTCGAGCTGGTCCGCGGCCTCGAGCGCGTGGCCGAAGTGCATTCGACGGCCTCCGCGTTGGCCGACACCGCCGACGCGGCTTCCCCGGCCATGACGAAGTAGCGGTAGGCCCTGTCGGCGTCGCCGGCCGCGGCGAAGTGCTGGCCCAGACGGTGGGCTTTATCCTCCAAGCTGTCTTCGAACAGCGCCTCGATGGCCTCGCCCACCTGTCGGTGCAGCTCCCGCCGCTGGCGCAGCAGGATGGTGTTGTAGGTCGCGTCCCGCGCCAGCTCTCCGGCGGCGCATCCCCGAACCCATCCTCGACCTTCTGGTGGATCACGCTGGGGCGGCATCGTCCAGCCCGATGCCGAACATGTCGCGCGCGTACTTCTGAAACAGGCCGTAGGGCCGGGCGGTGTCATAGGCGCCGCCCTGGACCTGCCTCCCAGGAGTAGGCGGGGTTATCGAGCAGCCACAGCTTCCGCGCCTCCTCCAGAGCCGGCTCTTGCCCGGCCCGCCTCGCCGATGGGCAGACGATCTGGCCGCGGCCGCGTCCTGCGCCACGCAGCCCGGAGCGTGCCCCATCTCGCTCGCGGCCGATGAGAGGCGCGCTGACGCCCTTGATGCCGCGGAGTCGTCCCGGTTGCGCCTTCGCGCCCAGCACCCGGTAGGCCCCAACCGGCGCGCTCTTGCCCTTGACCTCGATGCCGCCCAGGGATTCCAGATCGAAGATCGGCGCCACCAGCCGCTGCGTGTCCTCCGCGATCTGGATGGTGCCGGCCTGGGCCGTCTGCTCCATGCGGGCGGCCAGGTTCACGGCGTCGCCCATGGCGGTGTATTCGGCGACGCGCTTCGAACCCACGTCACCGACGACGACGGCGCCCGTGTTGATCCCGACGCGCACCTGAAAGTCGAGCCCGTGCGCGCTCTGATCTCGGCGGCGAAGGGCTTGAGCTCGTTCAAGATCTCGAGCGCCGCGAACACCGCCCGCTGGGGATCGTCCTCGTGGGCCGTGGGGGCGCCGAAGAACGCGAGGATGGCGTCCCCCATCAGCCGCGCGACGGTTCCCTCGTAGCGCTCGATGGGCCCGGTCAGGACGGCGAACGCCCGGTTCATGATCTCCGTCCATTCCTCCGGGTCGAGAGTTTCGGCGACAGGCGGTGGACCGGACGACGAGACGACGGATGATTCGCCGCTCGCCCTGCACCCGTGCCGTCCTCGTGCTGCTGAGCGCGCCCAGGAACAGGGGCTGGTCCTCCGCCGGTTGCGGCGAGGCGAAGCGGTTACCGCACCGGAGGCAGAACTGGGCGTCGCTGGGATTGGCGGCGCCACAGGCGGGGCAGTCCGGCGGAGCGCCATGCCGCATTTCATGCAGAACTGGGCGTCCGCGGGGTTGTTGGTCTGGCACTTCGGGCAGGTCATGGGGTCGTCGCATGGCGGCCGCACGCCGGCGCGCGTGCCTCGACCGAGCGAATCATAGCGGCGCCCACCGGGCCTGCACAGCGGTTTCCCCCGGACCGGCGCGATCAGTCGGGGCGGCCGTCCCAGGACTGCGCCGCCGGACCACTGCGTCAGGGCCTCACGGCGTGCGACGGTCGCGGCGGGAGAAACGACGATGGCGCTCAAAGTGATCGGCCATGAAGACACAATCGGTTTCCGAATTGACGCCGTCGTCCGGGGTGGATCGGGCCTGAGGCGGCTCAGCGGTCGCCGATGAACAGCCAGGTGGCTTCGCCGTTGCAGTCGCCGGTTCCGTGGTCGATGACGCCGACAAGGGCGTAGCCGTCGTCGAAGAACGATTGCTCGGGCACGCCGGGCACCCCGGCGCCGAGCGCCACAGGGGTCGAGCCCATCACGGAGCCGGCGGGGGTGCCCGACCACGCGGGGGCCGAAGCGCGGGTCCAGCCCTGACCGCACACCGATCGGCGATCCTGCCCGAGGAGGAGGACGTTGACCTTGTCGAGGTCATGACCCGCAGGGGCGCGACGGAGCACTGGCCGAGGTCAGCGCTGCAAGAACAGGGCGCTCACCTGGGCGGACGTGAGCGCGCTCGCGAAAACGCGAAAATCGTCGATGTCGCCGTCGAAGTACGGGTCGGCGGAGTACTGCGACCGGCCAATCCAGTTGTTGGTCGTCGCGCCGAGATCCGCCGGGCGCAAGGCGAGGGCGTAGTTGACCGCCGTGGCGAGGCTGTTGACGTAGAGGGTTGCTCCGTCCGCGCTGAATACGATCGCAACGTGCGTCCACACTCCGACGGGGAGCGGACCCGTGTGATTGAGCCGCTGCTCGTTCGCGCTGCCGGCGGTCGTGATGGCGAACCGCGCCGTGCCGTTGCTCGCGTGCGGGGTGAAGAACATGTTCGCGGTCGTGCCGGTGCCGAAGTCGAACACGCGCTGCCAGGTGTTGGCCGTCGCGTCGTTTCGGACGAACACCCAGAAGGCGATCGTCGCGTCGGTCAGCGACTGCACGAGCCCGCCCGGGAGGGTCACGTAGTTCCCGGCCGTTCCCCTCAAGCTCAGGTCGTTCCCGATGATGCCGCTGCCGAACGCGACTGTGCCGACAGCGGTGCCGTCCAGGCCTTGGCCGGAGGCATCGGTAATCTTCGGGCCGGCCGTCTGGTCGAACGGGTAGTAGGCATGCGGGGTCGGCAGCGTGGGGCCGCTCGTGCCTGCCGAGCCGCCCACGCCCACGCCCGCGGCGCCGCCGACACCGGAGCTGCCCCCCGGCCCCGCCGCGCCGGCCGTTCCCGAGGTGCCGCCGCTTCCGGCGGTGCCGGTGGTCCCCGAAGCGCCACCCCGGCCCGTCGTGCCGGTCGTACCCGCCGTGCCGGTCGCGCCCGCCGTGCCCGCCGTGCCGGTCGTGCCCGCCGTGCCGGTCGTGCCCGCCGTGCCGGTCGTGCCCGCCGTGCCGGCCGTGCCGGTCGTGCCCGCGGTGCCGGTCGTGCCCACGGTGCCGGTCGCGCCCGACGCGCCGCCGCGTCCGCCAGCATCCTCCGTGCCCGCTGCCCCGGTCGCACCCGAGCCCCCAACGCCCTGCAACCCTTCACCGCTGCCCGCGCCCATGCCGCCGGATTCCGCCCGCCGCCCCGACGCCCGAACCGGCATGGCCGCCTTCCGCGCCCCCGAGGGCGCCGTTGCCGCCGGCGCCGGTCTCCACCCGACCACCGGTTCCGCCCCGGCCGACGATCGTTCCCGTCCCAGCCGCGCCGGATCCCGGTTGTCCCTTCAGGGCGTCGTAGTCGTAGCCGCAGCTCGCAGCGCCGATCGTAGCGCACGCGACGAGCAGCCACGCCATCTGGGCTCTCATCGCTAGAACCTCCACAGTCCCGAGAGGCCGGCTTCGCGTGTGTTCACGTACAGCGCTACGCCGGTTGCCGCCGCCATGATGCCCGTGCCCACCCACAGCAGGTTGGCCATCCGCGCCGCCGCTCGGACACCGTCAATTTGGCCGGCGGAGCAGCCCATGGCGGCTGGCGCCGCAGGAGCCATGAAGCTCGTCGTAGCGGTGAGAAGCGGTGAGCCCGTAGACCGTCGCCCCTGTCCCGAGCGCGAGGGTCGCCACGAGCCCCGTCCACGGGAGCCACCTCGGCAGAGCGAGCTCCCGGCCTCCATCCGTGGCGGGTGAGCTGTCCGCGTGCAGGTCCACGTGCCGGCTCTGCGGCCCGACTGGCGCCGGGCTGGTCCCGAGCGCGAGAGGAGCGGGAGCGACGGCTCCGGGAGGCGCGACGGACCGAGGCGCAGTCGTGACAGCGCCCGGCGCCGTCCGCCCGGCAGCGTCTCCCCGAGGCGGGCTCACCGGCACCGCGCCGCGGGTGCCATCCGCCCTGCTGGTCGGCGAGGTGTCTCTCGCGTTCGCCGATGCCTTGTTCATCGGCGACACGGCGGGTCTGGTCGTGCCGCTCGCGGACGGTTCGCGAGCCGTTTCAGACGAGAGTACGTCGCGTCTATCGAGGCGCTGCAGCTGTCGCTCAGCCGCGGCCCGGTGTTTTCCGCGGGGATCGCGCATCAGATAGGCCCGATAAAAACGAACCGCCGAAATCTCCTGTCCGATCTCGTGGGTCAGCTCACCCAAACGAAACAAGAGATCTGCGTCTCCGGTCAGCTCATACGCGCGCTTGAGTGCTTGAATCGCCTCCTCGGGGCGATCTGCCGCTTCGGCCTGTCGTGCCGTCTCCAGCGCCGCCTTGGCCGCATCCGAGGCCTCGCTGCTGGACGCCGCGTCAGCCTCGCCTGGCGCCATCAGCGCCAACGCCACAATCACCCCAACACAACATAAGGAACGCAACTTCGAATCTACCCCCGGAGCACGAAGCCTGTAAGGCACGTCTATAGTAAATATCCCTTACCGAATGCAAGGACCGCATAGAGCGACGACTGCTTTTCCGGGTGTCGTCGGGAGGGATTTTTGACGCGATCAGATTTCGGGTCTCGAACGCCCAGTGTCCGACCCAGAGGGGCCCGCTCGACTTGCGGCCTACCGAATTCGCATCCGTCATAGTCCGTGCGAATCCTGCGATCGCGGACGCCGCAATCGGACGCACGAAGAGCAACCGGATGAAAGGACCGGGGGCCCCTCGCCGCCCATCCGCCGGGTCATCGACGCAGCTTGCTCAAACTACCGTCCTGACCTGCACGGGGCTGCGACGTCAAGGCCCGGCGCTGGGCAGCCATGCCTTCGAACGGCAAGAGCTGATGCATCAGCTTGAAGATGCGCTTCTCGATTTCCTTGCTTCCCTCGTTCGCGCCCCGAATCTCGTCCGCGACTTTTTGGATTCGCGCCTTGTCTCCAGTGGTGAAGGCCGTGTTCAGCTCACCGGAAAGCCATTGGACCCTCGCGCCCTCCACACCCAACACCTCCTCGACCGCGAACAGGTCGGAATGAACCGTCGCGACGCCCGGCAAGTCCTCGGGCAAGGCATTGAACCGCGCGCGCAAACCCGACGTGGCCAGGTGGAGCTTGTCGACCCGAGTCTTGAAGTCCTCGAGCGATTGCTTGGCCGAGGCCTTCGCCGACTCGAGCTCTGCCTTCCTCTTGCATGCCGGGAGCGAGATTCAGCGCGAAAGCCGCCAGCCCGACACCAACGCGTGAACACCTTCGTCGCACGGTCACGCTGGGTAGGCCTACTGTTTGGGCGCCCCGTTGGAGATCCATTGCCAAATGCCTTGGAGATAGTCGTCCGGTGTGCAGAGGTCCACGCACCCCTTGGGCATCCTCTCGAGGGTCTCACATTGGCCGCGTTGGGCCAGGTAAAAGGCGCTCTCCTCGGGAGAGCAAGGGTTGACGAGGAGGCGATTTCCGCACATCGTCGATACGAAGGTCGTCAGTGTCGTGTAGAGGTTTGCGTCGTCCACCAAATGC
This sequence comes from uncultured Gemmatimonadaceae bacterium, assembly GCA_963740565.1. Lineage (GTDB taxonomy): Bacteria > Gemmatimonadota > Gemmatimonadetes > Gemmatimonadales > Gemmatimonadaceae > CAVUFA01. The sequence goes on along the minus strand of CAVUFA010000011.1, from coordinate 90,814 downwards.
GGCGTCTGAGTATCATTGTGGCAGCCCGGGCCACCGCATTGGACCTGGACAATCATGCGGATGGTGTCGAAATTGGCCAGGTCCGAGCTGCCGCCGGTCGAGCCGCCAGCGTTGCAGTTGGCCCCGCCGGTCCCCGCGGCACCGGCTCCGCCTGCAGCCCCCGCCGTGCCGGCGTTGCCGGAGCTCCCCCCGCCGCTCGTGCCCGCGGTCCCGGTCCCATCGTTGCCCGGCATGCACGCGCCGAGGGGTGCGACAACGGCGAGGCCAAGGAACGTTGCGACGAGGATCGAAGTGCGCTTCTTCATGCTTGCGAAGGAATTCCGAGGATAGCAGACAGCTGGAGAGGCCCTGCAAGGAAAGGGGCCCTCCTGCGGGAAGGGCCCCTTCGTTCTTCCTCAGTCGGTCCAGGGACTAGGCGAGAAGCTCGGTGTATTCCCCCGGGCTCTTGATCGTGGCGGGCGTCGTCCCCCCATCGGAGAAGAGTTTCGAGTCGTCGTACTTTCCGAACTTGGTGACGGGCGCCGTGCCGCCCTTCGCCGGCCAGCCGTCCGCGCCCGGCCTTCACGCCGATGGCGTTCATCAGGTTGCAGAAGTACTTGTTGATCGGCATCGTCGCCGTGGTGGCCGGGGTTCCGAGGCCGTCGAGGTTGGTGGACTGTCCATTCGCGCAGTCCGAGCTGCTGTTCCCCGGGCTCATGGCGGTCGCGGCATTCTCCACGTTTACGGCCCAGCCGGTCTTGAAGTAGCCTCCGCAGCTTCCCGCCTGGAGAATCGGCATGTTGTTGAGGTTGTGGCTGTTGCCGTCCGACATCTCCTGGAACCAGACGGTCGCGGTGTTGTCGAGGAGCGTCCCGCTGCCTTCCGTGAAGCCGTCGAGATGCCCCACGAGATAGGCGAACAGCGTGGCGTAGTACGAGTCGATCGCCTGGATCATGGCGAGCGCATCGGCGACGCACGCGCCACCCATGCCGGCATTGCCGATGCGGTGGGAGACGCTGTGGGACTCCATGCTCAAGGCCTTCGTCGTGCCGTCCGAGGACATGTACTGCAAGTTCTTGTAAACGTAGCTCGGAGGCATCTTCAGGAAGATCACGCGGTTGCTGTCGCAGATGGCCGAGAGCACCCCGAGATCCAACATGAGGGGCGCGATCTTCGAGATGTCGGAGCCGAGACCGCCTCCCGCTGACGACACGGACGAGCTCGTCAAGCCGAGCTGCGTGGCGGTGGTCTGGGTACATGCCGCGGACGTGGCGACCGAGCCCCCCGTGTAGTGGAGGAGCGCGGTCCAGTCGGTGAGCTTCCTCTTGTCCGAGGCGCTCATGTTGACGCTCATGAGTCTATCGAGGTCGTCTCGCACGCAATCGATGACGCTCTTGCCGCGGACCACCGCGTAGGTATCCGGCGTCATCCCGCCGCCAGTCCCGAACAGGCCCGTGAGGTTGTTGAAGACAGTCTGCGGCGAGCCAACGCCCGGGAAGATCGTGCCGTTGGCGTCCGACCAGGAGATGACGGCCTGTGTGTTGGTCGAGCTCCCGCTCACCCCGCCGATCTGCATCAAGAGAGGGGTGCCACCCGTGGGGTTGACCTGCTCGGCGGCGATGTGATCCAGCGATCGCCCGGTCGGCTTTCCATCGAACTTCCCGATGTTCATTGCCCCACTGGTGTCGGCATTGGGGGTCAGGGGGTAGCCGGTGAACATCGATCCACACTGGGTTCGTGTGGGGATCGTTCTTTTGCCCGAGGGCCCCGTTGAAGCTCCACTCGTTCATGGACCGGATGCCGCGAACCATGAGGAGCTTGTTCGCGTAGGGCGCCATGGGCGGCGAGCGTCTTCATCGCCTGGTAGTCGGCAGTCGATAGCGCGCCGTGAGACTTGGCGGGGAACCACCTATCCGTCAGGCACCCGTAGTGGGTGAAGAACACAATCAACCGCTTGGGAGCAGCTGAGGGCATCCCCTGCGCCTTCGCTTCGCGCTCGGCAACAGAGGCAGGAAGGGCGCCGCAACGGCAGCCCCGCCCAGGCCACGGAGGATCACTCGGCGATTGATCATTCTTTTCATGGTCTGATTCCCTTCAGTTCCCGACGGTTCGGAGACGGAACGAATCCGCTTGCGTGTAGTCGGCCATCATGGAGGCGATGGTGTAGGTGGGGGTGGCCAGGCTGCCAGCGAGCTGGTCGACGATGCAGGCGTCGTTCGTGTTCGGGCTCCTCGCCGTCGCAAACACAACCCACTGCTGGGCATAGTTGTATTGGGCGTTCGGCTGCTGGGCGATCGCGGTCATCAGGTCGGCGGGCGTCGACAGCGTCTTCGTGACTGCAGGGCTGAGGGCAAGGACGACATCGGCCGTCGAGTCGACGGCTCCGCCCAGCGGATCGGTGTCCTGCCAGGTCCCGACCGCGTTGTACCGCTCGAGCACGAAGCCCGGCGGATTGACCAAGCTGGTGTGGCACGAGTTGCACGGCGACCCGCCGGTCAGTGCCTCCACGGCCTGACGGTTGGTCGTGTAGTTTCCGGGAGGAGGCGTCATGTTCAGGAACGAAGGGTCCGGGGTGCCGGTCGGGATGTTGAGCACCCGCCCGGTGATGAACGCGCCGCGCAGGATCGGGCTCGAGGTGTTGTCGTGGGCGAAGGTGCTCAGGAACCCGACCCGGGTCAGGAACCCCGGCCGTTTGGTCGCGTCGAGCGCCACCTTCGTCGGCGTCGTCGCCGTTGAGGTGAGCCCGTAGAGCGGGGCGGTGTCCTTGGTGACGAAACCATTGCTGCTGGTGAAGAGGTCCTTGAACGTGCCGCCGTTGATCACGAGGTCCTGGAAGAAGGCATCCAGCTCCGCCATCGCCGCGGAATAGGTGGCGGAGGTGAAGCTGGAGACCGAGGGGTGCGTGATGTTGTTCGTCCAGTGCGTGTTGGGCTCAATGGCCGCGTAGGCGCGATGGAAGGTGCTCGCGACCGCGGCCGCCTTGGGGCTCTGGAGCATCCGCACGGCCTGCGCCGCGGATCTGTGCCGCGGTGGTGAGCTGGCCCATGTCGGCGGCGGTGTTCAGGGTGTCGTCCGGAACGGAATTCCAGAGCAGGAACGAGAGCCTCGTCGCCGCTTCGTAGCTCGTGAGCTGGAGGGCCGTTCCTGACATCGTCTGCCCCAGCTCGGGGAGCGCGATGAACGAGGGCGAGGCCAGGAAGGCATACAGAATCGCCTCGGCGACCTGGGCCGGCGTCCCCGCGGGCGTCAGGCTGTTGAAGCGCATGAAGCTCGTCACCTCGGTGGACGTCAGGGGCCGACGAAACGCCTTGCGACCGAAGGTGGTGATGGTGTTCGTCAAGCAGGTCGTCCCGGCCGTCCCGGCCGCGGCCGGATCGCACGAGATGAACTTCGACTTGTTGCTGCCCGCCATCACCTCGGCGGCGATCTCCTGGGCGGCTCCCAGGTAGCCGGTCCACGCGATATCCGTCATGCTGCCCGTGGAATCCTCAGCGAGGAGCGCGGATGGAGGCTGGTTGCCGTTGCTCGTCAAGCCCGTCAGGCCGAGCAAGTCCTTCACCACGGTGTCGTACTGCAGCCTCGTCATGCGCGGGACCTCGCTCGTCGCCGGGATCCCGGGGACGCACGTGGTGATCGTCCCGGTGATGCCCGCGGCGCCGGTCGTCCCGGTGGTGCCCGCGGTCCCGGTCGTCCCGGTGGTGCCCGCGGCGCCGGTCGTCCCGGTGGTGCCCGCGGTCCCGGTCGTCCCGGTGGTGCCCGCAGTCCCGGTCGTCCCGGTGGTGCCCGCAGTCCCGGTGCCGGTACCCGTCGGGCTACTCCCTACGACTCCCGTACAACCGGCCAGGCCGGCCACCAGCAATCCCACGAGACTCTTGCGAATGGAGCGCGTCATTTGCATTTGCCCTTCTGCCGGCCGGCGCAGCGATCAGTCGAAGGTCCTTGCTGCCGCTTTCATAGCGACACCAATTTGGAAGGCCTGTGGCCCCCGCCTCACCTACAGATGGGTGGCGAGCGCCCATTCCTTCAGTTGGGTCCGTCGTTGCTGACGCACTGTATAAATCGCTGGTCACCAGGAACAGGGACCGGTGGCCCCGGTGAGGACTCCCATTCGGCATGTGATCGCCAGCACCGTGTCGAGGGTTCGAGTCTTGCAGCGGTCTCCGGCAACTTCGCACGAGGGGCAGCACGCATGTCGCCACACGACCAGCGCCGGGACTCAGCTTGGACACGGACCTTTCCAGGATTTGGACGGCTGGGAGCATCCGCGGCGTTCGCCGCCGACGCCGGCAAGCCCCCTCTCGTTCGCGTCGGTGCCCGCGTGAGCCGGACCGGACAGCTGTTCGAAACCGATGCGCGCCCCGGGTCGGGCCCGCAGGTGGTCAAGCTCTTCCCCTGGGCCGCCAGCCTTGCCGAGCGGGTGGTCCAGAATTTCACACACGACGCGCTGACGGTGGCGAGCCTGCGCCACCCCCATGTCGTCCAGATCACGGATGCGGGCAGGTTCGGCGATGGAACGCCGTACGTCGTGATGGAGCGCCAGCGCGGCAAGACGCTGGCAGAGGCGGCGGACGGCCGGCTGCTCGGGACGTCCGAGGGGCTGTCGATTCTGCGCGGCGTGGCCTCCGCGCTGGCGGCGGCGCACGCAGCCGGCGTCATGCACGGAGACCTGGGCGCCGACAACATCTTCATGGTGGAGGTGGCGGGGTACGGGGCTGGTTTCCCGAAGCTGCTGGATTTCGGCGTGGCGCGCCTGACCGGTACCGCCGACCGGCGCTCGGATCAGCTGGCGCTCGCGACGCTCGCGTCTCGGTTGCTGGCACCGGCCGACCTCGCGCCCTCCGCCCGGCGGGTGCTGACCCGGGCCCTCCACGGAAACCCCGACCAGCGGTTCGACTCGGTGGCGTCCTTCTTCCAGGCCCTCGAGGAGGCCCTCGAAGAGGCCCTTGAAGAGGCCCTCGAAGAGGCCCCGCGATCTCCGGCAGCGGCGGCAGTGGCGGCGTCGGCGGCGGCAGCGGCAGCGGCAGCGGAGGCGGCGTCGTCGGTGGCGGCAGCGGCAGCGGCAGCGGGGGCGGCGCCCAAAGCGCCGGCGCCGTCATCGCTGACGCAGCAGTTCTTCGCCGAAGGTGAGCGGCAAGAGCTCGCCTACGCCGAGAACGTCGTGCGCGACCAGGGACGCGATGCCGACGAAGACCGCGCCGGAATCGAAGACGATCCGGCGGTCTCCGGTGCGTTCGACCGCGTTCCACGCAGCCGCGCACGGATGCTGGCGGCGGCGTCGCTCGCCCTGGCCTCGGTGGCCGTCATGGGCTGGACGGTCGTCTCGCTGTCGCGCGCCCACGGCTCGGCCGGGCCGCTTTCCATGGAACGCCCACCCGAGGCCGACGTCCCCCTGCCGGAGGCGCCTGCGCCCGCCCCGGTACAAGCACGGGCGGCGGTCGGTCGCGCGCGGGTGGCGAGGGTCTCAGCGCACCCGCGTCCCTCGCACACCGAACCCAGGCCCCTGGCCGCAACGGTCGCCCCGCCCCCGCCCACCGATGCGACCGCGGCTCCGCCGTCCGCCGAGATGCCGGCACCAACGCCCGCGCCTGCCTCCGATTCGCCGACGCCGGCCGCGTCCCCGTCGGACGAAGATTTCACGCGGCCCTGGGAACAGACCGAGGGCGAGCCGATCGAGGCGCCGCCGGTGACCGTGGAGCCCCTCGCGCCGTGACGTGCGATGGGCTGCGGGCGAGCGCTTCCCGATGACGCCCTCGAGGCTGTAGACCGTGACGATGCCGGACCGCGTAACGTTACGCGGTCCTCTACCAGGTGCCCGGCAGTAGACTCCGCCCATGCCGATCGTCTCTCCGTCCCGTCGCGAGGTCATCGTCGGGGCCGTCGGGACCGGCTTCGCGCTCGCGGTCCAACCGGTCTCCGCGACGGCCGTCCGCACCCCCGCCGAGGGGCTCGACGCCGGCGACATCGAGATCCCGACCGCGACCGGCGGCATCCCCGGCTATCGCGCGGTCGCGGACAAGCGCAGGGGGAAGGCGCCGGTCGTCCTCGTCGTGCACGAGATCTTCGGCGTGCACGAGCACATCAAGGACGTCTGCCGTCGGCTCGCGAAGCAGGGGTACTTCGCGATCGCGCCCGAGCTGTTCGCGCGGCAGGGAGACGTCTCGAAGATCGCCGACTTCAAGGAGATCGCGAGCAAGGTCCTCTCGAAGATCCCCGACGCGCAGGTGATGAGCGATCTCGACGCGACCGTCGCCTGGGCCGCGGGCTCGGGCGTCGCCGACGCCGGCCGGCTGGGGATCACCGGCTTTTGCTGGGGCGGCCGCGTCGTCTGGCTCTACGCGGCCCACAGCCGCGCGCTCAGGGCTGGCGTCGCCTGGTACGGGCGGCTCGTCGGTGACAAGGACGCGCTCCGGCCCCGACACCCCATCGACGTCGCCGCCGCGCTCGAGGCGCCGGTGCTGGGTCTGTACGGCGGGCAGGACCAGGCGATCCCGCTTGCCGGCGTCGAGCAGATGCGGGCGGCGCTCGCCGCGGGCGGCGCCGCGGCGAAGCGGTCGCAGATTCGGGTCTACCCGGACGCGGGGCACGCCTTCTTCGCCGACTATCGCCCGAGCTACCGCGCCGCCGACGCGGCCGATGGTTGGACGCGCCTGCTCGCCTGGATGAAGACGAACGGCGTGGGCTAGGAATGCCCGCCCCGGATCCCGCCCAGGTGGGGGCGCTGATCGCGCGCATCCGCAAGCGCTGCCGGCCCGGGCTCTGGTCGCAGGGGATGGCGCTGGCGCGGGCGGGCGCCGTCGTGCTCGAGTCGGCGGACGCGGACGAGATGTCGCTGCGGGTCCGGGCGCCCGGGCGGGTCGTCCCGCCGACGGTGGTGCTCTACCCGTCGGGGGACGAGTGGGAGTGCGACTGCCCCTCCCGGGTCAACCCCTGCGAGCACGTCGCCGCGGCGGCGATCGCGCTTGGCCCCCGGGAGGGGGAGGCGGTCGCGCCGCCGGCGGCGGCGGACACCGCCCGCGTCGGCTACCTGTTCACGCGGGGCGAGGCGGGACTTCACCTCGCGCGGGTGCTGGTCGCGGCCGGCGGCACGGAGGCGCCGATCGCCGCCCCGCTCACGGCGCTGCTCGCCGATCCGGCCAAGGCGGCGCGCGTCCAGGTCGAGGAGGTCGACCTGCAGATCGATCGCCTCCTCGCGCTCGGCTCCGGCGGGAGCCGCGCGGTGCTTCCTGGCCGCGGCCGCGCCGCGCCAATTCAACGTATTCACGGATGGCGCGATGCGCTATGCCGCCGCGTCGGCATCGGCGGTCAGCCGCGACATCTGGTTGAACGCCAGCGGTCAAATCGGCGGCCCACGCTCGGACGTGGGTGGCATTCAGGAGTGGAAGCGTATGGAGCACTCCGTCAAGCCGAGTTCCCGGCCTCGATCGGTCAGTTGATCCGTGGCCGCCAGGCGGGTTTCGCCACGGTCCGGTTCGCGGTGGCACGCACGGTCGCCGATGTCTCACTGCGCTACCGGGACGGCGTGACCGACGCCACCCGCCTCGTGGCAGGCCGCTGGCCGGTCGATCTCGGGATGCCACTGCAGCTTCTTGGCGTGGTCGGTGGTCCGCCGGTTGACCTTGACAAGCTCACCGTCTTTGAGGCGGCACTATCAACGGCGACCGCGGACACGATCGGCGTGCGACTTGGTGACCGGCTACAGGTATCGCTCGACAACAACGATCCGCTTCTCTATCGGCAGTTTGCCACCATCTCGCCAACCGAGATCGAGGTGGTGGGCCTGTTCGAGCCGCTCCATCCGGACGCGGACGACTGGGCCGGCAGCGGCCTGATCCAGCCTGCCGTACGGCAGGGAGCGACAGGCATCGAGGCCATCTACGCGGCGGCCTATGTCTCCGCCGACGAGTATTCGAGTCTGTACCAGGCGAGCTTCTTGCCGTTCCGATACGACTGGCGCTACGTCGTCGATGCCGAGCGACTCGACGCGAGCCAGGTCGACGCGCTGCTGCCGGACCTGCGCCGACTTGATCTCATCGCGCCGGCGCAGGACGAGCGGATCTGCCCGACGTGGGCGCCTTTGCCCACCTGCGCGAGATCAGCATCACTCGCGGCCTGCTCGGCATCCTGGAGGATTTCACGGCCCAACGGGTGCGCTCGGAAACGGTCCTGTCGATCGCCGCGATCGGCCCGCTCGCCCTCGCCCTGAGCGCGACCGCCATGCTGGCCATCCTGCTGGTACGGCGCCGCCGGAACAGCCTGTTGCTGGCGCGCGGACGCGGCGCGTCAGGCTGGCTGCTGTTGGGCGCGCAGGCGATCGAGGCGGTGTTGCTCGCTGGCAGTGCCGCCGTCGTCGGCTTTGCTTTGGCCGTGTACGCGGTGCCGGCACGCGACTCGCCGCTGTCGCCGATGCTGACGCTTGGGGTGGCGGCTGCCGCCAGCCTGTTGCTTCTGGCGGCCACGTGGTCCACGGCGCGGCGCCCGCTGCTCACGCTGGAGCGCGACGACCCGCCCGTGCTGAGGGTGCCTCTGCGGCGTCTTGTCTTCGAGGCAACCATCGTCGCGGTGTGCCTCGCGGCGCTATACCTGCTTCAACAGCGTGGGCTGGGCGCAGGCACGGCCGAAAACGGCGCGAGCTTCGATCCGCTGCTCGCCGCCGCGCCGGTGCTGAGCGGGCTGGCCGCCGAAATCGTCACGCTGCGGCTGTATCCGCTGGCGGTCCGGGTGGTGGGCTGGCTCGCGGCCCGGCGGCGAGATCTTTTGCCGGTCGTTGGCCTGCGCACGGTCGCGCGCCGTCCGGACGCGTGGAACCTGCCACTGCTGGTGTTGATGCTGACGGCTGCCTTCGGTGCCTTCGCCTCAGTCATCGGCACAACCGTAGAGCGCGGGCAAGTCGGCGCTTCCTACCTGGAAGTGGGCGCGGACTACAGGCTCGATTGGGTCGGCGTCGGCTCCCTGCCGGTGTCGCTCGATCCGGCGACGGTGCCCGGCGTGGAAGCCGTCGCCGCTGGCTTCAGTGACCCCACGGCGTTCGTTCAGCAGGGTTCCAACAGGCGGCCCACGATCGAGCTCGATGCGATTGACGCGGCCGCCTACGCGCGCGTAACCGCAGGCACCGCCGCCGAGCCGAATTGGCCGGCGAGCTTCGCGGCGCCACCTCTGGAAACCACTGCAGGAACCGAGGGCAACCCCATTCCGGCGCTGGTGTCAGAAGCGTTCCTGCAGGGCACCAGGCTTGACCCGGGCGATACCTTTGTCGTCGCCGTAGCCCGCCAGCCGCTGACCTTGCGGCTCGTCGGCCGCCGGGCCGGACTGCCCGGCCTGGGCGGCAGCGGCAACTTTGCGCTGGTGCCCCTTGCCTGGCTCAGGGTCGCTCTGCCGGAAACGCCCCTGGCACCTACGCTGATGTGGTTGCGCGCACCGACCGAGGCGGCCGCGCCACTGGCGACGATGGCCAATGAGGTAAGTCCGCGGGTGCGGATCGTGTCGCGCCAAGATGCCTATCGGGCGGTCCATGACGCGCCGCTCGGGACTGCCGTAGCGGATGGCTTCGTGATTGCGGTGGACGTAGCCGTGCTGTACATGACGGTGAGCCTGGTTGGCGCCGTGCTCATCTCGGCCACCCGCCAAATGAGGGACCTGGCCTATCTCCGCATGCTCGGCGTTTCCGCCCGCGGCGTACTGGTAGTGACGGTGATCGAGCAGGCGCCGCCTCTGCTGTTGGGACTCGTACCTGGCTTCCTGCTCGGGATCGTCGTCGCGAACGTGGTCGAACCCGGCCTGGGCCTCGCCGTTTTCATGGGCGCCCACGACCTGCCGCTCGTGGTCGACTGGGCGGCGATGGGGCTGGTGGCAAGTGGCCTGACCCTGATAGCTGTTTTGGCCATCGGCCTGGGCGCCTGGCTGGCCGGGCGTACTCGACTGGCCAGCGCCCTGCGGATGGGCGACAGTTGACGCACATGGACGGACGGCAGGCTGGCGGCGCACTCATCGTGTGCGAGAACCTGGTCAAGATTTACAAGGTCGCGGACCTCGAGGTGGTGGCCCTCCAGGGCCTGGATCTGGTCGTCGACCAGGGCGAGTTCACGGCAATCGTCGGCGCCTCCGGAAGCGGCAAGAGCACCCTCATGAACATTCTGGGGGGGCTCGACGTGCCCTCGGCGGGCCGAGCGACCGTGGACGGCCACGTGCTTGGCCAGATGGGCGCACGGGAGCTGGCGATGTACCAGCGCCGCGTGATCGGCTTCGTGTGGCAGCAGACAGCTCGCAACCTCTTGCCATACCTCACGGCTCGTCAGAACGTCGAGCTACCGATGGTCCTGAACGGCGTCAGCCGGCGCGACGCGAGCAACGGGCGGCCGAGCTGCTCGCCCGAGTCGACCTGTCCGACCGCGTCGATCACCGACCCGACCGCCTGTCGGGCGGCGAACAGCAGCGGGCGGCGATCGCTGTCGCGCTGGCCAACGAGCCGGCGGTGCTGTTCGCCGATGAGCCGACCGGCGAACTGGACACAACCACGTCGCACGAGGTCTTCGAGGTCCTGCGCGAGGCCAACCGCGAGCTCGGCGTCACGATCGTCGTCGTTACTCATGATCCGCTGGTGAGCGAGCAGGTCAGCCGCACGGTCGCCATCCGCGATGGGCGCACAAGCACTGAAACGCTGCGCCGGCGCGCGAGCGCCGAAGCCGGTGGCCACGTGATCAGCCAGGAGTATGCAGTCCTCGATAGAGTCGGCCGGCTGCAGCTGCCGCATGCATATGTCGAGGCGCTGGGCCTCGAGCGCCGTGTCCGCCTGGAGCTCGAACCGGATCACATCGGCGTGTGGCCGGACCACGCTCGCTACGCCAGGCCGGCTGAGGCCACCGATCGAGACGGCGGCGGGGAGCCATGACCGGGCACCTTTCGAACCGCTTCCGGGACTCCACCGGCGTCATCGAAATCGACCAGCCGCCAATGCTCAAGACGCGCGACCTGTCGCGCGATTACGAGATGCCTGGGGGCGTCGTGCACGCGGTGCGCGACGTGAGCATCGAGGTTGGCCGTGGGCAGCTCGTCGCACTGCGCGGCCGCTCGGGCTCAGGCAAGACGACCCTATTGTCGCTGCTCGGCGCGCTCGATCGGCCAACGCGGGGCAGTGTGGTCGTCGACGGGTTGACGGTGTCCGAGCTGCCCGAGTCGGAGCTGATCCCGTTCCGCCGGCGAAAGCTTGGCTTTATCTTCCAGGCCTTCGGTCTGCTGCCTGTCCTGTCGGCGGCCGAGAACGTCGAGGTGCCGCTGCGGCTGGTCCGCGCCGACCCACGGGAGCGGGATCTACGGGTGCGCGAGCTGCTCGACCTGGTCGGCCTGGGCGACAGGGCCAATCACCGGCCGCACGAGTTGTCGGGCGGCGAGCAGCAGCGGGTGGCGATCGCGCGAGCGCTGGCCAATCATCCCGACTGCTGCTGGCCGACGAGCCGACGGGCCAGCTCAATTCACAGACGGGCCGTTCGATCATGGTCGTACTGCAGCAGCTGGTCCGCAGCGAAGCCGTGACGGCGATCGTGGCGACCCACGACAGCAGCCTGATCGACCTGGCCGACCGGGTTGTCGACCTGCGCGATGGGCAGGTCGTAGCGTGAGTGCCTCACCCGGGATCGCGTCGAGCAGCGGCTGCTCGCCCGCTCGGGCGATCACGGCGCTGGCTCGCGCTCAGCCACCTTCGAATCCAGGTGCAGGCAGTGACGGGCAGCGGAGTGGCTTGTCCTCGCGGTAGCCCAACAGGTAGTCGGCCTGGATGAGCGTGTGCAGCTGCGACGTGCCCTCGTAAATGACTGCGGCCTTGGAGTTGCGCAGGTAGCGCGCCAGCGGGTATTCGTCGGAATAGCCGTACGCGCCGTGGACCTGGATCGCGTCAAGAGCGCACTGCACCGCATGGTCCGTGCGAACCACTTTGCCAAGGAAGTCTCGCGCGTGTTGCGCAGGCCGCGGTTCTTGAGCCACGCTGCCTGACGGCACAGCAGGCGCCCGGCCTCGATCCCGGCAGACATGCGCGCCAGCATCTGCTTGACCAGCTGGTGCTGGCCGATCTCCTCGCCGAACGTCTTGCGCTGGTGGGCGTATTTCACGCTCGCATCGAGACACGCCTGCGCCAGCCTGAACCACCAGTTCGGGCTTGCGGGAAAAACGCTTGCGGAACTCTTCCTGGCGCAAGCCGCCGGGATAGCCGGTGTAGTGGCGGTAAACCTTGGATTCGCTCTTCATGCCGGTCAGCCGTATCTTCTCGGCATTGATGACCACGACGTGATCGCCGGTATCGATGAAGGGCGTGTAACGGGGATTTTCCTTGCCGGCAAGAATGCCGGCCACGCGCGATGCCAAGCGCCCCAGGGTCTGGCCCGCCGCATCAACGACGTACCACTTGCGCGCAATTTCCCCCGCTTTGGGGAAATAGGTAGACATCTGAACTCTCCCAGAAAAACGCAAAGAAGACCGCTGGACCCCTTCGACCGAAGGGACTCCCTAGGCGGGCAACCGCAGGACAGCCAAAACATAGACTATAGCGAAATCAGGGTCGAACGTCAATGAACGCGGGAAGACGCGGACGCAAGTTCCCGCCTTCGTGCCATACCGAAACGGAAACGGCGAGGCGCAAGAAGGCGCGAGTCGCAGGCGGGCCCTGATTGACAGGGGCAAGGCGGGGTGTAAATGTTGGCAGCACGGAATCGTGGGGCCGGAGCGCCGAAGCAGGCAAACCGGAGTTTGCCATGGCCCCTTTCGGGGAAGTTCCGGCCCCCACGAGACAAGAAGCGGCTCGCGACTGACAATTGGCAGTTAGCTGGGCTCCCTCGATTCCGTGAAGTCGCGTCGATCCCTCCTGATTCCTTCTCAACGCTCACTCGCGAACAGACGCATTTGCGTCGCTCCGGCCGGAAGCGGCGAATCCGATAGAATCATGTTTGGGGAATTGACCGATGAATCGAATGATTGTGGCCAACCTGGTGCACCGGCCCATCCGCTCGCTGATCAGCGTGGTTGCCATTGCCGTGGAGGTCACGCTGATCCTGGTAATCGTGGGACTGTCGATCGGCATGCTGAATGACGCGAAAGAACGGCAGGCCGGCATCGGGGCGGACGTGATCGTGCAACCGCCGGGATCATCGTTCCTGGCCGGCATTACCGGCGCACCGGTGCCGGTGAAGGTGGCAAACGTGATTCGCCGCCTGCCGCATGTGGCGGCGGTCAGCCCGGTGGTGATGCAGATGAATACCGCGGGTAACGTCGAGGTCATCTACGGTATTGACCTGAAGAGCTTCGAAGCGCTGGGCGGACCGTTCCGCTACCTGGCCGGCGGGCCGTTCACCGGACCCGACACGGTGCTGGTGGACAATTACTTCGCCGACGCCAACCACGTGACGGTGGGCTCGACGCTGAACGTCCTGAATCATGAGGTCAAGGTGGCGGGGATCGTCGAGCAAGGCCGGGGCGCCCGGAAGTTCCTGCCGATCGAGACGCTGCAAAACTGGATTGGCGCCCAGGGGAAGGCGTCGGCGTTCTATCTGAAGCTGGACAGCCCAAGCAATGCCGGCGCGGTGGTGAACGAGATCAAGAGCGTTTCCGGTATGCAATCCTACAAAGTGCGGACCATGCGGGATTACCTTTCGCTGTTCACCGCCGGGAATCTGCCGGGGTTGAAGTTGTTCCTGAAAGTGGTGATCGGAGTGGCGGTGGTGATCGGATTCATCGTCATCTTTCAGGCGATGTACACGGCGATCATGGAACGGACGCGCGAGATAGGGATCCTGAAATCTCTTGGGGCATCGAAATTTTACATTGTCAACACGGTGCTGCGGGAAACGGTGCTCCTCGCGATCGCCGGCACGATCGTGGGGATCGGATTCAGCTACGCCGTCAGCAACGCGATCCTGGCGAGATTTCCGACATTGCGAGTGGTGATCCAGAGCGACTGGGTGGGCTACGCGGCCATCATTGCGATTATCGGAGCGGTGCTGGGTTCCCTGTACCCGGCGTACATGGCAGCCCAGAAGGACCCCATCGACGCCTTAGCGTATGAATGAGCTCATTCCGGCGAGCCGCCAGTGCCCTTGGCGGCGGCGGCAGCGGTAGCACTGTCAAGGCGAACCAGTTCGGACCCCGGCGGCTGGTTGAGAACAAACTGATCCTCGGTGAGCGGCTGGTTGATGTTCATTTTCTCGATTTTGAGGTTGACCGAATACTCCTCCTGCGGGCGCCAGATATTGATCACCGAAGGGAACGTCAGGCCGTTGTAATTTCTGAAACCAAAATAGGTGGCATCGGTGGCGAGGTAGCCGTTGCGGTCGTAGACGCGCTGGCGGATCGGCATCAGGTCGAGACGGCTGAAGGTGATCTTGCGGGAGAGATACCAGCTGTCGCCCGCGCGACGGATGACGTTGACAACGTAGTCGGGCTCCAGCACGGGCTTTTTCGTCCTGGGATTGATCACCGTCCGGTTGCCCTGTTCGAGGACTGCGATGTCGTGGCTCCGATCGATCGGATGCAGCAGCAGGGCGTCGTAGATGTGCTGTGGACGCAGATTTTCGAGCGGCTGCGGCGACGGGCGGACGATGTTATTGCTGCCGACAATGAACTTGTTCTTCGGAGGGACCCACAGCTTGAAAGTCGTTCCGTTGCTCACCATGTCAAAGGCGCGATTGCGGACGATGGGCATGAGGCCGACCATGCGCAGCAAGTTCGGCTGCTGCACCAAGATGTAGCCTTTGATCTCCTTGTATTCCGTTATCTTCCCTTTCTTGGAACCGCCGGTGGAGGCCGTGATGTCGACGGTGGCACTCAGGGTGTGGATCTTGCTCGCCTCGGTGTTGATGATGTTGACGAGCTGCTCCAGCGTGGCCGTCTTCAGCGGGGCATTGCTGAGCAAGACTTGGGGACGATGGGAACGGAACAGGCATGCACACAACGGCAATGCCAGAAAAACTGCCCACAGCGCGCGAAGCGGGAAGCGAGCGATCATGCAGAGAGCTTCCGTCGGTTAGATGAAAAAAAACAGTATAAGGGAAGCCGTGCACGGGCGGCACTACATTGGTCAACGAGTTGCGGCAACGGCGCGGCGGTAAGCGGCGACGTTGCGGGCGTGCTCATTCAGGGTGCGGGCAAATCGGTGATGACCGGATCCGTCGCTGACGAAATACAGAAACTCGGTGCTGGCCGGATGGAACGCGGCCTGCAGGGATGCGCGTCCGGGATTGGCAATCGGGCCGGGTGGCAGGCCGGCGTGGCGGTAGGTGTTGTAGCGTGAATCGTACTGGAGATCCGACTGGTGAATGACCCCGGTGTAGCGCCCGGAGACGAGAGCGGCGTAAATGACGGTGGGATCGGCAGCGAGCGCAATACCGCGGCGCAGACGATTGTAGTAAACGCTGGCGACCATGGGCCGCTCGCTGGGATCGGCCGTTTCCTTTTCAATGATCGAAGCCATAGTGACGACCGCGTGGAGATCGGGACAACTTTCTTCACGGGCGTGGGCCGGCGCCGACCCCCCCGGGACGGCGCCGCAAAGCAGGCCGATCTGCCCGGCCTCCTGGCGGAAGCGATGCACCATGGTGGCAATCATGTCATGTAAGCCCTGCGTGCGCGTGAACGCATAGGTATCCGGAAACAGGTAGCCTTCCAGGGTCTTGGCCGAGGGATCGAGATCGCGGATAAAGGCAACGTCAGAGTCGGCGGCCTGGATGAAGTCCGGGGCAGAACCAAGGCCAGCGTTGTGGACAGCGGCGGCGATGTCGTAGAGGTTGTAGCCTTCGGGAATGGTCAGCATCCGGACATAACTTTCGCCGCGCGCAATGCGGGCGTGGACCTGGCGGGCGGTGGCAGGCTGATCGAACTTATACTCGCCGGCCTTGAGGCTGTGCCCGAGCACGTAATGCAGGAGCAAAAAAGCGCGCGCACTGTGAATGACGCCGGCAGATTGCAACTCGGCGGCGATGTGGCGGCTGGACCATCCGGGACGCAAGAGGACAAACTTTGTCGCCGGCTGGACAGGGAGATAAAGGGCCCACGTGAGCCAGATGGCGGCAGCGAGGACGGCGACCAAGAATCCGATGAAGAATCGGCGATTCAAGGCACCAGTTTAGATGAAAAACGCTAGCCGGTGCTGCTCGGGCTGCCGGCATTGCGGCAATCGAGAAATGACTGAAGGATTAGCACCGCAGCCATGCGATCGACGGCGGCGGCGCGCTTGGCGATGCTGAGTTCGGCCTCGCGCAGAAGCCGGTTGGCCTGGACGGAGGTGAGGCGCTCATCCCACAAGTGGACCGGAAGGGAGAAGCGGGAGCGGAGTTCGGCGGCGAAAGCTGCGACCCTTTCCGATTGGCGGCCTTCGGCGCCGCTCAGCCGCAAGGGGTAGCCGATCACCACCTCTGTGACCTGGCGCTCCCGAATGACGCGTTCGAGGAGTTCGAAATCCTTGCGCTTGTTCTTCCGCCGGATCGTCTCCAGCCCCTGCGCGGTAATGCCTAAGCCGTCGGAGATGGCCAATCCGATCGTCTTGGATCCGAAGTCGAGACCGAGGACGCGGCCCTTTGGGGGTTGCGCAGGGTGGTCCGGAGATGAAGAGGCAGGCTGCCGTAGACCGGACACAGCGATATTATAGGCTTCAGACATCCAACGGGCATGACAACGGAGCGCACAGACGCGGGTCCGGACGAACTGCATGAAGCCGAGGAGCAGCAGCCGCAGCCGCTAGAGGGCCCGCTGCTGCCGCGGGAGGAATTCCAGCGAGAGCTTCGGGCAGCATCGTCGGCGCTGATTCTGCTGGCGATCGTGGCAACGCTGACCATTTGCTATATCGCCAAGCTGCCTATCATCGTCCTGCTGATCTCGATCCTGCTGGCATTCATCCTGGCGCCGATCGCCGACCTATTCCAGCGGATCCGCCTACCCCGCTCGCTGGCCGCACTGATTGCGGTGCTGCTGCTGATGACCGTCCTTTACGGAATCGGGCAGGTTTCTTACAACAGGGCAGTTGCGTTCAGCCATGAGCTGCCCAAGTACTCAGGAAACATTCGCTCCATTCTCGGCAGGGTTCGGGAACAGGCGAAACAAATCAAGAAGACGACCTCATCGGTTCTGCCGGAAGAGCAACAGCAACAGAACATGCCGATGGTCACGGTTCAACAGGAGAAGAGCTGGACGGAATACCTGAGCGGTGGGCTGGGGCCGACCATCGAGATCGTTTTCGCCGCTTCCTTCATTCCCTTCCTTACGTATTTCATGCTGAGCTGGCAGGACCACGTGCGCTCGGCTACGGTCATGCTGTTCCGGATGAACCACCGTAACACGGCTTACGTGACGCTGGGCTTGATTTCCAGCATGATTCGAAGCTTCATTGTCGGCAACGTGCTGGTCGGATTATTCATCGGCGCAACGAGCACGATGGTTTTCGGCATCGTTCACTTGCCATATTTTTATTTCGTCGGCTTCATCAGCGGATTCCTGAGCCTGATTCCCTACCTCGGAGTCGTGTTGGCGGCACTGCCACCGCTGGTCGCCGGCATTGGCCAAATCGGCGGTGGCGCAATCATTGCCATCCTGCTCACCGTGTTCGGGTTGCACCTGTTCGCCCTGAATGTGCTCTACCCGAAGTTTCTGGGAAGCCGGTTGCAGCTAAATCCGCTGGCAGTGACGGTATCGCTGTTGTTCTGGGGATGGTTGTGGGGAGCGACGGGCCTTATCTTGGCGATTCCCATCACCGCAGCCGTCAAGATCGTTTTTGACCACATCGAGTCGCTACGCGGCTATGGATCGTGGCTGGGCGAGTGACCGGGGCTTAAGAGTCGCTGGGCAACTGCTCCAGGCCCAGGGCCGGCGCCTCATAGTCCTTGATTTCAACGTCGGCGATGGTGGTCTTGCGGGCGCGACGTAGTTCCTCAATCGCCTCATCGGCCGCCTCGCCCCTCATGCCAGCATGGCTGCGCAGGAATTCGTCCAGGCCCTTCTCGTCGAAAACGCGGACATAGGAGTTGCCGCCGGTGTTGTACGTGAGTTGGAACTGAGGCACGCGGCGACCGGAGCGCTGCTGTTCCGGGCCAAGAAGAAAGATGTGGATAAAACCTGACATGTACGGTCTGATGACCGTATCCCCCCGCAAGTGGCCATAGGGCGCGAACTCGCTCGGGAAAACGACACAGAAAGGGAGAAACAAAAAAAGCGCGGCCGACCGGCCGCGCCTCGGTGCCGAAATACCCCTATGCTTCCGCGATCGTCTCCGGAAACCGCAGCTTGGACTTCGCCAGCGCCTTGGACAGCATTTGCTCAACCTGGCATTCTTCACAGTTCTTAGCCATGGCAAGTTCGCTGACCAACAGGTAACGAGCGCGCTCCAGCATCTTCTTTTCGCGGAAAGAAAGCGGCTTGGACTGGGCCAGCAGCAGCAACCCTTTCAGCACAGCCGCCACTTCCAGCAGCGAACCAGTGCGCATCTTCTCCGAGTTCTCTTTGAAGCGGTATTTCCAATCGCTGTGATTGCAGCACTTTCCTTCAGAAAGGAAGTCGATTACCTTCTGAATGTCGCCGTTGCGGATCACCCGCCGCAGCCCAACACTGGCTACGTTGCTGAACGGGACCATGACTTTGAGGCTGCTGGCTTTGATTTTCAGGAGGTAAAAGCGCTCGACACTGGCGCCGATGGTGCGGTTGCTGATCTGCTCGATGGTTCCAACGCCATGGTTGGGATAGACGACTTTGTCACCGATGTCAAAACTCAGATTCGAGTTGCTGCTCATGAAGGGCACCTGCGAGATGTGGGTAGGCGGTTCGAACTGAGGGAAACATCAATACTATACCCCAAATGGCCGGAAACGTCAAATTAGCCTATGAGTTACCGGAGTTGCGTGGAGCGATGGTTTAACCGCCATTCGGGCGTGTCGCGGAGGACTTCTGCCGCCGTGGCCGGTGCGAAACGTTTCAACCCGAGCGGGACGATTTATAATCACAGCGGGTTCGCCATGGCGGGATGGTTACCGATCATCGCGCGGAAGGTCAACAGCCGCTGACGGCAGCGGCAGACAGATCATCTACTTCACATGCCAGAGCACATTAAAAAGAAGCTGTCCGAGGAAATCCAGGCGCTGGAATACGAGCTGAACCACGAACTCCCGAAAGAGCTGAAGAAAGCGGTGGCCATGGGAGACCTCAGCGAAAACGCCGAGTACCACATGGCGAAACAGCGGCAGGAATACGTGCGCGCACGGCTGGGGCAGCTCAAAAAGCGCATGGCCGACTTGTCGCTCGTCAACATGGCCAACATACCGCGGGACAGGGCGGCGCTGGGATCGACGATCAAGGTCTACGACACCACCAAAGAAGAAGAGATCGAGTACAAGCTGGTGACCAGCGAAGAGTCCGATGTCAGCAAGGGACTGATCTCGACCACATCCCCCATCGGACGCGCTCTGATGGGGAAAAAAGTTGGGGACACGACTACGGTGGTGACGCCAACAGGCAAACGGGACATGGAAGTGCTGGCGCTGGCGACGATCCATGATGAGGCGGAGCAACAAGACCAGCCATGACCTGGACAAGCGCAGTCGGCCGCGGGTGCAAAGTTGTTCTCCACAAGATTGTACATGGGCTGGCGCTCACCAAGATTAATCCCAACTACCTGACCTTTCTCGGTCTGCTGATCAACATCGGGGCAGGGGTTTTGTTCGGCTACGGCAACGCCGAGAACCAGGCGCAGCTGTTCCGCTATGCCGGATGGGTAATCGTGGGCGCCGGCATCTTCGACATGGTGGATGGGCGAGTCGCGCGTGCTACCGGCCAGGTGACCGACTTCGGAGGGTTCTTTGATTCGGTCATCGACCGCTACAGCGACGTTGCCCTGTACTTCGGCCTGCTGGTTTATTACGCGCGTGCCAACCGATTCTTCTATGTCGTGCTGACGGCGATCGTCATGGTGACGTCGGTCATGATCAGCTACACGCGGGCGAGGGCCGAATCGCTGATCGGGAAGTGCAAAGTCGGGTTCATGGAGCGGCCCGAACGAATCGTGCTGGTAATCATCGGGGCGTGGTGCAATCGCATGGCGCCGGTGCTGTGGATTATCGCCGTCATCGGCAATATCACTGTCGTCCATCGAATCATCTACACCTACCAGCAAACGCGCGAGCGCGACCTTTCACGCCGCCACAAGCCCGAACCGATCGAGCAGGTCTGGGCGCCGAAGTAGGCTAGGCTGCCGCTGGTGGATTGATTCCGGAGCGGCTCCGGGCACGGAGCACGCCGGGTTGGCCGGTTTCCGGCAACCGGCAACAATCTGAGCGCAGAGGAGAGTCTTTGCCGAACCAGCCGATCCTACTGGTCCACGGAGGCGCGTGGTCAATTCCCGATGAGATGGTGGAAGCGCATCTGCACGGCATCCGCAACGCGATGAATGCGGGATGGGCGGTGCTGGAACACGGCGGCTCGGCCCTGGATGCCGTCGAGGCCGCCGTGGTGGTGATGGAGGAAGATGAGACCTTCGATGCCGGACGCGGCAGCTTTCTGACGCGCGACGGCCGGGTGCAATTGGACGCGCTGATGATGGACGGGCGCACGCTGCGCGCCGGCGGCATTGGCTGCGTGGAGCACATTCGCAACCCCATCCGCGCCGCCCGCAAGGTCCTCGAGGATAGCCCGCACGTCTACCTGGTGGCGCAGGGCGCCGAAGCCTTCGCACAGGAGCACGGCATCGAGCTTTGTGCCAACCAGGACCTGATCGTTGAACGAGAAGTGGAGCGCCTGAAGAAGGCGCAGCAAAAGGAACTCGAGGGGACAACGCACGAAATCTTCGCTTCGCCCGCGACGTCGCACGACACGGTGGGAGCGGTAGCCATGGATATGTCCGGCAACCTGGCGGCGGCCACTTCAACCGGCGGCACATTGAACAAAACTCCCGGCCGGATTGGCGATTCATCCCTCATCGGCTGCGGCTGCTTCGCCGATAACGAAAGCGCCGCCTGCTCCACCACCGGCTGGGGTGAGCCCATGATGAAGCTGGTGCTGGCCAAGTGGGCCGCGGATCGCGTCCTCAGCGGCGCAGACCCGGCGCGGGTGGCTCCCGAAGCCATTCACTATCTGCACCGCCGGCTGCACGGACATGGCGGCATCATCCTCCTCGATGCCAAGGGCCGGTTCGGCCTGGCGCACAACACCCCGCGCATGGCCTGGGGGCTCCGCACCGGGGAGCGGAGAAACAGCGGCATCAGCATCGAATGAACCCCCTGGCGGGCCCATCCCGTCTCGGGAAGGAGTCAAATCGCGCCCACGGGCAGCATCGTCTTGCCTTGCCTTCTCCGTAATTCTGATGTAAAACCCTGCACCATTACCCGCAATGACATTGGTGTGCCGGCCAGCAAGTGAGCGGAAGCGCAGAATCGCGTCCGCGGCGTCGAGATTCGTCGGCGGGTGAAAGGCGAAGACGATGAGGCGAATTCTGAAGGCGTGGCTGATTCTCACTGCAATCCTGCTGCTGGCCGGAAGTGCCGCGGCCCAGTCGGCGGCAACCGCGGAACTGCGGGTCACGGTGAAGGATCCGAAGGGGCTAGTGGTCAAGGGCGCTACGGTTACGGTTCGCAACGAGGCGCGCAATTTTGACCGTGCGACTACCGCCAACGTCGATGGCGAATACCCTTTCCTTGCGGTGCCCCCCGGTCGCTACACGATTACGGTCTCGGCGCCGGAATTCGCGACCGCGGTGGCGAAGGACGTCACCCTCACCATCGGGCAGATCGCCGACCTACCGGTTGTGCTGCAGATTGCCGCGGTGGAGTCGGTGGTCAATGTCAACACCGCCCCTGAGTTGGTGGAGACGCAGCGCGCGGCGCCCACCACCACCATCGATCAAGTCCGCATCGACGACCTGCCGATTAACGGACGCAACTACATCAATTTCGCGCTCACCGATTCCAAGCTGGCGCGAGATACCGCGCCGAGCATAGGCGCCGCACCAACTTCGGGACTGAACGTCGGCGGCCAGCGTGCACGCTCCAACCTGGTCAACGTGGACGGCGCCGACGCCGTGGACAATTCCACCAATGGGATCCGCTCCACGGTATCGCAGGAAGCCGTGCAGGAGTTCCAAATCATCACCGACGGCTTCAATGCCGAGTACGGCCGCGCTTCGGGTGGAGTAGTGAACATCATTACCCGCAGCGGCACCAATGCATTTCACGGTTCGGCATTCGGCTACCTGCGCAACCGCAACATCCAGGGCGTGAACCACTTCAGCTCGCTGAAAGACCCGGCCTACACGCGATACCAGGCCGGCCTCACCCTGGGGGGGCCCATTAAGAAGGACCGCACCTTCTACTTTTTCTCCTACGAAACAACACGCCGGAATGAATCCGGGTATTCGAACATTGGGGCAAACAACTTCGACCTGGTCCCCTACGACACAACGCCGCTGACGCCGCTGTTGGGCGGCGCGAATTTCGGCACGGTGATGCTGACCAGAAACAGCACCATCGACCAGCCTGCATTCATTAACTCGCTGGCCGGCGCCATCCAGGGCGTGCTGGCCGATCCCGGCATTCCGGCGGCGCAAAAAGCGGCGACGGCGCAGCAACTCGGAACGCTCATGGGCCAATATCTCACTCTGGCAGGCGGCAGCGCCGGAATTGCGACCAACGGCCTGCTGCCTTCTCTGACCATGGCGGGCGGAGTAATGCAAGCTTTCACGGCTGCGCCGGTGTATCCGACCTATGTGCCGTGCACAAACGGACCGGCGCCATGCCTGAACGTTTTCCCCACCAGCGGCTACGTTCTCCCGGCCAATTGGGTGCCACTCAACAGCCTGGTCGGCAATTTCCCCGTGCACGAAGGGACCAGCCTTTGGTCGCTGCGGCTGGACCACCGCATCAACAACAGCCAGCAGCTCATGCTGCGTGCGGGTGTGAGCCCCAGCACGGTGACCGGAATCCAGGTGCAGGCACAAGGTCCGCAGAGCATCGGTTTGAACGCGTGGTCACGAACGTCGCAGCAGACGTACCGCGACTTCAGCATCACGGCCCAGCACGAATGGACAATCGGCACCACAAAAATAAATGAGTTCCGGTTCCAGTACGCGCGGCGCGGCCTCCTGTACAACTATGCCGGGGCGACCGATGCCGCTGGACGCCCGGTGGGCAGCTTCGCGGCCATCAATCTGGCCGGATACGGCTATTTCGGACGAGAGCCGTTCTCGCCCGTGGACCGCACTGAGCAACGCTATCAGTTCACTGACAACTTTTCCCTGGTAAAGGGTCGCCACACTTTCAAGTGGGGGGCTGACTTCAATTACCTGCCGGTGAAGGCGGACTTCCAGGTTAACTTTGGAGGCGTTTACAACGTTGGCGGTTTGTCGGCGCAGTCGCTCGGTTTCCCCGGCACGGTGCCCGGAACCAACATTGCCGTGCCGAACTTCAGCCCGGTGCAGTCCTACGGCATGGGTATCCCCAGCTATATCGTGCAGGGTGTCGGCAATCCGCACGACGAGTTCAGCAACAAGGTGCTGGGCGCCTATATCCAGGACACTTGGCGCATGAAGCCGAACGTGACGCTCAACTACGGCGTCCGTTACGACGTTGAATTCACCCCCGTATTCAACGCCATCAATTCGCTCTCGCAGGCCGCCCAGGACGCCATGGGGATTACCCAGGGCATACCGCGCGACTATAACAACATCGCGCCCCGGATCGGCCTGGCCTGGGACCCGTGGAACAGCAGCAAGACCGTCATTCGCGCCAGCTACGGCATCTTCTACGATCACCCGCTGCTGGCGCTGGCATTCGATTCCGATGTTGCCGACGCTGCGCAAGCCCCACAGATTCTGCTTGCCGGCGGCAGCCCCGGGTTTGTTGGCGGCGCCAGCGCGATCCAAACTTGCCTTAACGGTACGAATGTCTTTCAAGGATTGGCGTCGCAGTGCTTGCCGGCCGCATTCAACTATCTGGGCAATGAGCAGCGTTTCAACCCTGCGCCCAATGCGCCCTCCATCTGGGTGGGCCAGCAATTCCTCTCAGCGGGCGTACCCCTCACAGTGCTCCCGTTCGGCTTTCCTGTGGGGAAGAACTTCGTCTTCCCCTACTCGCAGCAGGCCAGTTTGGGCTTCGAGCACGACCTCGGGCACAATTTCGCGATCGGCGTGGAATACAACTTCAATGGCGGTCGTCACCTGAATCGGCCGGTCGACGTCAACGACGCACGCACCGATCTGATGATCAAGAACTGGGCGGCGGCGATGTGTGACCCGGCCATCCCGGCGGCCACCAAGGCGGCCTTCGCCAATGATCCGCGCGCGGTGGCCAGCTTCGGAGTTGCTCCGGCGTGCCAGATCGCCCCTGGGTTGTCGAGTCCGGGCGGACCGTATGTGGCAGCCGCCGCGGCGAACTTCTTCCGTCCCTCGGGCCCCAACATTTCCCTGACCCCCTACCTGCCGGCGCAGGCCCTGGCGCTTTTGAACCAGGTCGAGGCGGCGTACGGTCTCGGGGTTGGCGTCCCGGTGCCATTCAGCACCATGCCCGCGAACCTGTCCAATGGCAGCTCGGTCTATCACGGCATGACGGCAACCCTGCGCAAGCGCATGAGCAACCACTACGAGTTCCTCGCTTCCTATACCTGGTCGCACGCGATCGACGACTCGACCGACCTGCAGTCGCCGCTCTCCCCGCAGGACAGCTACGATCTGCGCGCGGAGCGGTCCAACTCCACCTTCGACCAGCGGCACCGCCTGGTCTTCAGTGCCGTATTTCAGTCCGGCAAGCTTTCCGGCAACGGGTTTGCCGGCCATCTGCTGAGTAACTGGACGTTCGCGCCTATCCTCGACATCGCCTCCGGGCGTCCGTTCACCATCCAGAGCGATCGCGATACGAACTTCGATTTCGGTGCGACGGACCGCCCGATGGCGGCTTCCGGGCCAGGAAGCAACTCCTGCGGGGATACCGCGGTAGCCTCCCAGTTCTCGCCCACCGGCTGGCTGATTCCCGCCTGCTTCAAGGATGGCCAGTACGATGGCAACATCGGTCGTAACTCGGCCGTGCGTCCCTGGACGGTGCTCGGCGACATCCGGCTGGCCCGGCGCATTCGCATCACCGAGCGAATCAACCTGCAGGGCATCATGGATATCTTCAATGTCGCCAATAAGTACAACGTGGCTGACGTGAATACCTTCTGGTACAACGCCGGCAATCCAGTTTCCGCGTACGATCCGCGCCAGTTTCAGTTTGCCCTCAAGCTGACCTGGTAATCGTCTGCATCGGCAACCGCCCGGCCGCCCTTCACCCCACCCTCCACCCCGGCGCGCAAACACCAGCCGCGCCGGGGACCCCGCCCTGGCCGGGCTTTTTTGTGGGTGCCGCCCGGCGGCCAGGTTTATAGTTCCTTTCTCATGGGCGACGACAAGAAGCTCTCGGCCGGCGACGCCACCCGCTGCGTCCACGCGGGCGAGGAGCGCCACGGGACCAACGCAGGCCTGACCACCGATATCGCGCAGGCGGCGGTCTTCGTCATGCCCGGCCTGGACGAGCTGCGCCGCTACGCGGAAGGCAACTCCAGCGCTTACATGTATTCGCGTTATGCCAATCCCACCACCACCGTGGCCGAACAGAAGATTGCCGCGCTCGAGGGCGCCGAAGCGTGCGTGGTCACCGCCAGCGGCATGGCAGCGGAGTTGGCCGCCATCATGGCCCTGTGCGAATCCGGAGACGAGATCGTTTCCATGCTCGACCTCTACGGCGGCACCACCAAACTGTTCCAGGCAGTGCTGCCGCGCTTCGGCATCCGCGCGCGCTTGGTTCCTTTTCAGGAACTCAGCCAAATCGAGCGCTATTTCTCCGACCGCACCCGCCTGCTTCTCCTGGAGACGCCCACCAACCCCACGCTGCGCTGCGCCGATATTCGCGCCTTGGCCGATCTTGCACATCGCCACCATTCCCTCGCCGTGGTTGACAACACATTCGCCACCCCTATCCTGCAGAAGCCGCTCGAACTCGGCGCCGATCTTGTCCTGCACTC
The DNA here is from genome assembly GCA_963740565.1 of uncultured Gemmatimonadaceae bacterium. Lineage (GTDB taxonomy): Bacteria > Gemmatimonadota > Gemmatimonadetes > Gemmatimonadales > Gemmatimonadaceae > CAVUFA01. Next base: position 64,837 of record CAVUFA010000011.1, on the reverse strand, counting down.
CGCCACCAAGTACCTGGGCGGACACAACGATCTCACCGCCGGGGCGGTAGCTGGCCCCCGCCGCTGGCTGGACACCATTCGCGAGATGGTGAAATGCACCGGCCCCTGCCTGGATCCATTCGCTTCCTACCTTCTGATCCGCGGCTTGAAGACGCTTCACCTCCGCGTCCAGCGCGCTTGCGACAATGCGCGCCTGATCGCACAGGCGCTGCGGCGGCATCCCAAGGTGGCGCAGGTGTTCTATCCCGGCCTCCCCGGCCACCAGGGTCATGAGGTCGCCTGCCGGCAAATGAGAGATTCCGGCATGATGGTTTCCTTCGACCTCCACCCCAGCGCGCCAACAGCAGGCGCGCCGGGAACCCGCCTGAAGGGCGGCAGCTCGGCGGCCGGGACTTTCATTGACGGGCTGAAGGTTTGGTACCTGGCGACCAGCCTAGGGGGCGTCGAGTCCACCGTTTCCTACCCCTTACTTTCGTCCCACGTGGGGCTTACGGACAAGCAACTGGAGCTGCTCGGGGTCTCGGCAGCAACGGTCAGACTCTCGGCCGGCATCGAAGATGCTGCTGATCTGGTTGCCGACCTGGAGCAGGCCTTGGAACTGGTCTAGCTCCGCCGGACTGGGGTGGAGGACCGTGTCCTTCGGAGTACGGCTAAGTCGTTCTCTGGATTGACCGGGTGAGGAATGCCACGCTACGATTTTGGCGGGCTGGGCATTCAGCATTCAGCCGTAGAACGCACCGGCTGATTGCTGAGAGCTGACTGCTGAATGCTAGACTCCGAGGTTGAATGCACAGGTACTGGTCCTTCGCCATTGCCGGCGCGCTGACGCTCACCCTGAGCTCCTGCAAGACCACTGAAACCAGGCAGGTCGCGGCGGCGCCCCCGGCGCAGGCAACCGCGCCCACGCTTACCGCCGCGTCCCCGGCGCCGGCGCCCAACATCCAGGAGCAATCCCAGTCGAAGGTCGATCCGGTGGAGGCGGTCATTGCCAAAGCCGAGACGGAATACCAGGCCGGGGTAGCCAACTACAACGCCGGCCACCTCGACGCCGCCAAGAACAATTTCGATTCCGCCTTCGACCTGCTCCTCCAATCCGGGCTCGACGTGCACGGCGACGACCGTCTCCAGCAGGAATTCGATAAGCTGGTGGAGGGCGTCAACAACCTCGAAATGGTTGCTCTGAAGGCGGGCGACGGCTTCACCAAGCAAAAACCGGAACCTGCCCCGATTGACGAAGCCAACGAAGTGACCTTCCCGGTCGATCCCAACGTCCGCGCCAAGGCCGAGGCGGAGATGAAGGGTATCCATTCCGACCTCCCGCTGGTGATCAACGACGAGGTAGCGCGCTACATCAGCTATTTCTCCACCCGCGGACGCGACACCCTGGAGCACGCCCTGGTGCGCAGCGGCCGTTATCGTGCCATGATTCTGCATACCCTCCGGGAAGAGGGCGTGCCACAGGATCTGATTTACCTGGCCCAGGCCGAATCCGGCTTCCATCCCTTGGCGCTTTCCCGGGCCGGCGCCCGCGGCATGTGGCAGTTCATGGCGGGACGTGCCTCCGGCTATGGGTTGGAACGCAACTGGTGGGTCGACGACCGGCAGGACCCGGTGAAGTCTACCCGCGCCGCTGCCCGGCACTTGAAGGATCTCTACCACCAGTTCGGCGACTGGTACCTTGCCATGGCCGCCTATAACTCCGGGCCGGGCACCGTCCAGTCGGCCGTGCAGCGCACCGGATACGCCGATTTCTGGGAGCTCTACCGCCGCGGTGTTCTGCCGAAGGAAACCCGCAATTACGTCCCCATCATCGTGGCCGTGACCATCATGGCCAAGAATCCGGCGCAGTACGGGCTCGATCACCTCGACCTGGACCAGCCGTTGGCCGTGGATCGCGTGGAAATCAACCATCCCGTGGATCTGCGCCTGGTGGCCGAATGCGTCGATACCAACGTTGCCACTCTGCAGGAACTCAATCCCAGCCTGCTGCGCATGACCACGCCCAAGGATGGGACCTTCTCCCTGGCGCTGCCGGCCGGCACGGCAGCCGGTTTCCAGCAGGCAATTGCGGCCATTCCCAACGATATGCGGGTGTGGTGGCGATATCACAAGGTGGAAAAGGGCGAGACCCTGGCCCGGATCGCGCGCCAATACCACACAACCTCCTCCGCCATCGCTGAGGTGAACAATCTGCGCGATGGAGAGCTGAGCGCCGATTCCAAGCTCATCATTCCGGTGAACCCCGGACATCGCGTCGCCGGGGAGCAAGGCACCGTCGTGTATTCCAAGCGTGCCGTCCGTTACCGAGTCCGCCGCGGCGACACGCTCAATTCCATTGCTGACGATTTCGGCGTTCCGGTCGCTAAGATCCGCCAATGGAACCGCCTTCGTGGCAACCAGGTGCGCGCCGGCCGCACCCTCCGCATTTACCGGCCGCTGACCGGCGAGAGCGCATTGAAGCAGACCTTGGCCTCTCGCAAGTCACGGTCTAAGTCCAAGCACACGGCCAAGTTACACGCCCACGTCGAACACCGGGTCACGCATAAAGTCAAGCCCGGCGAAACTCTGTACAGCATCGCCAGCCAGTACAACACCTCGGTTTCGGCGCTGCGCCGCGATAACCGGGTGTCCATTCTCAAGGCCGGCGACGTGCTCATCATCCGCGCCCCCTAGTCCGGGATTTGCCGCGCGGGTTTCCGCGCTCGCCTGCGCCAAGCTGCATCTCTGCCGCGCCAGACGGCCTCCATCGTATGCTTGACTCCAAAATCGCTGTGCTATAATCCGCCGCGGTTTTGATGTTCATTCATCGGCTCTGCTGTCTGCTGTTTCCCGGCACTACGCGAGCTGGCCCCGTGTGACGCTGCGCTCGCCAATTTTGGAGGAAACATGTTCGACGACATCACCCTGTTCGCACGCGACGATGAAATGGATGAATTCGGCGAGGCTGGCTCCTACGGAGAGAACCTGGAAGAGGATTTCGAGGAAGAAGAGGAAGAGGAGGAAGAACCGGCCGGCGCCATAACGTCAACCCCGGGTGGCGCGGGCACGTCGGCCGGCGGCGCTACCGGAGGCGGCCCTGGCCAGGCCGGCGCTGCTCGCCCGCCCGGCGGCGCGCGCAAGAAAGCAGCGCCCAAGAAGGCCGCGCGTAAGAAAGCGCCGCCGGCGCGCAAGACCGCGCGCCGCAAGACCGCCGCAAAAAAGGGCCCGGCACGCAAGAAGAGTGCCGCACGCAAGAAGGCCGGCGCGGCACGCAAGAAGGTCGGAGCGGGGCGCAAGAGAGCCGCCCCCAAGAAGCGCGGCGGCAGAGGCGCCGCTCGCAAGAAAGGCGGTCGCCGCCGCTAGCGCGTTCGCTTAACGGAGCGCCTCCCCGAGGCGCTGAGCCGCGCCGGCGCTGCAACGTGCGTGTGCCGTACGACGGAAGAGCAAAGCCGCGGGCAAACCGCGGCTTTCTTTTTCTGGCGCGAATTTCCGTTGGACGTCGCTCGCCCGCGCGGCGCGGCTTCCCCTAATTCATGATCCGCGGTTACCTCTGCGCCTGCACCGCTTTCAGACAACGCCCGTACAGTTCGATCAGGTGGTCCGCATACTCGGAGGGCTTGCTCGGTTGCCCGCCCTGAAACCCGGTCACGCCCGAGCCCGTTTTGCCATAGCCGGTCGTCATGGCAATGAACTTCATCATGTCCAGTGCGATGTCCTCGTTGCGCCGGGAACCGACGCCTACCCCTGGCATTTCGTCCATGAAAATTCCTCCTGCTGGGTTCAGGATTTGCCGGTCTGCGCGGTTCCGCGCAACAGGTCAGGCCGTCACGATCATACCAAAGCGCTGCGGCGCGTGGGCTGATCACGGACCGCTGCTCCGGGGATCAGGTCTCGATCCCCACGTGACACACTCGCCCCACGATGTAATCGGCGAACGTCTTCCCTTCCTCGATCGGCAGCACGCCCACCGGGTAGGCCTGGTTGTGCGGCCGCAGCACCAGGTTACGGCCCGCCAGTTCCACGTACTTCACCGTGCATCCGCCGCCGGCGCGCACCGCGTACATGTTCTGCTCCTGGCGGCGGTAGGGCTTCAGCGAGTTGTAGTGCCGGTCGATGAGCAGCGTCGCTCCCGGCAGCAGCCGCGGATACATGCTCATCCCGTCGCGGGCGTCCACCTTCACCAGCACAAACCGCCGCCAGCTCTCGCGCACGCTGGCCGGCTCGGCGCGCAGCCGCCGCAGGAAGTTTTTCTTGAATTTCAGAATGTCGCGCACTCCCTCGCTGGTGACCAGCGCCTCCCCCGCGGCCACCGTGCCTTCCACCAGCAGAACGTTTTCGAACTCGTCCTCGCTGGGCGGCATGATGGTGGCCCGCTTGCCGACCTCCGCCGGATCCAGCAGGTCGAGCACCGACAAGCGCAGCGCCCCCAGCACCCGGTCCATCGCCTGCAGGCTGAGCGCCCGTTTGCGGTTCAGAAAATTGGAGACATGGGCCTGCTGAAATCCGGTCAGGCGCGCCAGCGCCAGCCCGGTCAGCTCGCCCCCTTCGATGCGCGCCAGCAGCAGCTGGCGGAGCTTCTCCTGTAGCGTGCGGAATTTCATGAGCCTCCCTACTATATCATATAGCTATAGTTGCGCATTCTCAAATAGCTCGGAGGTAACGAAAGTTTCTTGACAGGTTCATGCAGAGAGCTATAGCGTACCAGCACTGATATAACTCCAAGAAAAGGATTTGCCTCATGCGCGAATTATCTTCTCCGGTTCCGGGAAACGGTTGCACGGCGGAACCAGCCCCGCCCGGCGCCCGCTCCGCCGAGGAGACGACGCTTCTTGAACTCCGCCGCAAGGTGCAGGAATCCGAATTGCTCTCGGCCTCCACCGAGCGCCTGCTCGCCAGGATGCGCTTCAACGGGCGTCTCTCGGTCGTCGTTCAGAACGGACGCATTCTCAAGTCCGGTTATGAGGAAGGCTATTTCCGGAGAACAAACGATCTGGAAAACAGTTAGGCGCCGGCACTACGGCTCTCCCCTCTCTCCGCTGCCGCACCTGGGCCCTCACAAATAAATACTCCCGACAGGACCACGGTAAGACAAACCAGCCCTGCGCCGTCCGGCACCCCCGGCCGTTCGGCGGAGGGCGTTTTCGTTGCGATCAGGAGGTTTCATGGATTCCGTTGCCAATCTTTTTCACTTTCATCTCAAGTACTGCGAGCGCTGCGGCGGCCTCTGGCTGCGTCCCGATGGCGCCGATACTCTCTACTGTCCCCGTTGTGCCGCCTTCATGGCCACCCTGCCCTTGAGCCGGTCGCGCAAGCGCCGCAAGTCCGAGAGCAGCGCCTGCGCCCTCGATGCCATCGCTCTGTTGGCCTGTGTTGTTGGGTTCGCCTTCCATCTCATCTCTGGAGTTTTCGCATGACTGAAGTCTCTCGCCCTCTGCCAGAACCAGCCCCCGAGATTTCCCTCTATCGGGATCACTGCATCGCCCTGCTTCGCCGCTATTTCTGCATGGCGGTGGAAATTGGACGGCTGCCCGCCCTGCTCGGCCGCGAGTGCTTTCGCGCCCAGGCCCACGACTACCACGTCCACTCCTTCGAAGGGCTGGTCGTCTTCGTCATCGACGTGGAGCGCTGTCTCGACCGCCTGGACCCCTTCGATAAGCGGCTGATCGCGCTCATCGTGTTGGAGGAGCACCCCGAGGAGGACGCCGCCCGGCTGCTTCATTGCGGGCTCCGCACCATCCAGCGGAGGTTGCCGGAAGCGCTCGACGCCCTGACCGAGATGTTCTTGCGGGCCGACATGCTTGACCTCAACCAGCGGGTTCGAACCCAGCCAATGGAGAGCCCGGAACAGGCTCGTCGCGGCAGGCGAATGCCGCAGCGTTCTCCACAGCGCGTATCCATTCAAGCCGCGGCGGATCCCTCCGCGCCTCTCCCTCCTGGTTTGCCGGAATTTCCTGGGCTGGAACCGCCCACGCCCGCGCCGCTCGCCTCGCTTGTCAAGCCCCCCTTTTCCGAGTTTTCCCCGCAACCTGCTGTTGCGGAAGAAAATATAATTCTCTCGGAAGTGGCGGGTTTACCCCCTCCAATGTGCTATGCTGGTTAGGTAAGCTGAAATTGAGGCAATCATCCGGGCGCGCCGCCAAACGACGCGCCCGTTTTCATTTATGACAAACATCACCCGGCACAATCTTCCGAAGGACGAACCGGCGCTCCCCCAGCCTGCCGGCCCCTTGCAGGACGCCTTCACCCAGATTCGCGAGGCACGTGACGCCATTGTCGCCGCCGTCATCCGGCGCGCCCAGGACGAGGGCAGCTACCAGCACGCCAAGTGGCTGTTCGAATTGGCCGGCATCCTTCCCGCCGGCCACGGTTCGCCGGAAGACGAGCCCTCGCTCACGCGTTTGCTTTTGGATCAGTTTCAGATTCCGGAAGTTGAGGATGAAGGCGATGACCACAGTAACCAACTTGCAGCAAACGATCCTGCCGTAGAATGAATCTGTAATAGGGGTTCGATCCGGGAAGGAGAGCGGTAGATCGATGGATATGACCTGGGTGACCGACCGCATCGCGGTCGGTGGCGGTATCTGGACCGGTGACAAAATGGCCGAGGTGGCGCGCACCGGCGTCACGCACATCATCGACATGCAGGTCGAGTTCGATGACACGCCCCTGGCCGCTCCCCACAACATCCGGGTGCTGTGGAATCCGACCGACGACGATTTCCAGCCCAAGGACGCGGACGTCTTTCAGCGCGGGGTGGAGTTCGCCCTCCGCGCCCTGAACGGCAACGCCAACGGCAACCGGCTCTACATCCATTGCGCCGCCGGCGTGCACCGCGCCCCCATGATGACCCTGGCCATCCTCCGCGCCCTCGGCCACCCGCTGCCCGAGGCCATGGAGCTGATCGAGAGCCGCCGCCCGGTGGTGGATTTCGCCGCCGTTTACGTCCGCAGCGTGGAAAGCTTCATCCGCGCCTATGAAGCCGCCCCCGCCAAGTGAGTTCCTGGCGGGTGTCATCCCGGCCCCGGGCAAGCGCAGCCAGCCGAAGGGGAGGGACCTGCAGTTTATTTGCCGGAACATCGGCTAACTACTGACGACAAGATAACGACCATGACTCTGACACATCGCCGCCTTGGGCGGCTTTTTTGTTGCCTGCTGATGCTCGGCTCGCTGGCCTTGGCCGCCGACCCGAACAAGACGATCGTTTCCGACACCATCTACCGCGCCGACGGCACGCCCGCCTCCGGCACGCTGATGATCTCCTGGCCGGCGTTCAATACCGCCGACGGCAAGCCGGTGGGCGCCGGCACCAAGCACGTAAAGATCGGCGCCGACGGCGCGGTCAATATCGAACTGGTGCCCACCGCGGGCGCCACCCCCGCCGGCACCTACTACAAGGTGGTGCTCAGTCTCGACGACGGCACCAGCTCGCAGGAGTACTGGGCCGTTCCCACGCTCTCGCCGACCACCATCGCCGCCATCCGCTCCTCGGTGGTACCCGCCACCGTGGCCATGCAGGTGGTCTCGCGCGAGTACGTGGACGGCGCCATTGCCGAGACGGTTCGCAAGGCCGGCGACGAGACGATTGGCGGCACCAAGACCTTTGAATCCTCCCCGCTGGTGCCCCCGCCCACCGCGGCCACGGCGGTGGCCAACAAGGACTACGTTGACGCCGCCGTGGCCGCCGGAGGCGGCAACGGCCACGTCCTGGAGCTGGACCGGGGCGGCACTAACCAGACCCTGTGGACTCCTGCGCGCTGCGTGCGCGTCGCCGACGACGGCAGCAAGCTGGAGTCCGCCCCGGCTGATTGCGGCAGCGGTGGCGGCAGCGGCAATGCCACTCAAATCCAGGGCAAGGATGTTGACGCGCCCACCACGGCCGGGCAGCAGCTTACCTACAACGGCGCCAAGTTTATTGCCCAGGCGAAGGAAGTCATCGACATCCGTGACATCAGCGGCGTCGACTGCACCGGCAACGCCGACTCCAGCGCCGCCCTGAACGCTCTGCTCAGCACCCCGGATGCGATCACCGGCAAGTGGCTGCGCACCGATGGCTGCGCCAGCCTGATGATCCTGACTCCGCTCCTGGTGAAGGGCCAGACGAATTTCGTCATCGGCAACAGCGCCAAGTTCGGCACCATGGTTTGGGGCTGCGGAGGCACCGCCGGACAGGGCATTATCACCAACCAGCGCTCCGGGCATGGCACCTACCGAGGTCTGGCCATCTATCCCAATGGCACCGGGAACGGCTACTGCCACGGCAACAGCGGCGCGGCCACCATCGGAATCCTGCTGGACAACAATGCTTCCCTCGGCGGCTACAACGACACCGACATCACCATTGAAGACAGCTCCTTCAGCGCCGTCTCCGCCACCGGCCGGGATAACTGGCGCGGCATCGCCACCACCGCCGCCTCCAACATGGAGTACCTGCACATCTGGCGGAACACATTCGATGGTCACTTCGCCCAAGGCAGCCGCTGTATCGACATCGAAGGCCCCCAGTCGCAGGGCGACGAGATTTTCGAGAACGGCGTCGGCAATTGCCAGTGGGGAATTTTTCTGGTCGGTCCTCAGGCGGTAGTCCGCAACAACGTCTTCGGGGGCACTGGAAACCGCAACTATTTCACCAGCGGCGCCTCCATCGGATGCGCGGCCCGCAGCACCACCATCGCCTATAACAGCGCCAACGAAGGTTCGGGGCCTTTTCTGACTGCCGTCCCCAACGGCTGTGGTTCTTCAGTTCAAAGCCCGACTGTGTTCCTCCACAACGGTTTTGGCGGAACCGATTCCGGTGCGGTGACACCGGGTACCTACATCGTGGACGTCGGCAGTACCGGCGGGATCTTCGTTTTCAAGGAAAATTGGGGAAGCAACCCCAACGGTGCCCGCCCAATTATCGGAACCACCACCTCCCCCTACGATAACGTCGGCGGAATGCAGGCCCGCGTTATTGACGACGGCAGCAACACCTGGATCACCAACCCGTACGATCCGATTCCTCCGCAGGCTGGAATTGAAAGCGCCTTACTCTATGTTCCCGGCTACGCCACCCTGCTCGACAAAACGCTGGGCTCGACCGTCTACCCCACCGCGATTCGCCACTCCGCGGGCTGGACCTTCCGGGCGAACTACAACAAGTACGTCACCACGGACGATTACACGCTGCGCAATCTCTATGGCGGCTTCGTCATCGACCACACCAGCAATCTGACCGGCACCCACGGATTCCTGCTTCCGATGTCATTTTGGGGCGGCCTGCAGACGGTGGCCGGGCCGGCCCTTGGCACCATGCACGCTGACGCCATGGGTGGAGGGTCGGGAAGCACCTGGGGCTATACCGTCTGCGGGGTCACGGGGGGCAGCAACATGAAATGCGCCAGCGAGGTGACAGTCAGCAGCGCGGCCACCCTGAATAGCTCCACCTATAATCGGATTCGCCCGCCTGTCGCCGGCACCTATAGCGCCTACAACGTCTACCGCACCACGGTCCCCGGAGGAGGCTCTCCGGCTACCACCGGGTTGATCGGCACCTGCAGCCTGACCCAGCTTTCCTACTCGCCCAACTATGTGATCCCCGGCGCCGGGTTCGGCTGCTCCGGCGGCTACGATCAATACGTCTACGTCTATGACCAGGGCGCGGCGGGCGACAGCAGTTCTCCGCCGGCCAACACAGCAGATGGGCGAATCGACTCGCCAGTCCCGCCCTATGTGGCTGGATCGCCAATTGCCTTCGCAAACATCGCGGGCACGGTGGGCGCGTCCCAGCTTCCGAATCCTGGCGCTTCCAGCAAGGGGGGAGTGCAGGCCAAGGCGTGCACCGGCACCGACAAGCTGAGTGCCATCGGCACCGACGGTATCCCGGTTTGCTCGGCGGACCAGACGGGAGGCGGCGGCGGTTCCACCCCGACTGGCACGGGCTGGGTGCACGTCACCAGCGGAGTGCAGGACGGCGCAGCCAGCACCCCGACCGCCTCGGATGTAGGCGCCGTTCCCACCTCGCGCACGGTGGCGGGCAAGGCGCTCTCCAGCAATATCACCCTTGCATCCGCCGACCTCATTGACGCTGCGTCAATCAACGCGGCCACGCTGGGAACGCACAGCGCCGGCTACTTCCAGACCGCCTTGGGCTACACCGCTGCACAGGCACAGTCCTGCGCTAACAAGGTGCTGGCGGCAGTCGATGCCGCGGCCACGGTGGGCAACTGCGTCACGGTCGGCTCCTCGCAGGTAGATACCTCGATTGCCAAGACGGGGACGGACATCAACACCAGCAACCAGGTGACGGCCACGCACCTGTCCGCCGCGCTTCCTGTCAACCAGGGCGGAACGGGCACGACCTCGACGCTTACCGGTCTGGTGCGCGGCTCCGCCTCCGCCATGACGGCTGCGGAATTGAGCGGCGCGGTCACCACCAGCGGTTCCAATGCGACGACGCTGGCTACTCCCTACCAAACGCGCACCTGCGAGATGCATATCTGGGGTTCAGGCACATCGCAGGCGTTACAGGCGACCGATGATGAGCCAGCGAGCTGCCGCAACAAGCTGGGCGTCTCGATCACGATCACGGCTATTGAATGCTGGGCCAACGCCGGAACCACCACCACCGTGGACGTGGTCACCACCGGCGGCTCGTCCATCCTGTCAAGCGCGGTGACTTGCGGCAACGCCAGCTTTGCTGCGGCCACCCTGAGTGGCACGCCAACCCTGGCCAACAACGGGACCTTGGATGTGAACATTGGTACTGCGGACGCCAGTACAACCAGCGTGCGCGTGGTGATTACCTATACGGTCCCGGTGAGCTAACCATGAAGCGATGGATTCCGATTGTCCTGGCTCTTTCGATTGCCTGCTCGGCGCAGGTGGTGTCGGTGCGGCACCACGTCGCTGCAGCAGGCAGTCCTACTACCGCCCGCTCGTTTGACGGTTCAACTCAACGCGCATACAACTCCGTCTGCTATCTCAGCGGAGCGAGCAACTTTACCATCGCCTTCTGGTTCAAGCCCGCCAATCTCACGCAGACCAACAAGTACCTCGTAGCGGCCATCAATAACACCGGGAGTTATAACCAGGCGTCGGTAATCTGGGGGTACACCGACAACACGGTGGAGTTCTTCGGCTCCGGGCACAGCGGGGCAACCGATCCGCGTACCAATTCCAGCATCGTCGTATCGGACACGAACTGGCACCACATCGCTTACCGAAAGAACGGCTCCGCCTGGGACAAATTCCTGGACGGAGTGAAAACCAGCATCAACGCCAGCGCCGATTTTGCCATTGGGACGATCAACAGTTCCTGCGGCCTGTTCGTGGCCAACGATGGCAGTCCTACGTCCTCTACCGCGATGAGCGCCGCCCGCCTGTACATCAGCACGTCGGCACTCACCGATGGCCAAATAGCGGCGATGGCCGGCACGACTTGCGGCACCTCGGGAGTCAGCAGCACGGTTGGGTATTGGCTGCTTTTGGGCAATAACTCTCCTGAGCCGGAGTCGCCGCCGTCGCCCAATACAAATGTCTTAACGTTGGTGAACAGTCCGCCGCAGACTACAGGACCCGTATGCTCAGGCAGTTAGGGAAACTCGGCCAGTCGAGCGTGGCTCGCGTCAGTTGATCCTGCGCTTCTTCCACGCGCTTTTCCGCGACGGTCCGGCGCTCTTGCGCACAGGCTCGCAGGGCTCCACCCCGCCTGGTGGCATCGTGGACGTTTTTCTGTACCGAGCACGAGGCAAACCAGCCTCGCTCAAACCCTTGAGTTCTTCCGCCGGCGCAGATGCCGGCCAATTCCATGCACATACCCTGGGATGAAACCGATCTCGACTCGCTCGTCAGGCTGGGCCGTTGGCTCGACTGGCATCCGCCACTGGTTCGTTTTGCGGCACGCGACTACTTGATCCGCAAACTATTGAAGATTCGTGACAAGCATGGCGCCCTTGTTCGCCTCTCTCCTAACCGCGCGCAGGCCGAGTTCGCCCGGCTGGCGAGCGGCCGCGACATTGTGCTCAAGGCGCGCCAGCTCGGCATGACCACCTGGATCGCGGCCCGTTTTTTTGTCGCCACCATCACCCGGCCAGGCACGCTCACCGTGCAAGTCGCGCACGACCAGCGCTCGGCCGAAGAGATCTTTCGCATCGTGCACCGCTTCCTGGAGAACCTGCCGAAGCGGGTGCGCCAGGGCGCGCTGGTCACTTCGCGCGCCAACATCGGGCAGTTGGTGTTCCCGCACCTCGACAGTGAGTACCGCGTGGAAACCGCCGCTGACCCGAACGCCGGCCGCGGGCTCACCATCCATAACCTTCATTGCTCGGAGGTGGCCCGCTGGCCGCGCGATGCCGCCGCCACGCTGGCCTCGTTGCGCGCCGCGGTTCCGCCCGACGGCAGCATCGTGCTCGAGTCCACGCCCAACGGCGCCGGTGGCTGCTTCTACGAAGAGTGGCAGTCGGCCGCCCTTACCGGCTACCGCCGCCACTTCTTTCCCTGGTGGTTTGAAAAGGCATACGCGATTGATGTGGCACACGCGCCCTCGCGTGAGCCGCCGGCTACCGACAACCGAGAACCGAAAACCGAGAACGCATTGATCGCTGACGATTTCACCGTTGAAGAACTGGACCTGGTCGCCAGACACCGGCTAAGCGCGCAACAGATCGCCTTCCGCCGCCACGTCCGCGCCAACTTCCGCGGCCTGGCGCGGCAGGAGTTTGCGGAAGATGCGGTCTCCTGCTTCATCGCCTCCGGCGAATGCGTCTTCGACCTGGAGATCGTGCAGCGCCGTCTGGCCGGATGCGGCAACCCGGTCGAGGCCCGCGACAACGGCCGCCTGCTCATCTTCTGGCCCGCGAAGCCCGGCGGATCGTACATCATCGGAGTCGACCCCGCCGGCGGCGGCTGCGATGGCGACTACGCCTGCATTCAGGTCATCGACCGCCTCACCGGCCTGCAATGCGCCGAGTTGGTGGGCCACCTGCCGCCGCGCGAGTTGGCGGCGCGCCTGGCCTCGCTCGGCCGCGAATACAATGGCGCGCTCCTCGCCGTCGAGCGCAACAACCACGGGCACGCCGTGCTCGCCCATCTGGACGCCAGCGAGCGCTATGATCCGTCCAAGATCTACGAGCAGCACCGCCAGTTGGGCTGGCTGACCTCGGCCGTCAGCCGTCCGCGTATGATCGAGCAGTTCGCGGCGCTGCTGTCGCGCCACCCGGACCTGTTCAGCAGTTCGCGGTTGCTCACCGAGTGCCGTACCTTCGTGCGCCACGAGGATGGCGCCGCCGCGGCCGCCAACGGCGCCCACGACGATTGCGTCATAGCCATGGCCATTGCCCAGGCCGTCCGCCTCGAACAGGCAGGGCGGCCGAGGTCGCAGGCGGATTTTGAATTCGCCAGCCTCCCCCGATGAACACCCCCGTGTCGAGTGCCGGGCCCCCGGATCCTCCTGGCTCGGCGCTCGACACGGGGTGCCCGGAAGCAAGCGTCCAACGGCCCGCGGAGGTAACTTCGGTTTGTCTTACTTGTAACGGTTCCTTTGGCGGAATCGGGCCGCATTTCGTTGTAAGATTCGCGGTTCTCCATGGCCCTTTTCGCGGTACAACACGTTAGGAGAATGCGCGGCGGCGCACAGGCGCACCTGATGCGCGCCAGCGACCAGAATTTCTACGTAGTGAAGTTCCAGAACAATCCGCAGCACCCGCGCGTGCTGGCCAACGACCTCATCGCCAGCCGCCTGGCCGAGCGCCTCGGCCTGCCGGTGCCGCCGACCGAGGTGATCGAGGTGCAAGACTGGCTCATCCGGCACACGGCCGAACTTACGATTCAGTTGGCGCACAGCACCATCGCCTGCCGGCCGGGCCTGCAATTCGGCTCCCGCTTCGTGGTCGATCCGCGCGGCGGACAGGTTTTCGATTACTTGCCGGACACCGCGCTGGTGCAGGTCAAGAACCTGCAATCGTTCGCCGGCGCTCTGGCCTTCGACAAGTGGACGTGCAACGCCAACGGACGCCAGGCGGCTTTTTATCGCCGCCCGCGCGAGCGCAAGTACACCGCGGCTTTCATCGACCAGGGCTACTGCTTCAATGCCGGCGAGTGGACGTTTCCGGACTCGCCCCTGCGCGGCGTCTACCTGCGCAATGAAGTGTACCTATGGGTGCGCGGCTGGGATTCGTTCGAGCCCTGGCTCTCGCGCCTGGAACAACTCGATTCCCAGGCCATCTGGCAATGCGCCGAGGCCGTGCCGCCGGAATGGTATGGCGGCGATTTCGACGCGCTCGAGCGCCTGGTGGAATCGCTGGCCAAGCGCCGCTCGCGGGTGCGCGCGCTGATCACCGAATTTCGCAACTCCTCCCGCCAGCCGTTTCCGAACTGGACGGGCACGGGAGTGGTTGTAGGACACGCTTGATGGTTCACCACCGAGACACCGAGCACACCGAGCTAAAGAAGGCTCGGTGCAACCTCGGTGAACTCGGTGCCTCGGTGGTGAACGGGAACCGTTGATGGCGAATGAGCTAAAACAATGCGAGTTCATGCTGATCCGCTACGTTCCGGATGCGATCAAGGATGAATTCGTCAATATCGGCGTTCTCCTGCTGAATGGAGATGCCGCCGATCTGCGCTTCACTCGCGACTGGCGCCGCGTGCGCTGCCTGGATCCCGCGGCCGACATTGAAATGCTGGAGGCGCTTGAGGCCGATCTGCACCGGCAGCTCACCCAGGGCGCGCTCGACCGCGCAACGCTGCTGACGAAATTGCAGAACTACCTGTCCAATGGCCTGCAGCTCACCGCGCCCAAGGGCTGCCTGACCCAGGATCCGGCGCAGGAGCTGCAATCGCTGGCGCAGATGTACCTGGAGCGCCGCCGCGCCGGCGCCCGCGAAACCAGCGGACGCCAGGCGATTCTCGGCCAAATGAAAAGCGCCTTCGAGCAGGCCGGCGTCTGGGCGCTGATGAAGAAGAAGATCGCGGCCTCGCAGTACACGCACAAGGGCGACCCGCTGAAGATCGACTGCGGCTACCGCCCCAACGGCGTGATCAAGATGTTCCACGCCGTCTCGCTGGAAACCGACGTGGACGCCGCCAAGGTGCTGGCCTTCAGCTATCCCGGCATCCGCGAGGGCATCGCCCGCGTGGAGAAAGCGAAGTCCGAACTGACGGCCGTTATCGAGCCTGACCTCGACCGCAGCGACGAGGCGATCCTGTTCGCGCTGGCAACCCTGGAGCGCAGCGCGATCGCGGTGGCGACCACATCTGAGTTGCCAGGCATAGCCGAACATGCCCGCTTGGAGTTGCACATCTGAAACAACGAAATCTGATCGCCGTTCATCCGCGTTAATCCGCGGCCAATAAAAATTATGAACATTCGAGAATCGCTTCGCGGCCTCATGGGCCGCATGGGCGGACTGGTGTCCGCAAGCCAAAACCCGAAACCGCGGCGCACGCAACCGCTGCCGTCGATCCTGTCCACCTACTCGCCGCGCACCGACGCTTTGCCGAAGCCGACGCCCGTGAACCTGCGCCGCTTCGCCGAGACGCCGGTGGCGCGCAAGGCCATCAACACCATCAAGGACCGCATCGCCGGCATGCGCTGGCGGGTGCAGCCGCGCAAGGGACGCGCGGTGGAGGAACTGGAGCTGGGCGCGGAGCGCATTGTCGCCCTCACCGACAGCTTCGAGGCGCCCAACTTCGACGACTCGTTTCGCTCCTTCGCCGAACAGGTGCTGGAGGACGTCATCGTCGGCGGCTTCGGCGCCATCGAGTTGCAGGCCACCGGCGATCCATCGCATCCGCTCGTTCTGTGGCCGGTGGACGGCTCCACCATCCGCATGAAGGCCGACTGGGACGGCCAGCCCGCATCAGTGCGCTACGTGCAGGTCACAGGCCGATACGGGCCCGAGGGGCAGATCGTCCTCAACGACGACGAGCTCTCCTACATCCGGCTGAACCCGCGCACGCACACGCCCTTCGGGCTGGGCCGGCTGGAGGTGGCGTTCGAGACCATCAACGAGTTCCTGGGCGCGCACCGCTATGCCGCGCGCCTGGCCTCCAACTCGGTGGTGCAGTACGCGCTCTGGCTCCAGGACCTGGGCCCGGCGCAGCACGAACGGCTGATCCACTGGTGGCAGGATGAGATCGAGGGCACAGGTCGTGTTCCGATACTTTCCGTCGAATCCAAGCCCGAGGTGCTGCGCTTCGGCCAGGGCAACGACAGCGACCTGCGGCTGGCCTGGCAGGAGTTTCTGCTGCGGGTCATCGCCGACGCCTTCGACCTGCCGCCGGTCTTCCTCGGCCTGGAGCAGGACGTCAATCGTTCCACCGCCAGCGAATTGAGCGACCTGGCGTTTCGCCAGGCGATCGTGCCCACGGCGCGCCTCCTCAGTGAGCACCTCACGCGCGACGCCATCCACAAGAAGCTCGGCTGGAGCGACCTGGAATTCGTCTTCACCGACGTGGACGCCAAGAACGAAATGGAAGAGGCGCAGATCCAGGAAATCCTGCTCCGATCCGGCGTGCTGACGGTGAACGAGGTGCGCAGAATGCGCGGCTTGCCGCCGCTGTAGTTAAACAAAACCGCAAAGGCATAGGGACACCGAGGTCGGCAACCAGCATCGCCGGCCTCCAATTCCTCTGTGCCTCTGTGTCTCCGTGTTGGGTTTTAGCTAATGAACATTGAACTGCAATCCATGGCCATCGACCTGCCGCCGTTTGCGGCGCACCCCAACCGCGCGCCCTTTCGCGGCGTGCTCACCTTTGTTGACGCACCGTCCGACCGGGCGCCCTCGGGCGCAAAAGGACATCGCGTGCTGCTCACCCGCGCCGCCGCCGAGCAGGCGCTGCCTTCCCTGCTCGGCATGGCGCTCGACTATGCGCCCACGCTCGACCGCCACGACGCCAAGCGGAAAGTGGGAATCATCACGGAAGCGAACATCGTTAGTAGCCAGCGGCCAGTGGTCAGTGGTCAGCAAAAACCGGCAACTGCCCACTGGCCACTGAACCCTGGGCACTCTCGCCTCGAAATCGCCGGCTACCTCTACGCCCGCGATTTCCCGGAGGTCATGCGCGAACTGCGCAAGGCGCACGCGCTCGGCATGTCCTATGAAATCACCGACGCGCGCATTGACGACGTCCGCGCCTCCACCTGGACGGTGTCCGAGTGCACCTTCACCGGCGCCGCCATCCTCCGCCGCGACAAGGCGGCGTATCGCAATACCTGGATCGAACTCATTTAGTCGACGGTCGACGGTCCGCAGTCGACGGTCTCACCCATAACGCTTTTGCCGTCGACCGCCGACCGCTGCCCGTCGACCCAAGGAGAACTATGGACGAACTCAACGATCAACTCACCACCGCCGCCGGCCGCCTGGCCGCCGCCGCCGAAGCGCTGGAGAACGCCATCAACCGCTTCGACGCGCAGCACCAGGAGCTCAACACCAAGGTGGACCGCATTGTCGCCGCCATTGACGACACCCTCGCCGTGCATCTCGGGCCCGGCGATGCGGCCGATTCCCCCGAAGCCACCGAGCTGAAGAACCGCGTCGCCGAACTGGAGCGCGCCAACGCCGAATTGAAGGCGCAGGCGTCGCGCATGTCGCGCAAGACGCTTCCCCCGCTGGTCTCGGCGCTGCTCACCAAGAACAGCGACGAAGACCCGCTCGACTCCGCCGCGCTCGACAAGGCCCTCGGTTCCCTCTCCGTCGAGCAGCGCATCGCCGTCAAGGCGGAAATGGCGCGCGCGGGCCTGCTGGAGTAGCCACACCCAAGAATAACCAGCACCACAGAGACACAGAGGCACAGAGAGCAAGAGGTTGCTGTGCTCCTCTGCGCCTCTGTGTCTCTGTGGTGGATTTCACGAAACGGAGAAACAATGAACGCAAAATTCCTGGACCTGCACGCGGCGGCCGACTTCCTCGGGCCGGGCGCGGTGGAGGTCAACCGCTACCAATCCGAGATCACCGACATCGTTCGCCGGCGCGGCGTCTTCGGGCAGCGCGTCAAGCAGGTGCCCGCCACCGGCCATCCCTCGCGCTACTTCGAGCAGACCGCCATCGTGGCGCCCGCCGCGGCCGACGCCTTCGTTGACCCGCGCAACATCGTCGCCACCGTGGGCTCGCCCACGCGCGTGGAGCGCAGCCTGCCGCTGAAGGCGCTGGTCTCGCAGATCAACTACAACCTGTTCGACCTCGAGGTCGGCCAGCAGCAGTCGCAGTTTGCCTTCCTCCAGGCCAAGGACCTGGCCGATGCCGTCGACGGCCTCATGCGCACCCACGACGTCGCGCTGTGGAACGGCAACGACACCTCGCTCAGCGCGCCGGCCACCACCCAGTACTTCGGCGCCTGCGGCCAGATCGCCGGCGGCGGCAACGTCGCCACCATCCAGAACGCCGAGAGCATCGTTGACGGGATCAAGGCCATCATCGCCGGCATGGTCGCGAACTCTTCCTACGAAGTTCGCCCCACGGCCATCTACGGCAACCCGGTGCTGCTCGACCTGATCGACCGCGAGATGAAGGCGCAGTTCAACGTCGTGCTCTCCACCACGGAGATTGCCGGCGGCCTGCGCGTGAAGACCTTATCCACGCAGGCCGGCGAGCTGCCGCTCATCCCCGAGTGGTCGCTCGGCTACACCGGCACCCCCGGCAGCGGCAGCGCCGTGCTGCCCGCCTACATCGTGAGCGAGGAAATGATCGAGTACCACTGGCTCACCGACCCCAACCCGCGCGTCTTCCAGTTGGGCCTGAGCGGATCGCTGGCCCAGCAGATGGTGGTGGTGAAGTTCGGCGCCATCGTCGTCAAGGGCGCCGCCTACGCCCACTACAAGGTGAACGTGGAAAGGTAAGACCGTCGGCGGTCTACGGTTTGCGGTCGGCGGCCAGCCGGCCGTCAGCCGTCGACCGTCGGCCGTCGACCAACGACTATGAATTACTTGACTCCTGACGAATACGAGGCGCACGGGCTGGAGGCGACCACCTCCCCGGCATGGATCGCCGCCGCGTCCGCGCTCATCGACGCCCACTGCCGTCGTCCCACCCTCGACGTTGCGCAGTACCGAGAGCGCGCGCGCCTCGCCGGCGGGCGCAACACGGTTCGCCTCTCCTATCTCCCTCTGGCGACCGTTGCGCCCGCCACCAACCCCTTCGTCGCGGTCTGCGCACGCTATGGCGTGCCGCGCCGCGGCGAAGGGCTTGCCGATGTCGCCGGCGACATTGCGCGGGCGTTTGCCCTGCCGGGCTCGTGGACCACGCTGGATCCGGCGACCATCGAATTCAGCGCCGAAACCGGCGAGATCACGTTGCTCATGAATCCGCTCGGACTCGGCTTCAACGAGCTCGAACGTCACCTATGTCGCCGGTCTCAGCCAAATATCCGAGCCGGTGAAGGTGGCGTGCGCCCAGATCGTGCGCAACGCCCAGGCCACGCCCGCGCTCAACGTTCGCGCCGGCTCGCTCGACCGCATGCACCTGGAGTACTTCGCCGACACGCTGCTGGACCCCACCGTCCGCAAACTGCTGGCGTCTTACGTGGCGCACAAACTCTGAACTCACCCAACCAAAGCGCCACCGATGAGCGCGGATTTACACGGATTGTTTTTCTGGTCCGTGTTTATCCGTGCGCATCCGTGGCCGTTCTGAAGGACGACCCTAATGTCCGATGTCATAAGCAAGAACCGCGCCGCCGCGCTCGCCCGCTCTGCCCAAGCCATGCTGCGCGCCCTGGGCGGCGGCGGCGTAGCCGTTCGCTTTCCGGCGGCGCCCGCTGAAAACGCCGGCAACGCCGAGCTCGGCATCGACGGTCCTGTGACCCAGGACTACATGATTACGCCGGTGGTGGCGCGCGCCGCCGCCGATTCGCGTCTGGAGTTCCTCTTCTCCCCGGACTCGCTGGCCGCCTGTCTCGACGAGCGCGGCGAATCCGGGGAGGACTTTTTCGCCTCCGCGCTGGGCATCGTGCAGGGAGAAAAACTCCTGCCCATCGAGAGCGTGGCCACCGAATCCTTCGCCGGCACACCGTACCTGTACCACGTCGTCGCCGCTGAAAGCTGATAGCCGAGAGCTGACAGCCGAGAGACTCCTATGCAATTCGCCAAAGACAGCTTTTACATCGCACTTCGCGACCGCCTCGCCGCGCTCGACCCGGCGCGCACGGTCGTGGTCGAGGGCCGCGCGCGACCGGCTGTGCTGGTCGACGAAAACGAGCCCGCAATCTCCGCCCCGCCGCTGCCCAATGCCTTTCATCTTGGCTGGGGTCCGGCGCAGGTGGTCGCCGGCTCGGAGTCCGCGTGTCGTCCGCTGATGAAGACGGAATGCCGCATCTCCTACCGCGTCGCCGGCGCGCAGCCCGGCAGCGTGGACCGCGGGCGCGCGCTTGCCGCCCTGGATACGGAGCTGCTGCGGCTCAGCGCCCCGCCGCGCGCTCCAAAATGTGACTACACGCAAACCCCGGCGGCCGGCCTGGGCACCACCGTGTTCTGGGGGCTTCCCGAATTTGACGATATCGAGGCCGTGCACGGCGAACTGCGCCGCACTGCGCGCCTCAGCGTGTTCTTCTTCCCCGAGGTGGACCTGGCATGAGCAGCTACGCACTCCGCGGCCCGATGACGGCAAGTGTCCGGCGCACGCGCGCCTACTTCGCCCCGGTCAATCGCCAAACCGGCACGCCCGCTGTCTACGATCCCTCCAAGCACGGCGCCTTCGCGCTCGATGCCCCGCCTGCTCCCTGGATAGGTCTCGGCTGGATCGACAACCTGAAGCGCACGCCGGCTACCTCGTTCGCCGTATTGCACGCCGGCGCCAAGGGCGCGCCCGCGGCCCAGGTCCGCCGCCAGCTTGAGGCGCGCGTCGAATTCGATTTTCGCGATTGGGGCAAGCTGCAGATGGCGCTCGCCGGCGGATCGCAGCACATGAACGTCCTCGCCGCCGACGTCAATGCCGACGCCATGCCCTCCGGCGGCACTCCGCCCTATGCCGTCGCGGTGCTGTCCGGTTCCACCGCGCAGGAAATTATTCTCGGCGCCGGCGCGGTGGACGCCTTCGCCGTCGGCGATCTGCTCGCCGTCGATCTCGACTACCAGCAGCAGACCGGCTACGTCGGCTCGGGCGTGCCTGGGGCGTACGTGAAGAATCCGCTGGACGTGCTGCGCGACCTCAATTACGTGCGCCGCGTCACCTTCAACGTGGGCCGGGTTTCCGTCAAGACCATCAACAGCCTCATCCTGGCGCAGCCGCTCCTCGCCGGGGCCCCGCCCGAGGGCGCCTCCGCCCAGAAAGTGGTCGCCTTCGTCGATCGCGAGGGCGGCAGCTTCTTCCAGGAGTGGTCGGCCTTGTTCGTGCTCGAAGAGGAAAGCGGAGCGCGCGTTTGCTTCCATTATCCGCGGCTCCAGCCGGGGGCGTGCGCGCAGGAAACCAGCTCTGACCTGCCCGCGTCATTGGCACGCTGGTCGCTGCACGCGTCTTTTCTCGCGCTACCGCATACCGACCTCAACGACGGTGAGCAGGTGCTCTGCTACCGCAGCTTCTTCCCCGCGCCACAAGCGGCGCTTTACTGAAAACTGCGCAAGCTCGGGACGCAACCTGTCACTCGTTTCGCACAGCGTTGCGCCTTGTGCCTTGTGCCTTGTGCCTTGTGCCTTGTGCCTTGAGCCTCAACTATGATCCTTACTATTGACAATTTCGATGGCGCCGGCGCGCGTGACTACACCGCCGCGCTCGAATCCGAGCGCCCGCCGCGTGTTCGCCGCCGCCTCAATCGCCCGGCGGAGCTGAGCGCTTCCCTGGTCGCCGACGACAGCCAGTTCGTCGTGCCCACCTCCGCCGCCCGCGTCATCCTGGCGTGCAACGACGGCCGCAAGATTTTCACCGGCTACGTCACGGCGCCGCCGGAATACGAGTACCTGGGCTGGGGGGCGCGCGGCCCCGTGTATCGTTACACGCTGCACGCCGCCGCCGACGACACACTGCTCGACACCAAGACCATGCCTCGCCGTGCGCCCTTCACCAACCGCTCCGCCGGCAATGCGCTGAAGCAGTTGGCGGAGGATCTCCTCCCCGGGACCTTCTCCGGCGCCGGCGTCGAGGACCTTGCCATCATCCCTTATTATTCGGTCGACTCGCGCAAACCGTGGTCCGCGCATGCCGCCGCTCTCGCGGTGCGCAGCCGGGCCGCATGCCGCGTCCACGATGGCCAATTGTTTTGGCTCTTAGGAAGTTAAGTGGCCTGTAGAATGACGGATCGCCAATGTCTACGGGCAAAAACAAGTACTACGTCCGTTCCCATATTTCGGAGAAGCTTTTTCGGCACTTGCTTCGCGTTTTCGCTTTGGATCTCACGGCCAGCGAAGCCGCGGCCATCACCGGTCTTTCGGTGCGTTCGGTGAACACGGTTTACCTCAAATTGCGGCGCCAGATCGCCCGTTGGTGCGAAGCGCAAAACCCGCTCGCGGGAGAAGTGGAAGTCGATGAGAGCTATTTCGGGCCGCGCCGAGTTCGAGGTAAACGCGGCCGTGGTGCGGGAGGCAAGACGATCGTCTTTGGTATCTTCCAGCGCCATGGCTATGTCTATACCCAGATCGTCCCCGACTGCCGGCGAAAGACGCTGCGGAAGGCCATTTTGGGCCGTATCAGCCTGGAGTCGGTCATCCACTCCGACGGCTGGTCCGGCTACGACGGCCTGGTCGATATGGGCTATCAGAAACATCTCCGGGTCAATCACGAGGCCCATCAGTTTGCGGTGCGCAAGAACCATGTCAACGGTATCGAGAGCTTTTGGAGCTTCGCCAAACGACGCCTGGCCAAGTTCAACGGCATCCCCGCTCACACCTTTGTTCTTCACTTAAAGGAAACCGAATTTCGCTTCAATCATCGCCGTGATAATCTCTACCGCGTCCTCTTGGATCAGCTCCGAAAGGACCCTCTGACAGGCCGCTTAACTTCCTAAGAGCCTTGTTTTTTCGTCCTGTCGGCGAGATCGAGTACGCGCTCGCCGAAACCGCGCCCCAGTTTTGTCCCGGCGCGCTCAAGCTGACCGCCTCACCGCGGCTGATGAACGACGTCACCGTCTTCGGCTACGTCGAACCACAAGCGTACGTGAAGGACTACTTCCTCGGCGACGGCTACACGCTTCGCTTCTATCTTTCCGAGGTCCCGTTCACGCGCAGCACTTCCGTCCTGCTCGACGAGGAATACCGGGACCCCATCCTGCGCTCCACCCGCTGGACGGTCACCGATCCGGCGCACGCGCTCGCCGTCAGCGCCGGCAAACTGGGCATCGAAGGCGGCGCTACCGTTCAATTCGCCGAGCAGGTCGAGTTCGGCGGCGCGCTCGTGTTGCAGCACGGTGATATCAGCTTCACCGCCGCTTCTGACGGCATCTTCGGCGGCCTCTATACCGGCGCCGTTTCGCTTGCCAACTGCTATGCCGGGTTCCGCGTCACGCCCGCGGGCTCGCAGTCGCAAATCGCCGCCGTTGTCGGCGGCACCGCCGCGGGCGTCACCGTGACCACGGTTGCCGGCCACCGCTACGTGCTGACCACCCGCATTTACGCGCCTGAGGTTTATCGCCGCGGGCAGTGGTTTCATTCCTCGCAGCATCCGGCCGGCAGCGGGCGCGGCGGCGCCGCCAACGCCTCTCCCGTCCGCGTCGTTCTGGAGGTGCACGAGATCGATCCCAACAATCCGCCGACCATCGTCGCTGCCTCCACCGTGCTCTTCGACGGTTACCTGCCCGCCGCGCCCGACTACTGCGCCTACGCTCTTCTCGACGGCGCCGGCCTGCATGCCTCCATCGCCTTCACCCGCATGCTGCGCGCCGTCGATGCCGAGGTCCGCAGTTGCCGCCTCAACGGGAGCTGGCGCAGCCGGCTTGTCGGCTCTCTCTCTGAAGGCGCCGAATGCCGCGTCTCCAGCGCGGCCGAACTCTCCTTCTATTCGGCCTGCGTGCCCGACGCCAATGAGAAGATCGTGGTCAGCTACCGCGCCTCCGGCCGGGCCGTGGCCCGCGTCTGCGATCCGACCAGCATCGCCGCCCACGCGGTGGGTAGCGACGACGGCGTTCGTGGCGCGGTTCTCTCTCTTGCCGGCCCACCGGCGCGCACTGCCGAAGACTGCGAACAGGCCGCGCTGGCCATCCTCGACGATGCCACCCAGCCCGCCTGGTCGGGTGAGTACGTGGTCTGGAGCGACTCGCTTCCCGGCGCCGCCGACGACCTTCTGCCCGGCGACGCGCTTGCCGTCGATGTGCCCTCGCGCGGCGCCGGTTTTCACGCCATCGTGCGGGAAGTCGATATCGAGGCTGCGGACCTCGCCGGCGATCGCGCTCAGTACATCATCCGGTTTGCCAACGAGGCCGCCGAACCGCTCGCCTTCGAGCTGGAGACCGCGGCTTCCGCCAGCGTCCCGGAAACCGCCGCCACTGCTCTCTCCCTCGGCGCCTCGCTTCCGCCGCTGACCGAAGCCGAGGTAGTCGACGTTACCTCGACCTCGGTCACCATCGACACCCATGGCGCTCCGCCCGCCGGCGGCGGCTTCGAGGTGCGCCGCAGCGACACCGCCTGGGGACTCGACAACGACCGCAACCTCGTCGGCCGGTTCACCGGCTCGGTCTTCTCCCTCCCTCGCCTCTCGCGGGTGCAGGGCTTCTACCTTCGCCAGTACGACGGCTCGGCGCCACCTCTTTACTCGCGCTTCTCCGTCCTGCTGAGCGTGGACTATCCGCTCTGAGTATTGGTGCTGGTGTCCCACATCTGCCCCGGGATTGGAGGATGTGGGTTTTTGGCTCCGAACTCGCAACTCGGTTTGCCGCTGATCGTTGCTCTTAACCGCCAATGGCTGGCTGCCAATGGCCAAAGGCTCGTCCTATGAACAACTTCGAAGAACAGGTGTTGAAAGATCTTACCGAACTCAAGGCCCACATGCGCTGGCTTATCGGTAACGGCAAGCCGGGCTGCATCCAGGAACTCACCACCCGCGTTGAGCGTCACGAACAACTCGTCCAGCGTCTCGCCGGCGTTGGCGGCGCCATCGCCGCGCTGCTCACGCTGCTTCACGTCGCGATTGATTACATGAAGCTGCATCCCTGATCGCGCCCGCTCCGGACAACTGCCCATGACCAAAGAAGAATTTATCGACGCGGCCTCGCGTGCCGCTCTCGCTTCTTCGCGCGCCAGCGGATTTCCTCCCGGCGTCACCGTCGCGCAAGCCGCGCTGGAGAGCCGTTGGGGAGAGTCGCAGCTCGCGCGCGACGCCCACAATTACTTCGGGATCAAGGCGCACGGGAACCATCAGCGCGTCGCCTACGCCACTTACGAATTCATCCGTGGCCGCCGGGTGCGTGTCGGCGCCGAGTTCGCCCGCTATGCCTCCATGGAGGAGGGTTTTGCCGACCGCGACCGCATCATCGCCACTGTCGCCTGCTATGCCGATGCGCGCGCCTGCAGCCACCACCCCGAGGCGTTCGCCCGCGCCCTGGCCGGCCACTGGGCCACGGATCCCGCTTACGCCGAGAAGGTTCTCCGCGTTTATCGCGGGAGCGGCCTGGACTCGCTGGATTCCCCTTCACCCGATCACCAGATCACCCGATCACCCGATTCTCAAAAGGAGCAGATATGAATTTTCTCGCAACCCTTCTGCGGGGCCTTACCTTCGTTCCCGCCGTTATCCAGGGCGTTGAAAGCGTCTTTGGCAGCAAGAGCGGCACCAACAAGAAAGACGCGGCGCTGAACTTCGTCGCCTCGGCCCTGTCCATCACCGAAGCCGTCACCCAAAAGGACATTGTGGATGTCGATAACTTCCGCAATGGCCTCGGCCAGATCATCGACGGCACTGTCCAGTGCCTGAACTCCTCCGTCTGGTCCAAGACGAAGTGATTCGAAGTTGTTTCACAAATGAGAAGTTGTTTCACAAATGCGTTTTGAAGGGGCGCGGCTTTCAGCCGCGCCGTAAATGAGCCCGAACTTGGCGGCTTTACAGGTTGCTGAAAAACTCGATTGCAAGCCGTTTTTGTGTCAGGGCACGACTTCAGTCGTGCCGTAAATGATTGAAAACACGTTGGGGCTTTAGCCCCTGCATTCCCAAATCGCATGCGAGACAGAGTTTTTCCGCAGCCTCTTTAGCCGCTGGGGAAAAACGTCGTTTTGTCCGTCGTTGCATTTGTGAAACCAGCTCGAGCAAGTGGCAATGGCGGTTAGCAAGCAAAAAAGCCTCCGTTTCCGGAGGCTAATTGCTAATCGCCAATTGCTAATAGCTGCTCTTATCCCAGCGGCTCGTTCCAGCTCTCCAGGTACTTTGCCACGTCCCTCAGGTACTGGTCCGCCACCGCTCCGTCGATCACCCGGTGATCGTATCCCAGGATCACGTGGCAGATGGATCGTATGGCGATGGAATCCATCCCGCTTTCGTCGGTCACCACCACCGGCTGCTTCTTGATCGACCCGATCCCCAGGATCGCCACCTGCGGCTGCATGATGATCGGCAGCCCGAACATCTGTCCGTAGCTGCCCGGATTGGTCACGCTGAACGTGCCGCCCGCGACTTCGTCCGGCAGCAGCTTCTTGGTGCGCGCCCGATCCGCCAGGTCGATAATCGCCCGCTGCAGGCCGAGGAAGTTCAACTCCTCCGCCTTCTTGATCACCGGCACGATCAAGCCCCACTCCAGCGCCACCGCGATCCCCAGGTTCACGCTGCGGTGGTAATGGATGTTGTCGCCCTCGACGGAAGCGTTGACGATCGGCCAGTTGCGGATGCATTCGATGGCCGCGCGGCAGAAGAACGGCATGATGGTCAGGCGCGTGCCCGTGCGTTGCTCGAAGCTGTTCTTCTCGCGCTGGCGAATGGCCATCACCCGGGACATGTCCACCTCGAAGACGCTGTGCACGTGCGCGCTGGTGCGCTTCGATTCCACCATGCGCTCCGCGATCTTCTTCCGCATCGCCGACATCGGCACCACTTCGCCCGGTATCGCCATCGGCCGCGGCGCGGATATGGCCGGCGCCGCCGCACCGGGCTGATATGCCGGACGCTGCGCCGCCGGTTGCTGCGCCGGCGCCTGCATCGGCTCTGCGATCTGCGGCCCCGCCGCCGGATGTTGCAACGGCCGGTGCTCGACAAACTGAAGGATGTCTTCCTTGGTGATCCGCCCGCCCAGGCCGCTGCCCTTCACGCGGCTGAGGTCGACGTTGTTCTCGCGCGCGATGCGCTTCACCAGCGGCGAGGAGCGTATGCGCTCTCCCTCCGCCGTGCGCCCGAACTCTTGCCCTTGCGGGAACTCGATCACCGTTTCCGCGTGCTGCGCCACCGCTCGTTGCTCTTGTGGCTTTGCCTGCGGGCGCTCGGCCGCCGGCGCAGCTTCCTTCGTCTGTGCCGGCTCCGCCGTGCGCGGTGCTTCCTGCGGCGCTGCTGGCGCGGCCGCCTGCTGGCTTCGGGGCGGCGGGCGCTGCGGCGGTCTCGCCCTCGGCGGCGATGGTGCCGACCACGGTATTCACCTGGACCGTCGACCCCTCGGGCACCTTGATCTCCTTCAGCACGCCGGCGGCAGGCGAAGGAATCTCGGCGTCAACCTTGTCGGTGGAAATTTCGAACAGCGGCTCGTCGCGCGACACCTTCTCACCCGGCTTTTTCAGCCACTTGGTGATGGTGCCTTCAACGATCGATTCCCCCATCTGGGGCATGATCACATCAGTTGGCATGATGGTCCTTCCTCAGAGCGGCCCCGCCTGGCGGTCCAAACCAGCGATTATATCGTCTGGCCGCCGACGCCCGTTGGATGTCCCGACTTCGTCCGCGGCTGCAAAACTCGCCCGGCAGCTAACACTCGTGCGCCTACCCTGTGAGTTGTCTGCGATGTCTGCGCGGTTGCTCAGGCGGCGGTACGATCTTCGGCTAGTAGGCCATCAACCGCCGCGCCTCGCGCACCACATCATCCGCATTTGGGAGGAACCACTCCTCCAGCGGCGGCGAAAACGGGACCGGCGTGTCTTTCGCGGTGATGCGCACGATGGGCGCATCCAGCCAGTCGAAGGCGTCTTCGTTGACGATGGCCGTCACCTCGCCGGCGATGCCGCCGGTACGCACGTCTTCGTGCAGGATGATCGCCCGATTGGTCTTCTTCACCGTGGCCGCAATCGCCTCGCGGTCCAGCGGCAACAGCGTGCGCAGGTCTATGACTTCGAGTTCGATGCCTTCTTTCGCCAGTGTCTCCGCGGCCTCCAGCGCCGTATGCACCATGGCCGCGTAGGTGATCACCGAAACATCGCGCCCTTCGCGCGCCACCCGCGCCTTGCCCAACGGGACCGTGTAATCCTCGTCCGGCAGCTCTTCCTTGATCCGGCGGTAGAGAAACTTGTGCTCGAAAAACACCACCGGATTGTTGTCGCGGATGGCCGACTTGATCAGCCCCTTGGCGTCGTAGGGCGTTGCCGGGCAGACCACTTTCAGCCCCGGCACGTGCACGAACCACGCTTCGGGATTCTGCGAGTGAAACGGTCCGCCGTGCACGTTGCCGCCCGAGGGTCCGCGCAGCACCAGCGGCGCCGGCGCGCCCCAGCGGAAATGCGCCTTGGCCACCATGTTGACAATCTGGTTGAAGGCGCAGCCGATGAAGTCCATGAACTGGAACTCGGCCACCGGTCGCATGCCGGTGAGCGACGCGCCAAACGCCGCGCCCACGATCGCCGACTCGGCAATCGGCGTGTCGATGATGCGCTCCGGCCCGAAGCGGTCCACGAACCCTTCGGTCACCTTAAACGCGCCGCCGTAAACGCCAATGTCCTCGCCCAGGCAGAAGACGCTGGGATCGCGCTCCATCTCCTCCCAGATTCCCTGGCGAATGGCTTCGAGATAAGTCGTTTCAGGCACGGTTACTCGCTACAATACCGCTTCATGAAGCAAAAAATAGACAAGCCTAAGTCGCGGCGCAAATTGGCAAGAATCGTGAGGCGAATCACCCGGGCAAACCTGCACCGGGAAACAAATTGGGGCGAACGCACGGGGAAGGAAACCTTGTAACGCCTTGTCGTTAACGTCACCGATTGCGCTCCATCTCTTCCCAGATTCCCTGACGAACGGCTTCGAGATAAGTGGCCTCGATGCTGTAGCACCGCTGCCAGTCGAGATGAGGTACGACACTCATTTCAAGTGCCCCGCTGCCTCCACTTGCTTTCGCCCGGCTTCTTTCTTCTCGCTCGGGTACTGCGGCACTGCATACTTCAGCTTTACCTCGTGGCAGCCCTCGCACCAGATGTCGAGAGGCGTCGTCGCCGGGTCGGGCATGGGTGAATTCACCGCCGCCTCGCGATCTTCATCCAACTGCCGCTCGACCTCGGCGATGAGTTTTTCGTTCTCCTCGCGCGTGAGCCACTTCCTCACGTTGAGCAGATAGTTTTCGAAGCGTGCGATGGGGTCGCGCCGCGTCCAGTACTCGAACAGCGGCCGCGGCACGTACTGCGCCGCGTCGTGGATGGCGTGGCCCTTCATGCGCATCATCTTGGCCTCAATCAGCGTTGGGCCCTCGCTCCGCCGGGCGCGCTCGCAGGCCTCGTGCGCCGCGTCGTACACCTGGCAGGCGTCAGTGCCGTCCACGATCACGCCCGGGATGCCGTAGGCGATGGCGCGCTCAGCCAGGTCCTGCACGCGGAACTGCTCGTCGGTGGGCGTCGAATACGCCCAGATGTTGTTTTCAACGAACAGCACCAGCCCCAGTCTCTGCACGGCGGCGAAGTTCAGGCCCTCGTAAGTCACTCCGGTGGACTGTCCGCCATCGCCGATGTAGGTCATGGCGGCGATGTTCCGCCCCTGCAGGCGTGCGCCCAGGGCCACGCCGGTGAGCACCGGGATCAGATCGCCCAAGGTTGAAATCGGCGAAACGACATTGCGCCGGTAAATGTCGCCAAAATGCGAGCTGGCGTCCTTGCCGAAGGTGGGCGAGCCCGCCTTCGCCATGTACTGCATCATGATGTCGCGCGCGGAGAATCCGCGAACCAGCAGCGAACCCTGGTTGCGGATCATCGGGCCCATCCACTCGTCCTGGTTCAGCGCATAGGCCGAGGCGCAGGAGCACGCCTCCTGCCCCAGGCCAAAGTACACGCCGCCAACCACCTTGCCCTGCTTGTAGAGGTTTTCCAGCGCCGCTTCCATGCGCCGGTTGCGCAGCATCCAGCGGTAGATCTGGATGTGCTGCTCGCGTGTAAGGTATTTCGATTCGCGGATCGGCGGCGCCGCCCGGCTCAGATCGCCGTGGACGATGTAGTGGACCTCGTCGCCCTCACGCTGCTGCTCGATCTTGAATTCCGGCTTTTCCAGCCGCCAGTCGGCGATCGTGTAGCAGCGCTGGCCGGAAGCGCGCGCGCCATCCTTCGACTGCTGTTTCGCCTTGTCGGACTTGCCAGTCGGTTTCTTGGCCATGGCGTGACCGGACATTATTGCAGCCGTCCCTTGAAAACCGCAAAAAGACTTCGGGACGTTGAGCGGCAGAATCTCACAATGCGCGCGTCGGTGCGGTGCCGTAGCGAATAAATAGCGAAATACCGCCGGTAACCACAAGAGAACACGGTTACCCATTTTTCACTTGACAGGTGCGATAAATGAATACAATAATACGTTACATATAAGACATCAGATTTGTGCTCTTGTATATAATCTATAAGTGATGTCGATTTCAATAGTAATACTAGCAACCCTTCCGTCATTCGCGTGTCTAATTAGAAGTAGGAATAGTGGCAGTATTCCCCCAATTCCAGAGAGGAGGCATTATGGCTGCGCGCGCTGAAACACATACGACAACAGTCCGTCTCCCTCGTTCTGTCTATGAACAGGCAAAGTGTGTTGTGAACAAGGAAAAGGGAGGATCGGGCCCCGTCGTGAGCATGAACGATTTGATCGTTCTTGCGATTACCTCATATCTGAAAATGTACAAACGTCGGCAGATTGATGCCGCGTTTGCAGCAATGGCTGAGGACGCCGAGTATCAAAAAGAGGCAAGCCTGCTCGCTGAGGAGTTCGCCCATAGCGACTGGGAGGCGCTCAAGATCGGAGAAGAGGCTCTAGAAGCGGAGCTAACCGATGCCGCCAGTTCTTCGCGGTGATGTGTACATCGCGATACTCGACCCCGCCGAAGGCTCCGAACAAGGGGGCACACGGCGGGTTGTCGTTGTCAGCAGAGACTCCCTCAATAAGTACAGTCCCGTAGTGTGTATATGCCCAATCACGGACGCAGAGAACAAGAAGAGGGTCTACCCGAGCCATGTTGCAATTCCTGCCGGAGTGGGCGGTCAAACCATTGACGGGATTGTCGTATGTGAACAGGTAAGAACAATTAGCAAAACTCGCCTCCGTGAACAGAAAGGCAAATTCGAGAAGCACATTATGACTCGAATTGATGCCGCTCTTAAAATCGCCCTTGACCTGTAAAAAGCGGCCGTGCGCAATCCCCCTTACGAAATCTTACGCAATTAAACTCAGCCACTCAGATGCTTAAGCCCAAAACGTGTCTTCTTCACCCTTGATCCTGCGCAGCTCTTCCGGCTTGCGGACCGGGACACCGACCTTGCGGCCCAGCAGCGCGTCCAGCGAGTCCACCCACACGATCTGGGCATTGAACACGCGCCCGAAGTTCCGCGCCACCGCCTGCGCCACCTCGTCGAGCGCAACCGCATGTCCCAGCACGCGCTCCAGCGAGGTTACCGGCTTGCTGCTGATGCCGCATGGAATGATGAGATCGAAGTAGTCGAGATCCGTGTTCACGTTCAGGGCGAAGCCGTGCGAGGTGACGCCGCGCGAGATGTGCACGCCGATAGCGGCGATCTTGGCTTGAGCCCTGGCGTTCGGCCGCATGCCGTTGCCCGCGGAAGCGGCCCTCCGGGGATCGGACGAAAGCGCTCCCTCACTGGCTGCAATTCGCGTCCAGACCCCGGTCATTCCCGCCACGCGCTCGGAGGCAACGCCGTAGTCGGCGCAGGTGCGGATCAGCGACTCCTCCAGCCGGCGAACATACTCGACCGCGCCCAAGGTCTTGCGCTGTCCATTGGGCCCGAGAAAGCTGCGCAGGTCGAAGATGGGATACCCGACAAGCTGCCCCGGGCCATGAAAGGTGACGTTGCCTCCCCGGTCGCACTCGAACAGCTCGACGCCACGCTGCTGCAGCAGTTCATCGCCGGCGAGAACGTTGTCGCGCCGGGCATTGCGCCCCAGCGTGATCACCGGCTCGTGCTCCAGCAGCAGCAGCACATTCGCGATCTCGTTGTTCTTGCGCAGTTCGATCAGCCGCTGCTGCAACCGCAGGCCGGTGGCGTAATCCACGGTTCCGAGTTGGACGACGGAAATAATCACAATCGGGTAATTGTGTAATCGGGTAATCGGGGAATTTGCCAGCTCGCGGGCGTGGCAATTACCCGGTTACGCAGTTACCCGATTACGCAATCAGAAGTTAATCGCCAGCCCCTCCACGCTTTCCACCGCGTCCAGCACCGCCTCGGACAGCGTTGGGTGGGCGTGGATGGTGTACATGAGGTCCTCGACCGTGCCTTCCAGCTCCATGGCCGCCACCGCTTCCGCAATCAGTTCCGTCGCCGAGGGCCCGATGATGTGCACTCCCAGGATCTCTCCGTAGCCGGCGTCGCTTACCACTTTAATGAAGCCTTCATGCGCGCCCACGATGGAGGCGCGCGAATTCGCCGTGAACGGGAATTTGCCAATCTTCACCCGCCGGCCGGCCTCCTTGGCCGCCGCTTCCGTCATGCCGACGCTGCCGATCTCGGGATGGCAGTAGGTGCACGCGGGAACCTTGTTGCGGTCGATTGGTTTTACTTGCTTGTTTGCCATGTGGGCCGCCACGACTTTGCCCTCAATGAATCCGGCGTGCGCCAACTGCGGCATGCCGACGACGATGTCGCCCGCGGCGTAGATGCCGGGCTCGGAGGTCTGCATCCACCCGTCGGTATGGATGAAGCCGCGCTCGGCCTTGATCTTCGTCTTCTCCAGTCCGATGTTGTCGGTGCGCGGCTTGCGGCCCACGGCGATCAGCACCTTTTCCGCTTCCACGGTCTGCGCCTTGCCGTCCACCTCGAAGGTGACCGCGACGCCGTCCTTGGTTTTGTCCACCTTTTTCACCGAGGCGTTCACCTGCGTCTTGATATTGAGCTTGCGGAAAGCGCGGTCAAGCTCCTTGGAGATCTCCTCGTCTTCCAGGGGCACGATGCGCGGCAGCATTTCCAGCACGGTGCACTCGGTGCCGAAAGAGTTGTAGATGGAGGCGAATTCCACGCCCACCGCGCCCGAACCCACGATGATCAGCGACTTCGGAATCTCCGCCAGGCTGAGAATTTCGATGTTGGTGAGAATGCGCTGGTCGGGCTCCAGGCCGGGCAGCATGCGCGCCTCCGAGCCGGTGGCGATGAGCACATTCTTCGCCTTCACCATGTTGGGTCCGCCCGCGGCGGAGACCTCGACCTCGTGCACGCCGTTTTTTGCCGGCCCGGTCAGGCGCCCGTAGCCCTCCAGCGTGTCCACCTTGTTCTTGCGCATCAGGAACTCCAGGCCCTTGGCGTGCTTGGTGACAATCTTGTTCTTCCGCTGCTGGACGGCGCTCCAGTTCAGCTTCGGCGTGCCCAGGTTTTCGATCCCGAATTCCTTGGCGGTCTTCAAGTGGTCCCAAAGTTCGGCGTTGAACAGCAGCGCCTTGGTCGGAACGCAGCCCACGTGCAGGCAGGTGCCGCCGAGCTTGTTTTCCTTCTCGATGAGTGCAACTTTCAATCCGAACTGGCCGGCGCGGATGGCCGCGGTGTATCCGGCCGGCCCGCTGCCGAGGATGGCCACGTCATAGATCTTGTCCGCCACGGTCTAGCTCCGTACAGGTGGGATTTGGCGCAGAACCATAAACCAAGGATTCTACGATATGGGGGTGCGATTCGCGAGATGCGCGGACCGTCACCTCCAAGCCCTGCTCCGCATGGATGGATGGTGGTTCGACTCTCCAGCCCGAACCAACATCGACAGTGCCTGACCCCCTGTAATCTGCGATCTTCCCTCCGAATCTGGTTACACTTTGCCCAGGGGCCCCTGTGCCATGCCGGCGCACGCCATCCGCGGATCAATGTCGCCGTCGATTCGCGTCGTGCCGTGCTCGAAGCCGGTGCACAGGTCTCGATGCAGCCCGTTGCCACTTAGCATCTAACTCTCTGTGCGAGCGTTTGAAGCAGCGCCGGCAGACGTACAGGAAATTCTTCATAAGCCCATCTGCGACCTCGGCTTGCGGCTGGACGGTTCGCCCCTGGACCGTTTCATCCAGAAGCTTTATCGCGAGTGCGAGCGCAAGGGCCTGAAGCATTTTCGCCCGCCCTGTTACCTGACCGATGAATGGGGATGCCCCTCGGGCGAGCCCGTGATCGGCATTCCGTTCTATCTCGCCAACCCTCAGCTCTCCAAGCTGGAACACGAAATGAACGACCTCGAGGACACGCGCGAGATCATGATGTACCTGCGCCACGAGGCCGGCCACGCCTTCAATTACGCCTACCAGCTCTACAAGGCGCCCGAATGGCGCCAGTTGTTCGGCTCCTTCCGCCGCGCCTACCGCGAGAATTACCGCCCGGTGCCTTTTTCGCGCAGCTACGTGCGCCACATGGCCGGATGGTACGCGCAGAAGCATCCGGACGAGGATTTCGCCGAAACTTTCGCTGTCTGGCTGACCCCGGGATCGCGCTGGCGCACGCGGTATCGCGGATGGCCGGCCCTGGCCAAGCTCGAGTATATGAGCCGCATCGCGCGCAAGGTGGGCGACACGCCGCCTCCGCGCGCGCAAGGAGACACCGACATCACCGTCGCGGAAATGCGCGGCACCGTCGCCGATTTCTATCAGCAGTTGCTGGCCGACGAAAGCGCGTTTTCCGACTTGGCGCTAGACTCGGATCTGGTGGATATTTTTAATGTTTCCCGGCGGCGCCGTCAGGGCGTGCGCAACGCCGCCGAGTTTCTCGGCCAGCATCGCAAGGTCCTTACCGACAAGGTCACTTACTGGTCCGGCGTGCAGAGGCCTATCATCAGGAAGCTCCTGGAATCCATCCAGGGACGGGTGGAGCAGTTGGGCCTGCGCGTGGATGTGAACCGCGAGGCCGAGCAACTGACCGACATTACCGTTTACGCCACCGCGCTCGCCATGAATTACCTGGCGCGCGGCAGGTTCGCGCAACCCTAACCACGGGTCGTTCGCTGCACGGGAGGCAGCATGCACGGAGAAAGTCTGAAAGTCGCGGTGCTCTATGACGTCTGGGAGGAAGAGCCCGCCGAACCGGTCGTGGAAAAATCGGCGCGGCGCAAGAAGAACGCCAAGCCGCGGCGCAAGGAGAAGCACGACCGTGAGGAAATCCTCGCGGCCCTGGAGAAGCTCGGCCACGAGCCCTTTTACCAGGTCGTCGACGGCCGCCCGCAGTCGCTTACCGCGCTGGCCAAATGCGGGGCGGACCTGGTGTTCAACCTCAGCGAATCCTTCGCCGGAGACGACACCAAGGAAATGAACATCACCGCCTATCTCGACCTGTTGGGGATTCCCTACACGGGCTCCGGCCCGCACGGCCATTTCCTCGCCCAGGACAAGGCGGTCGCCAAGAAACTTTTCGCTTTTCATGGCATTCGTACGCCCTATTTCGCCACCGCGTGGAAAGGCCGCACCGATCATGTCGACGACCTCGCTTTCCCGCTGATCGTGAAACCGCTCTGGGAAGACGGTTCCATCGGCATCGACGACAAGGCGCTCGTCGGCAGCGTCAAGGAGTTGATGGAGCGCATCGAGTACGTCCAGGAGGAGTTCGACTGCCCCGCCCTGGTGGAGGAGTACATCGAGGGGCGCGAAATCTACGGCGCGGTCCTGGGCAGCTACGAGCGCGCCGAGGTCCTGCCGCTGATCGAACTGGACTTGTCCAGGCTGCCCAAGGGTGTGCCGCGCATCGCCACCCAGGACGTGAAATTCGAGAAGGACACCGAAGCTTACAAGCTCACCAAGTCCGCGCCCGCCGAGGACCTGGACGACGACACCACCCAGCGCCTCACCCAGACCGCTCTCAATGCCTATCGCGCCTGCAAGCTCCGCGATTACGGACGCATTGACATGCGGCTTACGCCCAAGGGCGAAGTCTTCGTCATCGAAGCCAATCCCAACCCTTGGCTCTCCAGCGTGCAGGAGTTCGCCATGGCGGCTAGAAAATCCGGCCGGACGTACACCCAGCTCATCGGCGAGATCGTGGAACTGGCGGCCGCGCGCTGCAAGCTCCGCGTCAAGGCCGAAGCCGCCACCTAGATCATCGGTTGCGAATGCCCTCTGCGAACTGCTGGACCGCGGAGTTGAACCGCTCCACATCGTCCACGAACAGGGCGTTCCTCGCACTATCGTGGAAACTTGGTTCGCAAAGACGTTTCGTGCTATCCCAGCAGTCTCGCCACGTCCTTGGCGAAATAGGTCAGGATGATGCTCGCGCCGGCGCGCTGGATTGAGGTCAGCGACTCCAGCATGACCCGCTCGCGGTCGATCCAGCCGTTGCGCGCCGCGGCTTCGATCATGGCGTACTCGCCCGAAACCTGGTAGGCGGCGATCGGCACCTGGAAGCGCTCGTAGGCCGCGCGAATAATGTCCAGGTACGGCAGCGCCGGTTTCACCATCACCATGTCCGCGCCCTCCTCCAGGTCGAGCGCCATCTCTTTCAGCGCCTCCCGGAAGTTCGCCGGATCCATCTGGTAACTGCGCCGGTCGCCGAACTGCGGCGCCGAATCCGCGGCTTCGCGGAACGGCCCGTAGAAGCCGCTGGCGAACTTGGCCGCGTAGCTGAGGATCGGAGTATTGGTGAAGCCGTTGTCATCCAGCCCCCGGCGGATGGCGGCCACGCGCCCGTCCATCATGTCGCTGGGCGCGATGATGTCCATGCCCGCCTTCGCCTGCGACACCGCCGTCTTGGCCAGGATGTCGAGGCTCACGTCGTTCTCGATTTCGAACTCCGCGGCCACTGCTTGTTCAACCGCGGCCGCCGCCGATCCGCCTTTTGCGCTGCTGGCCGATCGCACCGCCGGCTTGCTGACTTGCTTCACGATCCCGCAGTGCCCGTGGCTCATGTACTCGCACAGGCAGACGTCGCCCACCACCATCAGCCCGGGAACCTCGCGCTTGATCGCCCGCGTCGCCCGCTGCACGATGCCGTCGTCCTCCCAGGCGCCGGTCGCGATCTCGTCCTTCTTCTCCGGCAGGCCGAACAGAATCACCGCCGGCAGGCCGAGCGACTTCACCTCGCGCGCTTCCTTCACCGCCTCGTCCACCGACAAATTGAAGACGCCCGGCATGGAACGCACTTCCTTGCGCACGCCCTCGCCGGGACAGACGAACAGCGGATAAATGAAGCCCTCGGGCGTCAACCGGGTTTCGCGCACAAAGGAACGCAGGACTTCGCTCGAACGCAGGCGGCGCGGCCGCTGGATAGGAAAGCTCATGGGAACCTCGCAATAAAATTCTAGCACTGGGGATCGGCGCGGAAATGCGCTCTCTGCGGGAACAATGCAGGTGTGACCTGGGTCACAGACAGGAGTGATGAGCGGACCGGCCCCGGATCGGCGCCGCGAGGCCGGCGCCCGCTCCCCGATTTTTGTTACGCCGAAACCGTATGCGCGGGTTCCGGTTCGGACGCCTTGGGCGCTGGCGCCTTCACCGTCACCGCGGGCGCGCTCTGCCGCGCCGGTTCCGACCGGCGCATGTCGATGCTGCCCTTGAAGTAGGCGCCTTCTTCGATGCTGACGCTGTGCGCGGTCACGTCGCCCACCAGCGATCCGCCGCTGCGGATGTCAATCCGCTCGCTGACGTTCACGTTGCCCGTCACCGAGCCGCGCACCACCACCTCGCGGGCCGTGACATTCGACTGTATCGCGGCCTCGGCCCCGATGTTCAGGTACGAGTTCTCCAGCCGGATGGAGCCCTTGACCTTGCCTTCCACGTGCAACGGCTCCGACCCGGTGATCTCACCCGTGACGGTGATGGTCTTCCCGATCATCGCCACGTTCGGTTGCGGCGACGCCGAAATGCGCGCGGCCATGGATGTTTGCGCGCGCGGCGCCTCCGCCGGCGGCTCGGGCGCTTCTTTAGAAGGGTACCCAGGCTTCTGATTCCACATGCAATTGCCTCCGGAAACTGGGGTGCTCCTGCATTTTTATCCCGGGTGCCTCAGGGCGTCACAGGTGCCGATGGTGCATGCCCCCTGGCCGCCATCGGCCCGCCGCCGATGGACTTCCGTGTCCCGGTTGGGCGAAAGCGTTTACCATGTTCCGTGCAAGCCGGCTTGGGAGGTGAGAACCCGTCAATCGCCACGAGCTCGCTAAGGAAGCGTAGCTGTAGCCGTTAGTTCTCACTCCGGGCCTCTGGCTTCTTACTTCACCTATGCCGGAACCGCTCCGACACACCAGCGCCCGCGTGCTGGAATTCGATTCCCTGCGCCAGATGCTGCGCGGCTATGCCTGGTCGCCCCTGGGCCAGGGGCTCGTCGAACGTCTCGAACCGGCCGCCGATCGCGTCTGGATCGAGCGCCAGCAGCAACTCTCCGCCGAGGTGCGGCGCTTCCTCCGCTGCGGCGGCCATTTTGATTTTTCCGGGCTGAGCGATCCCGGCCCGCTGGTCGAGAAGGCACGCATCGAGGGCGCCGCCCTCGAGGCGAACCAACTGCGCGACATCATCCACCTGGTCGATCGCGCCGACGAGTGGCGCCATACCGCCCAGAACCCGCCCTCGGCCATGCACGCGCCCCAGCCGGGAGAGCAGGCCGAATCCCGCGGCGGCGACAATCCCTGGCCGGCTGTCACCGAGCTGTCTTCGGCCATCGCCGACTTCACCGATTTCCTGCGCTTCTTCCGCAACAAGATCCTGCCCGACGGCACGCTCGACGATCGTGCCTCGCCCGAGTTGGCGCGCATTCGGCGCGATGTCGAGAAGCAGAAGCGCCTCATCCAGGAGTCGCTGCGCTCCTACCTGCGGCGGCTGGCCGAAGGCGGCGCCGTGCAGGAGGAGCTGGTCACCATTCGTGGCGAGCGCTTCGTCATCCCGGTGAAGGCCGAGCAGAAAAGGCGCGTGCAGGGCGTCGTCCACGGCGCCAGCTCCAGCGGCCAGACGGTTTTCGTCGAGCCTCTGGAGACCATCGAGCAGAACAACGAACTGGTTCGCCTGCTGGAAGAGGAGCAGGAGGAGATCCACCGCATCTTGCTGGAAATGACACGCCGCGTCGCCGAGCAGGCAGGGACCATCCACGCCGCTACCGGCGCGCTCGCCGACTTGGAGCTCCAGTTCGCCAAGGCACGCTTTGCCGAGGATTACAACTGCGTCCGGGCCGGGTTTCCGGAGCGGCAGCCGTCTGCTCCCGGCGCATCGGGAAACCGGAAACCGGAAGCTGGAACGTTGATTTTGCAGAACGCGCGTCACCCCCTCCTGGAGCGCACGCTGCGTCCCAAGAGCCGGCACGTCGTGCCCATCTCCATCGAGCTTGATGCGGACCACCGCCAGTTGGTCGTCACCGGCCCCAACACCGGCGGCAAAACCGTTTCGCTGAAGACCATCGGCTTGCTTGCGCTCATGGCGCAGTCGGGCATTCCCGTCCCGGCCGATCGCGCCGAGCTTCCCATCGTGGACGCCGTGCTCGCCGATAGCGGGGATTACCAGTCGATCGAGCAGGACCTCTCGACCTTTTCGGCCCATGTCACCAACATCGATTTCATCTCGCGCACCGCCACCCCGGACTCGCTGGTTCTGCTCGACGAACTCGGCTCCGCCACCGATCCCGAGGAAGGCGCCGCCTTGGCGGTCGCCATTGCCGACCACTTCCGCCGCATCGGCTGCATGAGCGTGGTTTCCACGCACCACACCTCGCTCAAGGTGTACGGCGCCAACACGCCGGGCGTGCTCAACGCCGCCGTCGGCTTCGACGAGCGCACTCTTCAGCCCACCTACGAATTGCGCGTCGGCATTCCCGGCGCCTCCGCCGGCATCAACATTGCCCAGCGCCTCGGGCTGAATCCGTCCATCATTGAATCCGCCCGCTCCCGCCTCGGCGCGCAGGCGCAGGATGTTGGCAAGTTCCTCGACCGCCTGCACGCGGAGTTGCGCGACGCCGCCTCCGAGCGCCTCCGCCTCCAGGAGCGCGAACAGGAGCTGGAGCGCGAACGCCGGCGCCTGGACGCCGAGGGGCTGAAGGAGCAGCGCGCGCGCATCCGCGAGTTGGAAGACAAGCTCGCTTCGCTGATGCGCGATTTCGAGTACCACGCCCGCGAGGCCGTGCAGGCGGTCCAGGAGCGGGCCGCACAGCAGAAGCTCTCGAAGGAGGCGGAGCGGCGCATTGCCAGGCTGCGCCGCGAATTCCGCGAGCAGTTCGATCAGACCGTCGTCGCCCACACCACCGGCGCCGATCGCGAGGACCTGAACGCCCAGCCGCACGTGGTTCAGCGCGTCCTCGAAGGCGACACGGTGAAGCTGAAGTCGCTGGGGCGCACCGCCCAGGTGAAGCGCAAAGTCGGTGACGACCAGTATGAGGTGGCCGTCGGCGCCATGACCATGAAGGTCCGCCAGGACGATATTGCCGAGGTTCTGGTTCGCGCCGCCGACAATCCGGTGAGAGCCGCGCGTGCACGCGGCATCTCCATCACGCTCGAGAAAGAGGATCTCACCACCCCGACGGAAATCAACGTCATCGGCCGTACCGTCGACGATGCCACCCGCGAGGTCGAGAAGTTCGTGGACCGCGCTTTCCTCGCCGGCCTGCCGAAAATTCGCATCGTGCACGGCAGCGGCATGGGCATTCTCCGCAAGGCGCTCCGCGAATACTTGAAATCACACCCCCACGTCGCCACCGTCGCCGAGCCTCCGCAGCAGGAAGGCGGGGGAGGGGCCACCGTGGTCGAGCTCAAGGTCTGAACCGGTAAGCCGTTCTTCGCGCCCTCCGGCAGTGCTTGACCGGGGCCGCGTACTCCGGTATCTATCTCGGGGCCGGCCGACTGCAACGCGTGCAGCCGTTCGCGCGATCGATCCGCCGCAGCACGTGCTGCGTCGAGTTGCTCGCGCGCCTCGACGATCCGTTCGCGCTCCTTGCTGAGGGAGGTGAGCTCCAGGTCGATCCGCTCGACGTGCATCTTCGCCACTCGGAGCGCCTCGTCCAGCCGCTCGAACCCGAACACGCCCTTCAGCACCGTCGTCGCGCTGGCGCGGGCGTCGCCTTGAGGAACTCGGTGAACCGGTTCTGCGCCAGCAGGACCGAGCGACAGAACGTCTTGAAGTCCATGCCCAGCAGCTGCTCGATCCGCTCGTTCATCGGCGCCCTCGCAGCGTCACGCACTTCGAGGACCTGCGCGTCGGGGTCGTCGTCGGCCAGCAGCTCGAGCTGATGCCCGGACGCGCCCTTGCGTCGGAGCGAT
Source organism: uncultured Gemmatimonadaceae bacterium (assembly GCA_963740565.1). Taxonomy (GTDB): domain Bacteria; phylum Gemmatimonadota; class Gemmatimonadetes; order Gemmatimonadales; family Gemmatimonadaceae; genus CAVUFA01. Next base: position 23,477 of record CAVUFA010000011.1, on the reverse strand, counting down.
CGCACGGCCCGCCACACCTGCCCGTCGACCTGAACCGGAGCTCGACGTGCGACTGGTCGGCAGAGCTGGTGGATCAGCGACTTCGTGGCGCCCTCCACCTGCGGTGTCTTGCCGTACAGCGCGAACGACGACGGCGTCGAGGATCGAGGACTTCCCCGAGCCGATCGGACCGACGATGCCGACGAGCCGCTCGATCCCCGCCAATCGAACGTGACCGTTCGCGGTAGGAGCGGAACCCTTCGACCGTCAGCTCAAGCGGTCGCATCGGCCGCCTCCTCGAGCACGTCGCGGAAGAGTGTGAGCAGCTCGGCGGGCGCGCTCCTCGCCGTGCTCCCGCCGGTAGTACTCGGCGTACAGCTCCTCCCAGGACCGGTGGTCCTTCGCGAGCGCGCTCGCGTTCGCCGTTCCCGGCGGCCGCTGGGCGCGCACCTTGACCAGGAACGGGAACGTCTCGCGTGCGCGCTCGGCGAGCGTCATGTCGGTGCCGGTCGGTCTTGACGGTGAGGTCGAGGAACGCGTCGGCGAGCTCGTCTGCGCCGCGCCTCGATCGCGTCCCACGTGTCGGTGCACCCTGACCAGAGGACGGCCGCTCCGCAGCTGGACGCTCTCGGCGACGGCGAGCCGGCCCGGCTCGGCGTCGACGACGACGACCCGCTTCTGCTCGCCGGCCTCGCCGAAGTCGAGCGCCAGCAGCGAGCCCGCGTACTCGGCGGGAACCGGCGCGCCCGGCACCTTCTGGGGCGCGTGGATGTGACCCATCGCCACGTACTGCGGGCCGGCGGGGATCGCCTGCGGTGTCGCCGCGTAGGCGTCGCCCATGTGGAGCTCGCGCTCCCCGCGCGGCGCGTCGCGATCGACCCGTCACGCCGTTCACCAGGAAATGCGCGACGAGGATCGGCACCAGGTCGGCGCCGGCGCGTGCGACCAGCGCGTCGTTGTAGCGGCGGTGATCGCCGCGACGCGATCCGCGTACTCGCCGTACCACTCGCCGGCCTCCTTCATGAAGTCGACGACCCGGCCCTCGCGGAGGAACGGGAAGCCGGCGACGACCGCCGGCACCGCCGAGCTCTCGGGCCCGAGGATGCCGCCCTCGTCGGGGCGCTTCACGTCGCCGATCAGGAAGCACGCCGAGCGGCGGAGCAGCGGAGCGAGCGCCTCGAACAGCTCGGGGGAGTCGTGGTTGCCCGGCGACGCGACCACGGGCCGGCGCTCGGCCAGCCGCAGGAGCGTCTGCGAGCCCGAGCGCGAGCGCGTCCATCGGCGGGATCGGGCGATCCCACACGTCGCCGGAGACGAGGACCAGGTCGACCGCTGCTCGTCGGCGATGCGCTCGACCTCGGCGAGCACCTCGACGAACTCGTCCATGCGGTCGTGACGACCCAGGCGCTTGCCGATGTGCCAGTCCGACGTGTGGAGGATCTTCATGTCCGGGGGAGGGCGTGGCGGGTCGCGTCACAGGCCCGCGAACGGATCGCCGTCGGCGTCCGTCGCCACCTCCTCCTTCCTGGTCGCCCACGGCGGGAACGGGAACGTCACGACGAGCGGCACGGGGATCGCCGGCTGCGAGATCACCATCGTCCCCGGCTTCAGCAGCCGCGCGCGCGCCCGCGTGGACGGGAGCATCCAGCCGTATTCGGCGCGCTCCGCCTCGGCGGCATCCAGGCGCCCGCTCACGCGGATCGCGGCGTTCTCCAGTACCTCGGGCGCCACACGCGACGCGGTCTGCTGCGCGCCGACCAGCAGGACGCCGAGCGATCGGCCGCGTTGCGCGATGTCGATCAGCATGTCCTTCAACGGGCTCGTGCCCTCGCGCGGCGCGTACTTGTTCAGCTCGTCGAGCACGACGACCGACAGCGGCAGGCGCTGGCCCGACTCGTCCTTCTCGCGGAACGCCTCGTTCAGCAGCGCGCCGACCACGAACCGCTGCGCCTGGTCGTGGAGCGACTGGATGGCGACGACGGTGACGCTCGCTCTCGAGCGATCGATGCGGCGGCTCTCACCGGCCTTCACCAGCTGGCCCATCCGCGCGGCGCCGGCGTGCAGCCGTCGCATGAACGCGGAGACGGTGCCGGGCATCACGCGCCCGCTCCACGCCCAGTCGGGTTCGGCGCCGTCCTCGGGCTCGAGGAACTCGCCGATCGCGTCGACGAGCGTGAGCAGGTCGCTGATGATCCGCTCTCCGGCCTGCGCCTGGACCTGCTGGCCGCGCCAGTTGCCGTCGGGCGCGTCGCGAGGATCGCGCAGCACGACCGCGCCCGGCATCCCGGCCACGTCGACCGCGAACCGCTTCAGCTGCGACTGCACGCGCTCGCGGACGAACGGGATCTGGTTCTTCGCGTCGTTCGCGTCGGTGAACAGGAACTGCAGGCAGTCCTCGTCGATGAACTCGCGCGGCGTCCAGCTGAACACGTCGACGCCCTCGTGACGTCCGCCGGTGTCGGGCACCACGACGTCGCCGGAGCGCTTGCGGGCCGGCGCCCAGAAGCGCACCGAGGGGAACGGCCCGGGCTCGACGCCGAGCTTGCGCCCAGCCCGGCCGCGGCTTCGTCGTCGAAGAAGCGGTTCGGCTTGTCGAGCCAGAGCAGGTCCTCGCCCTTCACGTTGAAGACCAGGACGCGCAGGTTCGACGCGCCCTCGCCGACCACGCCGCGGGTGCCCGGTCAGCATGCGCAGGAAGAACAGCGCGAACGAGGTCTTCGTGGCGACGCCGCTGATGCCGCTGATCGACATGTGCCCGCCCTTGCGGCCGTCGAAGAAGTCGAGATCGACGTGCGACCGGCTCGCCGTCGCGGCCGATCCCGATCGGGCAGCGGCCGGCCCATCTCGTCGACGTAGAGCGCCTTCGTCGCGCTCGTCGCCGGTGGCGCGCTGCACGACCTCGCCGGGATCGGGGGAGACCCAGATCTCGGGATCGACGCGCGTGACCGCGACGCGAGCGGAGCGCACCTTCGCGGCGGGCATGATGCCGAGCTCGCGCGATGCGGTGCGTGTCCGACTCGTAGGTCGGCCCCTCGTAGACCGACTCCGCCTCGGTCACGACGCCGTACGTGCGCGACCTCGCCGGCCTTCGGCACCTGGGTGCGGACGACGATGAGGTCGTCGAGCTGGAGGTACTCGTCGTCGTCGAGCACCACGCGGAACTCGCTCGTCGACGGAGTGCTCCGATGCCCAGGACACGGCCGACGCCGTCGCCGGTCACGACGCTCCTCGTTCGCTGACGGCGTGTCGCAACGCGCGGTAGACCAAGCCCGGGTCGCCCATCCGGTGACGCAGCTCGCGCTCGAGCGCGCCGATCGGCACCAGGTTCTGCGGCGCTCGAGGATCGATGTGCGGCTCGGAGCCGACGATCGGCAGCAACGCAGCGGTGCGGTCGGCGATCGCACGCACGTCGTCCTTCGGCAACTTGCCGGAGGCCTCGCAGCGGACGATCCCGGTCCACGAGTGGCCGCCGTGCAGCATCGCGAGGCGGACGTACCAGGAGTACCGGCACACGTCGGGACGGTCGGCGGCGATCGTGAACAGCGGCGTCCGCTGGCCGGGTGCGAGCTCGGCGATCACCGCGTTCTGCTCGGGCGGCAGGTACGTCACGCGGTGGCTCTTGATGTAGCCGACGACCGCGAGCGGCGCGAGCGGCTTGTTCAGCGGGCCGTCCGCGACCACGAACGCGTCGGCCGCGAGCGCGGACGCGAGCTCGCCCTCGGCGCGGCGCATCCGCGTGTGCAGCTCGCCGATCAGGTGCGACGGGATCGTCGGACGGCGTGGTCGCCGTGCGGTACGGCGGGTCCAGCTCGACGGCGGGGAGCTCGTCGGCGAGGCCGCCGGCCAGGACCGCCCATCGCTCCATGCGCACATCCGTGATCTCGGACCACCGCTCGTTCCGGTGCCAGCGCGTGGCCCCGACCGCGAACGTCCCGCAGATCCCGGGTGTCGGGCCGGCGGCCGGATCGTCCAGCAGCAGCCGGGCGTCGATCCGCCGCACCCCGTCCACGAACGCCACCTGATCGATGCCGTCGTCGACGCCCTCGAGCGGTTCCCAATCGGTCAGCTCGACGGTCGGGTCGATGGTCCCCTCGGCCGGCGCCATCTGTTCGTCCGGATCGAACGGTGCGCCGTACTCGGGGGCCCATCCCTCCACGAACATCCGCGCCATGGCGCCTATGGTAGCCGCGCCCTCCGACGGCCCTCGGAGCGCCGCCGACTTCGACCGTGCTCCTTAGGACGCCTCGGCGTGGAGTTCGCCCGCTTCCAGGTCGTCCTCGTGGCGGACCTGCTCGCGCAGCTCGGAGTACGTCAGGGACTCGAACGCGATGAGCGCGACCATCACCGCCGTGAGTACTCCCAAGGCCGCGAGTGCGGGGATCTGCGCTGCCGCCGGGATCAGGAGCAGGATCACCGCGGAAGTGATCAGACGTGGCCTCGACAGGGTGTGCCAGTTCCGGAACTTGAACGCGACCTGCGCGAGGAGGTACAGCGCGACACCCCCGTACATCGCGGCCAGCGGGAGCGCCGCGAGCGGATCTCCCAGCTCGTGGTGGCTGGCGTCGCCGACGTATTCCACGACCTGCTCCATCCCCAGGGCGACGAGCACGATGCCCGCGATCATCGGCAGGTGCAGGTAGCTGTACGCGTCGCGTGCGAGACGCGTGCGGACCTCGCCTTGGGCCTCGCGCAGGACGCGCTCCGCCGCGATCGCGAGGACGTCGAAGTACGACCACCACAGCGCCGCCGCCAACGCGAGGCCGACCGTCGAGGCGACGATGATCGGCCAGGAGATCGGGAGCCGCGCCACACCCGCGCCCGTGGCGACGATCGACTCGCCGAGCGCGATGATCACGATGAGCCCGTGGCGTTCGGCGAAGTGGCTCGCCGAGTTGAGTCGCCATCCCGACGCGCCGCCGAGGATCGTGCCGAGGTAATCGGCGACCAGCACGGCCACCCACACGAGCATCTGTGCCGTCCCCTCCAGCTGCGACGCCACCAACAACAGGGCGGTGCTCGATGAGCAGCGACGGGAAGAACCGGAGCAGTTGGCGGCGGAGCCCGGGATCGTGCTCGCCCGCCAGCCAGAAGATCCCCAGATGGAACAGCCGCAGCGCCAGGTAGGTGACGGCGAGCACGACCGGCCCGAACAACCCGCCGGGCCGGTCGACGAACGCCTCGGGGACGCAGAGCGCCAACACGAACATCGCGCCCATCGCGCCGAACATCGCGACGCGCCCGACGCCCTCGTCGGCGCGCAACACGTTGCCGACCCAGGCGAATCCCACCCAGCACCACCAGAGCAGGCAGAGCACCAGCATCCCGCGCGCGATCCCTTGCCCCGTGAGGTTGTGGGACATCAGGCCGGTGACCTGGGTGAGGGAGAAGACGAAGACCAGATCGAAGAACAGCTCGATGGGCGTGACCCGCGCGTCCTCCGTCACCGCCTGGATCCGAGGATGCCTCGTCGTCGTCATCGGCATGAGGTTCTCAAACGGCCACCCAACGCATCGGGTCGCCGTAGCCCAGGTCGGTGATGCCGGCGTCGGACAACGCGCCCACGACCAGCGTCCGTCGATGGGCCGCGAACGTGAGCACGTGCGCGATCATGCCGCCGTACGTGAACATCTCGGGTGGCTCGCAAAGGGCGTCGACGAACGTCTCGTCCAGCCGGCCCTCTTCGGTGACCTGAGTGCACCTGAGCGAGGAACGTCGCGCCCTCTTCTACGAGCCGGGATCGCATCGAGTCGATGCTCTCGTGCTGCTCGACGTCCCAGTCGTACGCCCGGATCGCGATCGCGGCGTTCCACATCCCCATCTGGCCGATCAGCCGAGACAGAAGCGAACGCAGCGTCGGGGTCGTCGTCGACACCCTCGACGGAGAGATCGATCGGCGCGTCCAGCATCTCGTCGGGCAACGTGGCGGCCCGGTCACCATCTCGCCGACCAGCCATACGTGGTGCTCGACCATCTTGTTCACCAGATCCATCGATGTGACCTCCGTTCGTGCGGGCAGCCGAAGGCCGCCGGGTGGATGGAAGTGGACCTCGCTCGGCGCGGCGAGCTGGATCCGGGTCGGATGTCGGCGCCACTTCGCCGGGCTGGAGCCGTACGCGCGACCGAACGCGCGAGTGAACGCCTCGTGCGATCCGTACCCGGCTTCGATCGCCACGTCGAGCACGGTACGGTCGGTCGTCACCAAACGGAAGGCGGCACGCTCCAGCAACACGCGTCGGCGGAGCGCTCCCGGAGGCTCACCCGCGGTTGCCGCGATGACGCGATCGAGATGGAACCGCGAGAGATGCACCCTGTCCGCGAGTTGGTCCGAGGAGACGTCGTGTTCGTCTAGCGCGTCCGCCAGGACATCGACGAAAGCGGTGAAGGTGTCGGTCGCTGCGCTCACGAGGTCATCTTCGACGAACAGGGAGCCGCGTGACTTGATCGCGTTTGCTCAGCTCGATCCGTTCGCTACGCCGTGTCGTGCCTCGCCTTCAGGGTCTCGCCGAGATGCTCGGCCATGCGATCGAAGAAGATCAGCGAGCCGCGCATCGCGCGCGAGTACTCGTCGGCCGGCAGGTTGCCGCCGCGCTGGGTGAACGTCATCTCGGTCCGCTCGTCGCCCAGATCCCGGAAGAGCACGGTGAAGGCCTCGACCGGCTGGGCGTCGGGGTCGGGCGTGTCGGTGACCGTCATGACGAGGCGCTCCGGTTCCACGACCTCCAGGAAGCGTCCCGGAGAACGCGAGCTCGATCTCGTCCGGCCCGTAGATCATGGTGGCGCTCCACGCGCCGCCCGGCCGGGGGTCCATCGACACCTTGTCCAACGGGATGCGTCGAACCGTGCTCGCCGAACCACGTCGCGAACCGCTCGGCCTCCGTCCACGCCTTGAACACCAGCTCGCGCGGCGCGTCGAAGACCCGGACGATGAGGATGCCCTCCGCGTCGCTGTGAGCGGAGACCACGCCTTCCTGCGGTGCCTCGTCACTCATGTCGTGCTCCCTCCCGATCCTTGGCCTGGATGTGTCGCAGGTGCTCGTCCAGCCGGTCGAAGCCGGCCTCCCAGAACTGCCGATAGTCCTGCAGCCACGTCGTGGCGTCCCCGAGCGGCTCGGCGCGCAGCCGGCACGGTCGCCACCGGGCGGTCTTCCCACGGGCGATCAACCCGGCGCGCTCCAGCACCTTCAGGTGCTTCGAGACCGCCTGCAGGCTGACCGGGAACGGCGCGGCCAGCTCGCTCGACCGTCGCCTCGCCGTGCGCGAGCCGCGCCAGGATCGCCCTGCGCGTCGGGTCGGCCAGGGCCGAGAACGTCTCGCTCAGCCGATCGACCGCCACCGGGTCCCTTCCTCATTCAACCAGTCGGTTGAATATAGCGGTCGGAGAGCGAACCGTCGAACCGCGCCGTCAGGTCGGTTGCTCGGTCGACGAGACGACCGTCCAGCCGGTGGCCTCATCGAACGTCAGGACCGATGTCTTCGTCGAGCTCGGACAGCAGTGCGCGTCGCCGGGGGCGAACACCGCCTCCCGCACCACGAGCCCTGGCGGGTCGCTCGAGAGATCGATCGTCGTGTCGCACGTCTTCCTCGTGAAGACGGCGGCGTTCGCCGCCAGATCGATGACGCGCCACGTGCCGCACACGCCGGAGCCGCCGGTGTCCTCGAACGTGAGCGCATCGGGCGAGCCGTCCCCCGTCGCGTCACCGATGACTCGCGTGGAGTTCGACCACGCCGCGCTCGGGCGGATCGAGCAAGCCGAACACCGGGCGCCATGGCTCCGGCTCGACCGGGGAACCGGCGCCATACCACGAGGCCGTGCTCCAACCGGAACGGGTCGGTCCCCGGGTCGACGAAGGCGACCAGGATCGTCGAGCCGGCGGACGTCTCCGCGTACCAGACGTCGGTCACCGACGTGCCCGGCGGGATCAACGCCTCGGGCGGGACGTCGGAGGCGTCGATGTCCTCGTCGAACGAGCCGGCGTGCCGCTCGGGACGTTCACGGGTTCGACGCCGGTGTCAGGGGAGGGGCTCTCGCTCGGTGATCTCGAGGGCGACACGGACGCGGAGGGCGTCGACACCGGCACGGAAGGCGTGTTCACCGGATCGCCGCTGCACGCCGCGGCGAGCACGAACACCAGGGCGGCCCACATCGCGCGTCGCATGTCCGGCAGCGTATCCGGGCCGACGTAGGATGCCGGGATGGCCGCGTTCGAACCCGCACCGAAGCCCGCATCCGGACTCCCGCGTGACGCTCACGCAGATGATGGAGGTCACCGACGCGAACGTGGCCGGCAACGTCCACGGTGGCGTGATCATGCGGCTGGTCGACACCGCCGCGGCGCTGGCCGCCATCCGCCACGCGGGCGGGCTGGCGGTGACGGTCTCGCTGGACGAGATGACGTTCCTGGAGCCCGTCCACATCGGCGACGTCCTCACGCTGCACGCGGCCGTGAACGACGTCGGCACGACGTCCATGGAGTGCGGGGTCCGCGTCGAGGCCGAGAACCCGATCACCGGCACGCGCGTGCACGCCGCCAGCGCCTACCTGGTCTACGTGGCGATCGACGAGGAGGGACACCCTCGTCCGGTGGCGCCGCTGCTGGCCGAGAGCGACAGCGAGCAACGACGGCAACGCGAGGCCAAGCTCCGCCGCACGACCCGCATGGAGCACAAGGCAGCCGTCAAAGCCGCCCGCAAGGCCGAGACGCTCCGCCGGGTGAAGCGAGCATCCGTTCGCGCGTGGGAGGATGGATGGAGCCCGTCACGAGGTTCGTCACGATGATCACGAGGAAGGAAGCGACGTCAAGATGACCTCCGATCTGACCGGCGCCCGCGGTTCGTTGGAGACCGCCGGCGGCGCCGTCGACATCTACCGGCTCGACCACCTGAGCGACCACGGCGACATCGCGCGCCTCCCGAAGACCGTCAAGATCCTGCTGGAGAACCTGCTCCGCCGGGCCGGCACGCGCGACGTCTCCGACGACGATGTCCGCGCGCTCGGCATCCTGGCCCGGACCGGCGCGGAACATCGCGTTCATGCCCGGCCGGGTGCTGATGCAGGACCTGACCGGCGTCCCCGCGGTGGTGGACCTCGCCGCGATGCGCTCGGCGATGGCGCGCAACGGCGGCGATCCGTCGAAGGTCGACCCGCTCGTCCCCGCCGACCTCATCATCGATCACTCGGTGCAGGTGGACCTGTTCCGGTCCGAGGGCGCGTACGCCGCCAACATCGAATGGGAGTACCGGCGGAACGCCGAGCGGTACACGCTCCTGCGCTGGGCGCAGCAGGCGTTCGACGGCCTGCGCGTGGTCCCGCCGGGCGCCGGGATCTGTCACCAGGTGAACCTCGAGCATCTCGGCCAGGTGGTCACGGTCCGCGACGGGGTCGCGTTCCCCGACACGGTCGTCGGGACGGACTCGCACACGACCATGATCAACGGCCTGGGCGTGCTGGGCTGGGGTGCCGGCGGCATCGAGGCGGAGGCCGCGATGCTCGGTCAGCCGATGTTCATGCCTCAGCCGCTCGTGATCGGCGTGCGGACGATCGGGAGCCTCCCGCCGGGCACCACCGCAACCGATCTGGTGCTCACGCTCACCGAGATGCTTCGCGCGCACGGGGTCGTCGGGCGGTTCATCGAGTTCTTCGGCGACGGCCTGTCCACGCTCTCCACGGCCGACCGTGCGACGCTGTCGAACATGTGTCCGGAGTACGGCGCCACCGCCGCGTACTTCCCGGTCGACGCCGAGACGCTCCGCTACCTCTCGTTCACCGGCCGCGGCGAGCTGGTGGACGTCGTCGAGCGCTACACGAAGGAGCAGGGCCTGTTCCGCTCCGACGGCGACGCCGATCCCGTCTTCACGGAGGTGCTCGATCTGGACCTGAGCGCGGTGGTCCCGTCGCTCGCCGGACCGAAGCGCCCCCAGGACCGCGTCGCGCTCCCCGACGTCTGGTCGTCGTTCAGCTCGGTGTTCGGCGACCGGCGCTCCGAGCAACCGAACGCGCTGCGCGACGGCTCGGTCGTCATCGCCGCGATCACGAGCTGCACGAACACGTCGAACCCGTCGGTCATGGTGGCGGCAGGTCTGCTGGCGAAGAAGGCGGTCGAGGCCGGGCTGCAGACGAAGCCGTGGGTCAAGACGAGCCTGGCGCCGGGCTCGCGCGTGGTGACCGAGTACCTCGATCAGGCGGGCCTCACGCCGTACCTGGAGAAGCTCGGATTCGCGCTCGTCGGGTACGGGTGCACCACATGCATCGGCAACTCGGGTCCGTTGCCCGACGACGTCGCGGCGGCCGTCGACGACGAGCAGCTCAACGTCGTGGCCGTCCTGTCCGGCAACCGGAACTTCGAGGGGCGCATCCATCCGCAGGTCCGTGCGAGCTACCTGGGCTCGCCGCCGCTCTGCGTCGCATACGCGCTGGCGGGGCGCGTCGACATCGACCTCACCACGGAGCCCATCGGGGACGGCATCGACGGGCCCGTCACGCTCGCCGATATCTGGCCGAGCCCCGAGGAGGTCGCCGAGACGATCCGTACGTCGACCGATCGTGGACAGTTCGAGACGGAGTACGACCGCATCTGGGACGGCGACGAGCACTGGGCGTCGCTCCCGTCGCCCGCGGGACCGATGTACGACTGGGACCCCGCGTCGACGTACGTGCAGGAGCCGCCGTTCTTCGACGGGCTCGACGACGCGGTCGTCGGCGGGAACATCGAGGGCGCGCGCGTCCTGGTCAAGGTCGGCGACTCCATCACCACGGACCACATCTCGCCGGCCGGGTCGATCAAGGCCGACTCTCCCGCGGGCGAGTACCTCAAGTCACGCGGCGTATCGCCGGCGGAGTTCAACAGCTACGGAGCGCGCCGCGGCAACCACGAGGTGATGATGCGCGGGACGTTCGCGAACATCCGGCTCCGCAACGAGATGGCGCCCGGGACCGAGGGACCGTGGACCACGTACCTCCCCGACGGTGACGTCATGACCGTGTTCGATGCCGCGGGGCGCTACCGGGAGGCGGGTGTGCCCCTCGCCGTCCTCGCGGGCAAGGAGTACGGCAGCGGCTCCAGCCGCGACTGGGCGGCGAAGGGCCCGTCGCTCCTCGGGGTGCGGTTCGTGATCGCCGAGAGCTACGAGCGGATCCATCGCAGCAACCTCGTCGGGATGGGCGTCCTGCCGCTGCAGTTCGCGGCGGGGGAGTCCGCGGCGTCGCTCGGCCTCACCGGCCGGGAGACGTTCTCGGTCCGTGGCCTGGAGGGCGGCGTGTCGCCCGGCATGCAGGTCGCGGTCGAGGCGATGAGCGATGACGACGCCCGATGCGCGTTCACCGCGATCGTGCGGATCGACGGCGCCGCGGAGGTCGACTACTTCGCGAGCGGCGGTCTCCTGCGGATGGTGCTGCGCGAGTTGCTCGAGCGCTAGGCCGGACCTCCCGCCTCAGTCGTCGGAGAGATCGCTCGCGATCTCGTCGGCCCACGCCGAGATGGCGTCCCAGTCACGGAAATCTCCCTGGGGCGCCTTCACGGCCTTCACCATCATCCGCTCGCCGAAGCCGAGCTTGTCGTGGTCCAGCGCGCCGAAGAACACGCGATGCCCCTTCGGGTGGAGCGTACGCGTCAGCTCGGGGAGCTGTCGTGGCTGCTCCTCCTCGTCGTGGACCTCGGTCCCGAGCGGCCCGCTGCTGAAGAGCCACACGGGCATCGTCGAAAGCACCTCGGCGTTCCCCTCGGCGAACTCGGTCGCCTCCTTCAACCACGAGCCGGCGTACACCGCGCTCCCCAGCACCACGGCCTGGACGCCGTGGAGATCGGAGACGTCGGTCACGCGTTCCGCGACGGCGTCGTGCCCCTGTTGCCGGAGACGATCCGCGATGGCGAGCGCGATGCCCTCCGTCGCGCCATGTTTGCTCGCGCACGCGACCATCACCTGCATGGCTCTCCGCTCCTCACTCGGCCCCGTGCTCCATCGCGTCGAGCCGCTCGTAGTAGTCGGGCATCTCCCGGAGGTGCGCCAGCGCGATCTTCCCCGTGACGATGGGATCGTCGTCCGTCACGTTCGTGCGCGGGTCGCGCCATCCGTGTTCGAGCTCGACCTCCATCCCACGGCGGAAGGACTCGAGCGCGATCCCTTCCTGAGCCAGTTCGATGCCGAGCATCTCGGCCACGGCCTCGGCCTGCTCCGTCGTGAAGCTCTTGCGCCTGACGTGCGCGCTCATCGGTCTCGCCTCCTCACTCCTCTGCGCCGGACCACTACTGCACCACCAGCGCCGTCACCATCCCGAACATGCCCTGCGGGCCCTCCACGTGGGGAAGGATGTGGCAGTGGAACGCCCACGCGCCCGGATAGATCGCGTGGACCAGCACATCGAACCGCTGCCCGGGCGCGATGACCAGCGTGTCGGCCATATACGGCTGCTCCAGCGGGAAGCCGTCCTGTGCCACGACCTCGAAGTGATACCCGTGCAGGTGCATCGGGTGCAGCATCGAGCCGTCGTTCGCCATGTGGATCAGGACCCAGTCGCCCTGTTTCGCCACGATCGGCGACGTCGCGGGGAACGACTTGCCGTTGAGGACGTAACCGAGCGGCCCGTCACCCAGGAACAACGTCGTCTCGTCGTCGACCGTCACCGGAGCCCCGACGGTCGTGGCGCCCGTGTGGTCGTCCACCGACATCGCCGGGTAGGGCCAGGTCCCGCCGTCCGGCTGGACGATCAACGCGCCGTACAGCCCGGCGCCCACCTGTTCCGTCGAATTGAAGTGCGAGTGGTAGACGTACATGCCCGGCGGGTCCTTCGACCGTGAACTCGTACGTCCACACCTGGCCCGGCATGATCGCGTCCTGCGTGATGTAGGGGACGCCGTCCTGCGCGTTCGGCACCGTCATCCCGTGGAAATGGACGACGGTCGGCTGGTCCAGTTGGTTCTCGACCACGATCTTGATGTGGTCTCCGTACGCCACGTCGATCTGCGGCCCCGGGACCTGTCCGTTGAACGCCATCGCATCCACGAACTGCCCCTTGGACACCTCCCACTGCACGTTGGATGCGGTGAGCGTGAACACCTTCGTCGTGCCCTCCATGCGCGGGCTCCAGCAGCTGGTTCCCCTGGGTCGTCGTCTGGTTCCCCGCCAGGAACGCGTCGACGCCCGCCTTGTGCATCGTCGCCATCATCTCCGCGCTCATCCCCGAGTGCCCCGCGGCCGCGCCGGTGGCGCCCGCGGCTCCGTCGCCGGTCCCGGCCGCCTTGCTCACCCGTGGCGAGCATGCCGAGGTCCTTGTGCCCGGGACACGGTGCAGTACGCCGCGTATGTCCCGGCCTCCAGAGCCGGGCACGTCGAGGACGACGGTGACGTTCGGATCGATCATGCTCGGATCTCGTAGGTCTTGCCGTCGACCACGTCACACCGCGAACGTGTGTTGCGCCTGCCCATGGTTCATGACGGAGAACTCGATCGGCTGGCCCGACCGGGACCGCGATCGCGGACGGGTCGATCGCGAATTCGCTCAACATGACCTCGATCCGTCGCCGGACCGGCGGCCGCCTGCTCCCCGGCGCCTCCGCCGCCGCTCGCTTCCGCCTGCCGCACTGACGCGGCCAGCAGCGCCAGGAGACTCGCGGCAGCGAGCAGCCCCCATCTCCGAACGGATCTCACTCATCGTGCGCTCCTCCTCGATCGCTCATGCGCTCGCGGGCATCAGTGTCAGCGGCATCGCCGCGCGCGGCGGGGGCCGACGGTCCCGTCGTCTCAGGGCTCGGCGACCCCCGCCGAGGCGCGGCGGCGGAGCACGATGTGGGAGTGTTCGCGCGCTACTTCATCGAGCTTCCGATCGACCCGGAGCGGGTGGAGCGCGCCCTGACGCAGGCGCCCGGATGCGTGGCTCCACGGGCTTGGCGAGCGAGGCGAACCACCGCGGGGACACGCTCCTCGCCGAGATCGGGTTCGGCGATCGCATCCGGGTCGCACGCACGGTCGCGATCGAGCTCGGAGATCCGGTCCACACGGCGGGCAAGGTGGTGCTCCCGTTGCGATGGACGCCGACGGACGCGTCCGGGGCTCTTCCCGGCGCTCGAGGCCGACCTGGAGGTCGCGCCGCTCCCCCCGGACCGGACGCAGCTCGGCGATGAGCGCGCGCTACGTGCCGCCGCTGGGGCCGCTCGGCAAGGCGATCGACCGCGCCATCCTGTACCGCGTCGCGGAGGCGACGCTCAAGGACTTCCTCGACCGGGTCGGGGAGGCGCTCGTGCAGCTGGGCCGACGGCGATGGGCCCGATCCGCACGCCGCACCGGCGGTGGCGGGCTAGCATGCCGTCATGAAGCAGCCGCCCCTCCGGGTGATGCTCGTCGACGATCACCAGATCGTCCGCGACGGCATCAGAGCGATGCTGCAGTCGCAAGACGACATCGTCGTGACGGCCGAGGCGGGTTCCGTCCAAGAGGCGATCGACGAGGCCGACCGTACCCGCCCCGACATCGTCGTCATGGACGTCCGATTGGTCGACGGGAGCGGCATCGAGGCGACGCGGCGAGATCCGCGCGAAGCACCCGAAGACCCAGGTGCTGATGCTGACGTCGTTCGCCGACGACGAGGCGTTGTTCGCCTCGATCATGGCCGGCGCCTCCGGCTACGTGCTGAAGCAGGTGCGCTCCGACGACCTGCTCCGCGCGATCCGCGTCCGTCGGCGGCGGCGAGAGCCTGCTGGATCCGGCGGTCACGAAGGCCGTCCTCGATCGGCTCCGCAAGGGCAAGCACCTGATGAAGCGACGAGAAGCTCGCGCGGCTCTCGCCGCAGGAAGAGCGCATCCTCACGCTGGTCGCCGACGGCCGGACGAACAAGGAGATCGGCGAGGAGCTCAAGCTGGCGGAGAAGACGATCAAGAACTACGTCTCCAGCATCCTGTCCAAGCTCGAGGTCGCCCGGCGCGCCGAAGCGGCCGCGTACCTCGCTCGGCACACCACCACCCCCGGCAGCGTCGAGTAGGTCGCGCCATGGACGACCCCGCGGTCCCCTATCCGTCTGCACCGGGAGGTCGACGTCGTCCTTCGGGATGGCGCCACCGTGCGCATCCGACCTGCCCGCCCGGACGATCGCGAGCGGGTCGAGGACTACCTGATCGGCCTCTCCGACGAGTCCCGCTACTTCCGGTTCGGCGGGGCGTCGGTCGATGTGAGCGAGATCGCTCGGCGGTCGACGGAGATCGACTACCGGGACCATCTCACGCTGCTTGGCCTCGCCGACGCGGGAGCGGGCGAGGTGATCGGCGGCGCGCAATACATCCGCGAAGGCGACGTGCCCCGCGCGGAGGTCAGCGTCAGCGTCGCCGACGCCCTCCAAGGCCGCGGCCTCGGATCGATCCTGGTCGCGCATCTCGCGGACGCCGCCGGCGAGGCGGGCATCTCCACGTTCCACGCCCACGTGCTACCGGAGAACCATCGGATGATCGACGTCTTCCGACGCAGCGGCTTCCCGGTGCACCTGCGTGCGACGCCGGGGACCGTCGACGTGGAGTTCCCGACCGCGCTCACCGAGGAGGCGCTCACCGCGTACGAGGACCGGCGAGCGGATCGCGGCGGCGAACGCGGTCCGCGCCATCCTCCAGCCGACGTCCGTCGCAGTCATCGGCGCGTCACGTGACGCGCAGTCGATCGGCGGGCGGCTCCTCCACAACCTCCTCGATCCTCCGTTCGCCGGCGTGGTGCACGCCGTCAACCCGAAGTCGGCGGTCGTGCAGGGCATCGCGGCGTATGCCAGCGTGCTCGACGTTCCCGGCCACGTCGACGTGGCGTTCATCGCCGTGCCTGCGGCACATGTGATCGCGGTGGCGCGCGAATGCGGCGAGAAGGGGGTGCGTGGGCTGGTGGTGATCTCCGCCGGGTTCGCCGAGACGGGCTCGGAGGGCGCATCGCTGCAGCGTGAGCTCGTCGAGGTGTGTCGCGCATCGGGCATGCGCCTGATCGGTCCGAACTGCATGGGGGTCGTCAACACCGACCCCGAGGTGCAGCTCAACGGGACGTTCTCCACGACCTGGCCGCCGGCAGGCCGCGTCGGGTTCCTCTCACAGAGCGGCGCGCTCGGCATCGCCGTCATGGGTCAGGCGGCGGAGCTCGGTCTGGGCCTGTCCACGTTCGTCTCCATCGGGAACAAGGCGGACATCTCCGGCAACGACCTCCTGAGCTACTGGGACGACGACCCGAACACCGATGTCGTGCTGATGTACCTGGAGTCGTTCGGGAACCCGCGGCGGTTCGCCAAGCTCGCGCGCCGGCTGGGCAAGCACACCCCGATCGTCGCGGTGAAGAGTGGCCGCAGCGCCGCCGGGAGTCGCGCGGCGATGTCGCATACCGGTGCGCTGCTGGCCGCCTCGGATTCCACCGTGGACGCGCTCTTCCGGCAGAGCGGCGTGGTCCGGACCGACACGCTCGAGCAGCTGTTCGACGTGGCGACGCTCCTCGCCAACCAGCCGGTTCCGGCCGGCAACCGTGTCGCCATCCTGACGAACGCCGGCGGGTTGGGGATCCTCTGCGCGGACACGTGCGAGGCGAACGGGCTGCCGTGACGGAGCTGAGCGCCGAGCACCGTGACCGAGCTGCGCTCGTTCCTCCCGGTGGCGTCGTCGGTGTCGAATCCCGTCGACATGATCGCCTCCGCCTCCGCGGAGGACTACGGTCGCGCGATCCGCGTCGTCGCGGGCGACCCGGGGATCGACGCGTTGATCGTGCATCTACATCCCGCCGCTGGAGGCGTCCGCCGCCGAGGTCGCCCGCCAGCTCGTCGGTGCGATCGCCGACGTCGACGGGCGTATCCCCGTGCTGTCGTGCTTCATGTCCGCGCGCGGGCTCCCCGAGGCGCTGCGAGCGCCGGGCACGAAGGATCCCTTCGTACCGCTATCCCGAACAGGCCGCCATCGCGCTGGCACGGGCCGTCCGATACGGCACGTGGCGCGGCCGCGCCGAGGGCCATGTGCCGGCGTTCGACGACGTGCAGCCCGGGGAGGCCGCAGCGGTGATCGCCGCCGCGCTGGCGCGAGGGGACGAGTGGCTCCCCACCGAAGAAGCAGAACAGCTGCTCGCGTGCTACGGCATCCGGTTGCCCCGCACGGTCAGCGTCCGGACGCCCGAGGAGGCGTCGGAGGCGGCCGCGTCGTTCGACGGATCGGTCGTCGCTGAAGGGGATCGGTCCGCGTGCACAAGACCGAGTCGGGCGCCGTGCGGATCGGCGTGGCGGTGGCCGATGTGCTCGAGGAAGCGCGAAGCATGATCCGTCGGGTGGAGGCCGCCGGCGAACGGCTCGAGGGGTTCCTCGTGCAGGAGCTGATCGACGACGCCGTCGAGATGCTGGTCGGCGTGGTCGCCGATCCGGTCTTCGGCCCCGTCGTCGCCTGTGGAGGTGGTGGCGTGACGGTGGAGCTCCAGCGGGACGTGGCCGTGCGCGTCGCGCCCATCACCGACATCGATGCCGAGGAGATGGTCCGGTCCCTCGCGACGTTCCCGCTCCTGGATGGGTTCCGCGGTGCGCCGAAGGCCGACGTCGATGCGCTCGTGCAGACGATCCTGCGGGTGGGCGCGCTCGCCGACGCACACCCGGAGATCGCGGAGATGGACTGCAACCCCGTCATGGTCCTGCCGACCGGCGTGCGCGTCGTCGACGTCCGCGTGCGGATACGGACCTCTCCGCCGACGACGCCGTTCTCCAGTCGCTCCGCCACCGGCTGATCTCGAACGGGCGCTACGCGTGCGCCAGGGGAAGGGCGACACGCGCGGTGACGCCGCCACCAGGCGTGGCCTCGAGCCATATCCGTCCACCCTGAGCCTGGATGAGCGCGCGGGCCAATGACAGCCCGAGCCCCGCGCCACCGGTGTCCCGCGCCCGCGACGGATCGGCGCGGAAGAACCGCTCGAACGCCTGATCGACGGCGTCGGCGGGCAGACCCGGGCCGTGATCCGCCACCGAGACCACGGCATCGTTGCCCTCGGAGGCCCACGTGAGCTCGGCCGTCCCTCCGCCGTGCTCGTGCACGTTCTCGAGCACCGCGTCCAAGGCCGCCTCCAGCCCGACGCGGTCGCCGACCGCCGTGAGATCGTCCGGGCCCGAGATGGTCAGGCGGTCGGCGTGGGCCACCTCGCTCCGCCGCGCCGCCGAACGGCAGACCGGGCCGACGTCGATCGGCGTCCGCTCGAGCGAGACGGTTCCGCTCTCCGCGCGCGCCATCATCAGGAGCCGCTGCGTGAGTCCCGTCAGGTAGTCCACGTCCGCGAGGACCTCGTTCCCCAGGTCGGGGTCACGTTCGGACAACACCTCCACGCCGGAACGGATGAACGCCAGCGGCGTGCGGAGCTCGTGCGACGCGTCGGCGGCGAACCCCGCCTGCGCACGATAGGCGCGCTCCACCGGCCGGACGGCCCTGCCCGCGAGCCACCATCCGGCGAACAGGCTCGCCACGACCGCGATCGCCCCGCCCACGACGAGGAGGAGCCGCACCTGATGGAGCAGCCGATCCTCCGCTTCCAGCGAGCGGCCGGCCGCCACCCACGCGATGACCTCACCCTCGAAGCTCGCGGGGACCGTCACGACCCGCACGTGCTCGCCGGCGACGGACAGATCCGTCACGGCCTGCGGATACCGCTGTAGCCAGAGGGGCGTCTCTGTCGGCTCGCCCACCAACCGTCCGTCGGGTGCGGCGTAGACCGCCACCTGTACCGAGGCAGCCGACGGTGTGTCCGAGTCGGCCGGAGGTTGCGCCTCGCCCGACTCCTCGATGTTCTCCCCCTGACCGTTCGCCTGCGCGAGCAGCTCGTCCGTGGCGCTGCGATCGAGCGTGCCGGCCAGGAGCAGCTGCAACCAGAACCCGAGCGCCACCAGGATCACGGTGAGGACGAGCGCGTGGGACAACGCAAGCCGGGAACGGAGCGACCGGAACATCAGCGACCGACCGCGTATCCGACGCCGCGCACGGTCTGGATGATGTCGCCCGCCGGTCCGAGCTTCTTGCGGAGGTAGTGCACGTAGAGGTCGACGACCTTCGTCTGCGCATCGAACGAGAAGTCCCACACCAGCTCCTTGAGCTCGACCCGCGTCAGGACCCGGCCGGGATGCTCGAGCAGGCACTGCAGGAGGTCGAACTCCTTCGCGGTCAGCTCGACCTCGCGACCGTCGACCGTGACCCGCCGGGCCATCGGGTCCACGACCACGGCGCCTTCCACCAACGTGGCACCCGCGACGACGGGTCCCGCCCTGCGCACGAGCGCGTCGATCCTCGCCAGCAGCTCCACGAAGGCGAACGGCTTCACGAGGTAGTCGTCGGCTCCCGCGCGGAGACCGGTGACGCGATCGTCCACCGCATCTCGCGCCGTGAGCATCAACACCGGGAGCGAGGAGCCCTCGCCCGCGGAGCGTCGAGGTCAACGTGACGCCGTCGAGGCCGGGGAGCATCACGTCGACGATCGCCAGGTCGAACGCTCCGGACGCGGCGCGCTCCAAACCGTCAACGCCGTTGTCGCACGTCTCGGCCTCGTACCCCTCCGCACGGAGCCGCTTCGCCAGCAGCTCGGAGAGCCGGCGATCGTCCTCGATCAGCAGGATCCGCATCCCGACATCGTGGCAGCCGATCTGGCCCGTCACCCGCGGTTCTAACCGTTTCCCAACCTCGGTCCGAACGTGGCCGAACGCACGCGACGCTCACTCGTCGCCTGACCAACCCGACGACCCTCGTTCCTCGCCGCCCGGACCCGACGCGAGCCCGCACCCCTCCCGCGCTCGCGTGGACGTCAGGTGATGGCGACGGAGGAACCGCGCTCCGCCAGGTCCCGGATCGTGCGGAGCATCTTCCGCTCCATGATGAACGCGCCGGGATCCGCCAGAGCGATCCACACGTACGTCCCGGCCGTCTTGTGGCCAGTCCTGACGCCACCGGCTGATCAGGCGGGTCTTCCCGTCATGCGTGGGCTCGACCGACAGGCACCATGAGTCGGCGTCGCCGCCGCTGACGATCACGTGGTCGGGCTCGATCAGTCCGGATGACCGGTCCGACGCCGGGCATCATCTCGATGCGATCGCCGACGGCGGACCGCAAGGCCGGATCGATGCGGTCGACGCTGGGCGTGCCGTCGTTGTCGATCCAGTCGTAGCTGTACCAGCCGCCCCGGCCGTAGCCGATCTGCAAGAGCCACGGGAACACGTCCTCCGGCGCGCCGATCGATCGTGATGGCCCGGGTGGTCGAGGACGCGCCGGTCCGCAGCGACTCGTCGCCGGGCATCGGCCGTCGCACCTCCTCGTCGGTCGCGCCCCAGCGCCGCTGCCACGGTCCGATGACGAGGACGTACGTGGCGATCACGACGAACGCGATGCCCAGCCCGACGATCACGCCCAGCCTACTCCCAGCCACGCGACCAGCCCGGCCAACACCGCGAGACTCGCCAGGATGCATGACGAAACGATCGCGCCGATCCTTCGCTGCGTATGCATCGTGGCTCACCCTCCGATCGGTCACGCGGCCTGTTCGTTGCGCACGATCACCACGGGGCACGCGGCGTAGTGGGCGCACTGCTGGCTCACGGAGCCGAGCAGCAACTCACGGAACCCGCCCCTGCCTCGCGAGCCGACCACGAGCATGTCCGCGTCCTTCGACGCGCTCACGAGGACGTCGGCGGCCTGACCTTCCACCGCACGCGTCTCGATCTGAACGTCCGGAGCGACCGCGCGGGCTTCCCTCGCGGCGGTTGCCAGGAGCTCCTCGGTGCCCACCTGGAGTTCCTTCGTCATCTCTTCGGGCATCGCCGCGAGCCCGTATCCGAACCCCATGGTCCCGATCGGGACCTCCCATACGGCGATGAGCTCGAGCCGGGCATCGACGCATCTCGCACTCGCGTGCGGCCCACTCCACCGCTCGATGCGCCGACTCGGATCCATCCACACCGACGATCAATCGCTGGGTCATGGTCGAATCCTCCTCTCGAGCCTCACCGTACGTCCCGTCGCGTCCCTGTCTCAGTGGTCAACGTCCCGCAGACGGGAGGACGGTCGGCCCCTCGGACGCTCCGGGTGCGCCGAGCGCGGAACGACGGTGACGCCTAGCTGGGCGTGCCGGGCCGTTCGGTATCGCGGAGGTACACGAACCAGTAGACGAGTCCCACGAGCAGCGCCCCGCCGACGATGTTGCCGAGCGTCGACCCGACGAGGTTCCGGAGCACGCCCGCAGCGTCGAGCGACGCGAGCTGTGCTCCGCCGAGCTCGCCCCGCGCATCTGCGTGGTCCTTGAGCAGGATGCCGATCGACAGGAAGTACATGTTCGCCACGCTGTGCTCGAACCCCGCCGCGACGAAGGCGCTGATGGGGAAGACGATCGCGAACACCTTGTCCACCACGGTCCGACCACCGGTCGCGAGCCAGACCGCGAGACAGACCAACGCGTTCGCGAGGATCCCGCGGAAGAACACCTCCCCGAACGACAGTCCGGTCTTGCCGGCGGCCGTCGCGAGCGCCGATACACCGACCGCGCCGTCGCTCTGCTGCCACCACCCCGCGAGGTACACCATCACCGCGATCGATACCGCGCCGACCAGGTTCCCGGCGTAGACGATCGTCCAGTTTCGCAGGAGACGCGCGAGCGTGATCCGGCGGCTCACCCAGCTCATGAGGATCAGGTTGTTGCCGGTGAACAGTTCCGCACCGGCGATCACGACGAGGATCAGTCCCAGCGAGAAGCCGATCCCGGCGAGCCATCTCGTCGGGCCGTACCCGAGTGCCGAGCCCGTCGAGATCGTCGTCGCGAGCACCGCGCCGAGGCCGATGAATGCTCCGGCAAGGACACCGAGCACGAACAACGTCACGGCAGGGGCCATCGCCTTCGTCACGCCTTTCGTCTCGACGAGCGCGGCGATCTCCGATGGCGTGTAGTGATCGACCGAGCCCATCGGGTGCATGTCGCTCATCTCCTCCGTGTGCTTCACGGCCTCCCTACATCCGGTGTCGATGCGAGCATCCGACCATCCCTGGAGATCACGATGGGTCGAAGGTCCCGCGCTCCGAGGGCCGACCGCGCGCCTCCACGACGCCGCGTGAACGTCGGGGCGGGCGCCTAGCGTTCTGCCGGCGCGTGTCCCTTCACGGTCGGGATGGCGGTCACCCGCTCCTTCACTTCACGCGTCGGGCGGAACCCGACCGTGAGCCCGCGCACGATCACGAGGAACAACGTGATGAGACCGGTCACGGCGTACATCGCGAACATCAACGGACGCGCCGAGTCGCTCCCGGCGAACAGTCCGTGGAGGAGCGTGAGCGTGAACATCGGAACGGCGAGCAGGTGGAGGCGACGCCACCAGACCGTTCCCAGGCGCTTTCGGACCCACGACGACACCAGCACGATCACCATGCCGTACATCGCGACGATGCCGAACGCGACCGAGATGGGCCGGTACGCGCTCTTCAGCGGGACGAACAGATCGGAGAGGCCGAACGGCACGAACCGATCGGCGAACAGTCCGGCCATGTGGATCGCGAGGAACGCCAAGCCGGCGCTAGCCACCGTGGCGTGGAACGCCGTCGACGTCGGTTTCGAGACCCGCTTCGTGATGAGCGATGTGCTGGAGACGAGCCCCCAGGCGACCGAGAGGAAGAACGCGACGTAGGCCGCCACCCCCGCCGCACGCAAGATGATCCAGGTCGTCACGCGGCCTCCGCGTCGAAGTTCATGATCAGGTCCCCGTCGCGTGAGACGAGCGCGCACGGCAGGGTGTCCATCGCGGCGGTGCCCGTGAGCAGGGCCCAGGTCGCGAGTACCTCGGCTTCCGCGCACGTCGGGGCCCATACCGTCGACTGCACGATCGGAGAGTCGGTCGGGGCCCCCGTTCGTGGGTCGAGGATGTGGTGCAGGTCGGGACCCCACGCACGTCGCAGGGTGGACGAGCTCGCGAGCGCGCCCGAGTCCAGCCGGAGCGTGGCCGCCGTCTCGCTCGGCGCTCCCGGGTCCTCGATGCGGACGTCGATCGGCGGCGCCTCGCCCACGATGCGCAGGTCGCCGCCGGCGCTCACGAGCGACCAGGGCAGCCCTTCGCGCACCGCTGCTTCGGCTGCGAGGTCGGAGGTCCATCCCTTCGCGATCCCGCCGAGATCCAGGCCCACGCCGCAGAACGACATCGAGGCGCTGCCGGACAAAGAGCGCGGCGCCTTCCTCGACTGCGCGGTGTTCCCGGAGGACGTGGCGATCCCGGAGGCGACCCTCTCAGGGGGCGCTCTGGTCGAGTCGCTTTCCCGACCCGCTCGACGCCGACGATGCTGCCCAACTCCTGGTCGACCGCCAGCTGCTGCGCCGCGACGAAGAGCGCCGCTACCGCCTCCACGACCTTCTACCACGGACTATTTAGGGGCGAGCGCCCGAGGACCCGCCAGGGCCTGCATGCGCAGCTGATCGAAGGCTATCGCGCGCGCTGTCCGGACGGCTGGCACAGCGGGCCGGATGACGGTTATTTTTTCCACTACCTGCCCCACCATCTCGCCGAGGCGGGGCCGGTCCA